>CAWEHU010000011.1:0-131399 GCA_963808965.1 uncultured Alphaproteobacteria bacterium
CGACCCCCAGTCCCCCAGACTGATGCGCTACGAGGCTGCGCTACGCTCCGGCCGCCGCTCCTCGAGCAGGACGGGCTATAGGCCACATCGGCGCGGCCGGCGAAAGGACTACCGCTCACCTCGAGGAGAAAATCCCGGATCGCCTCGATGGTCGGCGCGTCCATCAGCGATGGCGCGTGACCGACGCCTTTGAGGACGAGCGGCCGTGCGCCGTTTTGCACCATGCGCGCGAACGTCTCCTCGGGCAGGAGGTCGCTCGTTTCACCGCGAATCGCCATCACCGGGACACGAATTTGCGTCCAGAGCGGCCAGAGCTGCACGTCTTCCGGCTCCGTCGCTTTGACCGGCGCGGATAGTTTCGGATCGTAGTGCAAGGTCACGCCGCCGTCCGGCAGCGGGCGTGCCGATATGCGCGCGAGATGGGTCCATTGCCCATCAGTCATCGGGCCGAAAGGCGCATGGACGCGGCGCAGATGAGCCTCGAGCTCCGCGATGTCGCGAAACCGCGTGATCTGATCCGGCGCCGGGAGATAGTCGCGAATTCCGCCGGAGCGCCGCGACCGCGATATGCGGGCCGATATCGTTCAGCACCATGCGCGAGATCGGATTGCCCTGCGCCGCCGCGATCGCCATGCCGCAAATGCCGCCGAGCGAGGTTCCGATCCAGGCGACCGGCTTGCCGATCGCCGCGAGCAGATGCGAGAGCGCCTGCACGTAGGTCGGCGGCTGGTAGAGTGATCCGTCCGGCAGCCACTCCGACGCGCCCCGTCCGGGCAGATCAGGGCAGATCAAGCGGAACTGGTCGGACAGCGTCTCCGCCAGCGGATCGAAGTCGCGGCCATTGCGCGTGAGGCCATGCACGCAGACGACCGGGGGCGCGGCCGGATCGCCCCACTCGACATAGGCCATCCGATAGAACGCCGTGCCGAGCAGGTACGGCACCTCGCCGGAACGAGGCTCCACCGGCGTCGGCCGGGCGGGCGCGGCGGGGCCGCCGGTCGGTTCGGTCATCGGCTCTCCTGCTTGCCCGCGTTTGGCGGCGGGTCCATATCGCCCAAGGCTTATAGGATCTGCCCAAGCAGGAGGAAAACCCGATGCTCGACCGGCCGCATCCGACCCCGGAAGTTCCGACGCTGGATGAACGAGCGCTCGCCCGGGCCTTGTCGGGCAAGCATTTCATCGGCGGCGCGTTCGTCCCGCCCCGCTCGGGCAAGACCTTCGCCGTGGTCAACCCGGCAACCGGCGAGCAGGTCGGCGAGGCAGCCGAGGGCGACGCGGCGGACGTGGACGCGGCGGTCGCGAACGCGGCGGCGGCGCAGAAGGCGTGGGCGCGGATGCCGGCGCGCAAACGCGGGGCGCTGGTCGGTCAATGCGCCGCGCTGCTGAACGAACACGTCGAGGAGCTGGGCCGGCTGATCGCGCTCGAGACCGGCAAGGCGCTGCGCACCGAGAGCCGCGTCGAGGCTGGCGTGGTGGCCGACATCTTCGCCTTCTACGGCGGGCTCGCCGGCGAGCTGAAGGGCGAGAGCGTCCCGTTCGCACCGGATGTGCTGACGGTGACGGTGCGCGAGCCGCTTGGCGTGGTCGGCGCGATCATTCCCTGGAACGTGCCGATGCTGCTGATGGCGCTCAAGGTCGCGCCCGCGCTGGTGGCCGGAAATACCGTCGTCGTGAAGTCGGCGGAAGAGGCGCCGCTCGCGGTGCTGCGCATCTGCGAGCTGCTGAACCGCGTGCTGCCGACCGGTTGCTTCAACATGCTGTCGGGGTTCGGCCCGGAATGCGGCGCGCCGCTGATCGCGCATCCGAAGGTGCGCAAGGTGACGTTCACGGGCAGCGTCGAGGTCGGGCGGATCATCTCGCAGGCGGCGGCCGAGAAGCTGATTCCGGTGACGCTGGAATTGGGCGGCAAGAGCCCGATGGTGGTGTTCAAGGATTGCGACTTCGAGAAGACCGTGATGGGCGCGATCACCTCGATGCGCTTCACCCGCCAGGGCCAGAGCTGCACGGCGGCGAGCCGCATCTATGTCGAGCGGCCGATCTATGACCGCTTCGTCGACGCGCTCGCGGCGAAGGTGGACGCGATGGTGATGGGCGACCCGCTGGACGAGAAAACCGACATCGGAACGATCATCAGCCAGGACCAGTTCGATAAGGTGCGCGGCTTCATCGAGGAGGGTTTGCGCACACCGGGCGCGACGGGCCGCGCTTGCAGCGCCATGCCGAAGGACCCCGCGTTGCGTAAGGGGCTGTTCATTCAGCCATACATTTTCACCGGGCTCGGAAACGACAGCCGGCTGGTGCAGGAGGAGATCTTCGGACCGGTGACGTGCGTGTTTCCGTTCGACGATGCGGACACTGTTCTAGCGGCGGCGAATGATAGCGAGTATGGGCTCGCCGCGTCGGTGTGGACCAACGATCTGCGGATGGGGATGAAGTTCGCGCACGGGCTGGAGGCGGGACTGGTGCAGGTGAACCAGAACCTCGTCGTGCAGGCGAATATTTCTTATGGCGGGGTGAAGAGCTCGGGACTGGGCAAGGAAGCTAGCCTCGAATTGATGCTGGAACACTTCACGCATAAGAAGACGATCATGGTGAATTGGGGGTGAGCTCCGGTCTGGGACTAGGCGGCTGCCGCCACCCTGGCGTGACCATAGCTCAGGACGATAGTTATCAGCTTAGTTCCAACCGATGCGGTCCGCGAAGATCGCTTCAGGCTCGCAGCTCGGCATCAAGATGTGATCAGAGATCACGCCTGAGCACAGAACCGCCCGCCGGGTGACCGGCGGGCCTCGCATCGTGCCGCTTCGGCTAGGTCGCTGACTTGCGGGCGGCAGCTTCCCCCATGGCCGGGGCTTCCTGGATGTCGGCCGCGCCGCCCTTGTCGCCGCTCTTGGTGCGCCCGGCGCCCGGACCTGCGCCGAGATCGGCACCAGTGGTCGGATCGGACGAGGGATCCGACATGGTGCGCTCGGCCATCTTGGCCACGACCTTCGCGTCCTTGGTGGTAAGCTTGACCGTCGCCATTCCGTCCCCGCCGTCGACGGGCATCACCTCTTGAAGATTGTCGATGCGGTCCCATTCGTCTCCCGAGTTCCACGGGCCGGTTGCGTCGCCTTCACCCTGCGAGGTGTTGACGTACATGCTGGCATACTTCTGGATGCCCGGCAGCTTGCCCGACGGGAAGTTGTTTTCTATCGCGTAAAGCGCCTTTTCGAACGATTTCTGGTGGGCGACTTCGCGCGTCATCAGGAAGCCGAGCGCGTCCTTGATGCCCGGATCGTCCGTGATGTTGATGAGTCGCTCATAGACGATCTTGGCGCGCGCTTCGGCCGCGATATTGGACCGCAGATCCACGGTCGGCTCGCCGCGCGAGTCGATATAGGCGGCGGTCCAGGGAACGCCGGCCGAATCGCATAGTGCGGGGGCGCCGCCGAACAGGATCGACTCCTTGACCGTTGTACCGCTAGCGCCGACCATCTGATAAAGGTCGGCCTCTTTCATCTGGCCTTCGGCAAGCTGTGCCTTGAGGCCCTTGTTGAGCATAGTGACGATCGAGCCGACCACTTCGAGGTGGCTCAATTCCTCAGTCGCGATATCAAGCAGCATGTCCTTGCGGCCGGGATCGTCCTCGCCCAGCCCTTGCGTGAAATAGCGCATCGCGGCGGCAAGCTCGCCATCCGCGCCGCCGAACTGCTCCATGATCATACACGCGAGGCGCGGGTTCGGCTCGGAAACACGGATGGTGTATTGCAGTCGCTTGTTGTGCATGAACATGGGAGAGCTCCTATTGCGCTTGGTCAACAGGCGGCGAGGTGGCGAGTTCCGCCTCAATGGCCAGATTAGGCTGGAGCAGTCGCTAAATCCAGGCATTGACGGTGCCGCCTCGGCACTCAGCGGGAATTCAGTATGGTAGCAGCACAGGCATTGGCAGCGTCGGGCCTGCGCAAGTCCGCATGGTAGCCTGCCGCCCATGATCTCTCACGTTATCGGCTTTGTCCTGCAGAACTTGCCCGCCCTGCTGTTTGTCGTTGCGCTCGTTATCGCGGCATCGCGGTATGGCCATGGGTTTGCCGTCGAACGGTTCCTATCGTGGATACTGCTGCTCCCCATCGGGGTCACAGGGCTGTGGGCCGGGGCTTTTCATGTCTTCTTTCCGGGGACGGCTGCGGCCCTCATTGGCTGGCAAGTGAGTCCATTCCAGTTCGAGGTTGGCATGGCCGACTTAGCCATCGGCGTGACGGCCTGCATCTCCTTTTGGCGCGATCTGAGCTTCAAGGCCGCGACAATCAGCGCCGCCTCGATCTTCCTGCTCGGCGACGCCGTGGGACACGTCAGACAGATGCTGATCGCGGGCAACTTCGCGCCGGGCAACGCGGGTGTTCCGTTCTACACGGACATCCTATGCCCTCTGCTCGCAATCGCTCTCTTGCTCGTCGCCAACCGACGAAGGGCGGTGCAAATATCGGTGATGGGGCATCGGAGCGCCTAAAGTGGTCGTTGCGCGCATCGGCATGGAGAATCGGGCCATCGCCGCCGCTCTTTTCCCGGAACAAGCGTCCGGGAGTGGCCCGTTATGTCGAGGAAGCCGGGACCGGGCCGATATCGCGGTCAACAGCGGAAAGCGCCGCGCCAGCCAGCCGCTCCGACAACTTCGCCAGCTCCGTGTGATCCGCGCCCGGCCCAAGCATCGCGCCGGCCGCGCTCCATAACTCGCGGCACAGCGCGGCGAAGGGCGTGGGTGTGGCCGTCTCCTGCCCCACGCCGAGCGCGATCGTCAGATCCTTCACCATCAAATCCAACCCGAATCCGGAATCGAACCGGCGCGACAACACGAACTGCTTGAACTTTTTCTGCGTCGAGTTGTTCATCCCGGTCGCCTCGTTCAACACATCGACCATCAACGCGGGATCGAGCCCGAACCGTTGTCCGATCAGCAGCGCTTCGATGCCGATCAGGAAGCCCCCGGCGCTGACCAGGTTGTTCAGAGCCTTCATCGCCTGCCCGGAACCGACGCGCCCCGTACGCAGCACCGTGCTGCCCATCGCGGACAGCACCGGCATCACGCTATCCACGATCGCCGAATCCCCGCCCACCATGATCGCGAGCTCGCCGGTCCGGGCGCGCGGCACACCGCCCGAGACCGGCGCATCCACCATCTGGCCGCCCATCGCCTCGACGCGCTCGGCGATCGTCTGCGTGAGCGAAGGCACGCCGGAACTCATCTCGACCACGACCGTTCCCGGCCGCATGCCGGAGAGCACCGTGTCCGCGCCGGTCGCCACCACCTGTTCGACGACGGCGCTGGTCGGGAGCATCGTGATCACCACGTCCGACGCCGCGGCAAGCGCGCGAATGCCGCCGGGTGCCACGGCGCCGAGCTGCCGCGCGAACGCTTCCGCTATCGCCTGGCGGCTATCGTGGACCTGGAGCGGAAAACCGGCGCGCACGAGGCAAGCCGCCATGGGCCAGCCCATGTTGCCGAGACCCACGAAACCGACGCTGGTCTGATCGGCCACGCTAGCCACCCGCGCCGGAACCGGAATCGGCGTCGGCCAACACCTCCGCCGCGACCTTAAACGCGTCGAGACACGCGGGAATCCCGCAATAAACCCCGGTTTGCAGCAGGATCTCCTTGATCTCCTCCCGCGTCACGCCGTTGGTCAGAGCCCCGCGCAGATGCAGGCGCAACTCGGCGGGCCGGTTCAGCGCCGTGAGCATCGCGAGATTGAGCATACTCCGGGTCTTGCGGGAGAGGCCCGGGCGGGACCAGATCTCCCCCCAAGCAAACTCGGTGGTCAGCTTCTGGAAGGCGGCCATGAAGTCGTCGGCACGCGCGAGCGAAGCATCCACATACTCGGCTCCGAGCACGGCGCGGCGCACTTCCAGTCCCTTCCTGAACAGCTCGCCCTGATATTCGGCCCGTTCGGTCATTCGCTTCCTCCCGCGTTCCCCTGAGCTCGACAGTGGTGTGTAGGAACCGCGGAAACCACCGGCAAGCGGCTCCGGTCGAGCGAATCGGCGCTAATCACGCCTTCCCTTCCGCTCGTCTCCCCGCTACTCCCCAATCCATCATGGGATGGTTCTTTCGTGCGATCCGCCGCGCGCTGATCGCGATCGGCGTGGCAGTGCTCTTCGTCGCCGCCGCGCTCGCGGGTGTGCTCTGGTTCAGCCTGCCGCGCGAGCGAGAGGACGCCGCCATTCCCGGCCTGTCCGCCCCCGTGACGATCAACTTCGACGCGGACGGCGTGCCGCGCATCCAGGCGGCATCCGCGACCGACGCCGCCGCCGCACTCGGCTACGCGCATGCGCGCGACCGCATGTTCCAGATGGAGCTGATGCGCCGCAACGCCTCCGGCCGGCTGTCGGAGATCGTCGGCACGGCGACGCTGCCGCTCGATCGTCAGATGCGGGTGCTCGGGCTGCGCCGCCGGGCGCTCGCCGATCTCGATAGCTTGGCGCCCGACACGCGGGCCATGCTGGAGGCGTACGCGCGCGGCGTGAACGCCTGGATCGCCGCTCACGGCCGTTTCAGCGCGCCAGAATTCCTGCTGCTCGGGGCGCCGGAACCGTGGGCGCCGGTGGATAGCCTGCTCTGGGGCAAGACGATGGGGCTCTGGCTGTCCGAGAACTGGCGCATGGAGCTCGCCCGCCTCTCGCTCGCCGGCCAACTTCCCGAGGAGCAGATCAACGAACTTTGGCCCTCGGAGCCGGAAGACGGCAGGCCCGACGCGAGCCGCGCGACGAACACGCGGTATGCCGACGCGGCCAGGCGCGTGCTGGAGGTGCTGCCCCGTTTTCCCGAACGCTTCACCTCGCCGGCGAGCGCCTCGAACGAATGGGCGGTCGATGGGCGTCACACCGCGACCGGGGCGCCGCTGCTCGCGGGAGACCCGCACCTCGCCTTCGGTTTCCCCGGCATCTGGTATCTGGCCCGGATCGAGACCCCGGACGGCGTGCTGGCGGGCGCGACCGCGCCGGGCGTGCCGTTCCTGATCCTCGGCCATAACGGCCACATCGCCTGGACCTTCACGACCACAGGCGCGGACGTCCAGGACGTCTTCATCGAAACGCCGGTCTCGGACGGAACCTACCAGACGCCGGACGGTCCGCAGCCTTTCCTGGTGCATGAGGAGCGGATCCGGATTCGCGGGCAACCCGACCAGATCCTGCGCGTGCGCGAGACGCGCCACGGGCCCGTCATCAGCGACCTGCGCGCCGATACCAGTCCCGTGCTCGCCGTGGCGATGGCGAATCTCGCGCCCGGCGATACGGCGGCCTCGGGCATCCTGGCGTTGAACCGGGCGAAGAGCGTGGAGGACGTCCGGCGGGCGGCGGAGCAGATCACCTCCCCGGTGCAGAATCTGCTCGTCGCCGACCGTGACCGGATCGCGCTTTACGTCACCGGGCGCATTCCCATCCGGCGGGCGGGCGACGGTCGCGCCCCCGTCCCGGGCGCCGACGGGGCGCATGATTGGGTGGGCTGGGCGGCGGGCGACCGCTTGCCGCAAATCGTGGCACCCGAGAGCGGGCGGCTCGTGAACGCCAACGAGCGCATCGCTCCCCCGGATTTCCCCGTCTTTCTCGGCCGCGATTGGTTCGGCGACTGGCGTGCCCGTCGTATTCGCCAGATGCTCGACGGCTCCGACCGGCACAGCGCGGCGGATTTCGCGAAAATGCAGCTCGACCCACGGAGCGCCTTCGCCCAGCAAATTCTTCCGGCCATGCTCGCGATCGACGCGCCGGATGGCCTGCCCGGACGCGCCCTCGCCCTATTGCGCGACTGGGACGGCCGCATGGCGATGGACCTGCCGCAGCCGCTGATCTTCAACGCCTGGGTCCAACGGTTCCGAGACTTGGTGCTGCACCGGGCGGGCGTGCCGCACGCCTCCGCGGGACCGACGCATGAGTTCGTCGCCTTCGTGCTCTCGCCGGATGGGGCGCACTGGTGCGGCGGCACGTGCAAACCCATTTTGGCGCAGGCCTTGCAGCAATCGGTCGCCGATCTCGCGTCTCGCTTCGGCGAAGATCCCGGCGCCTGGCGATGGGGAGAGGCACATCCGGTGGTGTTCGCGCATCCGATCCTGGGAAGGATCCCGCTGATCCGCCGCTTCGCCGCGCCCAGCATCGCCACCCCGGGCGATGATACGACCGTGGGGCGGGGCGGGCTGCCATGGGAGGGTTTCCAGTCGGTCGAGGGCCCGTCGTATCGCGGCGTCTACGATCTCGCGGATCTCGACCGCAGCCTGTTCATCGTCGCCCCCGGACAGTCCGGGAATCTCTTCAGTCGCCACGCGAAGGATTTTCTGCAGCGCTGGCGCGATGGCGATACCATCTTGCTCGGGTCGAAGGCCGAGACCGCAACTGCTACAATCAGGTTGAACCCGCCATGAACACGCCCGTCTTCAACGCGCCTCCTTATGGCCTTGCCATGGTGCAAGACGATTTGTTGACCGAAGGCGTCCTGAGCCGCCGCTGCTTCGCCTGGTTCGTCGATCTGGCGCTGATCGCCATCATCGTGGCCGCGATGTGGGTCGCTCTGTTCACGTTCGGCATCATGACTCTGGGGCTCGGGATGCCGTTGCTCGGCCTGCTCCCGCTTGGGCCATTCTTCTACCACTTCGGATTCCTCGCCGGTCCGATGTCGGCGACGCCCGGTCAGGCGTTGTTCGGCTTGCGCGTGTGCCGCAACGATGATCTCGGCCCGCCGACCGGGCTCGAGGCGCTGGTATCCACGCTGCTCTATTATCTCACGCTCGCCACCTCCGGCCTGTTGCTCCTGGTCGCCCTGGTGACGGTACGCAAGCGGACGCTGCACGATATGCTGAGCGGCCTCGTGGTCGTCCGGTCCCGGGCGTTGACCCCGCCCGCCGGGTCCTGGAACATGGGGGCCGGAACGCCTTACGCATGACCTACAAGCCACCCCGCCGGCCGCAATTCTTCTACACCACCGCTCCCCTTCCCTGCCCCTATGTGCCGGGAAGGACCGAGCGGAAGGTGGTGACGGAGATCACCGGCCCGGATGCGGATGCGCTGCACGACAGGCTCTCCCGGGCGGGCTTTCGGCGGAGCCACAACATCGCGTACGCCCCGGTCTGTCCCTCCTGCCAGGCCTGCGTGCCGATCCGGATTCCCGTCGCGACCTTCCAGCCGGACCGGACGCTGCGCCGGATCGCCCGGACGAATCTGCTGTTGGAAGGCTTTGAAGTCCCCTCCCGTGCCACGGCGGAGCAGTTCCAGCTGTTCCAGCGCTACCAGCAGGCCCGTCACGGCGAGGGCGACATGGCCACCATGAGCTTTTACGACTACCGCGCCATGGTGGAGGACACGCCGATCGAGACCTTCATCGTGGAGTTCCGCGACCCGGACGATCGGATGGTGGGCGCCTGCCTCACGGATCGGCTCGGGGACGGACTTTCCGCCGTCTACAGTTTCTTCGTGCCGGGCCTGGACCGGCGCTCGCTCGGGACCTTCACCATTCTGTGGCTGATCGACAGGGCCAAGTCGCTCGGCCTCCCGTACGTGTATCTCGGCTACTGGGTCCCCGAGAGCCGCAAGATGGCCTACAAGGCCCGTTTCCGCCCAAGCGAGGTTCTGGTCGGTGGAACCTGGCGGATGCTGACCGACGCTGACACCGAGCCGGCGCCAGTCGGGGCGACCAGCCTGGTGACGGAAGCGGCCGACTGAACGGCCTCGGATCGCCGGCTCAGGGCGGGGCGGTCGAGCCTGAGAGATCGGTCGCCTTCCGCTGCAGATAGGAGGCCAGTTCCGTCGGCCCGCCGCGGGCGAACAGGCGGCGGAAATCCGAACGGAGCACGGCGACGCGGCTGATCGTGCCATCGAGCAGCACATCGACCGCTTTCCAGCCTCCGCCGACGGAACGCATCACGTAGTCGAGCGTGTGGGCCGTGCCGCCGCCCCCGATGATCTGAGTGTGGAGCACCTGATCCCCGTTGGGGGCCGGGCGGAGGCCCGGCAACACCTCGAAGCGTTCCCCGCCGTAGCTCTCGAACTGCGAGACGTAGGTGGCGACCGTGTATTTCTGGAACGCGCTCTGCAGCGCCGATTGCTGAGCCGCCGGCAAGGCGCTCCAGGCCGGCCCTACCGCCGTCTGCAGGATGTAGGGCAGATCGAGCGCCTGAGTGACCGGCCCGACGAGTGAATTGTAGCGCTGCGTGAACGGGGTCGCCGGGCCGGCCTTCATGGCGGCCAGTAGCGCAGCGTAGAGCCGCTGTATCGAGGCGGCCACCTGGGAGAAATCCTGCGCTTGCGAGGCGGCGGGACTCAGGCCGAGGCCAACCACGGGCACCCCAAGCACGGGCAGCCACAGGACCGAGCGTCGTCCGATCAGAGACAGCGACATGAATCACCTCCCGCTTAGGACAGGCGTTGCTACCACCTTTTTTCGCACCCGGGTCACGGCCGCCCGCGCTGAGAACGCGCGCGAAGCCGAAACCCTTCCGTCTGCGCCGGGACGATCATCCTGGTCCCGGCAGCTTCCCGCAAGCGGCGATGAGGAACGGCCCTGGGGTTCGTGGATTGCGGGTGTCAGTCAAGCTCGACAGGTGGTCTCTCCCGCACCGCGAGCCGCCCCGCTACGCGGCGCCATCGGGATGCAAATGCCTGCGGTTTGACCGGCAGTTGGGCGGTTTGCGGGCGGCCGGCTCTGACGCTCGCGAAGGTCAGCCAGTGAAAGAAGGCCGGCACTATCCGTGCAACCATTGGCGTTACAAAGGATTAAGTCGGTGGGAGGTGTGTCCCAGAACATAGTTGAGCGCGGCGCGCGGCCGCAATGTAAGCCGTAGTGCCGCCGCGGGCAGGGATTAACCAAGAGGGTCCCAGCCGAGTCGCTCAAGGGCTGCCAGCCGCCGCTACGCAATCCTGGCCGCCTTAGGCGCGCTTTTTGCAGTGCCTCTTGTCAATGTTCTGGACACCAATATCTGCTAACAGGGATACTCCCAACGGCAGCCTGATGATGAAGTGCTGCAGAGATAATCGGGTTCGGGGTGTATCGCCGAGCCACCAGGAAGTTGCGCGGCAAACCAATGGACGCGCGCGGGCAGCAGAGAATGCCGCCCAAATTCCGCCCCGCAGCGGGAGTAGCGAAGTGCGAGCTACGGGGGAAAGACGGATGAAAGAAATCCGGGATGCCTGTCGTCGGGCAGCAACAGCGCCGCAGCAAATTCGTCTTTTCTTAGGGAAAGAGGCACAAAAGATTTACTGCGGCACAGGCGATGCGTTAGCGTTGCGTCTACGTTACGGCACAGTACTACCGGCAGGCGATTCGATGAAGGGCGTGGTGATCCGGTGAAGGATGAACGAGTGATGCCAAGGGTCGACGATCTGTTCTCGGCCTATACGCGAAGCTACGAGACGCGACGCGAAAGCGAGATGACTCTGGCGGAGTATCTCGAGGGCTGCCGCGACGATCCGATGATGTACGCGACCGCGCCGGAACGCCTGCTCGCCGCGATCGGCGAACCGGAGATGGTGGACACCTCGAAGGATGCGCGACTCGGGCGCATCTTCATGAACCGCACGATTCGCGTCTATCCGGCCTTCTCCGAATTCTACGGCATGGAGGAGACCATCGAGCGCATCGTGGGCTTCTTCCGCCACGCCGCCCAGGGTCTCGAGGAGCGCAAGCAGATCGTCTACCTGCTCGGGCCGGTCGGCGGCGGCAAGTCCTCGCTTGCCGAGCGGCTGAAGGCGCTGATGGAAATGCATCCGATCTATGCGCTGAAAGCAGGCGACGAGGTCAGCCCGGTATTTGAAAGCCCGCTCGGCCTGTTCGATCCCGAGGTGATGGGCGCGGCGCTGGAGGACCGCTACGGCATTCCCCGCCGGCGTCTGAGCCGGATCATGAGTCCGTGGGCGGTGAAGCGTCTGGACGAGTTCGGCGGCGACATCTCGCGGTTCCGGGTCGTGCGGCTGCGCCCGTCCCGGTTGCGGCAGATCGCGATCGCCAAGACGGAACCGGGTGACGAGAACAACCAAGACATCTCGTCGCTGGTCGGCAAGGTCGATATCCGCAAGCTGGAGATGCACGCGCAGAACGACCCGGATGCCTACAGCTACTCCGGCGGGCTGAACCGCGCCAACCAGGGCCTTCTCGAATTCGTCGAGATGTTCAAAGCCCCGATCAAGATGCTTCACCCGTTGCTGACGGCGACCCAGGAAGGCAACTACATCGGAACCGAGAATATCGGCGCGATACCCTTCGCGGGCGTCATCATGGCCCACTCCAACGAGGCGGAGTGGCAGACCTTCAAGAACAACCGAAACAATGAAGCCTTCATCGACCGGATCTTCGTCATCAAGGTCCCGTACTGCCTGCGGGTCACCGAGGAGCAGAAGATTTACGAGAAGCTGGTCTCGGGGTCGGAGTTGGCCGGAGCGCCCTGCGCTCCCGCCACCTTGGAGATGCTCGCGCGGTTCTCCGTCCTGTCGCGACTCCGGAGACATGAGAACTCGACCTTTTTCGCCAAGATGCGGGTCTACGATGGGGAAAGCCTGAAAGAGACCGATCCCCGCGCGCGCAGCATCCAGGAATACCGCGATGCTGCGGGGCCGGAGGAGGGGATGGAGGGCGCCTCGACGCGATTCGCCTTCAAGGTGCTCGCGGCGACCTTCAACCACGACACGACCGAGATCGCGGCGGACCCGGTCCACCTCATGTACGTGCTCGAACAGTCGATCCGGCGGGAGCAAATGCCGGAGGACACCGAGAAACGTTACCTGGAATTCATAAAGGGCGAACTGGCGCCACGTTACGCCGAATTCATCGGCAACGAGATCCAGAAGGCTTACCTGGAATCCTACCACGACTACGGCCAGAACCTGTTCGACCGCTACGTGGCGTACGCCGACGCCTGGATCGAGGATCAGGACTTCAAGGACCCCGATACCGGCCAGTTGCTGAGCCGCGAGCTGCTGAACCAGGAGCTGACCAAGGTCGAGAAGCCGGCCGGGATCGCCAACCCGAAGGACTTCCGCAACGAGGTCGTGAAGTTCAGCCTGCGGCAGCGGGCTTACAACAACGGGAAGAACCCGTCATGGACGAGCTATGAGAAGATCCGTGACGTCATCGAGAAGCGGATGTTCAGCCAAGTCGAGGAATTGCTGCCGGTGATCAGCTTCGGCTCGAAGAAGGACAGCGACACGGAGAAGAAGCACGGCGAGTTCGTGGAACGCATGACCGCCCGCGGCTACACGGAACGGCAGGTCCGGCGTCTCGTCGAGTGGTACATGCGGGTGAAGCAGGCCGGGTGAGCTTGAAACACCCGAGGGACAGGCACAGCGTCGATGCACATCGTTGACCGCCGCTTAAATCCCGGGGGGAAGAGCCTCGCCAATCGTCAGCGGTTCATGCGCCGTGCCAAATCGCTGATCCGCAAGGCGGTGCATGAGAGTTCCGCCAACCGCAGCATCAAGGATGCTGACAAGGGAGGCGAGATCACCCTTCCGGTTCACGGCGTCCACGAGCCGTCCCTCCGTCGCGGCAGCACGGGCGGTATCCGGGAATACTTGCTGCCGGGAAACAAGGAATACGCCGAAGGAGACCTCCTCCCGCGGCCCCAGGGTGGAGCCGGCGGCCGCGGCTCCGAGGGAAGCCCGGACGGCGAAGGGCAGGACGATTTCCGCTTCGCCCTCTCTCACGACGAATTCGTGGACTTGTTCCTCGAAGATTTGGAGCTGCCCGATCTCGCGAAACGCCGCGTGACGGACACCGAGAGTCTGAGCTGGCATCGCGCCGGCTACTCCGTCTCGGGATCGCCCGCCAATCTGGCCCTGGGTCGCACGATCCGGAACAGCCTGTCCCGGCGGATCGCCCTCAAGCGGCCGAAGGCGGACGAGATCGCTCGTCTCCGCGAGGAGATCGAGGCGCTGGAAGAGAGCGGCGCGGAACCGGACCGGCTGGAGGCGCTTCGCGAACAGCTCGGCCGTGCGGTGCGGCGGACCGGCCTGATCCCGTATATCGACCCGCTCGACGTCCGCTACAGGCGCTTCGAGTCCATGCCGAAGCCGGTCGCACAGGCGGTGATGTTCTGCCTCATGGACGTGTCCGGCTCGATGACGGAGCACATGAAGGACCTCGCGAAGCGGTTCTACATCCTGCTCTATATTTTCCTGAAACGCCGGTACAAGCATGTGGACGTGGTGTTCATCCGCCACACCCACCAGGCGCAGGAGGTGGACGAGGATACATTCTTCCACAGTCCGGAAACCGGCGGCACCGTTGTCTCCACCGCGCTCGAAGAGATGCTCGACGTGGTCTCCGGGCGCTACTCCCCGGCGGACTGGAACATCTATGCCGCCCAGGCCTCCGATGGAGACAATACGTCCTCGGACAACGAGCGGACGGCCGCGCTGCTCACGGATTCGATCCTCCCGATCTGCCAGTACTACGCCTATCTGGAGGTCGGCCGTGAGGGGGAGAGCTTCCCGCCCGGGTTCGTGCGCCGCGAGAGCGATCTCTGGCAGACCTACAACGTGATCGCGCGCTCGGGGGCGCCGCTCGCCATGCGCAAGGTCAATCACCGGCGCGACATCTATCCCGTGTTCCGGGAGCTGTTCGCGCGAAAAAGCGCCGGAGCGGAGAGCGCGCCGTGAGCACGTTGGTAAAGGCCGAGCGGCCGCTGTTCGAAGGCGCCGACTGGGAGTTCGGCACCATCCAACGCGCCTATAATGCGATCGAGCGCATCGCCTTGGATGAGCTCGGCCTGAACGTCTACTTGAACCAGATCGAGGTGATCAGCACCGAGCAGATGCTGGACGCCTACTCCTCGATCGGCATGCCGCTGTTCTACAAGCATTGGTCTTTCGGCAAGCATTTCGCCCGCAACGAGGCGCTATACCGGGCCGGTATGCAAGGCCTCGCCTATGAGATCGTGATCAACTCCAATCCCTGCATCAGCTACATCATGGAGGAAAACACCGCCACGATGCAGACGCTGGTGATTGCCCACGCTGCATTCGGCCATAATCATTTCTTCAAAAACAATTATCTGTTCAAGCAGTGGACGGATGCGAACGGCATCCTCGATTACCTGGAATTCGCCAAGGGCTACCTCGCTTCCTGCGAGGAGCAGTATGGCGAGGAGGCGGTAGAGAAGCTGCTCGACGCGGCGCACGCGCTTATGAGCCATGGTGTGCATCGCTATCCGCGCAAGCGCGTTGCCGATTTGCGCTCGGAAGAGCGCCGGGCACGCGAGCGGCGGATGCACGAGGAGCGGATGTACAACGATCTCTGGCGCACCGTGCCGGGGAAGGGGCATCCGAAGGAGGATCACTCCATCGAGGAGCGCCGCCGCGCCCTCCTGCAAGTGCCGCAAGAGAACATTCTTTATTTCCTCGAGAAGACCGCGCCGCGGTTGCAGCCCTGGCAACGCGAGATCCTGCGCATCGTCCGGCAGATCGCGCAGTATTTCTATCCGCAGAGCCAGACCAAGCTGATGAACGAAGGCTGCGCGACCTACGTGCATTACCGCCTCATGACGCGGCTGCACGAACTTGGGCTGCTGAGCGACGGGGCCTTCGTGGAATTCCTGCATTCGCACACGAACGTCGTGTTCCAGCCGACTTTCGACGACCGGCGCTATAGCGGGATCAACCCCTACGCGCTCGGCTTCGCGATGATGGAAGACATCGCCCGCATCTGCACGGAGCCGACCGAGGAAGACCGCGAGTGGTTCCCGGCGATCGCTGGCACCGGCGATGCCATGGCGGTCTTACGGGACGTATGGGCCGACTACCGCGACGAGAGCTTCATCCTCCAGTTCTTGAGCCCTCGCCTGATACGTCGTCTTCGCATGTTCCAAGTGCTGGACGACGCCAATGAGCCGAATCTGCGGGTCGAGGCCATCCATGACGAGCGCGGCTACCGGCGAGTCCGCCGCGCGCTGGCTCGGCAATACGACGTCGCCTGGCAAACGCCGGATATCCAGGTCGTCGACGTCAATCTGGCCGGCGACCGCCGGCTTATCCTGCATCATCGCGCGCTCAACCGCGTGCTGCTGGAGGAGAGCGATGCCCGCATGGTGCTGCAGCATCTCGCGGATCTCTGGGGATATGACGTGCTGCTCAAGGAAATCGACCCGGGCAGCGATGCCGTGCTGAAGGAGCACGCCGCCTCTCCGCGCGGGAACATTCTGCGGCCTATAAACTGAGGGGCTTATCCCGGATCGCTGGTTGCGAGACGGAGTTCTCCCAACTCACAAATCGCTTGCAGCAGATCGGCTCCGCGGAACGGTTTTGGCAGGAATTTGTCACCCGACGCGCAGACGCGCTCGGTTATCTCATCATCGCCACTCATCAGGACGGCACGGATTCCAGGCCAGCGGCGGCGCGCGGCGATCGCGAGGCCGAAGCCGTCCACCCTGGCGCCGAGATGCACGTCCGCGACGAGCACCGTTGGAGTGCCCGTCGCATCCGGCATGGCCAGCGCCTCCGTCGGCGTGGATGCTGCGGTGACACACAGGCCAGCCTCCCTCAGCATGTCGGAGAGGCAATCCCGCACAAACTCGTCGTCTTCGACCAGCAGCACGTCCATTCTACCCTCCCTTAATGCTGAGTAGGGAAGCCGGCCACCTCAAGCCCGCCCAGCGTCCGCTCCGCCGCCTCCATAGCGGACCGCACCGTGTCCGCGGTGCCGGAGGCAAGGAGAGATGGTCGGGAAATGCCGGCCGCTGTCGGTTCTCTCAGAACCAGAAAGCGCGCGCAGTTGTCGGCCGTCCTAACTACCAGCCGCAAGCTGCCGACCTCGGCCGAGAGCGCCCCCTGGAGCCCAGTTCGCCAGAGTATTAGCTGTCTCATGACTTTCTTCGAGCAGCACCGAACCTCACGGCAATATGTTCGCCATCAATGGCGGAGTAATCAAGCGCAAAAGTGGCCACGCTCAGGCGTAACCGGATCGCTCATTACGGTTCAGGACCCCGCAATGTACGAAATCGGACAGAATTACTTGGATGAGCCCAGGATCTGTTCTCGGTTCCGCTGGACGATGCCGTAGCAGTCGCATGCCGCGGCTTCCAGACCCGCGCGATCGACGATCTTGATCCGGCCACGCGCCTGCTCGATGAGGCCTCCGGTCTGCAGCGTGTTGGCAGCCACGCTCACGCCGGCGCGGCGGACGCCCAGCATGAGGGAAAGGAACTCCTGGGTGAGCGGCAGCTCGTCCCCGTCCATCCGGTCGTGGGTCAGCAGCAGCCATCGCGCCAGCCGTTCGGCCAGCTCATGCCGGGCATTGCAAGCCGCCCATTGCCCCGTCTGCATCATCGCGAAATGCACGTACCGCAAGCAGCAGGCGCGGACGGCCGGGGACTGCTCGACTACTTCACGCAGGGCAGCCGCCCTCATCCGGAAACCCGCGCCAGGGATTTGAATGAAGGCCCGATGTATGGCCACCGCCTTCGGGTCCAGAAGCACCGAGGCGCCCACCAGTCCCTCCCACCCGATCAGGCCCACCTCGACGGCGCCGTTGTCCATGGTATCGGCCGTCAGAGACGCGACGCCTTGCTCCATGAAGAACACATCGTCGATGATGCTGCCGCGCTCGTGCAGTACCTGCCCGCTCACCAAGGTGACGTGACTGAGTTGCGGGCGTATGCGTTCGAGGTCGTCCGGCGGGAGCGCGGTCAGTATTTCGTTATGAAAGACTGCCGCGACGGGGCGTTGGCCGATGTCCATTTGTGCTCTCCCGACTGGGGCGGGAGCGCACGAGGCGTCTCTCTCAGTCGCTTGCGCCCAAAGTGTCTCGGCAAGCGATCGACTAGATATGGACCGAATCCACGGGAAGGCAAACCTATTCGATCATCGCCCCGACTCCGACGGCCATCGGATCGCGACTTCGTGTCCATCGCTCTTCTGAGCGTTACCGTACGCACATTCGTCCGATATTGAACTCTCACCTCCTGTGAGACTTTACTATACGGCCGTTGGCACCCCTGCCGACCGGCGGAAGGCGGCCTACCATGGACGTGCTGCTGGTCGAGGATGATGAAATCACACGCGCGGTTCTCGCCGAGGCTCTGACCGACGCGGGGATGCGGGTCACCGATGTCTCCGGGCCAAGCGCGGCTCTCGATCTGGCGAATGCCGGCAAGCCTCCCGCGGTGCTTGTCACGGACGTGAATCTTGGCGTTGCGATGGACGGCTTCGCTTTGGCTGCGGCTGCCCGCCAGCGGTGGCCGGAGATTTGCGTCGTCGTTATGAGCGGTCGGCCGGACAACCTCGATGGGCACCAACTCTACCCATGGGGTCGGTTCTTGCCGAAACCCTTTCTCGGCTCCGATCTGCTCCGGGTCATTGGGGATTTGGTGAGGCCGAAGCCCTCAGACCCCGACGGGCTAAAAAACTCCGGATGCGACCTCGGCCCGCAGCAATACCCGGATGGGCGAGTGTGCTGCGGGACTTCTACTTAAGCGGGACTTTGACCTCGACCCCCGGAACCTTGGCCGCGCGGCGGTCATCCATCCCCTGCGGCGACGATCCGTATATATAACCGTCGCCCTGATACTTGTTGCCAAGATCGAACAAGGTCGGCTCCGCGTGGGTCCGGCTCTCCACAGGCGAGACCGGGGCGGTCTTTGCCAAGTCGGGTACCGGCGCCGGCGTGAAACCCGGCGCGGTCGCCACCGGTGCTTCGGGCCGCGTGGCTCGGCTCGCCACTGGTTGCCGAGTGTGGTGGGGAGGACGGTGCTGCGCGTGCTTTGCCTTGGCCGCACTGGGAGGCGGAGCTTGACCTTGCTCGGCGGGGGCAGCCGCGGCCAGCAACAGCAATCCGATGCAGGCCAGACGATCGAGGCCAACCATTCTCATCCCTTCCCTACTCCGGCTGCCCCGCCTTGTGGGCCAGAAGCGCCATGAGCCGCCTATCCCGCCATGCCTGACGCTGGGCGTGACTGTCGCGCGGCAAGTCGTCCCGCCGCGCGGCTTCAAGTTTGCCGACCAGTTCCGGATCCCAGGCGCGCGGCTTCATCTCCTCTTGCAGCTTGGCATACAAGCCGCCGTAGCGGCTGCAATAATCGGCGAGACCGCCCGGAGCGTTCAGGTCGATCGTTTCGAACGGTCCCATGAAGCTCCAACGCAGGCCCAACCCGTGCTTCACGGTCGCGTCGAGATCGGCCGGAGACACCACCCCATCGGCCACTAGGCGGAACGCTTCGGCCAGCAATGCGCCCTGGAGGCGGTTCAGCACGAAGCCTTCGACCTCCTTGTGGACGATGGCAGGCACCTGGCCGGCCCGCGCCATGAGGTCGCGGGCACGCGCGATCGCAGCCTCGTCGGTCCAGGGCGCGGGGCATAACTCCACGACCGGGATCAAATAGGGCGGGTTCACCGGATGGGCGACGAGACAGCGGGCGCGCCCGGACAGGCTTTCAGTGAAGGCGCTCGCGGGAATGCCTGAGGTCGAGCTGGCGAGGACCGCCGCGGGCGCCGCCGCGCGATCCAACTCGGCGAATAACGCCCGCTTCTCGGGCACTCGCTCGGGACCGTTCTCCTGCACGTATTCCGCATCGCGCACGGCCTCTTGCAGCGTTGCGACATGGCGGATGCGGGGCAGCACGACTTCGGGCGTCTCGCGCAGCAGGCCGGCCTCGCGCAGCTCGGGCAGCCGGTCGGATATGAACCGCAACCCGGCCTCCACCGCTTCCGGCGCGGGGTCCCAAAGCGCGACGTCGTAGCCCGCGCGAGCGAAAACGATCGACCACGCGCGGCCGATCAGCCCCGCACCGATCACGGCGACTTTGGTCATCCTGGCCTCCTCGAAGAGATGGACGGCATGGAACGGCAGGCGCTTGCGCCACGCAAGGCGCGGCCCCAGGCTACCGGCCGGGGAAGGAGAAGCGCATGACCCGGATCGCGGTTCTGGATGATTGGCAGGATGCGGCGCGGGCGAGCGCGGACTGGTCGGCGCTGCAGGCCCGCGCCGAAATCGTGTTCTTCCACCGCGCTCTCGGCAGCGTCGATGAAGTCGCGACCGCGCTCGCCGATTTCGACATCGTGCTCAGCATGCGCGAACGCACCCCCTTCCCCGCCGCGCTCGCGCAGCGTCTTCCGAAGTTGCGAATGCTGGGCATGACCGGCTCGCGCGCCGCCTCAATCGATATCGGCGCATTGACGACGCAAGGAGTCGTCGTTTGCACGACCGGGAGGCGAGAAGTCCGGCATCGCGACGGCGGAGCTGGCGCTCGGTCTGATGCTCGCCGCCGTGCGGCGAATCGCCGCCGGCGATGCGTCGATCCGCGCCGGCCGATTCCAGGAAGGCGTCGGCATGGGTCCTCTGCTCGAAGGCAAGACCCTCGGCCTCATCGGGGTCGGGCGGATCGGCTCGCGGATGGCCCGCTACGGCGAGGCGCTCGGGATGCAGGTGCTCGGCTGGAGTCAGAACCTGACGGCCGAGAAGGCGGACGCGGCCGGCGCGCGGCTGACGACGAAACAGGAGCTGCTGGGCCGAGCGGACGTGGTCTCGCTCCATCTCGTGCTGTCGGACCGCACGCGCGGGATTATCGGGGCCGCGGAACTGGCGCGGATGAAGCAAGGCGCCGTGCTGGTGAACACCGCCCGCGGTCCGCTCGTCGATGAAGCGGCGTTGCTGGACGCGCTCGGCGAGGGCCGGATTTTCGCGGGCCTCGACGTTTACGACCGCGAGCCGCTGCCGGCCGAGCATCCGCTGCGGACCGCGCCGAACTGCGTTTTGTCGCCGCATCTCGGCTACTGCGCCAAGGAGGTGTTCGCGCAATTCTACGGCGAGACTGTCGAGAATGCGCTTGCCTTCCTCGATGGAAGGCCCGTCCGCGTCGCAAACCCCGAGGTGTTGAACCGGACGCCTTGACCGTCCGGCCGCTGCGGTATCCCATCCGGTCGAACGCATACGGGGGAGGACACACATGCGCGCCTGGGCCGTGGTCGAAAGTGGAGCGCCGCTTCAGGAGATGGAACTGCCGACCCCGGAGCCGCAAGGCACCGAGGTCCAGCTCGAGGTGACCCATTGCGGCGTCTGCCATTCCGACCTGCACATCTGGGAGGGCTACTACGACCTTGGCGGCGGCAAGAAGTTGCTGCTCAAGGATCGAGGCGTCGTTCTGCCGCTGGCGATGGGGCACGAGGTCGTCGGCCGCGTCTCCAAGCTGGGACCCGACGCGACAGGCGTGAAGGTCGGTGACATCCGCATCGTCTACCCATGGGTCGGCTGCGGCGTCTGCGACAAGTGCCGGGCGGAGGAGGACCAGATGTGCCTCACCCCGCGCAGCATCGGCATTTTCCAGAACGGCGGCTACGCGACCCACGTCGTGGCCCCGCATTCGCGCCATCTGGTCGACCCGGGCTCGCTCGACCCCGCGGTGGCGGCTACCTATGCGTGTTCCGGGATCACGGTCTTTTCAGCGATCCAGAAGGTGATGCCGCTGGCGCCCACGGAGCCGATCGTGGTCATCGGCGCCGGTGGCCTGGGAATGAATGCGATCGTCGTGCTGAAAGCGATGAAGCACGAGAACATCGTGGTGGTCGACGTGAGCCCGGAGAAGCGCGAAGCGGCCCTGAAGGCGGGGGCCACCAAGGTCGTGGACGGGGCGGGGTCCGCCGAAGAGGTGACCAAGCGCATACTGGACGCGACCGGCGGGCCGGTGCTGGCCGTGATCGATCTGGTCAATGGCACCGCGACCGCGCGGTTCGCGTTCGACGCGCTACGTAAGGGAGGCAAGCTGATACAGGTCGGTCTTTTCGGCGGTGAACTGACCGTGTCGCTCCCGGTGATGATGATGCGCGCCTTGACTCTTCAGGGTAGCTACGTCGGCACGCCCAAGGATCTGCGCGATCTCGTGAAGCTGGCGCAGGAGGGGCAGCTCCAGGCGCTGCCCGTCAGCACCGTGCCGCAATCGCAAGCCAACGACGCGCTGATGCGGCTCCGGGATGGCAAGGTGACAGGCCGCGTCGTGCTCAGGGCCGAGGCCGCATAAGCCCGGCCACTGCGGCCGGCCCTCGCCGGCTAGTTGTCGGGACACAACCCACTTGGCGCTTGCCGGTCGGCCTCGCCTATACTCTCGCCTACACTGGGGCAGGGATGCTTCGCCGCGGGCAAGGAAAGACGCCAGGCAATGAAGAAGGGCGACTGGGAGATTCCGATCAACTTGCAGCCGGATCCGGACGACTACGCGTTCGATCTCGAGCGTGCCCTGAACGCGGTGGTCGGCGTCAAAGCGTATGTCGCGGCCGACGCGTTCACGGCGTCCGCGCTCGGAACGGAGCGGGGCGGCAGCGGCGTGGTGATCCGGGACAGCGAAGTCGTCGCCACGATCGGCTATCTCATCACTGAGGCGGAGACGATCTGGCTCACCTCCAACGATGGCCGCGCCGTCGCGGGCCATGCTCTCGCCTACGATCAGGAAACCGGCTTCGGACTGGTGCAGGCGCTAGGGCGGCTCGATCTTCCGACGCTCGAGCTTGCCGATTCCGACCGGCTGAAAGTCGGCGACGAGGCGGTGTTCGCGGCAGCCGGGGGACGCCACCATGCGATCGAGACCAGGGTGGTGGGGCGGCAGGAGTTCGCCGGCTATTGGGAATACGTACTGGAGGACGCGATCTTCACCGCCCCGGCGCACCCCTTCTGGGGAGGCGGAGCGCTGATCGGCAGTGACGGGAAATTGCTCGGCATCGGGTCGCTCGTTCTTCAGCAGGGCGATGGAAAGGGGCACCGCCTCGACATGAACATGGTCGTGCCGATCGGGCATCTGGCCCCGATCATGCCGGACCTGTTGAACTACGGCCGGGTGAACCGCCCTGCTCGCCCCTGGCTCGGGATGTATGCGACGGAGAGCGACGACGTGCTGGTGGTGGGCGGCCTCGCCGACGGCGGCCCCGCCGAGCAGGCGGGCGTGCGGACGGGCGATCAAATCGTCGGCGTGGGCGACGAAGAGATCACCGATCTCGCCACATTCTGGCGGCGCGTCTGGGCGGCCGGAAGTGCGGGAGCCGAGGTCCGGCTACGCCTCAGGCGGGACGGCGCCACACTCGGCCTGACGATCAGATCGGCCGATCGCGCCGCATTCCTGAAATCGCCCAAGCTGCACTGATCGCCGGCAGGTTTTAGTGAGGATTTCGCCGTGTCCGGGTTGAGAGCCGCCATCGTCCCCGTCACCCCGTTCGAGCAGAATTGCTCGTTGATCTGGGACGAGGACACGAAGCGCGGGTCGGTGATCGACCCGGGGGGAGACGTTCCCCGCATTCTCGACGCGATCGAGAAGGCGGGAATAGAACCCGAGCAGATCCTGCTCACGCATGGTCATATCGACCACGCCGGCGGCGCTGCCGAGCTGCGCGAGGCGCTGCTCCGCCGCAGTTCCGGGCAGGGCGCCGGGGGGCCGGCCCTTCCGATCGTCGGACCGGACGAGCGCGACCGGTTTCTGCTCGAGGGACTGGAACAGCAGGCGCTAAGCTTCGGGCTACGCGGCGTCCGCAACGTGCGGCCGGATCGCTGGCTCCGGGAAGGCGACAAGGTGGCCATCGCGGGCCAGGATTTCGCGGTCCTACACTGCCCGGGGCACACCCCCGGCCACGTCGTGTTCGTGGACCCGGCGGCCCGGTTCGCGATCGTCGGTGACGTGCTGTTCCAAGGCTCGATCGGGCGCACCGATTTCCCGTATGGGGATCATGCGGCGCTGATCGCCTCGATCCGCACGAAGCTCCTCCCGCTCGGCGACGACATCCGGTTTCTGTGCGGCCACGGCCCCGGCTCGAGCTTCGGGGCCGAGCGGCAGCGAAATCCCTTCCTCACCGGCCTCTGAGCGGACCGTCTATTCGGCGTCCGGCTGGTTTTTGGGCAAGGCGCGCTCGAACGCCGGCAGCTTCATCGCCTCATCGAAGATCCGGCGTATGGTCGGAAAGGGCGTGAGGTCGAGCTTGAAATTCTGCGAGTTCACGACTTGCGGGATCAGGCAGATATCGGCGAGACCGGGTGCGTCGCCATGACAGAAAGCACCGGTTGCGTCACTGTCACGCAGCATCGGCTCGAGCGCCTGGAAACCTTCCGAGATCCAGTGATTGTACCAGGTTTGCACGGCGGCCTCGTCCTGCTTGCATTCGGTTCGGAGGTAGCGAAGCACCCGTAGATTATCGAGCGGATGGATCTCGCAGGCGATAAGCTGAGCGATCGCCCGCACGCGCGCACGCCCGGCGGGATCCTCGGGCAGCAGGCGCGGATACGGCACGGTCTCCTCCAGGTACTCGATGATTGCGAGTGACTGAATGAGCACGCGGCCGTCGATCTCCAGCGCGGGAACCAGCCCTTGCGGGTTCAGCCCGAGAAAGTCCGCCGCGCGCTGTTCGTTCTTGCGCAAATGGTGCGCTATGGACTGGTACGGGATGCCCTTGAGGTTGAGGGCGATCCGGGCGCGGAAGGAGGCGGAGGACCGGTAGTAACCGTGCAACCGGGCGGCGTTGCTCATGAATCACCTGCCGTGTCGAGGACAGGAACGAGCATAGCAGTCCGGCTGAAGATGCGAAGGGCAACGCCGCGCGGGCGCGTAGACGGCTAACGTTGAATTCGCTGTGGGGGCTGACTGTGAGCAGCTCTGCCACCCCCGTTCGTTCCCGCGGAAAAAGCGGGAACCCAGTCCCGCGAAACGGTACAGCTCTCCGTGGCGAGACCTGGATCCCCGCCTCCGCGGGGATGAGCGGAATTTTGCGGTCACGTATTCCAGTCCAGCCTAAAACGAGTCATGCACCTATTTGGCGGTTCGTCCAATGCTGCACGCGCTCGAGCAGCTGCGCCGGCTTGATGGGCTTGAGAATGAAATCGTTTCCGCCCGCAGCCAGCCCCTCGGTCACGTCTTCGAAGGTTTTGCGGCCGGTCAGGAACGCGATCGGGACGCGCAGGAGATCCCGGTTGGCGCGCAGCCGCCGGCACGTGTCGAAACCGTTCATAACCGGCATCTCCACGTCGAGCAGGATCAGCCGCGGCACCACGCGAAGGCTGAGAGCGAGGCATTCCGACCCGCTCGCCGTGCCCATGAAGTTGTATCCCGCTCCCTTGAGCGCCGCTCCCAGCAGCGCCAGTATTTCCGGTGCATCGTCGGCGGCAATGACGAGCTTGCGGTGTCCCCGATCGTTGATGACGTGCTCATTCATCGGAGCGCCCTTCTCTGGTGCCGCGCATCAGGCCGCCGCAGGCATTTGCACGTCGAAGCGGTTCGCAAGCTCGCGATCCGTCTCCTCCGCCCTTTGCCGCAAAGCTTCGGCGAGGGAGGCGAGGAGCGCGGGCTCCGCGCCGCGCTTGCAGGCCGTCTCGAGCTCGCGGGCGATGGCGCTGAGCCGCATGGCCCCGATCGTTCCGGCGGTTCCCGTGATCGCGTGTGCCTCCGCCCCGAGCCCCGCCACATTCATGGCGGCCGCGGCGGCGTTCATCCTGGCGAGGCGCTCGGCCGTGCTTGCGCGGAACAAGCCGATATATTCGTGCATCTGTTGCGGGGGAAACAAGTCGCGCAGGCCGTCCAGAACTTCGCTGTCGAGCAGCGGCTCTTGGTTTGCCGACTCTAAAACCGGCGGGACGGAGCAAGGCGACCGGTCAGCATCGTCGGCAGGGTTCCGCCCGATGGACGCCATCTTGCGCAAGAGCAGCGCCGGCTTGATCGGCTTGGAGACGTAATCGTCCATCCCTGCGGCGATATATTCTTCGCGTGCGCCCTGCATGGCGTGCGCCGTCAGCGCGATGATCGGAACGGAGCAGGCCGGCGCCGGCAGGGAGCGGATATGTTTCGTCGCCTCCAGCCCATCCATGCCCGGCATCTGCACGTCCATGAGCACCACGTCGAAAACGGCGTTGCGAACGGCGTCCACGGCCTCGTGGCCGTTGCGGGCGAACGTCACCGCGTGTCCCGCCTTGCCGAGCAGCGCCGCGGCGAATTGCTGGTTTATCCGATTGTCCTCGGCAAGCAGCACGCGAAGCGGTCTTGGCGAAGCTTGCGTGTCGGCCGGAACCGGCGTTTCCTGCTCCGCCACGCCCGATTGCAGCCCGCTTGCGTAAAGCCGGCGGAGACCTTCCAGCAGATCGCGCTGCCGGACCGGCTTGGCCAACACCGCATCGAACAGCTTCTCTCCGGCTCTCGGAGTGCCATGCGGGCCGGCGGAGGAAACCAGCACCAGCTTGCTTTCGGCGAAGGTCGGAATCGCACGGATGCGCCCCGCCAGTTCGGAGCCGGAGAGGCCCGGCATCATCTGGTCGATCATGATGAGGTCGTACGGGGCGGAGCGATGCCAGGCGCGCTCGATCTCGGCCAGGCCAGCGAAGCCGTCGGCCGCCGCGGCGACGACCATGCCGAGGCATTCGAGATGATGCGTAAGGATTTCGATATTCATCGGCACGTCGTCGACGATCAGCGCGCGGATGCCGGCGAGCTGTCGCGCGAGATCCCGCGTATCCATGACGGCGACCAGCGACGCACGGACGAGCGGCAGCTCGAACCAGAAGGTGCGAGCCGGCGCCGGACTTGCTGGCGACACCGATCTCGCCGCCCATCAGGTCGGCGAGCTCGCGGCAGATCGCGAGGCCTAGCCCGGTTCCGCCGAATTGCCGCGTTACCGAACTGTCCGCCTGCGTGAACTTCGTGAACAGGCGGGCTTGCACATCCTTGGGAATGCCGATCCCGGTATCCGTCACTTCAAAGCGGATACGGCAGACCTGTTCCGTTTCGGAGACGAGCGCGATGCGAACGCCGACTGTCCCCTTCTCGGTGAATTTGATCGCGTTGCTGACAAGGTTGAGCAGGATCTGGCGGATTCGCGTCGGATCGCCCCGGAGGCCGCGCGGGGTAGCCGGATCGATCAACGTCCCGAGCTCCAGTCCCTTCTCCGCCGCCTTCGGCGCGAGCAGCGTCGCCGCACTCTCCACGACCTCGACCAGATCGAAGTCGATCGCTTCGAGCTCGACCTTGCCGGCTTCGAGCTTCGAGACATCGAGGATGTCGTTGATGACGGACAGCAGCGCTTCCGCACTGTCGCGCACCATCTCGGCATATTTGCGCTGTTCCGAGGTCAGGCCGGTGTCCAGCAGCAATCCGTTCATGCCGAGAATCCCGTTCATCGGCGTGCGGATCTCGTGGCTCATATTGGCCAGGAACTCGGATTTGGCCCGGTTCGCGGCCTCCGCTTGTTCCTTTGCGTGCGCAAGCTGTTCCGAGGCGGCCCGATGTTCCGTCACGTCGGTATAGGTCCGGACCGCGCCGCCGCCCGTCAGCGGGATGCTGCGGATTTCCAACACTCGCCCGTTCGGCCGCCGCCGCTCGTAGACGTCCGGGACATCGAGCACGCCGCCGCTGCGGACGAATTCCTGAAACTGCGAGTCCATCCCCGCGAATTCGCTCGTGCGGTGCTGAAACGCGAGGATGTCGTCGAAGCTGGGCTTCGTCGCCATGAATTCGGGCGGCAGGTCGAGCAACTCGGCCGCCCGCCGATTGCAGACCGGCACCGACCGGTCCGCCGCGATCATCAGCAGGCCCTGATCCATGTGGTCGAGCGTGACCTGCAGGACGCTGGACTGTTCCGAGAGCTGAGCCCCGCGGACGCGCAACTCGGACTCGCTCACGTGCAGCCGCTCAGCCGTTTCCACCAAGACCGTCGCCTGCTCCTCCAGCCGCTCGCGGCTGAGTTCCAGCTCGGCGTTCCGCGCGGAAAGCGAGGCCTGGGAGGATTGAAGATGGCGGAACTGCCGGTTCAAGACACCGAACAGGACGAGCATTCCCGTCGCCGCCGCGAGCGCGCCGAGGCCGATCACCACGGCCTCGCGTCGCCAAACGGCAAGTATGGTCCGCTCTTCCCGCGAGACCGCGATCAGCAGAGGGTATTCGCCGAGAGCCCGGCCCGAAATCAAGCGAGGCTGCTCTCCGAACGCGTTCCTTGTGATTCTGGGTATGCCCCGCTCCGCGGTGGGCTCGACCCTGCTGCCCAGCGGCACGACTGGATTCGCAGCGTTCGCCGGATGGCGCGCCAGCAGCACGCCGTCGCCCCGCAGCAATACGACCTCGGTTCCTTTTCCGGCGACCGCCTTATGGAAGCCCGTGAGGTGGTCGAGCGCGATCGCCGCCTGGATGAACCCGAGAAACGCGCCGGACGGAGTCTCCAGACGGCGGGACAGATGGATGGTCAACTCGCCCGTGGATTGGTCGCGGACCGGGGCGCTTACGAACACCCCGCGATCAGCGTGATCGCGCAAGCGGCGGAATTGCTCGCCGTCCGACAAGTCCATGGCGGGAATGGGCCATTGCCTCGAGAAATTGACCATCAGGCCATCGGGGCCGACGACCATGATCGCATCCGCCTGGGGCAGCCTGCCGACCAGCCGGACCAACAGATCGTGGGTCCCCTCGTCGCCCATGCGCTGCCTGAGCTGCTCCGGCGTGGCGATTCGCTCGGCCCTCGCGAGTTCGAGCACCTCGCGGAGCACGATATCGACGCCCTGGATCGAGCGGGCAGTCTGCTCGGTGAGAGCGGTCGCGAGCGCATCGAGATCCTGTTGCGCGTCCGAGACCCGATCCTCGTGCAACGTCCAGATGGCCAAACCGGCCGTGGATAGCGTGACGACGACCAGCAGCGCGCTGATCCAGATGAGAAGGCGATTGGATGGCGCGCTAAGGCCGGCACGGACTGGCATCGCGCCCTCACATCTTGTCGTACTGAGAAGATGGCGGGGGGCAGTTAACCCGATGTGAAGATCGGCCGCCCTGGCGGGGGGAAAGGATCGGTGCCGATCTTTTCGCCGTCATGAGGCGCTTCATAGCCGCCCTTCCGAAAGGGAGCGTGGTTGGCCATCATGCGGGGATCTGCGGGAGGAGCCCTTATGAAGCCGCGAATTGTCGTCTCTGGCCTAATGCCGCCAGATGTGGTTGCCCGGGCGCGGGCCGAGTTCGATACGCTCGCGGTCGAGGGTTCCAAGGACATGACCTTGGAGGAGGCACTTCAGGCATTGGCCCGGCACCGTGCCGATGGGCTGTTGCTGACCTCCACGCTGAAGCTGGACGGGGCAGCGATTTTGCGCCTCCCGGCACACGTGAAAGTAGCCGCCACGAGCAGCGTCGGTTTCGACCACATCGACGTGCCTGCGGCAAAAGCTCGTGGCCTCATCGTCACGAACACGCCCGACGTGCTGACGGACGCGACGGCGGATCTTGCGTTCATGCTGATCCTGGCCGCCTGCCGCCGGGCGCACGAGTACGACGAAGTGATGCGCGCAGGATGGCGGAGGCGGTTCGGGCAAGGCGACATGCTCGGCATCGAGGTAAGCGGCCGAACGCTCGGCATCCTCGGCATGGGGCGAATCGGGCGCGCAGTCGCCAGGCGCGCGCGCGGCTTTGGTATGGCCGTCGTGTACTCGAACCGGAGCCGGCTCTCCCCGATCTGGAGGAAGGCGCCGAGTTCTTCCCGGAGTTCCGCGACATGCTGCCGCGCTGCCAAGTTTTGAGCTTGCACGCGCCGGGCGGCACGGCGACGGACAGCATCATGAATCGCGAGACGTTTGCGCTGCTGCCGAGAGGAGCGGTGTTCGTCAACACCTCGCGCGGCGTACTGGTGGATGAGGACGCGCTCTACGATGCGTTGACCTCCGGCCATTTGTTCGCGGCCGGGTTGGACGTGTTTCGCAACGAGCCCGAATACGACCTTCGCTTCGCCGCCTTACCGAATGTGTTTCTGACCCCGCACATGGGCAGCGCGACCGTGGAGACTCGCAATGCGATGGGCTTCCGGGCGCTCGACAACATCGCCGCCGTGCTGTCCGGAAAGCCGCCGGTCGACCCGCTCTGGAGTTAGGTGCTCCGAAAAGGCAGAGTGCCGATGCTTTGCACTGCAAAGCATCGGCCGAGGGGGGAAACGGGCATGAACAAGAGCAGGCGCGATTTTATCCGCAGCACCGGGCTGGCCGGCCTCGGCGCTGCCATCGCGAGCGGTCCATTATCCTCACGCGCCCGGGCGGCGGAGGCGATTCCGCTCGGCTGGGTAGGCCCGCTCTCGCCGCCGGGCAATTATTCGGGCGGCCAGGAGATGAAATGGGCCGTCCAGCTGAAGGCGGACGAGATCAATGGCGCGGGCGGGATCAATGGCCGCCCCGTCGAGGTGTTCTATGAGGACACCAAGGGTCAGCCCGCCGAAGGCAGTGCAGCCGCGGTGCGCCTTATCACGCAGAACCACGTCGCTGCCCTGTTCGGGGAATTCCACAGTTCGGTGGCGCTGGCCGAGATCGACGTCGCGCACAAATACGGCGTGCCTTGGATCGGCACCGATGTGTGGGCCGACCAGATCACCGCGCTTCAGTATCCGGAAGTGTTCCGTGTTTCTCCGGCGAATTCGCTGATCTACCTCAAGGTGGCGAACTGGATCGCGGATCGCGGCTTCAAGCACGTTGCGATCCTGGCGGAGAACTCCGATTTCGGCCAGGGCGGCGCCAGCGTTGTCGCCGACATCTACAAGCAACGCGGCGTGGACCATAACGTGGTGACGGTCGAGCTGAATCAGCAGGACTTCACGCCGGCGCTGCTGCGCGTGATGAACGCGAATCCGCGCCCGGATCTGCTGGAGATGATCGTGGCCGGACAGGCGCAGTATCAGATCGTGAAGCAGGCTTGCCAGCTCGGGTTCGCGCCCACCGCGAAGACGGCGATGGTCGGCTCCTCCGGCCTCCTGCAAAAGGAGGTTTGGGAGGTCGACGGTCCGTGCGCGAAGAACCTGCTGGTGGTGGATGTCGCCCTGCCGAAATCACATTGGAACGACCAGGCCCGCGCGTTCGTCGATAACTTCCAGAAGCGGTACGGACGAGCGCCGACTGGTGTCGCCATGGAGGCTTACGACACGCTCGGCGTGCTGGCCGCCGGCATCGAGAAGGCTGGCTCGACCGACGGCAAGGCCATCATCCAGGCATTGGAGAACGTCCACTATACCGGCGTCCACGGGACGTATTCCTTCTCCACCAAGAAAGATCCCGCCTGGGCCTATCATCAATTCATGGACGTGCCTTTCATGGTGATCCAGTACACCGAGATGAATCAGCCGCCCGAGTCCGCTGCGATTCTGTTCCCGAAGGAATGGGCCACCACGGAAAAGATCCAGCCGGAGAAATAGTCGCACGCTCCGAGCCAAGGCTCAGCGCATGGACTATTTCATTCTGCTCACCATCAACGGCCTGGTGATCGGCCTGATTTACGCCTTGATGGCGGCCGGGCTGACCTTGATCTTCTCCGTGCTCAAGGTCGTCAATTTCGGCCACGGCACGTTATACATGCTGGGCGGCTACGCTTCTTACTACGCCATCACTTATCTCGGCGTGCCGCCGCCCGTTGGCGTGCTGCTGGCGATGGCGGCGCTGTTCGCGTTCGGCGTGGCCTTCGAGCGCCTGGTGCTGCACCCGATGTACACGGACAAGGTGGAGCGCAAGGACGAATATGCCATCATCGTGACATTCGGCCTCACCGTCCTACTACTCAATCTCGGCATCGTCGTGTTCGGCCCATTCAGTAGGTCGCCTCCGCCGTTCTGGCCGGGCGCGCTCATCGTCGGGCCGCTGATCATCACGTACGACCGCTTGATCGCCGCCATCGGGGCGGTGCTGCTGCTTTCGGGGCTCACCTGGTTCCTGGCGCGCACATCATTGGGTCAGGCGCTCGACGCGGTGAGCCAGAGCCGGGAATCGGCCGCCGTGATCGGCATCAATCCGCGCCGCATGTACACGGTCGCGTTCGGTTTGGGATCGGCGCTCGCGGCGGGCGCCGGCGCGCTGATCGCGCCGATTTTCGCGCTTTCGCCCAATATGGGCGAACTGCCGGCCGTGCAGGCCTTCATCATCATCGTGCTCGGCGGCATGGGTTCGGTGGGCGGCAGCATCGCGGGCGGCGTCCTGTTGGGCGTGGTCGAGGGGCTCGGCGTGGGCTTCTTCCCCGATCCCAACCGGGCGCTCGCCTACACCGAGGCGTTCGGCGCCTTGTTGCTCGTGTTCACGCTTCTGGTCAGGCCAACGGGCTTGTTCGGTCGCCCGCACGCGCGCCTGGAATAGTGCATGGCCTCGCGCCTCACCTGGTCGCATATCGTGCAAGCGGTCTTGCTGATCGCGGCGATTGCGCTGCCGGGCTGGGCCGGCCCCTATTGGACCCATGTCGGCGCGATCGCGTGGTATTACGCGCTGCTCGCGTCGAGCTGGGCGCTGCTCGCTGGTTACGCGGGGCAGTTCTCCTTCGCGCATGTCGCGTTCGCGGCGCTGGGCGGCTACGCCTCCGCGCTGCTCGTGCTGGGCCTCGGCTTTCCGCTGGTGCTGGGCATCGTATCGGGCGTGCTGCTGGCGATCGTCGCGGGCGCACTGATCGGCTCGCTCGTGCTGCGCCTCAGCGGCCCCTATCTGGCCCTGTTCACCTTGGCGATCTCGGAAATTTTCCGCCTGATCCTGGTCGCCGAGCAGCAGCTTACGCGCGGGAGTCTCGGCTTGCAGGTGCCGGGCCTGTTCACCGGCAAGTCCGACCGACCGTACTACTATCTGGGCCTTGGCCTCGTCGTGTTGGCGCTGGTGCTGATGGCCGGGCTGCTGCACACCCGCGTCGGCCTGTTCCTGCGCGCGATCCGCGAGGACGAAGGCGCGGCGCGTGCCGCGGCGTCAACACCACGCTGTACAAGATCCTCGTCTTCGTGGTGAGCAGCGGAATGGCGGGACTCGCCGGAGCCTATTACGGGCACTTCATCGGCATCCTGACGCCGAGCATCGTGATCCTGCCGGAGATGGGTCTCGTTATCGCGATGGCCGTCATCGGCGGCATCGAGAGCCTGCCCGGCGCGGTGGTGGGCGCGGTCCTCGTCTACGTGCTCTCGGAGCTGATGCGCGACTACGGCCAGTGGCGCTTCGTGCTGCTCGGCCTCGCATTGATCCTGGTGCAGCGATTCGCCCAGAACGGGCTGTTCGCGCCGCTCGAATCCCCGCTCCGCTGGCGACGGGCGCGGCCGTCTCCGATCCACCCGGACACGGCGATGGAGGCCAAGCGTGGCCAGCGCTGACTTCTTCGCGGCCGAGGGCCTGTGCAAGCATTTCGGCGGCATCAGCGCGGTCGAGGATTTTTCGGTCTCGCTCGCACGCGGCGAACTCGTCGGCCTGATCGGTCCGAACGGTTCCGGCAAGACCACCACGATCAACATGGTGGCGGGCGCACTGAAGCCCGACCGGGGCTCGATCCGGCTTCGCGGCGTCGCCATGACCGGTTCTCCGGCGCATGTCTTCGCCCGAAGCGGCGTCGCGCGCACGTTCCAGGTGCCGCGCCTGTTCCGGCGCATGACGACGATGGAGAACTTGATCGTGCCGGCGCTCACCGATCCGGCCACCCGTCGCCGCGATGCCGAGCGGCGCGCGAGCGAGGTGCTGCGTTTTCTGAACCTCGAGCACCTCACTCGCTCGCTGGCCCGCGCGCTGTCCGGGGGTCAGCAGAAGCTGCTCGAGCTGGGCCGCGCGCTGATGCTGCGTCCGGCGTTGCTGCTGCTCGATGAGCCCTTCGCCGGCGTGCATCCGCAGCTGCTCGCCCAGATCATGGAGCATATCCGCAGCCTGAGCGCCGACGGCTACACGATCATCGTCGTCGATCACAACATCGACGCCATTCGCTCGCTGGTCCGGCGCACGGTGGTAATGGCGCAGGGACGCAAGATCGCCGACGGCCCGTCCGAGAACGTGCTGCGCGAACCGGCCGTCATCCGCGCGCTACACCGGCGCACGCGAGGCGCGCTGAACACCGATGAGCCAGGACGTTCCAGTTGGTTTCGAGGCTCCCCCGCTGCTCGCCGCGGAGCAACTGGTGGCCGGGTACACGCGGGACATCGACATTCTGCGCGACCTCTCGGTGCGCGCGTGGCCGGGACGCATTTCCTGTGTGGTCGGGACCGAACGGCACCGGCAAATCGACCCTGCTCAAGGCACTGTTCGGCTTCCTGCGGCCCAGCCATGGCCAGGTTTTGCTGGCCGGCCGCGACGTGACCGGCACGCCGCCATACCGCATGCTCGAACCTGGGCGTCGCCTATCCTGCCGCAGCGGCCGAGCCTGTTTCCGTATCTCTCGGTCGAATCGAATTTGCGGCTCGGCATGTGGCACGCGCGACCCGCGAAGGCGCTGGTGCGCGAGAAGCTCGATCTCGCATACCAGCGGTTTCCCATGCTGCGCGAGAAGCGCCGCCAGCCAGCCGGCCAGCTCTCCGGCGGGCAACAGCGCCAGGTCGAGATCGCGCGCAGCCTGATGACCGATCCGTCCGTCTATCTGATCGACGAGCCGACGGCCGGCGTCGATCCGCGCACCAGCGCCGATATCTACGCGACTGATCGAAGGCTTGGCGCGGGAGATGAACAAGGCGGTGCTGTTGGTGGACCAGGACATCAAGAGCGCGCTCGGCATCACGGACTACGTCTACGTGGTCAAGACGGGCGCCGTCTTCTCGCACGGGCCGCGAGAGGCGTTCGGCAGCGACACCGATGCACTCGTGGCACGCTGGCTTTACGCGAGCGGTTGAGCGCGCAGCCTCAAAGATCGAGCCAACCCCGCGTGACCGGAACGCAGCTTCCGGCGATGCTTGCGCTGATCTCCCCTTCGGCGGTCTTGCGTGCGGTCGCGAGCAGCCGGCTGGGACGGCCCATCTCCACGCCTTGAGAGATATCGAAAGCCAGTTCCACGTCCTCCCCAGGGGCGAACGAGGTCAGTAACGCTGCGAGCGCCGCGTTGGCGCTGCCCGTGGCTGGATCCTCCGGCACGCCGATCAGCGGCGCGAACATGCGCGTGCTGATCCGGGTCACGTCCGATTCGTCACGCACGTAAAGATGCAGCGCGGCATGGGCCGCCAGATCCGGAAACTGCGCGACCAACTCCCGGAAGGCCGCGAATTGCGGCGCGGCGCGGCTAAGCGCCTCCGCGCTCGCCAGTTCCGCGATGATGGAGGCGATGCCGACCCCGGCGACGACGGGCTTGTGCGTGTCCTGCCAGATGTCGGCCGTTTCGAGCCCGGCGCAAGCAGCCACCAACTCGGCCGGGATATCGTCGCCGATCGAAAGCGTCTGGGGCGCGGTCAGCATCGCGCCTGTGGGCTGTCCCTCGGCTCCGCGATCAGGGCGCAGGCGGACCAGACCGGCGAGCTCCTCGAAGATTAGCTCGTCCGCCTCATTGCCCCGGCAGGCCAGCACGTAACCGGTGCCGATATTCGGATGTCCGGCAAACGGAATCTCGCCCGCCGGCGTGAAGATGCGGACCCGCGCGGTGTGCGCAGGATTTTGCGGCGCAAGCACGAACGTCGTTTCGGAAAGATTGAACTCGCGCGCGATGTCGCGCATGTCGGCGTCGCCCAGCCCGTCGGCTTGCGGAAACACAGCGAGCGGATTGCCGCCGAAGCGCCGCTCGGTGAAGACGTCGACTGTCACGAACTCGTATGCCGGCATCGCGCACCTCCGCCTCGATGCATGCATTGGGCACAGCCCAAGTCAATGGTGAAGACGGAGAGGCGGAAGTTCGATTATTCTAGTCGGGCGACCAGCGAACTCGATTGCGGGAGGGAAAGCCATGCCAAGGGACGGCGATGGAGGAGGACGCAGGCCCTCGCGCAATGTTCTGGGCGGTCCGCTCGCGAGCTGCTCGGTACGGCCCGTGACCGGATTCTTTCGCAACGGGTGCTGCGACACGGCCCCTCAGGATCTCGGAAGCCACACCGTCTGCGCGGTGATGACCGCCGAGTTCCTCGCCTTCAGCCGCGCCCGCGGCAACGATCTCTCGACCCCACGGCCCGAATTCGGCTTCCCTGGATTGAAGCCGGGCGACCGCTGGTGCTTATGCGCCCCGCGCTGGCAGGAGGCGTTCCAAGCCGGGCACGCGCCCCGGGTCGTGCTCCAGGCCACCGAACAGGGCGCGCTGGATTATTGCGAGCTCGAAGCCCTCAAGCGGCACGCGATCGACCTGACCTGAGCTGCGGGCGGGCTCGGACGCGGCTTGGCGCGTTCAAATGGTGGGTCAGGTTGCGCCGGACCCATAGCAGGACGAAGAACAACACCCCGACTTCCGCGCAGAAATACGCGTTCCAAAACCACGCAAACATTGCCCCTCTCCGCCCCTGGACCTACTCGGCCTCCAGCTAAGTCAGCACAACCGCAGTAACAGGCTCACAACAACCCCACAACCATAGCGTTTAACGATCCACATTGCGGGTCAAGGCGAATCGACTTGCGGCGGTGAGTTGTCGAGCCTGATTGCTTTCAAATGCCCGTGAAAGTGTGTCCCGAGAGGTCCTAAGGCTGCTTTTCCTCCCCTCCTCCCTCGATGGCATTCCGTAGGAACGAGGTCCGGGCGGCCGCGCCGGCCGACAGATAGAGGTGGTCCGAGCCGGCGAGAATGAGCCGCGCACCCATGCCGAGGTAGCGAGCCGCGTTCTCCCGGTCGTATACGCCGCCCATCCCGAGAAACTTGCCATGCTTGCGCGCAGGCAGCGCCGACGCGCCGGTAAGCCTCCTGCACCCGGGCGTGCGCCATCTGCCCGGAGATGCCCATCTCGGCGGTAAGGTCCGAAGTGCCGATCAACAGCGCGTCGATCCCTTCCACCTCGGCGATGCTTTCGGCGTTCTCGACCGCCTCCGGGCTCTCGATCATCGCGGCGATCAGGATTTCGTCATTGGCGATCGCTTGCGCCTCGGCGCTCCCGGGCGGCTGGAATCCGAAGATGGCGGGCGGCCCGCCCCAGCTTCTGTGACCGCGCGGCGGATAGTGGAACGCCTGCGCCACGTCCCTCGCCTGTTCCGCGGTGTTCACGTGCGGGACCACGATCCCGAGCGCGCCATTGTCCAGCGCGCGCGTACCTTCATCCAGCGCGCCGGCGCAGATCCGCACCAGTCGGGGTGATCCCGAGCGGCAGCGCCGCGATGCAGAGCTGGGTCGTCTCCTGCATCGAGAACGCGCCGTGCTCCGTGTCGATGAAGAGCCAGTCATGCCCCGTGGCGGCGGCCAGCATGGGCGTCGCGACCGTGCGAAGATGATGCACGCCAAACCCGAGCGCGATCCCGCCCTCCCGCAACTTTCGTTTCGTCGTGTTCTGCACGAAACTCATCGCCACCCTCCTGTTGCTCGACGCGCAGGGCAGCAGCGGAACGCGGCGCGGTCAATCGGCGGCTTGCGTCGGCGCGGTCTTGTTCTCCACGAGGTGCATCAGGCGTCTCGAGCCGGTCCGCCTCGGCCGCCGGCTTGTCGGTGCGGATGCGCGCGATTCGAGGAAAGCGCAGCGCGACCCCGGATTTATGCCGTGTCGAGAGTTGCGCGGCATCGAACGCGACCTCCAGCACCAGCGCCTTCTCCACCTCGCGCACCGGCCCGAAGCGAGCGGTCGTGTGATTGCGAACCCAGCGATCCAGGAAGGCGAGCTCCTGGTCGGTGAAGCCGAAATAGGCCTTGCCGACGGGCACCAGCTCCTCGTTGCCGGCCGCATCTTCGCGCCAAAGCCCGAACGTATAGTCGGAGTAGTAGCTGCTCCGCTTGCCGTGTCCGCGCTGCGCGTACATCAGCACCGCGTCGATGGTCAGCGGATCGCGCTTCCACTTCCACCATTGTCCTTTCGGGCGCCCTGGCACATAGGCGCTGTCCTTGCGCTTCAGCATCAGCCCTTCGATCGAGACGGCGCGAGCGTCGTCGCGTATCGCGCCGAGATCGGCGAGCGAGCGGAACGGAACGAGCGGCGACAGATCCATGCAGGAGGGCCGAACGCGGTTGAACCATGCTTCAAGCCGCTCGCGGCGGACGTCGAATGGCAGCGCGCGCAAATCCTCGCCGCCGTCGAACAGGATGTCATAGAGGCGGACGATGGCGGGATAATCGCGCATCATCTTGGTCGAGACGGTCTTGCGATTGAGCCGCTGCTGCAAATCCGCGAAAGGTGCGACCCGGCCCTCGCGGATCGACCAGCAGCTCGCCGTCCAGCACGGCCTCGAACGTCATCGCCGCGAGGATTTCCGGAAACGCCGCGGAGATGTCGTCGCGCGCCGCGCGAATAGAGCCGTCTTCCGCCTTTCGTGGCGACGATCTGCACGCGGATGCCGTCCCACTTCCATTCGGCGCGAAACTCCGCGGCATCGAGTCCGGCGAGATCCGGCGGCTCCAACGGGTGTGCCAGCATGGGCGGCCGAAATACCGGCGCGTCGGCGGGGTCCGGTTTGGGCGCGCGGCCCTCGATCCAGGCGAACAGCGGCAGGTAGGGCGGCGCGAGCCCGTGCCAGACCTCCTCGATATCGTCAGGCTCGATGCGACCCTCGGCCATTTCCGCGAGCGCGATCTTGGCCAGCCGGGCGGAGGCGCCGACGCGCAGCCCCCCGGTTATGAGCTTGAGGAGTGCGAGACGGACGGACGCATCGGACGCATCGAGCCAGCCCGCCACGATGCCGGGCAGATCGGCTTTCGGGCTCGTCTCAAGCGTATGTACCACCTCGACCAGGGAGGGGGGTCGGCGTTGGTCGCTGCCCCAGGCCACATGAGCGCGACCGTCTCGGCAAGATCGCCCACGTAATCGTACGACCACGCGAACAGCTCCGGATCCGTGCGCGCGACCGCGAGATCGCGGATGAGGGCGGGCTTCGCGGCGGTGAAGGACAGCTCGCCGGTGACGGCCGCGAGCCCGATGCCGCGCTCGGGGTCCGGCTGAGTCGTGAAATAGCGCCGGAGCAGCGCGATCTTCGCGTTGCGGGAGGGCGTAAATACCAGGCGCTCCAGCAGATCGGCGAACGCGATCACGCGAGCGCCTCCGTCGCGGTCTCGACGGCTCCATGCTCCGGACCAAGGCCCTCGTCGTCCTCGTCGCCGTACCCGACGAGGCGCAAGGCGCGCCCGCGAATACCGCGGCGGCTCATGCAGTGGATCAGCGCCTCTTCGCGGCCGTGCGTGACCCACACCTCGGGCGCGCCAGTTTCATCCACGGTGGCGTTCAACTCGTCCCAGTCCGCGTGATCGGAAATCACCAGCGGCAACTCCACCCCGCGCGACTTGGCGCGCTGGCGCACGCGCATCCAGCCGGAGGCGAGCGCCACGACCGGCTCGGACAGGCGCCGCGCCCAGCGGTCCGTCACCGCGGCCGGTGGGGCGAGCACGATTTCCCCTCTCAGCGCGTCCTTCGCGGCTGCGGTCGCCGGGCGCAGATCGCCGAGCCGGACGCCGAACCGCTCGTAAACCCGACAGAGGGCGAACAGCGCACCGTGCATGTAGATCGGCCGGTCCCATCCGGCTTCGCGCAGCAGCGCGATCAGGCGCTGGCATTTGCCGAGCGCGTAGCAGCCGACGACGTGGGTGCGATCGGGGAACAGGGCGACGCTTGCCAGCAGGCGGGCGATCTCATGGCCGGGCGGCGGATGCCGGAACACCGGGAGCGCGAAGGTCGCTTCGGTGACAAACACGTCGCAGGGGACGGGATTGAAGGCAACGCAGGTAGGATCGGGCCTGCGCTTATAGTCGCCGCTCACCACCACGCGGCAGCCCGCGTATTCCAGCACGACTTGGGCGCTCCCGAGGACATGGCCGGCCGGTTCGAGCCGGAGCGTCACGCCATCGACGTTCACCGCCTCGCCCCATCCGAGCGGCTGCTGGCTCACCCCTGCCCTCCCCTCGCCGAGCCGGGCGTTCATCAGCGCGAGCGTCGCGGGGCTCGCGAGCACGGCACGATGGTCCGGACGCGCGTGATCGGAATGGGCGTGCGTGATGACGGCCCGCTCGACCGGGCGCACCGGGTCGATGAAGAAGCGTCCCGGGCCGCAACAGAGGCCCTGGGACGTGACTTTCAGCCACGTCTCGGGATGGGGCATGGGCGAACATTTGGGCTCTTTCGCCCGCATGGCCAATCGGCCCCCGAGCGGGCGAGGGTCGAGGGGATGCCAGCCCGGTGCAGCCCGGCTAGACTGACTGCCTATCCGTGGAGACCAAAGACTGACGCATGGCCGGACATTCCCAGTTCAAGAACATCATGCACCGGAAGGGCGCGCAGGACGCCAGGCGCGCCCGGCAATTCGCGAAGCTCATTCGCGAGATCACCGTCTCGGCCCGCTCGGGCCTGCCCGACCCCGGCTCCAACCCACGCCTTCGCGCCGCGATCGCCGCCGCGCGGGAGGCGAACATGCCGCGCGATACGATCGACCGCGCCATCAAGAAGGCCAGCGGCGGAGGACAGGGGGAGGATTACGCCGAGGTTCGTTACGAGGGTTACGGCCCGGCCGGTGTCGCCATCATCGTCGAGGCGCTGACGGACAACCGCAACCGCACGGCATCCGACCTGCGCTCGGCATTCAGCAAGTACGGCGGCGCGCTTGGGGAGACGAACTCGGTTAGTTTCCTGTTCAACCGGTTGGGGGTGATCCGGTATCCGGCGCGGCGCGGCGCCGCCGACGACATGCTGGAGGCGGCGATCGAGGCGGGCGCGGACAACGTGGAGAGCGACGCCGAAGCGCATGAGGTGACCTGTGCCGTGGATGATTTCTTCGCCGTGCGCGACGCGATGGAGGCCCGCTTCGGCCCGCCGGAGAGTGCCAAGCTCGATTGGCGTCCGGCGACGGTCGTGACGTTGGATGAGGATCGCGCGACCTCGCTGCTCAAGCTGATCGACGTGCTGGAGGACAGCGACGACGTGCAGAATGTGTACGCGAATTTCGAGATTCCGGACGAGGTGATGCAGCGGCTGTCGGCCTGATTCGACGGCAGCGCAGCTCTTTCCGGGATCGGGATAACGACCCTACGAGGTCGTTGCGCTTACGGCTCGCGTAGCGCATGCTGCGTAGGCGGCTGAGCCCGTCGGCAGCCGCCGTCTGGAGGCACTATGCTGCAATTGCGCCTGGAGATACGGGGCGAGGATCTGTTCTGCGCCGATCAGGCGCCGGGCGGAGACGCGGTCAGGCGGCCCATGACCGAAGAGCGGCTCGCCAAGCTTCGCGACTGGGCGGCCCGCTATGACGGGGCTGTCCGATCAGACAACACGGACGCCCTCGCTGGCATCGGGCAGGAGATCGCGGCTCTTCTGAACGAAGGCGACAGCTGGCTCGATCGCGTCCTCGACAGTATCGGTGAGATCCAGTTCGAGGTCGCGGTTTCGGCCAATCCGACCGAGGGCGAACGGGCGCTTCTGGATGTCCCCTGGGAGCTTCTGGCGCCGCAGGGCGTGTTCCTGGCGGCGGACGAGCAGCGCCTGTTCCGGGTGGCAAGGCGTCTCGGCAAGCAGGCGGCCGAGCCGGTCGCACCCTCGTTCCGGGACGTGGCGCTGTTGTTCATGGCTGCCGAGGTCGAAGGCCAGAGCACGCTGAACTATGAGCACGAGGAGACCGCGATCCTCAAGGCGACCAAGTCGCTCGCCCTCAATCTTTCCGTTGAGGAGAGCGGGTCGCGCGAGTTCCTGGAGCAACGCCTGGCGCAGGACGGGCCCTTCGAGGCGGTTCACCTCTCCTGTCATGGGGACATCGTGAACGGCAACCCGGTCCTCGCCTTGGAAAGTCCAGAAGGCCGGTTCGATCCCATCAGCGTCGCCTCGTTCTGCCAGAGTTGGGCGAGGAGGGGCAGAAGCCCGCTCTGGTCTTTCTCTCCGCCTGTCGCACGGCCGAGCATGGGGCGGCGGCGGCCTCCTTCGCGCAGCTCATGGTGCGGTCCGGCGTGGCGAACGCGCTCGGCTGGGACGGATCGGTCTACGACGAGAACGCGATCCTGTTTGCCCAGACCTTCTACAAGCAGCTGGCCGCCGGACGGTCGGTTTCCTACGCCGCCGCGCAGGCGCAGGGGGCTCTTCTTCGCGCCCATCTCAAGGACCCCAAACGCGGGCGGCATTGGCACCTGGCGCGGGTCTATCTCGGGCCGCAGGGCGGGGGCACGCTCTGTGCCTCAACAAAACCCAAGCGCACATTCCGGCGTGACCCGGGCTACAAGGAGTTTCTCGACCCGAAGGGGTTGCGGGTGCCCGTCGCGACAGCGGCGGAGTTCGTTGGGCGGCGACGCCAGGCGCAGCGCGTGCTCCGAGCCTTCCGCGATCAGGAAGGGGCCGGCGTCCTGATCCAGGGCATGGGCAGCCAAGGCAAGTCGAGCCTGGCCGCGCGCATCGCCAACCGTATGCCCCGTCACGAGACGGTTGTTATTTTCGGGCGCTACGACACGCTCGCGGTGTTCGACGCCTTGAAGGAGGCGCTTCCTCCGAAATTGAGGGCTGACTTCGACAAGACCTGGCGGGCCAGCGTCTTGAACGACGAGAGCGTGCTGCAAGCCGCGCTCCAGGACGCGCTGGAGGGCGCATTCCGCACGCGGGATCAGGCGACCGGCGCAAGGCCGATCCTTCTCATCATCGATGATCTGGAGCAAATCCTGGAGCAGCCGAGACAAGGCGAGAGCGCGACTGCGGTCAAGAAGGACTACATCGTGCCGCTCGCTTCGATCATCGCGGCTTTCCGCGATGCCGGGGAAAGCGAGTCGCGGCTGCTGCTGACCAGCCGCTACACCTTCGCGCTGACGGACCAGGACGGGGACGACCTCGCCGCCGCCCTCGTTCATGTGCCGCTGCCGCCGATGGATGAGGTCCAGCGCGAAAAGCAGATGCGAGCGGCGGCTCGGCTCGATACGGCGGACGGAATCGCTGCGGCGGTTGTGGCCGCTCCGAGGTTGGCGCTCGAAAAGCGGATCAAGGAGGCGGCGGGTGGGAATCCCGGTCTCCAGGCCATTCTCCAGCGGCCTCTCCTCAAGGGAGAGACCGAAGCGGCGGAGCGGGCCGTGGCGGCGGTCGAGAGCTATCTCCAGACTGGCAAGGTGCCGGAGGAGAAGAGCGCGGCCAACGAGTTCTTCAAGCGCGTTTCCCTCCGAGCCTTGGCGGACCTGCTAACCCTGGTGAACGTGAGCAGCTACGCGCCGCCAAGCTGTTCGAGATTCCCGTACCGAAGGCGGCGTTGGAGGCGGCGGGCGCCGCTCTTTCGGTGCCGGACCCGGCGGCTGCCATCGACCGACTACAGGGGCTCGGCCTGTTCGACTCCTATGTAATCCCGGACGATGTCGAGGAGTTTGCTGCAAATCCCCTCGCTCGGCCGTTGGTCGCCGCACTCGGCGAGGAAGAAGGCATACGTCTCGCCCGGCACGCCGTTGGCCCTCTTTATGCGGCATGGAAGGACGCCGATGGCGAGCTCCCGCTGATATCGCGTGGATTGCAGGTCGCTCAACTGGCCCTGACCGGCGGAGCCCCTCCGCACATTCTGAACAACGCGGCTCTGGCCGGAGCGAAGCTTCCTCTTCCATCGCTGCCAGGAGGCAAAGCCGGCGCTGGAAATGGTCCAGTCGGCGATTGTCTTGCTGGATCAGGCGAAGCGCAAAGCCCGACCTTCGCCTCATCCGAGTCGGAGTGAGCGCCGCAGAACGTATCGGAAACGTAACGACGCTAGATTCGCTCCTCGACCGGGGCCTCGGCGTGGAGCAAGCCGATCCTGGTACTCGCGCCATGCTTCTCTTCGACAAGGCCTCACGTCTGATCCGGACAGGTCAGATAGATTCCGCGGAGAGACTGTTGAAGGAAGCGGTCAGTGCCTTCGAGGCTCTCGGCGACGTGCGCGCGCGCGCGGTCACCATGGGCCAGATCGGCGACATCTATCAGGCGCGCGGCCAATTGGACGAGGCGCTGCGCATCCGCAGGAAGAAGAGCTGCCGGTCTACGAGAAGCTCGGCGACGTGCGCTCGCGCGCGGTCACCATGGGCAAGATCGGCGACATCTTTCAGGCGCGCGGCCAATTGGACGAGGCGCTGCGCATCCACAAGGAAGAACAGCTGCCCGTCTACGAGAAGCTCGGCGACGTGCGCTCGCGCGCGGTCACCATGGGCCAGATCGGCGACATCTTGAGGCGCGCGGCCAATTGGACGAGGCGCTGCGCATCCGCACGGAAGAACAGCTGCCGGTCTACGAGAAGCTCGGCGACGTGCGCTCGCGCGCGGTCACCATGGGCCAGATCGGCGACATCTTGAGGCGCGCGGCCAATTGGACGAGGCGCTGCGCATCCGCACGGAAGAAGAGCTGCCGGTCTACGAGCAGCTCGGCGACGTGCGCTGAGCGCGCGGTCACCATGGGCAAGATCGGCGACATCTTTCAGGCGCGCGGCCAATTGGACGAGGCGCTGCGCATCCGCACGAGAAGAAGAGCTGCCGGTCTACGAGAGGCTCGGCGACGTGCGCTCGCGCGCGGTCACCATGGGCCAGATCGGCGACATCTATCAGGCGCGCGGCCAATTGGACGAGGCGCTGCGCATGCATCTGGAACGGCTGCCTGGTCGCCGAGAGCATGGGGGATATAGAAGCATCGCCCACATCAAGTTCTGCTGCGCGCGAATACGCTTGCAGCGTAGCGAATCCGGAACCGGCCGAGATAGAAAAGGCGCTCTTGGAGTTGGCGGAGAGCTTCGGGATAGCGCAGAACTTAGGGCGGGCCGACGTTTATCGTGGCTATCGGTCTGACGCTCGCTCCGATTTTGTTGCAGATCGGATCGAGGGAGCAGGCATCCGTTGTCCTGGACGCGGCGGAACAAGCTGCTGACCGGCTTGGCTGGTATAAGTCGCAGCAGCAGATTCAAGGGCTGCGAGCCAGGATGGACCCGTTACACCTGAAGGAAGATCAGGTTGAATTCGTTCCGGGTCCGGCCGAAAGCCCGCATTGGTCAGCCCCGGCGCCCGACGGTATCGCCGAAGGAACGCGATCCATCGTGGGTCTACCGGGCGACCCCGGCGTCGATCCGCCCCGCCCAAACCGAAGCGACGGCTGTAGGCCTGGCAGCGCTAGCGGAACCCGCCTCGCTCCATGCTGTCAACGCTGCCGAAACTGGCGGATCGAGCCTTTATCATAGGGTTCCTTCTGCCGAGCCTTCTGTTTGCGGTCAGCACGATGGCCCTGTTCTCGCAGACGGATGAGGTGGCCGCCCTGCTCAAGCCCGTTAAGGAGGAGGGCAGCACCGCTACCCTGCTGCTGCTCGCGGCCGCGGTCTGGCTGCTCGCAGTGCTTATGCAGGTTCTGAATCACTGGCTTTATCGCTCTCTCGAAGGCTACTTGCCTCCCCTGAGCTGGCGCCGGCGAGCGAGCCTGCAGATATTCGATCCGTACCGCCCGCAAGCGGAAGGAGGCCTTGGCGCTTCGCAGGGAGTGGGCGGTCAAGAGAGAGCGGTTCCCACGGCGATCCCGGCAGCGTTACCGCGATTTGCTGCTCGAGCTCGCGCAACGGCCTCCGAAGCGGAGCGCGCTGCCGACCGCGTTCGGAAACGCGATCAAGACGTTCGAGATGTATCCACAGGAGGTCTATGGCGCTGATGGCGTGACGCTCTGGCTCCGGATAGCCGGCGTGGCGCCGAAGCCGCTCCTGGAAGCGACCACGGAGACACGGGCGCAAGTCGACTTCATGGTGAATGCGTCCTTCTTCAGCCTCGTCATCGCTCTCTGCGCCGCCGCGCGCTTGCGCACAGGCTGCCTTGGAGCGAAGCACGACCTCAGAAGGGCGGCATAATTTCATGAGTGCCTTTTCGACTGCTGCCCCGGAGCGACGCCGCGTGGTGCGTCGGGGCGCTTTTCGCCAGCTGGTGTTTCTACAGATTGGCGGTGGCGCTCATTCCGGCCTGGGGCGAGGCCGTCAAGGCCTGTTTCGATGTCGGGCTTCCGGCGCTCGCTGAGAAGCTTGGCTTCACACTGCCGAAGACCGAGGCGGAGCGCCGCCGCTTCTGGCAGGGCTACAGCCAGGCGCTGATCTATCGGCACCAACCCGATTACACGCCGATGTTCAGCCCCGAGGACTGGCTTCCCGAAGAGCCGGAAGGCCAGCTGCGCGGGGATGCGGCTTCTAGGCTGGCTCCTTGGCCTGCGACTGAGGCCGGCTCTCCTTCCCAAGAGATGTCAACGCGCGACTGCGCGTTTAGCCCCGGACCGATGCTATCCCACTCTGCGCCATAATATAGCCTGAACCGATTTGCGCATGTACGGCCTTGCGCGACAGTCCGCCTGCTGGGCGTCGATCCGGGTCTCCGCTACACCGGCTGGGGGCTGATCGAGGTTGACGGGAACCGGCTGCGGCACCTGGCCGATGGTGTGATCGCGACCGACGGTGACGCCCCGGTGCCCGACCGCCTCCGCACGCTCCATGACGCGCTCGCGGCCCTGCTCGCCGCGCACCGGCCCGAGGAGGCGGCCATCGAGGAGACCTATGTGAACCGCAACGGCACGGCGACCCTCAAGCTCGGCTACGCCCGCGGCGTCGCGCTGCTCGCCCCGGCGCTGGCCGGCATTCCCGTCACCGAATACGCCGCCAAGGCCGTGAAGCGCGCCGTGGTCGGCACCGGCGGGGCTGACAAGCAGCAGGTCCAGGTCATGGTCCGCCGCTTGCTGCCGGGCGCCATCCTGAGCCGGAGCGACGCCGCCGACGCGCTGGCGGTTGCCATCTGCCACGCCCATCATCGCGCCACTCGCCGGGCCTGGACGTCCGCCCTTCATCCCGCTCATCCCCGCGCAAGCGGGGATCCAGAATCGCGCGGGCCTGGGTCCCCGCTTGCGCGGGGACGAACGGGGAGAGACCGGGTGGGATGAGCCCGTGATCGCCCGACTGACCGGCCGGATCGAAGGGGTCGAGGAGGGGCGCTGCATCCTGGATGTGAACGGCGTCGGCTATCTCGTTCATGCTTCGACAAGGACGCTCGCCGCCCTGCCGCATCCTCCCGCCGTCGCCCAGTTGCTGATCGAAACCCATGTGCGGGAGGACGCCATCCTGCTGTTCGGCTTCGCCGATCCGGGCGAGCGCGACTGGTTCCGCCTGCTCACCACCGTCCAGGGCGTCGGGGCCAAGGTCGCGCTCGGCATCCTCTCCGCCCTCTCGCCGCGCGATCTCGTCTCCGCCATCGCGGCCGGCGACAAGGCGAGCCTCACCCGCGCCCCCGGCGTCGGGAGCAAGCTCGCGCTCCGGCTGCTCAGCGAGTTGCGGGACAAGGCGGGGGCGATGCCGTCCGGTCCAGGGTTCGCGCCGATCGTGGTCCAGCCCAGCGGGGTCGCGGAGGACGCACTCTCGGCGCTCGTCAATCTCGGCTATCGCCGTCCGGAGGCGCTGCCCATCGTCGGCCGGATCGTCGAACGGCTTGGAGAAGCCGCCGCCCTCGATGCGGTGATCCGTGACAGCCTCAAGGAGCTGGCGCGGTGAGCGACCCCGGCAGCGAAGCGCGAGGCGCAGATCAACAACGGACGCTAACGCCCGGCCGCACCGAAGAAGATGCCGCCGAAGGGAGCCTCCGCCCGCAGACCCTCGCCGAGTTCATCGGTCAGCAGGCGAGCCGCGAGAACCTCCGCGTCTTCATCGAAGCGACGCGGGCGCGCGGCGAGGCGCTGGACCATGTGCTGCTGCACGGCCCGCCGGGCCTCGGCAAGACCACGCTCGCGCAGATCGTCGCCCGCGAGCTTGGCGTCGGGTTCCGCGCCACCTCCGGCCCGGTGATCCAGCGCGCGGGCGATCTCGCGGCGATCCTCACAAACCTCCAGCCCCGCGACGTGCTGTTCATCGACGAGATCCATCGCCTCCAGCCGGCGATCGAGGAGGTGCTGTATCCGGCGATGGAGGAATTCCAGCTCGACCTCATCATCGGCGAGGGGCCGGCGGCGCGCAGCATCCGGATCGACCTGCCGCCATTCACGCTGATCGGCGCGACAACCCGCGCCGGTCTGCTGGCGACGCCCTTGCGGGATCGCTTCGGCATCCCGCTCCGCCTCGTCTTCTATACGCCGGAGGAGCTGGAGCTGATCGTCAGGCGGGCCGCGGGGAAGCTCGGCTTCCGGCTCACCAAGGACGGGGCCGCCGAAATCGCCCGGCGCTCGCGCGGGACGCCCCGGATCGCCGGGCGGCTGCTTCGGCGGGTGCGCGACATAGCGGCCGTGGAGCGCGCCGATCCGGTGGACCGCGCCGTCGCCGACGCGGCGCTCACGCGTTTGGAAGTGGACCGACTCGGCCTCGATGGGATGGATCGCCGGTACCTCTCGCGCATCGCGCGTCACCACGGCGGCGGTCCGGTGGGGGTGGAGACGCTGGCGGCGGCGCTCGCCGAAGCACGGGACACGCTGGAAGACGTGATCGAGCCCTATCTCATCCAGGAAGGCCTGATCTTGCGCACGAGCCGCGGCCGCATGCTGGGTGAGCCCGGCTGGCGGCATCTCGGCCTCGCTCCGCCCTCCCGGATGCCCGCGCAACTGGACTTCCTCGAAGGGGGCGCGCCCGGAGTGGATGAATGAACCGTCATCTTCCCTCCACCATTGTCGGGGGCCGGCATCGTTACACGGTTCGCGTCTATTTCGAGGACACCGATGCCGGCGGCATCGTCTATCACGCCAACTTCCTGCGCTTCGCCGAGCGGGCGCGAACCGAAGCCATGCGCGACCTCGGCATCCCCCATGCCGAACTAGTGGCCCGCCACAACCTCATGTTTATTGTGCACCGCATCAAAATGGACTACCTCCGACCCGCGCGGCTGGACGATTTGCTCACGGTCGGAACGGAGATCGTGCTGGTCGGGGGCGCTTCGGTGACTCTTCGTCAGGAGTTCACGGCCGCCGAGCGCGAAGGGAAATCGGGCCAGCTCGCCCTGTTGCAGCTGCGGCTGGCCTGCGTCGCACCGGGCGGCGACAGGCCGGAGCGCATTCCGGAGCGCTGGCGCGAGGCGCTGGAAATCATGCACGCGGCCGGGCGGACGGACGACGAAGGCTCGGCGCAGATCGCGCCGGGCGGCCCATTAGGGAGTTGAGCGAGTGGATCGGGCAGTCGATGCGGTGAATTTGGGGGGAGCGGCGGGCGACCTGTCGCTCTGGGGCCTGTTCATGCAGGCCGACATCGTCGTGAAGATCGTGATGATCGGCCTGCTCCTCGCCAGCGTGTGGGTGTGGGCGATCGTATTCGAGAAATGGTCCTCCCTGCGCCGCGTGAACAAGGAGGCGGACGGGTTCGAGGACCGCTTCTGGTCCGGTGGCAGCCTGGATGAATTGTATGACCGCGAGGGCCAGCGCGCTGCCCACCCGATGGCGGCCGTGTTCGGGGCGGCAATGGGCGAGTGGCGGCGGACGGCCCAGGTGGCCGGCGCCGATGTCAGCCGCTCCGGCGTCCGAGACCGCGTCGATCGGGCGATCGGCGTGACCATTCAACGGGAGATGGACCGACTCGAGCGCTGGATGGTGTTCCTCGCCTCGATCGGCTCGACCGCGCCCTTCGTCGGGCTGTTCGGCACCGTGTGGGGCATCATGCACAGCTTCTCGGCGATCGCCGCCATGCACAACACCAACCTCGCCGTGGTGGCGCCCGGGATCGCGGAGGCGCTGTTCGCGACCGCGATCGGCCTCGTCGCCGCGATCCCGGCGGTGCTCGCGTACAACGCGATCAGCAGCGACCTCGCCCGCTACGCCTCGCGACTGGAAGGATTCGGCGCGGAGTTCGGCGCGATCCTGTCGCGCCAGAGCGAAGCGAGGGCCTGACCGATGGCTGCCTCGCTGAACGGATCCGCCAAGGGCCGCGGCCGCTACCGCCCGCTATCCGAGATCAACGTCACGCCGCTCGTCGACGTGATGCTGGTGCTGCTGATCATCTTCATGGTCACGGCGCCGCTGATGACCTCCGGGGTGCCCGTCGACCTGCCCAAGACCAGCGCGCAGCCGCTCAATTCCGACAGCGAGCCGCTGACCGTCTCGATCGACGCGCAGGGTAAGATCTTCCTGCAGGACGAGGAGGTGCAGCTTCCGGAACTGGTCGCGAAGCTCCAGGCGATCGCGCAGAACAATGCCGACCGGCGCATCTTCGTGCGCGGCGACAAGGAACTGGCTTACGGCCGGATCATGGAAGTGATGGGCACCATCACCCAGGGCGGGTTCACGAAGGTCGCATTACTGGCCGAGCAGCCTGCTGCCGCGCCGGCGTCCCCGGCGGCGAAATCCCCCGCTCCCGCCAGTGCCGCGCCGCCCGCACCTTCGTCCTCGGCGGCTCCCGCCCCCCCGTCCGCCCAGCGCCGGCAGGGGCGCGGCTGAGCCCGTTCCATGCGGCCGGGTACGACCCCGCAGCTTCGCCGCGGCGCCGCGGTCTCGCTCGTCGCCCACGTGGCGGTGATCGTGGCGTTGCTGGTCGGCCTGCCCGCCACCGAGCCGCCGGAGCAGCCGGAGGAACAGGCCGTTGCGATGGTGTTCGAGGGCAACGCTCCGAACGTGCAGCGGGCTCAGACGCCAGCCCCGGTACCGGCTCCGGCCCCGGCGCCCGTGCCGACGCCGCAACCTCCGGCCCCGGAGCCACCGAAGCCCACACCGGCGGAGCCACCACCGCCGCCCGCCGCCGCCACCACCGCCGCCCCCCTCGCCCGCTCCAACGCCCCCGGCGCCGACTCCGCCGCTGCCGACGCCGCCCCCGCTCTCGCCGGTGCCCGCCCCGAGCCCGCCTCCGCCGCCGTCGCCTCCCACGCCGCCGCAGCCGCAGCCGCCGCTGCCGACACCGCCGTTGCCCGCGCCTCCGCCGCCGGTTCCCCCGCCCCCGGCAAAGCCGAGCCAGACCTCGCAGCCGAACGTCACCAAGAACCCGGCACCGGACAGCCTGGCGCTCGAGAATACGCTCGAGAAGCTGCGGGCCATGCAGCGACAGACCCAGCCGCCGCGGGCGCGATACAATCCCGCACAGGGCGGTGCGCCGAACGCGGGAGGCAACCCGCTCGGGGACGACACCTCGAAGCTATCCGCCGACCAGATCCGTGCGATCGGCGCGACTGTGCAACGATGCTGGACCTATGACGCGGGTGCCAAGGATGTCGAGCGGATGCAGGTGCTGCTCACCGTCCGAACCGACGAGGCTGGAGTCGCGCGCCAGGCGATCGTGGCCGTATCCGACCAGGGCCGCCTGGGCAACCCGGTCTTCCGCGCCTTCGCGGAACGCGCCGTTCGCGCCGTGCTCAGCGCTCAGTGCGCCAACTTACCCCTGCCGCGCTCGATGATGGGACAGTCGCAAACGCTGACTTTCCGCTTCAGGCCCGGCGAATGAACCGCCAGAAATCGGCGAGAAGGAGGATGTCGAGATGCACCAGGACATCGTGAAGCAATATCTGTCGCCAAGCCTCGGCCGTCGGGGCCTGATCGCACAAGGGGTTGCGGGCACGGCGGCATTGCTGGCTGCGCCGCGCGCCTCGCGGGCTCAGGGAGCATCCGCGAGCGGCGGCCCGAGCGCGGTGATCGACGTCAATCGTGCCCGCACGGACCCCATCCCGATCGCGATTCCCGATTTCGGCGGCAAGTCCGCGCTGGCCCGCGACATCGCGCAGGTCATCACCAACGATCTCGGCCGCAGCGGCCTGTTTCGTCCGGTGAATCCGGCCGCCTTCATCCAGGCCAGCGCGCCCGCGGGCGACGTGCCGAACTTTCAGAACTGGCGCGCGATCGGAGCGCAGGCCCTTGTCACCGGCCGGGTCGAAGGATCGGGAAACAGCGTCCGGGTGGAATTCCGGCTCTGGGACGTGCTACCGCAGCAACAAATCCAGGGCACCGCGTACACGACCTCGTCCGCCAACTGGCGCCGCATCGCCCACATCATCAGCGACGTGATCTACGAGCGGCTTCTCGGCGAAAAGGGTTATTTCGATACGCGCATCGTCTACGTATCGGGCACCGGACCGCGTGACCGCCGCACCAAGCGGCTCGCGATCATGGATCAGGACAGCGAGAATAATCGTTTCCTGACCGATGGCTCCTGGATGGTGCTGACGCCGCGCTTTCATCCGACGCGCGACCAGATCGCCTTCATGAGCTACGCGAACAACCGTCCCCGCGTCTACGTGTTCGACCTCGGCTCGGGCCGTCAGCAGGTGCTCGGGGATTTCGAGGGGATGACCTTCGCGCCGCAATTCAGCCCGGATGGCGGCAGCGTCATCATGTCGGTCGCGCGCGGCGGCGGGTCGGATATCGTAGCGGTCGATATCGGCAGCCGGCGGGAGCGGCGGCTGACGAACTCGGGCTCGATCGACACCAGCCCTTGCTACAGCCCGGATGGATCGCAGATCGTCTTCAACTCCGACCGCGGCGGCGATCAACAGCTCTACATCATGGGTGGTGAGGGCGGCGGGGCCCGGCGGATCAGTTTCGGTCAGGGGCGATACGCGACGCCGGTGTGGTCGCCGCGCGGGGATCTCATCGCCTTTACTCGCCTCAACGGGGGCACGTTCGCGATCGGGGTCATGCGCCCAGACGGCACGGGCGAGCGCATCCTGTCGGAAAGCTTTGCGGTCGAGGGACCCACTTTCGCCCCGAACGGGCGCGTTCTGATGTTCTGGCGCGAGACGGCGGCGCGTGACGCCCGCGGTTCCGGCTTCTCCTCGCGCCTCGTATCGATCGACATCACCGGGTTCAATGAGCGGGTCGTTTCCACCCCGACCGACGCCTCCGATCCGGCGTGGTCGCCCCTCGCGGCATAGCCAACGCGGAAGCACTATATAAGAGAGAGAACCTGACGGGGCCGGACCGGTGAGCGCTTCACTGACGCGACAGATCATGCCAGGGGACGGCTCGCCGGAGGTGGGGGCTGACCCCAGGCCCGTCCGCTTTCCCTTCGACAACACCTACACGACGCTGCCGCCGCGTTTCTATGCGCGGCTCGACCCGGAGCCAGTGTCCGACCCCCGGCTCGTGCGGGTGAACGCCGAGCTGGCCGAAATCTTGGGACTCGATCCCGGCGCGCTGGCGAGCCCCGAAGGGGTGCAGATACTCGCGGGCAACCGCGTGCCGGAGGGCGCGGAGCCGGTCGCGCTCGCCTATGCCGGGCACCAGTTCGGGCAGTTCGTGCCCCAACTCGGCGATGGCCGCGCCATCCTGCTCGGCGAGGTGGTCGGGCGGGATGGTCTGCGGCGCGACATCCAGCTCAAGGGCTCCGGGCAGACGCCCTTCTCCCGCATGGGCGACGGCCGCGCGGCACTCGGGCCGGTGCTGCGCGAATACATCGTGAGCGAGGCAATGGCGGCGCTCGGCGTCCCGACCACCCGGGCCTTGGCCGCAGTCACGACCGGCGAGCCGGTGTTCCGCGAGAAGCGGTTGCCCGGGGCCGTCCTGACGCGGGTCGCCGCGAGTCATATCCGAGTCGGCACCTTTCAGTACTTCGCCGCGCGGGACGACACCGAGGCGGTGCGGTTGCTGGCCGATTACGTCATCGCCCGGCACTACGAGGAGGTGGCGCAGGCCGCCCACCCCTACCGCGCCCTGTTGGACGCGGTGGTCGTGCGCCAGGCGGAGCTGATCGCGCGCTGGCTCCTGATCGGCTTCATCCATGGCGTGATGAACACGGACAACACCTCGATATCCGGCGAGACGATCGACTACGGCCCCTGCGCCTTCATGGACGCCTACGACCCGGCCACCGTGTTCAGCTCGATCGACCATTTCGGCCGTTACGCGTACGCGAACCAGCCGCGCATCGCGCAGTGGAATCTCGCGCGGCTGGCCGAGACGATGCTGCCGCTTCTGGGCGAGAACGAGGATTCGGCGATCGAGGTAGCGAAGGAGGCGTTAGCGGCCTTTGGCCCGCGCTTTCAGTCCGCTTATCTCGCTGGGCTGCGCCGCAAGATCGGCCTTTCGACGGAGCGCGACGACGACGTCGCGCTGATCCAGGATCTGCTGGAGCGCATGGCGGCGAACCGTGCCGACTTCACCTTGACCTTCCGCCGTCTCTGCGACGCGGCGGCTGGGCCGGAGTGGGACGCGGCGGCACGAGCGCTGTTCGCGGAAGAACCCGGCGCCTATGACGAGTGGGCGGCGCGATGGCGCCAACGCATGGCCGGCGAGCCCGGGTCGCCCGAGATGCGTCGGGCCGCCATGCAAGCAGTCAACCCGGCCTTCATTCCGCGGAACCATCGGGTTGAGGCTGCGCTTCAGGCCGCTTCGGAGCTTCGGGGATTTCGGTCCTTTCGAGGAACTGCTCGAGGTGCTGGCACGGCCCTATGAAGAGAGGCCCGGCTTTGAGCGGTACGCCGCACCTCCGATGCCCGAGGAGCGCGTGTGTCAAACGTTCTGCGGCACCTAATCGCCGGCCGACGTGCGGCCTGAGCCGGCCCGGTGTACGCACGCGTGACATGCAAACCAGGCCCGACGTTTGCGCCCGGTAAGCTTGACCGGGCGTCGGCGTGCGGTCTAATCGCAAGCGCGGGCGGAACGGAATACCGTTCGGGTGGCGTCCTGCTTCGCTCGGCTCCAGGCACCCTCTTCCAGGGACAAGAAATTATGAAAATCCAGATAGTCGGCGTCGTCGCGGCCGTCGCGCTGTTGGCGGCGTGCTCGTCCAACAATCCGGAGGCCACCGGCGCGGCGACGGGCTCCGGTGCAAGCGCCGCCACCTCCGGTCCGGTGCCGGGCAGCGAGGAAGACTTGGTCGCGAATGTCGGTGACCGTGTGTTCTTTGCCTTCAACTCCTCGCAGTTGAGCGGCGATGCGCGTGCGACGCTCGACCGCCAGTCGGGCTGGCTCGGGCGCTATCAGCAAGTTACCGTGCAGGTTGCCGGCAACACCGACGACCGCGGCACCGAGGAATACAATCTGGCGCTTGGTCAGCGCAGGGCCAATGCGGCCCGCGACTATCTCGTCGCACGCGGCGTGAATTCGTCGCGGATCAACACGATCAGCTTCGGCAAGGACCGGCCGACCGCACTCGGCGACAACGAAGAGGCATGGGCGCAGAACCGCAACGCGATAACCTCGGTGCGCTGAGCGGCACCGGACGGCTCTCGGGCGGGATGGCATGAGCCCACGGATCCGGACGACGCTGTCCGTCGCCCTGCTGGCGCTGGCGACCGTGGTGCCACGGGCCGCCGCTGTCGCGCAAATGGACACACGGGAGGGGATCGCTCTTCAGAACCAAATTCTGGAACTGCGCCGGGATGTCCAGATGCTGCGCGACCAGGTCGCGCGGGGTGGAGGGTATCCGTATCCGGGCGCCGCACCCCCGGCGGCCGGCGGCTCGTTCCTCGGCTCTGGGGGTCGCGGCGCGTCTGTCCCGGCCTCCGGCGGAGCGAGCGAGATCACCGCGCAACTCCTGGAGCGGGTGAGCGCGCTCGAGGAGCAGGTCCGGAGCTTGCGCGGGCGCCTCGACGAAATCGGCAACCAGACCCAGCAGCAAGGGCAGGATTTCTCCAAGCAACTCGGCGATCTGAATTTTCGCATCACGAACCTGGAAGGCGGGCGCGGGGGTGTTCCGCCCCAAGCCGGACCGGCCCGCTCGCCCCCGCTCGCCCCGCCTCCGAGCGGCCTCGCCCCGGTTCCGCCCGCATCGCCCGGCGCCCCTCCGGGTCCCCCGCCGCCGCGCCGTCCGGAATTGTCGATACAGGAAGGCAACGCCGCGCTGGCCCGGCGGGATTACGCGAGCGCCGAGGCAGCCGCTCGCGAGGTGCTGGCCACGCAGCGGACCTCGCCGCGCGCTTATGACGCGCAGTTCCTGCTCGCGGAATCGCTGGCCGGAAAGCGGGACTGGTCGGCGGCCGCGGTCGCGTTCGACGACGCCTATAATCGTTCGCGGACCGGCTCGCACGCGCAGGACTCACTTCTGGGCCTCGCGAACTCGCTCACCATCCTGGGCGACAAGCGGGCGGGCTGCGCGGCTCTCGCCAAGATGCGCGCCGAGTTCCCAAGTCCGCGCCCCGATCTTCGAGAGCCGATCGCGGCTGCCCGCCAGCGCGCGGGCTGCGGCTGATCCGCGGCCCGGGTAACTCCTCGCCTGGCCCCTGTGGTCGCGGAGGAGTTCGAGACGTCTGATGTCGCCGCTCGGCCCATTCAAATCGCCGCCGCGCTTGGCGCTTGCGGTATCTGGTGGCGCCGACAGCCTGTCCCTTGCGCTGCTTGGCGACCGCTGGGCGCGATCCCGCGGCGGATCGGTCCTCGCCCTGATCGTCGAGCATGGATTGCGGCCGGAATCGAAAGCGGAGGCGGCGACCACGGCGGCGCGTCTACAGGAGCGCGGCATTCCCGTTCGCATTCTGCCGCTGACGGGGCTGAGACCCGGACCCGCGTTGGCGGAGCGGGCGCGCGACGCACGTTTCGCCGCCCTGGAGACCGCATGTTCGGAGTCTGGGGCTCCTCCATCTCCTGCTGGGGCACCAAGCCGCCGATCAGGCCGAGACGGTGCTGATGCGCCGAGCGGCCGGCAGCGGCCCCTCGGGTCTCGCCGGAATGGCGGCGGTGCGGGAAACGACTTGGGTGCGTGTGCTCCGCCCGTTGCTGACAATTCCACCCGGCCGGCTCCGCGCAACTTTGCTCACCGAGGGAATGGGATGGATCGAAGACCCCTCGAATGCCGATCCGCGATGGCTCCGCTCCCGCCTGCGCGCGTCGATGTCGGATCGGGACGGAATCGGACCGGCAATCACGGCGCTGCTTGACGCCGCTCGCGCCAGCGGCGCGGAACGCGCGTTGAGCGAGCGGGGCGCCGGTCGCCTATTGGCGGAGCGGGGGACGCTTCGGCCCGAGGGCTTCGCCTTGCTCGAGCCGGGTCCTGTTCCCCCCGAGGCCCTGTCGGCGCTGCTTCAGATGGTCGCCGGCCGTCGTTACCCTCCTTCGCCCGCCGCCGTTGCGCGATTGGCGGCTTGTCCCCGGCCGGCGACCCTGGCCGGCGCGCGCCTGCTGCGCGGCAGGTCGGTTCGGGCGCGGAATGCTGGTCGTGCGGGAGACGGCAGCGATGGCCCCTCCCGTCCCCGCTGTGTCCGGAGCTCTGTGGGACGGCCGTTTCAGAGTGGGTGACCGCGCCGAACCGCCGCGAGGCGCCGCCATCGGGGCGCTCGGTGAGGATGCCGCCCGCTTGCGCGAGGTTTCGCGTTTGCCCGCCGCTGTGCTGCGGACATTTCCCGCCATCCGGTGCGAAGCAAAGCTGTTCGCGGTTCCCCATCTGGGTTATCCTGACGCCGCAAGCTGTGCGCGTGTTCCGGTGCTCTTCAGTCCTCCGCGCCCTGCGGCCTGCGCGCCTTTCATGCCCGATCCGGGGGGGAGATGCGCTGCTTGATATGCTGGGGATGCGCGAGGGACGAGGACACCCTATCTTGATGGATGTCCGGGCCGCCGCTTCCAGGCCCGGCGCGTTTCTATCACCAGAGGCCGGTAGAGAAACCGGCGGCCCGGTGAACATCTGAAAGGCCTGAGCCTTCCCGCAGGCTGGCGTGAATTTGGGCGGGCAAACTGAGCGAACACGCATGAGCAATTTCGGCCGTAATCTCGCCCTCTGGGTCATCATCGCACTGCTGCTGGTGGTGTTGTTCAACCTGTTCCAGCCCGGCGTGAACCATAGCGCCGCCACCCAGGTTGCCTACTCCGACTTCATCGGCGAGGTGAACGGCGGACGAGTGCGCGACGTCGTCATCCAGGGCCGCACCGTCAGCGGTGCGCTTACCGATGGGCGCTCCTTCCAGACCTATATCCCGGAAGACCCGTCGCTCGTGCAGCGCCTGACCGATAAGGGCGTTCGCGTGGTCGCGAAACCCGAGGACAGCGACAACCCGCTTCTGCATATTCTGCTCTCCTGGTTCCCGATGCTGCTGCTGATCGGCGTCTGGGTGTTCTTCATGCGCCAGATGCAGGCGGGCGGTGGCCGCGCCATGGGGTTCGGGAAATCGCGCGCCCGTATGCTGACGGAGAAGCAGGGCCGCGTGACCTTCGAGGATGTCGCCGGCATCGACGAGGCCAAGGGCGAGCTTCAGGAAATCGTCGAATTCCTGAAGGACCCGCAGAAATTCCAGCGCCTGGGCGGCAAGATCCCGAAGGGCGTGCTCCTGGTCGGGCCTCCGGGAACCGGCAAGACGCTGCTCGCCCGCGCCATCGCAGGCGAAGCGAACGTGCCATTCTTCACGATATCCGGTTCGGACTTCGTTGAGATGTTCGTGGGCGTGGGCGCGAGCCGCGTGCGCGACATGTTCGAGCAGGGCAAGAAGAACGCGCCCTGCATCATCTTCATCGACGAGATCGATGCGGTCGGACGGCACCGCGGGGCGGGGCTCGGCGGCGGCAATGACGAACGTGAGCAGACACTGAACCAGATGCTCGTCGAAATGGACGGGTTCGAGTTCGAACGAAGGCGTGATCCTGATCGCCGCGACCAACCGGCCCGACGTGCTCGACCCGGCGCTGCTGCGTCCTGGCCGCTTCGACCGTCAGGTCGTCGTACCGAACCCGGACGTGAACGGGCGCGAGAAGATCCTTCGGGTCCACATGCGCAAGGTCCCGCTGGCCTCGGACGTCGACCCGAAGGTGATTGCCCGTGGCACGCCCGGCTTCTCCGGCGCCGATCTCGCCAATCTGGTCAACGAGGCGGCGCTGCTCGCAGCCCGGCTCGGCAAGCGCGTGGTCGCGATGGCCGAGTTCGAGGCCGCCAAGGACAAGGTGCTGATGGGCACCGAGCGGCGCTCTCTCGTGATGAGCGAGGCCGAGAAGCGGATGACCGCCTATCACGAAGCCGGACACGCGCTCTGCGCCCTGCACGAGCCGGAATGCGATCCTGTGCACAAGGCGACCATCATCCCGCGCGGCCGGGCGCTCGGCCTCGTGATGAGCCTGCCGGAGGGCGACCGCTATTCCAAAAGCAAGTCGAAGCTCTTGGCCGAGCTGACGATGGCGATGGGCGGCCGGGCGGCCGAGGAGATCATCTTCGGCCCCGACAAGGTCTCCAACGGCGCGGCCGGCGACATCAAGATGGCCACCGACCAAGCCCGGCGCATGATCACCGAGTGGGGCATGAGCGACAAGCTCGGCATGATCGCTTACGGCGACAACAGCCAGGAGGTGTTCCTCGGCCACTCGGTCACGCAGAACAAGAACGTCTCGGAGGTCACGGCGCGCGAGATCGATGCCGAGATCAAGTCGATCATCGACATGGCCTATGCGAAGGCCAAGCACATCCTGACCGAGAACATCGAGGAACTGCATCGGCTGGCGCGCGGCCTGCTCGAGCACGAAACGCTGTCCGGCGACGAGATCCGCACCGTCCTGCGCGGCGAGCCGGTGATCAAGAAGGTCGTGGACGAGCCCGCGCCGGAGAACCGGCGAGCCTCGGTGCCGGCGGCCGGGCGTCCCACTCCGAGCCCGCCCCCCGCGGGTGGCCTGGGTCCGGCGCCGCAGCCGGGGTGAGACCCTCCCACCCATCTTGACGATGACGCCCGACCCCTGCCCCCTCCCGCAAGCGGAGGGGGTTTCAACTCTGACCTCTCCCTCCCCTCGCGGGCAGACGCAGGGGGAAGCCGCAAAACCAAAATCCTGGGCCGGTCTGACGCTCGACCGGCCCCGCGTCATGGGCATCCTCAACGTGACCCCGGACAGCTTCAGCGATGGCGGGCGCCATGCGGACCCGGCGGTCGCCATCGACGCGGGGCGTCGGATGATCGCCTCGGGTGCCGACATTCTCGACATCGGCGGCGAGAGCACCCGTCCGGGGGCCGCTCCGGTTCACCCCGAAGAAGAGCAGGCGCGCATCCTGGCGGTCATTCGTGCGCTCGCGACAGAGGGCTTCAGAATCTCCGTCGATACGAGGAATGCGGCGACGATGGCGGCGGCCCTCGATGCGGGTGCCACGATCGTCAACGATGTTTCCGCCCTGATCCACGATCCGGAAGCTGCATCTGTGGTCGCGACGCGCGGCTGTCCGGTCGTGCTGATGCACATGCGCGGCACGCCTGCCACCATGAATAGCTTCGCGCGCTACGAGGACGTGGCCACCGAGGTCGTCGCGGAGCTTTCTCTCCGGCTCGAAGCGGCAGAGCGAGCCGGCATCGCGCGCGAGCGAATCGTTCTCGACCCTGGGATCGGCTTCGCCAAGATGCCGGGCCAAAGTATCGCGATGCTGCACTCCCTCGGGGCGCTCCTCGCACTCGGTTGCCCTATCCTCGTCGGGGTGTCGCGCAAGTCACTTATTGGTAAGCTCGCCGGTGTTACAAAGCCCCAGGAGCGAGGCCCCGGTTCTCTGGCGGCCGGGCTCTGGGCCGTGGCGCATGGCGCATCGATTCTGCGGGTTCACGATGTCGCGGAAACGGTCCAGGCGCTGCGGGTCTGGTGTGCTATCGAAGCTGGCATGATCTAGCGCCCGCTTTCGCTTGCACCCAGTCTGCGATAGATTGTTTTCCGCAACAAAGACGTATGGACGTGCACCGGTATGGCCACAAAACGACGCCTCTTCGGCACCGACGGGATCCGGGGAACGGCTAATACGGACCCGATGACCGCCGAGACGGCGCTGCGCTTGGGACAGGCGGCGGGCCTCCTGTTCACGCGCGGCCCGCATCGCCACCGAGTCGTGATCGGGAAGGATACGCGGCTGTCGGGTTACATGGTCGAGCCCGCACTCACCGCCGGCTTCATCGGGGCCGGCATGGACGTGACACTTGTAGGCCCCCTGCCCACCCCCGCGATCGCCATGCTGACGCGCAGTCTTCGGGCCGATCTCGGCGTGATGATCTCCGCGTCGCACAACCCGTTCGAGGATAACGGGATCAAGTTGTTCGGCCCCGATGGGTTCAAGCTGTCCGACGACACGGAGGCCGAGATCGAGGCGTTGATGGCGACCGACATCAGGCACCGCCTCGCGCCGCCGCGTGCTCTCGGGCGCGCAGCCAGGTTGGAGGATGCCGCCGGCCGTTATATCGAGGCGGCAAAGGCGACCCTGCCCCGCGGTCTGCGGCTGGATGGGCTGAAGATCGTGATCGATTGCGCGCATGGGGCCGCGTACCGCGTCGCGCCCACGGTATTGTGGGAACTAGGCGCGACAGTGATCACGGTCGGGACAGCGCCGGATGGGTTCAACATCAACAAGGGCTGCGGCTCGACAACGCCCGAGTATCTTTGCGCCCAGGTGGTCGAGCATGGAGCCGATCTCGGTCTCGCCCTGGACGGCGATGCAGACCGGCTGCTGCTGTCCGACGAGCATGGCGAGTTGATCGACGGGGATCAGATCCTCGCGCTGATTGCCCGCTCCTGGCACGCCGGAGGCCGGCTGCGGGGCGACGGCATTGTCGCCACGGTCATGTCCAACCTGGGCCTCGAGCGATTCCTGACCGGCGCCGGGCTGGTTCTGCACCGGACGAAAGTGGGCGATCGCTATGTCGCCGAGCGGATGCGCGAGCGCGGAATGAATATCGGCGGCGAGCAGTCCGGCCACATGATCCTGTCCGACTTCGCGACGACCGGGGACGGTCTGGTCGCCGCGCTCCAGGTGCTCGGGGTGCTCGTGACGCGAGGCAGGGCGGCGAGCGAGATCTGCCGGGTTTTCGCACCGCTGCCGCAGCGCTTGCGGAGTGTGCGCTTCTCGGGCGCCTCGCCCCTCAAGCATGCCCGGATTCAGACTGCGATCGCCGACGCGGAAGGGATGCTGAACGGCTCCGGCCGGCTGCTCATCCGCGAGAGCGGAACGGAACCGGTCGTGCGCGTCATGGCCGAGGGCGAGGATGACGAGCTCGTGCAGCAGGTCGTCGACGAGCTCTGCCACACGATCGCCGCGGTTTCCCAGGTCCGGGAAGGGGCTGCTTGAACGGCCGCGTTCTGGTCATTGCCGGGTCGGATTCCGGCGGCGGCGCCGGAATCCAGGCCGACATCAAGACGATCACCGCCCTTGGCGCCTACGCCGCCACCGCCATCACCGCGTTGACGGCGCAGGACACGCTCGGGGTCCACGGCATCCATCCCGTGCCGTTGCCGTTCCTCCGTTTGCAAATGGAATGCGTGCTGGACGATATCGGCGCGGATGCAATCAAGACCGGCATGTTGGGTGACGAGGGCGCGATCGGCTGCATTTGCGACGTGCTGGCAGACAAGGGCCGCGGGATCGCGCTTGTGGTCGATCCGGTCATGGTCGCGAAGGGCGGTCAGTCATTGCTTGCGAGTGGCGCGGTGTCGGCGCTCAAGCGCCGCCTGCTGCCGATGGCGACCCTCCTGACCCCGAACATCCCGGAAGCAGAGATGCTCGCAGGCAGGGCGATCAGCGATACGCAGGCGATGCGCAATGCGGCCGAGGCGCTGCTCACGCTCGGCGTTCCGGCCGTGCTGCTGAAGGGCGGGCATCTGCCGGGCGATACGGTTATCGACCTGCTCGCGACCGAGAACGGCATCCAGGAGTTCGCCGCGCCCCGCATCGACACGCCCCATACGCACGGGACCGGCTGCACGCTCGCGAGCGCGATCGCGGCCGGGCTGGCGCAGCGAATGGGCCTTGAGGATGCCATCGTTCGGGCACGGGCTTACGTGCGGGCAGCGATCGCGACGGCGCCGGGATTGGGCGGCGGCCACGGCCCGATGAACCATGCAGTAACGGTCGATCCTGAGCGCGTACGCGCGCTACACTGAGCGGGGCCGAGTCACTCTTCTTTGGCCCGATCGTGCGATGGGGGTCCGGGAGGGATGACCAAGAAACTCGAAAACAAGGTCGCGATCGTCTTTGGCGCGGGTTCGATCGGCGAAGGATGGGGGAACGGCAAGGCGGCCGCCGTGGCCTACGCGCGTGAAGGCGCGCGGGTGGCGGCGGTTGACTTGAACGGCGACGCCGCAGCGGCGACGCGGGATATTGTTCGCGGCGAGGGTGGCGAAGCGATTTCGCTCGGGGCCGACGTCACCAATCTCGAGAACGTCCAGCGCGCGGTGGAAGAAACGATGCGCGCCTTCGGCCGGATCGATGTCCTTCACAACAATGTCGGGATCACCTCGCAAGGCGGTCCGGTGGAGACGAGTGAAGAGACCTGGGACCGCGTCATGGCGGTGAACGTCAAGAGCATGTTCCTCACGTGCAAATGCATCTTGCCGATCATGGAAGCGCAAAGGTCCGGCGCGATCATCAACATCTCCTCGCTCGCGAGCATTCGCTGGACCGGGTACGCCTACGCTGCGTACTACGCATCGAAGGGCGCCGTTAATCAGTTCACGAAGGGCGTCGCTATCCAATACGCGGCCAAGGGGATTCGCGCCAACTGCATCCTTCCCGGTCTCATGGACACCCCGCTCATCTATCAGCAGATCGCCAGTTTCTACGGCAACAAGGAGGAAATGCTGGCGGCTCGCCACGCGGCCTCGCCGACCGGCCGGATGGGAGATGCGTGGGACATCGCTCATGCCGCCGTGTTTCTTGCCTCCGACGACGCCAAATACATCAACGGCATCGAGCTTGTGGTGGATGGCGGATTGCATTTGCGGTCCGTCTGATCGCGCGGCTTCGATCGCGTTCCTTTCGTGGGAGAAATCGTCATGCCGACTCGTGTTCTTCGTCCGAGCGTCCCCCGCGTAAGTTCCGAACTGATCGCGCGATGGGCGACCGTGTCGACCACGATAGCCGCCGACTTATTCCGCGGCCGCACCATGGTCGACCCCGCGATCCGTCCCATCCGTCCTTTCGCGGGACGCGGGCGGCTCGCCGGTCACGTCGTCACGGCATGGTGCGAGTCCGCCGATTACGGACCGGTCCATCACGCGATCGCCGTCGCTGAGCCCGGAGATGTCGTCGTGGTCGAGGCCGGCGGACGTCTCGACGCCGCCATGATCGGGGAACTGCTCGGCGGCTCCGCTCGGCTGCGCGGCGTGGCCGGGGTCGTGGTGAACGGCGCGGTGCGCGATACGGGCACGCTGTCGCAATGGGCCGATTTCGCGGTATTCGCACGCGGGATCACCCCGCGCGGTCCGTCTTCGATGGAGCGCGGAACGGTAAACGAGCCGATCGTCTTCGGCGGCGTTCCGGTCGCGCCGGGCGATCTCATTCTGGGCGACGACGACGGGCTCGTCGTGATCCCGCGCGCCGACATCGAGGCGCGATTGGAGCCGGCGCTCGCGAACGTGCGGGCGGAAGAAGAATGGGAGCGCGCTCTATCCGCGGGCCAGACGACCTTGGAGGTGTTCAACGTGCCGCCCGCGATTTGACGCGGGCCAGACGCGATCACGTCTCCAGAATCGCAGGCAGCGGTCGCATTTTTATTGCCACACACGCCCTGGTTGTGGCCTTCTGTTTGTCCGATGCTTTCGACCCCAGCCCTCGCACCAATCAGCCTGTCGTACCGCCTGGCGCTCATCATCGAGTTGCTGTGCCAGGCGGCGACCGTGCGCTGCGCCCAGGAGCGCTCGGTCCCGACGCTGATATTGGTCTTCAGGGCCTGGGTGCGGCTGCGCCGCCTCGCCATCCGGTTCGAGGCGCTGGCCGCCAAGGTGCGCGCCGGCCGGCTCTGCCGCGCCGGTGGCGCGGCTCCGGGCTCCGCCTTTGCCGCAGCAATACCGTCTGCCGGGCCGGCCGCAGACCTATCGGCTGCCGCGCGGGTTCGGCTGGCTGCTCCGGCTGGTGCCGGAGACGGTCGCCTATGGCGGGCAGGTCGAGCACTTGCTGGCGGACCCGAAGATGACGGCGCTGCTCGCGGCATCGCCGCAAGCCGGCCGCATCCTGCGCCCGCTCTGCCACATGCTGGCGATCAAGCCGCCGCCGGCGCTGGCTGCCCCACCGCGTGCGAAGCGGCCGGCGCCGCCCGCCGCCGCCATCCCCGCCGCCGATCCCAGCCGCGCCGTTTCCCGCCCGGTTGCTTCTCTGGCCGGGCTGCCGCCGGATCTGCCGCCGCGCATTGCCGCGGTGCTGGCGTTCGCCCTCGGGCAAGCCGACCCGCACGCGGACCCGCCGCTTGGGCTACCGGCGCCGGCCTGAGCGCCATGGCGACGCTCGCGGTAAACGTTCCGGTATCGAAACCTAATTCGCCATGGCCGCGCATGACGGGAGGAGAGTGCAATCAGACGAAGACGGGCCTAATGCGAGATCTGCTCGAGCGGCAGGTCGCGGGTTCTCGGGCCGAGCGCGCCGATCACGAGCATCACGATGATCATCGCGCCCGCGATGAAGGTGAACACGCCCATCGAGCCGAAGACACGCAGGAAGAACGCGATGACGAAGGCGCTGAACACCGCCGAAAGCCGGCTCCAGGAATACACGAAACCGACGGCCAGCGCGCGTATCGTGGTCGGGTAGAGCTCCGTCTGATAGGCATGGAACGCGAACGACATGATGTTGCTGGAGAGCGTCAGAAGCACGCCGAACAGGATGAGCAACAGGGTTGCGCGCGAATTCGCGAACAGCAAGCCGCAAATCCCGATGGAGCAGGCCGCTCCGACGATCTGCCACTTGCGCTCGAACCTGTCGGCGATTCCGTAACCCAGCAGCGGGCCGAACGGAGCCGCGATCGCGATGATGAACGTGTAGAGCAGGCTGCGCGTGACATCGATCCCTTGATCGATGAGCAATGTCGGCACCCAGTTGGCGAAGCCATAGAAGCCGACCGTCTGGAAAATGTTGAAGATCACCAGCATGACCGTCCGGCTGCGATACACGCCCTGGAAAATGTCGGCGAACCGGCCATGCATGACCGGCGGGGGAGGCGGGGGCGGGGGTGGCAGAGGTTGGCCGTACTCGGCCTGCACGCGCCTTTCCAGCTCGGCCGTGATGCGCTCCGCTTCGGCCAGTCGCCCGTGCGCGGCGAGCCAGCGTGGACTCTCCGGCACCGCGAGGCGGATCCACCACACGAACACCGCGGCGACCGCGCCGATCAGCACGATCCATCGCCATCCTGAGAAGCCGAAGGGGTCGAGCGGCACCAGCAGATAGGCGAGCACGGCGACGATGGGGACCGCGGCGAACTGAATCACCTGATTGAAGGCGAAGGCGCGCCCACGGAGGTGCTTGGGCGCGATCTCGGAGATGTAGGTGTCGATCGTGACCAGCTCGACGCCGATGCCGACACCGGCCAGGAAGCGCCAGAGATTGAGGCCGAACGCCTCGTGCTGAAACGCCATGATGACGTTGCACACCGTGTAGGCGAGCAGTGAGGTGGTGAAAATCGCTCGCCTGCCGAACCGGTCGGCGACGAAGCCGAACACGAGCGTGCCGATGAACAGGCCCATGAACAGCGAGGCGATGAAGCCGGCGATGCCGGTCGTGCCGAACAGGCCGGGCGTGGTGGGCGAGAGGATTTTGTCCCGGAACAGGCCGGGAGCGACGTAGCCGGTGAAGAATAGGTCGTAGAACTCGAAGAATCCCCCGAGCGAGAGCAGCCCGATCAGCTTCCAGACGTGCCGCGTCGCCGGAAGCCGGTCCAGCCTGGCGCTGATCGCGGCCTGCGCTGAAGGCCCGGGCAGAGGCAACGCCCCGGCATTTGCAGGAAAGGTCGAGGAGGACATCTTTCTTCTCCTTTGCTCAGCGCTCTTTCGGGGCGCTCTTGCTGGGCATCGCCGGACGAGGTGGCGGAGCGGCGCCGGCCGGCCCGCGGCCATGTTGGCCAGCCGAGACGTGTTGGGGAAGGGCCGGATCGCGCGAAGGCCGAAGATGCCAGGCTGGGCCGCTGCTTCGCAGTGCGGGGCACGCGGGCTAAACCGTCCGAATGGATGCCGCCGCCTCGCCGCCGCCCCGCGTGCCTCCCGCGCATGGCGCCACGCCCGCCATGGCGCAGTGGTTCGCGATGAAGGCAGAGCATCCGGACGCACTGCTATTTTTCCGGATGGGCGACTTTTTCGAGCTGTTCTTCGCGGACGCCGAAGCCGCTTCGGCCGCGCTGGACATCGCTCTCACCTATCGGGGCGAACATGCGGGCCAGCCCATCCCGATGTGCGGCGTGCCGGTCCATGCGGCGGAAAGCTACTTGTCCCGCCTGATCCGGCGAGGCTTCCGCGTCGCGGTCGCCGAGCAGATGGAGAACCCGAAGACCCGCGCCGGCAAGGCGCCCATCCGGCGCGAGGTGGTACGGGTCATCACGCCCGGGACCGTGACGGAGGATGCGCTGCTTGAGCCGGGACGCCCGAATTTCCTGCTGGCGCTGGCGCAGGACCGAAACGACTTCGGAGCCGCTTGGCTCGACGTCTCGACCGGCCTGTTCGAGACGGCCGCCCTCCCCTCATCGGAGCTGGCCGCCTTGCTCGGCCGGCTGGATCCCGCCGAGATCCTGGCGCCTCCGACGGTCGATCTTGCTGACTGGGCCGGCCGCCGCGCGCCGGAGAGAACGCCGCCGCCGCCATTGGTGGCGCGTCGCCGCTTGGCCGAAGCCTTCGGCGCCGCGAGCCTCGACGCTTTCGGCGGCTTCACCGATGCCGAAGCGGCGGCCGGGGCGATGGTGCTCGACTATGTGCGGACCACGCAGGCGGGGTCGCTGCCCCGGATCTCCCGCCCCGCACCGCAAGGCCGCGCGGGCCTGCTGGCGATGGATGCCGCGACCCGGGCGAGCCTCGAGATTCTGCGCGGACGAGATGGCGGCACCCATCACACGCTGCTCTCTTCCGTCCAGCGCACGCTGACCGCTGCCGGCGCACGGTTGCTCGCGGCCTGGCTCTCCGCCCCGCTCACGGAGCCGGAGGCGGTTGCCGGGCGGCAGGATGCCTGGTCGTGGATGCTGGCCAATCCCGATGCAGCTTCTCACCTTCGCGTGGCGCTCCGTGCAGCCCCGGACATCTCCCGCGCGCTGGCCCGGTTGTCGTTGGGACGCGGAGCTCCGCGCGATCTCGCCACGCTGCGCGACGGACTTGCCGCCGCCGAGCGGGCCGCCGCCGCGCTGGAAGGTCCGCTGCCGGCCGCTCTCGCCGAGGCCCGCACGGGGCTCGCGCTGGACCCGGCGCTCGGGGCCCTTCTGGCAGCGGCGCTCGCCGACCCTGCCCCCGCCCGCCTCGAGGACGGCGGCGCGATCCGGCCCGGCTTCGACGCGGAGTTGGACGCCGAGCGGGCTCTACGCGACGACAGCCGGCGCGTGCTCGCTGAGCTGCAACTCGATTACGCACAGCGTTACGGGGTCGCGAGCCTCAAGATCCGGCACCACGCACAGCTCGGTTACGTGATCGAAGCGCCGGCCGGCGCGGTCGAAAAATTGCGAGGCCATCCGGAGCTGACGCTTCGGCAGGGCATGGCGAATGGTGCGCGCTTCGCGACCCCCGAGCTCTCCGATCTGGATCGCCGGATCGCCGAAGCCGCTGAGCGCGCCGCCTCGCGCGAGCGCGCCGTCTTCGCCCATCTCACGAGCGTCGCACTGTCGCACGCAGACGCGCTGGCTCGTTGCGCGGACGCCCTCGCCCGGCTGGATGTCGCCCAGTCCTCGGCGAAACTCGCCGAGCCTGGAACCTGGTGCCGCCCCGTCGTGACGAGCGGCGTCGAGTTCCGCATCGAGGCGGGCCGGCATCCGGTTGTCGAAGCAGCGCTCGCCGGCTCCGCCGCTTTTGTTCCGAACGGTTGCGATCTCTCGCCTGACCGCCGCTTGATGCTGCTCACCGGGCCCAACATGGCGGGGAAGTCCACCTTCCTGCGCCAGAACGCGCTGGCCGTCGTGCTTGCTCAGTCTGGATTGCCGGTTCCGGCCGAGGCCGCCGAGATCGGCGTCGTGGACCGGCTTTTCAGCCGGGTCGGCGCGGCGGACGATCTAGCCAGAGGCCGTAGCACCTTCATGGTCGAAATGACCGAGACCGCGGCGATCCTGCATCAGGCGGGGCCGCGCTCGCTCGTCGTGGTGGATGAGATCGGCCGGGGGACGGGGACGTTGGACGGGCTCGCCATCGCCTGGGCGGTCCTGGAGGCGCTGCACTCGACGATCCGGTGCCGGACGATCTTTGCGACACATTTCCACGAACTGGCGCGCATATCGGATCGCCTTCCGCGATTGGCCCCGCATACGATGCGCGTGAAGGAATGGAAGGGTTCGGTGATCTTTCTGCACGAAGTGGCCGGAGGCGCGGCGGGACGGAGCTGGGGTGTGCATGTCGCGGAGCTCGCCGGCGTACCCGCCCCGGTGGTGCGCCGCGCGGCCACGCTGCTCGCGGACCTCGAGAGAAACGGGAGCCCGTTCGGCGTCATCGAAGCGCCGATCGCTGAGCTTCCGTTGTTCGCGCGTGCGGCCGCTGAGCCTGAACCCGATCCGGTGCGTGAAGCGATCAAGGCGATCGATCCGGACCGGCTGACACCTCGGGAAGCCCTCGACACATTGTACCGAATTAAGGCGTTACTTCCCTTTTGCGGCAGAGATGGGGCATTACCATCAACCGAATGCTGATCCCTGATCCCCTGCCGGTCAGGCCGGAGACGGCCGCGGCGACGGCCGTTCTCTCCGACGCGCTGGCGACCCTCGCCGTCGAGCGGGGCGCCGTGTCGCGCGAGGCCGCGCTGGGCGCCTTCCGGCGTCACCTCGCGCGGATTCAACAGCAGGTCCGGGGCGCCTTCGAGCGGGGGCAGATCAACGGTCTGCAAGCGGCGAGGATGCTGGCCAGCCTTGTCGATGGACTCGTGTCGTCGCTCTACGACCACACGATCGCCGAGGCGGTCCAGGATGCGCCGGATCGGCTGTCCATCGCGGCGACCGGAGGCTACGGCCGCGGCGTGCTCGCGCCCTTCAGCGACATCGACCTGCTCTTCCTGACGCCCCAGGAGCCGAGCCAGCAGACCCTGCAAGTCGTCGAGTACATGCTCTATTTTCTCTGGGACCTCGGGTTGAAGGTCGGGCACGCAACTCGTTCGATCGAGGATTGCCTGACCGAAGCAAACAAGGACCTCACGGTTCGCACCTCGCTCCTGGATGCGCGACGGGTCGCGGGCGACGCCTCCCTCTTCGAGAGTTTCAAGGACCGTTTTCACCGGGCGAATGGCGAAGCCGGTGCCGCCGCGTTCATCGCCGCCAAGCAGGCCGAGCGGGATGAGCGGCATCGGCGTTATGGCGACAGTCCCTTCATGGTGGAGCCGAACGTCAAGGAAGGGCGCGGCGGTCTCCGCGACTTGCAGACCCTGTATTGGATCGCCCGCTACGCTCTGAACGTGACCAGGATGGACGAGCTGGTCGACGCGGACCAACCGGCGGCCGGCATCATGACGCAGATGGAGGCGCAGCACCTCCACCGGTCATGGGCGTTTCTCTGGACCGTGCAATTCCACCTGCATTACGTGGCCGCGCGTGCCGAGGAGCGGCTTACCTTCGACCTGCAGCCGGTCGTTGGCGCCCGCATGGGCTATACCAGGCGAGGCCGTCAGGACGGCGTCGAACGGTTCATGCGGCACTATTTCCTCACCGTCCGCAAGGTCGTCAGTCTGACGCGGATCGTGGAGCCGGCGATGTTGCGCGTCGCCCTCGGCGCTCCGGCAGCTCCCGCCGAGACCGACAAGGCGCTCCTCGACGCGGGTTTCGTGCTGACTGAAGGCAAGCTGTTGCCGATCGCCGGACGGGATTTCAGCGACGAGCCGATCCAGATGCTGCGCGTATTGAAGGTCGCCCGGAATCGCGGCCTGGAGCTGCACCCGCTCGCCCTCCGGCGTTTCATTCGCAACCAGCGGCGTGCGGTGTCGCTCCGGAACGACCCTCGAGCGGCGGCGCTCTTCATGGACCTGCTCTGCGGCGGCGAGGGCGAGTATCACCGTGCCGACGGCGCCCGCTGGCTCGCCATCCTGAACGAGACCGGCTTTCTTGGCCGGTATCTGCCCGACTGGGCGCGCATCGTCGGGCAAATGCAGTTCGACACCTACCACGTATTCACCGTGGACGAGCACACGATCGAGGCGGTTCGCGTACTCAACACGCTCGAGCGCGGGGAGCTGTCGCAGATCGCGCCGGTCGCTTCGCTTCTGGTCGATCACCTGCAATCGCGGCGTGCGCTGTATGTCGCGATGCTGCTGCACGACATCGCCAAGGGCCGAGGTGGCGACCACTCCGCGCTCGGAGCCGAGTTAGCGACGCGGATCTGCCCCGCACTCGGCATGTCGGCCGAGGAGACCGAGACGGTCTCATGGCTCGTCCTGCACCACCTGCTGCTGAGCCACGCCGCGTTCAAGCGCGATATCGACGATCCCAAGACCATTCTCGATCTCGCCGACACGATCCAATCTCCCGAGCGCCTGCGGTTGCTGCACATCCTGACCGTCGCGGATATGCGCGCCGTATCCTCGAAAGTCTGGAACGGCTGGAAAGCGACGCTGCTGCGCGAGCTCTACGGGCGGGTCGCGGAAGTTCTGGCCGGCGGACTCTCCACGACGGAGCGTGACGTGCGTGTCGCCCGCGCCAAGAAGGCGGCGGTCGCCCTGCTTTCGGATTGGCGGCAGGAGCAGATCGAGTGGTTCACCTCGCTCGGCTACGGCGCCTACTGGCTCTCCTTCGATCCCGAGACCCACGCCCGTCACGCTCGGCTGGTCCGCGACGCTAGTCGCGCCAGACGCCGCTTACCGTCAACACCCAGCCCCTGCCCGCCCGCGCCGTGACGGAGGTTATCGTGTACGTGGCGGACCACGCCGGGCTTTTCAGCCAGATCGCCGGCGCGCTCGCCGTCGCCGGCGCCTCGATCGTGGACGCGCGCATCCATACGCTGACCAACGGCATGGCGCTGGACACGTTCTGGATTCAGGACGCCGCGGGGGGCGCTTTCGATGCGCCGCACCGTCTCGCGCGTCTTTCCGTGCTGATCGAGCAGGCATTGTCGGGCCGCATGCGGCTCAAGGAGGAAATACAGAAGGCCTCCAAGACATTGCTCGGCCGTCGCATCCGCGCGATCCACGTGCCGCCGCGGGTGGTGATCGACAACTACGCGTCCAATACGCACACCGTGGTCGAGGTGAACGGCCGCGACCGGCCAGGACTGCTGCACGATGTAACGGCGGCCGTCAGTGAGCAGGGTCTCCAGATCGCTTCGGCGCACGTCACGACCTACGGCGTGCGTGCGGTGGACGTTTTCTATGTGAAGGATGTGTTCGGGTTGAAGGTCGAGAACGACCGCAAGCTCGCCCAGATCCGCGAAGCGCTGCTCTCGTCTCTCGCCAGCGGCTGAACGGGTCCGGATCATGATCCGGCACACCCGATGACATGGAGGGAAATATGGTCCCAACTCTCCCGACGATCGCCGACAACTTCGGACGCCCGCGCTTTCCGCAAAACGCCTGGTACGCCGCGTTCTGGGACGCGGAGCTGAAGCACGCTCTGCTTCCGCGCACGATCGCCAACCGCAAGCTGGTGCTGTACCGGCGCGAAAACGGTGATCCGGTCGCGCTTGAGGATGCGTGCTGGCACCGGCTTCTGCCGCTGTCGATGGGCCGGCTTGAGGGAGACACGGTCGTCTGCGGCTATCACGGACTGAAATACGACTGCCACGGGCGATGCACGTTCATGCCCTCGCAAGAGACGATCAATCCGGCGGCCGTGGTGCGCAGCTTCCCTGTCGCGGAGCGGCATCGTTTTATCTGGGTATGGCCGGGCGACCCCGCGCTGGCGGATCCCGACCTCATTCCCGATCTGCATCCCAACCACGATCCGAAATGGGCGGGCGACGGCAAGACGATCCACGCGAAATGCGATTACCGGTTGATCGTGGATAATCTCATGGATCTCACGCACGAGACCTACGTGCACAGCACGAGCATCGGCAACGAGGCGGTTGCGGAAGCGCCCTTTGACGTGCGGCACGGTGATCGGACCGTCGTTGTCGAACGCTGGATGCTGGACATCGAGCCGCCACCCTTCTGGCGGGCGCAACTCGGCAAGCCCGGCAATGTCGATCGCTGGCAGATCATTCACTTCCAGGCGCCCTGCACGGTCGCGATCGATGTCGGCGTGGCTCCTGCCGGGACTGGCGCGCCGCACGGGGATCGCAGCCAGGGCGTCAGCATGTGGGTCATCAACACGATCACGCCCGAGACGGACAAGACCTGCCACTATTTCTGGGCCAACGTGCGGGATTATCGCATCCACGAACAGCGCGTCACGACCGAGATCCGGGAAGGGATCTCCCATGTGTTCCGCGAGGACGAGATCATCGTCGAGGCCCAGCAGCGGGCGATCGACGACAATCCGGACAAGATTTTCTACAACATCAACATCGATGCAGGGGCGGTGATGGCGCGCCGGCTGATCGACCGGATGGTGGAGGCCGAACAGGCCCGGCAACGCCTCGCCGCCGAGTGAGGGCGGGATGCGCTCGGAGAAGCAGTGGACTGTCGCGACGGTCCGCGCCGTTCGCGAGCCGGCGGAGGATGTCCGGCTGTTCGAGCTGGAGCCGGAGAGCGGGGCGACCCCATATCAGCCCGGCAGTCACATCGACGTCGATGTAACCATCGAGGGCCGGCCCGGCATTCGCAGCTACTCCGTCGTGGGCGCGGCACCGAGCGCCGGAGCCTGGCGCATCGCTGTCCGGCGCGTGGCCGACAGCCGGGGCGGGTCGCGGGCGATGTGGTCGCTCGCGCCTGGCGCGAAACTCAGAATTACCCGCCCGCGCTCGCATTTCGAGCTCGGCTTCGGACGCCCGGAATACGTGCTGGTCGCGGGCGGCATCGGCATCACGCCGATGATCGGGATGGCGGAGACGTTGAGCCGGACGAAACACAAGTTCCGCCTGCTCTATGCAGGTCGCAAACGGAGCCAGATGCCGTTTCTCGGCGAACTCCAAGCCTTGCTCGGGCAAAGGCTTGAGGTTTTCACGGATGAAGAAGGCACGCGCATCGACCTTGCCGCCGAGATCGCGCGTCTGCATCCCGAGGGCGAGATGTACGTCTGTGGGCCGGTGCAGATGATGGAGGCGGCGCAGGAGCTATGGCGGCAGTCGGGCCGCGCACCGACCTCGCTTCGGTTCGAGACATTCGGATCGAGCGGCCATATCAAGCTGCAAGAATTCACGGCGCAGATTCAAGATCACGCCCGTACGCTTCGCATCCCGCGCGAGCAGACCCTGCTGGAAGCGTTGCAGCAGGCCGGTATCGACATCGCTTACGACTGTTTGCGCGGCGAGTGCGGCCTCTGTCAGGTGACGGTGCTGGACCATGAGGGTCCGATCGATCATCGTGACGTGTTCCTGAGCGAGGCGCAGAAGCATGAGAATAACCGCCTGTGCGCCTGCGTGTCGCGCGGCACGGGCACGATCACGATCGACACGGGTTATCGGCCTGAGCTGAGCGGCGCTCTGCCGCGTGCGCCCGCGGTGAAGCGATAGTCTCAGCCGGGGCCGCGCGCATGGCTCCCGCCGGAGCGGTGCGAATCGGCATCTCCGGCTGGACCTACAAGCCGTGGCGCGGCGTTTTCTATCCTCACCGGCTGCCGCAGAAGCGCGAACTCGCCTACGCGGCGGAAAAATTCGATAGTATCGAGATCAATGGGACGTTCTACGGCCTTCAGCGCCCGGAGAACTTCGCGAGCTGGTCGGAGCAGACCCCGCCCGGCTTCGTCTTCGCGGTCAAGGGTCCGCGCTTCATCACGCATATCAAGCGGCTTGGGGAGGCGGAGGCGCCGCTCGCGAACTTCCTCGCGTCCGGCCTGCTCCGGTTAGGCGCGAAGCTCGGGCCGATCCTTTGGCAGCTCCCGCCCAATTTCCGCTTCGACGCGGAGCGGATCGGGTCATTCCTCGGATTGCTGCCGCACGACACGGAAGCGGCAGCGCGCCTCGCGAGCCGCCATGATGCGCGAGTCGCTGGCCGCGCCTGGACCATGACCGACGCTGACCGCAAGCTGCGGCACGCCTTGGAGATCCGGCACGACAGCTTCCGCACCCAGGCGTTCATCGACCTGCTGCGCGCGCATGACGTGGCGCTGGTTTGCGCGGATGCCGTCGCTTGGCCGAGGCTCATGGATTTGACCTCGGATTTCGTCTACTGCCGCCTGCACGGATCGGAGGAACTCTACGCCAGCGGCTACGACGATGACGCGCTCGATGTTTGGGCGGAGCGGGTCATGGCGTGGGCCGGAGGAGGCGAGCCCGCCGACGCCGAACGGGTCGGAGGCGAAAATCGGCGGAACCGGCGGGATGTGTTCGTCTACTTCGACAACGACGCCAAAGTGCGCGCGCCACGAGATGCGCAAGGCTTGGCGGAACGGGTGCGTGCGCGGCTGAATTTCCCCTCCTCCGACCTCCTCCCACATGGGGAGGAGGCCCAAGATTATCCATCTCCGCTTGCGGGAGGAGGCGGGGGAGGAAAAAACTCAGCATGACCGGCTCGCGTCCAGCGCCGCTTGCAGCAGCCAAGCCGCCGCCATTCGGTCCACGATTTCGGCGCGCTTCCGGCGGCTGAAATCCACCTCCTCGATCAGGAACCGGTTTACCGCGGCCGAGGAGAGCCGTTCGTCCCACAGCGAGGCAGGTAAACCCGTCGCCTCGGACAGTGCGAGCGTCCAGTCACGCGCGGCCTGCGCGGCCGGTCCGACTGTGCCGTCCATCGAGAGCGGCAAGCCAACAACCAAGCCGCCCGCCCCCTCCTTGCGGGCGATCGCCGCTACCTCGGCCGCGTTCGCGCGAAGCTTGCCGCGGCGAATGCTGCCGTAAGGCGTCGCGAGCGTCAGGGTCACGTCGGAGAGTGCGATGCCGATCGTCTTCGATCCCGGATCGAGTCCGATCAGGCGCTCGTTCCGCGCGAAGTCTCGCCCGTAGCTCGCCCAGGTTGAACAGCGCCATGCCCGTCGTTATGGTCCCGCCTTCCCTTCCCGGCCATAGGATAGCGCCCGCCCATGTCGCTCGATCCCGCGACCGTCCGCCGCATCGCCAGCCTCGCCCGCATCCGGGTCGAGGAATCGGACGTGCCGCGCCTGCAAGCCGAGCTCAACAATATTCTGGGCTGGATCGAGCAGCTCAACGAAGTGGACGTCGATGGCATCGAGCCGCTGACCGGCGGGGCGCAGATGGCGCTCAAGATGCGCGAGGACGTGGTGAGCGACGGCGGCATTCCCGAGAAGATCCTCGCCAACGCCCCGGAGCGCGCCGGCCCGTTCTACGCGGTGCCGAAGGTGGTGGAGTGATGCTGACGGATCTCACGATCACGACCGCCCGCGATGGGCTTCGCCGCGGCGATTTCACCGCACGCGAACTCACGCTCGCACATCTCGACGCGATCGACGCGCTAAATCCTCGGCTCAACGCCTATATCACCGTGATGCATGACGCCGCGCTATGCCGGGCGGAAGCGGCCGACACGGCGATCGCACGCAAAGACGCGCCGCCGCTCACCGGCATCCCGCTCGCGATCAAGGATCTCTTCTGCACCGAAGGCGTTCGCACGACAGCGGGCAGCCGCATCCTCGAGTCCTTCGTTCCGCCGTACGAGAGCACCATCACGTCCAATCTGTTGCGCGACGGGGCGGTGCTGCTTGGGAAGGCCAATCTCGACGAGTTCGCGATGGGATCATCCAACATGACCTCGGCGTACGGGCCGGTCGAGAACCCGTGGAAGCGGCGCCAGGATAACGCGGCGGTGCTGGTGCCGGGCGGCTCTTCCGGCGGCTCGGCCGCGGCCGTCGCGGCGCGGCTCGCGCTCGGATCAACCGGCACCGACACCGGTGGTTCGATCCGCCAGCCCGCATCGTTCTGCGGCATCCCCGGCCTCAAGCCGACTTATGGACGATGCAGCCGCTGGGGCGTCGTCGCTTTCGCTTCCTCGCTCGATCAGGCGGGGCCGTTCGCGCGCACGGTCGAGGATTGTGCGATCCTGCTCGGCTCGATGGCGGGGCACGATCCGAAGGACAGCACCTCCGCCGATCGGCCGGTGCCGGATTACGCCGCCGCGTGCCGGCGGGGCGTAAAGGGACTCCGCATCGGGGTGCCCCGCGAATATCGCGCCGAAGGAATGCCGGAGGAGATCGAGGCCTTATGGCGGGATGGGCTGGTTTGGCTGCGCGACGCGGGCGCCGAGATCGTGGACGTGTCGCTGCCGCACACGAAATACGGGCTCGCCACGTATTACATCGTCGCGCCGGCGGAGGCTTCCTCCAATCTCGCCCGCTATGACGGGGTGCGTTTTGGACTACGCGAGAACGGGGAAGATTTGCGCGATCTCTACGAGCGCACACGCGCCGCCGGGTTCGGGACGGAGGTGAAGCGACGGATCCTGATCGGGACTTACGTGCTGTCGGCTGGTTATTACGACGCCTACTATTTGCGGGCGCAGAAGGTGCGCGCGCTCATCCTCAAGGACTTCACCGAGGCCTTCACGCATGTCGATGCGCTGCTGACCCCGACCGCGCCTTCGGCCGCCTTCGCACAGGGCGAGAACATGGACGATCCGGTGAAGATGTACCTGAACGACGTATTCACGGTGCCTGCGAGCATGGCAGGCGTGCCCGCTATGTCGGTGCCGGCTGGACTCGATGCGAACGGCTTGCCGCTCGGCCTACAGGTGATCGGTAAGCCGTTCGACGAGGAGACCGTGTTCGCCGTCGCCGCCGCGCTCGAACGTGCTGCCGGTTTCGCCGCCCTGCCTGCCATCCGCGCCGGAGCATGAGAAGATGAGCTACTCACTCGAAGGCGAGAGCGGTCCCTGGGAGGTCGTGATCGGTCTCGAAGTCCACGCTCAGGTCATCAGCCGCGCCAAGCTGTTCAGCGGCGCCGCGACCGATTTCGGCGCCGAGCCGAACACGCAAGTGAGTTTCGTCGATGCGGCGTTTCCGGGGATGCTGCCCGTCATCAACCGGGAGTGCGTCGCACAGGCGGTACGGACGGGGCTCGGGCTGAACGCCCATATCAACGTCGTAAGTCGTTTCGACCGCAAGAACTACTTCTACGCCGATCTGCCGGCCGGGTATCAGATCAGCCAGTACCAGCATCCGGTTGTGGGCGAAGGCAAGATCGAGATCGAGCTGCCCGACGGCAGCACGAAGGAGATCGGGGTGACCCGCCTGCATCTCGAGCAGGACGCGGGCAAGTCGCTGCATGACCAGCATCCGACCAAATCCTATATCGACCTCAACCGCGCGGGCGTCGCGCTCATGGAGATCGTGAGCGAGCCCGACCTGCGCAGCCCGGAAGAGGCGGGCGCGTATCTCCGGAAGCTGCGCACAATTCTGCGCTATCTCGGTACGTGCGACGGCAACATGGAGCAGGGCTCGATGCGCGCCGACGTGAATGTGAGCGTCCGCCGCCACAACGAGCCGTTCCGCACCCGCTGCGAGGTGAAGAACGTCAACTCGATCCGCTTCGTGATGCAGGCGATCGAGGCCGAGGCGAAGCGGCAAATCGAGGTGTGGGAATCGGGCGGCGTCGTCGAGCAGGAGACGCGCCTATTCGACAGTGCGCGGGGCGGGACGCGCAGCATGCGAAGCAAGGAAGACGCGCACGATTATCGCTACTTCCCGGACCCCGATCTCTTGCCCCTGGTGCTGGACGAGGGATGGATCGCGGAGCTGAAGTCGCGGCTGCCCGAGCTGCCGGACGCGAAGCGCGCGCGCTTCATGCGCGACTACGGGCTGCCGGTCTACGACGCCGGCGTGCTGGTAGCCGAGCAGGCCACGGCGGATTTCTACGAGACGGTGGCGAGAGGGCGCGATCCGAAACTCGCTGCCAACTGGGTCATGGGCGACCTGTTCGCGGCCCTCAACCGCACCGGGCGGACCATCCCGGAGAGTCCGGTCTCCGCGGCCTCGCTCGGCAAGCTGCTCGACTTGCTCGCGGACAACACCATCAACGGCCGGATCGCCAAGGAGGTGTTCGAGGCGATGGTCGAGACCGGCGACGACCCCGCCGTCATCGTGGATCGCAAGGGCTTGCGGCAGGTGACGGACACAGGCGCGATCGACGCGGCGGTCGAGAAGGTGCTCGCCGCGAACGCGGATAAGGTGGCCGACTATCGCGGAGGTAAGGACAAGCTGTTCGGTTTCTTCGTCGGCCAAGTCATGAAGGCGATGGGCGGCAAGGGTAACCCGGCGCTGGTGAACGAGGCGCTGAAGCGAAAACTCTCGTAGGAGGAAGGCGATGGCGATCGAACTGCACGCCTACAACACGCCGAACGGGCGCAAGATCAGCGTCGCGCTCGAGGAGATGGAGCTGCCGTACCGGGTGCATGTCGTCGACATCACCAAAGGCCAGCAATTCGATCCCGCCTTTCTGAAGATCAGCCCGAACAACAAGATTCCGGCGATCGTGGACCCGGACGGCCCCGGCGGCGAGCCGATCAGCGTCTTCGAGTCCGGGGCGATCCTCATCTATCTCGGCCAGAAGACGGGGAAGTTCTGGCCGGCGGACCGGCGCGCGCAGGTCCCGGTGCTGGAATGGCTGATGTGGCAGATGGGCGGCTTCGGACCCATGCCGGGACAGGTGCATCACTTCCTGCAAGTGGAGAACGAGCAGGACCGGCGCTATGGGCTGGAGCGCTACACAAAGGAGACGCGCCGGCTTTACGGGGTGCTGGACAAGCGGCTCGGCGAGGTCGCGTTCGTGGCGGGCGACATTTCCATCGCCGACTTCGCGATCCTAGGCTGGGCCTGGCGGCATGAGCGCCACAAGGTGGATCTGGCGGACTTTCCGAACGTGAAGCGCTGGTTCGCGGCGATCATGGCCCGCCCCGGCGTGACGCGTGGCTTCGAGGTTGCCCTGAGCTGACCCTGCTCGCGGTTTGAGGCTGGACGCTGGCCCGCCGAGGCCGTAGAAGCACGCCTGCAAACGCCGTGTCCGTCCCTTTCGGGGCCGGGTAGCACTCCCGGCGGAGGGGTGGCCGAGCGGCTGAAGGCGGCGGTTTGCTAAACCGTTATACGGGGTCAACCCGTATCGTGGGTTCGAATCCCATCCCCTCCGCCAATTTCGACGCAATTGAAACAACTTGTCGAGCTTTCGAGCTGCCGTCCCCGCAACTGTCCCCACAATGGGAAAGGATGCAGGCCAACGCGGGCACCTTGTGGTGCCGACCTTTGCCACCGCACCCACGAAAAAACGGTCACTTGGACGGTCTGACCGCCAGTTGCGAAACTCGGGCTAGGGAGCGAAGCGAAACGCTTCCATCCTGGCGAGCGAGTCCCTCGTCGCTCCCGGGAATACGACACCGTAGGTCTTTGCGTCGCTCGTAAGGGAGGGGACGGCTTGGCCCTCTCCGGCGAATATAGGCATCCTACCGAGGAGACCGGGTTCGAACCGCAAGCGCTCGAACGGCACGGCTACGAATTTGCCGCGCACTCTGCCGAGCGACAAGATCACCTGATCCACCCTGCCGTCATCGGTGATCAGCAGATCGTTGATGGTGGCGATCCGCCGGCCATTGTCACCGAAGACCGCAGCACCGATCACGGTCCGCCCGCGCCAATCGTTCTGGGATTTCAGCACCGACCCAACAGGAACAGAGGCATTGCCGGCAGCGGGCTGTTGGTTGGCGGCCGCCCTGGGCGGGCTGGCAGGAGGAGCTTGCGCGAGGGACGGTGCAACGAGCAGGGCCGCGAGGCCCGCCACGATCCCGATCGAGCGAAAACGGTCCATTGTTCACTCCTTGCTTGGGCTGTTGCTCTATTAGGCCGCCGACCCGCCAAAGTCCGTGACGTCCCGGCGCGCGGTACAGAAAAGGCAATCGAGACCGTACGGAGCGGAGAGGCGGAGCCACGCTAAATGCTGCGCCCCGGCGTGGCTGAACGCGGAGACGAAGCCGGGCTCATCCGTAGAACGGACCCACTTCCCGGCGCAGTGCTGGAGCGCCCGCTTCGCTGCGCCGGCTGCGGAAAGGACGGGGCCGCGTTGATCGTATGCAAGCCGGTAAACGGTGCCGCTAAACCGACGGCAAATACACCCTCTGTCTCAGCTTTTTGGGATCGCTGTTAGCGAAACCCCGTTCAACTCGGCCACGATGTCCGAAAGCATCGGGACATAGTCCTCACCGCGACCGCTCCCTACTGCCAGCGCGAAGGAGTTGCGGACAGCGGCTCCGACCGGGTTGGCGACGCCTGACGCGTTCGCCAACCCGGAGAGGTAGCTCACGTCCTTCAGGCCGTTGCGCAACGAAAATCTGTGCGCGTCGCGGTCACGCTCCAGCACATATTTGAAGAACGTCTGATAGAACCCGCAATCCATGCGGCCGCCCCGGATGACGCTATCGAACACCTGGGGCGTCAGTCCCACCTTCGCCCCCAGCATCAGCGCCTCGGAGTAGAGCGCAGCGTAGCCCATCGAGAGGAAATTGTTGAGCAGCTTCATCGCGTGGCCAGTGCCGGTCGGCCCCGTGGGGATAATCCGCTTGGCAAACGCCTCGAGCACAGGTCGTGCCCGATCTACGATAGCCGGCTCGCCACCCACCATCACATCCAGCGTGCCCTCCCAGGCATCCTTCGGTGTGCGGCCGAGCGGCGCGTCGATGAGCGTGATACTCTTCGAAGCAAGGTCTGCGGCAAGCCGCGTTGTGACGGACGGATCGGACGTCGAGCAATCGATGATGAGAAGCGGCCTTTTCGCAGCAGCGAGGCCATCCGGGCCGTTGACGACAGAATCGACTTGTGGGCTGCCCGTTACGCAGAGCACGATAACATCGCTCTGCAGCGCGAGGCCACGAGCCGTCGTCGCCTCTTGTGCACCGCGATTCTTGAGGTCTTCGATCGGCTGGCGATTGCGATGACCCAGAACAGTGAGCGGCCACCCCTTTTCAAGGAGGTTCTTGGCCATGCCATGTCCCATCAAGCCCACGCCGACGAAGCCGATCTTTTCACGAGTCAACACACCCTCCCCCATGGCCTTCCAGTAAGCCTTCTTGCATTGTGACATCAACAAGACGAGGAGACGGACGATGATCCCAGCCACGCCACGTATCAAGGCTGCCCAGCGTACCGTCCTGATTCTGCTCGTCGCCGCCGGGGTCCTCAACTATATCGATCGGGCCACCCTCTCGATCGCCAATCCGCTGATCCGGCACGACCTTAACCTGTCATTGGCCGACATGGGCCTGCTGCTCTCGGCCTTCCTGTGGGCCTACGCCTTCTCGCAGCTCCCGGCCGGAGCGCTGGTAGACCGGTTCGGGCCGCGGCTGATGCTGACCGTCAGTCTCGGGCTTTGGTCCCTAGCCCAGCTTCTGGGCGGGTTGGTCACCGGCTTTGGCACCTTCTTTGGCGCCCGCGTGCTGCTGGGTGCCGGCGAATCACCGACGTTCCCCACCTGCGCCCGCATCACCCGCGACTGGTTCAACGTGCGCAGCCGTGGCACCGCGACCGGGATTTGGAACTGCTCCTCTACCCTCGGCACCGCTATCTCGGCGCCACTGCTCACCTTCATGATGCTGTCCCTCAGCTGGCGCTGGATGTTCGTGATCATGGGTCTCGTGGGACTGGTCATGGCGCTGGGGTTCTATGTCATGCACCGCGACCCCGGCGAAATTATGCTGACCGAGGCCGAAAAGGAGCATCTTAGCGAAGGCGACCTGGGGGCCCGGCCCGCCCCGGTGACATGGCGGGACTGGCGGCGGCTGCTCGAGTACCGCACGACTTGGGGCATGGTCGTTGGCTATTTCGGCACGATCTATATCACTTGGATCTACACCGCCTGGCTGCCCGGCTATCTTGAAATCGAACGTCACATCGATATCGCTAGTGCCGGTTGGTTGACGGCGGTGCCGTTCCTATTCGGCGTGATCGGCAGCGTGCTCGGCGGCCGCTTCGCCGACGTCCTGGTCCGTCATGGCGTGTCGCCCATGAACAGCCGCAAGCTGCCGATGACGGCCTCGCTCGTGCTGACCGGCCTATTCACCGTGTTGGCGGCGGAGGTGGCGAGCAGTCTTGTATCGATCATCTGCATCTCGGCCTCAATGTTCCTGGTCTACGTCTCGAGCACGACGGCATGGGCGATGGCCCCGATCGCCGCCCCCGCTAACGCGACCGCCTCGATCGGCGCGATGCAGAATTTCGGCGGCTATCTCGGCGGCGCGCTCGCCCCGACGGTCACGGGCTTCATCGTCCAGGGCACGGGCTCCTTCGAGCCGGCCTTCCTGGTCGCCGCTGCCGTCGCCGTGGTCGCCGCGATCGGCTATTTCCTGTTGGTTGGCGCCGCGATCCCGCCCGCCGAGGCGATCCAGCCGGCCGGTGCGATTGGCACGCCGGCTTAGAGCCGATCCCGCTCGGTAGAATCACCAAACGGTCCACGAGCCGGTGAATCGGCTCGCAAAAGAAGCTAGAGTAGCGCCCCGCGACAGCGATGGCGGATGGCTTGGCGCGTCTCGGAAAGTTTCGTCCAAAGGACATCCTCTCCGGCGATTCTCACATGTCCTAGATAACTGCCCGGCCGGATGGCGGCTTGGCTGGTACTGCCCGCGTGGAGGGCGATATGGATCGGGGTTCGTCTTTCCCGCCCCTCGATCTGATGACGTGCACCGCAATAAGATCAACATCGTTGAAGGGAGCCGAGCCGGTTTTACGGAATCCGTTCGGCTTGTAACGGCCGGTGTGTCGAGCTGCTCTTTTCATAATGACTGATGGGAGCAGCCCATAGTTGCGCCGGCAACGCCAACTCATCGGCTAGATTGATGGACGCGCTGCTGAACCAACTAAGGTCGATCCGACTGCCACTCTTTTCTTGTTTTGCAACACAACCTAGAAGCGCAGCTACGGCCTGCAACGAAGGCGATGGCGCGGAACTGCAAAAGCCGCGCTGCAAGTTCAACTCACCGCTGTGGCTTACAATCTTCGACGCTTTCTCACCCTGCTTTCATTCCAGTCCGCATAGCTTGCCGAACCATCACCCTGCGCCAGCTCACGAAGACCTCTTCCGGCGTGCGCCGCAACGGCGCCGAGCGACAAGAAAGCCCAGCAAGGCGGACAAATTACGCGAAATCATTCGCCCGCGCAAGGTCTCCTAATAGAACGGCCTAATGCACGCCAATAAGCGGCGAAGCATGGCCGCTTGACCCGAACTCGTTGACCGACGCGGTATCAATACGGCCGGTAATACACCGGCGGCGGTGGATAATACGGGACGCGCGGATAGTAGACCGGCGGCGGCGCGTAGACCGGCGGTGCGTAATAGCGCGGCGGGCGGTACGCCCAATACGGGGGAGGAGGATAGCGCCGGTAATCGTAGTTGGGGTGCCAACGCCCCCAACGGTCATACCAGGCATGGGCGGGAGAGAATGCGGCCATGGCGCCGAGCGCATTCGCGACCACGAGAAGCATCAGTAGCGCGCGCATGGAGTCCTCCAATGCCGGACGGTCCTTGGGTCTGCGCCGATTTACGGTGCCGTCATGGCAAGAATTAGACGGTGAGCCTCGCCGTTCCGGCTAGGGGTGCTTATGAATCGGGTCCACCCAGTAGACCGCTTCTGGCTTCTCCACCGGCTCGATGTCCAGGTTGACCACCACCGCCTCATTGTCGCTGCGCACCAGCACGCATTCCAGCGGCTCCTCGGTGCTGGCGTTGATCTCCTGGTGCGGGACATAGGGCGGCACGTAGATGAAGTCGCCGGGCTCGGCCTCCGCGACATATTCCAGCCGCTCGCCCCAGCGCATGCGAGCCTTGCCGCGCACGACGTAGATCACGCTCTCCAAAGAGCCGTGGTGGTGCGCGCCGGTCTTGGCGTTGGGATCGATCCGCACCGTGCCGGCCCAGATCTTCTGGGCGCCGACCCGCGCCGCGTTGATGGCCGCTTCCCGCTGCATGCCCGGGGTCTGCGCGGTATTGGGGTCAAGGCGGTCGCCCTTGATGACGCGCACGCCATGCTCGCGCCAGTCCGGATGGGTCTCGGTCATCGCCGCTCTCCTCGTCTTGCCCACATATGGAGCTATTTACGGCGCTTGGCGACGCGCAGCCCTCCAAGGAGGGTTTCGTGACCCGGCTTGCCTCCCATCACACTCAGAGCCCTGAGACGGTGCTATTCGCGAACGCTCGCGTCCGCGTGCTGCTGTCGAGCCAAGACAGGGGCGGCAGCTTCGGCTTGATGGAATTCGTCGATCTAGCGGAACGGTGGTGGAGCTGAGGGGAATCGAACCCCTGACCTCCTCATTGCGAACGAGGCGCTCTCCCAACTGAGCTACAGCCCCGCCCCGCGTCTGGGAACGTCCGTTCCCGCAGGGCGCGGACAATGCTTAGCGGGTGCCCGCAAGTCAAGCGCGTGTCCTGGCCCGGCACTGTAGTAGAACGACGCTGTTGCTGCGCCCCTGGAGACAAAGCCCGGATGAGTTTTTCGGATCAAAATCCCGGCCCAAGCCGGCCGGAGCAGCCGCCCGCCAATGGCGAGCCGCCCGCGTGGCAAGCGCGCCGGCTGTTGCGGGAAGCGCGGGTCGCCACCTTGGCCACCGCCGTCCAGGGGCAGCCCTTCGCCTCGCTCGTCACCCCCGCCTGCGCGCCCGACCTTTCGCCGCTGCTGCTGCTTTCCTCGCTCGCTGAGCACACTCGCCACCTTCGGGTGGAGCCGCGTTGCGCGCTGATGGTCACGGGAGTGCCGGAAACGCTGAACCCGCAGACGGCGCCACGGCTCACCTTGACGGGGGTGGCCGAACCGCTGGACGATCCGGGCCTCAAGGCCCGCTGGCTGGCGCGACATCCGTACGCGGGCTTGTACGCCGATTTCGGCGATTTTTCGCTCTGGCGCATGAGAATTGGCGGCGCGCTCCTGGTCGGGGGATTCGCCCGCGCCCGACGGCTCCGGCCGGCCGATCTGCTGCCCGGCGCGGATGCCGTCGCGGCTATCGCCGAAGCCGAGCCCTCCATTCTCGCCCACTGTAACGGGGACCATGCGGACGCGCTCGCCGCGATCGCCGGCGCGGCGGGGGGCGGGCTCGGGCCCTGGCGGATGATCGCGGTCGATACCGACGGGTTCGATCTCGGGCAGAGCGAGCGGGTGCTGCGTATCCCGTGGCCGGCCCCGGTCGCGAACCCCGAGGGCGTCCGCGCCGCGTTGATCGCGCTGGCGCGGGCGGCGCGGGGAAGCTAAGCAGAAGCCGTTGCGGAAGGCTGGACCGGCCCCCGCCCGCCCCGTAAAAGCCGGGCAAGCATCGTATTCCGCTGCTCCAGCTTGGGTTCTGGCAGCAGTCTACCCAGAGGAGCCCAGACTGTGACCTCTCTCGCCGAACTCGCGCTTCCCGTACACAAAACCTGGAAGCACCACGCCGCGGAGGCTCTGGCCGGCACCGGGGTGCACGCGTCCCGCCCCGTCCATGCGAACCTGACCGCCCCCGCCCTGGTGGCGGAGGCGATCCGGCGGCAGGAAGGAACGCTGTCCGCGGACGGAGCCTTGATCGTAAAGACGGGGGTGCATACCGGCCGCTCGGCCCAGGATAAATTCGTCGTGGACGAGCCGGATACCGCGAAAGACGTCTGGTGGGGCAAGACCAACCAGCGCCTCGCACCCGAGAAGTTCGCGACCCTGAAAGCACGCGTACAGGCCTACCTCCAAGGCCAGGAATTGTTCACGCAAGACCTCTACGCCGGAGCCGATCCGGCGCGCCGGTTGCGCGTGCGCCTGGTATCCACCGGGGCATGGCACAGCCTGTTCGCGCGCAACATGTTCATCCGGCCGAGCGAAGCCGAGTTGGCCGGGTTCGAGCCCGATTACGTCATTCTGCACGCGCCGCACTTTCATGCCGATCCGTCGGTGGACGGCACGCGCGGCAGTACCGCGGTCGCGATGTCGTTTCAGGAGCGGATAATCGTGATCGCCGGCACCGAGTATGCGGGCGAGATCAAGAAGTCGATCTTTACGGCCATGAACTGGAATTTGCCGCTCGACGGCGTGTTGCCCATGCATTGCAGCGCCAATATCGGGCGGAACGGGGATGTCGCGCTCTTCTTTGGTCTGTCCGGCACGGGCAAGACGACGCTTTCCTCTGATCCGAATCGGAGGCTGATCGGCGACGACGAACACGGATGGGGCCCGGAGGGCGTCTTCAATTTCGAGGGCGGCTGCTACGCAAAGGTAATCAATCTGTCCGCCGAGGCCGAACCGGAGATATGGGCCGCGACGCACCGGTTCGGCACAGTGCTGGAAAACGTCGTGGCGGACCGCCACGGCAATCTGGATCTCACCGATGGGTCGCTGACCGAGAACACACGGTCCTGCTACCCGGTCGAGTACATACCGAACGTGGAGCTGTCCGGACGCGGCGGCCAGCCGCGCAACGTGGTGCTGCTGACCGCCGACGCGTTCGGGGTATTGCCGCCGATCGCGAAACTCACGCCGGCGCAGGCGATGTATCATTTTCTGTCCGGATACACGGCGCGGGTCGCGGGAACCGAGAAGGGTGTCGGCTCCGAACCGCAAGCGACCTTCTCCACCTGTTTCGCGGCCCCGTTCCTCCCCCGTTCGCCCGACGTGTACGGCCGGATGCTCGAACGCCTGATCCAGCAGCACGAGGCTGATTGCTGGCTGGTCAACACGGGCTGGACGGGAGGCGCCTACGGAGTCGGGCAGCGCATGAGCATCAAGCACACCCGCGCCCTGCTGAATGCCGCGCTCGACGGAACCCTGGCGCGCTGCCGGTTCCGCCGCGACCCGTTCTTCGGGCTGATGGTCCCGGAAGCGATGCCCGGCATAAGCCCGGAGGTGCTCGACCCTCGGCAAGCCTGGGCTGACCGGCAGGCCTATGACCGCGCCGCCCGCGATCTCGCGGCGCGGTTCGAGAAAAACTTCGAGGCCTTCGTTGGCGCGGTCGGTGAAGACGTGAAGGCGGCCGCGATCAGGCCGGCGGCCTAACGGCGCCGGCCTATCCAGAGTTACGGCGCTCGCCGAGGCTCCTCTCCGGGTGAGCGCCGACGCCGCCCGGTGCTCCCGCTCGGCGGCGCTCCTCCGCGCCTCGGCGATGCTGCGGTCCGCCGGAATCGAGAGACCTCGGCTCGAAGCCCGGTTGCTGCTCGCGCATGCCCTCGGCGTTACCCCTGAGGCGCTTGTGCGCGAGCCGGAGTCGATTCTGGATGCCCGCGTCTACGAGCGGCTGGTGCAACGGCGAGCGGCCCGCGAGCCGCTGGCCCATGTCCTTGGCGAACGTGAGTTCTGGAGCCTCCGTTTCGCCGTGTCCCCGGCCACGCTCATCCCGCGCCCGGATACTGAAACTCTCGTGGAAGCCGCGCTGGAGGCCCATCCCGACCGCTCCCGGGTACGCACGGTGCTCGACCTCGGAACCGGCACCGGCTGCCTGCTTCTGGCCACCTTGTCCGAATTCGCGGGTGCGTTCGGGGTGGGTGTCGATCTCGCGCCGGCAGCCTTGGCGCTCGCCAGCAGGAATGCCCAAACACTCGGGCTGGCCGACCGCGCCGCCTTCCTGTGCGCCGATTGGGCCGCCCCGCTTGCAGGGCCATTCGACCTGATCTTGTCGAACCCCCCTTACGTCGCCACATCCGCGATCGAAGGCTTGGCCCCCGAGGTGGCGTCCTTCGAGCCGCGGCGCGCGCTCGATGGTGGGGCGGACGGCCTGGATGCGTACCGGCGGATCATCCCCACCCTGCCCCGACTGCTCGGGCCTCGTGGCGTGGCGGTGCTGGAACTCGGGATCGGGCAAGCAGAGCAGGTTTCCGATCTGGCGCGGCGGACCGGTTTAGCGACCTCGGTTCGCCCCGACCTCGCCGGAATTCCCCGCGCTCTGGTTGTTTCGGAGCGTTTGCCCTGAAAAAACCGTTTGGCAGAGTGGGGAAGGACGGTTAGCTTCGGGTCGTGGCGGGGTTCGCTGCTTTGCGGCGTGCCCCAGGTGCCTTGGCCGAATCGGTTCTCGTGTCCTTTAGTGCGGACGCAGATCCAACGGTGAGGCGTCCGCCGGCACCAACGTCGATGGATCGAAGCTGGCCGTGGGCTCGCCCTAGGAGATGCGCTCGCATGTCCGGGGCCGCAAGCAGGGCTGCAACAGGAAAGCGCGACGGCAAACGAATGAACATGAAGCGAATGCGGGGACGTAACCACCGGGGCGGTGGGGGCGGCGGCGGCGGGGGCGGCGGGTTGCGCCACCACGGCGGCGGCGTTCCGTTGAACCGCAACCATGTGTTCGACAGCAACGGTCCCGACGTGCGGGTCCGCGGGACGGCGCAGCAGCTCTTCGAGAAGTATTTGCAGCTCGGCCGCGACGCTACGAGCGGCGGCGACCGCGTGACGGCGGAAAGCTACTTCCAGCACGCCGAACACTACTTCCGCATTCTCAACGCGATGAACCAGGCCGCGCAGCAAAACCAGCAGAACGGCCAGCACGTCTCGCCTCAGGGCGGACGGCGTCAGCAGCAGGGCTTGGAGGAGGGCGTGCAGCCCTCAGGGAACGGCGCAGACTCCGAGGAGACGGACGGCCGCATTCCTGGCGTGGGCGACCAGCCGGAATCCCGCGAAATTCCGATCGCGGCCGCTCCGCCGGAGAATTGATCCTAAGTCCTTTCTCCCGCGTCCACCGCATCGCGCAGCTTCCGCGCCTCCGGTCCTGAAATCAGGCGGAGGCGCAGGAAGAGGTCGATCAGGACCAGGTTCACATTGAACTTGAACGCATCGGTGTCCCGCACCGTCTCCAGCACGCGCGGCAACGGCCACAGCTCGAACTCCGCGACCTCGCCATCCGACGGATGCGGCACGAACCCCGGAGGGAGGTATAGGTCGTAGCAGTGCAGCAGATCGCGGCGCAGGCCTTCCGTGCGCTCCATCGCGTAAGCGATATGGCCCACGAGTGTCGCCTTCTCCGCAAGATCGGGCGGGATCGCGGCCTCCTCTTCGGCCTCCTTGAGCAGCGTCTCCCAGGGTGTCAGGCCTGACGGAACGCCGCCCGCGGCGAGATGATCCAGCTTGCCGGGATCCAGGTGCTTGTCCGCGGCGCGGCGGCCCACCCAAAGGTGCAGGCCGTCATCCCGCCGGACCAGCCCGTTAACGTGGACGCCGATCGCCCTCACGCCGAAGCTAGGCAACGCGCCGCGGTCGACCGCCGCCAGCACCGGCCCGTCCGGCTCGGCGCGAACGTCGAACGCCTCGTTGCGCCAACGGTGAAAGCCGTGCTCCGCGAGGGCGCGGGCGATCGGCTGGAGCCGCGCGGGGTCGGTGAGCGTGACTCCCCCCGGATCGGCCCGGATCTCCGCGAAGCCGGCGAGTGCTGCTGCCAGTTCGGGCAAGACCCACCCCACCTGCGCCGTCCCGATGCGGAACGGGAGCCGCCGTCCCGGCAGGCGGACGTTGTGGCAGGCATGCACATGCCGCAGGAAGCCGTCCGCCGCCGTCGTGTTCTGCAATGCTCTCGCCTTCTCAACACCCGGACGGCATGCCACATGGCCAACCATGCCGTCCTTCTCCTCCCCGATCGGCGCCTCTTCTGATCGCCGCTCCCTGCCCAGTCCACAACGCTCCAGCCTGCAAACGGTCCGTTCGCTGCTGCCCTATCTGTGGCCGAAGGAGGACACGCACGCGCGGGTGCGCGTCGTCATAGCGGTCCTGTTCCTCGTTTCGGCCAAGGTCGCCACGGTCTACGTCCCCATCGTATATGCGCGAGCCGTGGATACGCTCTCGCCCAAGGGGGGCGGGCTGGTCGTGATCCCGGCCGCGCTGATCCTCGGCTACGGGCTCTTGCGCGTGGCCTCGGCGGGATTCGGCGAGTTGCGGGACGCCGTGTTCGCGGCGGTCCAGCAGCGCACAGTGCGCAAGGTCGGCCTGCAAACCTTCGTTCACCTGCACCGGCTTTCGCTCCGTTTCCATCTCGACCGCCAGACCGGCGGCCTCTCGCGCGCCCTGGAGCGGGGAACGACCGGCATCGAATCGGTGCTGCGGCTGACCGTGTTCAACATCATCCCGACCTTCCTCGAGATGCTGATGGTCACGGGCATCCTCTGGGTCATGTTCGACTGGCGCTTTGCGCTCGTCACCTTTCTCGCCGTCGCCGCCTATATGGGTTTCACGCTCATTTTCACGAATTGGCGGGTGCGCTTCCGTCGTATCATGAACGAGACGGATAGCGAGGCGCAGACCAAGGCGGTCGACAGCCTGCTGAATTACGAGACGGTCAAGTATTTCGGCAACGAGGGTCACGAGGCCCGCCGCTTCGACGAGGCGCTCGCCCGCTACGAGCGTGCCGCGGTGCGCTCGCAGGTGACGCTGAACATGCTCAATCTCGGCCAGGCGACGATCATCGCCGCCGGGCTCGCCGTGGTGATGCTGCTGGCCGCGAGCGGCGTGCAGCAGGGCACGATGACCGTTGGCAAGTTCGTGCTCGTCAACACCTACCTGATGCAGCTCTATCAACCGCTGAATTTCCTCGGTTTCGTCTATCGCGAGATCAAGCAGGGGTTGGTGGACATGGAGCAGATGTTCCGCCTGTTGCATGTCGGCCAGGAGGTCGCGGACCGGCCCGACGCCCGTGCCCTCGCGGCCCATCTCTCCGAGGGGCCGGCCGGGGAAGTGCGATTCGAGGGCGTGCGCTTCGGCTACCGGCCTGACCGCGAGATCCTGAAAGGCATCGATATCGCCGTCCCGGCCGGGCGCAAGCTGGCGATCGTCGGGCCGACCGGCGCGGGCAAATCGACCATCAGCCGCCTCTTGTTCCGGTTTTACGACGTGACCGAGGGCCGCATCCTGATCGACGGCCAGGACATCCGCGACGTGACCCAGGACAGCCTCCGCGCGGCGATCGGCGTGGTGCCGCAAGACACGGTGCTGTTCAACGATACGATCCGCTACAACATCGCCTACGGCCGCCCCGGCGCGAGCCAGGAGGAGATCGAGCAGGCGGCCCGGCTCGCTCAGGTGCACGACTTCGTCCTCCGCCTGCCGGACGGTTACGATACGCGCGTGGGCGAACGCGGGCTGAAGCTGTCGGGGGGCGAGAAGCAGAGGGTCGCCATCGCCCGCACCATCCTGAAGGACCCGCGCATTCTCATATTGGACGAAGCGACCAGCGCCCTCGATACGCGCACCGAGCAGGAGATCCAGACCGCCCTCCGCGCCGTCGTCCGGCATCGGACCACGCTCGTCATCGCTCACCGGCTATCGACCGTCGTGGATGCCGACGAGATCGTCGTGCTTCAGGATGGTTTGGTGGCCGAGCGCGGCACTCATGCGAGCCTCCTCGCCCGGGGCGGGCTCTACGCCCAGATGTGGGCGCTGCAAGCCGAGCAGGAGCACGGAGAGGAGGCCGCCGAGTTGGAGGCGGGCTTGTCGGCGGTTTGAATCCGCCTTGCCGGGTTCCATATCGGGCCAAAGGAGCGCGTGCGATGCCGATGCAGTTGGACCCCGATACCGATCTGGATGGACCGCCCCCCGCCGACCTCAGCTACGCCGGCGCGGTGATCGACAAAGCGATCGAATACATGGTGAGCCAGAATATCGGTTCGCTGGCCATCGCCTCGGCCCTGCTCGGCGGTTCTCTCGGGCTCCTCGCCCGCACCATGCCGGACGGCGCCATTCTACGCATCCTTGAGAACGCGATGGAGAGCGTCCAGGCCGGCGAGTTGCGTCGCATCGCCGATCCGCCCCCCGCCACCGCGCACCCAAGCGCCCTCAAGCGCGCTTGACGGGGCCAGTCGGCTTCGCCATAACCCCGGCCTTCCGAAACGCCGGCCTGCGCGGAAGCCTCGCGCGCGCCTTGCTGGATCGAGGTTTCTCGCGATGTCCCGCCGCTGCCAGATCACGGGCAAGGGCGTTCTGACGGGCAACAACGTCAGCCACGCCAACAACAAGACCCGTCGCCGCTTCCTGCCGAATTTGCAGGAAACCTCCCTCCTCTCGGATGTCCTGGGCGCGCCGGTGCGGCTGCGCCTTTCAACGCGCGCCATCCGCACGATCGAGCACAATGGGGGGATCGACGCTTTCTTGCTTTCCACCCCGAATACCCGGCTTCCCGCTGAGGCCCGGGTAATCAAGCGCCGGATCGAACGCGCCCGCGCCAGGCAGGAAGCCACGAACGCGGCCTGATCGCGCGGGCCTCGAACCCGCGAGCTCCGGCGCGCGCTCGTACCGGGCCTGAACGCCCTCGTAACACGCCAGCACCGAGCCGGAACTTCTGTCGCGTCAGGATCATCGCCGACCGAAGGCTTTGATCGGCGCGAGGCGTACCTCGACGCCCCGCGCGATGGCGATTATGGCATGGCGAACGTGGAACCTCGAACAGCGGAGGTTGACCGCAGGATCGCGAACGGTAACGCTCGCGCTCTCGCAAGGGAAACCAGCCATCGTTTTGCGATGCCGCAGCGGTATTCGGGTGTCAGCGCCGGAATCGAGGAGACTTCCTTGCCTTTGCCGCACTGATCGCGGCTTATCGAGTCCTGGCTATGGAGGAGCGAAGATGGTTGTCGAGGTCAAGAAGAGGGCTGCCGTTTTGGGATTGGCCGTCGCGCTTGGCAGCCCGGGGATCAGTTCGGCCGCTGTTTTGGAATTGCAATTCCCGCCCCGAACGGTGCAGGATCTGATTGCGATCTGTTCGCCGGCAAAGGACGACCCCATGATGACCGCGGCCATAAACTATTGCCACGGCTATGCGGAAGGTGCGGTTGTCGTCGAGATGGCCCACGAGTTGCAACGAGGAGGTCGCAAGCTATTTTGTTTGCCGAACCCGCCGCCTCCAAGTGGATCGGAGCTGGGCAGCTTCATCGTCTGGGCCAATCAGGATCCGTCTCGCCTGACGCAGCCAGCGATCGATGGCATGTTCCTTTACCTTGCGCAGAAATATCCGTGCGCTAACCAGAGTGCGGGCACGGGACGGAGATAGCGAGATGCGCCACTTCATCCTGGCGATCGCAGTCGCGAGCGTGTCCTTGGCAGGCTGCGCAAACCTCAGCCCGACCGAGCAACGTGCCTTAACCGGAACCGGAATCGGCACTGCCGGGGGCGCTGTTATCGGAGCGATAGCCGGCAATGCTGGCCTGGGCGCCGGCATCGGCGCTGCGGCGGGTCTCGCTGGAGGGCTGCTCTACGACCAGGCAAAAAAGAGCGAGGCGGCATCATACCGTGCCGGCTATCGCGCCGGCGCGAGGGGTGCTCCGTCGACTTCTCCGCAATAACGTTGTTGGGCAGGCAGCCCGAGCATCGCCCGCGCTTCACTCTGGCGCAGCTGCGCCAGCCGCTGTTATCCCGTGATATCCGCCGACAGGCCGGATAAGGCATAGAGCCAGATGAGCAGGGAGACGATCGAGAATAGCGTCGTCATCGAAACGGTAGAGGCGACCATTATTTCCTCGCACCTGTATTCCCCGGCGAGGATGTAGACGGTCTTGGCGGTCGGGACCGCGGCGCACACGACCGCGGCGATCGTGTAGAGGGGATCGAGGCCGCAAGCGCGTGACAGGCCATAGACGATCAGCGGCATAAGGACGAGTTTGATCGCGGTGAGCACTGCGGAGCGCCCCAAATTCGCTTGCAGGCCACCCAGGGAAAGTCCGAGACCGATCGCGAACAGAGCGCAAGGCGTGAGCGCACCGGCAAGGATATTCATGTAATCGATGACCGCGCCGGGCAGGCAAATCCCGAGGATCGACCAGGCCACGCCGAGCAAGGTCGAGAGAACCATCGGGTTGAGCACGATATGGCGCATCAACACGGAGGCCTGCATACGCCCGCCCGCTGTGTGCTGCCCGTCGATCTCGAGCAGGATGATGGCAGCCGGGAACATCACCAACGCGACGAAAACTGTGGCGATCGCCGCCGGAAGCACGGCGCGCGGGCCGTAAATAGCGTTGAGGATCGGCAGCGCGACGAAGCCGGTGTTCGTCATCGACGCGGCCATTCCGTGCATCGTCCGGCGGCCCAGGCCGGAGCGCGTTCGCATCACCGCGAAGACAAGCGCAAAGCAGATTAGAGAGCCGCCGCCGAAGGCGGCCAGGAACCGCCACGCGAGCAACGTTCGGGCATGCTCCTGCGCGATTGTAACGAACAAGAGCGCGGGCATGGCGACATTGTAGGCGAAATGGATGAGCTCGTCGGCCAGCCTACGCGACAAGTAGCCCGTCAAGGCGGCGAGCCAACCTGTTACGATCACAGCGAAGACCGGCAGAATGAGGTCTGCGACCCGCACGCGGTCAACTCCGATTCGGCACTAATCGGACGGCGATAGCCGACGATGACCCATCGTCATCGCGACGGATCGCCGTGGCAAGGATTTTGGTTTGAGAGGCCGCCCGACGCGCCTACTTCGGCGGCGCCTGCGGCTGTTGCTTCTCCGACCCGCGCGGCGTTCCCTGGAGGGTCAGGCCCGTTGCAGCGGTGTCTATCGATATTCCGCTGTTATCCACGAAGATCGTCGGATTGCGGCAATCCTGCATATTGTCGAGCGTCAGGGTGCGCCCGTCCTGGAGCTTGGCGCTCACCCGGTCCACGCACTCGCTTTGCTGGATCATGAACTCCTGGGACCGCAGCGGCTGGATCGGGCCCTTGTCCGTCAGCACGATGTCCTTCTGTTGCGTGGTATAGGCATGCGCCTCCGTGATCGGCTTGTCGGCCCGGTTGCGCAGAACGAAGGAGCGGAGCGTCTGGGAGTGTTGCTCCGCGCGCGGCTGCTCCGGACCGGCCGCACCCGCTACGGCGGGCGCGATGAGAAAGGCCACCATCAGGGCCGCCTTGCCGCACTTCGTCATGTCCCCATACCTCCCGGTGAAGGCGGAAAAGCATGCCGTCGGCACGAGTTCCGTCAGGCGGATCGCCGATAGCGGATCAGCCCCAGTCCGACAACCGCCGCCCCGAGCAAGGCGAGGCTCGCCGGCTCCGGAAGCTCTGCCGCCAGAGCGTCCCCGAGCAGCTCATGGAACCGGGTGGTCGGGTGCTTCGAGTCCCAGAACACGTATTGATCGGGATTGGAGCATAAGGAGGGCGACGGGCCGAGGACGAGGCAGGGATCGGTGCTGTTGGTGAACCCCAACGCGGAGGCGTTGGCGATCAGGTCATTCACGATGGAGCCGGTGTTCAGCAGAAACACGTTCGCGCCCGGAAGCTCGGCATCGAGCGTGCCGGCGACCTGGGCGTAAGCCGCATTCATCGCATCGGCGATCTCGTTCAGCGCAAGGGCGAAGCCGGAGGCCGCGCCCGCGGGCGTGAGTCCGATATGAAAGAGCGTCGCGAGCGCGATATTGCGCGCTCCCGCGCCGTAGAGCGCCGTGGCCTGCCCGAGCACGTTGGCGGCGGCGTTCTGGATGATGTTGGCCGCCGGCTCACTCCCGATATTATCGAAAATGTCGTTGCCGCCCGCTTCGAGGATAAAGAGCGTGGCGGCGGGGCTGAACGTGATCGACCGGTTCTGGGCCTGCGCGACGAAGCTCGCCACCTGCGTCTGTTGTCCGCCGACGCCATTGAGGCCGGTCGCGTCGTTGTAGGTTCCGGTCTCCGCGCCCGCGATCGCGAAGTTGAGGCTCTTGTTCCCGCGATTCGGATCATTCGAGTAGGTAAACGGAATGCCGAGATCCTGGGCCAGGTACTCGATGGCCGTCGGCCCGTTCGACAAACGCCTCGCGTAGGGCGGGCTGGGCGGTAGGCCGGTCAGCGAGAAGTAATTGCCGCTATCGATATAGCTATCCCCGAACGTATAGAGCGCCTGATAGCCGGCCTCGGCGGGGTTGCTGATCGAGACGGTCGCGAGCGCGGCGAAGCCGGCGACCGGCAAGATACTTTTACCGAGATGCATTCCGTTTCTCCCGCGCGTCGATAAGGCTCAACGGTAAGAGGCCGGAACAGGAACGGTCAAGCAACCGGGCGTGAGTGTGTCGGCGCCTGCCGGGTCTGCCACGCTTCCGCGAGCAGGCAAAGCATCTCGAACAGGACGGATGCGCCGTTGAACGCGGTCAGGTTGCCGACATCGAAGGGCGGCGAGACCTCCACCAGATCGCCACCGATGAGATCGACGCCGCGCAGGCCGCGGAGTATGCGCAGCGCCTCGATCATGGAGAGCCCCCCTGCCTCAGGGGTTCCGGTTCCTGGCGCCTGCGCCGGATCGAGGCTATCGATGTCGAATGTCAGATAGGTCGGCCCCTCCCCCGCAACACGGCGGGCTTCCTCCACCGCGTGACGCCAGCCTTTGTCCTGCAACTCGTCCATCGGCAGCACGCGCATCCCGGCACGCCGGGAAAAACCCCAGAGCTCGGGATCGTTGGTCGTGCCGCGGATGCCGATCTGGATGACCCGCTTGGGGTCCAGCAGAATTCTCCTCCACCGCGCGGCTGAACGGCGCGCCGTGGTGAAAGCGCGAGCCCATGTAGTCGCCGCCGGTATCGCAATGGGCGTCGATATGGATCATGCCGATGGGCCGGGACGCCGCGACGGCCCGCAGGATCGGCAGGCTGATCGAGTGATCGCCGCCGACGGAGAGCGGAACGACGCCGGCATCCATGACTGTGCGAAAGAAGGCGGCGATCTCTGCTTGCGCGCCTTCGAGCGTGAACGGTTGCTCGATCCAGCAATCGCCGACATCGCGCACACGCGCAATCTCGAACGGCGCGATCCCGGTCGCGCTGTTGATCCGTCGGAGCAGGCTCGACTGGTCGCGGACGGCACGCGGGCCGTGCCGCGTGCCTGATCGGTTGGTAACGCCGCCATCGAACGGCACGCCGATGATGCCGATATCGACTTGGCCGAGATCCTCCGTATGTGGCGTGCGGAAGAAGGTCGGGATGCCGGTGTAGCGCGGCCGCGCCTGCGGGTCCTGCATCTCCTCATACCGGGTGGGCTGCTTGATCACCTCGCAGAGTTCTCCTGTTCACAGCCGCTGCGCGCGCCGATCGCGGCGAGTGCCTCGCGCACACGCGGATCGAGGAGGGCCGCGAGCTCCGCCTCATGCTGATAGCCGGGCATCAGGGTTTGCAGCGTAGCATCCCGGCCAACGGCGGGGTGGAAGTATATCTCGCTGGTCCCGGGCGGCAGGTGCGGCAGCAGCCGGAGCAGCCGCTCCGCGGTCATCCGCCCGCTCCAGCGGATACCGAAGCAATGCTCTGTCGTGGCGAGCCCGACCCTGCGGGCTTGCCTCCGGAGCAGGTACGTCCAACGATACAGAACTCGCTCGCTTATCCGCGCGGGTTCTTCGCTAACCGTAAGTACTCCGGGCGGCTCTGCCGGAACCCGCACCGCGCGCAACCCGTATTCGCGTCCGATGTCGATCATCATGCGGCCCACCGTTGGATGCAGGTGCATGTGTTTGTGTGCATCGGCGTGGTCGAGGGTGAGGCCGGTCGCCGCGAAAGCCGCGAATTGCGCGCGGATTTCCGCGGCGAGCTGCGCCCTGACGCGCGGGCGGAAGAAGTAATTCAGCCCCAGCCGGATCTGGTCGGAGGGAAACCAGCCTCGATCATCGACGAGATCCGGAATGCGCGCTCGCGGCAACACGGCCGGACCCTCGACGACCACGAGATGCAGGCCAACGCGCAAGGATGGCAGCGCGCGGGCGCGGCGCACCGCATCCTCAGCGGCAGGCCCCGCCACCATCAGGCTCGCGGAGGTCAGCACGCCCTCGCGATGCGCGCGCTCCACCCCCTCGTTGACCGACTCGGAGAGGCCGAAATCGTCGGCGGTCAGGATGATGCGCCGCGAACCCCCTCCCCCCAACCCCCTCCGGCATGGGGAGAGGGCTCTCACCTCCCCTCCCGTTGCGGGAGGGGACCGGGGGAAGGGGTCGGCCTTCAAGCCGCTTTGTGTCGCTCGCGCAGGAACTGGAAGAACTCGACGCCTTCGCGCAGCCGGCGCTTCATCATTTGCGGGCTGCGCACCATCTCGCCGACGATGGACGCGATCTTCGGCGCGCGCAGATAGAACCGCTTATAGAACGTCTCCACCGAATCGAAGATCTCGGTGTGGGTCAGGTGCGGATAGTGCAGCGGCGCGATCTGGATGCCGTGATCGTCCACCAGTTCCGCGTGACTCGCATCGAGCCAGCCGTTTTCGACCGCCTGACGGTGCAGAAACGTGCCGGGATAGGGCGCGGCGAGCGAGACCTGCAAAGTGTGCGGGTTGATCTCTTGGGCGAAGCGGATCGTTTCCTCGATCGTCTCGCGCGTCTCGCCCGGCAGGCCAAGAATGAAGGTGCCGTGGATCTTGATGCCGAGCTCGTGGCAATCCTTGGTGAAGCGCTTCGCGACCTCGATCCGCATTCCCTTTTTGATGTTGTGCAGGATCTGCTGGTTGCCGCTCTCGTAGCCGACGAGCAGCAGCCTGAGCCCGTTATCCTTCAGCACCTTCAAGGTCTCGCGCGGCACGTTCGCTTTCGCATTGCACGACCAGGTCACGCCAAGCCGGCCCAGCTCGCGCGCGATCGCCTCGGCGCGCGGTAGGTTGTCGGTGAACGTATCATCGTCGAAGAAGAACTCGCGCACCTGCGGGAAGTAGGATTTCGCGAGCCGGATCTCGTCCGCCACATGGCCGGGCGAGCGTACGCGGTAGCGATGGCCACCGACGGTCTGCGGCCAGAGGCAGAACGTGCAGCGCGACTTGCAGCCGCGTCCCGTGTAGAGCGAAACGTACGGGTGCAGCAGATAGCCGATGAAGTAGTCCTCGATGCGGAGATCGCGCTTGTACACCTCCGTCACGAACGGCAACTGATCCATGTCCTCGAGGATCGCGCGATCCGGGTTGTGGACGATCTTCCCTCCTCCGTCGCGGTAGGAGATGCCGTCGATCGCCGACCAATCGCGGCCTTCGGCGACTTCCTTGATCGTGAAGTCGAACTCGTTCCGCGCGACGAAATCGATCGGCGTCGCCCTGTTGCAGGCTCTCCTCCGGCTGCACCGCGACCTTGGCGCCGACGAAGCCGATCTTCAGCGCCGGATTTGCATCCTTCAGCGCCGCCGCGACGCGCACGTCGGAGGCGAAGGAGGGCGTGGAGGTATGGATCACGCAAAGCTCGTAGCTGCCTGCCTGCGCGGCGACGGCTCCAAGCTGGACGCCCGCGGGCGGCGCGTCGATCAGCTTGCTGCCGGACACGAGCGCGGCCGGCTGCGCGAGCCAGGTCGGATACCAGAAGGAGCGGATCTCTCGCCGCGCCTGGTAGCGGGACCCGGCCCCGCCGTCGAAGCCGTCGAAGGAGGGTGGATGCAGAAACAGCGTCTTCATCATGACTTCAGCAATCCCTCCTTGGGATCGGGATAGGCGGCCCGCGAGGGGCTGACCCCGTCATCGGCATCGAGTGTGTAGCCGCGCCAAGCGACTCGGCGGCCGCCATAGCTCGCGATCATCACGGCCACGGACATAAGGTCGCGCAACGGCAGAAGCCAGAGCGGAGGGGGGAAAGCAAGTCCCCCGAGCCTCGGCCGCAACGCGCGGTCGATGCCCCGCGCCGCCGCCCCGCGCACCATCCAGGCAGCGGCGAACAAGCCGCCCGCCCAGGCCGCGAATCCCGAGGCCATGGCGGCGAGGGCCGCCCAGAAGATCGGATACTGCACGCAGGAGATCGCGAAGCCGGCCGGTACCAGCGCCCGGATGGTGCGCGCCCAGCGCAATTCATGCGCCCAGAGAGCGGCCAAGCTCGTCTCCGGCACCGTGGTGAGCGGAACAGTGTCCGCCAAGCGGACGCCTGCTCCGGCGTCACGGACCAGCCGCCCCAGAACGTTATCGTCGGCCAGATGAGCGACGAGCGCCTCGAATCCGCCGATGCGGGCGAGCATCGGGCGGGACAGCATCATCGTCGCACCCAGGCAGTCCTGCCGCCCCAAGGCTCGGGCCAGCAGCGCGCCGGGCAGAAACCCATGCGTGACCTGGGTGGCCCCGAGCCGGGCCGCGGCGCGGTTCGTCGCGGGCAAGCCTGCGTAGAGCGTCGTCACAAGCCCGGTTCCGGGCTCGTCGAAGGCGGCCGCCAACCGATCGAGATAGTCCGGCCGGACGTGCAGGTCGCTATCCGCGATCACCAGCACATCGTGCCGCGCCGCCCCCAGCATGTTGATGAGGTTGCCCACCTTGCGGTTCGGGCCGTGCAGGGTCGGGTCGACCACGACGGCCACATCGCATTCGGGGAAGCGAGCCTGCAACCGGCGCACCGCGTCGAGCGCCGCATCGGCCGCGTTTTGCACGCCGAAGACGAGTTGATACAGCGGGTAATGCTGCCGGAAAAACGTGGCGAGCGCCTCTTCCAGCATGGGCTCCGGACCATAGAGCGGCTTCAGAACGCTAAGCGGTGGACGGAAGGGCGGTTCGGCCGATCGCCCATTACCGAACCGGCGCACTTGGACCCATCCGGCCAGGCATTGAAGTATGCCGATGCCCGCCAGCGCTCCGGCCGCGCAGGCGAGAACCCTCATCGCGGTCGGTTCATTGTGTCGCGGCGCCCCCGGCGAAATCCATCGCCTTGCGCTCAAGGCTGGCGATCAGCGCGGAGGCATCGCCGGTGCCGAGCAGGTTACGGAAATCCGACCGTTGCACGGCCACACGGCTGATCGTGCCGTCCAGCAGGACATCGACGGCCTTCCACATCCCATTCACCTGCCGCATGACATAGTCGATCCGTGAAACGTCGCTGCCCGGGCCGAGAATGCGCGTCGTCACGACCGTATCAGCGCCTAGGGTGCGCCGGTCGGGCTGAGTCTCGAACCGCTCGCCCTGGAAGTTGTCGAAATTCGCCACGTACGAGGCGATGGTGAACTGCCGAAAGGCCGCTTCAAGCGCCGTCTTCTCCCCACTCGGCAGGCCGGACCAACGTGGCCCGACGCAAGCGCGGAGGATGCTCGGCAGATCGAACACGCGATCGATGATCGGGGCCAGGATTCTGAAGCGTTGCGCGAACGGCCGGCCGCTAGCGCCTTCCTTCATGACTTTCAGCAAACCATCGTGCAGAGCGACGATCGGGCCGTCCGGTCCGGCTCCGGCGATCCCCTCGGCTTGAGCGACGGCGAGAGTCGCGAGAAAGCCCGCCAGGGCAGACAAGAACAGCCGGCGACGCCGAAGCGTCATCGCACGACCGCCGCCTTCGGCCGCTGACGGCCGACCCCCAACGCCTCCACGGCGGCGGCGACGATGTCTTTCGCGGCGAGGCCGGCTGCGGCGAGCTGCTTCGGCTGGCTGTCGTGGTCGATGAAGCGGTCGGGCAACACCATCGGGCGCACCCGGAGCCCGGTGTCCAGCAGCCCCCTCCAGGCCAGATGCTGCAACACCGCCGAACCGAACCCGCCGACCGCGCCCTCCTCGATCGTGATCAGCACCGCATGGTGCCGCGCCAGCTGCTCGACCAGCGCCGTGTCGAACGGCTTGGCGAAGCGCGCGTCCACGACCGTCGCCGGCAAGCCCTTCGCCGCCAGCTCGTCGGCCGCCCGCAACGCATCCGCGAGCCGCGTGCCGAGCGAGACGATCGCCACACTCCCGCCTTCCCGCAGCACCCGCCCGCGCCCCAGCGGTAGCACCTCCCCGCGAGACGGCAGCGCCGCCCCCAGCCCCTCGCCGCGCGGATAGCGCACGGCACTCGGCCGGTCGTCGATCGAAGCCGCCGTCGCCACCATGTGCACGAGCTCCGCCTCGTCGGACGGCGCCATCAGCACCATCCCCGGCAGGCAGCCGAGATAGGCGAGGTCGAAACTCCCCGCGTGCGTCGCCCCGTCCGCGCCCACCAGACCCGCCCGGTCCATCGCGAACCGCACCGGCAGGCGCTGGATCGCCACGTCATGCACCACCTGGTCGTAGGCCCGCTGCAGGAACGTCGAATAGATGGCGCAGAACGGCCGCAACCCCTCGGTCGCCATCCCGGCCGCGAACGTCACCGCGTGCTGCTCGGCGATCCCGACATCGAAACATCGGTCGGGGAAGCGCTTGGCGAACCGGTCGAGCCCGGTGCCGGACGGCATCGCCGCGGTGATCGCGACGATGTTCGGGTCGCGCTCCGCCTCGGCGATCAGCGCATCGGCGAACACCCGCGTGTAGGACGGCGGACCGGGCGGCGCCTTCGCCTGCTCGCCGGTGATGACGTTGAACTTGGCGACGCCGTGATACTTGTCGGCCGACTGCTCGGCCGGCGCGTAGCCCTTGCCCTTCGTGGTGATCGCGTGCACCAGGATCGGCCCCGCCTCCTCCGCCTCGCGCACGTTGCGCAGCACCGGCAGCAGGTGGTCGAGATTGTGCCCGTCGATCGGGCCGACGTAGTAAAAGCCGAGTTCCTCGAACAAGGTCCCGCCGGTGAGGATGCCGCGCGCATATTCCTCCGCCCGCCGCGCCGTGCGCTCGATGCCGCGCGGGAACCGCTTCGCCATGCGCGCCGCCAGATCGCGCAAGGAAAGAAAGCTGCGCGACGACATCAGCCGCGACAGATAGGCGCTCATCGCCCCGACCGGCGGCGCGATCGACATGTCGTTGTCGTTGAGGATCACGAGCAGCCGCGAATGCAGCGCCCCCGCGTTGTTCATCGCCTCATACGCCATGCCGGCGCTCATCGCCCCGTCGCCGATGACCGCGATCACGTTGCGCGGATCCGCCTCGCCCTTCGAGATCCCGCGCCACCGCCATGCCGAGCCCGGCCGAGATCGAGGTCGAGGAGTGCGCCGCCCCGAACGGGTCGTATTCGCTCTCCGCCCGGCGGGTGAAGCCCGATAATCCGCCGCCCTGGCGCAAGCGTGCGGATGCGGTCGCGCCGCCCGGTCAGGATCTTGTGCGGATAGGCCTGGTGGCCGACGTCCCAGATCAGCCGGTCGCGCGGCGTATCGAACACCGCGTGCAGCGCGACGGTCAGCTCCACCACCCCGAGCGCCGAACCGAGATGGCCGCCCGTCACGGAGACCGCGTCGATCACCTCGGCGCGCAGCTCGTCCGCCACCTGCCGCAGCTGCTCGGCCGAGAAGTTACGCAAATCGGCCGGAATGCGCACGCGATCCAACAAAGGAGTCTCCACAGCGCTCATGCCTCCGCCTTCTCTCGAACTTCAGGTCCGTCGCGCGACCACGTAGCCCGCGAGCTCACGCAGCAGCGCCGCGCGCTCCCCAAACCCGTCCAGGTGCCGGGCCGCTTGGCTCGCCAGCATCGCGGCATGCGCGCGCGCACGCTCCGGCCCGAGTATCGCGACCATCGTCGCTTTGCCGGAAGCCGCGTCCTTCCCGGCCGTCTTGCCGGTCTCCTCGGTCGTACCCTCGGCGTCGAGCAGGTCGTCGGCGATCTGGAACGCGGCCCCCAGGTCTCGCCCGTACGCCCCGAGCAAATGGCGTTGCGCGAGCGGCGCGCGGCCAAGGATCGCGCCGGCCTCCGCACTGTACTGGATCAGGCGGCCGGTTTTCAGGGCTTGCAGGCGCGTGACTTCGGCGGCGCTCAGGCCCGCGCCTTCGGCCAGCATGTCGATCATCTGTCCGCCCGCCATGCCTCGCGCGCCCGAGGCCGCGCCCAACGCCGCGACGAGTTCGCAGCGCGCCTGGGGGTCGGAGTGGGTATCGGCTTCGGCCAGCACCTCGAAGGCACGCGACTGCAGCGCGTCGCCCGCGAGGATCGCGGTCGCCTCGTCGAAGGCGCGGTGAGTGGAGGGCTTGCCGCGCCGAAGGTCGTCGTCGTCCATGGCGGGCAGGTCATCATGCACGAGCGAGTAGGCGTGCATCATCTCGACCGATGCAGCGACCCGCGCCGCGCAGGTTGGCGAGACCGCGAACAGCAAGGCGGTCTCGATCACGAGAAAGCCCCGGAGCCGCTTGCCTCCGCCCAGCGCGGCATAGCGCATCGCCTCCGCGAGACGCGCCTCCGCCCCTTCGACCGGTGGCAATAGCGCTTCCAGCGCCTCCTCGATGAGGCCGGCCGCCCGGCCCATCGCGCCGGGGAGATCCACATCCGCGACGGCGATCAGATCGGACATGCGTTTCACTCGATCGAACGCACGGCCACGGAACCGTCGGCCCGTTCAACGATGGCGGCGACCCGTGCCTCGGCTTCCATCAGCTTCGCTTCGCAATGGCGACGCAGGGCAGCCCCCCGCTCGTAACAGGAAATAGCGTCCTCCAGCTTCAACTGCCCGCCTTCCAGGCCCCGCACGATCTGCTCGAGCTCGGCCAGCGCGTCCTCGAAAGAAAGGCCGCTTACGTCGGGTGACGGATCGCCGCCGGGCCTACCCGGGGCTGGCCCTCGCGCTTCGGACATCCGAATCTCCCGGCACTCCCAAAGCGGACCTTGGTAACGGGTCCGGCGCCGCCCGCCAACCCCTCGGCAATCGCAAGTTCCCCGCCCGCCGGGCTTCTCACACCCGCATAAGCGCTCGCACATGCGCGGCGACCGAAGCGGCCAGCGCGCTCAGTTCGTAGCCGCCCTCCAGCACCGACGCGATGCGGTCGCCGCAATGCCGGCCGGCCATGGCGACGAGCTCGCGGGTGATCCAGGCGAAGTCGCCGGTCTCCAGCCGGAGCTGTGCGAGCGGGTCCGCCTTGTGCGCATCGAACCCGGCCGAGACGATCAGGAGCTCGGGCGCGAATTCGTCGAGCGCCGGGAAGATGGTGTCGGACCAGGCCGAGCGGAACGCGGCACTCCCCGATCCCGGCGGAAGCGGGGCGTTGACGATATTGTTCGCGACCCCGTGCTCCCACTTATGGCCGGTACCCGGATAACACGGATATTGGTGGCTCGACGCATAGAACAGGCCCGGCCGGCTCGCGAAGATCGCCTGCGTCCCGTTGCCGTGATGCACGTCGAAATCGACCACGGCGACACGGCCGAGGCCCCAGCGGGTGCGCGCGTGCTCGGCAGCGATGGCGGCGTTGGCGAAGAGACAGAACCCCATCGGCCGCGACGGTTCCGCATGATGGCCGGGCGGTCGCACGGCGGCGAAGGCGGCACGCGCCCAGCCTTCCATCACGGCATCCACCGCGGCCACCGCGCCGCCAGCGGCCCGCAGCGCGGCTTCGGCGCTGTCGGCGCACATCGCCGTGTCGCCGTCGAGTTGCACCATCTCGCCGGGATCGGGCCGGATCGCGAGTATGCCGTCGACGTATTCGCGCGGATGCACGCGCGTGAGCTGCTCGATGGTCGCACGCGGGGCCTGTTCCCGCAGCAGTGCGGCGAACTCCTCAGACTCGAGCACGCGCATGATCGCGCGCAACCGATCGGGACATTCCGGATGATACGGTCCGTTGTCGTGCAGCAGGCAGGCGGGATGGGTGATGAGGGCGGTGGGCATGTCAATCGTCCTGTTCCGGATCGTCGCGGCGCCGGCGGATGACGAAGCTGAACACGCCGCCCTCCTCGCTCCAGGCCAGCAGCGCATGGCCGGTCTCGCGGCAGAACGCCTGGAAGTCGGCCACCGCTGCACGATCGGTCGCCAGCACCCGCAGTCGCTCGCCCGGCTTGAGGCTGCGGAGCGCCCGGTTGGCCCGCAGCACGGGCAGCGGGCAGCTCATCTCCTTCACGTCCAGCAGAGTTTCGCTCATTGGCCCCTCGCCGTCATCCTGCTGCCCGAACCGCGTCTTGAGCAAGGTGCCGGGTCTAGCCAGACTGACCCTCATGACTCGCTGCCGAATCGGCGTCGACCTCGGGGGCACGAAGACCGAGATCGCGGCTCTGGCGCCGGATGGAACGCTCCAACTGCGCCGGCGGGTCCCGACGCCCTCCGGCTATGAAGCGGCCCTCGCCACCATCGCAGACCTCGTGCGGCGGACCGAGGCCGAGCTGGGCGCGATGGCGACGGTCGGGATCGGCATCCCGGGTGCCATCAGCCCGGCAACCGGCCGCGTGAAGAACGCCAACTCCAACGCACTCAACGGGCACGCATTCGACCGCGACATCTCGGCGCTGCTCGGGCGGGAGGTCCGGGTGCAGAACGACGCCAATTGCTTCGCGCTCAGCGAAGCGGCGGACGGCGCGGGGGCGGGATTCGGCGTCGTGTTCGGTGTCATCCTCGGCACCGGCTGCGGCGGCGGCATCGTGGTGGACGGGCGGGTGCTCGAAGGCCGGCACCGGATCTGCGGCGAGTGGGGCCATAATCCCCTCCCCTGGCCCCGCCTCGAGGAACTGCCCGGACCGCGCTGCTGGTGCGGCCGCCACTTATGCCTCGAGACGATGCTCTCCGGCCCCGGGCTCGCGCGCGATTGCGACGGAACGGACGCGCGCGACGCGACGGGTATCCCAGCCCGCGCCGAGGCCGGCGACGCGCGCGCCCGGGCGGCGCTGGAGCGGCACGCCGATCGGCTCGCACGCGGGCTCGGTCAGATCGTCAACCTCCTGGACCCCGACGCGATCGTGCTCGGCGGCGGGCTGTCGAACATGGAGCACCTTTACGCACGTCTGCCCGACCTGCTGCCGCGCTACGTGTTCAGCGACCGCTGCACGACACCTGTGCTGCGCAACGTACACGGTGACTCCTCCGGGGTGCGCGGCGCGGCCTGGCTCTGGCCCGCATCCGGCTGATGCCGGTGCTCTGCCGAGACTGTTTGTCCGTGGCCGGTGATGAGCGGCCAGCGGTCAGGTGTCCCGCTTGCGGCGGCCATCGGGTGGTCGGTCATCCCGAGCTGCTGCGGCTCGCGATCGCGCATGTCGATTGCGATGCGTTCTACGCGAGCGTCGAGAAGCGCGACCGGCCGGAGTTGGCCGATCGACCGGTGATCGTCGGCGGCGGCGTGCGCGGGGTCGTCACCGCCGCCTGCTACGTCGCGCGCATCCACGGCGTGCGCAGCGCGATGCCGATGTTCAAGGCATTGAAGGCCTGCCCCGATGCTGTCGTGATCCGCCCGGACTTCGCCAAATACAGCGCGGCGGCACGCCGGATCCGCGCGCTGATGGAGCGGCTGACCCCGCTCGTACAACCGCTTTCGATCGACGAGGCCGCGCTCGATCTCTCCGGCACCGAGTCGCTGCATGGGGCACCCCCGGCCGCCGTGCTGGCGCGATTCGCGCAGGAGGTGGAGCGCGAGGTCGGAGTGAGCGTCTCGATCGGCCTCGCCTCGAACCGGATGCTGGCCAAGATCGCCGCTAACCGGGACAAGCCGCGCGGCTTCGCGGTGATCGGTCGCGCCGATGCACGGCAGCTGCTCGCGCCCGAGCCGGTACGCGTGTTGCCGGGAGTCGGCCCCGCTCTCGCCAAGCGCCTTGCGACGCAGGGCATCACCCATGTCGGTCAGCTTCAGGCACTCGAAGAGCGGGATGCGCTCCGCCGTCTGGGCGAGGAAGGCGCCGCGCTGGTCCGGCGTGCGCGCGGCGAGGATGCAAGTCGGGTCGATCCGGGCGGCGCCGCGAAGTCGATCAGCGCGGAAACCACCTTCGACTCCGACCTCACGCGTGCCGGGGACTTGGAGCGGCATCTCTGGCGCTTGTCGGAACGGCTCGCGCGGCGGCTGAAAGAGAAGCAGCTTTCAGCCGGCGGCGTCGTGCTGAAGCTGAAGACAGCCGGCTTCGCGACGCGCACCCGCGCCGCCCGGCTTCCGAGCGCAACCATTCTGCCGGACCGACTGTTCGAGGCGGCCCGCCCGCTGCTCGCGAAGCAGACGGACGGGACCGCTTTTCGCCTCATCGGCATCGGCGCGCAATCCGTTATTGCCACTCGCCGAGGCCGATCGCGGCGACTTGGCCGACACGGAGACGCCCCGCCGCGCCGCCGCTCAGGCTGCTATCGACACTTTGCGCAGCCGCTACGGCGAGGCCGTCATCATGCGCGGACGCTCGCGCGGCTAGGGTTCCGCGTCTCTGCCGGCTCAGTCACATCCGCGGGTGCTGGCGCGGACTTGTCAAGCTGACCGATGGGCGCTCGAGCGCCCGAAGTGCGTGCCACCTCCTCGATCGCCTGAACGACTTGATCCGTGGCGACATGATGGATCATGTGTCCGACACCGGACACGATCTGCAAGGCGCTGCCTGGAATTGCCGCGTGCAGCCGCTCCGCATGGCGGTGACTGACGACCAAATCGCCGCCCCCGGCCATCACGCTCACGGGGACCTTCAGCTCGTGATAGTGAGCGCGCAGACCTGCGGCGCTCGGGACCATAAACACGCCGTCGACGACAGTCGCGCGGATCTGCGACGGCCGCAGCGCCATCGCGGTTGAATATTCCGCCTTGAATTGCGCAGCCATTGGCGAGGGCGCGAACATCATGCGCTTGGTCATCGGCATCGTCAGCCAGCCGAAGAGCGGAGATATCGTATACCGCAGGATATCTCCGAGAACGGGAATCGCTCCCCCCGAGATCAGCAGCGCATCGAGACGAAACGTTGGGAAGTAGTAGCCGGAGAGCAGTACGAGCCCCGCCGTGTCGTCGCGAAACCGTACGGCGAACGCGAGCGCGACAAGCGTTCCCCAGGAGTGACCGACGACCACGGGCCGCTCGACTCCCAATTGCACGAGCGCCTCATGCAGCAATTCGGCCTGCGCCGCAGCCGCCCAGGGACGCCAGCGCGGACGCTGGCTGTAGCCGAAGCCGGGCCGGTCGAAGATGATGACGCGGTGATTTGCGAGTAGGCGCTCAGCCACGCCACTCGTGTTGTAATCGTCTCCCGTGACGGCGTTGCCGTGTATCAGCACAACCGCGGGACCCGTGCCCCGGTCGCTGTAGTGCAGCCTGATGCCGCGGATCTCAAGAAACGATCCGCGCGGCGGGTGCTTGCGCTCCGCCTGACGCGCGAGCACGTAATTGACGATCGCCAGGATGACAAGAACGGCTACGCAGGCGAGCAGCGCCTCCTGCCAGGCTGAAAGCGCCTCAAAGTTGTTGACCAGGTTCATTGCGATCTCTCATTGATGCGATTCGATCCGGGGTTCGGCCGTGCCTTGGCCCAGCCCCGCGGCATCGTGGTGCAATGCAGCAAAAGGGTTCCGGTTGCCAGTCTGGGAATTTATTTTCGGATCACTTTTGCGTCGGGAGCCGGTCCAGGCTCGGAGAGCAGCCGCTCGAGTTCGCGCGAAATCCGGTGCAACCTTCGGCCAGCCCGGACGCTGACATGCTGCGGCGCGGCACTCGGCGTCGCCAACCAAACCGAAAACTCAGTGACCCACCCCACGCGACCTCGGCCGGTCGCGCCGAGCACCTCGCGTATCCGTGATACCACACAGGAGACTCTATGTCGGACGAAACGATTGTCGCGGTTTTCGAAAACAGCCGTCATGCCGATCAGGCCGTGCGGGCCCTCGAGTTGGCTGGCGTGCCCTCCAGCGCGATCGAGCGCCATAGCAAAGAAGGCCAGCCCAGGAATCGGACCGATTCCTCTTCCGAGAGATCGGCACCTCAGAGCACCGGGTTCTTCTTCTGGGACATGATGTTCGCCGGGCAGGCGCCACATGAAGACCGGAACGACTATGAACGCAGCATGGACCGCGGCGAAGTCGTCGTGGCCGTGACCGTGTCCGAACAGGACGCCGAGACTGTGATGTCCGTGCTGCAAGACCACTCGCCCCTCGATGTGGACGAGCAGACCATCCAGGACGATTCTACGTAATCGGCCCCGACCGAGCAGGCGCGCGCCCCCGCGGGCCGGAGCGAGACGGCCCGTGAGTTCGCGCGATAGCGAGCGGACCGAAGAGGGCGCAGCGGCCGAGGAAGCCGCCCCTGCGCGCCCCCGCCGGGCCGCCGCCGAGGAGAACGAGGAAGAGGGTGAAGAAGTGATTCCCCTCGCCGAAGAAGAGCTGCAAGTCGGCAAGCGCACCGTCAACCGCGGCACGACGCGGATTCGCCGCTATGTGGTCGAGAACCCGGTCGAGCAGTCGGTTTCGCTGCGGGACGAAAGGGTCATCCTCGAGAAGCGCAGGCCGGTTCGCGATGACGCTACCGGAGATACTTTCACCGAGAAGACCATCGAGGTGACCGAAACTTCCGAGGTTCCGGTGACGGAGAAGGTCGCCCGCCTGAAGGAGGAGGTCGTGGTTCGCAGGGAAGCGGCCGAGCGCAAAGAGACGGTCAGGGATACCGTCCGAAGCGATCAAATCGCGGTCGAGGATGCGAGCGAAGAAGCCCCGGCCCGGCGCAGGTCGAATTGCTAAAGCGCGCTTCGGACTGAGCTCGCCTCACGCCAACCCTACCCTCTCCCGCACACGGGAGAGGGTAGGTCTCCGGTGAGGGTCAGTCCGGAATTTTGAGCGTGCCGTCCTCGAAGACGATCCGGGCTTGCGATGCCGGATTGGCGGCGATGGGCGGCACGTTGGCTTCCGTGATCGGCGGGACGCCCGACGGCCCGGTTCCCCGCGGCACGGTATGCACCACCTGACTCGGCGGCAGCGGCGCGCCCTCCCGCAAATGCGCGTACATCAGGTTCATCGCCTGAACGAAGTAGTGGTGCAGCGGCACCATCGGTACCGTCGAAGCCGGGGTACTGGTTCAAAACATCCAGATGATGCGCGTTCGTGACCTCGTAGTAGCGCAGCCGACTGCGAGGCCCTTCGATAAGCTGATTCAATCCGTAGTAGGCGCGACCCGTGAAGTTGGGCGGCAGATTTGCATCACTGCGGCCGACCACGTACACGGCGGGAACCCCGTGCAGGTCGCCGGTCGCAAGCACCTCGCGAACGCCCTGGGCGACGCGGTGCGCCTGTGCAGCGAGCGCGCCATCTGTCGACGAAGCTGCCGTCTCTTTGCCGGTCGCGAGGGCTCGCAAACAGAGCGCGCCGCGCAAATCCTGGTCGGGCGTGGATACCCGGTCCTCCTTCGGCCCGCCTGGCGCAAGATCATTGATGAGGTTCACGCCGGCGGTCGGCGGAATCCCGTTGCTGGTTCCGAACAGGCTCGCTTCGGCCGTGGGTGCGAGGGGTGTTGGCTCGCCGGTGACGGGGACGGTCGCTCCCATGCTGTACCCGCACAGATCATCGAGCACGCTGAAGCGGCCATACTGGTTCGTGTACGTCACCGCGATCGCCTGATAGACATAAGAGAACCAGTACCGACGGCGCGACCACGTTCTGCTCCGGCAGCAGGCCATAATCGTTCAGGATCTTCTGTGCTTCGGCGGCCTGGTCCTCCGGCGTCTCGGAACGCAGCAGCCCCGCCGCGTGAAGCGCATCGCAGCGGGCCCGGCTGGCCGCGTTGTTGAGCGGAGCCGCTTTCTGGATCACGGCCGCGCAACCGATATAGAGGTTTTCAAAAGTGGCGTAGTCTTCGAGGGGACGGCTATGCCGGACCAGCTTGTTCCCGTTGCCCTGCTGGATCGTGAAGCCGCGCTTGAATACCGGATTGACGTTCGGCTCGGAGACCGCGACGCCGTCGATCAGATGGTGCTCATCCTGCTCCGCGGCGCGCAGCGAGGCGCCGCCGCCATTGGATACGCTGGACGCGATGACCAGCGTGTTGCGCTTGTTGATCGCGTGCGGCTGCCCCGGCGAGAGCTTCAGGTTCAGCACGTAGAAGGCGAATTCGATCCCCTGCAGTACGTCACGCCCCCAATCCGCTTCCGGGTTCACTTGCGAGTGGGCGTGCTTGAAGGCGAAGCGATAGGGATGGGCCGCATCGAACGCGGTGCGCTGCTCCTCGGTGAGCCGCGCGGTGAAGTTGGACTCCGCTCCCGCCGTCTTCGCGTCCGCGCGCTCCCCGCGCAGCAGATTGACCGTGTCGTTGTGCAGATCGTGCGCGCCCGTGCCGGTCCCTTTGTCGGTGTAGGCGACGGCGCAGTCATGTTTCAGTCCCCACTCGCCGGCCGTGGCGATCGCACCGTAAATCCCGCGCGAGCCGGAGGAAGGAGCGGTTATGATGCAGCCATGCGCCGGATCGTATCCGTCGGGGATCTGGACCATCACCGTGATCGTGGCAGCGGGATCATCGCCTCGTCCGTCGTCGCGGGCGAGGGCCAGCGCCTCCCAGCCCGGAATGGTCCCCTGCGGATTGCGAACCTCGCCGTCCGCCGTCGCGGTCGGGCCGTAAAGCAGACCGTAGCCGCCGCCCGGAGTGGGATCGATCAGCGCCCGATAGTTGTTCCAGATCGCGAGCCGCCGCAGTTCCTCGGCGCTGGGCGGATTCGAGACGGGCGGCGGAGTCGCGGAGCCGAGCCCCGATGCGCCGAGTCCCGCCGTCAGCAGGTCGTTCGAAGTGCCGTCGTAGTGGGTGGCAACGACGTCGCCGACGATGAAACCGGGCTTGTCTCCCGGCTCGAACGCCCGGACGGGCTGGCTCGAAGCGAGAAGCAGCGCGGCCTGCGTGAGTGACGCGGCGAGCCAGACCAGATGCTTTGGCATCAATTCCCCCCAACGGTCGCGACCCGGCGGCCACGATACGGCAGTCTTTTCAGGGCGCTCTGTCCCGTCAACCTATTATCGCTGCGCGCGATCCGCTGGCGTCGTGGCCAGCCCCCACTTATGTTCGCGGACCCGACGAGGAGAGACCCGTCATGCGCCTTCCCGCCGCCTTGGCGGCCCTCGCCCTGCTCGCCGTGGCTCCCGCGGAGGCCGCCGACCTCGCGGCGCATCGCGCGCTCTACCAGCTCAGCCTGAACGCCAGCCGCGGCGACGTCGCGGCGGCGAGCGGCACGATGGGTTACGAGGTGCTCGACGCTTGCGACGGCTGGGCGGTGCGGCAGCGGCTGCAAATGACCGTCACCAATCGGGACGGTCAGGACATCGAGATGGTGTCGGACTACGCCACGTGGGAAGCGAAGGACGGGCTTTCGTTCCGCTTCCATATGAAGCAAACGACCGACACGGCGATCACGAGCCAGACCGACGGCGACGCCAAGCTCGATGTGCCCGGCGGACCCGGCCAGGCGCACTACACCACCCCCGCCGACGCGGTGAAGACGCTGCCGAAGGGAACGCTGTTCCCGATGGCGCACACCGCCGCCATTATCGACGCGGCGCGCGGCGGCAAGAAGTTCCTCGCGCTCCCGCTGTTCGACGGCACCTCGGATGCGGGCGCGCAGGACAGCTCGATCGCGATCCTCGGGTGGCACGAACCGGAGCCCTCGAAATTCGCCCCGCTCTCGGAGCTGCCCTTCACGCGCGTCCACATCGCCTTTTTCGATCGCGATGCGGGCACGACCACGCCGGATTACGAGGTCGGGATGCGCTACTGGGAGAATGGCGTCGCCGACGACCTGCAAATGGATTTCGGTGACTTCGTGATGAACGGCAAGATGACCGAGTTCAAGCCGCAGCCGCGCCGATGCTGAGAGGCCTGGCCGGATGACTCGCTTCAATGCCGCGGCAGCAATGGCGATCGGCGTCGCGATCTTCGCCGGCCCAAGCACGGGTGCGCTGGGAGCGCAGACCTTCGCCGAGAAATGCGGACAATGGATCGCCAGGAAGGGCTACTCGGTCAACTACATCGAGCAGCGGACGGGCAAGCGGCAGCCGGGATTCGCCAATGGATGGGTGAGCAACATCGACCGGGATGCGGTGCGACCCGGTGATGTCGCAATCTTCGCCCAGTGGCGCGGACACACCGGCTATGTCGAGAAGGTCGAGCGGGACGCGAGCGGCAAGCCGCTGCGCATTCTCATCAGTGACTGGAACAGGCCAGCCAAGTGGGTCGATGAGGAATGCGTCATCACCGAGGCGTTCGGCAAGCTCAACACCTGGTGGGTGAACGCGAGCGAGGTGACGCGCTACTGGCGTCCGAACCCTTGAGCCATGCCGCCGATCACGGTTTTCGAGCCGGCAGGTCGGGTTTGAGGTGCAATTCCTTCCAGCGCGCCGCGGGGATTTCGGCGGGCGCGCCCATCATCAGATCCTCGCCCTGCTGGTTCAGCGGGAACAGGATCACCTCGCGGATATTCGGCTCGTCCGCGAGCAGCATGACGATGCGGTCGATCCCGGGCGCCGAGCCGCCGTGCGGCGGGGCGCCGTAGCGGAACGCGTTGAGCATCCCGCCGAACCGTTTCTCCACCTCGTCGGCGCTGTATCCCGCGATCTCGAAAGCTCGGATCATGATGTCGGGCCGGTGGTTGCGGATGGCGCCGGAGGACAGTTCGACGCCATTGCAAACGATATCGTACTGGTAGGCCTTGATCGTCAGCGGGTCCTGGCCGTTCAGCGCCTCCATCCCGCCCTGTGGCATGCTGAACGGGTTGTGGCTGAAGTCGATCTGCCCGCTCTCCTCGTTCAGCTCATACATCGGGAAGTCGGTGATCCAGCAGAAACGAAAGGCGTGCTTCTCGGACAAGTCGAGTTCGTGGCCGAGCCGGGTGCGGACCGCGCCCGCGAATTTCGCCGCCTCGTCCTTCTTGCCAGCGGCGAAGAAGACGGCGTCGCCCGGCTCCAGACCGCAGGCGGCGCGAATCGCCTCGGTGCGCTCCGGCTCGAGATTGCGGGCGATCGGGCCTTTCGGGCCTTCCGCGTCGTAGATGATATAGCCGAGCCCGCCCGCGCCTTCTTCGCGCGCCCATGCATTCAGTTTATCGAAGAAGCTGCGCGGAAGCGCGGCCGCGCGCGGCGCGGGAATCGCGCGCACGACCCCGCCTGAGGCCGCGATGCGCGCGAACAAACCGAAGCCCGATCGGGCGAAATGCTCCGTTACCTCAGCGATGCGCAGGGGATTGCGGAGGTCGGGTTTATCGGTGCCGAATTCGAGCAGCGCCGTCTCGTACGGAATGCGCAGGAACGGCGGCCGGTCCACCGCCCGGCCTTCGGCGAACTCCTCGAACACGCCCGCGATCACCGGCTCGATCGTCGCGAACACGTCCTCTTGCGTGACGAAGCTCATTTCGAAGTCGAGCTGGTAGAACTCGCCGGGGGAGCGGTCGGCACGGCTCGCCTCGTCGCGGAAACAGGGCGCGATCTGGAAGTAGCGGTCGAATCCCGCGACCATCAGCAGCTGCTTGAATTGCTGCGGGGCCTGCGGCAGCGCGTAGAATTTGCCCGGATGCAGCCGCGCGGGCACCAAGAAATCGCGCGCGCCCTCGGGACTGGAGGCGGTCAGGATCGGCGTTTGGAACTCGGTGAACCCGGCCTCGATCATGCGGCGGCGGATCGAGGCGATGACGCCCGCGCGCAGCATCATGTTCCGGTGCAGCTTGTCGCGCCGGAGGTCGATGAAGCGGTAGCGGAGCCGGATGTCCTCGGGGTATTTCTCGTCCCCCGCCACCTGCATCGGCAGCACCTCGGCGGCCGACTGCACTTCCAGTTCGGCGACGCGGAGCTCGACCTCGCCGGTCGGCAGCTTCGGGTTCACCGTGCCGGGCTCCCGCCGCACCACTTCGCCCGTCACCGTGATGACGCTCTCCGGCCGCACCGCGTCCGCTTCCGCGAAAGCGGGGCTGCCGGCGGGAAAGACGCATTGGGTCAGGCCGTCATGGTCGCGCAGGTCGATGAACAGGAGGCCGCCATGGTCGCGCTTGCTATGCACCCAGCCGGACAGGCGGGCCGTGCTGCCGGCATCGCTGGCGCGAAGCGCGCCGCAGGTATGGGTGCGGTAGGCGTGCATTCAGCTTGCATCCCGGGGTTAAGGAGGGGGCGGCAGACAAGCCCTCGGGGCGAGGGGGAGTCAAGGCGGGGCGGCCGCGTGAGCTAGAGACACAGGAGAGGCGCCAATCGTGCATCGATCTCGTCGAGCACCGATCCTGGCGCGGCGCCGACAATCTCCATGCCGCGCGCCTCTCGATCGACGCTTCTGACGTGATCGACCAGAACGACGCCTGATACGGCGAGACCGGGAGGCAGCCTTACCTCCATCGGCCATCCCTTTTCCCGGCTGGTGATGGGGCAGACGACAGCCAGCCGGGACCGGCGGTGGTAGGCCTCTCTCGTCAGCACGATGCCCGGCCGCCGTCCGGCTTGTTCGCTCCCGGCCTGGGGCGAGAAATGCAACCACACGAGACTGCCCCGGTCGGGCAATGGCATCAGATAATTTCCTCCCCGCGAGGCGCGTCATCCTCGAGGACGTGTTCGCGAGCGGGTGTCATTCCGGCCAGCAGTTCGTCGAGCGTGAAGCGGCGGCGCGAGCGGCTGATGATGATGCGGCCATCATCGGACGCCTCCACGTCGACTCGCGCCCCTTCGGTGAGGCCCACCCGTGCCGCGATATCGCGTGGCACCCGCAAGCCGAGACTGTTGCCCCATTTGGCGATCTGCACCTGGATCGGCATGGCTCCCATCCCGAGACGCTGTGTTTGGATTCTTGGATGTATATACCGGGGATAAACAGGAGGGGAAATAGCCCGATCTCACCCGGCCAGCGCGCGGATCGGGCTGCCCAGCGGCGAGCGCCATGCCGGCGACGACCAAAAGCTACTCACGCCCGGTGCTCCGTATTTCCAGGGCTGAGACGGCTCGTCGCCCGCCACCTGCATCGGCAGCACCTCGGCGGCGGACTGCACCTCGAGCGTCGCGACTGCCGCGGTCTCGCAACCTGCAAGGCCGGGACTGCGTTCGATCGCGGCAAGCCACGAAGACAATGGAGGGACGACCAATGAAGGGGTTGACTGGCCCGATGGTGGGCTTCGCAGCGGCGCTGCTTCTCGTCTCGCCCGCCTTCGCGCAGCAGAGCGGCGGTGGCCAGGGCGGCACCACGGGCAGCACCACGGGCCCGGCCGCGGGCAGCAATGTGACCCCCAGCACGGCGACACAGAAGCAGAATCCCGGTGCGCCGGCGGGCGCGGGCGCGCCGGGTGCGATGAACGCGCCGGCGGGAGCGCCGGGAGGGGCGACTGCGGGCGCCATGGGCGCGGGCGCGCCGGGCGTCGCGGCCAAGCCGGGCTCGGAGGCCGGACCGGCGCAGAAAAAGCCCCAGTAGGAGAGCGAGCCGCGGGTCGGCCCCCGGCGGCGAGCCGGGGGATCGGAAGCGGGCCGGCCGCGATCGCGCCCGATCGCGGCGAACGTTCCCAACCCGAAACTTACTGCTCCCGCTCTGGAGAAATTTCGCCGCCCTGGGCAGCTCAGCGTCGGGCGATGCTCGGAGTTCCCGGAGCCGCGGTCACCCGCCACACGCGGTTGCCGACGTCGTCGGCGATCAGCAGCGCGCCTGCGCGGTCTACCGCGACTCCGACCGGGCGGCCGCGCGCGTTGCCGTCCGGGTCGAGGAACCCGGTGAGCACGTCCACCGGATCGCCCGCCGGCCGGCCGCCGGCGAAGGGGACGAAGATGACCTTGTAGCCGCTCGGCGGCCTCCGGTTCCAAGAGCCGTGCTGACCGACGAAAGCGCCGGACGCGAACGGCTCCGGGAGCGCTCCGGGCTTGGCGAAGGCGAGGCCGAGCGAGGCGGTATGCGCCCCGAGGGCGTAATCGGGCGGGATCGCCTGAGCGACCAGAATCCGGCCGCTCAGGCTTCACGCGCGGATCGACATGCTGCCCGAAGTAGCTGTAAGGCCAGCCGTAAAATCCCCCGTCTCTCACCGCCGTCATGTAATCGGGGACGAGATCGCTGCCGATTTCGTCCCGCTCGTTCACCGCCGTCCAAAGCGCGCCGGTCACCGGCTCCCAGGCAAGGCCGACTGGGTTGCGCAGGCCCGACGCGAAGATCCGGTGCCGGCCGGTCACCGGATCGACCTCCCAGATCGCGGCCCGGCCCGCCTCCACCTCAATGCCGTTCTCGCCGGCATTGCTATTCGACCCGATCGTCACGTAGAGCCGCGAGCCATCCGGGCTCGCGATGACGTTCTTGGTCCAGTGGTGATTGATCGGCCCCGCCGGCAGGTCGACCACCTTGACGCCGGGTGCGGTGATTTGCAGTCTGCCCCGGCTCATACGGAAACCGCATGAGAGCGTCGGTGTTCGCGACGTAGAGATCGTTGCCGATCAGCGCCATGCCGAACGGAGAGTTCAGCCCCTCGAGAAAGACCGAGCGCGTTCGCGCGGCACCCTCGCGGTCGGCATCGCGCAGCAGCGTGATCCGGTTGGCGCTCGGCGAAGCGGCCCCAGCGCGCCGCATCACGAGCCCGGTAATCCAGCCTTTTATTCCCCTGCGGTCTTCTGGCTTGGGCGGAGCATTCGTTTCCGCGACCAGCACGTCGCCGTTGGGCAGCACATAGAGCCAGCGCGGATGATCGAGGCCTTCGGCGAACGCGGCGACCTTGAGGCCGGGCGCGGCGATCGGAGCCGCTCCCGCGGGCCAGCCCGTGCCCGGCGCGATGTCCACCGTGGGAAAGAGCGTCTGGTGCGGCGGCGGCAGGGTCGGGTGCGGTCCGAACCCGGCGGAAACCGGAAGCTGCGCGCGATCGCCGCACGCGCCCAGCCCGGCGAGCGCCGCCGCAAGCAGGATGGCGGCCACCGGGGAATTACGCATGACACGTGGCGTTTCGCTCGGGCCTTGGCTGGGGGCCGTGGATTCGAACCACGATTGACGGAGTCAAAGTCCGCTGTCCTGCCATTAGACGAGCCCCCATCGGCCCACGCCTGCCCACCCGAGCCGGACGCTAGTCGGTTGGGAAACATTACAGCAAGCCCGCACCTCTACCACGCGCCACCGCACTTCCGAACCGGTCGGACCGCGTGTAAAGGCGTCCGATGGCACCCGCGCCCCGTCCCGGCTTCCCCGCGCCTCGCCTTATCGCTACGACGGCCGCCCTCGACGAATTATGCCTTCGCCTGCGCCGGGAAGCGTTCGTCACCGTCGATACCGAGTTCATGCGCGAGCGCACCTATTGGCCCGAACTCTGCGTCGTGCAGCTCGGCGGAGCGGCGGAGGTGGCGGTGGTGGACGCGCTGGCCCCGGGATTGGACCTCGCCCCCCTGCGCGGCCTACTCGCGGACGAAGCGGTCGTGAAGGTGTTCCACGCGGCCCGGCAGGACATCGAGATCTTCGTGCTGAAATTCGGCGACGTGCCGAAGCCGCTGTTCGATACCCAGGTCGCCGCCATGGTGGCCGGGTTCGGCGACCAGGTGGGCTACGACGCGCTGGTCTCGGCACTCACCAGCGGCTCGATCGACAAGGCGCACCGGTTCAGCGACTGGTCGGCCCGGCCGCTCTCGGCCGCGCAGATCGCTTACGCCGCGGCCGACGTGACTTGGCTACGGATGGTGTACGAGAAGCTGCGGCAGCGGCTGGAGCAAGACGGCCGGCTCGAATGGGTCGCCGAGGAGATGGCGGTTCTCGCCGATCCCGCGACGTATCGGCCCGACCCGGAAGCGATGTGGGAACGGCTGCGTCCGCGCACCGGGAATCGCCGGCTGCTCGGCGTGCTGCGGGCGGTTGCCGCCTGGCGGGAGCGCGAGGCGCAGCGAGTGAATATCCCGCGCCAGCGCTTGCTCAAGGACGAGGCGCTGCTGGAGATCGCCGCCACCGCCCCGGACACGGCGGAGGCGCTCGGCCGCGCGCGGGGCGTGACGCGCGGCTTCGCGGAGGGCAAGACCGGGGCTTCGCTACTCGCCGCGATTGCCGTGGCCAAGGCGCTGCCGGAGAGCGCGCTGCCGGAAGCGCCTCGCGGCAAGGACGGCCCGCGCCCCTCGCCCGCGCTCGTCTCGCTGCTGAAGGTGTTACTGGCCGCCAAATGCGAGCAGCACCACGTGGCGCCCAAGCTGGTCGCCGGCTCCGACGACATCGACCGGCTCGCGACCGAGGACGAGCCCCCCATCGCCGCCCTGCACGGCTGGCGACGGGAGGTGTTCGGCGAGGACGCGCTCGCGCTCAAGGCCGGGCGCGTCTCCCTCGGCGTCGACGGCCGGCGGGTGAAGCTGCTGGCGAGTTAGGCGCCACTCCACGCCATCAGCCGGTCCGATCGTCGACCAGCGACCGCAGCCTGGTTAGGGCTGGGGTGCAGCCGCTCGCGACATGGCTCAGAGCCAGCAGTTCGTAGAGCGTGAAAATCACCAGGAATGCTACTATCGTGCGATACATGGGTCGTCCTCCTTTCGGTTGTTGAAACTGCACGCGGTCGCATTTCAATGCAATCGCGCAATCACCCGGCTCGCGAGGTCGGCCGAAGCTTCCCACTGGCGACTGGCCAAAAATGCGGTCGGGGAGAGGCTTTCTGGCTGCTCGTCCCGCTCTTTTTCCCAGATTGGTCGCAGCTCGACATAACCGTCGCGGAGCCAGTTCTCGCCTTGCTTCTGGAGGGCGATAGCGCGCTCCCGTTCGCCGGAAGAAGCGCCGATCGCCTGCATACGGTCTGCGGCTGCGAGCGCAACGACCCCTGCAACAACCTTCCATCGGCAAAACGCTTTCCTGTAATCGTAATTCACTCAACACGGCGAGATTGTCAGGAAGGCATCGATGTTTTGATGGGTCAGGAACTCGGCACGATCTCCAAGCCTCACAAGCCTTCGAAACTGGTATTTCCGGAACGAAGTTCAGTTCCGTCCGCAGCGAGTTGATCTCCGTCCCGAGCAGGAGGAAAGCAATCCGTCGCTTCGCTCGACAACAGAATCTGCCCGTTTGCCAGGCTTTGCAAGCGTCTGGAATATCCACTAGCAGGATGGAATTGCGAGCCGACTTGTAATACTTTGTCAACTCTGCCTGGTACATCTCCAGCACGTCTCGAAAGGACGCGCGCCTGTTTGTGCGTCATGTTGCCAAGTATCGCCTGAAGTTTCCGCGAGAATTCGGACCTTACGAATCCACGGCCGGCATCGATTTCGATGCGTCAAAGCTTGGGGTGGCGCTTTCTGGCTGTCAAGCTTTTCTTGGCCGGCGATCCATTCGGCAAGAACGTTCACAGCTTCATCCGGAGCGCCGTGAGCGATCAGCAGATCGGCCAGCGCGAGATCCGTGTAAGGTTCATTGGAGGGGACCGAACTGGGAGGTCAGTTCTTTTTGTCCAAAAGCGCTGGGATCGCAGGGGCCATCGCCTCTCTGCACCCCAGAGTTTTTTGTCGTCGCTTATTATGGTCGGCCTTTATTCATGCCAACATCGAATTGGCGATCCTCGCTGCCAAAGAATAGCTGCTCTGGCTGCTTGCCGGAGTATGCGCTCAAGACACGAGACTGTCTCTTGCTTCCTGTGCATCGCGAAAAAGCGGACGATAGTGGGCTTGATATCGATAAGCAGCAGTTGCGAGATCGCGTATGATCTTGTTGTAATGAACAAGGCAGTTTCCAGCAGTTCTCTGACGGGCGCAAGCAAGGTTTCTGCCTTGCCGACGAGGGTTGTTGTTGATGCCTCGAATTCAGGATCGATCCTAAGAATGTATTTTCGCGATGGTCAACGTGGTCTTGGTGGATCTGTTAACGCTCTGGCTTTTCCGGCAGATTCTGCACGAAAATCGGCTTTAAGCGCCTGTATTCCCGGTGTGGGATCGGTCACTCTCGCGATGGAGAGCGAGGGCGAGCCCGTTGCTTGGCCGCGCTGCTGAATTGGACCCAGGCGTGCCTTGAGCCGCCAGCGAAGCCTCGACCGAGATCTCCGCGACCGAAATCTTGAGAGTTGACAGCCCGCTATCGCGCAGCAGCCCGGCTATTTCGCGTTGATACAAAGGCAAGACTGTAGGCGATGCTCAGGATGAGCCAGCGCGAGCGCGCCATAGAAGCGCGGTTTCGGGTCCATGCTCCGCCTAAAAAGACCCAATACGAGTTTTCGCGGCGAACGCCCCAAAGGCAGCCCCGATAAGGGCGATCAGGATGGCTCCAGCATCGAGTTCGCTAAGATTCGTCCACGATATCTCTTTTGCGCACGCCCAGACATTTGTTGGGCATACCGCAGGCATTCTCGTCTGTTTGCAGCCGCGCCTCACCGCCTCGAAGTAGACGGCCATTCGGACGCCAGAACCAGCAATACGGTGACAGCGATTGAAGTGGCAACCCAGGGAAACCACGGCGCCTGGCGGCCGCGAATTCTGGCCGCACGCCGGTAGTCGAGACTCACCCATAAGGCCATCGAGGCGAGTGCAGCGATGGTAAACAGGACCCGAATCGGGAACATGTCATGATCCTAAGGCGGAAATCTCCTCAATCCTGAGCGTAAGCAATCTGCGATTGCGTGCTGTGAGCTACCTCACACCTCACGGAATTTGCCGACCAACTTCGCAACAATTCGGAGACACGCCCGAAACACGCGCTCACCAGATCACCGGCAGGCTCCGCTGCAAGGAGGTGAAAGATGCTCCGAAAGAGTGCTCTCCCACGACAGAAGGCACTGTTGCTCGCAATCGGCTGCGCCCTCGCCATCCCGCTTTTTGCCCCCAGTCCCGCGCAGGCCTGGTGGGTGCGTGGCGGTTGGGGATGGCGTCCGGGGTTCGCCGTCGGCGTCGTCGTCGCCGCCGGTCGTCGTGGGTCCGCCCGTGGTCTACGCACCGCCGCCGGTCGCCTACGTACCGCCGCCCGTGGTGGCCGACCCCTACCGCCGCCATTGGGTTCCTGCCCATTACAACTGGCGTGGCTTCTGGGTACCCGGGCACTGGGCATGACCGAGCGGACGAATTGGCGGGGCACCTGGGTCCCGGGCCACTGGACCTGAGGCGCGCTCGCGGCTGAAACGCGCCCCTCCGGCAGAGATCGGTTTCCCTCACTGGCGTTTTGTTCCAGGATTTGCCCGATCCAGGGGAGGACGCCCGCATGGCGGAGGGGACTCTGGCACCAGGAACCCTGCACAGGGCTCCGCGCGTGGCCACGATGACGCTGACGGCGCTCGGCATTGTCTACGGGGACATCGGGACCAGCCCCCTTTACGCATTGAAGCAAGCCGCCAGTTCGGGAGGGCCGCTCTCCCACGCTACCATTCTCGGCATCGTCTCCCTGATCTTCTGGGCGCTGATTCTGGTCGTGTCGCTCAAATACGCGATCTTGATCCTGCGCGCCGACAATCACGGGGAAGGCGGGATCGTCGCGATGCTGGCGCTGCTCGATGCACGTCATGCCCCGGCGGGAAGCTGGCGAGCCTCGCTCCTCATCGTCGGGCTCATCGGCGCCGCGCTGCTCTATGGCGACGGGGTGATCACGCCGGCGATTTCGGTGCTCAGCGCGGTCGAGGGTCTCAAGCTCGACGCGCCGCAACTCACGCATCTCGTGATTCCGATCACGGTCGTGATCCTGATCGGCCTCTTCATGGTCCAGCGGCACGGCACCGAGTTCATCGGCTCGATCTTCGGCCCGGTGATGATGGCCTGGTTCGCGGTCATCGCGATCATGGGCATTGGCGGGATCGTGCGCGCGCCTGCGATCCTCGCCGCGCTCAATCCGCTGAGCGCCGTCACCTACCTGCTTCATGCCGGACCGGGCATCAGTTTCGCGGTGTTGGGAGCGGCATTTCTCGCCGTGACCGGGGGCGAAGCGATGTATGCGGATATGGGCCATTTCGGCCGCCGCCCGATCCGCCTCGGCTGGTTCTCGATCGTGCTGCCCGCGCTAACCCTCAACTATTTCGGCCAGGGTGCGCTGCTACTCACGGATCCCACAGCCGTCGAAAATCCCTTCTATCTTCTCGCGCCCCGCTGGGCCCATTACCCGCTGGTCGTCTTCGCGACGCTGGCCACGATCATCGCCTCCCAGGCCATCATCTCCGGCGCCTACTCGCTGACGCAGCAGGCCATGCAGCTCGGCTTCCTGCCGCGCATGCGCGTGCTTCACACCTCGGGGCACGAGAAAGGCCAGATCTACATGCCGGTCGTGAACTGGGCGCTTGCGATCGGCACGATCGGCGCCGTGATCGGTTTCGAATCGTCGGACGCGCTCGGGGGGGCGTACGGCATCGCGGTCTCGATGCTGATGGCGATTACCACGGTACTGGCGGCTCTCATCGCGATGAAATGGGGCTATAGCCCGCTCGCGGTGGCCGCCGCGAATGGGTTCTTCCTCATTATCGACCTCATCTTCGTCGCCGCCAACGCGACCAAACTGATTGAAGGCGGCTGGTTCCCGCTCCTGCTCGCCGCGATCGTCGCATTCCTGATGCTGACCTGGCGAACCGGGTGGCACCTGCTCGAACGCCAGCGTTCCAGCATGCGGCAGGACGAGACCGAATTCGTGGACTGGGTGCTCAAGCACCCGCCCATTCGCATTCCGGGCGCAGCCGCGATCTTCACGGCCGCGACCAGTGGCATCCCGCTTGGCCTTACCCACAGCCTCCGCCACAATCGGGTGCTGCACGAGCGGTTACTGCTCGTCTCCACTGTCAACAAGGACGTGCCGCACGTCGATCCGGACAAGCGCGTCAAGCTCATCCCGATCGGCGTCGGCATCACCCGCGTTCTGCTCTATTTCGGGTTCATGGAAAGCCCCAACGTGATGGAAGGGCTCCGGATCGCCTGCACAGACCCCGAACTGAGAGGCATAGATCCCGACCAGATCACTTACTACTCAAGGCGAGTCATGGTGATCCCGGGACACAAGGTTTCCGGCATGTCAGCGTGGAGAAAGTCGATCTTCTCGGCGATGCACCTCAACGCCAATCTTCCCGCCGCTTATTTCGGCGTGCCGCCCTCGCAAGTCGTGGAAGTCGGGCTCGAGGTGGAGATTCGAGTTCGAACTTAGGCGCCGAGCTGGGTCGCGAGGTCCTCGATGTCGGTCGCTACCACATCCCACTCGCCCTCCGCATCGAAGTCGCGTTTCTGGTGCGGTCCGTATTCGGTCGGCCGTGCGAAGAATCCGGTGCGGAGCCCCAATCGCTTCGCCGCCGCCAGATCCGAGTTGTGCGCGGCGACCATCATCACGCGGTCGGGCGGCAGATCGAGGATACGGCAGACCCCGAGATAGGTTTCGGGATCGGGCTTGTAGTGCCCGAACAGGTCGGAGCCGAAGATCATGTCCCACGGTATCCCGGCGTGCTTCGCGATGTTCAGCAGAAGCGACACATTGCCGTTCGAGAGCGGGCCGATGATGTAGCGGCGCTTCAATCGGGTCAGGCCGGGAAGCGAGTCGGGCCATGGTTGCAACCGGTGCCAACCGCGATTGATGTGCTGCTTGTCGGCCTCGCTCAGCCCTTCCACCCCGAAATCGGCGACAAGCCGCTCCAGCGTGGCGCGATGCAGATCATCCAGTCTTGTCCAGGGCAGCTCGCCCCGGCGCACCCGATCCATCGAGGGCGCATAGGCGGCACGCCACGCATCCACGAGCCCCGTCCAATCCGCCGCGATTTCGCGCTCCCGGCCGAAAGCGGTCAGTTCCGCGATGAGACTGCCGCGCCAATCGACCACGGTGCCGAAGGTGTCGAACACGAGCGCGGAAAGAGCCGTGCTGTCCATGTGGGCTTCTCTCGTCAAAATATGCCGAATACGCCGCGCAGAAATCCCGGCGTCAGCGCCGAAAGCGGGTTCACGGATACTTGCGGGTCGGCGAGCGGCCCGCGGATCGTGTAGCTCGCCGCGAACAAGCCGCCGCCCTTCTCTGGACTGAACAGGCGGCCAACCAGCGGCACGTTGCCAAGCAGCGAGTTGAAGAAATACGCCGGCACGATGGTGCCTTCCATATCCGCCCGGTCCGACGCGAGATTGACGCGACCCTTTGCGGTGAGGCCCAGCGAGGGACTGAACGCGCGCGCATCAGCGAGATCAAGTGTGTCTCCCGCGAGGGTGAACGGGGCGACGAGGCGGGTGAAGCCGAGGCCCGGTCCCTGGGTCATCTCCACAAGCCCATACAAGGTCATCGCCTGCAACAGCCGTGCAAGCGCGGGCGCGTTGCGGACGCGGAAGTCGCGGATTTCGGCCGAACCCGACAACGGGTGATCCGCCCGGCTGTCGTCGTAGCTGCCCGAAACGGTGAGGACACCTCCTTGCATCGTGTCCATGAGATCGAGCACACGGAGCAGCCCGCCCGCGTCATTGGCGCTCGCGGTCAGCTTGCGGCCGCCCCGGTCCGGGAGGATGTCGAGGCGAAACCCCGCGTTCGGCGCCGTGCGCGCCTCGAGATGCAGACGCCGCATCACGCGGCCATCGTCCTCCACGTTGAGCACGATGGCCGTCACCGCCCGCCCCTCGCCCATGATCGCCCGGTCGAATCGCGCATCCACCGCCCACGGCTGCGACGAATCCTCTTTCGCTTCCGGTGGCTTCTCGGAAGCCCTGTTCCGGCGTGACATGCGTGCGCTCAGGTCGAGGAGCTGGCCGTTGAACGTCGCCTGGATCGGGCCGGTCCCGTTGGCGGGCGGGAAGCGCACGGTGCCCGTCGCTTGGGTTCGTCCGAGCACGATGCGGTCCAGCCGCAGCAGGCTCGGCGCACCGCCGGCGTAGTCGGCCCGGCCGCGCAAATCCAGCCGCGCGCCGCTCACGAGGATATTGTCAACACCGACGAGCTTGTCGTGACTGAGCCGCAAACGCGCCGAGCCAGTTGCAGGGTTGCCGGCCGGCTTGCGCCAAGCGAGCGGTGAGGCGGCCAGCTCCGCCTGGGTCAGATCGGCCGCCACGTCCAACTGACCTCGCCCGTCCCGCCGCTCGGTCAAGGTCGCTTGCAGGGCTGCGGACCCGGACAGCGCCGCTCCCGCGTCGAGGCCGGCGGCCGCCAGCTGCTTCGCACTGGCCTCGCCGGAAACGCTGATCTTTTGCAACACCTGCGAAGGCGGACCGGCGCGAAAATCCATCTCGGCGGCGATCTCAGCCGGAATGTTCGCGAGCAACGCGCGGCCGTTCAGTTTCATGCCGTCGTCGCTCGCTTCGAGGTCCAGCACACCTTGGTCGAGATCACGTCCCGCGGCGATCGCGGTCAAATGCACGCCGTCGAGATGCGCCTGCGTGCGGATCGCGATCTGCTCCATCTGCACGTTGTTGTCCAAAGGGAGTTGCACGTTGAGGCGAACGGAAACCTGGCCGGCCGGATCGCGCAGATCCACGGGATGCTTGCTCAACAACTGGAGCCGCGGGTTCCTCAATAGCGCAATCACATCCGGCAGGCCGCCGGCCGCGTCGATCTCGATCGCACCGAACTGGTCCGGGTGCGTAATGCCGGTGATGCGCATGCGACCGCCGCGCACGGCCAACCCGCCCGTTCCCGTCTCGCCGCGCTTGCCTTCCTGGCGCTGCCGGCCGCTCTGAGCGGTGATCTCGATCGTATCGGGATCGATGACCCGCAGCTTCGCTTGCGCATGGTCGATGGGCGGCACCGGGCGGAGCCAATGAACGGTTAGCCCGTCACCGTCCAGCGTGCCCGAGGCGCTGGTGAGCGCGACGCGCGCAAGATCCGTTGTCCCTTCCAGCGCGAGATCGATGTGGCCGTTGCGCGCGGTTCCGGCCGTGATGTTCTGGGTGATCCACCCGCGCGCCCCGCCGCCCACGCCCTCCGGCCACAATCGGGGCAAATCGGCAAAGGCCGCCTGGTCCAGATCGAGCCCAAGCTCCGCTCGCAGCTTGTCCGGCTCGCGCCGCAGGACACCGTGCGTCTGCAATACAGTCGCGAGGCCCGCCTCATGGCCCCGCAGCGTGATCCGGAGCGTCTGGAGATTGACGTTGTCCGGCGTACCACTCGCGACCAGCGCGGCCCCGACAAGCGGGATCGTCGTCGCGCCGATACGAGCCTGCCCCGACCCTACGTCCGCGTTGAGCCGAACCTGCTGAAGCGCGAGCCGTGGCCCGAGGTCGATTTCGGCCTCGCCGCTCACCGGTGCGTCCAGCATGCCGAGAGCCGCCAATCCTGGTGCGGCGCGGGCCAGCGCGGCGGGATCCACCGGGCTCAGGCGAATGCGCACCCGCGAGGCAGCGCCGCCCGCGTCCAACGCCGCCGAGACCAGCACTCCGGCCCGCTGGTCGCCCAGCTCGAAGCTCGCGGCTGCCTTCCCTTGCACGCCACCTTTCGGCTGGCGCACAAAATCGACGTCGCTCGCGACGATCCGCCACGCTGCGCCCAGCTTCCGGTCGACCACGATGACATTGGCATCACGGATGCGCACGCGCCGGAGTTGACTGTAGCGCGAGACGCGGTGCCGGTTCCGGTCCGACTCCGGCGGATTGGCGAGCTCCCGCATCAACGCCGTGAAGGACGACGCCTCGGGCGGGGACTTCGTGTCGGTTTCTTGCGCCGGCTCTCCGCTCTCGTCCGCCTCCGACAGACTGCCCAGATCGACCGCGATCGATCCGTCGGGACCGCGAAGCACCCGCAAGCGGGGACGTTCGACTTCAATCGCGCGAGGCCGGATGTGGCCGAGCAGCAGGGAGCCGAGCGAAAGCGAGACCTCTGCGCGCGGCACGCTCAGAATTGGGACACCCGCCGCGTCGGCCGCTGTGACGTCCAGCAGGCGAATGTCGAGGGGCCGATCGACCCCCATGCGGAATCCTTCCCAGGCGAGCGCGGCCGAGCCCACCTTCAGCCGCGTCGGGCCGTTGTCTCCGTTGACCGCATCTTCGATCCGATGCGCGAGCCAGGGCAGATCCACCGGCCCTTGCGAAAGCCGCCAGGCCGCCCACGCGCCGCCGACGCCAGCCAGAATCGTCAGAAGCAGCGCGAAGGTCGCCAGCCGGTGCAGGATGACAACAAGCCCGCGCGCCGCTTGACCCGGCAGTCGGCTCACGGCCAGCCTGCCGCCGTATGAACGAGACGGTATTCCGCCTGCCGCTGGCCTGGCCGCGACCTTACGATCCGGCCGCCGCCGCGCGGCTCGTGGAACGTTTCACCGAGCTTGGCCCTGCCGAGCGGGCGCTCGCCGCCGAGCCCGCTCCCGCCGCGCTGCTCGCTTGCCTCGGCGGCAACAGCCCCTTTTTGTCGGATCTCGCGATCCGCGAAGCCGAGGCGTTCCTCGCGATCGTGAAAGACGGACCGGATGCGGTGACGGAAACGGCGCTCGCCGACATCGCGACGATCTCGGCCACGACCAAGCGCCCGCACCTGGCCTCGGCGCTGCGCCGGGCCAAACGGGTTATCGCGCTCGCGACCGCCGTCGCCGATATCGGCGGGATCTGGTCCCTGCACCGGGTCACGGGCGTACTCACGACGCTTGCGGAGACGGCGCTCCGCCTGTCCGTCGCCCACCTGCTGCGGGCAGCCCACGATTCCGGGGAGCTGCGCCTCGCCGACCCGGACGACCCCGCCCAGGGCAGCGGATTGACTGTGCTCGGCATGGGAAAGCTTGGCGCGCGTGAGCTGAATTACTCGAGCGATGTGGACCTCGTGCTGCTCTATGACCCAAGCGCCGGAGTATACATGGATCGGGACGGCGATGACGCGATGGGGGCCTGTTACACCCGGATCGCGCGCAACCTCGTCACCCTCATGGAAGCGCGGGACGCGAACGGCTACGTGTTCCGCACCGATCTGCGCCTGCGCCCCGATCCCGCCGCGACCCCGCCGGCGGTCGCCCTGCCCGCCGCCATCGCCTACTACGAAAGCATGGGCGAGAACTGGGAACGCGCCGCGCTCTCGAAAGCGCGGCCCGTGGCCGGGGATCTGGAGCTTGGCGCCGGGTTCCTGCAGGACATACGCCCCTTCGTATGGCGCCGCGGCCTCGATTTCGCCGCTGTAGCCGACGTCCACGCGATGAAGCGTCGCATCGACGCGCACAAGGGCGGCGCGCTTCTGGCGCATGGCGATCCCCTTGCCCGCATAGCCGGACATAACGTCAAGCTCGGGGAAGGCGGCATCCGCGAAATCGAGTTCCTGGCGCAGACATTGCAACTGGTGTGGGGCGGACGCGACCCGGGACTTCGGGATCCGACGACGCTGGGCGCACTGCGCCGCTTGGCCCGGTCTGGCCACATCCCGCGCGAAGCCGCCGACGAACTGGCGATCGCGTACCGCTTCCTCCGCTCGGTCGAGCACCGGCTACAGATGATCGCGGACCGGCAAACCCATACCCTGCCGGAACGGGAAGAAGAGCTGGCGCGAGTTCGGGGTGTTCATGGGCTTCCCTGACGCGACCGCCTTCGCGGAGCATCTGCTCGGGCACCTCGCCCGCGTGCGTGCCCGCTATGCAGAAATATTCGAGCGCGTGCCGGACCTGCCGACCATCGTGGCGATCGCCAGCGACCAGCTCGATTTCAGCGGCAGCCAAGACGTGCCTGAACATACGGTCAGATCCCTGAGGGCGCTGGGCTTCTCCAACATTCCGGGCATCGCCCGGAGTGTGCGCGGCTGGAAGGCCGGACACGTCCGCGCGCTCCGCTCCGAACGCGCACGCGAGTTGATGGAGCAGATGTTGCCGATGATCCTCGGCGCGCTCGCCGCACAGCCGCAGCCCGACGCCGCCTTCGGACGCTTCGACGCATTCATCTCGCGTCTGCCCGCAGGCGTTCAGATTCTGTCGCTCTTTCAGCGCAATCCGCATCTGATGGATCGCGTCGCGGCCGTCCTCGGCGCCGCGCCTACCCTCGCGGATCACCTCGCCCGGCATCCCGCGGCGCTTGATGGCCTGCTCTCGCCGGAGAACGATCCGGAGCCTTCGCGCCTGCTCCGAGTCCGGCTGCGGGATGCGCGCGTGCTGGAAGATGCGATCGAAACCATTCGGCGGACGGTGCGCGAGGAGGACTTCAACATCTCGGTCGCGACGATGGAGGGCCGGCTCAACGCCGACGAGGCCGGCCTGCGTCGGACGAAACTTGCCGATTCCGCGCTCGCAGCGCTGCTGCCCCGGGTGCTTGCGGATTTTGCGCAGCGCTACGGCCGGGTGCGCGGAGGCGGGATGGTCGTGGTTGCGCTCGGCAAAGCGGGCGGGCCGCGAGATGATGGCGGGATCCGACCTCGACCTGATGCTGGTGTACGAGCACCCTCCCGAGGTGATCGAAAGCCGCGGGGCACGCCGGATTCCGGCGAGCCAATGGTTCGGCCGCGCGGCTCACGCCTTCATCGCCGCGCTCACTGGACCCGGCGCGGATGGGCCGCTCTATGCGGTCGATATGCGCCTTCGCCCCTCGGGCAATAAAGGCCCGGTCGCCGTGTCGCTGCCGGCTTTCCAGCGGTATCACGCCGAATTGGCCTGGACCTGGGAACGGCTCGCGCTCACCCGCGCCCGTGTGGTCGCGGGCCGGCCCGCACACGCGCGGCCCGTTCAAGCGGCCATCACGGAGGCAATCACGGCGACCGGGGATCCGGTCCGCATCCGTGCCGATGCCGCCGCCATGCGCGCCCGCATGGTGCGGGATCTCCCGCCGGACGGACCCTGGGACGTGAAGCTCCGGGCTGGGCGGATTGGTCGAGGTGGAGTTCATCGCGCAGGTGCTCCAGTTGGTCCACGCACGGGAGCGGCCGGATGTCCTCCGCACGACCACCCGCCTCGCTCTGGCGCATCTCGCGAAAGCCGGTCTGCTGCCTGCGGACGATGCCGCGCTGCTCGTGCGGGCAGACCGGATCTGGCGCACGGTGCAGGGAATGCTGCGCATCACCGTCGG
>CAWEHU010000012.1:0-299479 GCA_963808965.1 uncultured Alphaproteobacteria bacterium
TCAGATTGCTCTGAGGCGTAGTCCGCGAGATTACCGGCAGTCCGCGTGTCAACACGATGGGATACTGCATCGGCGGCACGCTGCTACGCGATGGCACATTGCGTGGTCGCCGCGAAGGGAGAGACGAGCGATTCGGCGCGGCGACCTTCATCGTGTCGCTTCAGGACTATTCTCGAGAGTGGGTGACACTGCGGTGTTCCTCGGTGAATCCCAAGTGTGGACTTCATTGAACAGCAGATGCTCGAGCGCGGATATCTCGACAGCCGCGAGATGTCCAACATGTTCAACCTGCTCCGCAGCAACGACCTGATCTGGTCCAACGTCGTGAACAACTACCTACTGGGCCTGAAGCCGCCGGCGTTCGACTTGCTCTACTGGAACAGCGACGGTACGCGCATGGCGCGGGCAGCCCATAGCTGGTATCTCCGCAACACCTATGTGGAGAACAACCTGATCAAGCCGGGTAAGGTGCAGCTCAAGGGTGTCCCACTCGACCTGGGACAGATACGGCTGGATATCTATGCCGTCGGCGCGGAGAAGGATCACATCGTGCCATGGGACGCGGCATGGCGCATTCACCAACTCGTCGCTGGAAGGACGCGCTTCGTGCTCGCGTCGAGTGGTCACATTGCGGGCATCATCAATCCACCAGGCGGAAAGGGCAGCTACTGGACCAACGACGATGAAACAGGCACCGACCCGCCGCGGATGGCGTGAGTCTGCGCAACGCCACGAAGGCAGTTGGTGGACCGACTGGGCTGCCTGGCTCGCCGAACGCTCGGGGCAAGAAGGGCAAGCCCCCCACGATGGGCAGCGCCGCGCACCCGCCGCTCGTTGACGCGCCGGGACGTACGTGCTGGAGAAGTAGGGGGCTTCCTCCCCAATGGCTTGGCGGCCGGCCATTCGCTCTCCCGCGTGGGAGAGCGGGTGGTCCGTCTTTCGCTGGGCAGTCGGGCAGCAAGCATGGAACGACATCATCAAGAAAGCGGAGGGAGCCAGCCCGAGCCTCGACGTGAAGGTGATGCGCCGAACACGCGCACCCTGAAAATCCTGCAAAACGCTAGCGCGGCAGGAGAAATCTCCGCGCGGCAAGCGGCGAAGGAAATGGGTCCGAAGGCGACCGAGCATGACGTGTTCGCGGGCATCCTCGCGGCGCAGTTGCCCTTACCGTCATCGCCGCCCGCCGATGTCGCTCGCGAAGTTGCGGCGTTGCGCGCCCTTTACGGCCCGCACGGCCGCGGGTAGAATGCTGTTGCAAACGCCGTTGGCATCCGGCGTTTGCGAAATTCAAGATATTTGCACCACCAGACGCCAACGGTGAGTTGACCAGCAACCCTAGTTCGCTCAGGGCAATACATAACCCACTGTGGCCTGTGCAATAAGTCGGGCTTCGCGGTCCTGCCATAGCCTTACATCGATAGTGGCCAACTTCCGCCCCAGCTTCAGTAGTCTCGCATCCGCGACAATAGGCGCTAAGCGACATGCGCGCAGAAACGAGATGTTGAAGCTGTTCGTGACTGCCATCGCAACGGGGCCGACATGGGCGAGCACCATGGCGTAGGCGGCGAAATCGACCAATCCCATGAGTGTCGGCCCCGAGACGATATTCCCCAGCCGGACCATCTCAGGCTTCGGTTCGAGCCGTATGCGAGTATGGCCGGGTTCGACCGCGACGAGTTCGCCGAAGGCGGGCCGGGCAGCCGCTGGGAAAGCATCATCGAGGAAGGTCGAAAGCGACCCTAGGTCAAGGCGCAATACGTTTTCGGAAGCCGAATTTGGCTTGGCAGAGGTCATGCTATCGCTTTAACTCACGTTCAGTCGGCGATGCCCACACGCCCTTCGACCGCCATCATTGTTGCGGTTAGGAGTGCGATCAGCTTCTCTTGTCCTCCGCTCTCAGCAAACACTTCTGTTTGAGCGAGCGTCAGCGTGCGGCCCGCCTTGATTACCTTGCCACGGGCGACGATGCGGTCTCCTGCGGCGGGCGCAACAAGGTTGATTTTGAACTCCGTCGTCAACACGCCTCTATCTGGGGGCATCAGGCTAAGAGCGGCGTAACCTGCTGCCGAATCAAGCTATAGCGCTGACTGCCCCCGCATGAACAAAGCCGTGCTGCTGCGAGATTGCTGGAGCGGGGCGGATGGCAATCTCAACAACGCCGGGAGCGACGTTGGTGAGTGTCGCCCCCAATGTGCTCATGAGTTCCTGCTTGGCGAAGCTCGATCGGATGCGGTCCTCATAACCTGCATTCTCGATTTCACGTTTCATGGCTACCCCTGCGACGGTGGAAACGTGACATCGGCGGAGGGTGTCTGCAAATTGCGCGCAACTCAAGCAGACCGTGATGGAGTGGACGCCTCCCCGACGGCCTTGGTGTGCCAGAGTGGTGGTGTTGGAAACCACTGAACAGGAGGCGTCCGTGGCGGAGGCTAGCACAATCGGGTTGGACTTGGCGAAGCGGGTGTTTCAGGCACATGGAGCCGATGCGTCGGGCGCTGTCGTGTTCCGCAAACGGCTGCGTCGAGAGCAGTTGCTCGCATTTTTTGCCGGCCAGTCAGCATGCGTAGTGGCGATGGAAGCCTGCAGCAGTGCCCACTACTGGGCGCGCGAGATTGGCGCCCTGGGCCACACCGTCCGCCTGATTCCGCCGGCTTACGTGAAGCCGTTTGTGAAGCGCCAGAAGAACGACATGGCTGATGCTGAGGCGATCTGCGAGGCGGCGCAAAGGCCGACGATGCGCTTTGTGGCGGTGAAGAGCGAAGCAACCCAAGCCAATGCCGTCGTGTTTCGGGCGCGGGATCTTCTGGTGCGGCAACGGACGCAAGCGATCAACGCGGTGCGTGGCCATCTAACGGAATATGGGCTGGTTGTGGCTAAGGGTCCGAGCCACGTTACCCGGCTTGTTGAAAAGGTTGAGGATCCGACCACTGGCCTCCCCGAGGCCGCCCGGCTAGTGCTGCGCGTGCTCATCGCGTCACTGCAATTCTTGTCCGAACGTATCGCTCTCCTCGACCGAGAAATCACCCGTCGTGCCCGTGAAAACAACGATATACGGCGTCTCACAACCATTCCTGGAGTGGGCCCAGTGACCGCTACGGCACTGGCGGCGCTGGCACCGCCTGCGGAGGGCTTCCGGAAGGGCCGCGACTTTGCAGCCTGGGTCGGGCTCACCCCGTTGCAGCATTCTACCGGGGGGAAGCAGAGGCTCGGCGCGACTTCGAAAATGGGCGAGCGAACGCTGCGGCGCCTGCTGATCATCGGAGCGAGTTCCGTTGTTCGTCACGCCATCAGACACAAACACGGCACCACAGCAGGGTCCTGGCTCGGGCAAATGCTGGCACGAAAGCCACGAATGCTTGTGATCGTTGCTCTCGCAAACAAAATGGCGCGCACCGCTTGGGCGTTGCAAGCGACGGGCGAGATTTATCGAGCTCCGGTCGCGACGGCCTAAAGCCGTCGGCGGAGGCGTCGGAGCGCAGGAAGGTCGGAAGGAGAGTATGGCGCACAGTCGATGAGAGACGGGACCGGGAAACCAGGTTTTCACACAGCGCCTCGAGCGCGTGACCGTGATGTGGACCCGATCCGCGAACTTCCATACGGGCCCGCGGCAATGAACGGCCGCAGTAAAGGCCGGACAGATGTCAGCACCTGACTACGCGCGATACCATCCCGAAGATTGTTCTTGCGTTTGCGGAGGCGTCCACAGATGTGAAAACGCGGGCGCACCGCGGCGACGCGCAAGATAGATTTCAGGCGGCCCCAGCCGGATCGCAAGTTTATATCGGCAGGAAGGTCGGCCGGATTCGAATGATGCTCATTGCCGTTACGGTCCAGAGTTTTCGCACGGTCTGCAAGATTTATGCACCCAGGATTCACGCCTCTGATTAGCTCACTTTTTCCGGTGCAGAAGTCTGGTGCAAATCTCCGCTTTCCGGTCGAGAGCAGCCCTGACCCGGCTCGAGTTCGCGCATTTGGCAGGCGGCCCCCTAATCACCCCGCAGCCTGTGCCCCGGCGGAACTCGGCCCCCGGTCCCCGTTTCGGCCTCACTGGAGACCCCTCCCACGGTTTGGCCGCGGCCCCTCCCTCTCTCCCGCGGGGGAGAGCGGGTGGGTCCGTCTTTCGCTGGGCAGGCGCGTCGCCACAAGGGCCGGGCGTGCGACGCCGCGGGCCGGATGGCACTTCGGAAAATGACGAAATGTCGAGCGGGGTAGAAAGCGGATCTTTGCTCTACCGGTCACAGTTGCTGTACCGGTCACTATTGCAAAATCAAGACTTACGGTACACGTCATGTGCTAATACCACGCGAGCCCGGCGAGCGCATCGGCTTCCACCGCCATGTGCTTGATTATTTCTGGACCGCGGTCACACCCGGTAAGGCGATCTCGCATCAGGCGGACGGAACTACGGTCGTGGCGGAATACGTGGCAGGACAGACGAGCCATCACCGTTATGGGCCCGGCGAGCATAAGGTGCACGACCTCGAGAATGTGGGCGACACGGCGCTCGTGTTCACGACCGTCGAGTTCCTCGACAGCGCCAACGCACCACTGCCGGTGCCGCCCGAGTCAGGTGCCGCGAGCAGGGCGTGATAGCACTCTCGGACGGGCGACGGAGGTCGCCCGTCATCATTCCTCCGCTGGCTGGCACGGGAGAAGTTCGATGAGCGAGGATCTGGGTTTGGCGCCGGTCAACGAGACGCACGCCCTCGCTCCCCATCGTGGCCAGTCGGAGGTGCTGTCCGTGATCCGGCATACCGTCGTGCCGGGCAAGGAGCAGGAGTACGAGGCCTGGCTTCGGGAGATCGTGCCAATCGCCGAGACCGCCGAGGGGCACCGCGGCGTGAACGTCATCCGGCCGCATGCGGGCTCACGCACCTACACGGTCGTGCTGCATTTCGACGCGCTCGAGCACTTGGAACGTTGGTTTGCCTCGGACGTGCGCAAACAACTCGTCCTGAAAGTGCAGCATCTGCTCGAGCAAGGGGATCAGGTCGAGATCAAGACGGGTCTGGAGTTCTGGTTCACCCCGCCCGCCTCGGAGCAGAAGCGTGCGAAGCCGTACAAGCAGTTTCTGATAACGCTGTCGGCGATCTTCCCTTTGACGGTGATCGTCCCGTGGTTGTTAGCGCCGCTGCTCCATGCGGTGCCGGCACTCGCCCTCCCTGGCCTGGCCAACTTTGTTGCGGCGGCCGTCATCGTGGGCCTGATGACTTATGTGATAATGCCCCGGTACACTCGGCTGATTGCGGCCTGGCTATACCGCTGAAGGTCGAATCCGATGCGGGGCAGCTCGGAAGCTCCTGAAGACACGGTGGCCGCAGTGTTGCCTACTCAGGATTTATGCACCAGGATCTCACGCCCTGATTACACTCACTTTTTCCGGTGCAGAAGTCCGGTGCAAATCTCCGCTTCTCGGTCGAGAGCAGCCCTGACCCCTCAAGTTCGCGCATATGGCAGGCGGTCCCCTAATCACCCCACAGCCTCCGCCCCGGCGGACTCGGCCCCGGTCCCGTTTCGGCCTCACTGGAAACGAGTGCGAAAAGAGCCCTCGAAAGAGCGCGGGACGGAAACGCGGGTCTCGGCACTTCATCCGGACGCAACCGGGCGTCCGAAATCTTTGTTGTTGCCACACACGCCGTGGTTGTGGCCTTCTGTTTGTCCGATGCTTTCGACCCCAGCCCTCGCACCAATCAGCCTGTCGTACCGCCTGGCCCTCATCATCGAGTCGCTGTGCCAGGCGGCGACCGTGCGCTGCGCCCAGGAGCGCTCGGTCCCGACGCTGATATTGGTCTTCAGGGCCTGGGTGCGGCTGCGCCGCCTCGCCGTCCGGTTCGAGGCGCTGGCCGCCAAGGTGCGCGCCGGCCGGCTTGTCGCGCCGGTGGCGCGGCTCCGGGCTCCGCCTTTGCCGCAGCGATACCGTCTGCCGGCCCGGCCGCAGACCTATCGGCTGCCGCGCGGGTTCGGCTGGCTGCTCCGGCTGGTGCCGGAGACGGTCGCCTATGGCGGGCAGGTCGAGCACTTGCTGGCGGACCCGAAGATGACGGCGCTGCTCGCGGCATCGCCGCAAGCCGGCCGCATCCTGCGCCCGCTCTGCCACATGCTGGGGATCAAGCCGGGGCCGGCGCTGGCTGCCCCACCGCGTGCGAAGCGGCCGGCGCCGCCCGCCGCCGCCATCCCCGCCCCCGATCCCAGCCGCGCCGTTTCCCGCCCGGTTGCTTCCCTGGCTGGGCTGCCGCCGGATCTGCCGCCGCGCATTGCCGCGGTGCTGGCGTTCGCCCTCGGGCAAGCCGACCCGCACGCGGACCCGCCGCTTGGGCTACCGGCGCCGGCCTGAGCGCCATGGCGGACGCTCGCGGTGAACGTTCCGGTATCAAACCTAATCCCGGCCGCAATCCGGTCAGTCCCTTACCCCTGCACGATCTCCGCCCCTTCGGGCTCGGCCCCGGCCCCCGCGTCGAGTTCGAGGGAGAAGGCGGCCGCCATGAGGGCGCGCGTATAATCTTGCTTGGGTCGCGCCAGCACCGCCTCCGCGCTGCCTTCCTCGACGACATGCCCGCGGCGCAGCACGACGATCCGATGCGCGAGCGCGCGCACCACCTTCAGATCATGACTGATGAACAGATAGCCGAGCCCATGCCGCTCCTGCAGCCCGCGCAGCAGTTCGACGATCTGTGCTTGCACGGACATGTCCAGCGCGCTCGTCGGCTCGTCGAGCACGACGAAATCCGGCTTCAGCACCATCGCGCGGGCGATGGCGATCCGTTGCCTCTGACCGCCGCTGAACTCGTGCGGGTAGCGATCGGCGCTTTCCGGCGAGAGACCCACTTCGTCCAAACTGGTCGCGACCCGACGGCCACGCTCAGCGCAAGTCAGTCTCGGCTCGTGCACCGCGAGCCCCTCGGCGACGATCTCGCCCACGGACAGGCGCGGCGAGAGGCTGCCGAACGGGTCCTGGAAAACGATCTGCATGCGCGAACGAAGCCGCCGCAGCGAGCGCCGGTCGAGGGCCGCGAGATCGTGCGTCTCGAAACGAATCCTCCCGGTCGCCGGCTGGAGCCGCAGGCAGGCAAAACCCATCGGTACTCTTGCCGGAGCCGGACTCGCCGACCAGCCCGACCGTCTCGCCGGCGCGAACAGCCACCGAAACGCCGTCCACCGCCCGCACATGTCCCACGACACGGCGGAGCAAGCCGCGCCGGATCGGGAAATGCACGCGCACATCCTGGGCCGACAGCACCGTCGTTGCCCCGTCGGGCACCGGGGCAGGGGAGCCCTTCGGCTCGGCCGCGAGCAGCATCCGCGTATAAGGATGCCGGGGCGCGGCGAACACGTCCGCGGCACGTCCCGCCTCCACCACCTCGCCGTCCTTCATGACGCAGACCCGGTCGGCATAGCGGCGCACGATCGAGAGGTCGTGGGTGATGAGCAGCAAAGCCAGCCCGCGCGCCGTCTTCAGCTCCGCGAGCAGCTTCAGGATCTGGGCCTGGATCGTGACATCGAGCGCCGTCGTCGGCTCATCGGCGATCAGCAAGGCCGGATCGTTGGCGAGCGCCATCGCGATCATCACCCGCTGCCGCTGGCCGCCCGAGAGCTGGTGCGGAAAAGCATCGAGGCGGCTCGCGGCATCGGCGAAGCCGGCTTGGCCCAGCACCTCGATCACCCGTGCGCGCAGGGCCGGCCCGCCAAGGCTCTGATGCAAGCGGATCGCCTCCGCCACCTGCCGCCCGATGCGGTGCAACGGGTTGAGGCTCGTCATCGGCTCCTGGAACACGATCCCGGCCACGCTGCCGCGGGCGCGGCGCAAGACGCCGGCATCCGCGCCGATCATGTTCCGGCCATCGAGCATGATCCGGCCGGTCGGATTGGACCCGCCTGGCGGCAGCAGTTGCAATAGCGACAGAGCCGTGAGCGACTTTCCCGACCCGCTCTCGCCGACAAGGGCCAGCGTCTCGCCTCGGTCGAGCGTGAAGGAGACGCCATCGACCACGCGCCGCGCACCGAAGACGACGGTCAGATTCTCGACTTCCAGGAGACTCACGCGCGTCCTTCCGTTCGGTGACGCGGTGCGCGAGGCACCCTCACGACAGCGCCTCGGCGCAGGAGCGGGCGCGGTTGATGCGCACCGGCACAGGCGCGCGGCCGGCGGTGATGTCGGCCAGGAAGAAGACGGTGAAATCCTCGGCTGCCACGGCGTCGAAGTCGCGGCCGTCCACATCGGTCAGCGTGCCCGAGCCGTCAACCTCGTGGGTTTCGGCCAGCCCCTCCGGCGTGCGGATCGTGATCCTGCCGCAAAGCGCATAGCTGGGCGCAGCGGAAGCCGGAACGGTTACGGTGACGACCTCGCTTTCGTGCGTCCGGTCCAGGTGGATGGTGCGGATCAGCTTCGTTTCGATGTAGACGGCCGTTGTCTCCTCGATCTCGTTCGGGTCCATTCGGTCATGAATGCGGAAGGTGGCCTCGCTTTGCGCGCGCGCTGCACCGGTAACGACCAGAGTAAGCAGAACCGCCGAAGCGAGCCGTATCACTGGGCCGCTTGTGACTGGGTCGCTTGTGACTGGGCCGCTTGCGCCTTGGCCTGCTCGCGCAACTCGAATTTCTGAATCTTTCCGGTCGAAGTCTTCGGGATGGGACCGAACGTAACATAACGCGGGCACTTGAATCCCGCGAGATGCTGGCGGCACCAGGTGACGATGTCCTTTTCCGACACTCGCCCGGCCGACTCGGGAGTGAGAGTGACGAAGGCTTGCGGCGTCTCGCCCCATTTCGGGTCCGGCCGCGCCACCACCGCGGCTTCCATCACGTCGGGGTGCTTGTAGAGAACCTCCTCGACCTCGAGCGTGCTGATGTTCTCGCCACCGGAGATGATGATGTCCTTGGCGCGGTCCTTCAGCTCCACATAGCCGTCCGGGTGCATCACCGCGAGATCGCCGGTATGGAACCAGCCACCCTGGAACGCTTCTTCCGTCGCGTGCGGGTTCTTGAGATAGCCCTTCATCACCGTGTTGCTGCGAATCACAAGCTCGCCCATCGTCGCGCCGTCCGCCGGGACGGGAGCCAGCGTGTTCGTATCGATCACCGCCGCTTGCTCCACCATCGGGTGATTCACCCCTTGGCGGGACATGAACGCCGCCTTTTCGGCGAGCGGCATTTCGTCGAGCCCCGGCTGCCACATGCAGATCGTGGCCGGTCCGTAGCTTTCGGTCAGCCCGTAGAGATGCGTGATGGTGAAGCCCATCCGCTCCATCGCGGCGATGACGGAGCTCGGCGGCGCGGCGCCTCCCGTCGCGAGCTGCACCTTGTGGTCGAAACTGCGCCGCGCTTCCTCGGGCGCGTAAATCATCATGCTGAGCACGATGGGTGCTGCGCACATATGCGTCACGCCGTTCTCGGCGATGGAGGCGAAGATTTCAGCCGGATCGACCCGGCGCAGGCAGACATGGGTGCCGCCCACCAGCGTCACGGCCCAGCTATACGTCCAGCCGTTGCAGTGGAACATCGGCAACGTCCAGAGATAGACGCTTTGCGGCGAGAGCTGGAAAGCGAGCGCATTTCCCGTCGCGTTCAGGAATGCGCCGCGATGGTGCAGCACGACGCCTTTCGGATCGCCGGTGGTGCCGGACGTGTAGTTGAGCGCGATCGCCTCCCACTCGTCGCTCGGGAGGATCACCGGATGATCGGGATCGCCGGTCGCGAGGAAGGCCTCATAGTCCATTTCACCGATCTTCTCGCCCGAGTCGGCGAGCACGTCGTCGATGTCGATGACGATGGGTTTCTCCGGGACGGTGGCCAGCGCCTTGGAGACGACGGAGCTGAACTCGCGGTCGGTCAGCAGGACGCGCGTGTTGGAGTGTTCGAGGATGAAGGCGACCGCCGGCGCGTCGAGACGGATGTTGATGGAGCACAGCACCGCGCCCAGCATCGGCACTCCGTAATGCGCTTCGATCATCTCCGGAACGTTGGGCGCCATGATGGCGACGGTGTCGCCCTTGCCGATGCCCCTTTTCTGCAACGCGGAGGCAAGGCGACGGCAGCGTTCGGAAAACTGGGTGTATGTGTAACGGCGGTCGCCGTGAATGACCGCGGTGCGCGGGCCGTAGATGCGGGCCGCCCGGGTGAGAAACGAGAGCGGAGAAAGCGGCACATAATTGGCCGGGGTGCGATCCAGACCCGTTTCATACATACCGGACGTGTCAGCCATCTGTGTTCTCCCCGCTCCAGCAATCGGTAGCCTGTCGCATAGCTTGGCGGCTGCCAAGCGGCAAAGGCTCTAAGGGGGCTCGCGTCCTACGGCCGTTCGAGCCGACCCCCGCCGACGCTGGTTCGCGTGGATTTACCGCGAGAAGATGCCGATGAGCTCGATCCCAGGCGGGTCCAGGAGGACCGGACCATCTTCGATGATCCGGGTTTCGATCCGGCCGGCGCCGTCGCGTGCGTGATGAATGACGCTCCGGCTCTCGGTCTTGACGATCAGATAATGCCGCGTGGAGGGAAGCCGGAAATAGTCGTCCAGTTTGGCGCCCGCGTCGCGCGCCCGCGTTGAGGGCGAGAGGACCTCTACAACGATCAGCGGATCGCCGATCTGAACCGCCTTGTCCGGCACGGGCGTTCCGCAGCGGACGAGTGCGTCCGGCTCATAGACGACGTCGCCGTCGATCCGCACCGCCATCCCGTCGGTAAAGACCTCGCAGGGGAGGCGAGCCGCCTCGATTGCCTCGGCGAGGAGGCGGGCCACACGGAATTTCACCCTTGCGTGAGCCGCAGTTTCCGGGGCCATCGCGACGACCTCTCCGGCCACCAGTTCGTATCGCTCGCCTTCGGGACGCGTCATCGCCCAGGCGATGAACTCGTCCGATGTCATGCGGGAACGGGCCAACACAGTCATCGCGCCAGCATAGGAGAACGGGAACGCAGCGCGCTACGCCGCCCTGTCATCCCCCGGCGGCCAAGCCCGCGATCACTGCCTCCGCCTCGCGCACGAAACGCGCGACCAACTCCGCCGCCCGTTCGCGGCGGGCGAGGCTCGCCCCCTGGCCGGCCCAGAGCGAGAGGTATTCGGCGCGATCCCGCTTGCTGGCTTCGTTGCGCATGGCGCGGGTCAACGTATTCTGGAGCGGGTAGGGCAGGATCGCGTCGGTGGCGCCGCCCGGCTCCACGGTTTCCATGAACCGGTTGACGATGCCCCGCGCCGGGCGGCCGGAGAAGGCGCGGGTCAGGCGCGTCTGCTCGGCCCGCGCGGTCAGGATGGCCTGCTTGTAGGAATCCGGGATGCCGGCCTCGTCGCAGGTGAGGAAGGCCGTACCCGCCTGCACCGCACACGCGCCAAGTGCCAGCGCCGCCGCGAGCCCCCGCCCATCCATGATGCCTCCGGACGCGATCACGGGAATGCCCACGGCATCCACGGCCTGCGGCACCAGCGCGATCGTGCCGACCATCGCCGCCTCGAACGGTGAGGCGAAAGTCCCGCGATGCGCCCCGGCCTCGCTGCCCTGGGCGACCACGGCGTCGCAGCCGCTCCGTTCCAGCAGCACCGCCTCCTCGACTGTGGTGGCGGTGCCGACCACCAGCATTCCCCGGGCTTTGGCCGCCGTGACGGCCTCGGCAGACAACAGGCCGAAGGTGAAGCTGAACACCGCCGCCCCGCTGTCGAGCACCGCCTCTACCCGGGCATCGAAAGTATCGGCCGGGAGCGCGGGCAGCACGGGCGGCGGCAGGCCCAGCTCGGCGAAGAACGGAGCGGCGCGGTCCAGTGCGACAGCGGGGTTGGACGGAGCCTCCGGCGCGGGAACCGGGGCGAAGATGTTGATGCCGTATGGCCGCGTGGTCCGCGCGCGTACCGCTCGCGCTTCGTTCGCGATCTGCTCGGCTGAAAGATAGGCGGCGGCGATGAAGCCAAGGCCGCCAGCTTCCGATACCGAGGCGGTCAGAGCCGTGGTGGTGGCGCCGCCCATCGGCGCCTGGATCACCGGGTTCGCAAGATCGAGCCGTTGCGTCAGCGCGGTGCGGAGCGGCATGGTCAGGTCCTTCTTGAGCGGGCGGAAACGAGGTCGATCAGGAACGCGAGCAGCATCGCGCCCACGCCGAGAGCAAACAGGGTCGGGTAGCCGCTGCCTTTCGCGAACAGGAAGGAGAACCCATACGCCGCCGCCGCCTGTCCCACCGCGAATGCCGTGGTGGCTCGGCTCCAAGCGGTCTGCTGGGCGGCGGTGTCATGCGGGACCAGCTCATGCACGCGGCCGAGGACCAGCGGGACGACGCCGGGCACGAATGCCCCGAGGATCAGGCTGGCTGCGCCGAGAGCGTAGGGCTGGGGCGCGACCGCGAGCACGGCGATCGCCGCCGCCTGAATGACAAAGGCGAGCCGCAGCATGGCGCGAAAGCCGATCCGGTCGGCGGCATTGCCGGCCAGGAGTGCGCCCGCCATGGCGCCCAGGCCGAAAATGAGCCAGTAGAACGCCCCGGTTTCGAGCCCGCGCCCAAGCCCGCGTGCGACGAAGTCGACCAGGAACACCATGTGCGGCACCGCGCCGATCGCGTTCAGCGCGTACTCGGCGTAGAGCGAACGTAGTGCCGATGCACTCGCGGGTGTGCCCGCCCGGCCTGCGTTTTTCGCGGGTCGCGCCGTATCGGCTGGCCAGCCGGTCCAGGCAACCAGCGTCAGCACCAGCGCGAGCGCCCCGAGGCCGCACCACGTCTCAGCCAATCCGGCGCCGGAGCAGGAGCGGCACGAGCGTCCCGGAGAGGGCGATGCCGATACCGACTCCGGTGAAAATCGCGCCGCCGGCGAGCCCGCGCCGCCCCGGCGGCACATGCGGCAGGATCGTGGGCGCGGCGAGTACCATCAGCACGCCGCCCGATAGTCCGGCCGCGAAGCGCCAGACGAAGAACCATGCGAACGAGACCGGGGAGGCGCAGGCGAAGAACGCGGCCGCGGCCAGCACCATCATGCCCCGCAGAGTGAGCCGCGCGCCGAGCGGCCCTGCGATGCGGCGACCGAGCAGCGCCCCCGCGAGATAGCCGCCGAGATTGGCTGCGCCGAGATACGCCGCCTCCGCCGGGGTGAACCAGCCCGCTGCGATCAGCGCCGGAATCAGCGGCGTGTAAGCGAAGCGCGCGAGCCCGACGCCTACCAGGCTGGCGCAGAGGCCCGAGAGCGTCGCACGCCAGACGCTAATCGCATTTCCGGTCATGACCGCGGCCATCGCCGGCATTCCCGATCTCCGTTCTCGATCGGGCGGAAGCTAGATGGGCGCCGCGGGCTGGAGAAACGCTTTTGCCTGATAGTGCCTATCGCAATGACAGATAGGGCCTACTCGGCCGCGGCCTGGATGAGCGCCGGTCGGGCGTGCTGGAGGAAGGCGATGAGCGGGCTGGAGACGAACGCGTCGCGGCGCTGGATGAACTGGGTCTCGACCTCGGCTTCCGCCGCGGGCAGAGCATGCAAGGCGAGCCGGCCCGCGCGCTCCGCGGCGGCAAGAATGCCGCGGGGCATCAGCGTGATGCCGAGTCCGGCGGAGACGCAGCCGACGATGGCTTCGATGGTGCCGAACTCGAGTTGGCGAAGGCCGACGATCCCGCGCCGGGCCAGGATCTGCTCCAGCCGCTCGCGATACGAGCAGCCCGCACGCAGCACGATGATCTTCACCTCGCCCAATTTCGTGAGCGCATCGAGCCCGCGCGCGCCAGGCGAGGTAGCGAGCGCCAACTCCTCGCGGAAGATCGTCTCCTGTTGCAGATCGGGATGGTTCACCGGACCGCACACGAAGGCACCTTCGACCCGATGATGCAGTACGGCGTCGATCAGCTCGCAGGTGGTCCCGGTCCGCAGCACCAGATCGACTGCCGGGAACATGGCTGCGTAGCCGGCCAGAATTGGCGAAAGCCGCAGGGCGGCGGTGGTTTCCAGGGAACCGAGCGTAAGCAGGCCTTTCGGCGTGCCGTCGTCCTCGGCCGCGCGCCGCGCCTCTTCAAGCAGCCGGGCCACCCGATGCGCGTAAGGAAGCAGCCGCTCGCCGGCCGGCGTCAAGTCAACGCCACGACTATGGCGGTGGAACAGCGGAACGCCGAGCTGCTCTTCCAGCAGACGAATGCGAGCCGTGACGTTGGACTGCACGGTGTTCAGTTCGGCGGCCGCGCAATTCATCCCACCGAGGCGGGCTACGGCCTCGAAAAATCGGAGGTCCGAGGCGTCCATGCGGGGCACACTGCCCAACTCCAAGCGGCAGCGCAATCCAGGTTGCGAATGCTCTGATTTCTATTCTGTTGGACAACTTAAATGGCAACTGCACTCCAGGTGTCGGCTCACTTTACAATTCGCCCTCCAGCTGGCGCTTGGCCTCTTCCAACGCCGCGCGCGCACCCAAATCCAGCTTCGGCAAGCTCAGGTCCAGTCTGCCGAGCGCCTCATTGAGCGCCGCCACGACGACAAGCCGCGTAAACCATTTATGGTCCGCGGGAACGACGAACCACGGCGCGTGCGGTGCGGCGGTCGCGGCGATCGCTTCCTCGTAGGCCAGCATGTAGTCGTCCCAGAACCCGCGTTCCTTCAGATCTCCGGCGTCAAATTTCCAGTGCTTCTGAGGCTCCTCGAGGCGGCTGACGAACCGGCGTTTCTGCTCCTGTTTTGACAAGTGAAGAAAAAATTTCAGGATCACGAAGCCCTGCCGGGCGAGGTACCGCTCATAGGCAGCGATGGCTTCGAGCCGCTCCTCCCAGATGTGTTTCGTGACGAGCCGCTCGGGCAGCCTCTGCTTTTCGAGCAGCTCGGGATGAACACGGACGATGAGCACCTCCTCATAATGGCTTCGATTGAAGATGCCAATTCGGCCCCGCTCAGGTAGCGCCCGGTTGATCCGCCAGAGGAAATCGTGACTTCAGGTCCTCGGGACCGGGCGGTTTGAAGCTGGTGACCTGCACGCCCTGGGGATTCACCCCCGACATGACGTGCTTGATCAAACTATCCTTGCCGCCCGCGTCCATCGCCTGAAAGCAGCACAGCAGCGCCCATCGGTTCTGGGCATAAAGCTTGGCCTGATGCTCGCTCAGGAGCTTGACGCCACCCGCAAGCAGCACGCGGGCCTCAGCCTTGTCGAGGAGACCTCCGGCCGCGTCGTCCGGGTCATAGTCCTTCAGGCGGAACTTCGCGCCATCGATGACGCGGTAGCGTTCGATGAACTTCCGCACCCGCTTCGCCGAGATGTCCTGCTGGTCGGTTACTTCCGGCGGAGAGAGTGGGACGTTGGTGCTCAACACGGCCTCCTAGCGGCTCGGCCCGCAATGCTCCAGGTTGTATCGAGCGGGGATGTTTGCATGGACGTTCCTGCGTTCCAACCCGGCTATGGTGATCCGAGCCGCCGGGTTCCCATCACCTAGGGGAGCGTCTTGTGGGCCTGCTTTCCCTTAATCTGATCGGCACCTTCGTCTTTGGAGTGAGCGGAGGAATACTCGCCGTTCGCAAGCGAATGGACCTGTTCGGCATTCTCGTGCTGGCCATTGTCGCCGCGCTTGGCGGTGGGATACTTCGTGACCTGCTGCTCGGCCGGACGCCACCCGCCACCCTCCGGGATTGGCGTTATCTCCTGGCTGCTGCCTCGGCGGGCGCCGTCGTGTTCGGCAGCGGCGAGCGAATCGCCGGGTGGTTGCGGCCGCTTCGGCTTTTCGATGCACTCGGACTGGCGCTGTTCACCGTCAGCGGCACAACAGCCGCGCTCGACGCGGAACTCGGTCCCGTTCCCGCGGCCCTCCTCGGGACGCTAACCGGCGCAGGAGGTGGCGCGATCCGCGACGTGCTGGCCGGGGAGATTCCCATGGTTCTTCGCCGGGAGGTCTACGCTTCAGCCGCCTTGCTCGGAGCTGCAATCACAATTCTGGCGCAGTACCTACAGGCCCCGGCCGTGCCCTCGCGCGTTGCCGCGATCATCGTGATATTCACCGTCCGCATGGTGAGCGTTTGGCGCGGATGGAACATACCTGCCACGCCCTTCGGAGGGATGCCCGACCGACCGGAGGAAAACTAGCGGATCACCCAGGATGGTGAGGGTTACTCAACCACCTCTTGCTCCTTGTCCGGCGCGCCCTCCTCGTCATCCGGCTTCGGCAGCGCGGGAGGTGCCGCTTCGATCATCTCGAAATCGAGCTTGCCTTCCTTCAACGTGACCTTGACCGAGCCGCCCTTGACCAGCTTGCCAAACAGCAGCTCCTCGGCCAGCGCCTTCTTGATGTGCTCCTGGATAACGCGCGCGAGCGGACGAGCGCCGTAAAGCCGGTCGTAGCCGCGCTCGGCGAGCCACTCCTTGGCGGCTGAGGAAAGCTCTATGGTCACGTTGCGATCCGCGAGCTGCGCCTCCAGCTGCATCACGAACTTCTCGACCACCCGGCCCACGATCTCCGGAGTGAGACCCGAGAACGCGACCACCGCATCGAGCCGGTTGCGGAATTCGGGGGTGAACAGGCGCTTGATCGCGTCCGTGTCTTCGCCCTCACGGGTATCGCGGGCGAAGCCGATCGTCTCCTTCGCCAAATCCGAGGCGCCCGCATTCGTTGTCATGATGAGGATCACGTTGCGGAAATCGACCGTCTTGCCGTTGTGATCGGTCAGCTTCCCATGATCCATGACCTGCAGGAGGATGTTGAACAGGTCCGGATGCGCCTTCTCGATCTCGTCGAGCAGGAGTACCGCATGCGGGTGCTGGTCGATCGCATCGGTCAGCAGCCCGCCCTGGTCAAAGCCGACATAGCCGGGCGGGGCACCGATCAGCCGGGAAACACTGTGCCGCTCCATGTACTCGGACATGTCGAAGCGGATCAGCTCGATGCCCAAAGTCGCGGCGAGCTGGCGCGCCACCTCGGTTTTGCCCACGCCCGTCGGACCGCTGAACAGGTAGTTGCCGATCGGCTTCTCCGGGTCGCGCAAACCGGCGCGGGACAGCTTGATCGCCGCAGATAGCGCGTCGATCGCGCGATCCTGGCCGAACACCATCGCCTTGAGGTCGCGCTCGAGATTCCTGAGCGTCTCCTTGTCGTCGGCCGAGACCGATTTGGGCGGAATGCGGGCGATCTTGGCTACGATCTCCTCGACGTCACGCAAGGTCACGGTCTTGCGGCGCTTGTGCTCAGGAAGCAGCATCCTGCTCGCGCCCACCTCGTCGATCACGTCGATCGCCTTGTCGGGCAGCTTGCGGTCATTGATGTACTTCGCCGCGAGCTCGACAGAGGCCCGGATCGCCTCGTCCGTATAGCGGACCTTATGATGCTTCTCGTAGTTCGCCTTGAGCCCGCGCAGAATCTTCACCGCGTCTTCGATCGAGGGCTCATTCACGTCGATCTTCTGGAAGCGGCGGACCAACGCCCGGTCCTTCTCGAAGTAATTCCGGAACTCCTTGTAGGTCGTGCTGCCGATGCACCGTAGCGTGCCGGAAGCGAGAGCAGGTTTGAGCAGGTTGGAAGCGTCCATGGCACCGCCGCTGGTCGCGCCCGCGCCGATGACCGTATGGATCTCGTCGATGAACAGCACCGCGCCGGGCTGGTTCTCCAGCTCCGAGACGACCGCTTTCAGCCGCTCCTCGAAGTCGCCCCGGTAACGGGTGCCGGCCAGGAGCGCGCCCATGTCGAGGGCGAAAATGGTCGATTTGGCCAGAACTTCCGGTACGTCACCCTCGACAATTCGCTTCGCCAGTCCTTCCGCGATCGCCGTCTTGCCGACCCCGGGATCGCCCACATAGAGCGGGTTGTTCTTGGTCCGGCGGCAGAGGATCTGGATGGTGCGCTCGATTTCCAACTCACGCCCGATCAGCGGGTCGATCTTTCCGGCACTCGCCTTCTTGTTCAGGTTGACACAGTAGTTCGAGAGCGCGTCCTGGCTCCGGCGGCTCGGCTTCTCGTCCCGCTCCTGCTCATGACCCCCTTCCGGGTGCTGGGCGGAGCCCTGTACGGGACGCTGCTGGGAGCGGCCGGGCGCCTTGGCGATGCCGTGGCTGATGAAGTTCACCGCGTCCAGCCGCGTCATGTCCTGGAGCTGCAGGAAGTAAACAGCATGGCTCTCGCGCTCGCTGAACAGAGCGACCAGCACATTCGCCCCAGTCACCTCGTCGCGGCCGGAGGACTGGACGTGGATCGCGGCGCGCTGCACCACGCGCTGGAACCCCGCGGTGGGCTTCGGATCGCCCGGGCGGTCGGTCGCCAGGCCCGAGAGGTCCTTGTCCAGAAACTCGCCGAGATCGGAGCGCAGCTTGTCGAGATCGACCCCGCAAGCGCGGAGGACCGTCGCGGCGTCGTTGTCGTCGGCGAGCCCGAGCAGGAGATGCTCGAGAGTCGCGTATTCGTGGCGGCGTTCGCTCGCGAGCGAGAGAGCGCGATGCAGCGTCTGTTCCAGATTACGAGAGAGCATGGGCGGCGCTCCTAAGGCACATGTGCCGGAGATCGGGACGAGAAGCCGCTCTCGGCCGCTCGAAGCGCCCCGGATAGGCGGGTAAACCGGTAACCAAAAGACGAACGTTCCAAGCGAAGCTGCCTTCCACCCTGCTCGAAATCATTCTTTCTCGATTGTGCATTGCAAGGGATGCTGATTTTGCCGGGCGAGGTCCATGACCTGCGTCACTTTGGTCTCGGCGACTTCATAGGTATATACGCCGCAAACGCCGACGCCGCGCCGATGCACGTGAAGCATGATGCGGGTGGCCTCCTCGCGGGATTTCTGGAAAAAACGTTCCAAAACGTGGACCACGAACTCCATCGGCGTGTAGTCGTCGTTCAGCATCAAAACCTTGTACATGGCCGGCTTGCGGGTCTTCGGGCGCGCCTTGACCACGACGCCTGTGTTCGGTGCCTCGTTGCCGCCGCGCTTGTCGTTCTCGCTCATCTTCGTCTACCTGGGCAGCCTGACCATCATCACCGCGCCAATCGTCCGTAAAGCCCGAACCATATCGGATGCGGCGGCGCTGATAAAAGAGCATAGACGCTAAAGATACGTATCCCGGGCGGGCAGGATGCGCGGGCCGGGCCCCGTCTCACGCAAAAAGGCCCGGGTAAGTGACCCGGGCCTTTGCTGAAGTCGGGGCTGCCCGCGGGGGGAGGAGGCAGGCGGACAGCCCCGTCGCGACGACGTCGGCCGTTAGACAGCCGGCTTCGCGAACTTCTCGACCGCGAGCGTCACGCGAGCGGTCAGCGGAGCGAGCGCCCGCTCGGCAAGCTTCACCGAGGCGTCGGCCAGGCGGCCGCTGTCGGAGATCGCCTTCTCCACGGAGGAGCGAGCCAGGTTGGCCTGGAGGTCGATCGCCTCCTTCACGGAGCGCACGTTGGTCAGGGCGCGGAGGGTGGAAAGGTTCTGCTCAACCGAGGTCTGGGCCGAGGTCGCCACCTGCTTGCCGATGTTCTGAACGCCTTCCGCCCAAATCTGGCCGGACTTGACGAACGCCTCGACGTTACCCTGGCTGAACTGCACCAGCTCTTCCGCTGTCTTCATGACCTGCTCCAAACCTTCCTTGACTTTCGCCTGCGTCTTCTCGAACCCGGCAGTTGCCTGGGCCATGCCGTCCTTCAGAGTGGTGACCGTCTGATCGACGTTCCGGTTCGCCGACGCCACAGCCGCGTTGCTCGCCCCGGTTACCGCTTCCGTAGTCTTGCTCTTTACGTTCGTGTCCATTTTTCTACTCCTTTACCGGACGGCCGGTCTGTCAGCCCAAGAAACCCAGAATGCGGCCTGCCGTCCTTGCCGCCGGTCCCCTCTTTTTGCTGCGCTGCAGCACGAGGCGGAACATAAGGACTGACCGGGCGCGGAGCAAGCAGATTTTTGTGCACTGCAACACCCAATTCGGCCTTCCCTCCGCACCGACCCTTGCGAAGGATCGGTGCATAACCCGTTAAGATTTTTAAGCTTTCTGCACCAAATTGGCTGGACAGGATCGGCGTTGCACTTCTAAGGTCCAGCTCTGCACGGGTGGAAGGACAGCGATGCGTGTAACTCGGATCCTTGGTCGCACCGTCTTTTCAGCTGTCCTCTCCACCCTCGCGGGGGTGGCCCTACTCTGCGCCTCCGCTGCCTCGGCGCGGGCTCAGGTCGGCTCGGAGCGCTACAGCTCCATCGTGATCGATGCGGGAACGGGATCCGTCCTCTCCGCCGTGAACGCGGACGAGCCCCGCTATCCGGCGAGCCTGACCAAGCTGATGACACTCTATATGACGTTCGAGGCCCTACGGGACCGCCGGGTGTCCCTCAACGACACGGTTCCCGTATCGGCTCACGCGGCTTCGATGTCGCCCTCCAAGCTCGGACTGGTCCCAGGAACCCGGCTGAGCGTGGAGGAAGCGATCCTCGGCCTCGTGACCAAGTCCGCCAACGACGCCGCCGCGGCATTGGCGGAGATGCTGGGTGGCGACGAGGACCGGTTCGGCCAGATGATGACGCTGCGAGCCCGCGCCCTCGGCATGTCCCACTCGGTCTTCCGTAACGCCTCCGGTCTCCCCGACCCGGACCAGATCACGACAGCGCGGGATTTGGCCGTCCTCGGCCGTCATCTCGTCAACGATTTCCCAGGCTATTACGGGTATTTCAGCGCGCCGAGTTTCGTGTTCCACGGGCGCGTCATCCTCAATCACGACCGCATGCTGCAGACCTACCCGGGCGCGGACGGGATGAAAACGGGCTGGATCGAGGCGTCCGGCCACAACCTCGTCACCTCGGCCGTGCACAGCGGGATCCGCCTCATCGGGGTCGTGCTGGGGGCAGGGTCGAATGGCGAACGGGATTTGCACATGGCCGCCCTGCTCGACCAGGCGTTTGATCGGATGGACGTTCCGTCAGAAGGCCGCCGGAGCATTCAGGTCGCCAGCAGGATGCCGGCTTTCATACCGACGGCGCAGGCGGCTTCGTTGAACTTCCCGGCCCGCAGCGTCCCACGAGTCGCCGAGGTGCTGCAGCCCCGGATGCGCCCGAGCCCGCAAGCATCGCGATGGGGCGTTCAGGTCGGAACCTTCGCGACCGACAAGACCGCGCGGGAGGCTGCACATGCCGCCCGGCGATTTACCGATGGCGGAGAGGTTCGGGTCGAGTCGATCTCTATCCACGGCCGGTCGGCCTGGCGGGCGCAGGTCGGCGGCCTGAACGCTGCCGAGGCGCAAGGCGCCTGTGCCGCACTGGCCCGCAAAAAGACCGCGTGTTTCGTGCTCCGCCCCGAATCGGGCCAGCTCGCGAGCCGCTAGGACACGGCTCCAATCCAGTCTTGACCACGACGTCAGAGCCGCACGCCACCTTTGCATCTCCCACGCTTGCGAACCGCCGCTCTGTTGCGCATGTTCGCGCAGCCTGGGAGTGCAGCCAGCGTGCAGAGGACGAGCGGGGCAAGAAGCCGGCCCTCGCGACGAGCCGGACGGAGCGAGGACATGGACGGCGGCGCCGAGGCCCGACGCATTACGATCTATCCGCCCGAGGATTTTGCCGGAATGCGTGCCGCTGGCCGCCTCGCCGCCGAGACCCTGGACATGATCACGGCGGAGGTCCGCCCTGGGGTGTCGACCGGGGCGCTCGATCTGCTGTGTCATGACTTCATCCTCGCCCACGGCGCCGTTCCCGCGCCGCTGAATTACCGCGGCTATCCGAAGTCGATTTGCACATCGATCAATCACGTGGTCTGTCACGGCATCCCCGGCGAGCGCCGGCTCGAGGATGGCGACATATTGAACATCGACGTCACCGTGATCTTGGATGGCTGGCACGGCGACAGTTCCCGCATGTACGTGGCCGGCACACCTTCGACCCGCGCTCGCAACCTCATCGACGTCACCCACGAGGCGATGATGCGCGGGGTCGAGACGGTCCGGCCTGGCGCCACGCTCGGAGATATCGGCCACGCGATCCAGTCCTACGTCGAGAGCCGCCGCTTCAGCGTGGTGCGCGACTTCTGCGGCCACGGTATCGGCCGGCGTTTCCACGAGCCGCCGAACATTCTGCATTTCGGTCGGGCGGGGGAGGGACCGACGCTCCGTCCCGGCATGTTCTTCACCATCGAGCCGATGGTGAACGCCGGCCGGCCGGAGGTGAAGGTGCTGGACGACGGTTGGACAGCGGTGACACGAGACCGCAGTTTGTCCGCCCAGTTCGAGCACATGGTGGGGGTGACCAAGGAGGGCTGCGAGGTCTTCACCTTTTCTCCCGCGGGCTATTCGAGGCCGCCCTACTCCTTATCTTGATCCCGCCCGCTTCGGGCAGGCTGCCGCACCAGGCATCACACGAACAATACGATCACGCTGGAACGCCGGAAGCCCCAAGTGCTCGCTTCGCCACCGCGACGAAATACGCCGCTGCCGCCGGAAGAATTGCGTCGTTGAAGTCATAGCCGGGATTGTGCAGGGCGTTCTGCGGTGTGGCTGCGCCGTTGCCGATCCAGACGAAAGCGCCGGGCTTCTCCTGCAGATACCAGCCGAAATCTTCGCCAGTCATCGCGGGCGGCAGATCGCGGCGCACCGGTAGTCCGGCATTTGCCGCGGCTTGCGCAGCAAGGCCCGCTTCGGCCGCATGGTTTGCGGTCACAGTTACGCCGGGCCGGATCTCCACTTCAGCACGCATCCCGAATGTCTGGGCGACGCCCTCGGCCACGCGACGAATACCCTGCTCGACGACCTCGCGCACTTCGTTCCGCAGCGTGCGCATAGTGCCTGTGATCACCGACCGTTCCGGGATCTGATTTGGCGCGAATCCGGCTTCCATCGTGCAAATGGATACAACCGCACTGTCGAGCGGATCGACATTGCGCGAAACGACGGATTGCAGCGCGACGACCAGGTGAGCCGCGGCCAGCATAGGATCACGGGCCAAGTGCGGCAGCCCGGCATGGCCTGCATGGCCGTTGAGCGTGATGGTGATCCGCGCGCCCGCCGCCATCACCGGTCCTTCATGCACCATGACCGTGCCGGCTTCGATCCCCGGCCAGTTGTGGAAGCCAAAAATCCGCTCCATCGGGAATCGCTCGAACAATCCGTCCGCGATCATGGATCGCGCGCCCCCGGCGCCCTCCTCCGCGGGCTGGAACACGAGCTGCACCGTCCCGCTCCAGGACGGATCGGATGCAAGCAGCGCCGCGGCGCCTAACAGTGCGGTCGTATGCCCGTCATGGCCGCAGGCGTGCATCACGCCGGTGCGGGTGGACGCGTATGGGAGCCCGGTCATCTCCACAAAGGGGAGGGCGTCCATGTCCGCCCGCAACCCGACGCTGCCGCCACTTCCCGCACGGCTGAGCGTCGCCACAACTCCGTAACCGCCGACCCCCGTCACGAACGGCAATCCAAGCTCGGTGAGCTTGGCGGCGACGAAGGCCGAAGTCTCCTTCTCCTGAAGGGAAAGCTCTGGGTGAGCGTGCAAATGCCGCCGCCATGCCGTGAGCGTCTGGACGAGATTCGGCTCGATCAGCACCAGCTAAGCCGCCAACCTTCCGGCTTAACCATGCGAAACACGATAAAATTCATTTCGACGCGGCAGCTTCCTCGTGGATCGGGTCCTCGCTCGCGCGAGCGGGCCTACGCAGCGGAATATCAGCCTTGTAGCAGGTCCCCCTCCCTTCCTCCAGGGTGAGCGACGCGCCTAGCTGGCGGGCGAAGCCCTGAATGAGCTGCATGCCAATTCCGTCCCGAATCCCTGTCTCCGTCTCGGGTCGGCCCGACCGAATACCCACTCCGTTATCCTCGATGACCAGATGCGCCGCATTCGAATCGGCCGCGAGTCGCACGGAGACCTTGCCACGGCTGCCACCCGGAAAGGCGTATTTTACTGCATTGCTGACCGCCTCCGTCACGATCAGCGCCAGCGGAACAGCCTGATCGCTCGACATCTGCAGCTCGGACGCGTCGATCTCAAGGTCGATGCGTTCGCCTTCCGTCTCGCCCATCGCCTGGAACAGCTGCCCACAGAGCTCGGTGAGGAAGCTCTGCATGTTTATGGTGTGCAGCTCGCCCTCGCGGTACAGGTGGCGATGCAGCGTCGCCAGAGCCCGGATGCGGTCACGCGCGGCCTGGAACTCGGCTTTGGCTTCGGGCAGCCGGATGCGGCTTGCTTGCAAATTCAGCATGCTCGCGACGATCTGCAGATTGTTCTTCACCCGGTGATGGATCTCTTGCATCAGGAGATCCTGGTTCGCTACGGCGCTGCGCAGTTGTCCCTCTCGCTCGGCGAGAGCCCCGGTCGCCTGGGCGAAGGCGTTGGACAGTTCCGCGACCTCGCCCGGCACCCCGGCGAGACTACCGGGAGCAAATGGGCCTCCTCCCCGCCATCGCCGCACCGCATGAGTCAGACGCTTCAGCGGCTGCACGACGGCGAGGTGTACGCCGATCGCGACGGCAACCATGCCAGCCAACAGCAGGAGCGCGAGTTCAATGAAACGCGAGAGCAGAACGGCGCGTCCGTGCGCGATTTCCGCACTCGCGTCATAGCCCGCCAGCAGCTCCAATCCGTCCGGAAGCTGAGCGACCGCGTACGCGTATTTCCGACCTCCGCGCAAGTCCGCCTCACTCACCCCTGCCGAGCCTTCGAGCAGAGCGGCCAGAGTGGCAGGAGGCGGCAATGCGTCCTCCGGGGATGAGCCGACCGGCATCAGCTTGCCCCCTGGAACCCCGAGCCATAAAGCGACCGGACCGAGTCCGTTCTCCTTTGCCGATGACTGGCTGGCGAACCAGTCCATGTTCAAACTCGTCGCCACCGCGCCCAGGAACTGCGAATTTTCCATGATCGGATAGGCGACGACCAGCACTTGTCCGACCCCTGCTGTCGCGCTGCGGACCGGCCCGATTGCCAGAATGTGCTCGGTCCGGACCCTCTGAAACCACGCTTCCGAAGCGTACCGATCCCGACGATGCGTCCCCCGCGAATGGAACGGCGCTGCATCTGATGCCGCCATCGGCCCCGAGCACGATCAGGTTGGCATAATGCTCGCGATTGAGTGCGAGGATGTCGGCCAGAAACCCGTCGCACAGGTCCGTCCGATCGGTGCGGGCGGCGCTGGCCTGCGATACGGCCGCCAGCATCTGCCGCACGCCTTCCAGCGCGGCTTCGTGCCGGGCGCTCGCCGTTTCGCGGGCCAGAACCACGGTCTGCATGGCTCGCGCAATCGTCATTTCGTAGTTTTGCCAGGCGACGAGAGCCGCCATCGCGACGAGGGGAATGGCGGCAATAGCAAGCAGCGCCATCAGCCTTGCTCGGACTGAGCCGAGCAGATCCAACCTGCGCGTGCCGGCCCTCGTCATGACCTCGGCGCGCGCGGAGTCCTCATTTTTTGCGGTCCTCGCGGTCTTCTTCGATCAGCCGGAGCAGCTCCTCGGGAACAGGCTCTTGGGCCACGTCGTCGAACAGTTGGTGCAGGCCTCGCTGCAACCAAAGATCGAACGCGAACTCGGCCTTCCGCTCTTTCGGCGGCCTGGCCGGGACCGGTTTATCCTTCCGCTGCGCCATCGCGAGGTGTTTCATTCCGGCGGAACCTGCATCGCGGCGGGCCAATGATTGGCCCACCGCAGAGCTGTTAGGGTGGCCGGCGTGTTCAGGGAGAGATGTTGCTCAACCCATGCGACTGGCCTTCATGCTCCCGCTCCACGCGAAGGCCGGGCCGGGAACCCACCCGCTCGCCGCGTTCGCCGAGCAGCCAAGCCTCAAGTTGCCGCCGCGCCCGGAAGACGCGACTCTTAGCGGTCCCAACCGCGCATCCTGTCGCCTCGGCCAGGGCCTCGTAGCTCATCCCGTGCACCACGACCATCACCAGCGCCTCACGCTGATCTGATGGCAGGCGGGTCATCGCATGACCCAGCTCCTTGAGCGCCAGCCGATCCTCATGCGGCGCGTCGGTGGCGAACGCAGAGGATGGAACATCCTCGATGTCCGTCGTGTCCCGCCGTTTGCGAAGATTCGAGATGAAGCGGTTCCGCAGAATGCGGTGCATCCAAGCCGCGAAATTCGTGCCGGGGATAAAACTGTCCTGCGCGGACAGGGCGTTGCACACAGCGTCCTGGACCAGGTCCTCCGCGCCCGCTCTGTTGCGTGTCAGCGCCAAGGCCTGCACGCGGAGCTTGGGGAGAATGGCGATGATCTGGTCGTGGAAGCTAGCTGGAGGCGTCATCGACGGAATGCTCCTGGAAATCTCGTCTGACCAATGAACGAGCCGATCGAGAGGTTGCATCCCTGTGCTCACGAATGCGCGATGGCCATAATTCAGCCATCCAGGTCGCGGATAGACGCAAGCTCGTCGCTGCAATACGGTCGGCGCGATAGTTCGGCGGATGTTCCCGCGAGTTTGATGCGCGTGGCTGTCGATCGCGACGGGTTTAGAAATTGTCTGCCCTGGACCGAAGCGCTATGGCTCCTTTCCGAGCTTCACTCCCTGGTGGGCGTCTCTGCGGCGCCATCCATCGCAAGCGCTATTTTTGCACGCGCTCGCGACACCCGCGCTTTCATGGTTCCGACCGGCACATGACAAATGGCCGCCGCCTCCTCGTATCCGAGACCTTGTGCGCCGACGAGCACCAGTGCTTCCCGCAACAGCGGCGGAAAAGTCCAGATCAGGCGGCGAAGGTCCCCGAGTGCCGCCTCACTCTCTTGATGCGCCGCCGTGGCTTGTTCTGTGGGGCCAGCTCGCTCCAACGCTGTCATCTCGGTACGGCGGCGGCGGGCCTGCTCGTAGAAGGCATTGCGGAGGATCGTGAACAGCCACGCCTTGAGGCTGGTGCCTTCCTGGAATTGTTTGAGCGCGCCGAGGGCTCGCACGAGCGCCTCTTGCAGGAGATCATCCGCCTCCGACCTGTCGCGCACCAGGAACCGGGCGAATGCCCGCAAGTCGGGCAGCAATTCGGTGATCTGCTGGCGCAGGGAAGCGGGAGCTGGTTCGGAGCAGATGCGCATGTCCATTGAGGTGCGAGGTCTAGCCTATATTGGACCGCTGCAGAGGGGTTCGGAGTGATGAACAGCATGCGTCGCGAAGAGCTGATCCGCGCTCTGCCTTACGCCCGCCGTTACGCGAGGGCGCTGATCGGCAGCCAGTCGCAGGGCGACCTTCTCGTTGCGGAAAGCCTGAAGGAGATGTTGGCCAGCAGTGATGTGGAACGCGAGCCTCGGCATGCTCTCTATGAACGGGTGACGCACCGCTTCGACGCCGATAACGGCGGCCAATCAATTCTAGGACAAGGCTCCCTGTCGGCGAAACAGCGGCAGTTGCTGCTGCTCACCTCTCTCGAGGAAGTTTCCGTGGAGCACGCGGCGACCATCGTCGCGGTGTCGCTCGAGGAGGCGACACGAATTCTTCTGGACGCGCGCGAGCGGCTGCGAGCGGCCGCGGCCACCGACGTTCTCATCATCGAGGACGAGCCGATCATCGCGATGGATATCGAGGAGCTCGTCGAAAACTGCGGCCATCGCGTGGTGGGCGTGGCATCCACCGAGCGGGACGCCGTGGACATCGCCCGGCGCACGCGCCCGGGACTTATCCTGGCCGACATCAATCTCGGGGCCGGCGGGGACGGGACCAATGCCGTCGCCCGGATCATGCAGACGCACTACGCGCCGGTAATCTTCGTCACCGCCTACCCCGAGCGGCTGCTGACAGGCGAGACGCCGGAGCCCGCCTACGTGATCACAAAGCCGTTCGAGCCGATGACGCTGGCTATCGCGACATACCAGGCCGTGACAGGAGGTGTGCATCTGGACTGAAGCGCGCTGGGCAAAGTCGCAACTGCCTGTCCGGGAGGTTGCCCGTGCTCATAAAACGCATGCGAGGCTGAGCCTATGCTGCAATGGACCATCGTCTTCCTTGTGATCGCGTTGGTCGCGGCGGTGCTGGGCTTCACGGGGATCGCCTCGGCCGCTGCCGGAATTGCCCGCGTTCTGTTTGGGATCTTCCTGGTTCTCTTTCTTCTAAGTCTTATCTTCGGGCTCGTTCACGGCACTTGACCAGTTGATTACCTGACCGCCGACGTGGCACCTCCGGGCGTCCCGGCGGATGAAACCAGGTCAGGTCCTGGGCGTCCTTGGGCTCGCACACGCCGCACGGGGGATCATGATCACCGCTCTCGACTTCAGCGCGAAAGACATCGCGGGTGCGCCAACGTCGTCCGAGGAGGCGGCAGAAGGACCGGCACTCGCCAAGCCTGCCCCGCGGATCTACTACGTCAATCCCCTCCTCGGCGGAGCCCTACGGGATTGGCCCCCGCTGCTCGACCATGCCGCCCGTCTCGGCTTCGATTACCTTCTGATAGCCCCCCCGTTCGCGACCGGGCGTACCGGGGATTTGTTCCTTCCGGCCGACTTCTCGCGGTTGCATCCGTCGCTGGCCTGGGGCGGCGATGCAGCGGCGGGTTTGCACTGGCTCTCGCGCGAATGCGGTCAGCGTGACCTCCGGCTCTTGCTGGACGTTGTGCCGGACCGGCTCGCTGCCGGCTCGGTGGCCGCCAGGGAGCGGCCCGACCTGTTCGCCGGGCCCGAGGACCTGGACGCCCTCGATCCGCGGCATGGGCATGGCGGCTCCGAGGCCGCCCGCGCGCGTCTCGAGTTCCCGGAACTCGGGCAGTGGTGGGCCGACCAGGCCCGGGATTGGGTGGAGGCGGGAGTTGCCGGTTTTCGCGTCCTCCGGCTCGGGCATCTGCCTTCCGCCGCGCTCCGTCGCACGTTGGAGGGCCTGCGCCAGCACGCTTCCGAAAGCCTGCTGCTCGGCTGGACTCCAGGCTTGCCGCTCGACCACCTGCCGGAACTCGAGGGCATCGGGCTCGATTTCGTGTTCTCGTCCCTGCCTTGGTGGGATTTCCGCGCCGATTGGTTCTGGACAGAGGCGGACGCGCTCAGCCGCATAGCGCCGGTCATCGCGGCGCCAGAAGCGCCGTTCGGTGCGCGCCTCCTCGGTTCCTGGCACGACCCGGCGGAACAGCTTGCGGCGTATCGGCGCGCGCTCTTGTTTGCGGCCGGCATCGGGCCAGGCTGGCTCATGCCGATGGGCTTTGAATACGGCGCCGCCCAGTCGCTCGACCCAGCCCGCGACGCGGCGAGGACTGGGGGCTGATCCAAGAGAATGCGCCATTCGATGTGTGCCCGCTCGTGAGCGCGGCCAACGCGGCCCGCCTGGCTGAGCCCGTTGCTGCCTCCCGCAGCGCGCCGCGACTGCTTTCCGGCCCCGGTGCGGGCGTGACCGCCGTGCTGCGTACCGATGCGGCGGACCCGCGCTTCGGCCACCAGGGAATGATGATTCTCGCCAACACAAATCCGGGGCGCCGCAGCACGGCTTCGGCTTCGCGGCTGCTGACCGCGGCGGGCGGCCTCTTCCGGCGCTTCACCCCGCTTCTTCCGGCCGGAGGGGCGGGGCTCGCGCCTGGAGATACAGTGACTCTGGAAGCGGCCGAAGTCGTCCTGCTGCATGGCGCGGCCGCGCACCCCGAGGCTTCGCCACGTCCGCCGCTGCGCGACAGCGCCCAAATCGCGGGCGAGATGTCGCGGGTGGCGATCGAGAACGTCACACCGAGCGTCGACAACGGGGCGTTCCCGGTGAAGCGCACAGCCGGCGACACACTGAACGTCGAGGCGGACGTCATCGCCGACGGGCACGAGGTGGTCAGCGTCGCCCTGCTGTGGCGCAGCAAGGCGGAGACGGAATGGCGCGAGCAGCGGATGCGGCCGCTCGGCAACGACCGTTGGCACGCCCGCTTTCCGCTGGAGGCTATCGGGACTTACGAATATGCGGTCGAAGCGTGGCGCGACGCCTTCGCGACATGGCGCGACGAACTCGCTAAGAAGCACGCCGCAGGGGTCAACACCTCTCTCGAAATCCAGGAAGGGCTGCACCTGATCGAGCACACCGCGGCGGCGGCGAACAATCGGCTTGCCGGATTCCTGCACGCGCTGACGGATCGGCTGACCGGCCTTTCGGAGGACGAGCAGCGGACCGTGCTGCTCTCCCCGGAGACTGCAGGAGCTGATGGCCGAGGCCGATACGCGCCCCTTCGCCGTTCGCACCGACCCGCCGCTGACGGTCCAGGCGGAGCGCATCGGTGCGCGATTCGCGAGCTGGTACGAGATTTTCCCGCGCTCGATGAGTGATGACGAGCACCGGCACGGCACGTTCGACGATGTGATCCGCCATTTGCCGCGTATCCGGGATATGGGCTTCGACGTGCTGTATTTTCCGCCGATCCATCCGATCGGGCGGAAGAACCGCAAAGGGCGCAATAATACTCTGCGCCCCGCGCCCGACGATCCGGGCAGCCCCTATGCGATCGGCTCCCCGGAGGGCGGCCACGATGCGATTCACCCGCAACTCGGGACGCTCGAGGATTTCCGGCGGATGCGCGACGCCGCCGCGGCGCACGGGCTGGAACTGGCGCTCGATTTCGCCATCCAGTGCTCGCCCGACCACCCCTGGCTCGGCGAGCACAAGGATTGGTTCGCGTGGCGGCCGGATGGGACCATCAAATACGCGGAGAACCCGCCGAAGAAATACGAGGACATCGTCAACGTCGACTTCTACGCGCCGGGCGCGGTGCCCGATCTCTGGGTCGCGCTATGCGAGGTGATCCTGCACTGGGCCGGCGAGGGCGTGCGGCTGTTCCGCGTCGACAACCCGCACACCAAGCCCTTCCCGTTCTGGCAGTGGATGATCGCCGAGGTGCGCGCGCAGTATCCGGACGCCATATTTCTGTCCGAGGCGTTTACCCGCCCGAAGCTGATGTACCGTCTGGCGAAGGTCGGTTTCTCGCAATCCTACACCTACTTCACGTGGCGAAATACCAAGAAGGAATTGCAGGACTATCTGACCGAGCTTTCCACGACCGCGCCGCGCGACTTCTTCCGCCCGCACTTCTTCGTCAACACGCCCGACATCAACCCGATCTTCCTACAAACTTCGGGCCGTGCCGGATTCCTGATTCGGGCCGCGCTAGCCGCCACGCTTTCGGGGCTCTGGGGCGTCTATTGCGGGTTCGAGCTGTGCGAAGCGACCCCCATGCCGGGAAAGGAAGAGTACCTCAATTCCGAGAAATACCAACTTCGCGCCTGGGACTGGCATCGGCCCGGCAACATCGTCCCCGAGATCACGCGCCTCAATCAGATCCGGCGCCTCAATCCGGCGCTGCAAACCCATCTCGGTGTAACCTTCCACAACGCCTTCAACGATGCCGTCCTGTATTATGCTAAGGCCACGCCGGACCGCTCCAACGTTCTGCTCGTGGCTGTCAGCCTCGATCCTCACAACGTGCAGGAGGCCGACTTCGAGGCCCCGCTTTGGGAGTGGGGCCTTGGCGACAACGGCGCGCTGGAAGTCGAAGACCTGCTGAATGGTGGCCGCGCGATCTGGCGCGGCAAGATGCAGCACGTTCGGCTTGATCCCGCACATCCTTACGCCATCTGGCGGGCGCGCCCTGCCCCGTGACTCAACACAACAGAGAAGGCATGAACAAGCCAACCAAGCTAAAGCCGATCGAAGATCCGCTGTGGTACAAGGACGCGGTTATCTATCAGCTTCACGTCAAGTCTTTTTTTGACGGGAACAACGATGGCGTAGGCGACTTCAAGGGTCTGCTCCAGAAGCTCGACTACATCGCCGAACTGGGCGTGACCGCGATCTGGCTGCTTCCATTCTATCCCTCGCCGCGGCGGGACGATGGGTACGATATCGCCGATTATCGCGGTGTCCATCCGGAATACGGCACGCTCAGCGACGCACGCAGGTTCATTCACGAGGCGCATGAACGCGGGCTGCGCGTCATCACCGAGCTGGTCGTCAACCACACCTCGGACCAGCACCCGTGGTTCCAGCGCGCACGACAGGCGAAGCCTGGAACCAATGCGCGCGACTTTTATGTCTGGTCGGACAACGACCACAAATATGCCGGCACCCGGATCATCTTCCTGGACACGGAGAAGTCCAACTGGACCTGGGACGCGGTCGCGGGCGCCTATTTTTGGCACCGGTTTTACTCGCATCAACCGGACCTGAATTTCGACAATCCTCGCGTGCTGCACGAAGTTCTGTCGGTCATGCGGTTCTGGCTGGACATGGGCGTCGACGGGCTGCGGCTCGACGCCGTACCGTATCTGGTCGAGCGCGAGGGCACCAACAACGAAAATCTGCCGGAAACGCACGCCATTCTGAAGCGAATCCGCAGCGAGCTGGACGCGCACGCGCCGGGACGGATGCTGCTCGCGGAGGCGAACCAGTGGCCGGAAGACGCGCAGCAATATTTCGGCGACGGCGACGAATGCCACATGTCGTTTCACTTCCCGCTCATGCCCCGCATGTACATGGCGATCGCGCGGGAGGACCGGTTTCCGATCACCGACATCATGCGGCAGACCCCGGATATTCCCGCGAGCTGCCAATGGGCGGTCTTTCTGCGCAATCATGACGAGCTGACGCTCGAGATGGTCACTGATCGCGAGCGCGATTACCTGTGGCAAACCTATGCGGCGGACCGCCGCGCGCGTATCAATTTGGGCATTCGTCGGCGACTGGCGCCGCTCCTTGAGCGTGACCGGCGGCGCATCGAGCTGATGAACGGGCTCCTGCTCTCGATGCCCGGTACGCCCGTCATCTACTACGGCGACGAGATCGGGATGGGTGACAACATTCATCTCGGGGATCGCGACGGGGTGCGCACGCCGATGCAGTGGTCCCCGGATCGCAACGGTGGGTTCTCCCGCGCCGACCCTGCCAGCCTCGTGCTGCCGCCGATCATGGACGCGCTATACGGCTTCGATGCGGTGAACGTGGAGGCGCAATCGAACGACCCGCATTCGCTGCTGAACTGGACTCGGCGGATGCTGGCCGTGCGCAAGCGTCACCACGCGTTCGGCCGCGGCGTCCTACGCTTCCTCTATCCCGGCAACCGGAAAGTCCTCGCTTTCCTGCGCGAGCTGAAGGGCGATGAGGGACGGAGGAGACCATTCTCTGCGTCAGTAATCTGTCGCGTACGGCGCAGGCAGTCGAACTGGACTTGTCGGCTTTCAACGGCCGGGTACCGGTGGATATCGTCGGCGGCTCGGTATTTCCTCCGGTTGGACAGCTCACCTATCTCCTGACGCTGCCGCCTTACAGCTTCTATTGGTTCCTGCTTGCCGCTCAGGCGCAGTTGCCGCAGTGGCATAAGCCGGCGCCGGAGCCGATGCCCGAGTTTGCGACGCTTGTACTCCGCAATCGACTTGAAGAGCTGCTCAACCTACCGACGCGCACAGTTCTGGAAACCGAGATCCTTCCCGCTTATGTCGCCAAGCGCCGCTGGTTTGCGAGCAAGGGCGAGAAGCTGAACGCCGTGCGCATCGCCTATGCGGTCCGGCTCCCGAGCAGCGCCGATCCGGTGCTGCTTTCCGAGATCGAGGTGCAGGTCGGCGACCGGCTCGAACGCTATGCGCTCCCGCTCGGCGGGGCTGCGGAGGATGCACCTGGCCCGCTGTGTCGCAGCTCGCGCTTTCCCGACTCCGCCGCGGCCGGGACGTGGGTTTTCTGACCGATGCGTTTGCGATCGACGGTCTCGCCCGCGGTGTCGTTGCGGGCTTGCGAAGCGGAGCCCGGCTCAGTTTGCCCGAGGGCGAAATTCGGTTTCTGCCGACCTCGCTCATGCGGAGTTCGGAGATCCCCGATAACGCGGAGATTCGCCGTCTCTCGGCCGAGCAGTCCAACAGCTCGCTGGTCATCGGCGACAAGCTGGTCATGAAAATCGTCCGCCGGGTTGCGCCAGGCGTGCATCCCGAGGGTGAGATGACCCGCTACCTGACCGAGCGCGGCTATGGCAACTCCGCCCCCCTCTACGGCGAGTTGGCGCGCGTCGATCCCGACGGCACGCCAAGCACCTTTGGTCTGGTGCAAGGGTTCGTGCGCAATCAGGGCGATGCCTGGACCTGGACGCTCGACTTCCTTGCGCGAACAATCGAGGAGATCGCGGTCACCGGCGGCGAGCAAGAGGCGGAGGCCGACGCATTCGCGACCTATAATGCGTTCGCGGCCGTGATAGGTCGTCGCCTCGGCGAGTTGCACACGCTGCTCTCAGCGCCGACCGATGAGGCGGATTTCGCTCCCGAGGAAGCCGACAATTCGACGCTGGACCAATGGGCCGAGGGTGCGATCGAGCAGCTCGAGGGCGCGTTCGCGATCCTGCGCGCCGCGCGCGAGTGGCCGGACCAGACAACGGGCACGATGGCGAAGGCGCTTTTGGAGCAGGAAGGTGCCCTGCGTGAAGCGGTGCGCAATCTTGCGCGCGAGGGCACGGGCGCGTTGCGAACCCGCGTGCACGGCGATTTCCATCTCGGTCAGGTGCTGGTTGTGCAGGGCGACGCATATATCATCGATTTCGAGGGTGAGCCGGCCCGGCCCATGGAGCAACGGCGCATGAAGGGCTCGCCGCTGCGTGACGCCGCCGGTCTGCTGCGATCCTTCGATTATGCGGCCGCGGCGGCCGCGCCGGGCCGGACTGCCACCTCGGAACAGGTGCAGGGGCGCCGCAGCGCGTTGCTGGCACGATTCCGCGTCGAGGCGACAACGGCGTTCCTTCGCGCATATCGATCCGCGCTGCGAAAGGCAGAGCGGCCTTGGGTTCCACCTCGAGCAGAACTCGCGCTGCTTTATCTGTTCCTTATCGAAAAGGCCGCGTACGAGATCCGTTACGAAATCGGCGAACCGCCCGACTTGGCTCAGCTTCCCGCTGCAAGGCCTGCACCGAATCACCGAACGAGTGCTCGCTCACGCGAAGGTGCCCGCAGAATGAACGAGCTCGCCAACGAGCATCTCCCCGACCCCGGAACCATCGAGGCGATCGTTCACGGCCGCCACGGCGACCCGTTCGCTGTGCTCGGTCCGCATCCGGCACGCGGCGGCACGGTCATCCGGACTTTCCAGCCGGATGCGCAATCGGTCGCCGTGGTGGACCGTGCGACGGATGACGTGATCGGCACGCTGCGGCAAATCCACCCCGCGGGACTGTTCAGCGGCATCGTGAACACCGCGGCCCCTTACCGCTTCCGCATCGACACCGGCGAAATGTTGCGCGAGACGGAGGACTCCTACTCCTTCCCGCTACTGCTCGGCGATCTCGACGTTCATCTGCTCGCGGAGGGACGGCACCACGATCTCGGCCGGTGCCTCGGCGCGCACCCGATGCGGATCGGCGGCGTGCTCGGCGTGCGCTTCGCGGTGTGGGCGCCCAATGCGCGACGGGTCTCGGTCGTGGGCGACTTCAATGGCTGGGACGGCCGCCGCCATCCCATGCGGCTGCGTCACGGCGCTGGCGTCTGGGAGTTGTTCATTCCCCGGCTCGGGCCGGGCGCGCTCTACAAATACGAACTCCTCGGACCATCGGGCGAGATGCTGCCGCTCAAGGCCGATCCGGTCGCATGGGCGGCCGAGGCACCGCCGCGCACCGCGTCCGTCGTCGTGCGCACCGAGCCGTTCCGTTTCGGCGACGCCGAGTGGCGGGCGCGCGAGCGCGAGCGCAGCGCCGCGAACGCTCCGATTTCCATCTATGAGGTACACGCCGCCTCCTGGCTGCCGCTTGCTCCCGATGATCGCTCCGGCTGGGACATGCTGGCCGAACGGCTCGTGCCTTATGTGGAGCGCATGGGCTTCACGCATGTCGAGCTGCTGCCGATCATGGAGCATCCGTTCGGCGGCTCCTGGGGTTATCAGCCGCTCGGACAATTCGCGCCCAGTGCGCGCATGGGGCCGCCGGACGGGTTCGCGCGCTTCGTCGATCGCTGCCACGCGGCGGGCGTAGGTGTGATCCTCGACTGGGTGCCGGCGCATTTTCCGACCGACGCCTACGGCTTGGCGCGGTTCGACGGCACGCCGCTTTACGAGCACGCGGACCCGCGCGAGGGCTTTCATCGCGATTGGAACACGCTGATATACAATCACGGTCGGAACGAGGTGCGCGCCTTCCTGATCGGCAGCGCGCTGCACTGGCTCGAGCATTATCACGCAGACGGGCTCCGCGTCGACGCGGTCGCCTCCATGCTGTACCGCGACTACAGCCGCCCGGCCGGCGAGTGGGTTCCGAACAAATACGGCGGACGCGAGAACCTGGAAGCGGTCTCGTTCCTGCAGGAGCTGAGCCGCACCCTCGCCGAACGCTGCCCGGGCGCCATGCTGATCGCCGAGGAGTCGACCGCGTGGCCTGGGGTCACGCGCTCACCCGACGAGGGCGGCCTCGGCTTCAGCTACAAGTGGAACATGGGGTGGATGCACGACACCCTCCACTACATGCACGAAGACCCCATGTATCGCCGCTGGCATCACGACAACATCACCTTCGGCCTCGTGTATGCTTTTTCGGAGCGCTTCGTGCTGCCCTTGTCGCACGACGAGGTGGTGTACGGAAAAGGCTCGCTCATCGGCAAGATGCCGGGCGACCGCTGGCAGCGCTTCGCCAATCTGCGCGCCTATTTCGGCTTCATGTGGACGCATCCCGGCAAGAAATTGTTGTTCATGGGCGGTGAGTTCGCGCAGGAACGGGAGTGGAATCACGACACCGGCCTCGACTGGCATCTGCTGGATGACCCGCTCCATGCCGGAATGCAGCGGCTCGTGCGCGATCTCAATCACGTGTATCGCGACACAGCGGCGTTGCACGCGCGCGATTGCGAGGGCGACGGCTTCCGCTGGGTGGTGATGGACGACCGCGACCAGAGCGTGTTCGCATTTCTCCGCCTGGGCGGCCCGCAGGACGCGCCCGCGCTCACCGTGTGCAATTTCACCCCCATACCGCGACACGGCTATCGTGTCGGGGTGCCGCTCGGAGGCGCGTGGCGCGAGATCGTCAACACCGACGCGGCTTCCTACGGGGGCTCGAATATCGGCAATGGCGGGGAAGTGCGGGCGGAGGAGACCGAGAGTCACGGCCAGCCCGCATCTCTAATGCTGAACTTGCCGCCTCTCGCCACCATCGTATTGCGCGCCGGATAGATGACCACACAATTTAACTACCCCCTTCCATTCGGCTCCGAGCTTCAGAGCGATGGTACGGCGCGATTCCGTTTGTGGGCGCCCGGCGCCGCGAACGTAGCGTTGGAGATCGAAGGCCAGACTCCCGTGCCGATGCAGAGCGAGGAGGGCGGCTGGGTGAGCGCGCGAACCAAATGCGCAGCCGGCGCGCGCTACCGCTATCGCGTGAAAGACGATCTCGCCGTGCCCGATCCCGCATCCCGGCGCCAGGGCGGGGACGTGCACGATGCGAGCGTCGTCGTTGACCCACGCGATTATTCCTGGAAGCACGCTGCCTGGAAGGGGCGACCCTGGCACGAGGCCGTCGTCTACGAGTTGCACGTGGGCGCGGCGGGCGGCTTTCGCGGCGTCACCGACCGGTTGGCATCGCTCAAAGACCTCGGCATCACAGCGATCGAGCTGATGCCCATCGCGGATTTCCCCGGCAAAAGCAACTGGGGCTATGACGGCGTGCTGCCCTATGCGCCGGATACGGCGTACGGCACGCCCGAGGAGCTGAAGGCTCTCATCGACGCGGCGCACGGCATGGACATGATGGTCATGCTCGATGTCGTCTACAATCATTTCGGCCCGGACGGAAATTATCTGCACGCCTACGCGGAGCAATTCTTTCGCACCGACTTACAAACACCCTGGGGCGCGGCGATCGACTTTCGCAGACGCGAGGTGCGCGACTTCTTCATCCAGAACGCGCTTTACTGGTTAATGGAGTATCGGTTGGACGGGCTGCGCTTCGACGCAGTCCACGCCATCAGCGAGCCGGATTTCCTTGACGAGATGGCGCGCACGATCCGCGCGACAGTCGAGCCCGGCCGCCACGTCCATCTCGTGCTCGAACACGAGGGCAACAAAGCCTCGCATCTTGCGCCGGGGCTGTTCGACGCGCAGTGGACCGATGACTGGCATCATTGCGTCCACGTCATGCTCACCGGCGAGCATGAGGGCTATTACGAGGATTTTCAGGACGCAGCGCGGCTGCTTGCCCGCTGCATGGCGGAGGGCTTCGCCTATCAGGGCGAGATATCGCCGCATGGCGGCAAGCCGCGTGGCGAGCGGAGCTCCCATTTGCCAACGACGGCGTTCGTGATCTGTCTCCAGAACCACGACCAGGTAGGCAACCGCGCGTTCGGCGAGCGGCTGACATCGCTCGCCCGCCCTCAAGCGCTGCGCGCGGCGACGGCCGCGCTGTTGATGGCGCCGTTCATCCCGATGCTGTTCATGGGAGAGGAGTGGGGCACGCGGGCGCCCTTCCTGTTCTTCACCGATCACAATCCGGATCTCGCGAAGCTCGTGCGCGAGGGGCGCCGGCGCGAGTTCCAGAAATTCGCCGCGTTTTCCGATCCCGCAAGGCGGGAGACGATCCCCGATCCGAATGCGGCCTCCACCTTCACCGCTTCGGTGCCAAATCCGGCGGAAGCGACGCAGGAGGAGCACGGGAAAATTCTGGCCCTTCATCGCGACCTGCTCGCGCTCCGCCATCGCTACGTCGCGCCCCGCATCCCCGGCTGTCGTAGCGAGGGAGCGGAGGCGATCGGACCGAAGGCCGTGGTCGCGCGCTGGCGCATGGGCGACGACGCGGTGCTGACGATTGCGATCAATCTCGACGAGGCTCCGGTGCCGATCGGCCCACTCGTCGGAGAGATGCTGTATGGCACCGGGGACAGGCTAACTCACATCGTGCCGGAAGGTGCTCTGCCCGGTGATACCACCGTGGTCTTTTTGGCCGAGCCGCGAGCATGAGCGATGCCGACCTGATCTCGCTCGCCGAACAGGCGGGCGTTGCCCCGCGCTGGCGCGATGCGTTCGGGAAAGACCACGACGTATCTCCCGAAACCCTGCGCACCGTACTCGCCGCCATCGACCTGCCCGCCGGGAGCGACGCTGATATAGCCGAGAGTCGAAATCGTTTGCGCGAGCAGGAGAGCGGCGCCTCTTTGCCCCCTCTCGTTACAGCAACGGTTGGACAACCGATCTCCTTGCCCATCCCGGCGGCGCGATACCGGATCCGATTAGAGAGCGGTTCGACCGAGGACGTCGCGGCCGAGCAAGTCGGCGAGGGACGCGCCGCATTGCGGCGGCATCGAGGAACCGGGCTACCATCAGCTAGAAATCGGGGACTCGGCGATCACGCTGGCCGTCGCTCCCCCGCGTTGCGTCTCGCTCGCCGAGGTAGGAGCCGACCAGCGGCCCTGGGGACTGGCCGTACAGCTCTATAGCCTCCGCCGCCCGGGGGATGGCGGCATCGGCGACTTCACCGCCTTGCGCGACTTCGTCCGCTCCGCCGCCGCGCATGACGCGACCGCCGTGGCGATCAGTCCGGTTCATGCGCAGTTTTCGGCCGACCCGGACCGTTTCAGCCCGTACGCGCCCTCCAGCCGCTCGCTGCTCAACGCCATCCACGCGGAGCTGCCCGAGACGGGGGATGCGGAGGAGCGGGCGCGGCTTGAAGCCCTGCCGCTGATCGACTGGCCCGCCGCGACGCGCGCCCGCTTGCGCGCCTTCCGTCGCGCTTTCGCGCGGGTCAGTCCCGACAATGCCGAGCTTGCCCAATTTCGCCGTGAGCAGGGTGACGGACTTGAGCTGCACGCCCAATTCGAGGCGCTGCACGCTCATTTCTTCGGCGGGGACCCCAGCCGCTGGCACTGGCGGGATTGGCCGCAGGAATTTCGCGATCCGAACAGCCCCGGCGTGGCGCGGTTTGCCGAGGACCATCCGCAAGAAGTCGCCTTCCATGCGTGGCTCCAGTTCCTTGCCGAAAGCGGGCTCCGATCGGCGCAGCAGGCGGCGCGAGCTTCGGGAATGCCGATCGGACTCATCTCCGATCTCGCGGTCGGCACCGATTCCGGCGGCAGCCACGCCTGGAGCCGTCAAAACGAGATGCTGATCGGGCTTTCGGTCGGCGCGCCCCCTGACCCGCTCGGCCCGCAGGGACAGAACTGGGGCCTAGTCGGTTTCTCGCCACGCGGGCTGCTGAAGAGCGGCTACTCGGCCTACCTGGAAATGATCCGCGCAGCCCTGCGGCATGCAGGCGGTGTTCGCATCGACCACGCTTTGGGGTTGGCCAGGCTCTGGGTCATTCCGGAAGGCAGAGGCGCGGACGAGGGCGCGTACCTCGCCATGCCCGAGCGGGATCTGCTGCGACTGATCGCGCTCGAATCATGGCGGCATCGCGCGATCGTTCTGGGCGAGGATCTCGGCACCGTGCCCGAGGGTTTTCAGAGCCGGTTGCAGGAGGCCGGCGATAATGGGCCTTCGCGTGCTCTGGTTCGAGCGCGACGAGGGCTGGTTCACCCGGCCCTCCGGCTGGACCCGCGATGCCGTCGCGATGACCAGTACGCATGATTTGGCGACGGTTGCCGGCTGGTGGAGCAACGCGGATCTCGATTGGCGGGCAAGCCTTGGACTCCTCAAGGACGAGCCCCGGGAGCGCGCGCAACGGGCGGAGGACCGGACCGCGCTTTGGAACGCTTTTCGCGACAGCGGCGCAGCGGAAGGCGATCCGCCGCCCCCCGATGAGCCGGCCCGCGCCGTCGATGCGGCCATCACCCACACGGGCCGCGCTGCCTGCGAGCTCGTGCTTATCCCGGTCGAAGACGCACTGGCGATGCGCGAACAGCCGAACCTTCCGGGCACGCTCGACGAACATCCGAACTGGCGGCGTCGTCTCCCGGACACGGCCGACCGGGTGCTCGACGAGCAAGCTGACCGCCGCGCGGCTCAAAGGTTTGGCCGAAGCGAGAAAGAGCGTATGAGCGCTCTGCGGGCCACCGCCCGCCTGCAGTTTCACAAGGACTTCACCCTCGACCACGCGCTGGACCTGGTTCCGTACTTCCGGGATCTCGGCATCAGCCATGTCTACGCCTCGCCGCTGCTCAAATCGCGGCCGGGCTCGACGCACGGCTACGACATCGTGGACCACCACGCGATCGACCCCGAGCTGGGTGGCGAGCCGGCGCTCCGCCGTCTGGTCGAGGAGCTGCGCCGGCACGAGATGGGACTCATCCTCGATATCGTTCCGAACCACATGGGGGTCGGCGGCGCGGACAATGCGTGGTGGCTCGATGTGCTGGAATGGGGCCGCGCGAGCCCGTATGCGGAATATTTCGACATCGACTGGGAGCCGCCCGACGCGACGCTGCGCGGTCGTCTGCTGGCCCCGTTTCTCGGCAACGCCTATGGCGAAGCGCTGGAGGCCGGAGACCTCGTCCTCAAATTCGATGCCGAGGACGGCCGCTTCTACGTTTCGGCTTACGACACGCACAGGTTTCCGATCGACCCGCGGCAGGTACGCCTCGGTGCTCCGGGAGGGAGGGGCGGCTTTCGACGACCTCGCACCCCGATTCAATGCGATCGGTCCCGGCTTCGGCGGGCGCGAGGGAATGCGCCACCGCGCGCGGGAGGCCCGGTCGGTGCTTCGCCGGGCTGCCGGGGAGCGCTCCGGCGCGATAGAGGCAGTGCTGCGCGCTTTCGCGGTCGATGACCCTGAAGGCCGCGACCGTCTGCACCGGCTTCTGGAGCGACAAAACTACCGCCTCGCCTGGTGGCGGGCCGCCGCGGACGAGATCAACTGGCGCAGGTTTTTCGACATCAACAGCCTCGCCGGCATTCGCGCCGAGCAGCCCAACGTGTTCGACGACACGCACGCCTTCGTGCTTGGTCTATACGCCGAAGGCCTGATCGACGGCGTTCGCATCGACCATGTGGACGGACTGGCCGACCCGCGCGGCTACTGCCGCAAGCTGCGGCGGCGGCTCGAGTTCGGCGGCCGCGTCTCGCCCGAAGACTCTCCCGCCCGACCCCGCGGTGATCTGGGTCGAGAAGATCCTGGCCCCAGGCGAGCACCTGCCGACCGATTGGCTGACGGACGGCACGACCGGTTACGACTTCATGAACGATGTCGCCGCGCTTCTGCACGATCCGGCCGGGGAAGCGCCGCTTACCGCGCTTTGGTCCGGGCTCACCGGCCGGCCCGCTGCCTTCGAGGAGGAAGCGCGGGCGGCGCGGCGGCAGATTCTGCGCGAGAGCCTGTTCAGCGAACTCTACGCCACCGCCGCCGCTCTGCACCGCATTGCGCGGCGGGACCTCCGGACCCGCGATTACACGCTGACCGCCGTGCGCAGGGCGCTCGAGGAGTTGCTGGTCCACTTCCCGGTCTACCGGATTCTACGCGGGCATCGGCGGCATCTCGGAGACGGACGCGGCCGTGCTCGCGACCGCGATGCAAGGTGCGCGTCGCAGCGTGCGGGCTGCCGACCTCCCCCTGCTCGAGCTCATCGGCGGCTGGCTATCAGGGGAGGGGCTGCGGGAGGCCGCTCCCGGCCCGCGACGGCACGAGCGGCTACGTGCGATGGTGCGTTTCCAGCAACTCTCGTCCCCAACGGCGGCCAAGTCGGTTGAGGACACCGCCTTTTACCGCTACGGCCGCCTCCTCTCGCGCAATGAGGTTGGCTCCGAGCCGTCGCGGTTCGCCCTTTCCGCGGCGGCTTTCCACACCGCCAATCGGGAACGTCGGCGGCGATACCCGCGCGCCTTGCTCGCGACGGCGACCCACGACCACAAGCGAGGCGAGGATACGCGCGTGCGGCTCGCCGTGCTGAGCGAGATCCCGGATGAGTGGGAGAGTGCGCTCGGTCGCTGGATGCGGGTGAGCGGGCCCATGAAGCGGGAGATCGAGAGCCATCCCGCCCCGGACGTAGCCGACGAGATCATGCTGTATCAGATGATCGTCGCCGCATGGCCGCTCGGGCTTCTCCCCGAAGACACCGAAAGCCTGGTCGCCTTCCGCGACCGGATCGCGGCGTGGCAGGAGAAGGCGCTCCGGGAAGCGAAGCGCCACACGAGCTGGGCTGCCCCGAATGCTGAATATGAAGCGGCCAGCCGGGATTTTCTCACGCGCCTGCTCGATCCCGGGCACCCGAGCGGCATGGCTCAGGAACTGGCCGAATTCGCTGCCCGCATCGCGCCCGCGGGTGCTCTGAACGGCCTCGCGCAGACCCTGCTTCGTATCGCGTGCCCCGGCGTGCCGGACCTGTACCAGGGTGCGGAGTTTTGGGATTTTTCCCTCGTGGACCCGGACAATCGGCGGCCGGTCGACTTCGCCACCCGCGCCGCGACGCTCGCCGGCAATTCCCCACCGGACGAGTTGCTCGAGAGTTGGCAGGACGGGCGCGTGAAGCAGGCGGTGATCGCGCGCGCCCTCGCGTTGCGCCGCCGTGCCTCGGGCCTGTTCGCGAGCGGCACCTATACGCCCCTGACCACAGAGGGGAAGATGGCCGATCATGTATTTGGTTTCGCCCGCATTCACGAAGGGCGGGCAGCCATCGTGATCGTCACCCGACTGGCCGCGAAACTCGAAGGTTTGCGTGAGAAACCGCTCGTTTCCGGGTCGGCCTGGCAAGGAACCGCCACAATCCTGCCGCGTAATCTCCACGGTCGTCGACTGAACGATGTACTGGGCGGGCGGAGCAATACGGGGGCTCCGGCGGGCCGCCTGCTCCTTGCCGACCTTCTGGCGAGACTCCCCGTCGCGCTGCTGGAGGCTCAATGAACCGGCTCGTCGTCGTGTCCAATCGCGTTCCGGACCCGTCGTCAGGGAGCAACCAGGCCGGAGGCCTAGCGGTCGCCCTCGAAGGGGTCATGGAGAAGCGCGGCGGTTTGTGGTTCGGATGGAGTGGCAAGACCGCATCCGGGGCAGCCAGCCAGCCGATCAAGATCGCGAAACACGGTCAGATCGACTTCGCGACCGTCGACCTCACGCCTGACGAGCACACACGGTACTACAACAACTTCTCCAATGGCGTCCTCTGGCCGCTTCTTCACACCATGCCGGAGCTGATGTCCTTGAACCGGCGCGACGCGCAGGTTTATCGCGCCGTCAACGCCCGCTTCGCCGACCAACTGGCCAATCTGATCCGGCCGAACGACCTGATCTGGGTGCACGATTACCATCTGCTCGCGATGCCCGCCTTGCTGCGGGCTCGGAATCTGCGAAATCCGATCGGCTTCTTCCTCCACATCCCGTTCCCCGCACCAGACGTCTTGTCCGCGGCGCCCGACGCGGCCGGCTTGATCCGGGACGTACTCGCGGCCGACCTGATCGGCTTTCAGACCGACCGGGACGCCGAGAACTTCGCGGCGGCGGCGCAGACCTTCGCCGGTGCGGATGGCTATAGCGGCGAGTGGCTGCATGTCGGCGGCCGGCGGGTCCGGCTCGGCGTGTTCCCGGTCGAGATCGAAGCGCGCGAGTTCAGCGGGATAGCAGCCTCCTCCTGGCGCTCCGTTTCCGCCCAACGTCTGCGCAGAAGCTTGCAGGGCCAGAAGCTGATTTTGGGGGTCGACCGCCTCGACCCCACGAAGGGCCTGCTGCAAAGACTTGCCGGTTACAAGCGCCTGCTGGAACGGCGCGAAGACTGGCGGCGGCGGGTGACGCTGCTGCAAATCGCCGCAATCTCCCGCAATGAGGTGAAGCCCTATCGCGACCTCAGGACCGCCCTCGACCGGGAGGCTGGCGCGATCAACAGCGAGTATGGCGACCCGGATTGGACGCCGCTCCGCATCGTCGCCCGGGCGGGCGCGCGCAACGTGGTCGCAGGGTATATGCGCGAGGCGCGGGTCGGGCTCGTGACCCCGGTACGGGACGGCATGAATCTGGTCGCCAAGGAGTATGTGGCGGCCCAGGACGAGCAGAATCCCGGGGTGCTGGTGCTCTCGCGTTTCGCGGGTGCTGCCCGGCAGCTCGATGCCGCGCTGCTCGTGAACCCGCACGACCCGGAGGACATGGCGGACGCGCTGGACAAAGCCCTCTCGATGCCTCTCGCCGAGCGGCAAGAGCGCTGGAACGGCATGTGGCGAGCCATCGGCAATGTCTCACCCCTGATCTGGGGCCGCTCCTTCCTCGCCGCGCTGCTGCGCACGGCGCTGGTCGCCGACGCCCCCACCGTCCGGCAGAAGTCGCGCATCGAGCGGGCGCCGGAGGATATCACGGTAACGCGGGGCAGCCCCATCGGACCGATCCTGCCCGGATCGCAACGCGTCAATTGAGCCCGCGAGCAGCTAACCTCTAGCACGCGATCACGTCGCGATCGAAACGCTCGGCCAGCTCTTCCCACCGCTTGGATGATCGCCCCAAGATCTGAGGGTCTCAATCAGCTGCTAGCCAGATGCAGGCGCCTTCGAAGACAGGATGGGCCGGGGCGACGCCGCCCGTAGCACGAGGTAGCCGGAGCCTGCGGCCAGCACCGAGGCGAGCAGCACGCCGACACGAACATCGACATTATAGCCCTCCGCTGGAAAGGCGAGCGAGCCGATGAACAGGCTCATCGTGAAGCCGATACCGGTGAGGAGCCCGACCCCAACGATGTGCTGCCAGCTCGTACCTTCGGGCAGTGACGCAAGTCCCAGGCGCACGAAGACCCAAACCGCCCCGACTACGCCAAGCGGTTTGCCGAGCAACAGACCCGTCTCGACGCCCAGCTGCACCGGATGGAGCAGGCTCGAGAGGGGAAAATCGGCGAAACGCACCCCGGCATTGGCGAAAGCGAAGGCCGGCAGGATCAGGAACGTGACCCAGGGATGCAGATCATGTTCCAGGCTGCGCAGAGGCGACTCCTGCCCCTCCGCGTGCAGCGGGACGGCGAACCCGACGAGCACGCCTGCGAGGGTCGCGTGGACGCCGGATTTCAGCACGCAGACCCAAAGGAAGACGCCGACCAGGACGTAGCAGGCCCTCCGGGCGATGCCCGCCAGATTGAGCACGACCAGCGCGGCGAGACCGACCCCCGCAAGGGCCAGGGCAAGCAGGGACAGGTCGGCGGTGTAGAACAGCGCGATAATCACGATCGCGGCAAGATCGTCGATGATCGCCAGGGCGAGTAGGAAGACCTTGAGCGAGGCTGGCACACGCGGCCCAAGGATGGCGAGCGTGCCGAGGGCGAAAGCGATATCCGTTGCGGTTGGAATTGCCCAGCCGCGCATCGCATCGCTGTCGCCCCAGTTGAAGGCGATGTAGAGGAGTGCCGGGCCAAGCATTCCACCGAATGCCGCGGCCGCGGGCAGCATGGCAAGGGACGGGGTGGAGAGGTCTCCTTCCCGGATTTCGCGTTTGATCTCCATCGCCACGAGCGCGAAGAAAACCGCCATCAGCCCGTCGTCAACCCACATCAACAACGGCTTCGCGATGACCAGCCCGCCGACTTGGATCGACAGCGGAACATCGAGCAGGCGCGTGTAAAGCGGCCCGAGCGGCGAGTTTGCGCACAGCAGGGCAACCAGGGCGGCGATGCCAAGGGCAATCCCGCCGGCTGCTTCCAGCTCCATGAATTGCTGCAGCCTGGACTTCATGCCGCTCTCCTTTCCGCGGTCGCCTTCGAGAGCTGTAATCCGACGAGGGCCGCCGTTGTGTGCGCGAGTGACCTGGCGAACAGCGCTCGGCCGACTTTTCCGGCGGGCAGACGGCTCCCGCTGGGTTCCGGTGCCGCCCCGGAGACACAGCCGGTCCGTGGACACTCCCTTCGGACACAAGGGACGGTGTTGCGATCGTTTCATCTTGCTGCAAAAAGGCTGGTGCTGCTGGTCAGGATTGAACTGACGGCCTCTCCCTTACCAAGGGAGTGCTCTACCACTGAGCTACAGCAGCGCCGGGCGGAAAAGGCGCGGCCTTCCTAAACTCAGAGGCCTGTCGGCGCAAGTCCGCGCCGCGATTTGCCCTACCGCAGCCAGACCAGCAATCCGAACAGCGTCAGGACCGAGGCCACGGTCGCGACCACGACCGTACCAGCCGACGCTTCGATGAGCGTGCCTGCCCGGCGGGCGAGCAGGAAGGCGTTGGCGCCGGTCGGCATCCCCGCCGTGAGCACGGCGACAGCGACGGGCTGGCCGGACATGCCGGTCAGACGCGTCAGCGCCCACACGACAGCCGGCAACAGGGCAAGCTTGAGCACCGAGGCCAGCGTCGCCTCCTTGAGAAACCGCGAGCCGCTGAACGGAGGCAGGGAAGCCCCAAGGCAGAACAATGCGAGCGGCGGTCCGGCGGCTCCCAGCATCGCCACCAGCCCGTGCAGCGCCCGCGGCACGGGTAGCCCGATGCCGCGCCAGGCAAACGCGAGCATGATCGCGACGATCACCGGGTTGCGCACCACGCCGCCGACCGTAGCACGCGCGATGTAGCGAAAGCCGGCGTGACCGGTCCCTCCCATTTCGACCAGAACCGTGGCGAGCGGCAGCAACAGCGCCGAGTGCAGCGCGATGATACCGAGCAGCGAAGAAAGCGCCGCCTCCCCAAAGGTCGCCGCGATGATCGGAATCCCCATCATCACCGTGTTGCCGTACGAGGCGTTGAGCCCGATCATCGCCGCCCGCGCCAATCCCGCCCCAAGCACGAACCGCGCCATCACCATCGCCACCGCGTAGACGATCAGGCAAGCCGCGAAATAGACCGCGCCGATGTCCAGAACATCGAGATGCGGCGTCTCCGCGACGGAGCTGAAGAGCAGACACGGCAGAGCTGCGAAGAACACGAAATCGTTCAGCCCGCGCAGCCCGCCCGCATCCATCCACTGAAAGCGGACGGCGATCCGTCCCATCACGATCAGGGCGAAGACCGGCGCAATGATTCCGAGCAGGTCCGACACCTACGGCGCGGCCTTCTCGGGGCGGCAATGGCAGACTGCGCCTCGGCTCATCCGATGAGGCCGGCGACGAACGCGGCCGCGCCGGTCTGGCGCGCGGTCGCGAGCCTCGCCGCGTGCAGTACGGCGCGCACCGCCTCCACGGCCGTATCGAAAGAAACGTTCACGATGATGTGGTCGAACTCGCGCCAGTGCGCGATTTCCGCGCGCGCGGCATCCATGCGACGCGCGATTTCCGCCGCGTCATCCCCCCGCGCGCGGAGGCGGCCTTCGAGAGCCGCCAGGGATGGCGGGAGGATGAACACGCTCACCACATCGCTTGGCAGCGCCGCACGCAAGTTGCGACATCCTTGCCAGTCGATGTCGAACGCCACATCCCGTCCTGCCGCGAGCGCTGCCTCGACCGGCGCGCGCGGCGTGCCGTAGCTGCGGCCGAACACGGTCGCCCACTCCAACAGTTCGCCGGAAGCGGCAAGCGCGTCGAACGCTGTTTGATCGCGGAAGAAATAGTCCGCGCCCTCCCGCTCGCCCGGACGCGGCTGACGCGTCGTCACGCTAACGGAGAGCGTGAGCTCGGGCTCGGTTTCCAGCAGCGCGCGTGTGATCGAGCTTTTTCCGGCGCCGGAGGGCGCGGCGATCACGAGGCAGACGCCCCTTCGCGCTAAGCTTTGCTGCCGCGAAGCCTTCATTCGATATTCTGCACTTGCTCGCGTAACTGCTCGATCGCCGCCTTGAGTTGCAGGCCGGTCGCGGTCAGCGCGATGGACGCCGACTTGCTGCAAAGCGTATTGGCCTCGCGGTTGAACTCCTGCGCGAGGAAGTCGAACCTCCGCCCGATTGCCGAGCCCTCGGCCAATAGCGCATGCGCCGCCTGGATGTGGCTCTCCAGCCGATCGAGTTCCTCCCGCACATCGGAGCGGGCCGCGAGCAGCGCCACCTCCTGCGCGATCCGCTCCTCCGGCAGCGATGGCGCCTCTCGCAGCAGCCCCTGAAGGTTCTCGATCAGCCGAGCCTGCTGCGCCGCGGGCTGGTCCGCGGCCTCGGCCGCAGCCTGGTCGCGCAGCGCGGCGATTTCGCCCAGCAGCGCTGTAAGGGTAGCCGCCAGACGGGCGCCCTCGGCCCGGCGGGCGGCAGCAAGGGCATCGAGCGCCTGGGCGAAGCCGGCCAGGATCGGGGCGGCCACCCCGTCTGGGCCTTGCTCGGTATCCGCCGGACCGCCCGGTCGCAACACGCCGGGAAGGGCCAGCAGCGCCTCCGCCCGCGGGGTTGGGCTCCCCGGAATGCGCATGTGCAGGTCCATCGCGAGGACCAGCGCCTGTTCCAGCGCCGCCGAATCCATCACCAGGCGCGACTGCTCCTGGCGCTTGACCCCGAGATTGGCGGTGACGTTGCCCCGTTTCAGCACCTTCGCCGCGGCTTCGCGCAGCGCGGGCTCGATCGAATCGTGCCCCGGGGGAAGCCGGAAGCGCAGGTCCAGCCCGCGGCCGTTGACGCTGCGCAGTTCCCATACCCAGCTGACGCCCTCGGCGCTGCCTTCGGCGCGGGCAAAGCCGGTCATCGAGGCGAGCGGCACGGTCATGCGGCACAGTCCTTGGGAGCCCCGCCTTCTAGCAACAGGGCAGCGGCCCGCCAAACCCGCTATAGCTGCGCCATGACACGGTTCGGCTCGGTCCTGATCACCGGCGCCTCCTCGGGCCTCGGACGCGCCATCGCCCTCGCCAGTGCGGGACCCGATACGATGCTGTTCCTGTCGGGTCGCGATGCCAGCCGGTTGGAGGAGACCGCGTCCGTCTGCCGCGCGCGTGGAGCCGACGTCCGCGCGGTCGTTCTCGATGTGCGCGATGCGGACGCCATGGCGGCGTGGGTTACCGCGGCGGGCCACCTCGATCTCGTCATCGCCAATGCCGGCGTCTCGGCCGGCACGGGCCGCAACGCGCCGGAAACGCCTGCGCAAACTCGCGCCATCCTCGAGACAAATCTCGGAGGGGTGCTGAACACGGCTTTGCCCGCCCTCGAGGTCATGCAAGCTCAGACCCCAGGCCGCGACGGCGTGCGTGGGAGGATCGGCGTGATCGCTTCGATCGCGGCGTTCATCCCGGCACCGGGCGCCCCCGCCTACTGCGCATCGAAGGCGGCGGTGGATGCCTGGGCGGTCGGCACGGCGCCCTCTGCCCGGCGGCGCGGCATTCAGCTCACAAGCGTCTGCCCCGGCTACGTCCGCACCCCCATGACCGCCCGCAATCGTTTCCCGATGCCCGGGATCATGGGAGCGGAGCGTGCCGCGGAGATCGCGCTGGCCGGTATCGCATCCGGCCGCGTGCGCGTCGTGTTCCCGCGCTGGCTGGCCATGACCGCCCGGCTGGTCGCGCTATTGCCGCCGCGCACGGCGGGGGCGCTCCTTGCGACACAGCCGGGAAAGGAGGCCGCCCCCGAACTCTGAAGGGGTTGCCGTTCAGGTGGCGATCAGCTCAGTGCCCGGCGTGGCTGCCCGAGAAATCCGGTGCTTGCAGGCCGGAAGCCTCAAGGTGCCGGACAAGGTCTTGCTTCAATCGTTCGAGCGCGTCTTCACTGGTCGCCTCGGCCCGGGCGACCAGCACCGCCTGGGTGTTGGAAGCGCGGAGCAGCCACCAGCCGTCATCGGTAAGCACGCGAACGCCGTCGGTCTCCGATACCTTCGCCCCCTCTTCGCGCAGGCGGCCGGCGACCTCTTCGATCACCTGAAACTTGCGGCGATCGTCGCAGTCGAAGCGAAGCTCCGGCGTGTTGACGACATGCGGAAGCGCCTCGCGCACCGTCGAGAGCTTGTCGTCCATCCGCGCCACGATGCCGAGCATACGCACGGCCGCGTAGAGCGCGTCATCGAACCCATACCATTTGTCCGCAAAAAACACGTGGCCTGACATCTCGCCCGCGAGCGGGGCGCCGGTTTCGGCCATTTTCGCCTTGATGAGACTATGTCCCGTTTTCCACATCAGCGGCTCGCCGCCGGCGCGGGCGATCTCGTCGAACAGAACCTGACTCGCCTTCACGTCGGCGATGATCGTCGCACCGGGATGCTGCTGCAATACGTCGCGCCCGAGGATCACCATGATCTGGTCGCCGAACAGGATGTGACCCGCATCATCCACGACTCCGATCCGGTCCGCGTCGCCATCGAGCGCGATCCCGATATCCGCGCGATGCTCCGCGACGGCGGCGATGAGCTGTTCGAGGTTCTTCGGCACGGTGGGATCGGGATGGTGGGCGGGGAAAGTGCCGTCGATTTCGGCGTTCAGCAGCGTATGCTCGCCGGGCAGGCTCGCCACCAGCTTGCGCAACACCTCTCCCGCAGAGCCGTTGCCGTTGTCCCAGACCACTCTGAGCGTCCGGTCGCCGCCGTCCCAATCGGCGAGGAGCCGCGCGATGTAATCCTCGGCTACGTCCTCGCGCTGTTCACTGCCCTCTGCCTCGGAAACCACATCGCCGAGGGCCGCCATCCCCCCGAGTTCCTTGATCTGGACGCCGAAGAAAGGCTTGCGGCCCAACATCATCTTGAAGCCGTTGTAATCCGGCGGATTGTGGCTGCCGGTTACCATCACCGCGCCATCGGTTTCGCGCGTGGTCGCGGCAAAATACAGCATCGGCGTCGGGCCACGGCCGATGCGCAAGACCGCCATGCCGCTCGCCTTCAAACCCTCTACGAGCGGCGGCTCCAGCTCGGGGCTCGACAGCCGCCCGTCGTACCCGACCGCGACCGTCTTTCCGCCGGCGCGCGCCACGATCGTGCCGAACACACGGCCGATGGCGAATGCGTCCGCCGGATGCAGCGTACGCCCCACGATGCCTCGAATGTCGTATTCGCGCAGGACCGTCGGATCGAAATTATGCGTGAATGTCATCCCGTGCTCCCAGATCAGCAATACAGCTTTAGAAACTCGCGCACGGCCGGCTCCATGTCCGGCCGCTTGAGCGCGAAGGCGATTTGCGCCTCGAGGAAGCCGACCTTATCGCCGCAGTCGAAGCGCCGCCCGTCGTAGCGAAGCCCGTGGAACGGCAGCTCGCCGATCATCCTGGCCATGCCATCGGTCAATTGGACTTCGTTCCCCGCACCACGCTCCATGAGCGCGAGATGCTCGATCACTTGCGGCAACAGCACGTAGCGGCCGATCACCGAGAGATTTCGACGGCGCATCCTTCGGCGCGGGTTTCTCGACCAGGCCGGTCACCTCGACGAGCCTGCCGTCGTCGCGGCCAACCTTCAGTATACCGTAGCGATTGGTCTGCTCCGGGGGCACCTCCGTCACAGCAAGGACGTTCCCCCCGGTTTGATAATATACTTCGGCGAGCTGCTGCAGGCAGGGCTTGTCGGCGAGCACCAGATCATCAGGGAGCAGGACAGCGAACGGGTCATCGCCTATGAAAGCGCGCGCACACCAGATCGCGTGCCCAAGACCAAGCGGCACCTGCTGACGCACCGTCACGATGGACCCGGGCTCCACCGCCATCTCGCGCAGCATGGACAGCTCGGCTTCCTTGTCGCGTTCCTTGAGGGTCTGCTCCAACTCGTAGGCGATATCGAAATGCTCGACGAGCGCGGTCTTGCCGCGGCCCGTTATCATGCAGAACTGCTCGATCCCGGCCGCGCGCGCTTCCTCGATCGCATACTGGATCAGCGGCTTGTCCACGACGGGAAGCATTTCCTTGGCCGTCGCCTTGGTAGCGGGCAGAAACCGGGTGCCAAGGCCGGCGACGGGCAACACGGCCTTCTTCAGGGGCTTGATCACTGAAAGCTATCCTGTCTGGGCCGGCGAAGGTTGCGCGCCGACCATGTTCTACGGGCGGAGATTGTGCCGGGAGTGGTGGCATGGCTCCCGCGGGCCGGCAAGCGCCCGGCCTCCTAACGCTCTCCGGCCGTCGACCGTTCACGCCCGCCCGCGGCCACCCTTTCCGAGCAGGACGTCGCGAGCCTGGTTGATCCGCGCGGCCAGCCAATCCGAACCCCCGCTGTCCGGGTGCGCCGCGCGCATGAGCCGGTGATGGGCCGCCCGGATCTCCTCCTCGGTCGCGCCCGGTCGCAGCCCGAGCACCTGCCACGCCTCTTCCACACTCATTGGCCCGGCCGAGCGTGCCCTGGGCGGTTCGGTTTTACTCCCCTGTGGCCGCCGGGCGCTCCACCAATCGCGGATCAAGGGGAAAGCCAGGCTCAGGGCGAACAACCCGACCGGCAAGCGCCCGGACAACACGAGCAGCAGGGCGAGGCTGAGTTCGGCCAGCGCCGCGACCCACACGAACAGCGACCGGACGGTGCTCACGGAAGCATTGGCGAAGGCGTGCAGGGCGCCCAGGAACAGCAGGAGCACGAGGAGACCGAGCGCGAGCGCGATCATGGTGCGGAAGAGATGGTGTGGTGAGACGGAGCTGCGAAGTAGGCCTCAAACCGCCGCGACGCCCTTCGCGACCGCTTCGGCCGCGCCCTGTGCCGGAGCTTCGGCCGCCTGCGCTTCCAGTACCGCGAGGGCACTGAGATTGATGATGCCGCGCGCCGTCACGCTCGGAACGAGTACATGGACCGGCTTCGACATCCCGAGCAGAATCGGCCCGATCGGAAGACCGTCCGCGGCGGCCTTGAGGAGGGTGAAGCCGATGTTCGCAGCGTCCAAGGTTGGCATCACCAAGAGGTTCGCTGTGCCTTCGAGCCGGCTATCCGGCACCGCGCGGTTGCGGATCGCTTCGGACAATGCGGCGTCGGCGTGCATCTCGCCGTCGATCTCGAGGTCCGGGGCACGGGAGCGAATCAGCTTCAGCGCCGCGCGCATCTTGCGGGCCGAATTGCTGTCGCTCGCACCGAAGCTCGAATGCGAGAGCAAGGCGGCTTTCGGCGTGACGCCGAATTCCCGGACCGCTTCGGCCGCGAGCAGCGTCATTTCGGCGATCTGCTCCGGTGTCGGATCGACCAGCATGTGCGTGTCGCAGACGAACAGCACACCGCTTTGCAGGATGAGGCAGGAGAGCGCGTAGACCCGCGTTGCCCCCGGAGAGCGCGGAATGACGGGAAGCACATACTGAATGTGCCGCCACCAGTTACCGCTGCCGCCGCAGATCGCGGCATCCGCTTGCCCAGATTGCAACAGCATTGCCGCCGCGATCGTGGGGCGGGTCGCGAGGTGTCGCGTCGCCGCATCAGGCGGAGACCCGCGCCGTCCGACCAGAAGCTGATAGGCGTGCGCCAGTGGGCCGAACACGTCCGTATCCTCCTCGGGATCGAGCACGCGGACCGCCTTCTCGAGATCCATACGGAGGCCCATTTCACGGACCCGTCGCTCGATTACGTCGCGTCGCCCGAGCAGGATCGGCTGCGCGATCCGCTCATCGAGCAAGGTCTGCACTGCGCGCAGCACCCGCTCGTCCTCGCCCTCGCCGTAGACGATGCGCTTGGCTTGCTTCTTCGCCGCCTCGAACACCGAACTCATAAGCTGGCCGGAGCGGTACACGAAGCGCGCCAGCTCCTCGTTATACCTATCGAAGTCCGTGATCGGCCGGCGCGCGACGCCGGAAGCCATCGCAGCCCGGGCCACCGCCGGTGCGATCTGCAAGATCAACCGCGGATCGAAGGGCTTGGGGATGATGTAGTCCGGGCCGAACACCGGCGCGGAGCCGCCATAGGCCGCCGCCACCACCTCGCTCGCCTCCACCCGCGCGAGTTCCGCGATCGCTTCCACGGCGGCGATCTTCATCTCCTCGTTGATCGTGCTCGCGTTCACGTCCAGCGCGCCGCGAAAAATGAAGGGGAAGCAGAGAACGTTATTGACCTGATTTGGATAGTCGCTCCGGCCAGTCGCCATGATCGCGTCCGAGCGGACCTTGCGCGCCTCCTCGGGCGTGATCTCCGGATCGGGGTTGGCGAGCGCCAGAATGAGCGGCTTATCCGCGAGGGAGGGCAGCCACTCCGGCTTCAGCACGCGCGGGGCGGACAGACCCAGGAACACGTCGGCCCCGGGCAGCGCATCCTGCAACGTCCGGGCTTCTGTTTGCCGGGCATAGCGGGCCATGTTGGCCGGCATTTCCGGGTCCCGGCCTGTGTAGACCACGCCCTTGATATCGGTAAGCGTCACGTTCTCGGCTCGCACGCCCATGCTGACCAGCAGATCGACGCAGGCGAGCGCCGCGGCCCCGGCGCCGGACGTGACGAGCTTCACCTCCTCCATCTTCTTGCCTTGCAGAAGCAGGCCGTTGCGCACGGCTGCGGCGACGATGATGGCGGTGCCATGCTGGTCGTCGTGAAAGACCGGGATCTGCATCCGCCGGCGCAGCTCGGCTTCGACCGTGAAGCACTCGGGAGCCTTGATGTCCTCGAGATTGATCGCGCCAAAGGTGGGTTCGAGCGCGGCGACCACGTCGCAGAAGCGGGCCGGGTCGGCTGCGTCCACCTCGATATCGAACACGTCGATCCCGGCGAATTTCTTGAAGAGCACCGCCTTGCCCTCCATGACCGGCTTGCCGGCGAGCGCCCCGATATTGCCGAGCCCGAGAACGGCGGTGCCGTTCGAGATCACCGCGACCAGGTTGCCGCGCGCCGTGTAGTCATGCGCGGTATCGGGGTTGTCCTTGATCTCGAGGCAGGCGGCCGCGACGCCGGGCGAGTAGGCGAGCGAGAGATCCCGCTGCGTTGCCATGCGCTTGGTCGGCTCGATCGCGAGCTTCCCCGGCCTCGGCAGACGATGGTAGTCGAGTGCGGCTTTGCGGAAATCCTCGTCCATCCCCGTTCTCCCCCCGAGCGTCCGGGTAGGATGGGCGGACACGGTGCGGCTTGCAATCAGGGTTCAGGGCGGGAATGCGGTCGAGAAGACTCGAACTTCCACGGGGTTTCCCCCACAAGCACCTCAAGCTTGCGCGTCTACCATTCCGCCACGACCGCACCGTGGGGCAAGGGGGCGGGGTATAGCGGAAGGCATGGCGGGCTTCAACGCCCCGGCCCGTGTGGCGTTGACTCGGCCGGACCCGGCGCTATAACCCGCCTTCCCGGCAGCCGGTCAATCCGGCGGCCGTCGTTTGCTTGCGTCCGGGGAATCCTGACCGGCGACAAAAGGAAGATGAGCGAATGTTCGCAGTGATCCGCACCGGCGGAAAACAGTACCGCGTGACCCCGAACGCGGTCCTCAAGGTCGAGAAGCTGGAGGCCGAAGCGGGCGGCACCGTCACCTTCACGGACGTGCTCGCCGTCGGGGCCGAGGGCAGTCTCACCTTGGGCTCGCCCACCATTGCCGGCGCGACCGTCACCGCGACCGTGATCGCACAGGATCGACTGGACAAGGTGATCGTGTTCAAGAAGCGGCGCCGCCAGAACAGCCGGCGGAAGAACGGCCATCGGCAGCACGTCACCGTGCTGCGCGTCGCGGGCATCAGCGCCGAACGGGATCGAGAGTGCCGGAAACGGCGCTCCGGCCGAGGCCGAACCGGAAGTGGCGGCCGAGCCTACCGCCGAGTAAGGAGCAAGGACGATGGCACACAAAAAGGCTGGCGGTTCGTCCCGCAACGGACGCGACACGGAAGGCCGGCGGCTCGGAATCAAGAAATTCGGCGGCGAGAAGGTGCTGGCCGGAAACATCATCGTGCGCCAGCGCGGCACGCGGTGGAAGCCGGGCACGAATGTCGGCCTTGGGCGCGACCACACGATTTTCGCGCTTATCGACGGGAACGTGGAGTTCCATCGGAAGGCCGAGGGGCGCGTGCATGTGTCCGTGCGCAAAGCGCCGGTCGCGGCCGAATAGGCGCCGCGAACCGAGAGGAGGCTTCGGGGGTCGGCGCGAGCCGGCCCCTTTTTCGTCCCGGATACATCATGAAATTTCTCGACCAGGCAAAGATTTACGTGCGGTCCGGCGACGGCGGCGACGGCGTCGTCGCGTTCCGGCGCGAGAAGTTTCTCGAGTTCGGAGGGCCGGATGGCGGCAACGGCGGCAAGGGCGGTGATGTCGTGTTCGAGGCGGTGGCGAACCTCAACACCCTGATCGACTTCCGCTACACGCAACACTTCCGCGCAAAAAAGGGCGGCAACGGAGCCGGATCGGACCGCACCGGCGCCAACGCGCCCGATGTGGTCGTGAAAGTCCCGGTCGGCACGCAGCTCATGGACGAGCACCGCGAAGTACTGCTCGCCGACCTGGATGCGCCCGGCAAGCGCGTCATCCTGTGCCGGGGCGGCGATGGCGGCTTCGGCAACGCGCACTACAAATCCTCGACCAACCGCGCACCGCGCCGCGCCGATAAGGGATGGCCGGGCGAGGAGCGCTGGGTCTGGCTTAGGCTGAAGCTGATCGCCGACGCGGGGCTGGTCGGATTGCCGAACGCCGGCAAATCCACCTTCCTCGCCGCGGTCTCGGCGGCCAAGCCGAAGATCGCCGATTATCCGTTCACCACGCTGCATCCGCAGCTCGGCGTCGTGCGGCTGTCCATGACCGAGGCCTTCGTGCTCGCCGACATTCCCGGTCTCATCGAGGGGGCGCACGAGGGGGCTGGCCTCGGCGATCGCTTCCTGGGCCACATCGAACGCTGCGCCGTGCTGCTGCACCTGGTGGACGGCGCAGCGGGGAATGTCGTGCAGGCCTGGCGCACCGTCCGCGACGAGCTTGCGTCCTATGGCGGCGGGCTCGCGGAGAAGCCCGAGTTGATCGGGCTCAACAAAATCGACGCGATGACCGCTCGCGAGGCGGCGGCCCGGCGCACGGCGCTTGAGCGCGCGTCGGGAAGGCCCGTCATGCTGCTGTCCGGCGTCACCGGCCAGGGTGTTCCGGAGATGCTGCGGGCGCTTCAGACCGCGATCGCCGAAGCGCGGCGGGGGAAAGCGGCGTGAGCCAACTGCCCCGGCTCGCCGACGCACAGCGGCTCGTCGTGAAGATCGGCAGTGCCCTGATCGTCGACCCGGACGAGGCCGGGCCGCGGCGCGGCTGGCTCGATGGGATGGCCGCCGACATAGCGGCGCTGCACGGGCGCGGGGTCGAGGTCATCGTGGTGTCTTCGGGCGCGATCGCGCTTGCCCGGCACACGCTCGGGCTGGTGCAGAAGCGGCTCCGGCTGGAAGAGAAGCAGGCGGCCGCAGCCGTGGGCCAGATCCGGCTCGCCCAGGCCTGGAGCGAAGCGCTGTCCGCTCACGCGATGACCGCCGCGCAGCTCCTGCTGACCTTGGACGACACGGAGGACCGCAAGCGGTACCTCAATGCGCGTGCGACGCTGAGCACGTTGCTCGGACTTCGCTGCGTGCCCGTCATCAACGAGAACGATACCGTTGCCACGACCGAGATTCGTTTCGGCGACAACGATCGGCTCGCCGCGCGGGTGGCTGAGATGATGCAGGCCGACCAGCTCGTGCTGCTGTCCGATATCGACGGTCTTTACACAGCCGACCCGCGGCGTGATCCGAACGCCGCGCACGTCCCGGTCGTCCCCGCGCTCACGCCGGAGATCGAGGGAATGGGTGGGGAACCGCCGCCCGGCTACTCCTCGGGCGGGATGCGCACGAAGCTCGCGGCCGCACGCATGGCGACGCAAAGCGGCTGCGCCATGGCGATCACGCTCGGCCACGTCGCCCGGCCGCTGACCGCACTCGACCAAGGCGCGCGCTGCACCTGGTTCCTGCCCCAGCCGGAAGGCCGCTCCGCGCGCAAACGCTGGATCGCGGGCGCGCTGGCTCCGCTCGGATCTCTGTCCGTCGACGCGGGGGCGGCCCGCGCGCTCGCCTCCGGGCGCTCGCTGCTGCCCGCCGGCGTTCGCGATGTCGGAGGCAGTTTCGAGCGCGGCGATCCCGTGGTCGTGCTGGGACCGGACGGCGCGGCGCTGGCGCGCGGGCTTTGCGCATATGCAAGTTCAGAGGCGCGCCGCATTGCCGGCCATCGCTCCGACGAGATCGAGGGCATCCTCGGCTGGCGCGGGCGCGACGAGGTGATCCATCGCGATGATCTCGTGCTGCTGTAAGACTCGTTTCGGGTTGCCTGCAGGCGGCCCTGCAACCCTCCGTTCGTTCCCGCGCAAGCGGGAACCCAGTCTCGCACAGCAATGCCAGCCTTGTGCGGGATTGGATCCACGCTTTTCGCTGGATGAACGGAATCTGCGTGCATTTCCAGTCACCCCGAAACGGGACTAGCAACCAGAAGCGCATCACGGCACACTCGCAGGCAAGGGAACGGAGTCCATGCACGTCGACGCCGAGGTCACGCAGCAATTCCGGACGGCCGCGGAGGCGGCGAGGGTGGCTTCGCAGCACCTGGCACGCAGTACCGAGGACGCGCGCAATACGGCGCTCCGGGCCATGGCGGCATCGCTTCGCCACCATGCATCCGACATACTCGCCGCCAATGCCGCCGATCTCGCGGAAAGCACCGGTACAGAGGCATTTCGAGACCGGCTCACACTGACCGAGGCCCGCGTCGAGGCGATGGCGCGAGGACTGGAGGACATCGCCGCGCTTCCCGATCCGCTGTCGCGCACTCTCGCGGACTGGACTCGCCCGAACGGCCTCAGAATTCGCAGGATCGCGTCGCCCATCGGCGTGATCGGCATGATCTACGAGAGCCGTCCGAATGTCGGGGCGGATGCGGCGGGGCTCTGCCTCAAATCCGGCAACGCCGTGATCCTGCGTGGCGGGTCGGAGAGCATTCGCAGCGCGCGGGCGATCAATGCTGCGTTGCGCGCCGGGCTGCTTGAGGCGGGATCGCCCGAGGACGCAGTGCAGATCACGCCAAGCGCCGACCGCGCCTATGTCGCAGCGATGCTGGCAGGCGCGGGATTGATCGACCTCATCATACCGCGCGGCGGCAAGTCGCTGGTCGAGCGCGTGCAACGCGAGGCGCGGGTGCCCGTGCTCGCGCACGCGGAGGGACTCTGCCACACCTACGTACACGAGGCTGCCGATCCGGCGATGGCGCGCAAAGTGGTGGCGAACGCAAAAATGCGCCGTACCGGAATTTGCGGCGCGACCGAAACGGTGCTGATCGACGCCGCGGTCGCGCCGTCGCTTCTGCCGCTCATCGTCGCCGATTTGCGGGCGCTCGGCTGCGCCTTCCGGGCCGATGCGAGGGCGCGCGCGATTCTTCCCGGTCTGCCGCCCGCCGCCGATGCGGACTTCGATACCGAGTGGCTCGACGCGGTACTCTCGATCGGCGTGGTGGAGGGGGTGGATCAGGCGCTCGCCCACATCGCGAAACATGGAAGCGAGCACACGGACGCGATCGTCACCGAGGACGCGGCCGTCGCCGAGCAATTCCTTCGCGGAGTTGATAGCGCGGTTGCGATGTGGAACGCCTCGACCCAGTTTTGTGACGGCGGCGAGTTCGGCTTCGGCGCGGAGATCGGGATTGCCACGGGTCGCATCCATGCGCGCGGCCCGGTCGGGCTGGAACAGCTTACGACCTATCGCTATCTCGTCACCGGTAACGGTCAGGTGCGCCCCTGAGAGCCCGGCCTGTTCCGGACGCCATTCCCGCCCACGGCGACCGGCGCCGAATGCGTATCGGCCTGCTCGGCGGGTCATTCAATCCGGCGCATGAAGGCCATTGCCACGTCGCGGAACTCGCCCGTCGGCGGCTGCGTCTCGATCAGGTATGGTTGATGGTCTCGCCGGGAAATCCATTGAAGCCCGCGCAGGGCATGGGCGGTTTCGCCGAGCGGCTACAGTCGGCGCGCCGCGTGACCGATGGTCGTCGCGTGATCGCGACGGGCATCGAAGCGGCGCTCGGGACCCGCTACACCGTCGACACCCTGCGAGAACTGCGCCGGCGCTTTCCCTCGGCGCGCTTCGTCTGGCTAATGGGCGCCGACATACTGCAACAGTTGCCGCATTGGCTGCGCTGGATGGAAATCGCCAAAACCGTGCCATTCGCCGTTCTGCCCCGCCCCGGCTACACGGAGCGCGCGCTCGCGGGCAACGCGGCCAAGCGCCTTCGCCACGCGCGGCGACCTGCGGGCTCCAGTGGCATTCTCGCCGGGGCGAAACCGCCCGCCTGGATCTTCTTGCCGGCCGCCCAACACACCGCGTCAGCAACAGCGATCCGACAAGCCGCGAAGGAGCAGAGCCATAGCCAGAAAGCCCCCTCCGGGTCCGCCGTCGATCGGGCCGAAACTCGTCCCACTCAGGCGAAAGACGCCGGTCCGCAAGCCACCCCGGCCAACCCTGGCCGCCGCCGACAAAACGCCCGGTACGGCGCGCAAAAAGGGAGTCGTCGCCGGACCGCGGAAGATTCCGCTGAGAAGCGCCCGCGCCCCTGAGCCTTCGGTGCTCGACCATCTGCAGAACGTGATCGTCGGCAGCCTGGAGGACGACAAGGCCGCGGACGTAGTCACGCTCGATCTGGCCGGCAAGGCCTCCTTCTGCGATCGCATGGTGATCGCGACCGGCCTCGCCGACCGGCAAATCACCGCAATGGCCACGCATCTCGAAGAAAAGCTACAGGATGCGGGACTGAAGCGCGTGCAGATCGAAGGCGCGGGCGGCTCCGGCTGGGTGCTGATCGACGCCGGCGACATCGTCGTACATCTGTTCAAGCCGGAGGCGCGAGCGATGTATGCGCTCGAGAAGATGTGGGGCGCCGATCTCGACGAAGTACTCGGCGCCGCTACGGCCGAGTCCTGACTCAGCTCTTGGGCGTCATCCATCCCATCGGCGCACCGGTCGGGTCCGTAATGATGCCGATACGGCCCACCTCCGGAATGTCGAACGGTTGACGGATCACCTTGCCCCCATTCGCTTCCACGCCTGCGATCCGTGCGTCCACGTCGTCCACTTCGATGTAGCTGAACCAGTGCGGTGGAATGCCGGGGGGCACCACGCCTTCCATGTTCATGATTCCGGCAATCGGCTTCCCATCGAGCTTCGCCACCCAGTAAGTACCCCCGGTTTGGATGCTCATGCCTTCATAGCTCCAACCGATCGTCGTCGCGAAGAAAGCCTTCGCCTTCTCGACATCCGTGGTCATCAGCTCGTTCCATGCGAATGTTCCATGCGGCATGTCAGGGCGCTCCTGCGTAGTTTGATCACGCACATTAGGCGCGACGGAGCCGGCTGGCGAGCAGGAAGACTTCGATGCGCCTGATCGCCATCGGCCGGATGCGCGACGGACCGGAGGCGGAGCTGTTCGCCCGCTACAATGCGCGGCTGCGGCCGAAGCTGGCCCTCACTGAGCTTGCCGAGGCGCAGGGCGCGCCGGCGGAGATCCGGCGGCGGGAAGCGGCGGCGCTGCTGGCCGCGCTCCCCGAGGCTGGGTTTGTCGTGGCCCTGGACCTGGGCGGACAGGCGACGAACAGCGAGGAGCTGGCCGTCCTCCTCGACCGTTGGCTATCCGCCTCCCGTCCGCTCTGCTTCGTCATCGGAGGGGCCGAAGGGCTCGATGCAGCCGTGATAACGCGAGCGGATTTCGTACTGTCGCTCGGACGAATGACCTGGCCGCACATGCTCGTTCGGGTGCTGCTCGCCGAGCAATTATACCGTGCGCGCAGCATAGCCGCCGGGCATCCCTACCATCGCGCCAACCGGCCCTAACATTGCTTTGGTAAAAACGCGAACGGAAACGCCGAAGCGGACCGCCGACCAGTCCGAGTCTCCCTTTCGGGGTGACTGGAAAATTCCGTTCATCCCCGCGAAAAGCGGGGATCTGCAAGACTGGGTTCCCGCTTTGCGCGGGAACGAACGGAGGATAGCAGAGCCGCCTACAGTCAGTCAGCCCAAAACCAGTCTGGTACTACAGTTGCGAATCGGTGCGCAGCTTGATTCGTCCCCCGTTCCGGGCGGGGAGCAAAAGTCATGGCCGGACGGAAGCGAAGGATCGACCTGCCCGGCGCGCGGTCGTGAATGTCGGGAGGCTAACTTAGCCGGACCTTCCACCCAAGCCACATCCTTGCCGATCCGGTCCGGTCGGGCCTGGTGCGCTGCGTCGGAATCCTTGTTCCCCGGGACGGCCGGAGCTAGTTCTGACTGCGGCGCGCGAAAGGATCGGAGCAAATGGCGGAGTCGCAAAAGATACGGCCGGTGATGCTCGTCGTGCTGGATGGCTGGGGTTGGCGCGAGGAAGAGGCGGACAACGCTGTCCGGCTCGGCCGGACTCCGACCTTCGACCGACTGTGGCAAAGCTGCCCGCACGCCTTCCTGCGCACCTCGGGCCGGGATGTCGGTTTGCCTGACGGGCAGATGGGGAACTCGGAAGTCGGCCACCTCAATATCGGCGCGGGGCGCATCGTGATGCAGGAGTTGCCTCGCATCACCCAGGCAATCGAGGACGGGAGCATCGGTGAGGCGCGGGCATTCACAACGCTGATCGAAGCGCTCAAACGCTCGGGCGGCACATGCCACCTGCTCGGCCTCGTATCGCCCGGCGGCGTGCACTCGCATCAGGACCACGCCGCCGCGCTGGCGAGATTGCTCGCCCAGGCCGGCGTGCCGACTCTGATCCACGCCTTCACGGATGGACGCGACACGCCGCCGCGCTCGGCCGGCGACTTCCTGCGCGCGTTTCGCGACTCGCTTCCGCCGGTTGCTAAAATCGCGACCGTCTCCGGCCGCTATTACGCGATGGATCGCGACAACCGATGGGAGCGCGTCGAAAAGGCCTATCTGGCGATCGCTGAGGGACAAGGCCCGCGCTTTCCCGATCCCGCAGCCGTGGTCGCGGCCGCTTACGCGGAGGATGTAACGGACGAGTTCGTCATCCCCGCCTGCATCGGCGATTATCGGGGCATGAAGGACGGCGACGGCCTGCTCTGCTTCAATTTCCGAGCGGATCGCGTGCGGCAGATCCTGACCGCGCTCCTCGACCCGGGTTTCGACGGCTTTCCTCGCCCGCGCACCGTCCACTTCGCCGGCGCCGCGGGAATAACCAGCTACAGCGCGGACCTCGACGCGCGGCTCGGGACCTTGTTTCCGCCGCAACCGATGCACAACCTGCTCGGACAGGTCGTCGCCGCCGCCGGACGACAGCAGCTTCGCATGGCGGAAACCGAGAAGTATCCGCATGTCACCTATTTTCTGAACGGCGGAGAGGAAACGCCGAATCCGGGTGAGGAGCGGATTATGGTGCCGTCTCCCAAGGTCGCGACCTACGACCTGCAACCGGAAATGTCCGCGCCTGAGCTGGCGGACGAAGGCGGTGCAGGCGATCGGCTCCGGCAAGTACGACCTGATCGTGCTGAACTTCGCCAATCCCGACATGGTCGGCCACACGGGCAGCTTGCCGGCGGCGATCAAGGCGGTGGAGACCGTCGATACCTGTCTCGGGCAGATCGTGGACGCGATCGCGAGGCAGGGCGGCGCCCTGCTTGTCACGGCGGATCACGGCAACTGCGAGATGATGCGCGATCCGGAGACCGGCGGGCCACATACCGCGCACACCACCAATCCCGTGCCGGTGATCCTGTTCGGCGGCGGGACGAGCGCGCTGAGGGATGGCCGTCTCGGGGATATCGCGCCGACGCTCCTCGAGCTCATGGGTCTCCAGCAGCCGCAGGAGATGACGGGCGCCTCACTGATCCGCCCAGATGCGGCGCGCGCTGCGGAATAGCCTCGCCTTCCTCTTGCTTGCGATGGCGCCAGAGCGGCCGATGCTGGCCGCAACGCCTTCCAGCCCGCCCGCCAGCACCGGAGCCGCCCGCCAGCAGATGCAAGAGGCCGAGCGCGCCCGCGCGGCCCAACTCGCCGCTCGAAAGGAAGCCGCCGGGCGCGCCGAGGCGGCCGCCGCGGAAGAGCGTCGGCTCTCGGAGCAGCGGGTCGCGGCCGCCGCGCGACTCCGCGAGGCCGAGGCGGCCACGGCTGATGCGGCCGCCCGGATGGACGCGCTTGCGCGCCAGCGCGAGGAGGCTGAGCAACGGGTGCAGGCTCGGACCGAGGATCTCGCACCGCTCTTGCCGCTGATCGAGCGGCTCTCGCTCTATCCGGCCGAGACGATGCTGGCGGTGCCTACGAGCGCCGAGGATGCGTTCCGCGGCGTGCTCGTGCTGCAAGGAATCGCTCGGGAGATCGAGCAGCAGGTCGCGGCGCTGCGCCACGAGCAGGCCGCGCTCGACGAGGCGAGCCGGGCCGTGCAGGCGGAAGCGCCGAAGCTGGCGCGGGTCGAGGCCGCGCAGGCGGCCCTGGCCCTGGAACTCGAGAGACAGGTCGCCGCCGCCCAGGCCAACCGGCGCGAGGCGGAGGACGATGCCGACAGCGCCGCGCGTCGCGCCGCAAGTCTGGCCGGGCAAGCCGATACCCTGCGGGCCGCCATCGCCCGGATCGAGGCGGAGCGTCGCGCCGAGGAGGAACGCGCAAGCGCAGAGGCCGCCCGGGCGGAACAGCAGAAACGCACGGACGCAGCGGCCGAGGCCCGCCGCCGGCAGCGCGCCTTCGCCCGTCCTTCCGGACAGGGCACGCTCGCCGCGACCGGGGCGCCACGCGGCGATTTGCGCGCCCCGGTGGCCGGTCCCGTCATTCGCTCGTGGGGTGAGGCCACCGATGCGGGACCGTCGACTTGGCCTATCCTACCGCGCTCCCCCGGCGGCGCACGTGGTCTCCCCCTGCGGCGGCCGCGTCGTCTTCGCCGCCCCCTTCCGGAGCTACGGGCTATTGTTGATCCTGGATTGCGGCGGCGGTTATCACTTCGTCCTGGCGGGACTGGACCGGCTTGACGTATCGGTAGGGAATCCGGTCCAAGCTGGCGAACCGGTCGGCGTCATGCCGGCCTGGGACCCGCGCGTGCCCGGCAACCGGCCTGCACTATACGTGGAGTTGCGGCGAGACGGACAGCCCGTCAACCCGGCCCCCTGGCTACGGGCGAAAGGATGATCTTGTTGGGACCGCAACAAGCTGTCCAAGACTTAAGAACTCGGCTCTGGACGAGTGGCACGTCCCGCCGAAATGATAGCGACCGAATCTCGGGTTTGATGACGCGCCCTATCGAACACGATCCAAGATCACGGTGAGGGACGCGAGAGGATGGATGGAATGGAACTTCGCCCCCGGCGCTTCAAGACCGGACTTCTGCTCGGCGCCGCTTTCGCGGCCGGGTTGGCCCTCGGCCCGGCCTCCGGTCTGCTCGGCCGGCATCTCGGCATCGAGGCAGCGCTCGCCCAGGACAGCGGGCGCGCGGATACCTATCGCCTGCTGACCCTGTTCGGCGACGTATTCGAGCGGGTGCGCGCGGAATATGTCGAGCCGGTGAGCGATCGCGACCTGATCGAGAACGCGATCAACGGCATGCTGACCGGCCTCGATCCGCACAGCAATTACATGAACGCCAAAGCCTTCCGCGACATGCAGGTGCAGACGCGGGGCGAGTTCGGCGGCCTCGGGATCGAGGTGACGCAGGACAACGGGTTCATCAAGGTCATCAGCCCGATCGACGACACGCCGGCCTCCCGCGCCGGGGTGAAGGCGGGGGACCTGATCCTGGCGCTGGACGGCAAGACCGTGCAGGGCTTGTCGCTGAACGAGGCGGTAGACCACATGCGCGGTCCGCCGAACAGCCGGATCACCCTGACCATCCGGCGGGAGAACGTGGACAAGCCTCTCGACCTGACCATGCAGCGCGAGGTCATCCATATCCAGGTGGTCCGTCAGCGGCTGGAATTGGGCGACATCGGCTACCTCCGGCTGACCAGCTTCAACGAGCAGACCGACGCCGCCCTCAAGCGCGGGCTCGATCAGCTCAAGCAGCAATCGGGCGGCCGGCTGCGTGCCATCGTACTCGATCTCCGCAACAACCCGGGCGGACTACTCGACCAAGCCGTCGCGGTATCGGACGACTTCATCGACCGGGGCGAGATCGTCTCGACCCGGGCGCGCCACACCGAGGACAGCCAGCGCTGGAACGCCAAGAGCGACGAGATCACCGATCTGCCGATGGTGGTGCTCATCAACGGCGGCTCGGCCTCGGCGAGCGAAATCGTCGCGGGCGCGCTACAGGATCATCACCGCGCGGTGCTCCTCGGCACCCGCAGCTTCGGCAAGGGCTCGGTGCAGACCGTCATCCCGCTGCCCGGAAACGGGGCGATGCGGCTGACCACGGCGCGTTACTACACGCCCTCGGGCCGGTCGATCCAGGGACTCGGCATCGCGCCTGATGTCGAGGTGCGCGCGAGCCGCGACGAGACGGCGCATTTCGGCCCGGAGCGGGAGGCAGACCTCAATCACGTGCTGTCCAACCAGGGCGGCACGCCGCAGCAGGCAGCGCCCGCCCGCTCCGACTTGCCGCCCATCGTGAAGGAGATCCCGAACAAGCCGCCCGAGGGTTTCCCGCAATTCGATCCGACCAAGCCGGAAACCGACTTCCAGCTCCAGGAGGCTCTGGTGGTGGCCAAGGCAATGGCCGGGCAGAAGCGAGCCGCGGCGAACTGACGTCCGGCCCCGAGCCGTCCGATGCAGAGGCCGCCGGGCAAAGCACCGGCCGCGCTTCGCGCTCTCGGCTGGTTCTGGGCCGCGGTGTTCCTCATCGTCGCCCTGGGCGGCATCGCGCTCCAAGTGCTGGGTCCGCCCTCTCCCGCTTCGTCTCCGGTGCGGGAGGCCGAGGCCGGGCGGCCCCAGGCGCCATCGCCAACGCCGGCCTCGGAGCCGGAACGAGCCGCCCCGCCCGCGAGGACGACGGGTGCCGGACGCGCAACACCCGGCCCGATTGCCTCCCCCGATCCGGCCTTGCTCCAGCCCGCAGCGGACATTCCCGGCGGGTTCCTGCCGCGCATCGCGACCGACGGCCGTGCGCCGATGCAGGTCTATGCCCGTGGCTTTGACCGCAGCACGCAGCGACCCCGGGTCGGCCTGCTGCTGGCGGGGGTCGGATTGAACGAAGCGGACAGCGAGGACGCGATCCGCACGCTGCCGGGGGGGATCACGTTCGCCTTCTCGCCCTATGCCAACCGGCCGCAGAAACTCGTGGACGCAGCGCGCCTCGCCGAACACGAGTTCCTGATCTCGATCCCGATGGAGCCACAGGGTTATCCGCTGAACGACGCCGGCAACCAGGCGCTGCTGACCGGGGCGCCCGCCGGGCAGAACCAGCAGCGGCTGAACTGGGCGCTGACGCGGATCACCGGCTATGTCGGCGCGACGGGCGCGCTTGGCACGTTTTTGCGGGGCGAGCGACTGGCGCAGATGTCCGAGCAGATCGGCCCCGTGCTGCAGACGCTCGCCGCGCGCGGGCTGCTGTATGTGGATCCGCGTCCCGGTGCTCCCAATCCGCCAGGCGTCTGGGGCCGCAGCGTGGATGTAATCGTGGACGAGCCGGCCGTGCGACCGGAGATCGAGGCGAAACTCGCCCAGCTCGAGCAAATCGCGCGCGACAAGGGGAGCGCGCTTGGTCTCGCCGGGGCGGTGCGGCCCGTGACGATCGACCGGCTCGCCGCGTGGGCCAACGGACTCGCGTCGCGGGGCCTCGCGCTCGCCCCGGTGAGCGCCCTGGTTCAGCCTCCGCCAAGCAGCGGAACCGCGGCGCGGTGACGGACTGGTCGATGCTCCCTTACCGGCCCAATGTGGGCGCGGTGCTGTTCAATCGGGCCGGCCTCGTGTTCGTCGCACGCCGCGCGGATCTGCCGAATGCAGAGGGAGCACCCGGTGGCTGGCAGCTGCCGCAAGGAGGGATGGACGAAGGAGAGGACCCGCGCAGGGCCTTGGTGCGCGAACTGGCCGAAGAGATCGGCACCGACCGCGCCGAGATCATCGGCGAGCATCCGGAGTGGCTGACCTACGACCTGCCCCCGCACTTGCTCGGAGTCGCGCTCGGCGGCCGGTATCGCGGCCAGAAGCAGCGCTGGTTCGCTCTGCGCTTCACCGGCGCCGATTCGGACATCCGGCTCGACCTGGACCCGCACCCGGAATTCGACGCCTGGCGCTGGACGCGGCTCGCCGAGCTTCCCGCGCTGGCCGTCGACTTCAAGCGATCGATCTATGAGGTCTTGGCCCGCTCCTTCGCACGGTTTGCGGCGGACTGACGGCGGTACACCCGCCGTCTCCTTCCGGCGCGCAGGGGCGTTGGTGTTATCTGCTGCGACCGGAATGGCTTGCAGGCTGTCGTTGGCTCTGCGATAAAAGCTGAGGTTCTCGGGGGCGCACAATATTTGGCGGCTCGCGGATGATCTTGACGCCATGTATTGCGCTCCGCACGCAAAGGAGCGGCGTTTGCCTGACGGCGGACAGCATTTTCCCGCGCTTGTCCTGAACGCGGATTTCCGCCCGCTTTCCTATTTCCCGCTCTCGTTGTGGTGCTGGCAGGACGCTGTGAAAGCGGTCTTCCTCGACCGGGTATCGGTGCTCAGCGAATATGAGCGCGAGGTCCGGTCCCCGAGCCTTTCGATGCGGCTGCCGAGCGTCATCGCGCTCAAAGATTACATCCCCGGCGCGCGTCGCCCCGCCTTCACCCGGTTCAACGTGTTCCTGCGCGACGGCTTCGCCTGCCAGTATTGCGGCGGGCGGTATCCCGCGCCGGATTTGACGTTCGACCATGTGGTGCCGAGGAGCCGGGGCGGGCGCACCACCTGGCAAAACGTCGTTACGGCGTGCGGCGACTGCAATTTGCGCAAAGGCTGCCGCGTGCCGCGCGAATGCGCCATGTTCCCGCGCACAAACCCCCGTCAGCCGACGACATGGGAATTGCAGGACCAGGGCCGCGGGTTTCCGCCCAACTACCTGCACGAGAGCTGGCGCGACTATCTGTATTGGGATAGCGAACTGGAGAGCTGAACTCCCAAGCCTTCGCCATGCCGGCTGCTCACTGTCGCTCGCTGAGCCAACCCTCCCCAGCATCTCCCGTAAACAGGAGGTGAGGGCTGCCCTACACGCAAACCGTTTATTGCGAAACGATCTAAATCCGCTCGCTCGCCCGGATCGCCACTCGGCAGCCGGCCTTGATCGCCGCCGAGAGCAGCCGGTATGCCGGGCGCGCGCTCCGCCTCGTGCTGCAAGCCGATATCGCGATGCTCGAGCTCCTCCGCCCGAAACGTCTCGATCGTGCGCTTCAGCTCGGGCTCGTCCTCTCCGAGCGCCTCCGCCTGGGCCGCATAGTGGGCGTCGATCGCCTCCTCCACCGCGACCGTGCAGGCCATCGCCGCCCGCTGCCCGAGGGCGGCCGTCGCTGCTCCGAGCGCGAAACCCGCGACCCGCCACAAGGGCAAGAGCGCGGTCGGGCGGACCCGCCTTCGCGCGATCAGGTCGGAAAACGTATCGAGGTGATGCTGCTCCTGTGCCTGCATGTGGCGCAGCAGTTCCGCCTTGTCGCTCCGGCCCAGCACGGCAAGCTGGCCGGCATAGATCCGGGCCGCACCGTATTCCCCGGCGTGATCCACCCGGATCATCCGGGCGACCCGCTCCTCCGGCCGAAGGTCGCCGGGAAGCCAGCGTTCACGCCCGTCGCTCATGCCACCCTCTCCTCGTCCGCCATAAGAAAATGGCGAGCAGCGCCGCGAACGCCAGCGCGTAGATCAGGTTCATCGCGGCCATCGAGAGCGGCACGCCGGGCCAGAGAAAGGTCGGCTCATCGCACGGCTTCGCGGGCCGGGCCGGCATTTGCGCAAGACGCTCGGCGAGGCTCCCGCGGCCGAAATGAGGTGCGGCGCATTCCGGCAACGGGCTCGGCCAGTAGCCCTGCTCGACGCCGACATGCACCGCCGCAAGACCCGCGCCGGCCAACACCGCGACAAAAAGCAGGAATAGAAGCGGGCGGGCGGCGCGCTCCGGGACCATCAGCGCGAGAATACCGAGCACGATGGCGATCCGATACGGCCAGCGCTCGAGCAGGCAGAGCGCGCACGGGACGAGACCGCCCCAGCGTTCCGAGGCGAGCGCGATCCCCAGAGCAAGGGCCGAAGCCAGCAGGCACAGCGCGGCAGCCCTCGGGTAACGCGAAACCGGCATTGCCGCGATGTGCCCGGCTTTCGGTGCGCGCGCAAGCGCGGGCCGCATCGCGAGCGATTCCAGTCAACCGCGTTCTGCCCTACGCTCGCTCCGAACCGTGGACCGGGAGAAGCCGATGCGTCGTGTATGGGGCCGCGCCAACTCCAGCAACGTGATGAAGGTGATTTGGCTCCTGGAGGAGCTAGGGCTGCCCTATGAGCGGGTGGACGTGGGCGGCGCGTACGGAAAGACCGACACGCCGGAATACCGCGCCATGAACCCGACCAGGCTCGTGCCCACATTGCAGGAAGACGAGTTCGTCCTGTGGGAGAGCAACGCCATCGTGCGTTATTTGGCTGACGCGAATACGGGCGACACGCCGCTTTGGCCGAGGGAGCCGAGGGCGCGCGCCAGCATCGACCGCTGGATGGATTGTCAGCAGACGCAGCTCACAGGTCCCCAGAGCGTGGTATTCTGGGGCCTCGTTCGCACGCCACCGGAAAAGCGGGATCTAGCCGCCATCGCGCGGGCGACGGAGGGCGCCGCGCGAGCCTGGGGGCTGCTGGAAAGCTCATTGACCCGATTTCCTTACATCGCCGGCAACGCATTCACGTTGGCCGACATCGTCTGGGGCCCGCACGTGCATCGCTGGTTTGTCATGCCGGTCGAGCGGCCCGACATGCCCTATCTTCGCGCCTGGTACGAACGGTTGCTACAGCGGCCGGCTTATGTCGCGCATTGTGCCGGCCCGCTGAGCTGAAACTTCGAGACGTGGGGTCGCTCTACCGGGTCGGCTCCACCGAAATCGCGACCGCGTCGGTGATGTAGGCGGTGATGCTGTCCCCCACCTGGACCCGGCCGAGCCGGTTGGCGATATCGGGGTCGGTCACGTGCAACGTGCGGACGGCGCCCCCTTGACGGTTGACGACCGACACCGTCTTCGCCACGGGGTCGACGGCAACGACCGTTCCGCTCACGATGAGGCGCGCCGACGCCGCCCCGCCGGGCGTCTGGCCCGGTGCCGACCGTGAGGCCGCGACATTTATCTGGTCCTGCGGGATTTGCTGGCCGGGTGGGGCGAGCACGAGCACGGTTGAGGCGGTGTAATGCACCACAACGGTATTGCCCGGCCTTAGCTGGGCCAGATTGCGAACCTCGTCTCCCGCCTTCACCGTGAACGTCTGGTTGTCCGGGCCAACCAGCGTGACGAGCCGGTTCTTCATGTCGACCGACTTCACCCGCGCGCGGGCAGTCACGGTATCGGTCAAGCCTATGCCGCCGAGCGCGGCGCCACCGCCTTGTTGTTGTTGCGCACTCACGAGAGCCGGAAGGGCTGTTGCGCCCACGAGCACGAACGCAAATGCGCCTACGGTGGCCAAACTGCGCCGACGATGTTTCATAAGGCGAGCTCCTAAGTCGTTTCGGAGCTCGATCGCTCCGTATCCCGAGCTTACCGTGTCAGCCGAGCGATTGAAAAGAGCAAGCATCCGGCTACCCACGGCCTCGGTAGCCGGGGTAAAAGAAACATTCATCTGGTCCCCTGATTAAGGGCTGCGCCAAAAGCGCATCTCCGACGGGGAAGTTGCCGATGTAATCGACGGCTTCAGGCCGCGCGCGCGGGCCGCTCCTCGAGCTCATCGAGAAACCGGCCGGCCCAGACGGCAGCCGTATTGCTGCGAACCGCCTCCGCCGAGCCGCGCCAACGCCAGCGCCGCTCCTCCAGGCCCATCACAAGCGCCTCGTGCATCGCCTCGGCGATCTCGTCGGGATCGTAAGGATTAACCAGGATGGCGCCATCCAGCTCAAGCGCCGCGCCCGCGAAACGGGAAAGCACGAGTACACCCGGATTGTCGGAATCTTGGGCGGCGACGTACTCCTTCGCCACGAGGTTCATCCCGTCGCGCAACGGCGTCACCAAACCAACCCGCGCCTGCCGGTAGATGCCGGCCAGCGTGTTGCGCGGCACCCCGCGAGTCAGATAACGCAACGGCACCCAGTCGAACTCGGCGTGCTCGCCGTTGACTCGTCCCGCCAGCTCGTCCAGCTCCTTGCGCAGCGCGCGATATTGCGCGACCTCGCCGCGTGAGACCGGCGCGATCTGCATCATGGTCACTTGCTTGCGGTGCTCCGGAAAGCGCTTCAGCAGCTGGGCGAGCCCGCGGAAGCGGTTCGGTATCCCCTTCGAGTAATCCAGCCGGTCCACGCCGAAGATGAGGTTTCGAGGACCAAGGCTCTGCTGAAGGCGGCCCAACTCCGGGCTGCCCTCCGCCTTGCGCGCGGCGGCCGCGAACGTGCTTGGATTGATGCCGATGGGAAAGGCGCCGGCACGCACCTCCACGCCCAGCCGCTCCAGCATCTCGTTCAGATTTCGCGCATCTTCCGGCACCTGCACTCCGACGACGTCGAAGGCTCCGAAATCCCGCAGCAGCTCGTCCGCACGCGGCAAACAATCGAAGAGCTGCGGTGCGGGAAAAGGAACGTGCAGGAAGAAGCCGATCCGCGCGCTCACTCCGCGGCGCCGCAAGGCTGCGCCGAGTGGGATCAGGTGGTAATCATGTACCCAGACCGTGTCGTCAGCCCGAAGAAGCGGAGCGAGGGCGGCGGCGAAGGCCTCGTTCACCGCCCGGTACGCCTCCAGATCGGCCCGGCGAAACTGGGAAAGGCCGATACGGGAGTGTAGCAACGGCCAGAGCATCCCGTTGGCAAACCCCTCATAGTAGCCGCGAAATTCCTTCTCCGGCAGGTCGAGGGTCGCGAAGGTGAGCCGGCCCACCTTGGCGATATGCGGCGCATCCGGCGCGTCTCCGCTGACGTTTGCGCCGGACCAGCCAAACCACAGCGTGTCACGCCCCTGGATCGCATCGCGCAGCGCCACCGCGAGTCCGCCGGCGAGATTTCCTCGCTCGCGCGGTGGCGGGACGCGATTGGAAACGATCACCAGCCGGGCCATGCGCCCTCCATTTCCGCCGCCTTCGCGAGCCAGGCGCGCACCCCAGCGGCGTCACCGAACGCCTCGGGCACGCGCAGCCCAGCGCCGCCAGCTTCCCGCGCCTTGGCGATCCCGTCCTCGTCGGTCACGTCGTCGCCGATGAACACGGGCAAACGTCCCGCGAACGGATCGCGTTCCATCAGGCGCGCGACCGCGATCCCCTTGTCCGCGCCGCGCGGCTTCACCTCCCACGCCTTGCGCGCAGGCATCAGCACGAAGTCGTTCGAGTCCGCAAGCAACCGGACGAGAGCATCGCGCAAGGGTGCGCCGAGTTCCGGAACGGCGCGGTAGTGCAGCACGAAACCCCGGTCCTTGTGCTCGAGAAGCACGCCCGGATGGGGCTCCGCGATGCGAGCCGCTTGCTCGAGCCAACCAACCGGAGGCTCGGGTAAATCAGCCCGCTCGATAACCGCGCCCGGGGCATGGCGGATGGCGCTGCCGTGCTCTCCGGCGACGGCATAGGGCGCATCGCCCAGCAGTGCGTCGATCTGGGCGACCGGCCGGCCGCTCACGACTGCAAGCGCTCCGCCCAGCCGCTCACGCAAAGACCGCAGGGCGTCGGTGAGTCCGGGCGGCACCACCACCGCATCGGGCCGCGGCGCGATGTCGAGTAGCGTTCCGTCGAGGTCCAGCAGCAGGGCGGCCCGGTCTGGCGGTGGCAGGGACGATGGAGACATGAGAGTCGGCATTATCTGGCGAACCCGCTGCAACGGGCAGGGTTGCAATCGGTCCGGGGCTGCCGTGGCTTACGAGGAGCAGCCAATGACCCGAACGTCGTAGATCGGATGTTCGAGCATCGAGACCGATGGAGCGGAGGCGAACATCCAGCCCTGGAACCCCGGTTCGTTCGCGTTCGAATCGGCAATGACCATGAACGCTGCCGCATCCTGCGGCTGATCGGGAGGCCGGACCACGCAAGACCGCACGGTGATCGTGAGCGAGCCGTATCGCGCCGAAGAGCCAACCTTCACCTCCAACGTCGCGCTCCGCGCATTGATCTTGTCCAACGCTTTAAGTTCCGCGACCCCGCGCGGCAGCCACGCCGGCGAGGGCGTGGGCGGAGGCTGCTCCTGCTCCCGGACCAACGTCGACTCGGGTTGCGCCCCAAGGACCGGGAGCGGTATCGCACCGAGGAGGACGAGGGAGACGGCGACCGCCGGGAAACGCCGCTTCAACCGCGCGCTGGACATTTCGGGCTCTCGAGGCCCTGCACCATCTCGGCGAGGATGCGGCGCATGGATTGCTCGTCCACGCCCATCAACACGGCATCCTCGAAAGCGTCCTGCAGCACCTGCGCGAGCTCGGCGTGATTCTCGGCCAGCATCTTCAGCTTCTCGCGGCAAGACACCGGCGTTCCATCGGTCTGCGGCCAGATTGCGGGCGCCGGAGGAATCATTTCGGCGTCTCCGGCGTCGCGGGCTTGCCCTGACCCGCACCCTGCCCGGCCCCTTGGCCGCCATTTACGAAATTCGTGGCGCTGAAGATGAACTTGCCGAGGAGCTGCTCGATGCTGATCGATGACTGAGTGATGGTGATCGTTCCGCCCGGCGTCAGCATTGCCGAATCGCCACCCGGCGAAAGGGCGAGATACTTCCCGCCGAGCAGTCCCTCGCTCGTGATCTCCGCGCTGGAGTCCTTCGGGAGCTTGAGGCCGTCGCTCACGGTGAAAGTCACTTCGGCGAGAAAGTTTTCCGGATTGATCCGCTCGTCGGTCACAGCGCCGACCTTCACGCCACCGATCCGCACGTCGGCGCCCACCCCGAGACCGGCGATGTTGTCGAAATTGGCGTGCAGCGGGTATCCGGCGGCGCCGGATCGACCGGAATGCGCGACCGCGTAGGCAAGGAATGCCCCGGCCACGAGCAGCACAACGGCCCCGGTCAGGACTTCGGCGATATTCCGGCGAGCCATCGGGGGTCCGTCAGCTCCCCGGCGTCCATGCCTCGTAGTCGCCGGTCGCAGGCGCGCGCTGCCCACCCCGGTAATCATGGCCGGGCGGACGGTAGCTGGCGGGCGTGCCGGTCAGGTTCATTTCGTGGGGCTTCTGCCAAGGCCGGCGGACGGCTTCGGGGATCGGGGCTTCGGTCGTGTAGTGCAGCCAAGCGTGCCACTCCGGCGGGACGGTCGTCGGCTCGATCGGGCCGCTATACGCGACCCACCGCCGGGGCCTCGCTCCCGCGCGGGGACGCCGCTCCTGGTAATAGACGTTGCCTACGGCGTCCGCACCGATCCGCAGACCGTTGAACATCGTGAACAGCCGGGTGCCAAGGTTCATCCCCTGGATATAAGCAGACGGCTGCGATTGGTCCACCACCGCCGATATTGTGTCCTAACGCCTTCTCACCCACAAAATCTGCTTCCCGGACGAGCGCGCGTCACTTAGCATCCCCTGCATGAAAACCGGTCGGACTTGGCAGGGCGTGCGGATGCGGCGAATCTCGGCGGCCGCCGACCCAGATTCGGCCCCGCGAGAGGTCACTATCCCGGCCGCTTGGGACGAGACCGCGGCGGCCGCGCTGGCCGCGCTCGCCCCGGGCGCGGGCTGCGTGGAACTGCCCCGCGCCGCGGAGAGCTGGATTCGTCCGATCGCCGAGCAGTGCCGCCGCGCCGGGCAGGATAGCTCGGTCGCCGAACGGCTCCGCTCGCTGCTGTTGTCCCGGCGCGGCTGTCCGACTTCCCCCATCTGGCTGGGCCGGACCGATGAGACGCCCGGCTTTGTGCTGAATCTGGCCGCTTTCCACGACCCGTCGCTCGGCTTCGATGCGGTGGCTTTCGCCGAAAGCGTGGATGTCGCGGTCACGGCTCTCACCCTCGCGGCGCCCGGCGCGCCTCGTCTCGCGATCGGCGTGGCCGACCTCGCCGGTCTGCTGGCGGCGCTCGGGATCGATTACGACAGTGAGACCGCCCGTCGGCTCGCGCGCTCTGTCGCGGCGATCCTGCGCGGCCGCGCCGAGGCGGCCTCGGGCAGGCTCGCGGACAGGTTCGGCGCGGTCGCGATGCCGGGACAGTGGCCGGAGCCATCCGACCCGCTTCCGGAGTTCACGAGGGAGGTGGGGCAGGCGCGTGAGGCCGCAATCTCCGTGTCCGGCTTGCACCACGTCGCAATCACCGCGATCGCGACTCCCGGTCCTGCCGAGGCGCTGCTCGGCGTGGAGACGGGCGGCATCGCGCCCCTATTCTCGCCGCTTGGCCAGGATGGCGCCTTGTCCCGGACCGCGCGTGCGCTGCTCGCCGCCCGAGGTCTTTCCCCCGAAGCGGCAGCTGGCGTCGTTGCTGCGAGGGGAAAACCCCTTCCCGGTCGCCGGCCCCACGGCCCACGCCGCGATGCACGACGCGGTGGCGCCGTTCATGCACGCCATGCCCGCTCGCCCGGAGGGGCCGACAGACATCCTGCGTTCGGCTCGCCGGGAACTCCCCGGCCGCCGCGCCGGCTACACGCAAAAGGCGGCGGTGGGCGGCCACAAGCTCTTCCTGCGCACCGGCGAGTATCCCGACGGGAGCCTCGGCGAAATCTTCATCGCCCTGCAGAAGGAGGGCGCCGCGTTCCGGGGTCTGATGGACAGCTTCGCGATCGCGGTCAGCCTCGGTCTCCAGCATGGCGTTCCTCTGGACGCCTTCGTGGAGGCGCTCACCTTCACCCGGTTCGGCCCGGCCGGCGCGGTGGAGGGAGACCCTGCCGTCCTCCAAGCGACGTCGCTGATCGACTACGTGTTCCGTCACCTCGCGGCGAACTATCTCGGCAGGCACGATCTTCCGTCCGCCGAACCGGAAGACGGCGATACGGTCGGCAACGGCGCACGCGACCACGCCCCGCTGCTCCCGCTCGATCTTCCCGCCGAGGCTTCGCCCCGCGCGCGCCGCCGCCGGTTGCGGGTGGTCGGGAAATAGACCCGGACGCCATGTAAGCGGGATCGCGATGAGGCTGAATCTCGACTAACCCTACTGCCTTCCCCGCGCATGCAGCGAAGCCATATGCTGGCCCATGCCCGATGGTTCCGCTTCGCTAAGCCTGACCTTGCACCGGCAAATCGCCGAGATCGCGCCCGCCGACTGGGATTCCTGCGCCGGGGACGACAATCCTTTCATCAGCCACGCGTTCCTGAGTGCGATCGAGGATAGCGGTTCGGCGAACGCGCGCACTGGCTGGTTGCCGCAACACGCAGCGCTCCGCGCCGAGACCGGCGAAGTGGTCGCGGTCGCGCCGATGTACGCCAAATCGCACAGTTACGGCGAGTACGTGTTCGACCACGGCTGGGCGCACGCCTTCGAGCGCGCCGGCGGCAGCTACTATCCGAAGCTACAGGTGGCCGTCCCGTTCAGCCCAGTTCCCGGACCTCGCCTGCTTTGCCGTTCCGGCACCGGCCTGCACCCTGCCACGCTCGGGATCGCGCTCACGCAAGCGTGCCGGGAACTCAAGCTTTCCTCGGTCCACGCCACGTTCTGCACCGAGCCCGAATGGCGCGCGCTGGGCGATACCGGTTGGCTGCAACGGATCGGGATGCAGTTCCACTGGGAGAATGCCGGTTACGCTTCGTTCGACGATTTCCTCGAAGCCCTGTCCTCGCGCAAGCGCAAGACGCTGCGCCGGGAGCGGCGGGAGGCAAATGCGGCCGGACTGACCTTCCAGGCGCTGACGGGACCCGAGATCACGAAGCGGCACTGGGATATTTTCTATCGGTTCTATACTTCGACAGTGGACCGCAAGTGGGGCTCGGCCTATCTGACCCGGCAATTCTTCACGTTGCTGGGCGAGCGTCTCGGCAACAAGGTGGTCTTGATGCTGGCCGAGCACGCCGGGCAACCGGTTGCGGGTGCGCTGAACCTCGCGGGCCGGGACACGCTTTACGGGCGCAACTGGGGTTGCCGGGGCGACTGGCCGTTCCTGCACTTCGAGCTCTGCTACTACCGAGCGATAGACTGGGCCATCGCGCACGGTCTCAAGCGCGTCGAAGCTGGCGCGCAGGGCCGGCATAAGATCCAGCGCGGTTATCTGCCGAAAACGACGTATTCCGCGCATTGGATCGCGCATCGCGGTCTCGCACGCGCGATCGCGAGCTTCCTTGAAGAAGAACGGCCGGCGATCCGCACCGAAATGGCGGCGCTTGCCGAACAGTCGCCGTTCCGAAGGGAAGACGACAGGTCCGATTAGGCCGCTTCGGATACTTGTTCCATTTCGGAACCAAATCCGATACGCTGCTCACCTCGAAGCCGCACAAGCGGCCATCAAGCAGCGGGGGAACGCAATGCCTTTGGACGAAGCGAGAATCCAGGAATTCGTCGGCAAGCTGGTCGGCGACATGGGGGCCGCCTTCACAGCTCCCTTGATCCTGCTTGGGGACCGGCTCGGCCTCTACAAGGCCGTGGCCGAGAGCGGCGGCGCCACGTCGGAGCAGATCGCGGAGCGAACCGGGCTCGACCCGCGCTACGTGCGCGAATGGCTGGCGGCGCAGGCGGCGGCGGGCAACGTCTCGTTCGACGCGGACGCTAATCTCTTCCGCATGTCGGAGGAACAGCGTGCTCGCCTTCGCGGACGAAAACAGCCCCTTCTTCATGCCGGGTGCGTACGAAATCGTGTTCTCGATGTTTCACGACCTCGAACGGGTCGCGGATGGATTCCGAAGCGGTGAGGGCGTCGGTTGGCACGAACACAATCCGTGCCTATTCCGCGGCACCGAACGCTTCTTCCGTCCCGGATACGCCGCTCATCTCGTGTCGGAGTGGTTACCAGCGCTCGACGGCGTGGTGCCGAAGCTGGAGGCAGGGGCGAAGGTCGCCGATGTCGGATGTGGGCACGGGGCCTCGACCATCATCATGGCGCGTGCCTTTCCGCGCTCGGAATTCGTGGGCTTCGACTACCATGTCCCATCCATCGAGCGCGCGAGACAGGCCGCACAAGAGGCGGGAGTAGGTGCGCGCGTGCGCTTCGAGCAGGCGAAGGCTGCCGACTTTCCCGGCGCCGGCTATGACCTCGTCACGTTCTTCGACTGTCTGCACGACATGGGAGACCCGGCCGGTGCCGCGCGCCATGTCCGCGACAGCCTCGCCCCGGACGGCGCGTGGATGATCGTGGAGCCGATCGCGCAGGATGAGCTGCGCCACAATCTCAATCCGGTCGGACGGGTGTTCTATGCAGCATCGACCATGATCTGCACGCCGGCCTCCCGCGCGCAGCCGGGAGCGTGCTGCCTGGGCGCGCAGGCAGGGGAGGCGAGGCTCCGGGAGGTAATCACAGCGGGCGGAATTCACCCAATTCCGCCGCGCAACGGAGACACCGTTCAACATGGTGCTGGAAGCGCGGCCTTAACGCTGCGCAGCGCCGCTTTCGCCTGCATCAGTTGAGAGGTGATCGGCGCGGCTAGTAAAGCCCGAACTCTTCCATGGCCGGAAAGTAAATCGTTCGTCATGCGGGCCGCAAGCCTGCCTGCGCCGCTTGCAAACCGCAGCGGTTGCGTTATTCCGGCGCGCCGCAAGCAAGGAGGCGCGACGGCGGTGGAACAGCAGGTCCCCGGAGGGGCGCTGATCGAGATCGAGCGGCTAACCAAGCGGTTCGGCCGCTTCACGGCGGTCGACGCCGTATCGTTCTCGGTCGCGCGCGGCGAGGTGCTCGGGTTTCTCGGGCCGAACGGCGCCGGGAAGTCCACCACGATGAGAATGCTGGCGGGCTTCGTGACGCCGACCGGCGGCACCGGGCGCATTTGCGGCCACGACGTGCAGGATGACCCGATCGCTGCCCGCGCCGTGTTGGGTTTCCTGCCCGAAGGCGCGCCGACCTATCCCGAAATGACCGTCGGCGCCTTCCTGCACTTCTGCGCGAAGATACGGGGCTACGCCGGCGCAGCCCTGCGCGAGCGAGTCGAGTACGCGATCGACCTCACACAGCTCGCAGGCGTGCGCCTCCAGCCGATCGAAACCCTGTCCAAAGGCTTCAAGCGTCGCGTCGGACTGGCGCAGGCCCTGCTGCACGACCCGCCGGTGCTGATCCTCGACGAGCCGACCGACGGCCTCGACCCCAACCAGAAGCACGATGTTCGCGCGCTGATCGCGCGCATGGCTCCGGACAAGGCAATCGTCATCAGCACGCATATTCTCGAAGAGGTGGACGCCGTTTGCACGCGCGCCATCGTGATCGCCGCGGGCCGCATCCTGGCGGACGAAGCGCCGGGCGTATTGCAAACCCGCCATCCATCCGGAAGGCTGGACGAAGTGTTCCGCCAGCTCACGATGGACGCAGCCTAAACAATGCGAAACGCGTTGACCGTCGCGGGCCGCGAGCTCGCTGCTTATTTCTCGACCCCCATCGCCACCGTGTTCATCGTCATCTTCCTCGTGCTGCAGGGGGCTCTGACCTTCAACCTGGGCAATTTCTTCGATCGTGGCCAAGCGGATTTGCTGCCGTTCTTCACCTTCATCCCGTGGGTGTTCCTGCTGCTCGTGCCCGCGATCACGATGCGGCTCTGGGCGGAAGAGCGCCGGCTCGGCACGATCGAGTTGCTGCTGACGCTTCCTCTCGCGGAGTGGCAGGCGGTGCTGGGCAAGTTCCTCGCCGCCTGGGCGTTCTGTCTGATCGCCCTGCTGCTCACCTTCCCGTTCGTCGTTACCGTGAACATCCTCGGCCGGCCCGATAACGCGGTGATCGCCTCCGGGTATATCGGATCGCTGCTGGTCGCCGGCGCGTTCCTCTCGGTGGGTGCGGCGCTGTCCGCAACCACCAAGAACCAGGTGATCGCATTCGTGCTCGCCGTCGCGGTGTGCTTCGTCTTCGCCATGGCCTCCTATTCGGTCGTGACCGACTTCCTGAGCCGCAACACGCCGGCGCTTGCCGCCATCGCGCGGCATCTCAGCGTGATCGACCGGTTCCAGGACTTCGTTCGCGGCGTGATCGGCCTGCGAGATATCATCTTCTTCGCGAGCTTCATCGGGTTCTGGCTGTTTCTCAACGCGATCATCCTCGATCATCGGAAGGCCGACTGAGGCGATGCGACGACCGGCACGCCGTCTCTGGTCCTCGATCGTCGGCGTCATCGCGGTCGCCGCCATTGTCGTCGGAATCAATCTGTTCGCCGACGCTCGGCTCGCGAACGTGCAGCTCGATCTCACGCAGCAGCGCCTTTACACGCTTTCCGCCGGCACCAAGCAGATCCTCCAAGGGCTGAAGGAGCCGGTCACGCTCCGGCTGTTCTACTCCCACCAGCTCGGGAGCGCGGTTCCCGTCTACGGCACTTACGCCGACCGGGTGCGCGAGATGCTACAACAATACGCCACCATCTCAGACGGAAAGGTGCGCCTCGAGTTCTACGATCCGGAGCCGTTCAGCGATACCGAGGACCGCGCGATGGCTTACGGCCTGCAAGGCGTCCCGGTGGACCAGTCCGGCGAGCAGGTCTATTTCGGCCTCGCCGGCTCCAATTTGCTCGACGACGAACGAAGCATCGCCTTCTTCCAGCCGGAGCGCGAACGCTTCCTCGAATACGATCTGACGAAGCTCGTCTACGAGTTGTCGAATCCGACGCGGCCGGTGATCGGCGTGATGTCGTCGTTGCCGCTCGACGGCGACCCGCGGCTCATGATGATGCGCGCGGGCGGCAACGCCGGGCGGCCCTGGACGTCGATCATGCAGCTCCGGCAGACGAACCAGGTAAAGACAGTCCCGACCGACGCGCAGGTGATCGACCCGGACATCCAGGTGCTGCTCGTGGCGCAGGCGCAGGACCTTTCCGACGCCACCCTTTACGCGCTCGATCAGTTCGTGATGCGCGGCGGCCGGCTGATGGCGATGGTCGATCCATACAGCGAGGCCGAGGCGGCGAGCGCCGGGGTTGGCGGAATGCCGCCCCGGCATCTCAACTCCAATCTCGGCAAGCTGTTCGACGCCTGGGGCATCGTCTTCGACCCGAGCAAGATTGTGGGTGATCCCTCGGGCGCGTGGCGGGTGCGCGCGAGCCCTTCCGAACATGTGCAGACGGTTGATTACGTCGCCTGGTTCAACATCCGCGATGGAATCTCGCATGATGACCCGGCCACGGCGGACCTGCAGCAGATTACGGTCGCTTCGTCGGGCTTTCTCGGCAAGAAGGACCGCGCCGACATCACCTTCACACCGCTGCTCACGAGCAGCCCGGCTTCGGGTGTGATCCCTGTCGCCGACGTGAAGACACCCGACCCGGCCAAGGTGCTCGCCGAGTTCAAATCGGAAGGCGGCCCGCGGGTCATCGCTGCGCGCGTTCGTGGCGTGTTGAAATCGGCTTTCGCCGCCCCGCCCCCGCTGCCGGAAGGCCAGAAACGTCCCGACGGCTTTCCCGCCTACAAAGCGCAGACGGACGGGCCAGCAAACTTGGTCGTGGTGGCGGATTTCGGACATCCTCGCCGATCGCTTCTGGGTGCGCGTGCAGGATTTCTTCGGCCAGCAAGACGCGACGCCGTTCAGCGACAACGGCGCGTTCGTCAGCAATCTCATCGGGACGCTCGCGGGCGGCGACCTCCTGATCGGGCTGCGCAGCCGGGGCGAGTCGATCCGGCCGTTCACAATGGTGAACGAAATGCAGTCGAAGGCGGAGGCCACCTTCCGGCAAACCGAACGGCGGCTACAGCGGCATCTGGACGAAACCGAAAAGCAGCTACAGCAGCTCCGGCATGGCGGAGCGGAGGGCGCATCGCAGGCCTTGATTACGCCGGAACAGCGCGGCGTCATCAATTCGCTACGGAAGGACATCGGGGACACGCGCGCCCAGCTCCGCGCGGTGCAGCTCAATCTGAACCGGGACATCTCGCGCCTCCGCGCGTGGCTACAGTTCTTCAATATCGTGCTGGTTCCGGCGCTTCTCGCCGTCGCCGCGATCGTGCTCGCGATCCTACGCAGCCGCAGGCGAGCGAGGGCGCGCGCTTGAGGGGCAAGACGGCACTCATCCTGCTCGCGGTCGCCGTGCTCGTGCTGGGGGGCGGCTGGTATTTCGGGCACGCGCGCGCGCCCCGGCAGCAGGAGCAGGTAACGGGGCAGCTCGCGTTTCCGGGCCTCGCGGCTCGCCTGGGGGATGCCGCGCAAATCGAGATCGTGCATCAGAACAAGCCGCTGGTCATCCTTCGCCACGGCGATGCGTGGGGGCTCGAAGACCGGAGCGGCTACCCGGTGCAGCCATCGAAGTTGCGTGAGATGCTGACCGGCCTCACCGAGCTGCGCATTGTCGAGCCGCGCACGACCAACTCGACGCAATTCGCCCGTCTCGGCGTGGAGGACCCGCACGACCCGAAGGGCAACGCGAACCTACTCCGCGTGCTGGATGCCTCCGGCACCCCGATCGCCGAGCTGATCGTCGGCCATCGCCGCACGCGGATCCAGGGGAACGTTCCGGAATCGGTCTATGTTCGCCGGCCCGGCGAGGACCAGGCGTGGCTCGCGGAAGGACAACTCCCGGTGGATGCCGACCCGCAGCTTTGGCTAGACCGCGACATCATGAATATCGACCATTCCCGGATCGCCTCGGTGACCGTGAAGCGCGGCGGCCAGACGCTCGATTTCGCCCCGCAAGGGGACAGATTGGTGCTGATCTCGCCCGCCAATCATCCCGAACTCGACCCGTATAAGCTCGACGAACTGGAGCGCGGGCTCGAACTGCTGACCTTGCAGGACGTGCGGCCGGCGAAGGAGATGACCGGCGAGCCGGTCGGGGAAAGCGTTTTCGTGACGAAAGATGGCCTGCGCGTGACCCTTTCGGCCTTCGATAAAGAAAACGAGCTGTGGGCGCGGTTCGCCGTGACCGGAAGCGGGGACACACAGACGGAAGCGGACAAGCTGCGGGCGAAGCTCGACGGCTGGGCCTACCAGCTCGGCTCCTGGAAGGAAAAGGCGCTCGTGCCGACCCTCGACGATGTCAAGGCGTCCGCACCCGCACCCGCACCCGCCGAGAGCCCGAAGCAGTGAGCGAGGGCCGCGAATACCCTGCCCGTCCCATCGTCGGGATCGGGGTCGCGGTGCTGCGCCCTGGGGCGGTGCTGCTGGTCCGCCGTGCCCGGCCACCAAATCTTGGCGCGTGGAGTTTGCCCGGCGGCGGACAAGAACTGGGCGAGACGGCAGAACAAGCCGCCCGGCGCGAACTGCTGGAGGAGACCGGACTTACAGTGGGCGCGCTGCACCTCGCCGCCAACGTGGACAGCATCGCCCGCGACGAGGCCGGGCGGGTGCGCTTCCACTACACGATCATCGACTTCGCCGCCCGCTGGGAAAGCGGGGAACCGCGCGCCGGCTCCGATGTCAGCGAGGCCGTTTGGGCGAGGCTGGACCAGCTGGACAGCTTCGCGCTGTGGAGCGAGGCGATTCGGGTGATCGGCATCGCGCAGAAGCTGCTCGGCTGATGAAGGCGAGCAAACGCGCGGTCAACTCCGGCGCCGATGCTGGTTGCCAGCCGCGTGGCGGGAAGCGAGCGTGATGGAAAGGCCCGCGCATATGATCCCGATCGCGGCGGGCAGCAGCCAAGCGGGGCGAAGCAGCAGCGGGACTAGCAAATACCCCCAGAACCAGCGGGCGAGATGCGTCTCGACGAAAGCCTGGATGGCGTGCAGGAGGTCGTGATCGATGAGAATGAGGGTCTGCCCGAGCGGAACGCCGGGCGGCCCGAGCGTCGCCAGAGCCACCGCTCCAACCAGGAAGATCGCGGCGATTATCGCCAGGGTACGCTGAGCAATCACACGAACAGCTTCTCGTTCTTCCGTCCCTCATACAATGAGGCGACGAACGCGCCATAACCGTTGTAGATTTGCGTCGGCACCCGCTCTTTCGTGCCGAGCAGCAACTCGGTCGCTTGACTCCAACGCGGATGCGGCACGGCGGGATTGACGTTGGCCCAGAATCCGTACTCGTCAGGCGAGATGGCCTCCCAGAAGGTGGTCGGGCGCTTCTCGACGAAGCTCACTTTCACGATCGCTTTCGCCGACTTGAAGCCGTATTTCCAGGGGACAGTTAGCCGGATCGGGCCGCCGTTCTGCGCCGGCAGAGGCTTGCCGAACAGACCCGTGGAAATGAAGGCGAGCTCGTTCGCCGCCTCGTCCATCGTCAGGGCCTCGATGTAGGGCCACGGGTAAAGCGGATTGCGCAGGTTCGGCATCGACTTCTCCTGCGCCGTCTCGAAGACGATGAACTTGGCGGAGCCGAGCGGCTCGGCGATGCGTAGCAATTCGCTCACCGGGAACCCGGTCCAGGGCACCGTCATAGCCCAGGCCTCGACGCAGCGATGCCGGTATACCCGCTCCTCGAGCGACACTTGCTTCAGCAGATCCTCGATCGCGATCGTGCGCGGCTGCTTCACCTGCCCGAGGATCTGCACCGACCAGGGACGCTGCTTCAGCGATTGAGCCGCGCGCCAGAGATCCTTGTCTTCGCTGAATTCATAATAGTTGTTGTAGGTCTCGGCGTTCTTTTCGGCAGTGATCGCACGCCCCGGATCGTATTTGCCATTGCGCGGCACGGGGCCGCTCGTGTCCTCGGCCAGCGCCGGATTCCAGATGCTCGCGGCCGCCGCGCCGGCGAGCACCGCACGCCGGCCAAGGACGAGGGCCTCAGGCGTGACCAGGTGCTCCGGAATTTCCCAACCGCGGCGTCCGACGATGCGCATGACGTTCTCCATCCTCTTCTTCCGATCATACGTCCGAGACGCTTCGGTGGATGTAACCGTAGCGTGACGCCAACCTGATCCGTGGCGCCGGTCCCATCTTGTCCGACAGGCACGTGTCCGGATTATTACAGCACATAACCCTCAAAGTTGACCGCCTCAGAAAGTGAGCTTGTCCAGATGAGCCATCCGCCGTTGACCGACCGCGCCGTGTATCCTCTCTGGGCGCGGGACGTCGCGCGCTTCGGGGATACCGACCAACTGGGCCACCTCAACAACGCGACCTTCTCCACCTTCCTCGAGACCGGGCGGGTCGCCTTCCTCTGGGACCAGGGCGGCCGCTTGTCCCCTCCGGGCTCCGCGTTCGTCATCGCGCGGCTGGAACTAGATTACCGGGCCGAGATGCACTGGGGCGGGGACGTCGAGATCGGGACGGTGGTGCTGTCCGTGGGGCGGACCTCGTTCCGGCTCGGGCAAGGCATCTTCCAGGACGATGCCTGTTCAGCCACGGCGCACACGGTCATCGTCCTGATCGATGAAACCACCCGAAAATCTGCGCCGCTGCCCGACAGCCTGCGGGCGAAACTGCTCGGCTGGTCGGCCGGAGGTTGAGCTAACACCGCCCTGCAAGGCTGGCCGACGGCCTGCGTGCTTTCGCCGACCGCGCGCTGACCCTATATCCTGTCTTGGACATAACTCAACTTAAGGTTTTAGAGGTCCGCGTGACTCCGGCGGCTGATTCAATGACTCCTCGGGACATCGCTCGCTTTCTCATCTCGACCCGCCTCTTCGAGAAGTGGGAGGTATTGGCCATGAGCGTCGTCGAGCTCTACGCCCTGATGGACTATCTTAGCGGCAAGCGGCCCGAGGGTTGGCGCGCAATCGGCTAAGCGCGCTGATCGCGTCACAGCAGGGCTCAGGACATCGGCTTGCGGCAGTCCTGGGCGCGCGGGGGGGAGCGCAGATACGGCCCGAGTACGGCCGCGACTTGGCAGGCGCTCAGATGCCGGCGCACACGACTCGGCTGCCGAGCGATATTGATGCGCGCCGATCCTCCGCCCGCGAGCGCGACACGCAGGAACATCAGGCGAGAGGTGCCGGCGCGGGTCGCCGGGATCGGCAAGCCTGCGCCCACCGCCGCTACAGCCGATCGGTAAGTGGCGGCGAGCTCGGGCGTGCGGGAGTGATACATGCCGACTGCGGTGTACCAGTTGCCCGCCGCCGGTCCCTCCCGCAATTCGCGTAGAAAGCGGGCGGCGTAGTCCGCGTTGGTCCCGGGATCGAACGCTTCCTCCAACGTCCGGAAGGCGAGCGGGTGCATCGGCAGATCCACTTGCATGCAGCCCACGTCGATATAACCCACGCCGCGCGCCAGCGCCTGCCGCGCCCAATCCACCGCTTGCTGCTTCGTATCGAAGAAGAGGCTCTGTCCATCGGCGTCGATCGTCCACGGCCACGGCTGGAAGCCGGCGGAGGTAGAGCGACCACTCTCGACTTTTGCGATGATGGCGAGCAGGCCTGGAGGCGTTTGGTGCGCGCGTTCAGCCTTTTGCACGGCGGCGAGACAGAGTTCGCTCGGGTGGCCCGCCAGCTCCCCGTTCTCAGCTGACCCCGGCGAAGCCCAAACGGCGGCCACGAGCACGCCGAAGGCTGCAAGAAGGGTGACGGGGAAAGCTCTCATGCGGCTTCCGTGCGGCATTCGTGCAACGCTCCGATCGGAATCGCATGCGCTCCGCGCACTCCCGCCCGTTTTGACGCCGTTGTGACTTCGACTCTCCATGACCACCCAGGTTACGCTCCGGTCATCCGGACGGGCCTTGTAACGTGCACGCCCGGAGAAGGCACGCTCAGAACGGCCACGGTCCGGCCGGGCATTCCTTCCAGCTGCCGCCGCCCGCGTCACTCCGTCAAGCCTTTCTATGAACGAAGAATGAACAAGAGCTCTGGTTCGGAGGAGGGTTCAATGCAGCGGATTCCGATGCCGGCGAAGATCGCCGGGTTACTTTTTCTTGCCTGTGGCTTGGCTGGGGGAACAGCCTCGGCGGCACCGATCTACAGTCTAGACACTCTGATCCCTGTCCCGCCGAGCCCCGATAACAATCAGGGCGGCAAGTTCACCAGCTTCGATATCAGCTTCTTCGATCCCAATACACAACTCGACTACGTAGCCGACCGGTCGAACGCATCGGTCGACATCTTCTCCGCCGCTACCAATACGTTCGTGGGACGGGTCGGCGGCAGCGGCAATCTCTTCACGGGTCAGGCGGCCACGACGTCAGTCTCGGGACCGGACGGGGTCTTGGTCGTGAGCCTGCCCGGCCAGCACCAACTGTGGGCCGGCAACGGCAACAGCACGTTGCTCGGATTCAACATCAACAACGCCAATGCGCAGCTTCCTTTCTCGCCGATCGCGACCGGCACCCCCGCCGACAAGCGGGTGGATGAAATGGCGTTCGACCCGAGAGACAATTTGCTGCTGGTCGCGAACAATGCCGCGGGGCCGCCGCCATTCTCGACGCTCGTCAATGCCCAGACCGGCGCGATCGTCGCGAAGACGGTCTTCAACGGAGCCAATAACACCCCGAATGCCACCGGCGGCATCGAGCAATCCGTGTGGGACCCGAACACCCAGAGCTTCTATCTTTCGATACCGGAGATCAACGGCAAGGCGCCCGGCGGCATCGCCCAGATCGACGCGAGCGGCAGGGTGATCAAGACCTTCGATCTCGGCACGTTCGGCATCTCGGCTTGCTCCCCGGCGGGCTTGGCGCGGGGGACCGGGAGCCAGCTGATGGTCGGCTGCGGCACGGCCGGCACGCAGGCGATCCTCTTCGACCCGACCAAGAATGGCGGCAATGGCGCCGTCCTCGCGACGTTCCCGCAGATCAATGGCTCGGATGAGGTGTGGTTCGACCCGACCACGGGCCGCTTCTTCGTCAGCGGCGGCACCAATACGACCGGTCCCGCCATCGGCGTCATCGACGCCGCAACGATGACCTTCCTCGAAAACATTCCGACCGTCCCCGGTAACACGCACTCGGTCGCGGTCGATCCCATCTCCGGTGAGGTCTTCGTGCCGTTCCCGGGTTTGGCTGGAAACAACCTGTGCCCGAACGGCTGCGTCGCCGTGTTCGCGGTCGCGGCGCCGGAGCCACCTTCTCTTTGGCTGATCATGGTCGCCGTGCTCGGGCTCGGCGTCGTAAGTCTGCGGCGGCGTTTGCGCGGCTAAAGCCGCTCCGGGCATCCGCTGCGATGGGGGCTGTCAGACCGACCTGACGGCCCCCCATCGTCTCTTCGACCATCGCGCATGTTGCGGTTGCGAAACCCGTTGACACGGGCGCGGACTGCGCCAACCTGAGTGGTGCACGCGAGTGCGCCATCCCGGAGTGAGGCTTCTCGCGTTTCGTCGTGTCGCGGCCACGAACCCGCGGGAAACGCGAGTTAGCGGAACGGCCCGGCGGAGCGGGCGTTGGTTGCAACGGGTTGGGGGTTCTCCTTTTAGACAAAACCAGGAGGCAGCCGTGCCTTTCGACGGTAGCGCGTTCTCCCCGGTCGTGGATGCACCGTCCGCGACGCCCACTCCCAACAATCCTCACTGGCGTAAGCGCCTCCGCAGTCTGCTCCGCCTCGAATCCTGGCGGGAAGACATCCAGGCGTTTCTCCCAGGCGCTCGCCCAGCCGAAGCGGAGCCGACCGTCGGTCAGCTTCTCATCACGGCCCGAAGCATGATCGAGCACGAGGGCCGCTGGATCAAAGGCCACTACGCCACCCTGGATGGGCGGCATTGCGCGGTTGGCGCGCTGCGGGCAGCGGCGCTGAGACTGGATGCGCGCCGGGTCGGCAAGGCGGCGCACGATGTACTGCGCGACGTGGCGCGCGAGCGCGGCTTCCGCAGCATCGAGCAGATGAACGATCACTCGAGCCACTCCGAGGTGATCGCAGCCTTCGACAAGGCGATCGTGGCCACGGAGCGTCGCGCCGCCTAGATCAGGCCGTCGCCCTCCGGCGGACTGCCGCGCGCAGCCACGTTGGCTGCGAGCGTTAGCGGTTCTTCGCTGTTCGCGACGCGGAACTTTGGCGCCGGACTTTGCGGCGGGGCGAAGGCTGGATAGAGTCCCTCCATGCCCCAGACCCGCCCACGCGTCGCCCTGTTCGTTACGTGCTTGGTCGATTTGTACCGGCCGAGTGTCGGCTTCGCCGCCATTCGACTGCTCGAGCAAGCGGGATGCCAAGTAGAGGTGCCGCGGGCTCAAACTTGCTGCGGGCAGCCGGCCTACAATTCGGGCGACCGCGCGACGACGACGGAACTGGCACGGGGCATCCTTGATGCTTTCGGCGGTTACGACTACGTGGTAGTGCCATCCGGTTCTTGCGGCGGCATGCTGCGGACGCACATGCCGCATCTGTTCGACAACGACCCGAACCTCCGTACCCGCGCTGAAGCCCTCGCGTTGCGCACCTACGAGCTCGTGAGCTTTCTCACCGACGTGATGGGCGTGAACAGCGTCTCGGCCGTCTGGAACGGCGGCACTGCGACCTATCACGACAGTTGCGCCGGATTGCGGGAGCTCGGCATCAAGGAACAGCCGCGCCGTCTGCTCCGTTCCATGGGCGTGAACGTGACCGAGATGACGGACCCTGAAGTGTGCTGCGGCTTTGGCGGTACGTTCTGCGTGAAGTACCCGGACATCTCGACCCGCATGGTGTCGGACAAGACGAAGGACATTGCCTCGACCGGGGCGGAATTGCTGCTGGCGGGGGATATGGGATGTCTCCTGAACATGGCAGGGCGGCTGACGCGCGAGAACCGGCCCGTGAAGGTACGCCACGTCGCGGAGGTTCTCGCCGGCATGACCGGCGACGTTCCGCCCATCGGGGAGGGACGGCGATGATTAGGCGGCTATCGTGCGCTCACTTGCGCTGATAGATGCCGATCAAGCTGCCCCGTGCGATCATGTGCGGGCGGATCGTACGCAGCAGGAACTCGCGGCCGGGCGGCCAATCGAAGCGCGGTTCGGCGTTCAGAACGAAAATCTGGAACGCATAGCGGTGCGGCCCATGTCCCGGCGGTGGCATGATCGGCATCCAGCCGCGTCGCCCGATGGCATTGCGCCCCGTGACCCACCCGTCAGGGGAGGCGCCGGTGAGGGTGGCCGGAATCGCGCCTTCGGCCAGCCCGCCCAGAGAGGGAGCGAGGCCGGTTACGATGGCATGAACCAGCGGCCGCAGCGTCGGCGCGTCCGCGTCCTCGACGAGCAGGACCAGACTGATCGCCTCGTCCGGCAGATAGTGCCAAGCGAGGGGCGGGGAGATGCCCTCGGCGTACCCGGTGTAGCGGTCGGGGATCGGCCCGCCGTTCTCGAACGCCCGGCTCGTCACCTCGATCGTCTCGGGCACTTCCGCGAGACTGCGGCGCTTGGTGGCGAGAGCCTGGGTGCCGGGGCGGATCGGTTGCAGCATGAACCCGAGCGCGCGTGCCAGACTGCTCGCCATCACCGGATCTCCCTCTTGCTCGATCCGGCTTTCACGCCCGACCGAGCCCGGGGTTCCGGTCAGCATTAGCGGGCCAACTCGGAGGTTACGCCGCTCGCGTGACCTCGCGTGTGCGGGTTTGTCGGCGGCTGTTCCCGGCGAGGCGCGAGTTACGCGGATGCCTCTGCCGGAACTCGGTCAGTACCTCGCCGAGCTTCCCGGCTTTCTCGGAATAGCCGCGCCGCTGCGCGACCGTGATGTCGTCGCGAATCCAGGTCTCGATCTCCTGCCCCTCCGAGCTATCCAAAAGGAAGTTTCCGAGCTCCGCGGCGACGATCTCGGGCAGGTGCTCGTGCTCTGCGATGGCAAGGATCTCCGGTTCACTGAGGCCGCTCATGGCGATGCAGTCCTGGATGGTGATCATGGTCGTCTCCTTGTGCCCTTCTCATGCTGCTCACGCCGTTCCACGAAAACATTGATGCCGGTCAATCGCACCGCATCTGCAACGAAGCGCCGCGGGTCCCATCTGGCATTGACAGCACGCCTGGGCGGCAGCATCTCGCCGCGTTGGGCTTGAGCGGCGCCAAGCAGTTCCCTCGCCGGGCCATGCGTCCATGATCTCGAAGCGACCGACCGCCGCCGGACGGGCACAAGAAATGGAACCCTGCGCTTCCTGCGATGCGCGGGCGCTTAGCGCATGCAATGCGATCGGCGATGGGGATCTCACTCGGCTGGCTGCGGCCATGGTGGTCGTGGAGGTGGCGGCGGGGCAGGTCTTCATCGAAGAAGGCGAGCGGGCCGAGGCCTTCTTCAACATCACGCAGGGGACGGCCAAGCTCTACAAACTGCTCCCCGACGGGAGGCGCCAGATCACCGGCTTCGCCGTGGTAGGAGATTTTCTCGAACTCGCCGTGTCCGAGACGTATGCGTTCACCGCCGAGGCGATCGAGCCGGTGCGGCTGTGCCGTTTTTCACGGCCGAAGCTACGTGCCTTGCTCGACGACTTTCCGGTGATGGAACGGCGGCTGCTCGAGAAGGCTGGCGATCAGTTGCTGGCGGCTCAGGAACAAATGCTCCTGCTCGGCCGCAAGACGGCCCGCGAGAAGGTCGCCTCATTCCTGGCCGGGCGAAGGCGCCGATCCGAAGCCAGAGACGCGAGCGGGGAGGAACTGGATCTCCCTATGACCCGAGCGGATATGGCGGACTATCTCGGTCTGACCGTGGAGACGGTCAGCCGCACGCTCACCCAGCTCCAACTAGACCGGATCATCGCGCTTCCATCCAAATCGGCAGTCGTGGTGCAGGACCGCAAGCGGCTCCAGGAGCTCGCGGCGGGCCTGTAACGGGCTGTGGACCGGGGGTTCAGCCCACCAACGCGCGAACCCGCGCGGCGGCTTCCGGCGTCGCCCAGTCGGCCGCGCCCTCAAGGCGCGCGCGTTCGCGGCCCTGGCGGTCGATGATCACAGTGGTCGGGATGCCGCGCGTGTGCAACGCATGCGCGGCGGCGCTCTTCGGATCCAGGAGGACCGGGAGCCCGCCGATGGCATGAGCGTCGTAGAAGCGGCGCACCGCTGATGCGCCGGCGCGGTCCGAGGAGAGCGGCATCACCGCGATATCATCCGGCGCGAGCGTCACGGCGAGCTTCGCCAGAGCCGGCATCTCGACGACGCAGGGCACGCACCATGTGGCCCAAAGATTGATGACCATGCCGTGGCCGACGAACTCCGACAGGTGGTGCTCCGTGCCGTCGGCGGTCGTGAAAACGATGTCGGGCGCCGCGGTGGGAGGGTCGGCCGGCTTCAGCGCCGAAAGGTCCTGCATCTCGACCTCCGGGTCCGCGAGCGGTTTGCCGAGCGGCACCACCGCCATTAGGGTCCCGGCCGCCGCCAGCGCAGCCCGGCGGGTAATCAGGACCATGACGGGACCCTCTCGTTGAGCGACTCGGAACAGGCGCGTGCGCCGGATGCCAACACCCAATGGGGCGGCCGGTTCGCGGCCGGGCCGGCGGCGATCATGCAGGAAATCAACGCATCCATCGGCTTCGACCGGCGGCTGTGGCGGCAGGACATACGCGGCTCTCTCGCGCATGCCGCGATGCTGGCGCGGATCGGGCTCATCAGCGGAGAAGATGAGCAGGCGATCCGCGCCGGTCTAGAGGGGATCGCACGCGAGATCGAAGCCGGGCGCTTTCCGTTCTCGGATGCGCTCGAGGACATCCACATGAACATCGAGGCCCGGCTGACCGAGCGTATCGGCGAGGCGGGCAAGCGCCTGCACACCGCGCGCAGCCGCAACGACCAGGTGGCGACCGATTTCCGCCTCTGGGTGCGCGACGCGATCGACGGGCTGGATGCACAACTCGCCGATCTCATGCGGGCACTGGCGGACCGTGCCGCCGCGCACGCCGCCGATCCGATGCCAGGCTTCACCCATCTGCAAACTGCCCAGCCGGTCACGTTCGGGCACCATCTGCTCGCCTATATCGAGATGCTGGCGCGGGATCGCGGGCGGCTCGCCGATTGCCGGCGGCGGCTGAACGAGTGCCCGCTCGGCGCGGCGGCGCTGGCCGGCACCTCCTTTCCGATCGACCGCGTCATGACCGCTGCGGCGCTCGGCTTCGATCGCCCAGCGGCGAATTCGCTGGATGCGGTGTCGGACCGCGACTTCGCGCTCGAGTTTCTTTCGGCTGCCGCGATCTCCGCCATGCATCTGTCGCGTTTCGCCGAGGAAGTGGTGATCTGGTGCAGCGCCCCGTTCCGCTTCCTCCGCCTCTCGGATGCGTTCACGACCGGCAGCTCGATCATGCCGCAGAAGCGCAACCCGGACGCGGCCGAGCTGGTACGCGCCAAGACCGGGCGGATGACGGGCGCGCTCGTTTCGTTGCTTACCGTGATGAAAGGTTTGCCGCTCGCCTACGCGAAGGACATGCAGGAGGACAAGGAGCCGGTGTTCGACGCGGCGGACGCCTGGGGGTTATCGCTCGCCGCGACCGCGGGCATGGTGCGCGACATGGTGCCGGATGTCGCGCGAATGCGTGCCTTTGCCGGCGAGGGTTTCGCGACCGCGACAGATTTGGCGGACTGGCTGGTGCGGGTGCTGCGCTTGCCGTTCCGCACGGCGCACCACGTCACCGGCAGGCTGGTGGCGATGGCGGAGGCGAAGGGGGTCGATCTGGCCGGGTTGTCGCTCACGGAGATGCGGGAAGTGGAGCCCGGCATCACGGAGGACGTATTCTCGGTGTTGACGGTGGAGGCTTCCGTCCGCTCGCGCACGAGCTACGGCGGCACCGCGCCCGCGAACGTCGCCGAACAGGCCGCGCGCTGGCAAAGGGCGCTGGCGTGAGCGGCTTTGGCGCGTGCGCGCGGTGAATCCAGATCTCGACGGGCTGTCGATCGCGGGTTGCTCTGTCCCATAATCATCGGCATGGACCTGGAAAGTCCGCGTCTCCGCCTGCGTCGATGGCGTCCGGAAGACCGCGTACCCTTTGCTGCCATGAATGCCGAGCCGGGCGTGCAGCGTTACCTCTCGCCCATCACGCGCGAGAGCTCAGACGCCATGCTCGACCGCATCGATGCCCACTTCGCACGATACGGGTGGGGCTTCTGGGCGGTCGAGGAGCGCGGGAGCGGTACCCTGATCGGCTTATGCGGTCTGGCGCACGTTCGATGGAAGGCGTTTTTCACTCCGGCCATCGAGATTGGCTGGCGACTGTCGACGGCGTGGCAACGTAAGGGCCTGGCGAGAGAAGCGGCCGAGACCGCACTCGATTTTGCCTTTCATTCTCTTCGGCTGAGCCGGGTCGTGAGCTTCACGGTGCCCGGCAACACTGCTTCCTGGCGACTCATGGAGCGGTTGGGGATGCGAAAGATCGGCGAGTTCGATCATCCCAATCTGCCCGAAGGCGATCCTCTGCGCCTGCACGTGATTTACGAGATCGATGCCTCAGACGCGGCGCAAATGAGGGGGTAGCGTTGGTTGTTAGCAACGAGTGGCGACCTCGCGCACGGTCGGGTCCTGGATCAGGTCACGCTCGAACTGCCCGAATGCCCCGAACCAGGTGAAACACCGGGCGTCCGCCGCGGGCCAGCCGCCGGCCACTAAACCTTAGTCGAGAGAGGCTGGCAGCGTAGGACTCCGCTGTGTCCGTGAAACGTTCGATCTTGGGGGCGTTCGGTTGATAACCCGCGCTATGCCCTCAACCAAGCGCCGGCGGCGGCGAGCATCGCCTCGATCCCGACCCGCAGAGTCGGCTCGGTCACGGGCGCGAAGTCCGGGGAGTGGTTGACCGGAAGCTCATTCAATTTGCCGGCCTTCTCGGCCTGCACGAACGTGTCCGGGTCGATGCCGCCGACAACCCAGAACACCGCGGGCACACCCCACGCAGCGGCAAACAGGCTGAAATCTTCACTGGCGGCGAAGGGCGCTGGGAGCTCCTGCACGCAATCGGTGCCAAACTGGCGCGCGAGCGCGGCGGCCACTTTCCGGGTGGCGGCCTCGTCGTTGCGAGTGACCGGGTACTCGCTCAGGACCGAGAACTCGGGCGGCTTCGGGGCGCCCGAAGCGGATGCCTCCGCCTCCAGAATGCGCTTGATCGCCGACAGCACGCGCTCGCGCACCTGATCCTTGAAGGTGCGGACGTTCAATCGGAGCAGCGCGTGCTCCGGAATGACGTTCTCGTTTTTCCCGGCCTGAAGCGTGCCGACGGTGACCACGGCGCTATCCGCCATCCCGACCTCCCGGGACACGACGGTCTGTAGGCGCATCACGGAGGCGGCCGCCATCACCACCGGGTCGATGCTCTTCTCCGGCATCGATCCGTGGGCGCCGCGGCCGAACAAGGTCACTTCCCAACTATCTCCGGCGGAAAGCATGGTCCCGGGACGGTAGCCGATCTGGCCGGCGCTGAGCGGCATCACGTGCTGGCCCAGCGTAATGTCCGGCTTGGGGAAGCGCTTGACCATCCCGTCCTCGATCATGGCGCGCGCCCCCTGGGCGGTTTCCTCGCCGGGCTGGAACACCGCCATCACGGTCCCACGCCATTTATCGCGGTTCTCGGCCAAGATCCGCGTCGCGCCCATCATCCACACCACATGCATGTCGTGGCCACAGGCGTGCGCGATGGAAGTTGCTTGTCCAAAACGGTCGGTTCCGGTCTTGTCGCTGGCGTACGGCAGGCCCGTGCTCTCCTTGAGCGGCAGCGCGTCCATGTCGGCGCGCAGAAGCACTGTCGCACCCTCGCCGTTGCGCAGGAGCCCGACGACGCCGGTGCCGCCGACGCCTTCGGTGACCTCGTATCCTTGCTGCTTCAGCCAAGCGGCGGCAATGCCGGACGTGCGGTGTTCCTGCATGGACAGCTCCGGGTTGGCGTGCAGGTCCTTGTAGGTCTTCTCCAGCTCGCTCAGCAGGTTCTCCGAGGGATCGGGCAGGGCGGCGGGCGCGGGAGCGGACGCAGCATGTGTGGCCATGGATCGCCTCCTATCAGCGGGTTTTCACGACTCTCGGGGCGGCTCCACGGGGTCGCACCGGCGCGAGCCCGTTTCCGGGCGAAGCAGCATCAAAATCTCCTGGCCGAGGCGCAGCGCCGCGTCCGCGGGCAGGGCGTGCGGGTGTTCAACAAGTGCCAGGAGCTGTAAGAGGTGGCGACGACGCGCCAAGTCCTTGTTGCTTCCGGAGCCGAGTTCGCAGAGTACGCACATCTGCGTTTCCTCCCGATTGAACTCCTTCAGCGGTGGCGGCCTATCCACCGCTTTTGCCATCGGTGTTCTCCCGAGTAGGTCTTGCGCACGGTCAACGCGCCAGGGCCTTTCGAATCTCCAGTTCCAGCGTAAGTCCGAGCTGCTCCTTCAGCGCAGCTCTGCCCTTCGGCGTTACCTGAACGGCGCGGGATCCATTGGTGCGTCGTAGCCATCCGGTCGCGCACAGTACCCGCAGCAACTGCACGCCAAGCGGTCCCGCGAGATGGTGGGTCCGTTCCGTCCAGTCCAGGCATTGTCGCGCTAGTCCGCGCTGGGTCGGCTTGAGTGCCTCTACGTCGAGCCCGATCTGCGCGAACCAATCCCGGCCGGCCGCAGTCACTCCAAACTTCTTTTCGGGAACGGGGAAGATGAAGCCTCTTTCTTGCAGCTTCTGCGTAACGGCGACGCCCAGGCGACCGGCCAGGTGATCGTAGCAGCATCGGGCGAAACGCAATTGCTGCGCTTCCCGGCTCAGCGCCTTCCGTTTCGCCGTGTTCGTCGGGCTGATTGACGCAAGCTGCTCGATCGCTTGGGCGACATGCGAGCCGGCGAGGCGATAGTAGCGATGTCGTCCTTGCGTTTCACAGGCCAGCAATCCGCCCCCGAGCATTTTCCCGAGATGGGAGCTGGCCGTCTGCGCCGTGACTCCGGCAGCGTAGGCCAACTCACCCGCGGGAAGGGCGCGGCCGTCCAGCAACACGGACAACATGGCTGCACGCGCCGGGTCCGCGATGAGCGAGGCGGCAAGGGCGATGTTTGGTTGAAGAGACAAGGTCCGCGCTCCAGTCGTGATGTCCCATCCTAATCCTCCCCAATCCCTATACGCTTCGATGCTGACCGAAGCATCCCGGGCGAATATCGGCCTACACCCGAGCCTCATCGGTCCGAGGCGCACGCATCATGGCCATCAACAACGTTGTCACAGAGATAGGAACGGGAGCCGGGACACGCGATTCCGCGGCCGCACCGTCGCACGCTCGCCGATCGCTTGCCCTTATGACGCTCTGCCTCGCAGTGCTGATCGCTCAGCTCGATACCTCCGTTGTGAACTTGGCCGTTCGGCCCATCGGAGAATATTTCAAGGCCGAGATCGCCGCTCTGCAATGGGTCGTGGACGGCTACAATCTTCTCTACGCCGTCCTGCTCCTGACGGGCGGCCTGTTGGCCGATCTCTACGGCCGGCGGCGGGTGTTCATGGCCGGCGCCGCCATCTTCACCGCGGCCTCTTTGCTGTGCGCCGCAGCCCCTGGCATCGCGCTGCTGATCGGCGGCCGGGCGCTGGCCGGCATCGGGGCAGCTCTGATGCTGCCCGCTTCACTGGCGATCATCCGGGTGGTGTGGCCGGACCCGGCCCAGCGCGCGCACGCGCTCGGGATATGGGCGGGGTGCAACGGCGTCGCCCTGGCGATCGGCCCGACGCTCGGAGGATTGCTGATCCGCGGATTCGGGTGGCGCAGCATCTTCGTGGTCGTGATTCCGCTTGGGCTCGCCGCGCTGGCTCTCGCCAGGCCAACGCTTCCGGAGTCGTCCGACCCGCAGGAGCGCGCGTTCGATGCGCCGGGCCAAATCCTCGGGGCGATCGCCCTCGGCGCTCTGGCCCTGGCCGCGATCGAGGCGCATGGCAGACCGCTCGCCGCCCTGGCCGCTTTCGCGACCTCCACAATCGCGCTGACATGGTTCGTCACCATCGAGGCGAAACGGGGCGCTGCCGCCCTTGTGCCGCTAGATCTGTTCCGCGTGCCCGCATTCCGCGGCGCCATGTCGGCGACGGCGGGAATGACCTTCGGCATGTATGGCGTGCTATTCCTGCTGCCCCTGGCATGGCAGACCGGCGGCAGATTGAGCGCCGTGGGCGCGGCGATCGCCCTGATGCCGATGGCGCTGGTTTTCGTTCTCGTGTCGCCGTTCTCCGGCGTGCTGTCCCGCATGGCCGGATCGCGTCTCATGACCAGTGGTGGCGTTGCGGTGATCGGCTGCGGCCTGCTCGTCCTCGCCGCGACGGCCGGGTGGCCCTCGCTTGGAATGGCGGAGCTTGGATTGGCGCTGACCGGCCTTGGCATGGGATGCGCGACGGGGCCGCTGCTCGACGTGGCCGTTTCGGCCGTGTCCCCCGCGCGTTCCGGAACCGCTGCCGCGCTGGTCAATGTGGCGCGCATGGCGGGCGCAACGATTGGGGTCGCCATGCTCGGGACCATTTTTGCAAGCCTTCACGGAGGTGCGGCGGGATTGCGGTTCGCCATGCTCTCGGGTGCATTGGTCCAGCTCACGGGGGCAGCCGTGGCGTGGAGGGAAGCCCGCCCTAGGTCCCGGCAGACACCGGCGAATTTGGCGAGGCGTTGCTGAAGCACATCACCGCGAAAGGCCGACCAACGGCTCGAAGCCAGTGATCTCGCCGCGCCAGCACGCGAACGGGCCTTCGTCCAAATCCCAGCTTACCTCTGCGCGGGCTGGGAGCCGATAGGAGCCAAACTGCCGATAATCGGAGAAGCGCCCGGACCAGCGGGACGGGATCATGCGCCCGCCTTCCGCGCGTGGCCGGTCATCCGCCTCGATGCGCCTGATGACGCCAGCGTCGAACAGCAAGCGAACTCGCGCCGGGCCGGCCGAACTTGGTGCGGACACTTCGACTGTATCCTCGGCAAGCTCGCGCCAGCTTAGGTGCGGGTTGTACAGCATGGCGTGCGGCGCCCACACGAGTTCGGCAAGGTAGCGCATCAGCTCGCCCTTGTCGGTCTCCGGCCCCGTGGACCGCGCGAGCCGCACAAAGCCGAACAGGCGTGCTTCCAGGCACCCCTTGCCGTTCGCGTACTCGTCTGCGATGCGCAGAGAAACAAGCGGCGCGACACGCATACGCGCACGCCAGACGAAACCCGGCTCGCGAACGCGGATCGTCTGCGTGGCGTCGAAAGCCTTCCACGCACCGCTCGGCTTGAGACGCATGGCGCCGCGCTGACTCAGCCCCATGCTCTCCGGGATCGCGTTCACGGGCGCGGCATGGGCGACGTAATCGCGGATCGGTGCCGGGATCTGCGTGGATGTGTCCATCGCCTCACACGCTTTGGAGCATGTACCACCAGGCTGGGAGCGTGAGGAACGAGAGAACGGTCCCGACGCCCACCATCAGCGTGATGAGGGTCGGATTGAGCCCATACTGACTCGCGACGATGGACGCGCCGATCTGTGGTCCCATCGCGGATTCGAACAGTGTCACACGCATCGTTTCCCCGTGCTGGTGGAGCGGACCACACATATATGATCGCGACCAGGGCCGGGCCGATCAGCAGCTTGAAGGCGAGGCCTGTTACCAGCGGCCGCACGTTGTCGCCGATCTGGTCCAGCCGCAACTGGAGCCCGACCGAAACGAGCGCGAGAGGAACCAGCGTCGCCCCGATCCGGCGTAGCAAATCCAAAATCCACTCGGGATAGTTCACGGGCATCAGCACAAGCGCAAGCAGCAGGGCGAGCAGCGGAGGGAAAGTCAGGATCCTGATATTGCTCGTCGGTCCTCCACTTCCGGCCCGCAAAGGAATCGGACGGACGCCAGCAAGGCCCGGCCGCTGCCGACCGTTTGGAAGAGAGCAAAACCGAAAGGGACTCGCTGTTAACTAGCTCACAACCCGCACGCTGCGCCGGTCACGCACTCTCGCGGAACAGTTCGCGCCCGATGAGCATGCGTCGAATCTCACTCGTGCCAGCGCCGATCTCGTACAGCTTGGCATCGCGCAGCAATCGGCCGGTCGGGTATTCGTTGATGTAACCGTTGCCGCCGAGGCACTGGATCGCTTCGAGCGCCATCCAGGTCGCCTTCTCGGCTGCGTAGAGGATCGCGCCTGCGGCGTCCTTGCGCGTGGTCTCGCCCCGGTCGCAGGCCTTCGCCACCGCGTAAACGTACGCCTTCGACGCGTTCATCGTCGCATACATGTCGGCGATCTTGCCCTGCATGAGCTGGAATTCGCCGATGGGCTGGCCGAACTGGCGCCGCTCGTGCAGGTACGGCATCACCGCATCCATGCAGGCCTGCATGATCCCGATTGGCCCGGCTGCGAGAACCGCGCGCTCGTAATCGAGTCCGCTCATCAGCACGTTGACGCCGCGGCCTACGGTGCCGAGCACATTCTCCTCCGGCACCTCGCAATCCTGAAACACAAGCTCGCACGTGTTCGAGCCGCGCATCCCGAGCTTGTCCAGTTTCTGGGCGGTGGAGAAACCCTTGAATCCTTTCTCGATCAGGAACGCGGTTATGCCGCGCGGGCCGGCGTCCGGGTCAGTTTTCGCATAGACGACCAGCGTGTCCGCGTTCGGCCCGTTGGTGATCCACATCTTGTTGCCGTTCAGCACGTAGCGGTCGCCGCGCTTGTCCGCCCGCGTGCGCATCCCGACGACGTCCGATCCCGCGCCCGGCTCGCTCATCGCCAGCGCGCCGACATGCTCGCCGCTGACGAGTTTCGGCAGATACCGCCGCTTCTGCTCCTCGGTCCCGTTCCGCCGGATCTGGTTCACACACAAATTGGAGTGCGCCCCATAGGACAGGCCGACGGATGCGGACGCCCGCGAGATTTCCTCCATGGCGACGACATGCTCGAGATAGCCCATCCCGGCGCCGCCGTACTCCTCCTCGACGGTCACGCCGAGCACGCCCAAATCCCCGAGCTTGCGCCAAAGGTCGGCGGGAAATTCATTCTCGCGGTCGATGTCGGCGGCGCGAGGTGCGATCTCGTCGGCCGCGAAGTTCTCCACTTGCGAGCGCAGCATGTCGGCCGCCTCGCCGAGGTCGAAGTTCAACGCCGGCAAACGGTTCGGAAGTGCGGCCATGACGCGCCCATCCTTTCGGTCGCGAGCTCCGGTCGGCACCGGGCCCCGTGCCGACCAGGATCGTCCATTTCCCGCGTCAAGCCAAGCCGGACACCTCAGTGCGTTGTGAGCACGCGATCTGCCCGGTAACAGGCAACACGTGATCTGTCCGGTGCGTTTGACCCTTGGAGGGCGTCGGACGGATCAACGGCAGGCCTTTGGGCCGACCCGTAGGAGACACAGGAACGCGTCCGCTCTGCCGGGCGGCTTTCCTAGGGAAACCCGGCCTAATTCCGGCTCCGCTCCCGACAGAGCGCAGACGCAAATCTCCTTCGGTTAGGCAGCCTGGCGGGCGGCAGCGTTGTTTTCTCTGGTGATAGAGCTCGCAGTGATCGCCTCACACCAGTGGAAATTTAGCGCATAGCCTTCGAGACACAGCTCGATAAACTCGTCCCGCCGGTCGGCGGGGACGAGCTCAGCCAACATCCTCCGGGTCATCTCGACATGAACGGCCTCGGCGGGCGCGTCCCCGCCTACATGGCCGTAGAAATAGACGAGGCGCTCATCCTGTGGCAGATCAAAGGACGAGCACACCGCGTCCCACAAAGCGGTGATCATCTCCTGTGCATGGCACTCGAACCCGATCATGTAGGCGACGTTGCGATTCCGGCGCGGATCCGACAGTCCGTCCAGCAGCTCGTCCAGGTAGCGTGTGGTCGCCGCGCTTCGATGAGGCTGGACTCCCTTGCCAAGGATGGTGCGAATATCTTCGCGTAGCCAATGCGAGTGATAGTTCTTGTGGGTCGCGATGAGCTGGAGGAGACCTTCGTTCCCTCTCTCCAACGTAAGCTTATGGCCGCCCATTTCGTCCCACACCAAAAAGCCGCCGATAGCTCCGGTGATCTCGGCGTTCTTGTCCGTATCGCCTCCGGCGCGCAGCGCAGCCTTATAGGTTTCGTGGATAGCGCCTGCCTGGATGAACGGGAAGGCTATTGACATTGCGAGATAATCGGCAATGACCGTTTCGAAATTGTCCTTATGGACACCATTCCGGAACGGGTGGTCCAGAAAGCGCTCGCCGATCCGTCTGCTCAGCTCTTCAATGATGGCGGCGGGCGCCTGACCTGGACCAATCTGATGTGCGTTCACGGCCTCTCTCCTGTTCCCCCGGGGAAATGTCCCCAAATTCTGTTGCAGTTTTCAAACCGACTCGGACCCGCGGCCAACCACGCGAGTAGCCTAAGTTTCAGAGGGGGCTCGTTTCGTCAGGGCTCCGGCCGATCCGTTCAGGACGAGCAGGCTCTTTTCCCACCTAGCAACTGGCATGCCCAAGCAAGGGCCAGGTCTGCAACTTTCATACCAAGCTGCAGAACGCACCAATTTCAGGGGCGCGGCGGGGCAAAAAAACTCAAAGTGTAAAATTTCGCGACACTTTGAGGCCGCTCCGCCGAACGGCTATCCAGGATTTCGAGATTCGGCTTACAATATAGATGGAGCCGCAACCTTGGCGACTAATCCGGTTCTCGGCTTCAAGGCTCTTATCCCTGGATGGGCCCGCCTTGGGTACCGCCGGCTGCAAGCGGACGTGGGATGCGTCTTAGTAATGGCGTAAAGCTTTCCGACAGCTTCACGGCATGATTGCATGGCCGCCTAAAGTATCGCTTAAATCACCTAACCGGCTTTCCAAGAAGTCGCATGATGACGGATCATGAAGCTGTTGCTCCGCCTTCGTCCCGATGGATAGGAAGGAGTGCCTCCATGTCCAGCACGCCGCCCACCGATATCGTGCGATGAAAGCCGGGCCTGGATATCCGGCAGAATGGTCCGATACAAGTCGCCTGTACCGTGGTTTCGCCTGCGTGTTCCGTGGTCAGGATGACTGCGCGGGACGGATTGGTAACCTGGGCGTGACCCCACACCTGCCTGGCGCCGTGTACGAAGCATTGTTCCACCGACTGTATCAGCAGAGTCTTGTACAAGCCCTGTCGACGATAGGCCGGAACGGTGAAGGCGTCCCAGAGGAAACCGATGCCGGGGGGGACCTTCATGCCAATCCCAAAATCAAAAGGCGAAATCTGAGAACCACCTTCGGCGACGGTAAACCACATCCAGGATTGGATATGATCGTCTGGGCCAACGGCATAAAGGACCCAATGTCCGGCCCTTAGCCAAGCGCGATACTGATCCACGGAAGCTCCTCGCAAGACCGCCATGCGTTCGCCAATGGCCTCATCGCGCTTACCTGCCAATATGATCCGCCCTTGCGTGAGCTGCGGCAGTTGGGACTGGCGCTCCCAGACGAAGAAGCTCCACGTTCTGCGACAGACCTGATTTCGGTATGCCCAGTAGAGCCGACTGAGCCTCTGCCGGGCGCTTCGGTGGATCATTCCATAGCTTCCTGTCGCGGCTTACTAGCCAGCGCTATGTGACACGAACCGGGGTGAGGGCGCGGCCTTAATGAGGCTTGCCCGAATAGAGAAGCTCCATACGGTCAGCGCGTCGCCCTGGCTGATCCGATCAACATGCGACACCCTTTTGCGCCGAACAAGCCTCTGTTCATCAGGTTTATCGAGCACGCGATCTGTCCGGTACAGGTGATGTGATCTGTCCGGTGCGTTTGGCCCTTGGGGGCTGGGGATGAGCGAACCGACATTCCGTCGCTCGGACCCGGCGACCGGCCATGGCCCGTGGACAAGCCAAACGGCTTGCCCACAGGCTCGACACCAGCAAAAGCGGTCAATTCATTTCCTACCTAAGCCGGACATCTTCGGGTGCTCGTTACGGCCGAGCGCCTCGTTGCCGGGTCGTGCGATAGATTTTATCATGCGAAGGCGAGGCTGCGGCGATCGCGGCCGTAAAGTGGGAGGCGCACATGACCGAGAAGGCGCTCAGCTACGTGCATGGCGCGTCAGGCGCGCCGCTGCTCGGCGACACGCTCGGCGCCAGTTTCGACAAGACGGTCGCGCGATGGGGCGAGCGGCCGGGGCTGATCGTTCGCCAGCAAGGAATTCGGTGGAGTTATCGCGAACTCGGGGAGCGGGTGGATTCGTTCGCTGCCGGCCTCCTATCGCTCGGTCTCGCGCCGGGCGATCGCGTCGGCATCTGGTCCCCGAACAACGCCGAGTGGGCCGTAACGCAGTTCGCGACCGCGAAGGCCGGGCTGATCCTGGTGAACATAAACCCCTCCTACCGTCTCGCGGAACTGGAGTACACGCTGAACAAGGTCGGTTGCCGCGCCATCATCGCAGCGACCGCGTTCAAGACGAGCGACTATATCGGAATGCTAAACACGCTCGCCCCGGAACTGAAGGACTCGGATCCCGGTCATCTGACTGCCGCTCGTCTCCCGACCCTCCGGATCGTCATCCAGATCGGGGATCCCGTTTCCGCAGGCGCGATCCCCTTCGGGCAGGTCTACCGGATGAGCGGAGCAAGCCAGCAGGATCGGCTCGCTGAGTTGGCCGGCACGTTGCAGTTCGACGATCCGATCAATATCCAGTTCACGTCCGGCACCACGGGCGCGCCGAAGGGCGCTACCCTGACGCACCACGGCATCCTCAACAACGGATTCTTCATCGGCGAGGCGATGCGGATGACGGCGCAGGACAAGCTCTGCATCCCCGTGCCGCTTTATCACTGCTTCGGCATGGTGCTGGGCAATATCGCCTCCACGACGCACGGCGCCGCGATGGTCTATCCGGGAGAAGGCTTCGACGCACTCGCGACCTTGCAGACCGTCGCGGAAGAACGTTGCACCGGCCTGCATGGCGTGCCCACCATGTTCATCGCCGAGATGGACCATCCCGCCTTCGCGGGCTTCGACTTGTCGAGCCTGCGCACCGGCATCATGGCGGGAGCGCCGTGTCCGATCGAGGTGATGCGCCGCGTGATCAGCACGATGCACCTGAGCGAGATCACCATCGCGTACGGCATGACTGAAACGAGTCCGGTGAGCATCCAGACCTCGGTGGACGATCCTGTCGAGCGCCGCGTCACCACGGTCGGCCGTGTTCATCCGCATCAGGAGGTGAAGGTCGTCGATGCCGAGGGCCGCGTCGTGCCGCGCGGGGTTTCCGGCGAACTCTGTGTACGCGGCTATTCGGTGATGCTCGGCTACTGGGACGACCCCGAACGCACTGCCCAGGTGATTGACAAGGCGCGCTGGATGCATACCGGCGACCTCGCGGTGATGGACGACGAGGGCTACTGCAATATCGTCGGCCGCATCAAGGATCTGGTCATCCGAGGCGGTGAGAACATCTCCCCGCGCGAAATCGAGGAATTCCTATACCGCCATCCGAGGATCCAGGATGTACAGGTATTCGGGGTTCCCGATCCGCGAATTCGGCGAGGAACTGTGCGCCTGGATTCGCGTCCGGCCCGGCGAGTCCTTGACCGAGGACGAGGTGCGCGAGTTCTGCCGTGGCCAGATCGCCCATTACAAGATCCCGCGCTACATCCGCTTCGTGGACGAGTTCCCGATGACGGTCACGGGGAAGATCCAGAAATTCATCATGCGTGCGAAGATGCAGGAGGATCTGCAACTGGCGCAGGCGGAGACGGCGTAAGTCAAAATAAGCCACAAGCGCAGCCAAGATCGGCACGTGGCGGGACGCGCGGACGGCTCGCGAAAAGCCGCGGCTGGGCCACCTTGAGCCAGCTCGGCGCGGGCTTGCCGAAGATGGACTGTCGAGGGCATGACGCCGCACGCGCGAGACGGTGCGAGCTGGAGAGCAAATCCTAAGCCGCTCCGGGCTGGTCCCCGCCCACCTTCACCACCACGCGGCCGCGCACCTTGCCACTCAGGATCTCATCGGCGAGCGTGGGCACCTCTTCCAGTCGAACGGTTCGCGTCATGCCCGCGAAAACCTCAGGCGGCAGCGTCTCCGCGATCCGTCGCCATGCTAATTCGCGCGCGGCCAAAGGCTGCATGACCGAGTCGATTCCGAGGAGATTGACCGCGCGCAGCAGGAACGGGATCACGGTGGTCGTGAGTTCGTTTCCACCAGCAAGACCGCACGCGGCCACCGAGCCGCCATAGCGGATCTGCGGCAGCACGCCGGCGAGGATGCGACCGCCCACCGCGTCGACCGCGCCGGCCCAGCGTTCGGCCTGCAACGGCCGGTCGGCGGCGGAGGCGAGATCGTCGCGCGGCACGATGCCGTGCGCGCCGAGACCGCGCAGATACGCTTCTTCCTGCGTGCGTCCGGTCGAGGCAGCAACCCGGTAACCGAGCCGGGACAGGATCGCGACCGCCACGCTGCCGACACCTCCCGCCGCGCCCGTCACGAGCACCTCGTTACCCTCGTTTCCCGGCTTGAGGCCGTGCCGCTCCAGCGCCTCAATCGCCAGCATGGAGGTTAGCCCCGCGGTGCCGACCGCCATCGCGTGTTCGGCGGTGAGGCCCGGCGGCATCGCGACCAGCCAGTCCGCCTTCACTCGCGCCAACTCCGCGTACCCGCCCCAACGGATTTCGCCGACGCGCCACCCGGTCAGGATCACCTCCTGCCCGGGACTGAAACGGCCGCTTTTGCACTCGACGACGCGGCCCGCGAAGTCAATCCCGGGCACATGCGGGTAGTTTCGCACCAGCCGGCCGAGGCCGCGGAGGATCATGCCGTCCTTGTAGTTGAGGCCGGAATGACTGACCGCGACGGTCGTGTCCCCTTCCGGCAGCTCGCTAACGGGCAGGGTGCGCAGCTCGGCACGCACCTCCTTGCCTTCTTGCGTCAGCACCAAGGCGCGAAATTCGGTTCTGTCCATTCGCATGATCTCCGCACGGTCTCTTCTCGGCCACGAGCAGGCGGGTTCCAGCATCCCACTTCGGCCCGCATGATGGTAGGGGAGCGGGCAGTCACGCACGGGAGCGGGTCATGAGCCTCGCAATCGATCCTTTTGTGGCCGTCGCGGTGGTCGGCTGCACGGCTGTCACCGACGCGGTGTACGTTTTCTTCAACGCGGCCGTGGTAGCGAGACGCCGTATTTGGGCGGCCAACTGGAGCAGCCTCTGGTACGTGCTCTCGGCCTTCGCCGTGATCAGCTATACCGAGAACGCTGCTTATGTCGTGTTCGCGGCGGCAGGGTCCTGGCTGGGCGCATTCGCGTCGGTGACTTGGCTGAAGCGCAAATAGGCTCTCGGGTAATCACCGTTTCAGCACCTTGCCCCCGAAACCGCTTCGTCCACCGCGGCGCCGACGCGGTCGATAATGAGTTCGATTTCGGCGGGTTGCACGATATACGGAGGCGCCAGCAACACGTGGTCGCCTCGCACGCCGTCAATGGTCCCGCCTGCGGGATAGCAGGCTAGGCCACGCTTGAACGCGGCCTGCTTGACGCGGGCGTGGAGCCGCAACGAAGGGTCGAACGGCGTCTTGGTGGTGCGGTCCGAGACCAGTTCCATGCCCATGAACAGGCCACGTCCGCGGATGTCGCCGATGTGAGGGTGATCGCCGAACCGTTCCATCAGCCGGCGTCGCAGCAATTCGCCCATGCTGCGCACGTGGGCAAGCAGCCCGTCTTCGCGGATGATGCGCTGCACTTCCAGCGCCGCCGCGCAAGCGATGGGATGGCCAAGGTAAGTGTGCCCGTGCTGGAACGCGCCGGAGCCATCGCGTAGTGCGTCCACGACGCGGCGGGAGGCGAGCACGGCCCCGATGGGCTGGTAACCGCCGCCGAGGCCCTTGGCGACGGCCTGGATGTCGGGGGAGATCCCCTCCTGCTCCCAGGCGTGCCGCGTACCGGTGCGGCCCATACCGCACATCACCTCATCCAGGAGCAACAGAGCGCCGTGGCGGTCACATATCTCCCGCACAGCGCGGAAATAGCCGGCGGGTGCCGGCACGCAGCCAGAAGTGGCGCCCACCACGGGTTCCGCGACGAAGGCGGCCACGGTTTCCGGGCCGATGCGCTGAAATTCGGCTTCCAGCTCGGCGGCGAGCCGTGCCGTGAACACGGTCTCCGTCTCTGCCGCGCGTTGCTCGCGATATGCGAAGGCAGGGGATACGTGGCTGAAGGCGTCAGACAGCAGCGGCGCGTAAGGCGCTCGGCGCCAAGCGTTGCCCCCGGCGGCCAGCGCTCCCAGCGTATTGCCGTGATAACTCTGCCGGCGCGCGATGAAACGTCCGCGTTGGGGCTGGCCGATCTCGACGAAGTATTGCCGGGCCATCTTCAGCGCGGCCTCTATCGCTTCGGAGCCGCCCGAGACGAAGTAGGCATAGGCAAGCCCGCCCGGCTCGTGCCCGACTAGTTCGTCGGCAAGCGCCTCGGCGGGTTCAGAGGAAAAAAACGCTGTATGGGCGTAGGCGAGCGTGGCGGCCTGCCGCTGGATCGCTTCCACCACGCGCGGATGTTGGTGGCCCAAACATGACACGGCGGCCCCGCCGGAGGCGTCCAGCACGTCGCGCCCGTCAGCACCGCGCAGCCAGACACCGTGGCCGCCGGTGGCGATCGGCGGCGCCTCACGCAGATTGCGGTGGAGGACGCGCGTGCGGCGCGGTTTGTCTTCGATTTGGGCCGGTTGAGGCTCTGTGAGAACCATGTTTCTCCCTCTTTCTGGCCGCTATCCTTCTTAAGGGACCCACCCTGACCGGGCCGGTTCAGCTAGACTGGAACCGGCCCGGGGACGAGAACCTACCTGCACTCGTAGCAGGTGCGGGTTCGGGAGCGAGGCGTGCGGGCCAGATGGAGCTGGTACAGCGCCCCGCCGGCTGCCGCGATCCGGCCTGTCATACTGTTATCGTCGAGCATCTGCCAGCCGGGGCAGGAGTTGCCGCTGCAGGGAGTTCCCGTGTAACGCCAGATCCGGCCCGTGTTGTGCAGTTGATAGAGCGCTCCTCCATCGGCGCTGATGTCCATCGAAGCCGGGTTGACGTCCAGCATCTGCCACCCGGGGCAGGAATTGCCGGTGCAGGGCGTCCCCGTATAGCGCCAGATGCGGCCGGTATTGTGTAACTGATAGAGATTGCCGGCCGTCGCCGCGATCGCGAGCGTCGCCGGGTTGACGTCCAGCATCTGCCATCCGGGGCAGGAGTTGCCGTTGCAGGGCGTGCCCGTATAGCGCCAGATGCGGCCGGTGTCGTGCAGCTGATACAGGTCATTTCCGGCAGCGACGATCGCGACGGTCGCCCCGTTGTTGTCGAGCATCTGCCATCCGGGGCAGGAATTCCCGTTACAGGGTGTGCCGGTATACCTCCAGATCCGGCCGGTATTGTGCAGCTGATAGAGGCTGTTGCCGGCCGCGACGATCGACATTGTCGCCCCGTTGTTGTCGAGCATCTGCCAGCCGGGGCAGGAATTGCCGCTGCACGGCGTTCCCGTGTAGCGCCAGATCCGGCCGGTATTGTGCAACTGAAACAAATCGTTTCCGGCGGCGGCGATCCCGATGCTCGCCCCGTTATTGTCGAGCATCTGCCATCCGGGGCACGAGTTGCCGTTGCATGGAGCACCTGTCGATTTCCAGATGCGTCCGGTGGCGTGCAGTTGGTAAAGGTTGCCGGCTCCCGCCGCGATTCGGACGCTCGCGCCGTTATTGTCGAAGCGCTGCCAGCCGGGGCAGCTATTGCCGGTGCATGGCGCGCCGGTCGAGCGCCAGATCGAGCCGATATCCGACCCTTGTGGGGTGCGGAAGCCGGCGACGGTCACGGCCGTGCCGTTCAGGACGCGGGCGTTGTCGTTGGTCCCCGTCGTCCCCATGGCCTGGCCGCTGTAGTTCACGTTCGGGTTGGACCAGTATTGCAGCCGGGAGCAGCCGCCCGTGCAGTCATAGGCCATGACCGTCCGCCAGGCCGGGCTGGCAGTGTGTTGGAAGCCATGCCCGTACGCGAAAGGCGACGTGGTCGAGTCGTGCGCCTCATCATGACGGGCGCCCATGAGGTGCCCAAGCTCGTGTGCGAACGAGTAGTAGCCCGTCGCACAGCTATAGTGCACGACAGCGAACGCGGTCGAAGCCTTCGCCATGATGTCGTCCGCAAGCCCGCAGTAGTCGGTCTGATTGATGATGAGGGCCGCGAGATCGGCACCCGAGCTGTCCCGCCGCTGGTTAACAGTGGAGTTGGCGACGAAGTCGGCTAGGATCGTGTCGAACGACTTGCCAGTCTCGGTGTAGGAGATCTGGAAGCTGTCCACCAGGTTCAGTTTGATATTGATTCCGCTGTTGACGTAGGACTGATTCGCCTCGGCGACCGCAAGCTGAATCGTCGCGTCGATGTCGGCGACGGAGGCCTTGGCCGAGGGCGTGTAGGCGACCAGCACGTCGATGCCGACCGGCCCGTCATGCAGGTTAGCCGGCGCTCCCTGGAGTTGCAGGCTGCCCCGCTGCTCGCGCTCCTTGTTCTCGAAGCTCGGCGGGTGTTCGGGGGGGAATTTCGACTGATCGACTTTGACGATGGCGTGCACGCCGCCGCCAACCGGCTCGATGCGGTACAGATCGGTTCCGTCCTGGACCGTGCCGGTGACGTTGCCGTCATGCACCACCAGAGTCGCCGTTCCCGGAACGTCCGACAGCTTGCCCTGCCAAATGAAATTGTCCGCGCCCTTCGTCTCCACCGACTGCTTGGAGAATGTCAGCGCCCTCTGGTTCGGCACGTTGAGGCTGGCGCTATCGCCCTGCAACGCCGCGGTATCAATTCGCACCAAATCGGAGACTCTTCGTCGTCGGCTGCTGGCGGATTCTGTCGATGCGCTGTAGCTGGTCAGGGGTCGCATCCGAAAGGCGATTCTGCGGAACGGGCGTGAACAACTCGCGAACCTGAGCCTGGGCTGCCAGCCTTCCGCCGCAGGCGAACACCAGGCTCAGTGCCAGTATCAACGCCCAGGGGCGCTCTCCTCCACCAGGCCGGAGAGGTGACCACCATTTCGTTCTCGCCGCTTGCATCACTGTTTCCTTTTCGCTGATTTTCATTGCGTCGGAGACACTCGTCACGGCAGCCCGGCATCTGAAACCTGCCGGCTCCGAGTCGTCGCATCACTGCGGAACCTTCCGCAGTCGAGACATACCTCGAGCGAGGATGTCGGTTTGTAACATGCACTACCCAGGCATGCGGTGGCTGTGATTCAAATCACACCAACAACGACACGCTCAGCCGCCAGGGGTACTCAACCCACCATCGATACCGGCTCGCTACGCCCGAACAGGCGCAGCAGGATCCTGACCGCTCGCCCGCGCTCCGATTCGAGGCGCCGGTCTTTTTCGATCAGCAACGCGGCATCGCGATGCGCCATGTGGAGCAGATCCTCGTGCTCCACCGGATCGGCCAAGCGGAATCCCGGCCGCCCGGCCTGTTTCGTTCCCAGCACGTCCCCGCCTCCGCGCAGCCGAAAATCGGCGTCCGCGATGACGAATCCGTCCTCGGTGTCGCGCAGCAGCAGGAGCCGCCGTTTCGCGATTTCGTTCAGCCCGTCATCGTGCAGCAGAAGACAATAGCTCGCCTCGGCACCACGGCCCACGCGGCCGCGCAGTTGATGCAGTTGAGCGAGGCCGAACCGTTCCGCGTGCTCGATCACCATGACGCTCGCGCGCGGAACATCGACGCCCACCTCGACGACCGTGGTCGCCACCAGGAGCCGCGTTCCGCCCGCGCTGAAATCCGCGAGCGCCGCATCGCGCGCGGCCGTCTCCTGACGGCCATGCGCCAGCCCGACCTTGGCGCCGAAGCGCGTGCGCAGCTCCGCGAAGCGAGCCTCGGCGGCGGCGATGTCGATCAGCTCGCTCTCCGCGACCATCGGACAGACCCAGTAGACTTGCGCGCCTTCGTCGAGCTTGCGCGCGATCGCTTGCAACAGATCGGGCAGCGTACTCAGCGAGTGCAACGTGGTACGGATCGGCTGTCGTCCGGCGGGCTTCTCCGGGAGCCGGCTCACGTCCATCTCGCCCCATTGCGTGAGCAGCAACGTGCGCGGGATCGGTGTCGCCGTCATCACGAGGACATCGGTGCGCTCGCCCTTGTCACCCATCAACACGCGCTGATGCACGCCGAAGCGGTGCTGCTCGTCGATGACCGCGAGCGCCAGATCCTGGTACGCCACCGCCTCCTGAAACAGCGCGTGTGTGCCGACCACGAGCGGGATCGAGCCGTCGGCCAGCCCGCGCAGAGTGCGGGCTCGTGCGCTTCCCTTGACCGAGCCGGTGAGCAGCGCGGCCGGAACGGGGCAGAGCCGCGACAGCGTGCGGTGATGCTGCTTGGCCAGCACCTCTGTCGGCGCCATCAGCGCCGCCTGAGTGCCCGCCTCGACCGCGCGGAGCATGGCCAGCACGGCGACCAGCGTCTTGCCCGAGCCAACGTCGCCTTGCAGCAGCCGGAGCATCCGGCGTGGAGCAGCGAGGTCCCCTTCGATCTCGGCGAGCGCCATCGTCTGCGCGGGCGTCGGTGCGTGGCCGAACCGGGCGAGGGCCTTCGCTTGCAGCGCGCCGTCTCCCCGCAAGGAGCGCCCCGGACGCGCGCGCATTCGCCCGCGCATGAGCGTCAGCCCGATCTGTCCGGCCAGCAATTCGTCGTAGGCGAGACGGCGGCGGGGTAGAGGACCGGGCAGGGTTTCGGGTGCCTGCACGGCCCGGACCGCCTCGGCGAAGCCGGGCCATCTTTCCCGCCGGAGTAGGGCAGGATCGTGCCATTCGGGGAGGGCCGGCACCCGTTCCAGCGCCTGCGCCATCGCGGCCGCGAGTTGGCGGGGCCAGAGCCCGGCCGTCATCGGCCAGACCGGCTCCAGACTCGGCACCCGGTCCGCTTTGTCGGCCGGAACCACGTAGTCCGGATGCGGGATGGTCAGCCGATCGCCGAATCGCTCCAGCTTGCCGGAGACGACGAGCCGTGCGCCTGCCGGCATTTGCCCCTGTCGCGCGAAACGGAAAAAGACCAGTTCGGCGAAACCGGTGCCGTCGGTCACGACCACTCGCCAGGGCTGGCGTGGATTTGCGGGGGGTTCGTGGCGGACTACCTCGACTGCGAGGGTCCCGACCGTACCGGGGCGGGCATCCCGGATGGTCGGGCGTTGCCGACGGTCGAGATACGATTCGGGCAGGTGAAACAGAACGTCGATCACCCGCTCGCCCCCGGCCGCGCGCGCGATCAGCTTCGCGGTCGCCGGACCTATGCCGCGAAGCGTGGCCAGAGGCGCGAAAAGGGGTGCGAGCGGGTCGTGTTCCAAGGCTGACACTGTGGGATGGCGCGGCTATATCACAGCGCACCGATGACCCACCCAGAAGACGCACCGCTGGATGTCAGACGCAAGCGCCTGCTCTACCGTTCCACCCATCGCGGCACGCATGAGAACGATCTCCTGATTGGGGGATTCGTGGCCGCGCGAATCGGCCAGTTCACCGATGCCGATTTGGACGCGCTCGAGGAGATTCTGGAACTGCCCCGATGTCGAGCTGGCCAATTGGCTGACCGGCCGCAAGCCGATCCCCTTGGAGGTGGACAGCCCCATGTTGCGCCGCATCAAGGGAGCGGCGGGGGAGGCGGCGGGCAGATGACGGCCGCGACCGTCTGGGGCGCGCCGGAAGGCTTCGACGCCCTCTTGCTGGCGCGTCGGCGTACGGAGTTCGCCGGTCCGGTCCTGCATGTTACGCGCGACGACGCGCGCATGGCGCGGCTCACGGAGGCGCTCGGCTTTTTCGCCTCCGAGATCGAGGTGCTGCGCTTCCCGGCCTGGGACTGTCTCCCGTACGACCGGGTCTCCCCCAACCCGGCGCTGGTATCCGAACGTATCGCGACCCTTGGGCGGCTGCTGGAAAAGTCCGAACGGCCCCGGATCGTGCTCACCACGGTCAACGCGCTGGTTCAGCGGCTCCCGCCCCGGTACGCTTTCCGGGGCGCGAGCATGCTGCTGGAGGTCAACGGCACGATCGAGCCGGAGAAGCTCACCCGCTTCCTGGAGGCGCACGGGTATGGCCGCGCCGGCACCGTCATGGAGCCGGGCGAATACGCCATGCGCGGCGGCATCATCGACGTTTTCCCGGCGGGCGAGCCCGACCCGGTCCGGCTCGACCTGTTCGGTGACACGATCGAGTTCGATCCGCACATTCGAGCCCGAAAGCCAGCGCAGCGCCCAAAATCGCAAGCGGCTCGTGTTGCGTCCGGTCTCGGAGGTGCCGCTCGATAAGGATTCGGTCGCGCGGTTCCGGTCAGCTTGGCGCGAGTTGTTCGGCCCGGCCGCCGCCGAAGATCCGATCTATCACTCCATCTCCGCTGGCCGCCGGCATCCCGGCATTGAGCATTGGCTGCCGCTCTTTCACGCAAGCCTGGAAACGCTGCTTGACTACCTTCCGGGCGCGTCCGTGAGCCTCGACCACCAGGCCGAGGAGGCGCTGACCGGGCGGCTGGAGATGATCGCGGATCATTACGCCGCCCGGAAAAGCGTTCCGCGCGACGGCGAGGTGCCGTATCGGCCGCTCGCGCCGGGGCTTCTCTATTTGGACCGCGAAGGCTGGGATCGGATGCTCGCCGCCGGCCCGCTCTTTGCCTTCAGCCCCTTCGCCAAACCCGACGGCGCGGCCGGCATCGATGGCGGCGGGCGTCCGGGGCCGGTGTTCGCGCAGTCGTCTGGCGGCCCCGGCGTCAACGTCTTCGACCAGTTGCGGGGCCAGACCGAGCGTTGGGCGGACGAAGGACGACGCCTCGTCGTGGCCGCCTGGACCGCGGGTTCGCGCGACCGGCTCGCGCATCTGCTCAAGGAGCACCGGTTTCGCGACGTAGCCGAGGAGGAAAGCTGGGCCGCGGTACGGCGCAAGCCGGCGGGCTCGGTGTCGCTCGTCACGCTGGGGGTGGAGCGCGGCTTCGTCACTCCGCGCGACGCCGGGCGCATCGCGCTCGTGGGCGAGCAAGACCTGCTCGGCGAGCGCATCAGCCGGCCGCCGCGCCGGCGCAAGCGCGCCGATCAGTTCATCGCCGAAGCGACGGAGATCGCGGAGGGCGACCTCGTGGTGCATCAGGACCACGGCATCGGCCGCTATGACGGGCTGGTGACGCTGCAAGTCTCAAGCGCGCCGCATGACTGTCTCCGCATCCTTTACGACGGCAACGACAAGCTCTTTTTGCCGGTCGAGAATATCGAGATGCTGTCGCGCTTTGGCAGCGAGGGCGAGGGAGTCGGGCTCGACAAGCTGGGCGGCGCTGGGTGGCAGACGCGGAAAGCGCGCGCCAAGCAGCGCATCCGCGACATGGCGGGCGAACTCATCCGCATCGCCGCCGCCCGCCGCGTGCGCGACGCCGAGACGATGGCGCCGCCCGAAGGAACGTGGGACGAGTTCTGCGCGCGCTTCCCGTTTGCCGAGACCGAGGACCAGTCGCGCGCCATTGCCGACGTGCTGGAGGATCTTGCTTCCGGCCGGCCGATGGACCGGCTGATTTGCGGAGACGTGGGTTTCGGCAAGACCGAGGTGGCGTTGCGCGCCGCCTTTATCGCCGCGATGTCCGGTTCGCAGGTGGCGGTCGTCGTGCCGACGACGCTGCTTGCGCGTCAGCACTTCCGGCGCTTCTCGGAGCGTTTCGCGGGCTTTCCCGTGCGCGTCGCGCAGCTCTCGCGCATGGTGGCGGCCAAGGAGGCCGCCGAGGTGCGGCGCGGTATCGCCGATGGCGAGGTGAATATCGTGATCGGCACGCACGCGCTGCTCGCGAAGGGGATTCAGTTCGCGGAGCTTGGGTTGCTGGTCGTGGACGAAGAGCAGCATTTTGGCGTCGCCCACAAGGAGCGGCTGAAGCAACTCAAATCCGACGTGCATGTGCTGACGCTGACCGCGACGCCAATTCCGCGCACGTTGCAGCTCGCGTTGACCGGGGTGCGCGAGATGAGCGTGATCGCGACGCCGCCCGTCGACCGGTTGGCGGTGCGCACCTTCATCATGCCGTTCGATTCCATTGTCGTGCGCGAGGCGATCCAGCGCGAGCGCTTCCGCGGCGGCCAGGTGTTCTGCGTCGTGCCGCGTATCGAGGATATGGGGCGGATGGCGGAGCGCCTTCGTGAAATCGTGCCGGAGGCGCGCACCGTGCAAGCGCATGGGAGGCTGCCGCCGACCGAGCTCGAGCGTGTCATGACCGAGTTCGGCGACGGCAAGCACGATATTCTGCTGTCGACGAACATCGTCGAGAGCGGGCTCGACATGCCGGCGGTGAACACGCTGCTGATTCACCGCGCCGATATGTTCGGGCTCGGCCAGTTGTACCAGTTGCGCGGCCGGGTGGGGCGCGGCAAGCAGCGTGGCTACGCTTATCTGACCTGGCCGCAGAATCACCGGCTTTCTGCCGCGGCGGAGAAGCGGCTCACGGTGATGCAGACGCTCGATAATCTCGGCGCCGGGTTTACTCTGGCGTCCCATGATCTGGATATTCGCGGGGCGGGGAATCTGCTGGGCGACGAGCAATCCGGCCATATCCGCGAGGTGGGGATCGAGCTCTACCAGCAGATGCTGGAGGATGCGGTGGCGGAGCTGCGCGCGGGCGAGGGTCGGCGGCGCGCGGATGACCACGAGTGGACGCCGAATATCAGCCTCGGCCTGCCTGTGCTGATCCCGGAGAATTACGTACGTGACTTGCCGGTGCGGCTCGGCTTGTACCGCCGCATCGGCGGGCTCGCATCCGATGCCGAGACGGAGGCGATGGCGGCGGAGCTTGTGGACCGCTTCGGCCCGCTGCCGCCGGAAGTCGAGAATTTGTTGCAGGTGATGGCACTGAAACGCGCCTGCCGCGAGGCGGAGGTCGAGAAGCTGGAAGCCGGGCCGAAGGGGATGGTGCTAACCTTCCGCGGCAACGCCTTCCGCAATCCGGCGGGGCTCGTTTCGTGGCTTTCGGGGAAGGGCGGGCTGGTGAAGCTGCGCCCGGACCATAAGCTGGCGATCGTGCGGGAGATGGATGTCGCTGCACGGGTGCGGATGGCGCGGGATGTGCTGGGGAATTTGACGCGGATCGCGGCGCAGGCGCGGGCGGCTTGACTTGTTGAGGCGGCCCGTGAGCGTTTTGATCTTGTGGTCAGTTGCCCGCAATCGCCCTACCAACTTGTCCGATGGGCAGGTCATCTGGTAATGGCAGAGGTCCTCTCCCACATGGCTCTGACCATGTATGGAAGCCTGTTTGGTGGCAGATAATCGGGCATCCGCCAAAAACCATGCAATTTGGATCTTGCCCGCATATCCAGCCATACCCGCCGCACTGACGTCGTCCATTGTAACACGGCCCGCGGTACTGCGGCTGCACCAATGGGGCACTTGCGCTATTCAATCCTGCTGCACTCGACTTGTAGGCTGAGGACACGATATAGAGGGATGCTTCTGCCGTGAATCCCGGTGTCGTCATGACGATCTCCTCCCCTTCTCTAGCGGCCGCCCAACATTGAACAGGGCTTTTTTCCCATCGCTCCCTGCCATCATCCCATAGGCGGCAAACGAGGCGGGTTTAGGCAGTTAACGAAAAAGTGGTAGCAATAAAACTCACAAACGTTCCTCTGCCAGACGGGTAGTGCCGCGCAAGAGCTACTGCAAGACCAGTAATCGACATAGCAATGATGCCAGGGCGGCACCGCCCCAGCTTGTTGGGGCAGCACTCGGTCGCTAGTTCCCATTTGTCGGAGCGTTGCCTGGTAGGTACGCCCTACGAGTGATAGAGACGCTGATGCAGTTAAACCTGGCATACTCATTCTTACCTCCCTTCCGTCCTCTCGTCGGCTCGAAATCGACGGCCATATATCGCCAACCTGAAAGGCGACGGCTCACCCTGGCTCAGGCTCGGCCTCTGGCTTAAAGGCCTGAACTCCAGGCAAAATCGCTCCCCAAGTTGCGCGATGCCCAGCTCGTCCGAACCGAAACTCCTCCCGCCAAACACCATTAGAAGCAGCAGTGCGCAGGGTTCCCGCCGCGGCAAACACAGAGGCAGCAATGCATGCGATTGTCATCATCGCCACAAGCTTGCGGCAATTCGCGAAGCATCCGAGGCGCGCAATAGCCGGTTGAACAATCCCGGCCGGTCGAAAGCTGGCGATCGAACGATAAGGCTTGGCCTAACCCCTCAAGCGATGCTTCGGCGGTAAACCCTGGCGCGTTCATGTGATCGCTCCTCCGTCATCGGTTGTAGTAGGGCGACATCTTGGTCACGAGGAACGGGAACTCCTCGGTGACGTCCACTCGCGTGAAGAACTTATCCGTCACATCGGTGTTGCGGTGGGTGAAGGAGAAAATGACCTCGACAATTCGACGCGCGCCGCTTAGCGGCGAGGGCTGCACCTCGACCCCGGTCAAAGACGCGTTGCGTCCGAACTGCTCTCCTGCAGTCGTGTAGATGGCCGGGTAGCGCATCGCGAGATAATTCAAGGCCCGATGCTCGTGGCGGCCCAAAGTGAAGGGAAATGTTTTCAAGGGAGTCCTAAAGAAGCGCGGGCGGGGGATTAGTCAGTGTTGCCCCGCACTTGCGGCGGTTGACCTGGTAGCGCGAGGCTGCGCGGGCACGAAGCGGAGTTGAGAACCGCCGGAATCGTCCGGCTCTCGCTGTTCGGCTCGACAGCGACGGATGAAGCGCGGGCGAACTCCGATACCGACCTGTTGGCTGCTCCTGATCGAACGCGATCTGCCCTCTCTCAAGACCGCTTGCCGCGATGCGCTCCGGCCTCTGGAAGAAGGTGAGCCGTATGAGCTCTGATTCGCCGCCTGCCCACGGGACGCCGACCGTGGCCGCCCAGTCTGCTGGGTCGCCTCTGATCCGCGCCTCGATGAACTCGGCCTCCGATCGTCTCCACGCTCAGCAGCCGAGCGTTCTCCGCATTCCGGTTGAGAACCAATCCTTTACATTGCGCGCTGGTTGTGTTACTGGTTGCTGGATGCCCGCGACCCCAGCCCTCGCACCAATCAGCCTGTCGTACCACCTGGCCCTCATCGTCGAGTCGCTGTGCCGGGCGGTGACCGTGCGCGGCGCCCAGGACCGCTCGGTCCCGACGCTGGTGTTGATCTTCTGGCCTGGGCGCGGCTGCGCCGCCTGTCCGTCCGGTTCGAGGCGCTGGTGGCCAAGGTGCGCGCCGGCCGGCTCTGGCGCGCCGGTGGCGCGGCTTCGGGCGCCGCCTTTGCCGCAGCGATACCGCCTGCCGGGCTCCGGCCGCAGCCGCTATAGGCTGCCGCGCGGGTTCGGCTGGCTGGTCCGGCTGGTGCCGGAGACGGTCGCCTATCGCGGGCAGGTCGAGTATTTGCTGGCCAAGCCGAAGATGACGGCGCTGCTCGCGGCATCGCCGCAAGCCGGCGCATCCTGCGCCCGCTCTGCCATATGCTGACGATCGAGCCGGTGCCGGCGCTCGCTATCCCACGGCGTGCGAAGCGGCCGGCGCGCGCCCGCCGCCGCCATCCCCGCCGCTGACCCCAGCCGCGCCGCTTCCCGCCCGGTTGCTTCTCTGGCCGGGCTGCCGCCGGATCTGCCGCCGCGCGTTGCCGCGGTCCTGGCGCTGGCCCTCGGGCAAGCCGACCCGCTACCGATCCGCCGCCTGGCTAGCGGCGCCGGCCTGAGCCGGGTCACGGACGCACGCCCAAAACGTTCCGGTATCGAAAGTTACGGTGGTCGGCAGCAGCGCCGCGCCGTCGGAGGCTTCGGCTGCCCGCTCGTTCGGGGCGACATGGGTCGTCTTCAGCTTCGTCCGAAGCTCTGCGGAGAACTCACGAATTGAGCGTCAGGTGGACGCCTGCTTCGCGCAAACTCGACAGCATCTGATCGCGATGTTCGCGGTCCGCCGTCTCAACCGTGCACACGACCCGCACGGCCGACATATCTGGGCCGGAGAAGGCGCGGTCGTGAGCGATATCCTTGATGCTTGCGCCGGTCGAAGCGATCAAGCCAGCCAAACCGGCCAGCCCTCCGGGCCGATCGGTGATGAGCGCGGTGAAACGGCAGATCCGCGCATCATGCACCAAACCGACTTCGATAACCCGGTCGAGGGTATTAAGATCGATATTGCCGCCCGAGATCACCAGCACGACACGCTTGCCTGCCAAATCCGGCAGCTTCGACGCGAGAAAGGCGGCGAGTGGCGCCGCTCCCGCGCCCTCGACGACCCTTTTCTCCAGTTCCATGAGGCGCAGGATCGCGGTCGCCAGCGCGGCTTCGTCTACCGTGATGACGGCTCCCAGGAGGTCGCGCGCCACCGCGAAGGAGCGCGCCCCGACGCGGGACACCGCAAGTCCATCGGCCAGGGTCGGTCTGACCGCGACATCGGTCGGCTCACCGGCAGCGAGCGCGGCGGAGAAACAGGCGGCATTCTCCGGCTCCACGCCGATCACCTGGATCTTCGGTTGTAGCGATCTCACCGCCAGCGCGATCCCGGCGATCATCCCGCCGCCGCCGATAGACACCACGATCGCGTCGATGTCCGGGATCTCCTCCAGGATTTCGAGAGCTATGGTGCCTTGCCCGGCGATGATCGCGGCGTCGTCATAGCCGTGGATATACGTGAGGCCCCGCTCTTCGGCGAGCGCATCGGCATGGGAACGAGCCTCGGCGAGATTGTCGCCGTGGAGGACGACATTCGCGCCGAGCTTGCGGCAGTTGGCGACCTTGATCAGCGGTGCGAAGCGCGGCATCACCACCGTGACCGGGATTTTCAGCAAGCCGCCGTGATACGCCATCCCGAGTGCGTGGTTCCCGGCGGAAGCGGAGATCGCGCCGCGTTGCTTCTGCTCCGGGGAAAGCAGCATCAGCGCGTTGCGGGCGCCGCGCTCCTTGAAGCTCCCGGTGCGCTGCTGCGATTCCAGCTTGCAGAAGATCCGAGCGCCGCACAGTTCGGAAAGCGGGATCGATTCGGTGCATGGGGTCGCGTAAACACCATCCCGGATTCGGCTCCGTGCCGCGACGATGTCCTCCATGCTGACCGACATCGGCCAACTCCTCTCATCGTTTCAAAGTTAACCGCTACGCCGGCTGCGGTGCGCGCGTCTTGGACATCTGGTAGCCGATGGTCAGGATGATCCACCATATGGGAGCGACGTAGAGCGCGACCCGAGTGCCTTCACTCAGTCCGAGAAAAGCCGCGACCAGGACGAGGAAGGCCACCACCAACCAGTTCGTGTAAGGACTGCCAGGCATGCGGTAGGCGACTGGCCGAGCCTCACCGGCGGCAACCGCCTTACGGTATCCCAGGTGAGCGATGACGATGAGCGCCCAAGTCCAGAGCGATCCCACCAGCGAGATGCTGGTCACGTACACGAACACTCGCTCAGGAACCACGTAGTTCAGCGCGACGCCGATCAGCATGAGCAGCGCGGACGCCGTGATGCCCGTCGCGGGGACCTGCTGGGCGCTGACCCTCGCGAACATCTGCGGAGCTTGCCGGACCTGAGCCAAGGTGTAGAGCATGCGTCCGGTGCTGAAGATCCCGCTATTGCACGACGATGCGGCGGCCGTGATGACGACGAAGTTGATGATCCCCGCCGCCGCCGGAATGCCGATCTTCTCGAACACGTACACGAACGGGCTGGTCTCGGGGTTCAATTGATTCCAGGCTATAAGCGACATGATGATCAGCAGAGCGCCGATATAGAAGACCAGAATCCGGTAGATCACGTTGTTGATGGCGTGGGGAAGCACGCTCTCCGGGTTCTCCGCTTCGCCCGCCGTCACGCCGATCAGTTCGACGCCTTGATAAGCGAACATGACGATCTGGAGCGAGAGGATCACCCCGAGCGCTCCGAATGGAAAGAAGCCGCCGTGCGACCAGAGATTGGAGAAGCTCGCCGTTTGTCCGAGATCCCCGAGGTTGAACAGGATGACCGCCAGGCCGATGATCATCATCGCGATGATGGTAACGACCTTGATCAGCGCAAACCAGAACTCCAGTTCTCCGAACAGTCCGACCGCGATCAAGTTCACGGCGTAGAGGACCACCAAGGCGACCAGCGCCGGCAGCCACTGGGGGATCCCGGGAAACCAAAAATGCACGTAAACGCCCACGGCGGTGATCTCCGCCATGCCGACGGTGACCCACATGAACCAGTACGACCACCCGGTTATGAATCCTGCCCAAGGTCCGACGAACTCTTCCGCGTAGGTGGCGAAGGACCCAGAGACCGGTCGATAAAGCAGTAGCTCACCGAGAGCGCGCATGATGAAGAAGATCACCACTCCACCGATCGCGTATGACACCACCAAGCCCGGGCCGGCCTTTTCGATCGCCCTGGCGGAGCCTAGAAACAACCCCACCCCGATCGCCCCGCCGATGGCGATCATCTGCACGTGCCGGTCCTTGAGCCCCCGATGGAAATCTTGTTGTTCGTGTAACTGCTCCTCATCGAGTAGCTTGCCCACACTGGTCTCAGCCATGATCCCCTCCTGTTTTTCGGGCGAGCCTAGACGCAGCCTTTATCGCGGGCCGCAATGCCGATCGTGTCTACGGTAGGCGGCAGATGATCTCGATCTCGACCAGCACGTCGCGCGGCAGCCGGGCGACCTGCACTGTCGATCGGGCCGGCTTGTGCTCACCGAAGGAGCGTTCGTACACCGCGTTCAAGCGTGCAAAATCATTCAGGTCCTGAACGAAAACCGTTGTCTTGACCACGTCCGCTAGCGAAGCGCCCGCCGCACTCAGCACGGCTTTCAGATTGCGGAACACCTGCTCGGTCTGAGCCTCGATATCGCCTTGCACCAGCTCGCCCGAAGGCGTCAGCGGGATCTGGCCAGAGCTGAAGAGCCATTTGTCGACGATTATGGCTTGCGAGTAGGGTCCTATGGCCTGCGGCGCCTGTTCCGTCTTGACGATGTCCACGAATGATCTCCTATGCGGCCGAAGCTCTGTCTTCGCTGGCGGCTTGGGTGTCGTAGCGGCTGATAGCCAGATCGGCGTGCTCGATGTCTGGCTTCCGGCCGGAGATGATGTCCGCAAGCACGCGGCCGGAGCCGCAAGCCATCGTCCATCCGAGCGTGCCGTGACCAGTGTTCAAGTAGAGATTGGTGTAGCGCGTCGGCCCGATGATCGGTGTGCCGTCCGGCGTCATGGGACGCAGCCCGGTCCAGAAGGTCGCGGCCGAAAGGTCGCCGCCGCGTGGAAATAGGTCTTTCAAAGAATGCTCGAGGGTCGCCCTGCGGGGCTCGCGCAGGCGCGTGCTGAAGCCGACCAGCTCCGCCGTGCCACCCACACGGATGCGGTTTCCGAGACGCGTGATCGCCACCTTGTAGGTCTCGTCCATTACCGTGCTGAGCGGCGCGGCAGCCGAATCGATCACCGGCACGGTTATCGAGTAACCCTTTACCGGGTACACCGGCGCCTGAATGCCGATGCTCTTCAGCAGGCGCGGCGAGTAGCTGCCCATCGCGACGATGTATTTGTCAGCGGTCAGCACTTCCTTGTCCGTCTCGACCCCGACAATGCGATCACCTTCGGTGCGGATCGCGTTCACTGTCGTTCCATACTGGAACCGGACGCCCAGCTTCTCGGCAAGCTGCGCGAGGCGCTGCGTGAACAGGAAGGCGTCACCCGTTTCGTCGCCGGGCAGCCGCAGACCGCCCACAATTCTTTCCCGCACAAGCGCCAAGGCTGGCTCCGCTCTCACGCAGCCGTCCCGATCGAGCACCTCATACGGAACGTTGGTCTCGTCCAGGACCGCGGTGTCGTCCCCGACGTGATCGAGCTGCTTTTGCGTCCGGAACAGCTGGAGCGTTCCCTGTTGCCGATCGTCATAGGTGATGCCGGTTTCCCGGCGCAGATCACGCAGGCAATCCCGGCTGTACTCCGCGAGCCGAACCATTCGCCCTTTGTTCACCCGGTATGCTTGCTCGTTGCAGTTGGCCAGCATCTGAGCCAGCCATACTGCGAGGTCCGGATCAGGGCGCGGCCAGAGCACGAAGGGACGGTACTTCATCAGCAGCCACCGGGCCGCCTTGATCGGCACGCCGGGTCCAGCCCAGGGCGCGGAGTACCCCGGAGAGACCTGGCCCGCATTGGCGAAGCTGGTTTCCATCCCGGCAGCCGTCTGGCGATCCACGACGACGACCTCATGGCCGGAGCGGCCGAGATAATAGGCCGTCGTCACGCCGATGATGCCGCTGCCGAGTACCACGATTTTCATTCGATCCTCCCTTTCTCCCGGCCTGTATTCAGGACGAGTTGTACTGGCGGAAGTAGCGTCCGCCCAGGCTGGTGAGGATTTCGTAGCCGATCGTGCCGGCCTCCTGCGCCACGGCATCCACTGTGTGCCGCGCATTTATCAGGTCGACTAGGCTGTCCGGTTGCAGTGCGCTTTCGGGCAGGCCTGATACGTCGAGCGTGATCGTGTCCATTGAGACGACGCCGACCAGCGGCAAGGGGGTGTCGCCGAACCAGGCGACGCCCCGGTTGCTGAGGCTGCGCAGAAAGCCATCGGCATAGCCGACCGACACGGTCGCGATTCGTCGCGGCGATGGCGCGCGCCATGTCACGCCGTAGCCCACGCCGCTGCCCGCGTTGATCGTCCGTACCTGGATCACTTTGCCCTGCAAATGCACGACCGGCTTCATCGGATTCGCGGCACCCGCGATTGGCGCCACGCCATAGAGAGCCGCGCCAGGGCGGGCGACGTCGAAATGATAGTCGGGACCGAGGAAAATTCCGGAGGAGTTGGCGAAGCTCGCCGCCGCTTCTGGCAGCACGCGGCGGGCTTCCTGGAATCGGGCGAGTTGCTCGCCATTGAGGGAATGATCCTGCTGCTCGGCGCACGCCAAGTGACTCATCACGAACCGAAGCTCGATCGCGTCGAGCCGTGACGGAGACTCGGCCACTGACGCCAGTTCCTCCGGCGACAATCCCAGGCGGGACATCCCGGTATCCACTTGGAGAATCGCCGGAAGCCGCCTTTCCTTGCACCGTGAAAGCGCGACCCAGGCGTCCAGTTGAGACAGGCTGTTCAAGACCGGGATGAGATCGTGGGCGAGGCATTCGCTTTCCGCGCCGAGCGGGGAACCATGCAGCACGTAAAGCGCTGCGTCCCCCGGCAGATGCGGCCGGAGGGATATAGCCTCATCGAGATGCGCGACGAAGAAGTGCCGGCAGCCGGCTGCGGCCAGCGCCGGCGCGATGCGAGCCGCGCCAAGGCCGTAGGCATCGGCCTTGACCACGGCTCCGCATGAGGTGCTCCCGAGCCGATCGCGCAGCAAGCGCCAGTTTGCGCAAATCGCATCGACGTCGATGGTAAGGAGCGCCCCTGCATTCTCAGGGCGGCTGACAGCCATTCTCTCTATCAACCCCCCGCTTTGCTTATCAGCTTTGGAAGGTCTCTAACGCGAGTCTGTTGAGGCTTGGCGGGGACTATTCCGCGCAACACCTTGCGCGTCAACTAGCGCCGGTGAGATCCTGCCCGAAGCTGCAACCTGGCCCACTTCCCTTGGGCAGGTGCTTCGCCATCGCGTGATATGCCGTCTCGTCGGTCCGGTCGTAGCGGATCGGCGTGACCGCGATCCGGCCAGCGCGAAGCGCGTCGAGGTCACTCTCCGGTCCCTGCTCGCGCGGGCCCCGACGGAAGGCGAGCCAGTGATAAGTGAAGCCGCGCGGATCGGTCCGTGTCTCGACGTCGATCGAGCGGATCATCCCAACTCCCTGCCGCGCCAAGGTGAGTTCGCCGACGTCGTCCACCGGGCGGTCCGGGAAATTGACGTTGAGGCAGGTGTCCGCGCTCCAGCCGATCTCCAGCAAGCGCCGCACCACCCTCGGCGCGAGGAGCCGGGCGGTGTCCCAGCGAACCGCCTCCCGGTCGGTCCAGGCCTGGCTCAGCGCGATCGAAGGAATACCGAGCATCATTCCGGTCATCGCGCCGCCGACCGTGCCGGAGAACACCGTCTCCATGCCGAGATTGGCGCCTCGGTTCACGCCGGAGAGGATCAGCGCGGGCGGTTCCGGCAGCAGGTAGCGCACCCCCATCACGGCGCAGTCGCCCGGCGTGCCGGTCACGCCGAAGCGGCGGGCGCCTCGCTCCGTCACGCGGATCGGATGATGCAAACTGATCGCGTGCGATTGCCCGCTCTGGTCGTGCTCCGGCGCGACAACCCAGACCTCGCGCGCCAGACCGGCGGCGATCTCCTCCAGCACGGAGAGGCCGGGCGCCTCGACCCCGTCATCATTCGTCAACAGCACGCGGTCGAGCACGATCAGAACTCGGACGCCTCTACGGCCGCCACGTCTAGTAGCCGCTCGATCACCTCCGGTTCCTGCGCGCCGGCTATCGCGTGGCGGCCGGCCACGACGAAGCAGGGCACGCCGTTGATGCCGAGGCGATGGGCGCGGAGATTATCGGCGTGCACCGAATCGACCTCCTCCTCGCCGCTCAGGAATTGCCGTGCGGCGGGGCTGTCCAATCCGCACGAATGCGCGATCGCGAGCAATACCGCCACGTCGCCGACATCCCGGCCATCGGTAAAATAGGCTGAAAACAGCGCCTCCACCATCACGTCCGCCATCCCGAACCGCCCGGCCCAGCGCACCAGACGATGGGCGTCGACGCTGTTCGGCGTGCGGCGGATGCGCTCGAAGCGGAACGACACGCCCTCTGCTCGCCCGATCTCAGCGATGGAAGAATACAATCGACGCGCGCGATCCTCGCCGCCGAATTTGCGAATGACGTAGTCCGCCCGGGCCATTCCCCCACGCGGCATGTCGGGGTTGAGCAGAAACGGCCGCCAAGTCAGATCGAACAGCAGATCCGGACGGCGGCGCAGCGTACGCGTGAGCCGGCGCACCCCGAGGAAGCACCAGGGGCACACGAGGTCATGCACGATCTCGATCCCGAGACGGGCTTTTGGCGGGGCGAGGATATTCAAATCAGCGGTCCTGGCTCAGTCGCAGAGCGGGCATCATCGGGTCACGGGCCGAATGGGGCAAGACTCTTCAACGGTTTTGCCGGACCCGCCAGTCTTCAGATCCCGAAGCACGGGGGCCACAGATCGGCCGCGCGGCGTGCGCCGCGTAGGGTTAGGGCGGGGGCAGGCGGGGCTCGTTACCGCCCGTGCAAACGCATTCATCCATTTTACACCAATGATCGCGAGTATGCCGGCGTGCTGCACCTGAGAGGTTGCAGAACCCCTGGCGATACTCGCGAGGACGCTTGGCGCCGCCCGGGAACCCGCAAAACGCTACGTTTCCTTTCAGGACCTGAGCTCTATGCGTGCAGAATGCCGCTCCCCCGTGATGACGCGACTCCTCCTCGGCGGGATCTTCCTCGCGGCTCTGCCAGCCGTCGGACGCGCGGACACGTCGGGAGACGATCTTCAGCAGCTGAAATCATCTCTGCAGAAGGAAATTGCCGCGCTGAAGCAGCAACAAACGCAGCTGCATTTGAAACTACTCGGTTTGGATCGCAAAAACGAGGTCCTGGACCACCAGCTGAAGAGCTTGCGGGCCGCCGGGGTAGCACCCGGGGCCACGGCCTCATCCCCAAGGGCTGATGCGCCGCGCTCCGGCGAGCAGCAGGACACGGAAGTCGCCCAGACATCCGGTCCGGCTGCGGCCACGGGCGGCAACGGGGACGCTTCGGCCGGCTCAGCGGAGAGCCAATCCGCTCCTATCTCGGGGCCGTCGTCCAAAGAGCAGGAAGCCAGACGCGTTCTGGAAACGGCACCCACCCTGTCGAACACGGGTGGCGTCCTGACCCCCAGGGGTCAGTTCGTGATCGCTCCGTCCTTCGAGTACGACTACTGGTCCCAGAATCAGCTTGGCGTGAACGGTTTCCAGATTATCCCAGGAATCACCTTCGGGAATATCTTCGTCAATCGCGTCGAGCAAAATATCGGCACTGCTGCGGTTACGATCCGCGCTGGCATCACGGACCGGCTCGAGGCCAACGTTAAAATTCCTTACGTGGTCAATTACGGCAGCACGAACAGCCTGATCCCGCTCACTGATCAGGTTCAAAACCTGGGGGTCAACGCCAGCAACGCCAATCTCGGCGACATCCAGTTCGGCGCCAGCTATCAGATCAACGCGGGCCAGAATGGCTGGCCGATCTTCGTCGGAAATTTCCTTTTCAAGACGATCACAGGTGTGAGCCCCTTCGACGTACCGATTGTCACGAGCAACGACCCCGACCCGTACGGGAAATACTTCCAGGGCGCCCCCAAGAAGCTTGCCACCGGAACCGGGTTCTACTCGCTCGAGCCGAGCCTCACTGTCCTGTACCCGACGGCACCCGGCGTATTGTTCGCGAACTTGCTCTTCATCGAGAACCTTGGGCGAACGGTGAACATCCAGAGCACCAGCGGAGGCCCACCCACGCCAACCAAGCTCACCCCCGGAAGGGCTCTGGCCCTCACGTTTGGAATTGGTTTCGCCCTCAACGACCGAACCTCTCTTACGCTCAGCTATCAGCAGGAGCATGTCTTCACGGCTTATGCGAACGGGCAGGCCATCAAGGGATCGCCGTACAGCTTCGGCACGTTCAACTTCGGTCTCGGCTATGAGCTTTCTCAGTCCACCCGACTGAATGTCAGCGTAGGGGTCGGCGCCGGACCAAACGCACCCGTGGCAAAGATTTTGATGGAAGTCCCGTACCGCTTCTCTCTGTAACCGAGACCAGGATGCGCGCGGCATGCCCACCTCGCTCCCGTGCGGAAGCCTCCTGCCGCGACAGGGTCTCGGGGACTACTTGCCCGCAGCACCATTTGTCGCCGTTCCGCTGATCGAGGGTGCGATCTGCGGCCCGGTCTTCAACTCGTCCCACAGCATGATTCTCGGGAGCCGGATCGAGTCATTGGCGATACTGGGCGCAGGCATGCCGGCGCCCTTCTGCTTCGCCATGGCGGCATCCGAGAGAAGGACGACGCTCGCCAGCGTGGCACGGATCCCCGGGGCGAGCGCCGGTTCGGGCTGTTCCGCCGCGCGACAAGCAACCGAACCTAGGCCGATCTCGAAAGTCAGAGCTGACGCGCACAGCAATCCAATCAGGCGCGCGCGCACCGCGGCGGCGCGTCGTTGCTTACCGAGCCTGTTCCCAAGCGCTGAGCTAACGTCGATCTTGATACGACCCGCCGGAAGCGCGGCTCGGTCCATCGATGGCCTCCTTATCGGAATGACGAGGCACCGGACGTGAGCCGGGTCATCACTGATGATGATACGCCCTGCTGAAGCAGCTTGGAAAGACCACTGACGCCGATGTCCAGAGTGGTGACTTGCTGAATCAGCTGATTGTTCGCGGTGTTGCTGACGACATTGGTAAGTCCGCCCGCGCCGAGCGTGGTCGCGACCGAGGTCGTTCCATTGCCCCCGAGCGACTGAACCCCGGGAACGAGAGAGCTTGTCTGCACCTGCGAGCCGCTGCTGATGACCGTCGTTGCATTGCCGCCGCCACTGGCGCTCACGAGCGAGGGGCCGCTTATGCCAAGCCCGCTTGGAGAGGTGACGTTCACAGTCGCGGGGATCGCTTTGGTGGAAAGGTTCGACGCCGCGCTCAAGCTGGGCACCACCGGCGTGTTTACCGCAAAAGGCGCGCCTGCGGCTGTGGTGATGACCGGCGAGCCTCCGAGACTGGTCGTCATGTCCCGCGAGACCGTGAGCGTCGGCACTACCACGGTCTGGACCAGGTTGTGATTGAGATACGTTGCTTGTTGGAAGGCAAAGTTCAGCTGCACCCCCGAACCGGTATCGAGTCCGCCCCGAATGGTCCCGAGTTCGGCCATCGTCCAAAGCGGCGCTTGCGAATTGCTGGACGATGTCACCCTTCCCTTCGAACGGTGCCGATTTTCCAACAATTTCTCCCGGAGCCACTGGCGCGGTGGTCCTGCTTCCTGTTGCGGGAGGCTGGTCACGAGCGAGACGGGCCTTATCTTCGCCGGCGGGCGCTGGGTCGTGCTTGGCGATGGCGGTTGTCACGCGAGAGGAGCACCCCCCGACCAGGCACGCCGCAATCGCTGCGTGCCCAAGAAGCAGCATCGGCAGGCGTTTCACGGTGTTCTCCTCAGGTGCACGTGTCTCAGAACCGGGATATGTCGAGCAGCCCTGGCTGCGTGAGCGTGGCGAGATCGACGGCGAAACGTGCCAGCTCGGTCGGCGGGCGGGGTGCCGCCGCCCATCTCCGCGGATTGTTGAAGCTTTCTTGCGCATGATCCACATCGTTCAAGATCAGGAAGAACACCCCGCTCCACTGCGCCTCGAAAACACTGACCGGTTCGGTTCGTGCGCCGTTCGCCGGATCCGAGAGCAGGACATACCCGTTACGGATGCCCTCCAGGACGACGAAATGATGATAGCCCCGGACATTGATCAGAACGATGGCGGGCAATCGAACCTCGAGCAGTTTGGTCAGAGGTGCCCGGAACCCCCCCGAAGCGAGCCCGTGCCGCGCGAGATAGTTCTTTATGTCGAGCAGAGAGAATCCGGCCTCGGAGATCACCTGCTGATCGCCGTTCGCGAACATCTCTGCGAACACGCTCTGCTCGGTCACGGATATTCCGTAGTTATAGCTCAGCAAAGTCGCGAGCGCGGCTGAGCCGCAGGAGAAATCATGCTCTTGCGCGATGGTCGTCTTGAACTTTCTTTCTTGGAAGCTTTCGAGCGGGACGGAAGCGGCGCCCCCGCCCACGCCCAGACCATTCAGATACACAGACCCGGCCTGAGCCGGCTCCCCCGCACCCGCCAGGGTCGTCGCAGCCAGCGCTGCTCCGACCAGCCGCAGCCTCCGGTAATCGACCTTCACGGCGCCCCCCTTCGATGATGCCTAATCGTAAATGAAGGCGGTCAATGAATGGTGATTAGGATCGATGTGCTGCTCTGGATCAGCGAGTTATTGCCGGTATTCTGAAGTACGGTCGTGATGCCGACGTTATTGTTGATGGAGTTATTGTTCGTGATGGTACCAGTCACGGAACCGCGCCCGACGCTGTTGCCGGTTACGGCACCCTCGCTGAGGGCGCTGCCGATCAGGATGCCGCGCGCGTGCTGGCTTCCTAGTTCAGCGGTTGGGACCGCCGTTCCTGCGAGTGCGCCGAGCACCGCACCGGGACCAGCCGAGCGGCCGCTTTCAGCCGCCAGGCACGTGGTTTGGACCCCGAGCGCGAGGACCAACAGAGTTATCGTCCAGGTAACGGACGCCTTCATTTTTTCCACCCGTGTCAGTCGAAACGGAAAGGGGTCGGTCCGCACCACCGAGGGACGGTGCGGACCGGTCCGCCGAGCGAGCCGTTAGCGGGTGGGGCTGAACCCGCTCAGGCCACCGCCGTTGCCGCCGACGATCGAGCCGAGCGACACGGACTGCTGCTGCAGCGCAGCGGTCCCAGTGTTCTGCTGGGCCGAGATGATGCCCATACCGTTCATCGAGTTGGTCATGGCCACGCCGTTGTAGCTGGAGCCGCTCACCCGCAGCTGGTTGCCCGACACCGTGCCGGTATTGTGGGCGGAGGCGAGCACCGTGCTGGTGTGAGTGATGGTCTTTGTCTCGCTCAGGCTGCCGTCACCCATGACGCAGTGGCAGTCGCTAAGCGTGTTCTCGACCGAGCTCTTGCTGCTTGTCTTCGTATCGGTAGTCGTGGTGTTGACCGTCTTGTTGTGGCTATCCGTCGTCGTCCGATTGCTGGTTTGGTTGTCGGTCTTGTTGGTCGTCTCCGTGTTGCTCTTGCTTACATTGACGTTCTTCGCGGTCCCGCCATTGTTGGCGCTCGCGCTGCCGCCGGGACCGCCCGATGTGGCCGAGCTGGTCTTCGTGTAGGCGGCGTCGCCGGCGTCTCTGCTCGGGCCCTGAGCGAAAGCCGCTCCGGCACCGAAAGCAAGCATGGCGCAACCTGCGAGGAGAAGTTTACGCATCGAGAGTTCCTTTCTTTTCTCCGCCGGAGCGGCGGAAGACATGAAGTGCTGTGAGTGGAGACTTTCAGCGCTGCCCGGCATCCTTCTCCGCCGCTCAGCGCTCTCCCTCCGCCACACCACCTATTCAGCAAGCAGTGTGCCATCGGACCGGTATCATAACGACATGTTCGGCTTCGAGGTAATTCAATGGGTTGAGGCTTTCGCTTGCGGAGCGGGTTACGGAGGATGCTGCGGGTGATACAGTCGTTACTTGCGACGTGATACAGTGGTTACGTTCGGACTGTATCGGTCAAGGAGAGGGCGTGTTCCTGACGCCAGCCGGGCATCGAACTGGGGTCGCAAGCGCTGAAGCCCGGCGTGTTTCTATAGGCTCCAGCGCAACTTCAAATTCGATAAGTGCGCGGCGGGACTTTCGGGTCAGCGGTGCTTGGCGCTTAGATCGCCTGTGGGTTTGCCGGCTCGTGCGGCTGCATCACACAATGCTGTCCCAGCTCGATCCCGTTGCGCCGCAGGATCCGGTACAACGTCACGCGCGAGATCCCCATCGCTTGAGCGGCCCGGGTTATATTGAACTGGCTCTCTTCGAGAGCTTTGAGAATCGCGTCACGTTCGGCGCTGCTGCGTGGCTTCGGTCTGGCAGGATCGCGCCGGATGTCCCGGATGTCAGTGCGTGGGAGGGGCTTTGCCGTCGCAGATGGGGGGCGCGGAGCCGCTTCAAGCCGCAGGTCCGATAGCTCGATGAGAGGGCCGTTGGCCAGCACCACGGCGCGACGTATCGTGGCGATCAGCTCGCGGACATTGCCGGGCCATGCATGGGCCCGCATCGCCGTGAGCGCCGAAGGGGTGAACCCCTGCAGCTCGCGTCCGAGCTCCCGCCCGATCTGGCGCAGGAAATACGTCGCCAGGACCTCGATGTCGCCGTCGCGCTCACGCAAGGGAGGCAGGTGGATCGCCAGCACGTTCAGGCGGTAGTACAAATCGGCTCGCATCTTTCCGGCGGCAATGGCCTCTTGGAGGCGCACATTGGTCGCCGCGACGACGCGGACGTCCACCTTGATCCGATCGCGGCCGCCCACGCGGAGTAGCTCGCCCTCCTGAAGGAACCGAAGCAACAGGGCCTGGAGATCGATCGGCATGTCGCCGATTTCGTCAAGGAACAATGTGCCGCCATTTGCGTGCTCGATGTGCCCACGCTGACGTGCAGCTGCCCCCGTGAAGGCGCCCTTCTCGTAGCCGAACAGCTCGGAGGCGATCAGGGCCGCTGGTAGGGCGGCGCAGTTGAGAGCTCCGTACGGCCCTGACGACCTTCGGGACCGCTCATGAATCGCCCGCGCAACCAGCTCCTTCCCGGTCCCGCTTTCGCCCGTGATCAGAACCGGAACGTCGCAAGTGGCGAAGCGGCGGACCTGCTCGAAGACCTCGAGCATCGCCGGGCTGTTGCCGACCATGAAGCAGGTAGCGGGATCTTGCATCGATGTTTCGGAAGCGCCGAGCCCGAACCGCGGGGTGCTTCGGGGCTGCGGCAGGGGCCCGCTGCCCACCTCGAGAGTGCTGGTAGCCCGGCGATTCATGGCAGGTCCCGAACCTTTATCTCGTGAGCCCAATTGCTGCCGAACGTGCCGGCGGCGCGGAAATGGTCAGTCGAAAACATCGGCCCTTGCCCGCCGCGCGGAGCGATCTCGGGGTTAGCCGCCGTCCTGGCGAATTTGCGGCAAAAGCGCCTTCGAAAAAGCGGTGTCGTTGCGGTTAACCCGAGCCCTCTCAGCCTGGTTTACTGCACCAGCGTTCCGGCCCGCATCTTCTGGGGAGAAAGGCTGGCTGGGAAAACTCCATGGCGCAACGAGAGACCGATGCCGAAACGTTACGGCCGTAAATTGCGTGTTTCATTAATTGTTGTCAAGTAACTACTTTTGAGGTCCGGAGCTAATTTTTTGGTCATGCGATAGGAAGAGCCTGGGGCGGCCTAAGCCTCGGGAGGCAAGCAGCGGCTTCGCCGTGGTCGCGGGCGAGGTAAAAGAACCTGGCGCGACCGACCGCACGGCCGACGGAAGAGGTCGGCGCCCAGGCTGCATGCGATGGCAGGCGCAACCCGGGCGGTCTTGACGATCATTCGGGAAATCGGCGCGGCAATCGAGAAATGCACGCCATCGCGCCGTGCATCGCTGCAGCGGTGCAGCAGCAAGGGCTGCCAGGCTGAGAGATCGACGGGGCCGACATACTCACATCTTGTTCGCAATCCTGCGTGCGACGGTGGACGGCCTGCGCCGGCTTCGGGCTGCCTGACGACCGTCGGCGCGCTTTCGCTTGAGCAGGTTATCGGGACAGGCTCCCCCCTCGAGAGAGCCTGCCGCTGGCAAGCTTCCACGGCAGTGCGCTGCTGCGCGGATCGCCCTCCGAATGACAGCGTCTTCGATCAGACTATGATGCGAGTTCGTGCATCACCTTGATCAGGTCGGACTTGCCTTCGAACCCAATGCCGGGAAGTTCGGGCATAACGACATGCCCGTTCTCTACGTGGACGCCATCGGGAAAGCCACCATAAGGCTGGAACAGGTCCGGATAGCTTTCGTTACCGCCGAGCCCCAGACCCGCCGCGATCATTAGCGACATCTGGTGTCCGCCATGCGGGACGCAGCGGGATGGCGACCAGCCGAACTGATCCAGCACCTTGAGGGTGCGGAGATACTCGACCAGCCCGTAGGAAAGCGCGCAGTCGAACTGCAGGTAGTCGCGATCCGGACGCATGCCGCCGTAGCGGAGGAGATTGCGCGCGTCCTGGTGCGAGAAGAGGTTCTCCCCGGTCGCCATCGACCCCGGATAGAACTCCGACAATGCGGCCTGCAGCGCGTAGTCGAGCGGATCGCCGATTTCCTCGTACCAGAACAGAGGATACTCGCGCAGCATCTTGGCGTAGGCGATGCCCGTCTCAAGGTCGAAACGGCCGTTCGCGTCAACGGCAAGCCGTGCCTGGGATCCGATTTCGGCCAGGACCGCCTCGATCCGCCCACGATCTTCCTCGATCGATGCGCCGCCGATCTTCATTTTAACCACGTTGTAGCCGCGATCGAGATAGCCGCGCATTTCGGCGCACAGCGCGCTGTTGTCCTTGCCAGGATAGTAGTAGCCACCGGCGGCATAGACGAAGACGCGCGGATTGGCCTCCCGGTTGTGCCGCTCGGCCAATAGCCGGAACAGCGGCTTCTGCTCGATCTTCGCCACGGCATCCCACACCGCCATGTCGACCGTACCGACCGCAACCGAACGCTCACCGTGCCCGCCCGGCTTCTCGTTTGTCATCATCGCGGCCCAGACCTTGGCCGGGTCGATGTTGTCACGCGTGTCGTCCAGTAGGCTTTCGGGTGACGCTTCGAGGATCCGGTCACGGAAGCGCTCGCGGATCAGTCCGCCCTGGCCATAACGGCCGTTCGAGTTGAAGCCGTAGCCGATAACGGGACGTCCATCCCGAACCACGTCCGTCACGACGGCGACCAGGCTCGTGGTCATCTTGGTAAAATCGATGTAGGCGTTGCGGATGGGAGACGCGATCGGCTGCGTGATCTCGCGGACATCAACGATGCGCATAGTCGTTTCTCTCCTTTGATGAGGGGATGCCTCGGTTGGGAGCACATCAGCCTCACGGCGGACTACTTTACGCCGAGAAGGTGGCACCGGTCTTGGCCTGTTGACCTCTACTTGATCCGGACGAAGCGCAGGAAGAAGTAGTTATCCGCCATCTGCACCAGCTCGATATTCGACTTCGCGGCCCAGGCGAGCGTCTGCTGATGCAGGGGGATATAGCCGAAATCCTTTTGCAATATGCCGGCCGCTTCATGGATCATGGCGTTGCGCTTGGTCGGGTCTTCCTCGACGGCAATGCTTCCCGTCAGCTCATCCACCTTGGCATTCGAGTATCCGCCGTAATTCAGTTCTCCGGCGGGCAGGTTGCGGGTGATGATGAGATTGTACAGCGGATTATGGGCATCGTACGTGTTCGGGGTCCAGCCGAGCATGTAGAAGTCCGTATCGTAGGTTGGAGGCCCGATCTTACTGAAGAATTTCAGCTTCGTTTGCGCGATCAGGTTCACTTTCACGCCGATGCGCGCGAGCATGGCGACGACCGCCGTGCAGATCGCCTCGTCGTTCACGTAGCGGTCATTCGGACAATCGAGGCTCACCTCGAACCCGTCCGGGTAGCCGGCCGCAGCCAGCAGCGCCTTAGCCCGCACGGGATCCGCGCGTGGCCGCACGTCCTGCGCGGGATCGTAGCCGTTCACGCCCGGTCCCCACATCAACCAGGTGGGGTGCGCCTGCCCTCGCATGACCCGCGCCGCGATCGCCTGCTCGTCGATGGCCAGTGCGAATGCCTCGCGGACCCGCACGTCCTTTAGAGGGTTCCGGCCCTTGATATTGGATCGGAGCAGCTCATCGCGCCATTGATCCAGGCCGAAGAAGATCGTGCGCAGCTCGGGCCCGGTGATGAGCTGAAGTCCCTGCGTGCTCCTGATCCGGTCCATGTCCTGCGGCGGCACGGTGTAGATCATGTCGATTTGGCCGGACAGCAGCGCCGCGACGCGGGTAGCCGGGTTGGAGATTACGTTGAATTCAGCCCGGTCGACATTGGACTCTGACTTGTCCCACCAGTCCGGATTTCGCTCAAGGACGGTACGGCGGTCAGGCTCACGTAGCACAAGCCTGAAAGCACCCGTCCCCATCGTGTTACGGACGGCGTAGTTCTCTTGACCCGATGCAAGATTGACAGGCTCGGCAGCGTTATTCTTCTCCGCCCAAGACTTGCTCATTATGAGCCAGGTGGTGAGTTCCTGTGGAAAGATCGGGTCGGTCTGCTTGGTCTCGAAATCGACGGTAAGTTCATCGACTTTCCGCACCTCCCGCACCAGACCGAGCACGGTGCGCAGCAGCGAGGTTTGTGCGCGCACACGGGCTGCGGAGAAGACGACGTCGTCGGCTGTGAAAGGGCTCCCGTCTTGCCATTTCACGCCGCCTCGGAGATGGAAGCGCCAGACCGTGGGGCTGATCTGCTCCCACTTCGTGGCCAGGGCGGGTTCGAGATCCAGGTTCCGGTCGCGCCGGATCAGGGGGTCGTAGATGTTCGCCAGGAAGGAGAGCTGGAACGTTTCGTTGCGTGTGTAGGGGTCCATCGCCTGGACATCGCCGTCATTGGCCCAGCGCAAAATGGCGGCGTTTCCATTCCCTGGGGCGCTTGCGGCCACGGCGAGAAGCAGGACGGCGAGCCGCAAGAACCAGACCGGCATGACACGCTCTCAGCATCTTTTTCGATAGTGGGACAGTAACGGACTCGGGGTAGCACGCAATAGTATGCCAGCAGAGACCTTCAACTCGAGGAACCGGGAAGCGGGGCCACATGCTCGGGTCGGATTCCGATCCCTATCAGCCGCGCCGGAATCGATTGCAGCGCGGGGAGGCCGGCGAGCAGCCGCAGCGCGAGGGGGACTCTCAGCTTTCCCGTCCTTCCGAGCACGCGCGCGATGATTCGGTTCTGGATCAGCACCTGAATCCGCTGGGTCACGCGGGCGGGGAGCTCGCGCCGGGTTTGCACCTTCCGCAGATCAGCTTCCGTCAAGCTCCCTCGTCGGAGCGGTTTGGCGAGTATGTTCGCCGTCGCCACCGCATCCTGGATGGCGAGGTTGATCCCCACGCCGCCGACCGGGGACATGGCGTGGGCGGCGTCGCCGATGCAGAGCAGGCCCGGCCGGTGCCAGCGGCGCAGCCGGTCCACCCGGACGGTCAGCGGGCTGACCGCCTCCCAGGTTTCGATCGCATCGACATGGTTCCCGCTGAACGGGATCAGGGCGGCGACCGTCCGCCGGAATTCTTCGATCCCGTGTTGCCGCAGTACGTCGAACGATCCTTTCGCGATCACGTAGCCGCACTGCCAGTAGTCGCCACGGTCGATCATGATGAAGATGCTGCCGTTATCGAAGCGACCGAGCGTCTCATCCGGATCGGTGGCCAACCGCGGCAGCCGGAACCACAGCACGTCCATCGGAGCGCCGAGCGCCTCGACTTGCAGCCCGGCAGCCTCGCGCACGGTCGAATGCCGCCCGTCGGCTCCGATCACCAGGTCGGCGCGAATGGCGAGCTCGCCCTCCGGGGTGGTCGCGGCGACCCCGACAATCCGCCCGCCCTCTTCGAGCAAGCTCTTCACCTCCGCCTCCATCAGCAGGTGGAAATGCGGCAGGCCCCTGGCGCGCTCGGCGATGAAGTCGAGAAAGTCCCACTGCGGCATGAAGGCGATGAAAGGGCACTTGAGCCGGAGCCGGCCGAAATCCGCGAGGGTGATTCGCGAATCGCCGATCCAGCCCGTGAGCGTGCGCGCCTTCTGATGGGGAAGTCGGAGCAGGTCCTCCAACAGCCCAAGCTCATCCATCACCTGCAAGGTCGAGGGGTGGATGGTGTCGCCCCGGAAGTCGCGCAGGAAATCGGCGTGCTTCTCAAGCACCAGCACATCGACGCCGGCCCGGGCAAGCAGATAGCCCGCCATCATCCCGGCAGGTCCCCCGCCCGCGATGCAGCAGGTGGTTTCACGCGTGAGCTCGGTTTGCACGGGACGCGTCTCCTTGGAGCGGAGCTTCCCATCCCGGGCGCGCTCGGGCAACCTGACGTGGAAAGCGAAGGAGGGCTCGATGGCCCAGTTCCTGGTGCTCGCCTATGACGGCACCGACGCTGAAGCGCCTGCGCGCCGGCAAGCCGCTCGCCCTGTGCACTTCGAGCATCTGCCGAACGTGGTAGCGAGCGGAAAACTGCTCTCCGGCGGAGCGATCCTTGACGATGCCGGGGCGATGATCGGCTCCTATCTGTTGGCCGAGTGCGGCAGCCGGGCGGAACTGGACACCCTTATCGCTCAGGACCCCTACACAATCGGGGACGTCTGGCGCCAGGTGGAGGTTCGGCCGGTGCGGGTCGCCATCCGAGATGGCCGGATCACGCCGTGATCGGCCGTCGCGTCCTGTTGAGAACGCGGCAAGCCGGCGCATGCTAGTCTGGCGTGGCTAGTTCTTTGGAGGCGGAAATGCTCAAGCGCATCCTTCTGGCGATCGCCGTTATCGGCGGAATCTCTGGCGCTGCTCTCGTTGGCGCCGGGCTAGCCGCCGGCCCGGCGGCGGCCTGTAGCGGAGACAATACCACCTAGCGGGAACTCTGAAGCCTACAGCTCGACCGGCCAAGTAGCGGGCTCTCGCGACTTGGCGCGCGACGGTGTCGGCGATAGGTCGGAGCTGCCAGGCGCGTCGCCGCTTCGGGCGATCGTGCTATAACGTCGCGCGTTGGGACACAGGAGGGCGGCGATGGCCAAAGGACAGAAGAGATCCGGTCGAGAACCCAAGAAGCCGAAAAAGACGGCTTCGGAAAAGCTCAAAGCGGCCACGCCCGCCTCCCTGATTTCGGGGCAACCTTCTCCGACGAAGGGCGCGCCGAAGCGCAAGTAGAAGGCGGCGCCCGGGTACGCCATGGCCGACCAGAAGCCCAATTTCATCATGCTTCCGGACACCGAACCGGAGCCCGACGGATCGAGGCAGAAGAGCGGGACGCTGTTCGAGCGGGTGCGTTCTTTGGTGCCCGCGCTCGCTGCGCTGGTGCCCGATCTCCCTACCCGGGCTCTCGCGACGGGCCCGGCGATCGCCGCAGGGCGGGGCGGCGCGCCCAAACGGCCGCGTCTCGTGTTCGGCTTCGATGCGACCGCGTCCCGAGAGCCCGCTTGGGCAATGGCCCGCAATGTCACCGATGCCCTGGTGCGGGCCTTGCCGGGCGAGCTCGACGTGGCGCTCGCGGTGCACGGGGGCTCTCGCCTCCATACCTTCACCGAGTTCACGGCGGACGCGAATACTTTGCGGGACCGCGCCGCGAGCGTGACTTGTCGGGCGGGCCGGACGCAGTTGCTGCCTATTCTCTCGGGCAGCCTGGAGCGGCCGGGCGTACGCGTCGTCACGTATATCGGTGACGTTTACGAGGAATCCCCGCGCCAAGGCAGGAAGCTCGCCGACGCTTTGGGCCTCCGGGGGATCAAGCTGATCGTGTTGCACGATACGTTCGACTGGACGGCGCGTCGCGATGCCGAAATCTTCCTCGATTTGGCACGCCGAACGGGTGGGTGCGTGCTGCCGTTCGATGCGTCTGCCCCGGATCGGCTCCGGGATTTGCTCGGGGCCATCGCTGTTTTCGCTGTCGGAGGTGCCGAGCTCCTCCACGATAAGCGCGGCGAATTGCCCGGAGCCGTGATCCTGCTGGAACATCTAAGTCGAGGGCGTTGATACGCCGTTCCGTCTCCTGGGGCCTGAAGGCGAGACGGATCGTCCGGTGATGACAGCAGCCCGAGCCTCGATTAGCGTGGCTCTCGTACCTTCGGTGCACACGCGCTCATGCTCGATCTGACGCGAACGTTCGACGTGCTCGTGGTAGGAGGCGGCAATGCCGCCTTGTGCGCCGCGATCACCGCGCGGGAGGCCGGGTGCAGCGTGCTGCTGCTGGAACACGCCCCCAGAGCATTCCGCGGCGGCAACAGCCGGCACACGCGCAACCTCCGAGCGATGCACATCGGCCCGACCTCGGTTCTCACAAACTCCTACTCCGAGGAAGAGTACTGGGACGATCTGCTCCGCGTCACCGGGGGCGAGACGGACGAGAGCCTTGCACGGCTGACGATCCGCTCCACCACCGAGGCGCTGCCCTGGCTGGAGTCGCGCGGCGTGCGTTTCCAGCCTTCGCTCAGCGGCACGCTCAATCTCTCGCGCACCAACGCCTTCTTCATGGGAGGCGGCAAGGCCCTGGTGAACGCGCTCTACGCTCGCGCCGAGGCGGTGGGAGTCGAGATCGTCTATGACAGCGAGGTCTTGGAGCTGAAGCTCGAGGACGGAACGGTGCGGGAAGCCACGGTGTCCAGCAAGGGCTTCCCCGAGACCGTGCGGGCGAGGGCCTTCGTCGCGTCTTCCGGAGGGTTTCAAGCCAATATCAACTGGCTCCGGGAGTATTGGGGCGAGGCCGCGGACAATTTCCGCATTCGCGGAACGCCTTACGCACAGGGCCGCATCCTCAAGAACCTTCTCGGCCAAGGAATCGCCTCGGTCGGTGATCCGACCCAGTGCCACGCCGTCGCCATCGACGCACGTGCGCCGAAGTTCGACGGCGGCATTTGCACGCGGCTGGACTGCGTTCCCTTCAGCATTGTCGTCAATAGGAACGCCGAGCGCTTCTATGACGAGGGGGAAGACGTCTGGCCCAAGCGCTATGCGATCTGGGGGCGGTTGGTGGCTGCGCAGGAAGGGCAGATCGCGTACTCGATCATCGACAGCAAGTGCGAGAGGCTGTTCATGCCCTCGGTGTTTCCGGCGATCCGCGCCAACACGGTTGCCGAGCTTGCCGGCAAGCTCGGGCTCGATCCCGCCAAGCTCGAAGCGACGGTGAGCCGCTACAACGAAGCCGTGCAGCCGGGCCGCTTCGATGCTAGCAAGCTCGATGGGTGCCATACCGAGGAGCTTGCTCCGCCCAAGACGAACTGGGCGCAGAAGCTCGATACGCCGCCGTATATCGGCTATCCGCTGTGCCCCGGCATCACCTTCACCTATTTGAGCGTGAAGATAGACGACCGGGCGCGCGTGCTTATGGCGGATGGACGCCCGACGGCGAATCTGTTCGCGTCCGGCGAAATCATGGCCGGGAACGTTCTCGGCAAGGGGTACTGCGCCGGAACCGGAATGGCCATCGGCTCGGTGTTCGGGCGTATCGCGGGACGGGAAGCAGCCAAACATGCGCACCACTGAGGTCATGCAGGATGCAAGGCGGGCGATGGATATCTGCAATGCCTGCCGCTATTGCGAGGGCTTTTGCGCCGTCTTTCCGGCGATGGAGTTGCGGCGTGAGTTCACCAACGGTGATCTCGCCTACCTCGCCAATCTCTGCCACAACTGCCGCGGCTGCTACTACGCCTGTCAATATGCGCCGCCGCATCCTTTCGGAGTAAACGTTCCGCGGACATTCGCGGAGCTGCGCACCGAGACATACCAGGAGTACGCTTGGCCCCGGCCGCTCGCCGTCCTGTTCCGGCGCAACGGCCTGATCGTCTCACTCGTCACGGCGGTCGGCATCGCCGTGGTGTTGCTTCTGACGATGCTGCTCAAACAAGCGGACACGCTCTACGCTCCGCACGCCGGCCCGGGCGCGTTCTACACCATCATTCCGTGGGGCGTGCTGGTCCTGTTCGCCGGGATCACGTTCCTCTTCTCGATCCTGGCGCTGGTCATGGGAGGGGTGAATTTCTGGCGAGATACCGAGAGCGGCTCGATCGGCAACGGCAAAACGGTCGGCGCGGCGGTTCGCGACATCCTGACGCTTCGCTATCTGGGCGGTCAGGGACATGGCTGCAACGATCTGGGCGAACGTTTCTCGCAGACGCGCCGCTATTTGCACCACTGCATGTTCTATGGATTTCTGCTCTGCTTCGCCGCCACGTGCACCGCGACGCTTTACGCCGACATTCTCGGTCACGACGCACCCTACGCATTCTTCACCTTGCCCGTGCTGCTCGGAACGGTCGGCGGGGTTCTGCTCACGGTCGGCACGGCGGGCCTGATCTGGGCGAAGATCGCGGGCGATCCGGCGCCGACCGCGCCCGACCTGATGGGCCCGGATTTTGCGTTGCTGTGCCTGCTGCTGCTATCGGCCGTCTCAGGTCTGCTTCTGCTGGCCTTCAGGGCGACGGGCGCGATGGGACCGCTGCTGGCGATCCATTTCGGCCTCGTACTCGCGTTATTCGTTCTGCTGCCCTACTGCAAGTTCGTCCATGGCATCTATCGCTCCTTGGCTTTGCTGCGCTGGGCCAAGGAGCGAGATGCCGATGCGGCGGTGCCATCACGACCCGAGCAGCGCGGGCCGGATTCGGAGAACCTCCGCGTAGCGCTGAACACCGGTTCCGGCAACAGAGCGTAGGCCATGAGGTACAATCGCGCAGGGAGGGGCCCATGCTGACCGAAGCGGAACGGCGGGAAAAGATCTGGGATGTCGTGCGGGTCTCCAGCGGCAATTTCCTGGAGATGTACAGACTTCTTCGTCTACGGCTATTTCGCCGTCTATATCGCGCGAACCTTCTTCCCGACAGGAAACCCGTTCAGTTCGCTGATGCTGTCTCTCGGTAAGTTCGCCGCGGGCTTCCTCATGCGTCCGCTCGGAGCGTTGGTGCTGGGGTCCTATATCGATCGTAAGGGACGACGGGTCGGGCTCATTCTGACCCTCGGCTTGATGGCGATCGGCACGATCTCGATCGCATGTACACCCGGCTACGCCACTATCGGGCTGTTGGCGCCCCTGCTGGTCGTGCTGGGGCGCTTGATCCAGGGGTTTTCAGCCGGCGTCGAACTTGGCGGCGTGTCGGTCTATCTCGCCGAAATCGCGACGCCGGGGAACAGGGGCTTTTACGTGTTCGTGGCAGTCCGCGAGCCAGCAGGTTGCCGTTATCTTTGCGTCGCTTCTGGGCGTCGCGCTGAACACCCTGATGCCGGCGGAGCAGATCGCGGCTTGGGGCTGGCGCATTCCGCTTCTGGTGGGCTGCCTCATCATCCCGCTGATCCTGTTCCTGCGGCGCTCGCTCAAGGAGACCGAGGCGTTCCAGGCGCAGAAGCGTCACCCGACTGCATCCGAGGTGCTGCGCATCATTGGGGAGAACTGGAGCGTTGTCCTGCAAGGCGTCCTGCTCACGGCGCTGACGACGACCACCTTCTATCTCATTACTGCCTACACACCCACATTCGGTGCGCAAGTCCTGCATTTAGCGCCACGTGACAGTCTGCTCGTCACGCTCTGCGTCGGCTTCTCCAATTTCTGCTGGCTGCCGATCGGGGGCGCGATCTCCGACCGGGTCGGTCGCCGTCCGATGCTGCTCGCCATCGCCGCTGTAGCGCTGCTGAGCCCCTATCCGGCGATGGCGTGGCTGACCTCTGAGCCGTCCTTCGGACGTTTGCTTGTCGTCCTGCTGTGGTTCTCGTGCATCTTCGGTACATACAACGGCGCGATGATTCCGTTCCTGACCGAGATGATGCCGCCGCTCGTGCGCACCGCGGGCTTTTCCCTGGCCTATAGTTTCGCGACGGCTCTCTTCGGCGGGCTTACGCCGGCAGTGTGTACCTATCTCATTCACGCGACAGGCAACCCGGCCATGCCCGGCGCATGGATGACGTTCGCGGGCATCCTGGCCCTCGTTGCGGCCCTGGTCTCAAGGCCCTACACGCTGGTCGGGCCGACGGTCGCGAGAGCCCCAGCCTAGATCAACCAGGACCGAACGAATGCTCGAGGAGACGAATGGCATGAAACGGCGGTCGTTCCTGTCCCGGGCGGTCTGGCTCGCTTTGGCGAGTGGGCTGCTGCTGACGAGCGCGGCCCGGGCGGCCGAGGTCAGGGTTGTCAGCTCCGGCGGCTTCGCCGCTGCGTACAAGGCACTCGCGCCTGAGTTCGAGCGCGAGACCGGCAACACGCTGCTCACGGACTGGGGGCCGTCCATGGGAGAGACGCCGCAGGCGGTCCCGGCACGTCTCAAGCGCGGTGAGCCGATCGACGTGGTGATCATGGTCGGCTACGCGCTGGGCGATCTGGTGCGGGAGGGAAAGGTCGACGGCGACAGCCGCGTGGATCTCGCGCGGTCGGGTATCGGCGTGGTCGTGCGTGCGGGCGCCCCGAAACCGGACATCAGCTCCGTCGATGCGCTACGGCGGACGCTGCTGGCAGCGAAATCGATAGCGTATTCGGATAGCGCGAGCGGGGTTTATATCTCGACTGAAATGTTCAAGCGCCTCGGCATTGCCGACCAGGTCGCGAGCAAGGCCCGGAGGATCCCGGCGGAGCCGGTCGGCGCCGTCGTCGCGCGGGGCGAAGCCGAGGTCGGCTTCCAGCAAATCAGCGAACTGAAGCCAATTACCGGCATCGATCTGGTCGGACCGCTACCGCCCGAGCTTCAGCAATACACGATCTTCTCGGCGGGCATCACGAGGAACGCCAAGCAACCGGAGGCGGGAGAGCTCTCATCCGATTTCTCGCCTCCCCGGCCGCGGCTACGGCCATTAGAGATAGCGGCATGGAGCCGATGGCATCCGCGAAGTCGAAATAAGTCAACCCGGTGCTTCCTCCGAGAATTCCAAATCCTATTCCAGCGCCTCGCGGAGCATCGCCTCGTCATAGGGTTTGGGTAGCCAGACGAGCTTCGGATCGTCCTCCTCCGCATCGTTTTGGCCGGACGCGACCACGATCCTGATCCCAGGCTGACGCTCGCGTACCTCGCGAATGAGGCGGCGGCCGTCCATGTCCGGCAGACCCAAATCGGTGATGATGAGATCGGCGCCTTTGTCCATCGCCCGGAGAGCCTCCTTGCCGGTTGCGGCCTCCAGCACCTCGTGCCCCATGTTGGCGAGCAGGTCCGCCGTGGTCATCCGCACGAGCGGGTCGTCTTCCACCAACAGAACGCGCAAGGGCGGGGACGGCCGCTCTGTCTGCGCTCGGTCGGAAAGTGCAGCCCGGAGTTGGCGCGCCAGATCCTCGGCGAGCCACGGCTTGGTCAACAGCCGAACACCAGGTTCGAGCTGACCGTTGTGCACGACGGCATTCGGCGTGTAGCCCGAGGTGAACAGCACGCCTATGTTCGGGCAGATGTCGCGCGCCGTTGCGGCGAGTTCGCGGGAATTGGGCGTTCCCGGGATCACGACGTCGCTGAACAGTATGTCGGGCCGATGCCCGCTGCGCAGCAGTGCGAGCGCCTCTTCCCCATTCTCGGCTTGTAGCACGCGATAGCCTAAGCCGATCAAGCATGCCACGGACGCAGCGCGTACGTCCTTGTCATCCTCCACCACCAAAACCGTCTCCCCATGCGCTCTCTCGATCTCCGGCGTGCTTTCCGCGCTGGCGACCGGAGTGGCGTAAGCGCGCGGGAGATAGATCTTCACAGTCGTACCGTGGCCGGCCTCGCTGTAGATCTTGAAATGTCCGGCGGATTGCTTGACGAAGCCGTAGACCATCGACAAGCCCAATCCGGTACCTGGCCTTCGGGCTTAGTCGTGTAGAACGGCTCCGCAGCCCTTGCGATCTCGGTCTCGGTCATGCCGATACCGGTGTCGGTGACCGCGACAAGCACGTACTGGCCCGGGGAGACCTCCGCGTTCTCGGCCGCGTACGCAACATCCAGCGAGGTGTTGCAGGCTTCGATCGTGATCCTTGCTTCCGCGGCATCCGGTCGCGCCTGGATCGCATCGCGGGCGTTGATCGCAAGATTCAGCACGACGTTTTCGAGCTGCTGCGGATCGGCGCGCACCGCCCACAGACCACCGGCGATCACAAGCTCTACCCGCATCGACGCCCCAAGCGCGCTGCGCAACAGGTCCTCCATATCGTGGAGCAGTCGCGCGAGGTCGATCGTCTGAGGAGCGAGAGGTTGCCTTCGAGCGAACGCGAGGAGGTGCCGCGTGAGCCGTGCGCCGCGCTCGACCGCGGCCTGAGCCGAGCTCAATCGAGCGCGCAGCCTCTCATCCGCGCCGACACCCGCCTCCATCAGTTCGAGATTGGCCGAGACGACCTGCAGCAGATTATTGAAATCATGGGCAACTCCGCCGGTGAGCTGGCCCAGTGCGTCCATCTTTTGCGCTTGACGGGCGATTGCTTCGGCGTGACTGCGGCGGGTGATGTCGGCAACCGAGAGCATCTGACCGCCATCCGGCATGGGACTTCGCCAGACCTCCAGGACGGCCTCAGCACGATGAACCTCGCTCGTCCGCGGCAGACGGTCCGGTCTGCGATCGGACAGCAGTGGAGGAATCCAATCCCGGGCCGCTGCCGCGAACGCCGAGAACGGAGTCCCGGCGTTTCCCAGAGCGAGAGGAAGGCCGGATACCGGGAAGAAAACGGCGTTCCACAGCAGCAGCTTGTTCTCGGCATCGAAAACGGCGATCCCGCCAGGGATGTGGTCCACCGTGCTGCGAAGCCGATCTGACTGTAGGCGCAACGCCTTCTCGGTCTCGATCAGGCGCGTCCGGCCGAGCAGCAAGCCGAGCAACGCCAGTCCGAGCAGCAGCAAGCCCGCGATCGTGGCGCCAAGCATGCCGTAGAGCACACGCTGCTCGTGCTCGACCAATTGCGCCGCACGCGTGTCGCGTTCGGCGCTGGCGCGGGTGATGATCTCAGCCACACGCGCACGCACCGAATCCATTGCCGCTTTTCCGGCATCCGACAGCACGACTGACAGCGCCGCCTGCTGGCCTTGTGTCAGCGCGAGCTGGACGGTGCGGTCCAGTTCCGCCATCTTCTGCCGAGCGCTATCGGTCAGCGCCGCGACTTCCGGCTGCAGCCAGGGCGTGCTTGCAGCGAGTCCCTCCAGCCGCTTCAGCCCGAGATCGAGGCCCGTGGTGCTGTTCCAATAGGGCTCCAGATAGCTCGGTCGCATGGTCAGCAGAAAGCCGCGCTGCCCGGTCTCGGCGTCCTGCAAAGCATCCAGAACTTGCCCGGCGGCCGCGATCTCTTCGTTTGCATGAGTGACGCTCGCCCGCAGTTCCTGGATGGAGCCAAACAGGCGAACTCCGAGCCCGATCGCTATGCCGGCCACCAGAACTATGCAGATGAGCACCGCCGCGGCGGGTCGCCTTATCGACGCAGCCCACGCTTCCTCGGCTAGGCGGAAAGCCATACCGGGTCCTTGATCCTGGCAATGAAGGCGGCGTGGGCGGCGAGTTCCGTCTCTTGGGGCACGACGAGGCGCGGCGTCCTCGGGCCCGCGTGGTGATAGATCGCGGTGAAGCTTGCCTCGGTGTCGTCACGGCGAAACAGCAGACCGCGCTGACGGCCCCCGGTCAGCTCGACATAGACTTGGGCGAGCAGCTTGCAGTCCAGCAGCGCGTTGTGTGTCGTGCGAGCGCTAAGGTCGATCGCAAATCGCCGACATAGCGCGTCCAGGCTGTTGGGCAGCCCTGGAAATCTGGCCTTCGCAAGCGCGAGCGTGTCGATCATGCGGGACGGGTCGAGCACAGGCAGTCGCAGAAGCGCGAATTCCGCGTTCAGAAACGAGAAGTCGAACGGCGCATTATGAGCGACGAGCGGGCCGTCGCCGAGGAACGTCAGGAGTGTCTCGACAACGTGCTCGAATCGCGGCTTGCCGGCCAGATGTGTCCTGGTGAACCCGTGGATGCGGGTCGCATCCTCGGGGATATCGCGGCAGGGGTCGATGAGCGCGTGGAAGTGCCGCCCCGTGGGAAGCTCGTTCACCAGCTCGAGCGCCGCGATTTCGAGAACGCGGTGTCCAAGCCCCGGCTCCAGGCCGGTTGTCTCCGTGTCGAACAGCACCGAGCGCGTCATGCCAGCAGATCCCAAATCAGCATGCGGAGCCGCCGTTGGGTATGATGGCGGGAAAGGCCGGTTTGCACCACCACATCGGCGCGGCGCCGCTTCTCATAATCCGGCATCTGCTCGGCGATGATCGCTCTGATATCCGCGGGGCTCATCTTCCGGCGCAGACGTACGCGGTGGATTTGGACATCGCGCGGGGCGGAAACCACGACCACCATATCGACGCGCTTGTCGCCGCCCGTCTCCAGCAGCAGCGGGATATCCAGCACGGCAACTCTGCATCCCGCGCGGCGGGCGCGGGCCAGGAAGGCGCGTTCCTCCTGCCGGACCATGGGATGGACGATGGCCTCCAGGCGGCGGAGTTCGTGCGGGCGGCCCAGCACGGCTTCGCGCAGCGCGGCCCGGTTTACGCGCCCGTCCTGTACCGTGCCGGGGAATGCAGCAGCGATCGGACGGATGGCGCGCCCGCCCGGTCCCTGTAGTTTGTGGACCGCCGCGTCGGCGTCGAAAACGGGGATGTGGGCCCGGCGAAAGGCAGCGGCGGCCGTCGATTTTCCCATCCCGATGCCGCCGGTCAGACCGACGACCTTCATCAGTCGATGAGGTCGGCCGCGACAAATCGGCGCAGCGCCGCGTCCACCTCGGGCTCGATTCCGAACCACGCAGCAAAACCGGGCCGCGCTTGATGCAGCAGCATCCCGAGCCCCTCGACCGGCCGCAGTCCGCGCGCCCGGGCTGCCGCGAGCAGCGGTGTTTCGAGCGGCACGTACACGATGTCCGCCACGGCGCTTCCGGGCGCCGCACGCGAGAGATCGACCGGCAATGGGTCTTCACCCGTCATTCCGAGAGCCGTGGTGTTGACGATCAGCGCAAAGTCCGGAAGGGCCTTGTCCCGGGCTCGCCAATCAAGAACGCGCAGGCCAGGCAGGTCGGCGGCGAGCAACTCGGCGTTCTCCAGAGTTCGGTTCGCGAAACTCACGATCGCGCCCGCATCTTGCAAGGCGGCGGCAATCGCGCGCGCCGAACCGCCCGCGCCGAGCAGCAGAGCGGGGCCGGCGGCCGGATCGACGCCATGGTCGCGCAAATTCGCGATGAAGCCGGAACCATCGGTATTGCTGCCGGAAATTCGGCCATCCCGGAAAACCATCGTGTTGACGGCCCCGGCGCGTCGGGCGGTGCCGTCGACCTCGTCGCAGATCGCGAAAGCCGCGAGCTTGTGCGGAATGGTGACATTCGCGCCGGCGAAGCCGAGCGCGACCATGCCGCGGACCGCCTCGTCGAAATGCTCCGGCCGGACGGGGAGGGGGAGGTACGCCCCGTCGACCCCGTGCCGCTCCAGCCAGAAGCCGTGCAGGCGGGGAGAGCGGGAGTGTGCGACGGGCCAGCCGAGCACGCCGGCCAACCGCGCTTTACCGGTCAAGATGGGCATGGGGGGAACAAGCACGTCCGCCGTGCGGAGATCAACCGAGGAGTTGCGAGCCCTAGCCTTGAGCCTTCCCTCCAGCCCCCACCGTCTGCACCAGCGCCACCGCGGCACCCAGGCTGCTCGCCATCTCGGTCGGAATCAGCACCGTCGTTCCGCGCTCCTTATTCATCTCATAGAGCAGGTTCATCTGCCGGAGGCGGAGGGCCGTCGGATTCGCGGCATACATGGCCGCTGCCTCCAGGATCTGACGCGCGATCTCCTGCTCTGCGGATGCGAGCGTCACCCGCGCATCCTTCTCCCTCTCCGCCTGCGCCTGCCGGCTCATCGCGTCCTGCAGCTCGCGCGGAATCGACACGTCCTTGATCTCGACGGAAACCACGCCCACCCCCCAATCCGCTGTCTTATGCCCGATCGAAGCGCGCAACTGCTCGTCGGCCGCTTTGCGGTCCGACAGCAGGCGCGAAAGCTCGGTCGCGCCGATCATTTCGCGGAGCGTGGTCTGCGCCACCCGCTCGATGGCCTCGCGATAATTGGCGATGCGGATTGCCGCTGCTTCGGCGTCGCTCACCTTCCAGAAAACGATCGCATCCACGCCGACCGCCACCGTGTCCCGTGTGAGGGCCTGCTCGGCGGTGATCGTCGTGGTCTGGATCCGCATGTCGATCACCGCGGTAACGACATCCACGACCGGAAACACCAAATAGAGGCCCGGTCCCTTCACCGCATGGAATCGTCCGAGGCGCAACACGACGCCGCGCTGCCATTCCGACGCGATACGGACCGACCGCGCCACGATCAACAGCACGATCACAGCGGCGACAGCGAGCGCGATTTCCATGCGGACCTATGTTTCGTTGAGGGGACGCCGTTTCGCAAGCGCGCGCCGCATCAGCGCCAGCTCCGGGGCGCCTGCGATCGCGGCCGTCGCTTCCAGCCGGCGATAGGCCGCGAGGATGCGCGCGCCGAGCGGGGTCAGCGCCGCTCCGCCTCCGCCCGCGCCGCCCTTGGCCGCATCGACCAGCGGATCGGCGAACATCGTGTTCATGGCCTCGACCAGTGTCCAGGCCCGCTTGTAGCTCATCCCCATCCGCCGTCCCGCGGCGGCAATGGAGCCGGTCTCGGCGATGCCTTCCAGAAGGTCGGCCTTGCCCGGCCCCATGGCGACCTCGGCCCCCAGCACCACGCGCAAGTGGAGGCCCGATCGTTCAAAGTGACGTACGCGCCGCATAGGGCTCAGCAAAGCACGCCCGCCTGTATTTGCCGACAAGCATCCGGGTGGATATGTTCGGATGGATATATCGACCGAACCGGCCGGAGATTTGAACCATGTCCTGTCGCGTGCTTCTCCTTTGCTTCGCGCTGCTCCTCTGTCCTGGGCTCGCCCGTGCCGAGGACCTGACCGTGCTGGCGGCTGCCAGTTTAACCGATGCGATGAAGGACATTTCGGGGGCCTGGGCTGCCGCGGGCCATCGGCCGTTGCGTCTGTCGTTCGGCGCCAGCTCGACCCTCGCGCGCCAGATCGATCAGGGGGCGCCAGCCAATCTTTTCGCCTCGGCCGACGAACAATGGATGGACTATCTCGACAAGCGCGGCCTGCTTGCGCCGGGTACGCGGCGCAACCTGTTATCGAACCGGCTCGTGCTCATCGTTCCGGCGGATCGGCCGCAGCACCTGACGATCGGCCCTGGGCTCGATATCGCCAAGCTGCTGGGTCCGACCGGACGCCTCGCAACCGGAAACCCCGCTCATGTTCCCGTCGGGCTTTATGCGGAGCAGGCCTTAAAGAGGCTCGGCCTTTGGTCCGCCGTGCAGTCCCGCATCGCGCCGACGGAAGACGTTCGAGCGGCGCTCCTGCTTGTCGAGCGCGGCGAAGTGCCGGCCGGAATCGTCTATGCCACCGACGCACGGATTTCGAACAACGTGATGACGGCGGGCGTGTTTCCGTCCGACGCGCACGATCCGATTACCTATCCGTTCGCGCTCATTCGCGGCAACGACACCGAAGAGGCGCGGGCGCTGATGCAATACATTGCGGGACCCGGCGGCCGCGCCATTTTCGCCAGGTACGGCTTCGAGACGGAGTAGCTTTGCTCACGTCCGAGGAATGGGAGGCGATCGGGCTGACGCTTGACGTGGCGGCACGCAGCGTTTTGTTCGGGTTGCCCGTCGCGCTCGGGGCTGCGTTCGTGCTGGCTCGCTACCGTTTCCCTGGCCGCTCGGTGCTGGATACGTTTCTCCATCTGCCCCTCGTGTTGCCGCCGGTCGTGGTCGGTTGGCTCCTGCTGTTGCTGTTCGGCGTGCGCGGCCCCATCGGGTCATGGCTGCTGGCGTGGTTCGGCCTCAGGCTCGTGTTCACCAAAGCCGCTGCCACGCTCGCCTGCGCCGTGATGTCGTTTCCGTTGATGCTCCGGGCAGTCCGCCTTTCGTTGGAGGCGGTGGACCGCAATCTCGAGGACACGGCGCGGACGCTCGGCGCCAGCCCGCTCGACCGGTTTCTCACGATCACCCTTCCGCTTACCGCGCCGGGCATTCTGGTAGCTGGGGTGATCGGCTTCGCCGCCGCGCTCGGGGAGTTCGGTGCAGTAATCACCTTTGCGGGCAATATTCCGGGCGAGACACAGACGCTTCCCATTGCGATCTATACCGCGCTGCAAGTGCCGGGCGGCGAGGCGATCGCGGCACGTCTGTCGCTTGTCTCGATCGGACTTGCCGTTGCTGGCCTGCTGGTTTCGGAGGCGCTTGGACGAAGGTTGCGAAATCTTGCTCGGCCGATGAGTCTCGATGTCGCGTTCCGGCATGCGTTTCCCGACATCGTACTCGACATCGCTTTCACGGCGTCGACGCCCGGAACCACGGCGCTGTTCGGTCCGTCCGGCGCCGGGAAATCGAGCATCGCGGCCGCGGTGGCGGGCCTGTTCCGCCCTGAGACGGTTCGGGTCGTGCTCGATGGTACGATGCTCGCCGACAGCGGGACGGGCCTGTTCCTGCCGCCTGAGCGCCGGCGCATGGGCGTAGTGTTCCAGGATGCGCGGCTTTTTCCGCATCTCTCGGTTGCCAACAATCTGCGATACGGTTTGCGCCGCGCTCCGCCGGGTCCGATCCGGTTGGACGATGTGGTCGAGTTGCTTGGTATCGGCCGGCTGCTTCAGCGCCGGCCGCACACCCTGTCCGGCGGCGAACGCCAGCGTGTCGCGATCGGGCGCGCGCTGCTGTCCCAGCCGCGCCTGCTCATCATGGACGAGCCGCTCGCCGCTTTGGATGCCGCCCGCAAAGCCGAGATCCTGCCGTATCTCGCACGGCTCCGAGCGACGCTGAACCTTCCCATCCTCTACATCACCCACGCGCTGGACGAAGTGGCGCGCCTCGCGGACGCGCTGGTGCTCGTCGAGGCAGGTCGCGTGCTCGCGGCCGGTACGGTGCATGAGATCGCCGCCCGGGCCGACCTTCCTCTGGCAGCGCGAGATGACGCCGCCGCAATCCTTCCGGCTCGCGTGGTAGCGCACGACCGATGCGCTCAATTGACACAACTCGCGGTGGCCGGTCGTGTCATGCTGGTTCCGCTTCTCGCCGCTGCAACCGGAGCCGAGCTTCGCGTACGAATCCCTGCGCGCGAGGTGATTCTCGCGACCGAGCCGCCTCTTGGAATCAGCGTCCACAACATCATCCCTGGCACGATCGGACGCGTCCTAGAGGATTACCGGGTTCACGCCGCGCTCGTGGAAGTTGAGCTGGAAGGAATGGCGTTGCTCGCACGAGTTACACCGGACACCGTGCGTCGGCTTGTCTTGGTGGAGGGAAAGCCGGTGCTTGCGCTCGTCAAGTCGATGGCGATCGAGGTGCTAGGCTCCGAGTGACTCCCGCAATAAATCGCGATTCGTAGTGAACTCCGGTCACTTCGCGTGGGTCGCTTCGGCGGCATTGTGGGCTCGTGAACGGCGGCGGAAGAGATAACCCCGCCGAAACCGAGAAACCCGACAACACGCGACAAGAATGGAGAATACCATGCACAAGACCCTGTTCGCCACGTTCGCCGCTCTCACGCTGATGAGCGGCGCGGCATCCGCGGCTTACGCCGAGAGCAACAACCTTGCCTCCGTCGAGAACTCCGGCGACCGCCTGGGCGGTCACCTCAGGGCCCGCGATGAACGATGTCGGCTCGGAGGCGTATCCGACTTTTGCTTCGACGACGATGCAACAGTCCCAGACCGCCGCGCGCGATACCGGCTCGGAACACTATCAGGACTTCGCCGGAACCCGCAGCGACTTTGGCAGCACGCTCATCGCGCGCCGGAATGGCAACAACGCTCGCGGCTGAAATGCCTTGGAACCACAGCGAGGTTGATAAGGCGGGAAGGGCCGGTTGCAGGGACCGGCCCTTTCTTATGCTCGGACAGTCCCATGAAGCAACTTGCGAAAAATGATCGTTTTTTGTGACGAAGGTCACTTCGCGCGGACTGCATCGGCCTCATTCTCCCTCACGTGAACGGCGGCCAAGCTCAAAAACTCCGCCGGGTCGCCGAAGACGCAAACCGACTTATGAACCCGATGGAGATGACGATGCACAAGACCCTGATCGCCGCCTTCGCCGCGCTCGCAATGCTGAGCGGGACCGCCTCGGCGGCTTACGCCGAAAGCAACAATCTGGCCGCGACCGAAGTCCCCGCGACCGGGGTGGGCATCAGCAGCGGCCCGGCGATGACCGCGACCGGCTCCGAAGCCTACCAGGTCTCCGCCAGGACGGTGCTGCAGCGGTCCAACGTCGCGGTGCGCGATGGCGGCTCGGAGCAGTACCAGGACACCACGGGCATGGGCGTTCAGGCTGGTCACACAGCTAAGACGGAGCTGGCTCGGAGCTAGGACATGAGAGTCGGTAGGCCGGACGACGCAGCATGAAGAAGCGTCGCCCGGCTTCTCGTCTACGGTTCCCGAGCTGCCGCCGCTGCTGGTATTAGAGCCTCCGCGGGGGGCAGCATCTCTTCGGGATTGTCCGCGGCCTCGTCGGATTCGCAATTCAGCATCGCGTGCATGCGCACGGTATCCAACGCACCCTCCCATTTCGCGACGACGATCGTCGCGATACCGTTGCCGATCAGATTGGTCAGCGCGCGTGCTTCCGACATAAACCGATCGACCCCGAGGATGAGCGCGATGCTCGCGACCGGGATTTTGCCGGACGAGGCCAAGGTTGCGGCGAGCACGATGAAGCCACTGCCGGTCACGCCCGCCGCGCCCTTCGACGTCAACAGCAACACGCCGAGGATGCCGAGCTGACTGCCGAACGAGAGATGCGTGTCGGTCGCCTGCGCCAGGAATAGCGCTGCCATTGTCAGGTAGATGCAAGTACCGTCCAGATTGAAGGAATAGCCGGTCGGGATCACCAGGCCGACCACCAACTCCTCGCAGCCGAGATTCTCGAGCTTGGCGATCATCCGCGGCAGCACCAACTCCGAGGAGGAAGTGCCGAGGACGATCAGCAACTCCTCCTTGATGTAGCGAATGAATTTCAACACGCTGAAGCCGCAGAGCCGGCAGACAATTCCGAGCACCCCTAAGATGAAGATCAGCGAGGTGAGATAAACGCTCGCCATGAGCTGGCCGAGCTGTAGCAGAGTGCCGATGCCGTAGCGGCCGACGGTGAACGCCATCGCACCGAAAGCTCCGAGCGGCGCCGCCCGCATGATGATCGCGACAATCCCAAACAGCGTGTGGGAAGCAATGTCGATCAGCCGGAGCAGCGGCTTTCCGCGCTCCCCCATGAAGGAGAGGGCGAAGGCGAACAGGACACCGAAGAATAGCACCTGGATCACTTCGCCCTCGGCGAAGGCCCCGACGGCGCTGACCGGGATGATATGCAGGAGGTAGTCGACGGCGGTCTGGTTCTGGGCCGCCGCCGCGTAGGTCTGGATCGACTTGGTGTCGATCGAGGCGACGTCGGCGTGGACGCCCGCGCCGGGTTGCCAGATATTGGCGATGATCATCCCGACCGCCAGCGCGACCGTGGTCATCAGCTCGAAGTAGAGCAACGCCTTCAGGCCCACTCGGCCGACCTTCTTCATGTCCTCCATGCTGGCGATGCCGTGGACGACGGTGCAGAAGATGATCGGCGCGATCACCATCCGGATGGCCGCGACGAAGGCGTCACCGAACGGCTTCATGCTGGCGCCTACGCTCGGAGAGAAGTGTCCGAGCAGCGCCCCGATCACGATCGCGATCAGTACCTGTACGTAAAGGTGCCGCCAGAATGGCCGGTGCACCGACGCGTCGGCGGTTGCCGCGTGGACTGCCATCCGATCCTCCCCTAGACGTGCTGCAGAAACCCGAAGCGCGAGAACGTTTCAGAACAATACACGGCTGTCGCCGGATTGCACCGGGGTCTGAACATCACGGACGTAGCGGGTCAGGATGAGCAGGTCCTTGCGGGGTCCCTCGATGCGCCATGCAACCCTCCATCGGGCGGGGCTAAGCACGCAATATAGGCCGCGATACAGGTCCCGCGAGCAGTGATGATCCACGCTCGCCGCGCCAGAGGATAGATCCAGGGCATGAAAGTGCCGGCCATCTTCGAACCGAACCTCCGCGGTCGCGGAATCGTCGACGACGTAGAGGTAGCGCCGCGTGGCGGTCCCACGCCAGTCGCCAAACCCCAGAATGCCTTGCTCCTCGTAGGCGATGCCTTGCCGGACCGGGGTGAAGGTCGCCACGCCCGCCATCCGGCCGATCCTGTGTATTCGTCCGTCGTGGATGCGCCGGATCATCCGCCACGAGCCAGTGAAAAAGGCCGCGAGATCGAGGATGGGCCAGGTCATCCTGGCTCAGAGGGGCACGCGAGCCTCGTCATTGTTCCGGCCGGTCATTCCCGGTCGGATCGCCGCCTGCGCACGAGGGACCAGAAAGCCCCGACCAGCGCTACGCCAAGCGCCGTCTTGAACACGGTCGCGGCAATGAAGGGCGTTACCCCGAACGCGACGGCCTTGCTCCATCCGAACAGGACGGCCAGCCACAGCACGCCCGGAACAAATAGCAGAACATGCCCGAGCGACATTGCCACGGCAGCCCGGCCAAGGGTCCGGTCCCAGCCCCGCTCGGCGAGCCAGCCGATGAAGGCGGCCGCGAGCACGAACCCCACCAGGTAGCCCGCGGTCGGTCCGGCCATGTAGGCAGGACCGGCGGAAGAGCCCGCGAACACCGGTAGCCCGGCCAGGCCTTCGGCGAGATAGAGCAGCACGGTCCCGCCCCCGAGACCGCTGCCGTAGGCGATGCCGATCAGAAGGACGACGAGGCTCTGCATCGTCATCGGCACCGGCCAGAACGGGACCTGGATCTTGGCCGCGAGAGCCAGCGCGAGGCTGCCCGTGACGGCCAGAACGATCGGTCGCGCGAGGCCGCCGGGACGCCAGAGCACGCTCGATAGAACAGGGGAGCGGATCACTGTCTTGGCAGTCTCGATCATGCGCGCCCCTTCGTGGCTGTTACCGGAGGAAGTAGCGGAGCAGCGTTGACCGATCTAGCCGCGATAGTCGAGGCCAATATCGAGCACCGCCGCGCTATGCGTGAGCCAGCCGATCGAAATCAGGTCCACCCCGGTCGCGGCGATAGCGGGGGCAGTCGCGGGGGTGATGCGGCCGGACGCCTCGGTGATCGCTCGCCCATCGACCCGGCCGACCGCCTCGCGCAGCATCTCGGGGCTCATGTTGTCGAGCAATATCGCGTCCACTCCGAGTGCGAGCGCCTCTTCGAGTTGCGCCAGCGTATCCACCTCCAGTTCGATCTTGACGAGATGTCCCACGGCGGCGCGAGCGCGTTCGACCGCTGGGCGAATCCCGCCGGCGATCGCGACATGGTTGTCCTTGATCAGCACCGCGTCATCCAGGCCGAAGCGGTGGTTGCTGCCGCCCCCGACCCGCACCGCGTATTTTTCCAGCGCACGCAGTCCTGGTGTGGTCTTGCGGGTGCAGGTAATGCGAGCCTTGTGGTCACGCACGGCATCCACCACGGACGCCGTGGCGGAGGCGACCCCGCTCAGATGACAGAGGAAGTTGAGCGCGATCCGCTCCGCGCTTAGCAGCCCGCGCGCCGGGCCGCGCACGGTTGCGATCAGGTCGCCTGGGGCCACCCGGCTCCCATCATGTCTCTCCACGGAGAATTCGAGGGCGGGCTCGACGAGGCGGAAAGCGAGTGCCGCGACATCCAGACCGGCTACCGTCCCGGGCTGCCGCGCGACCAGCGCCGTCACGGCCTGTGCGTCGGCCGGAACGATCGCGTTGGTGGTCAGGTCGCCGGCACGCCCGAGATCCTCCGCAAGCGCCGCGCGCACGCAAGGTTCCAGCATCACGAGAGGGAGCGGGGGAATTCTCATGGTTTTAGGCCGTTCGCGCGAGGAGGAGAGGGGGGATGCGGCGTGCCTCGTCGAGCGCCTCTTCCAGCCGTAGCCTGAGCCGCTTCGCAAATTGCGGATCGGAGTTAGGGAAATCGCGGCGGCAATGGGCACCGCGGGTTTCCGCCCGACGCAGTGCCGCGATCGTCATCATGAGGCCGATCGACGCGGGATCGGCGGATGGCCTGCCGGGCCTGGCGAGCGGAAGCAGCGCCGAGGCCGCCGAGGTCAGCGTTTCCCCGTCGCGCAGCACGCCCAGGGCGCGGGATAGAATAGGCCGGACCGGGGCAGGATCGGACATCGGCGGCAAAATCGCGTGCGAGGGCGTCCTGGATCGGCCCGCGGGTGTTCCGGCCACACTCTCGGCGACCCGGCTTGCGCAAACCGTCGCCTCGAGCAGCGAGTTGCTGGCAAGGCGATTCGCGCCGTGCAGACCGGTGGCGGCGGCTTCTCCGCAAGCCCACAAGCCCAGGACGCTGCTGCGCCCGGCTGCGTCCACAGCGATGCCGCCCATGTGATAATGCGCCGCCGGTCTGACCGGGATCGGCTGCGCGGCGGGATCGAGCCCGGCGGAGCGGCAGATCGCTGTGATGTGCGGGAAACGGCGCGCGAATCGCGGGCCGGGACGCGCTCGCGCGTCAAGGAACACGCGATGGCCTTGCCGCAGTTGCCCCCAGACCGCCCGTGCCACGACGTCGCGCGGCTCCAGTTCAGCCCGGCCAAGCCCAGCCATGAAGCGATTTCCGGTCTCGTCGATCAGCACGGCGCCCTCGCCGCGCACCGCCTCGCTGATCAGCGGCATGGGATACCGGCCGATGTCGAGCGCGGTCGGATGGAACTGCACGAACTCGAGATCGGCCAACGCCGCCCCGGCGCGTGCGGCCAGGATCAGCCCTTGCCCGGTTGAGCCCGCCGGGTTGGTCGTGTGTTGGAATAACCCGCCGACCCCGCCGGTCGCGATCACCACGCGGTTGGTCGGCAGCAGCAACGTCCCGGAAGACGCGGCAGCCAGAACCCCCGCGACCGCGCCGTCCTGCAACAGCAGCCGGCGTGCCTCGACGCCTTCAAGCACCGTGATGCAGGGCGTGGCCCGTACCGCGACCACCAGCGCGCGCATGATCTCCTGCCCGGTTCCGTCGCCCGCAGCGTGAACGATCCGCCGCCTGCAATGGGCTGCTTCGAGACCGAGACAGAGCGTTCCGCTCGCTCCCGCCCGGTCAAAGCGCACGCCGTACCGCGCGAGCAATTCGATCGCGACGGGCGCGGCGCGCACGACGCGTTCAGCCGCGCTCGGGTCACACAGCCCATCCCCGGCGGCAAGCGTGTCGGCGAGGTGAAGGTCGAGGGTGTCGTCCTCGCCGAGCGCTGCAGCGATGCCTCCTTGCGCCCACGCGCTCGATGCCTCCATCCCGAGAGGCGACTTGCTCAATAGCAGCGTCGGCTGCGGGGCCAACTGCAATGCCGTCAGGAGCCCCGCCAGGCCGCCTCCGATGATGATCGGCGCGCCCGGCGGGGTCACAGCGCCAGCATCCGCTCCACCGCGCGGCGGGCCCTGGAGGCGAGCGCCGGGTCGATGGTCACCTCGTAGTGCAGCTGTTCGAGCGAGGCGCGGATGTTGCCGAGCGTGATCCGCTTCATGTGCGGGCAGAGATTGCAGGGGCGCACGAAAGCGATTTCCGGATTTTGTAGCGCGACGTTATCGCTCATCGAGCACTCGGTCAGCAGCACGACCCGCGGCGGTTTGTTGCGTCCGACATAATCGGACATGGCGGCGGTCGATCCGGCATAATCGGCTTCGGCGACCACATCGGGCGGGCACTCGGGATGCGCCAGCACGACGATGCCGGGATGCTCCGCGCGCAATTGCCTGACTTCCGTCGCGCTGAATCGCTCATGGACCTCGCAATGCCCAGCCCAGGAAATGATCTTCACGTTCGTTTGCGCCGCGACGTTCTTCGCCAGGTATTCGTCCGGAAGCATGATGACCTGCTCGGCACCTAGCGATTCCACGACCTCGCGCGCATTGCCGGAAGTGCAGCAGACGTCGGACTCCGCCTTGACCGCGGCGGACGTGTTCACGTACGTAACGACGGGAACACCGGGGTAACGCTGACGCAGGAGCCGCACGTCCTGTGCCGTGATCGACTCGGCGAGCGAACAGCCGGCCGCCACATCCGGGATCAGCACGGTCTTGTTTGGGTTAAGCAACTTGGCCGTCTCGGCCATGAAGTGCACGCCGGCCAGAACGATTACATCGGCATCGGCGCGCATGGCCCCGCGGGCGAGGGCCAGGCTGTCGCCGACAAGGTCGGCCACGCAGTGGAATATTTCAGGCGTCTGGTAATTATGCGCCAGCACGATGGCGTTGCGGCGGCGTTTGAGTTCCAGGATCGCCTCGACATCCCCGGCAAAGGCCGGCCACTCGAACGGCGGGATGACGGCCCTCACGCGCTCGTAAAGCGGGGCCGTGCGTTCCAGAACCGCGGGATCCAGCATGAAGCCCCCTTATGCTCGTTTTGGGTATTAGAAGCGGCCAAAAAGAAGGGTCCGCCGCCCCATCTATATGCTACGAACGAGCATAAGCCTTTGTCAAGAGCGAGCGAGCGGCAGCTTCGTGCCGACCACGGCGCGCTGAAGCAGCACCGCGCGCCGGAAGCGGAACAGCTTCGCCGGACGCCCCCCGGTCTCGGTCGCGATGGCGCCGGTTTCCTCGACGAGTTCCTGCTGCTCGATAAGGCGGCGGAAGTTCTGCTTATGGAGCAAACGTCCGGCCAAAGCCTCCACGGCGCGCTGCAACTGAAACAGTGTGAAGCTTGGGGGCATCAGCTCGAAGACGACCGGGCGGTACTTGATCTTGGCCCGCAAGCGCGCGATTCCCGTCGCCAGAATGCGGCGATGGTCATGCAACATCGCCCGTCCGGGCAGGAGATCCGGCGGGGCAGGGCGTCCGCGCCACCTCTCCGGCACCAAGCCTGCCTCGTAAAGCAGTTCGTACCTCTGGACGACCAGTTCCTCGTTCCACGTCTGGTCCTCAAGGCCAAACGTCACGCTCACCCTTTGGCGGCGGGTCCGGCGTTCGGCCGCGTCCGATGCGGCTTTGGCCCACGCTCGCAGCCGTGGAGCAATTTGCTCGGCGATGATCGCCGGAGGGCGCGTTCGGTGATCCTCCCACGGAAAATAGCGGTACCAGCTTTGCCAACTTGCCTCGCGGTCGCCTGAGGCGGGCACCTCGCGCGTCAGGCCTAGATAGCTGACCGAAATCACGCGGCCGTCGTCCTCAGTCCGGTCGCGGTCCGCGAAGGTGTAAAGTTGCTCGACATAGCCGAGAGGATGACGAGTTTGACGCTCCACCCAGGCGCGCAGCCCCGCCTGAAGCGATCGGTGGCCGGACTCGAACGGTCCGGAAGGGAGCGCGGCCGCCTCGTGCAGGGTGAGAATGCGCGGATCCTGATCCGTGACTGCCACAATGACCGCTATGAGGTCTGCAGTTATCGAGTGGACCGGCCCGGTGGTGAACCCCCTTTCCGCTTCGATGACGCCCGTGTCCGGCTGCTGCCCCAATCAGGCGACCTCGACGATCTCGGTGCGGCGAACCCCGATGGCTCCCGCCACGAGATTGAGCCGGGCCCGTACCACCTCGCTGTCCGGCACGCGAGCCGCCTTGCCCACCTCCAGGCGAACGGCGTCTGCGGTGAGCCGCAGCCGGGCACTCGCCAGAATCTCCGTGACGCTCCCGGAAACCCGGTAGCCCAGCAGAAGAACGCGCCCGAGGATCAGGGCACGGCGGCGCAAGCTGGCAGGCAGCAAGGCGGTTGCCGAAGCAAGCGCCGGATCGTCCGGCGAGCCGGCGTAACGCGAATGCACCACGGCAGCGAGAAAAACACGCTCGGTGTGGTCGAGGCCGATAAACGGGAACCGGACCAGCCGACGAAAGTTCTCCACCGCCTGGATGCCTGGATGGTCGCGCCAACCGATATCGGAGAGTGCGCAGGCGGCGACGCGCAGCCGGCGCTCCTCCGCAGACTCGCCCGGGAACAGATCGTCGGTCCAGCGCACCAGCGCAGGCGGGAACTCGGGGACCCGGGCATTCGGGAGGCCGAATACCTGCGCCCCTTCGACCAGCGGATCGCGTTGCTGTTCCTCGCTGGGGAGTTGCCCATAGAGCCAGCCTTCGCGCAGGCCGAATGCCGAAAACACGACACGTTCCGGTTCGAAGCGTTTCAGCACCCGATCCAGCACCAGCGCGGCCGCGGGCAGCGTGCCGACGCGGCGCGTCGGCACGCCAGGGAGCGCGGCCACCTTCGCCTCTGGAAGCCGCCAGATCATTTTCGCGAATGAACGCGCTTCGCGAGCCGGGATGGAATAGCCGTGCGCGACCGGCACCGCGGAGTCCGTCGAAGCCATGTGGACGCGCGCGAGCGCCCGCCAGCCACCCCCGACCGCATAGAATACCGAAGCGGCCCACCCCGGCGGCGCGTTCTCCTTGAGCAGCGAGTCGACCTGCCGCTTGGCGCCATTGCCGCCTTGCGCCAGGAGCGCCTGAACCGGTAAGGCGCCGAGCGGCAGGCTGACCGAGCGCTGACCGACCCGGCCCTCGCGTATCTCGGCCATATCGACGCTACCGCCGCCCATATCGCCGACCAGGCCCTCCGGCCGGTGGAACCCGGCGATGATCCCGAGCGATGCGTAGTGCGCCTCTTCCGCACCGCTCAGGATGCGGACCTCCAGCCCCGCTTCCTCGGCAATGGCCGCAACCAGCCGGGCCCCGTTCGAGGCGCGACGGAGAGCCTCGGTCGCCAGAACATCGATCCGGCCGACATTCATGGCCCCGGTGATGGCCCGGAATCGCCTTGTCGCTTCGACCGTCCGCCGGAAGCTCTCGGCCGAAAGCTCGCCGGTGCGATCCAGACCTTGCCCGAGATGACAAAGCGACTTTTCGTTGAAGCGGGGAAACGGCGCACGGCCGAGCCGGTCGTACACGACCAGCCGGACCGAGTTGGACCCGATATCGACGACGGCGTATGGGGTCCGTTCGGCGCGCATCGCGCGCTGCGGGTCGAGTTCCAGCTTGGGCCGGAAGGAATGAGCCCCGTGCGCCATGCGCCGTCACACCTTCTCGATCATGCGCCCCAGTGGCCTTCCCGCGAAAAGATGGACGTGGAAGTGGGCCACCTCTTGCCCGGCGTGCTCGCCCGTATTGGCCAACACTCGGTAGCCCGACGCCTCGGCTCCCACCATTTTCGCCACGTGCCCGACGGCGCGGATGAAGCCGGCTATCTCCGCGTCGCTCGCGGTTTGACTGAAATCGGCGAAGGAGCAGTACGGGCCCGTTGGAATCACGAGCACGTGGGTCGGCGTCTTCGGGGCGATGTCGTGAAAGGCGAGCGCCCACTCGTCCTCATAGATTTTTTTGCTCGGGATCTCCCCGCGCAGGATGCGCGCAAACACATTCTGGTCGTCATAGGGTGGCAGCCCGGTGATGGACATCGGCCTCTCCGGTACGGACGGCGCGCGGTCTGAAGGAGCCGGCGCGTGGAAGGTGGCGTCAGGGGATCTTCGTGGTATTCAGGCCGAAGGCAAGCGGCAGCTTTCTGGCGCGCGACGCTTTTTCGGCGATGCCGCTGACGCCCTCCCGCCTCTTGAGTTCGTTCCAGACCTCGTCGGGCCGAATGCCGGCGTCCACCCAAAGGACGATCAGGTGATAGAGCACGTCCGCGCTTTCCCCGATCACCGTCTCCCGCCGCCGGGCTACCGCCTCGATGAGGCACTCGACTGCTTCCTCGCCGAATTTCTGCGCGACCTTCTCGGTCCCGCGTGAGAGCAGCCGGGCGGAGTGACTGACCGCGGGATCGGCATCTCGGCGGCTCATGACCACCGACCACAAACGATCCAGCACCGTGGCGGCTGGGCTGAGTGCGAGCGGAGGCGCGGGGATCGGGACGGCCTGGTCCGCAAGCTCGTTTGGGGCGCCCTTCTTCTTGGCTGGCCTCGGCCCGGCATCGGGAGCTTTCGCCTTTTGGGCCTTGGCCTTCTGCGGCCGCTTCTTCTTGGCGGACTTCGCCATTCTATACCCGCCGCATTTCAGGCAACCGGCCGCATGAGGCGCACCGGCAGCCCGGCGCACGCGAGGGCATCCTTCACCTCCGCGATCGTGAACGTGCCGAAATGGAACACGCTGGCGGCCAGCAGTCCTGTCGCGCCCGCTCGGGCTCCTTCGACGAAATCCCGGAGCGCGCCGACACCTCCCGACGCGATCACCGGGACTCGCACCGCTGCGCAGACCGCGCGCAGGAGGCCAAGGTCGAAGCCCTGTCCGGTTCCGTCGCGGTCCATGCTCGTCAGCAAAATCTCGCCCGCTCCCAGTGCGGCAACGCGCCGACTCCATTCCACCGCATCGATCCCGGTGCCTTTCCGGCCGCCATGCGTGAACACTTCCCAATGTCCCTCAGCCGTCTGCTTCGCATCCACCGCGACGACCACGCACTGGCTCCCGAATTTCTCGGCCGCTTCCCGCACCAACTCCGGCCGTGCCACGGCGGCCGAGTTGATACTGCACTTGTCGGCGCCTGCGAGGAGAAGCCGGCGCATGTCCGCGGTGCTGCGGATGCCGCCACCCACTGTAAGCGGCAGAAACACCCGCGCGGCGGTTCGCGAAACCACATCCAGGATGGTGTCGCGGTTTTCATGGCTGGCCGTGATATCGAGGAAACACAGCTCGTCCGCGCCGGCCGCATCATAAATGCGCGCCTGCTCGACCGGATCGCCCGCATCGCGAAGGGCGACGAAGTTGACGCCCTTGACCACGCGCCCATCTTTTACATCGAGACAGGGGATGACCCGCAGCTTGAGCACTCGCCGGCAACCTCCGCTCCGACCCCAAGCTCCGCGACTTCTCGGGGAAGGATGGATCTAGGCCGCGATCTGTTGCGCCTCAAGGCCCCCCTCGGAAGTGCGTGAAGGCGGGCCGCTTCGTTTCGAATCCTTCAATGGCTATCCTGGCGGATCGATCTGATACAGGAATGATTGGCGATCGAGCGGGCGGGCTGACACGGCCGGCTTCCCCGCCTATCTTCCGGGAAAACCATGGAGGATCCCATGCTCAACCCGGCATCGGCGCTGCCTTTGAAAGACCCGACCCTGCTAAGGCAGGCCAACTGCATCGACGGCAAATGGGTGGAGGCGGACAGCGGCAGGACGCTGCTGGTGAACAATCCGGCTACCGGGGAGCGCGTCGGCGAGGTGCCGGCGATGGGCGCGGCCGAGACCCGTCGCGCGATCGAGGCAGCCGACCGCGCTCTTCATGCCTGGCGCGGGATGCTGGCGAAGGAGCGTGCCGCGATCCTGCGCAAGCTCAATGATCTCATGCTGGCCAATAGCGACGATCTGGCCGTGATCATGACCGCCGAGCAGGGCAAGCCGCTCGCCGAGAGCCGGGGCGAGATCGTCTACGCCGCAAGCTTCATCGAGTGGTTCGCTGAGGAAGGCAAGCGCGTGTACGGCGACACGATCCCGCAGAACGCCAAAGGCAGGCGCATCCTGGTCATCAAGCAGCCCGTCGGGGTGTTCGCCGCGATCACGCCCTGGAACTTTCCGGCCGCCATGATCACCCGCAAGGCGGGTCCCGGCTGGGCGGCCGGCTGCACCGGCGTGATCCGTCCGGCGAGCCAGACCCCATTTTCGGCGCTCGCCTTGGCGGTCCTCGCCGAGCGCGCCGGGATGCCGCCGGGCGTGTGCAACGTCATCACCGGTCCTGCGTCCGAGACCGGCAAGGAACTCACATCCAATCCGCTCGTGCGCAAGCTCACCTTCACCGGCAGCACCGAAGTCGGCGCCAAGCTGCTCGCCGAATGCGCGCCCACGGTAAAAAAGACCAGCATGGAGTTAGGCGGCAACGCGCCATTCATAGTGTTCGACGACGCCGATCTGGACGCGGCGGTGCAGGGCGCGATGGCCAGCAAATACCGCAACACCGGCCAAACTTGTGTCTGCGCCAACCGGATTCTCGTGCAAGACGGCGTGTATGATGCCTTCACCGCGAAGCTGAGGGAGGCGGTGGAGAAGATGAAGGTCGGCAACGGCATGGAGGAGGGTGTCACTCAGGGGCCGCTGATCAACGCGGACGCCGTGAAGAAGGTGGAGGCGCATATCGGGGACGCGGTGGAAAAGGGCGCAAAGATCGTCACGGGCGGCAAGCGGCATGAACTGGGCGGCAATTTCTTTCAGCCGACCATTCTCACCAATGTGACCAAGGACGCTCTGCTGTTCCGCGAAGAGACATTCGGTCCGCTCGCGCCCCTGTTCCGCTTCAAGACCGAGGACGAGGCGCTACGGCTCGCCAACGACACCGAGTTCGGCCTCTGCGCCTATTTCTACGCCCGCGATGTGGGGCGCATATTCCGGGTCGCCGAGGCGCTGGAGACGGGCATCGTCGGGATCAATGAAGGGATCATCTCGACCGAGGTGGCGCCGTTCGGCGGCATGAAAGCGTCCGGTCTCGGGCGTGAAGGCTCCAAATACGGGATCGAGGAGTATCTCGAGATCAAGTACCTGGCCCTCGGCGGCATCGGCACCTGAGCGCCGCTGCCGGAATGGCCTACGATTTCGACCTGTTCGTGATAGGCGGTGGTTCCGGGGGCGTGCGGTGCGCTCGGATCGCTGCCGGGCACGGCGCTCGGGTGGCGATCGCCGAGCAACGATTCTGGGGCGGCACCTGCGTCAATGTCGGGTGCGTACCGAAGAAGCTGCTCGTGCAGGCCGGCGAGTACGGTGCCTGGGCGGAGGACGCCGCCGGGTTCGGTTGGGACATCCGCAAAGGACCGCACGACTGGGCGAAGCTTATTGCCACCAAGGATCGCGAGATCGAGCGGCTCAATGGCATTTACCGCCGGCTGCTCGTTACCGCCGGCGCGACCGTGCTCGAGGCCCGCGCCGTGTTCCTCGATCCTAACACGCTCGATGTCGGGGGCCGGCGCGTCTCGGCCGAGCGTATCGTCGTCGCGACGGGCGGCCATCCCGTCCGGCCAGGCATTCCGGGCGATGAACTCGGCATCGTGTCGGACGACGCTTTCTTCCTCCCCGCTATGCCGAAGCGCGTCATCTTGGTCGGCGGCGGCTACATCGCGGTGGAGTTCGCCGGCATCTTCGCGGCCCTCGGTGCAAAGGTCGAACTGGTCTATCGCCAACCTTTGCCGTTGCGCGGCTTCGACGAGGATTTGCGCGAGCAGCTGGCGGAGGCGCTCAAGCTCGCGGGCATCGGGCTGCATCCCGGGTGCAGCCCGCGCAAGCTCGAAGCGAATGGCGAAGCGCGCCGGCTGACCCTCGCGGATGGCCATTGCATGGATGCCGACCTGGTGTTCTTCGCCACCGGAAGGAAGGCTGCGACTGAAGGGCTCGGGCTGGAGAAGGCCGGGGTGACGACCAAGCCGATGGGTGCGATCGCGGTGGACGACCAGCTCCGCACCAGCGAGCCGCATATTTACGCGATTGGCGATGTCACGGACCGGCTCAACCTCACACCGGTCGCCACGGCGGAGGGCCATGCGCTCGCGGACACGCTCTTTGGCGGTCGCGAGCGGCGGATCTCGCTCGATAACGTGCCGACCGCCGTGTTCTCGACGCCGCCGCTCGCGAGCGTGGGCTTGAGCGAGGAGAAGGCGGCCCTGAGGGGGCCGGTCGAGGTGTACGACACGCACTTCACGCCGCTTCGGCATGCGCTCACCGGCCGGCGCCGGCGGGTGTATATGAAGTTGGTCGTGGATCACTCGACGCAGGTGGTCCTGGGGGCTCACATGCTCGGCGAGGACGCCCCGGAGATCATGCAGGGGATCGGCATTGCGATTACCTGCGGGGCGACGAAGGCCGATTTCGACCGCACGATCGGCATCCACCCCACGGCGGCCGAGGAGTTCGTGACCCTGAGGACCCGCACCCGCGTTTCCGGAATTGCAAAGGCGGCTGAATGAACGCCCTACTCCGGCAATGATGTAGACTGTTTCCCTTTTGGAGAACGCCAGTGAGCTTCATGCGCCGTCTGTTCCTCGCGCAGCTTTCGCTCATGCTGGCACTCGCCATTTCCGTCCCCGCCAGAACGCAAGCACTCGTGCCTTCGCCTGCGCCGCCCTTGAAGACGGCAGCCTTTGCCGGCGGCTGCTTCTGGTGCATGGTTCATCCGTTCGACAGCCTAGCGGGCGTAACCTCGGTGCTTTCCGGCTACACGGGCGGCACGGTGCAGCAGCCGACTTACGAGCAGGTATCGGCTGGCGGTACGGGCCACCGAGAATCAGTGCTCGTCACCTACGATCCAAACAAGATTTCCTACCAACGCTTGCTGGATGTCTTCTGGCGTAACGTCGACCCGCTCGACGCCTCCGGCCAGTTCTGCGACCACGGCATGCAGTACACCACAGCGATCTTCGTTGCCGACGAGGAGCAGCGGCGATTGGCCGAGCAATCGAAACAGGCAGTCGAGGAAAAGCTGGGCCGCAAGGTCGTTACCGCGATCCTTCCGGCCGGGGCGTTCTGGCGCGCCGAGGAGTACCATCAGGATTACTACAAGAAGAACCCGTTGCGTTATCGGTTCTATCGGTACACATGCGGGCGGGATGCTCGGCTGGATGCGGTCTGGGGCAAGGAAGCCCGAGGCGGCGCTCCAGCCGAGAGCCACTGATTGACGGTGTTACGAACGGATCAGTCCGGACAAGGGCGTCACTCCGTCGCTGCCCGGAAAGACCCGGGACAAGGCGGCGCCTGAAAGACCCAGATGCTGATCGAGCAGTCCCTTCGCGACGGCCCGCAGATCCGTCGTGGGCTGCAAATCCCGGTTCTCGAACAACTTGCCCGGACCAAGCCCAGGCCAAGTCGCCCGGACCTTGCCGCCGGCGACGGCACCTCCGAGAACGAAGCAAACCGTCCCTGTCCCGTGATCGGTGCCGCCGGTGCCATTGGCGCGAGCCGTGCGCCCGAACTCCGTCATGACCAGCACCACGGTCTTGGACCACGCATCGCCGAGACTTGTCTTGAGCGCGGCCATGCCGTCGTCGAGTTGTTTCAGCACCGACCCAAGCCGGCGCACCTGATCCACGTGCGTATCCCAGCCACCGAGCTCCAGGGCCGCGACGCGCGGCCCGTCCGGCGCCCGAAGAAAGCGACCGGCCGCGGCCGCCAAACTGGAGAAGCCGGCGCGACGATTGCCAGCCTCGGTGCCCGCCAGCGTCTCGGCGGCAAAGCCACGTTCCTTCATGCCCTCAGCCATCGCCGGGCCGGTAATCGGATCAGACCGATGCAGCGCGGCGACCTGGAGATACAGATCGGCATCCGGCGTCGCAAAGCCCTGTGGCGCCCAGCTCCCGACGACGGCCGGACCCCGCAGCAGCAACGGCACCGAGAACCCGACGGCGACGGCGTCCCCAGCCGACTGCGATCCCGCCACTCGCGGCAAGGCCTGCACGACCCGGTTCAGCCAGCCACTGGTCATGGCGTGGTCGGTCCCGCTCTCGAGGCAGTCCTGGCCTTCGAAGTGGCTGCGGGTGCGATAGGGGCCGGCGACCGCGTGCAGGGGCAACAACTCTCCGTCTGATACAGTCCGTGCAGGCCCGAAAGTGAGGGGTGCAGGCCGTAGAAGCTGCCGAGATCGAGCACGCCTCCCTCGCTCCCCGGAGGTGCTCCCACAAGCTCCATCCGGAGCCCGCGCAGGTCCGGGTCCCCGTACGGGACCACGGCCGCCATGCCGTCCAGCGCCCCCCGCAATATGACGACGACAAACCGCCGGTCCGTCGCGGCCGACGCGAGCGCGAGGCTGGCCGGTCCGAGCGTCGCGGCCGCGGTGAGCCCGAGCAGGGTAGTGCGCCGTGTGAGACGGGGCGTCATCGCCTCTGGAACTCCGGTGAGGAGAGCAGCAGCGTCAGGGCGTCTCGCCGCGACCCGGCGCGGCGCATTTGCTCGGCGGTGGCGGGGCGGAGGAGCGGGCCGAGGCTTTCGTTGGCGATTTGCAACGGATTCGCTTGGACCATCTGGCCCGCCAGACTGTATGCCCAATCGACTCGCCGGAGCAGCCCCTCCGGCGCGGCCCACTCAGCGGCATCGTCAGGCCAGCCATTCGGGAGCGGAGCACCGAATAGCGGTTGGCCGAGCTTCGCATAGATGGGCAGCATCGAGTTTGCGCCCTCGGGTCCCAAATCAACCGACCGCAGGACGGCGATGACATAATCCTGTGGCGAGCGCAGCTTCTGCATCGGCCGCCACGCCGCCTCCAAGCCGACGCAGGCACGGCTCACAGCGCCGAGATCCCCGCGGCTATCCCTCAGCACGGCTTCGATTCGGCTCACCGCCGGCCGGGGCGGGTCGTCCGCCACGAAATGGCGCACGAGCTTGGTCGCGAGGAGGCGATGGGTGGCCGGGTGGTCGGCAAGGAAGCCAAGCGCCATGACGCCGCCCTCCTCCCCCGGCGGGAAGGTCCGGCCCATCAGCGTCTTCTCACCGGGTTCGTGCGCCATCGCCCGGAAGCGAAACCCGGGCGGGTCCTGGTCGAGCGCGATCGACCAGCCAGTCAGGATGTTGGCGAAGGCCGTGACGTCCGCCTGTGTGTAGCCGGCCTCCGGACCGATCGTGTGCAGCTCCATGCATTCGCGCGCCAGATTTTCGTTCAATCCGCGGCCGCGGCGGAGGCCCGCTGGGCTGTTCGGACCAATGGAGACCACGTTGTTCAGGTAAAGCAGCATCGCGGGATGCCGCATGACCGCGAGCAGCATGTCCCCGAACCGGCCGGTGACATGGGGACGAATGGCCTCCTGCACGAAGGCGCCGGCGACCGCGGCGCAGGCGGGCTGGTGCAGGCTGATCGTGAAATGGTTGGTCCAGAAACGGACGAGACGCTCGCGGAAGGGCGCAGCAGTGGTGAGAGAACGGAGCGCCAGCGCGGCGGCCTCGGCCCGATACACCTCCCGGCTGCGGCTCTGCCCACGGGGCGGCTTCGACGCCCGGTCCTCGCGCAATGCGGCCAGCCCGGCCTCGGCGCTCGGTGCCGGGGTGAGGCCAGAGTTGGGCGGATCAAGCTGCCCGAGCAGCCAGCCATGCGGATCGGCCGGGAGCGGCTCCTCGCCTCGGCGTCCGAGGCCGAAGCGGATCAGCGCTTGCGCCGTGTGAGGGTCCATGGCGGAATCCATGAACCCCGCCCGTGTGTCGCACAGTGACAAAGGGTGAAGGCAAGCGAGGCCCGGAAGGCCCGCGCCGGCGATTCCAAGCTTGCAAAAAGCGGCCTTCTATTCCATCTCACCTGCAGTCGAAGCCGGCTGGACCTATCACTCTCATATGCAGCCGGAACATGAGCGGGCGCACGGGACGAGGGTCTCGCCGCGCCCGTCATGGTATGGAGGTTCATCGTGTCCGGCACGCCGCTTGAAAAGATCCGCAACATCGGAATCACCGCGCATATCGACGCGGGCAAAACCACCACGACGGAGCGCATCCTCTACTACACCGGCGTGTCCCATAAGATCGGCGAGGTGCACGAGGGCAACACCACGACCGACTATATGGAGCAGGAGCGCGAGCGCGGCATCACGATCACCTCAGCGGCGGTGACTTGCGAGTGGAAGGACCACCGCATCAACATCATCGACACGCCGGGCCACATCGACTTCAACATCGAGGTGAACCGCTCGCTCCGCGTGCTGGACGGCGCGGTATTCATCATCGAGGGCGTGGCCGGCGTGCAGCCACAGTCGGAGACCAACTGGCGCCTGGCCGACCGCTACAACGTTCCGCGCATCATCTTCATCAACAAGCTGGACCGCACCGGCGCCGATTTCTACCGGGCCGCCGCGACGCTGAAGGAGAAGCTCGACATCGTCGCGCTGCCGTTGCAGCTACCGATCGGTATCGAGGACAAGTTCGTGGGCGTCGTCGATCTCGTGGAGATGAAGGCGATCGTGTGGGAAGGCGGCGAGCTCGGCGCCAAATACCACGACGAACCAATTCCAGCCGATCTGGAAGAGCAGGCGCGCGAATACCGCCAGCTCCTGCTCGACACGGCGCTCTCCGTCGACGACGCGGCGATGGAGGAGTATTTCGAACACGGCGACGTTGAGGTCGCCACCCTGAAGCGATGCATCAAGGCCGGCACGATCAGCGGCGCGTTCCGACCGGTGCTGTGCGGCACCGCCTTCAAGAACAAGGGCGTGCAGCCGCTATTGGACGCGGTGCTCGACTATCTTCCCTCTCCCGTGGACGTGCCTGGCATCAGCATCGCCGCCGAGGAGGGCGAAGAAGACGGGGAACACTCCGACCGCCGCCGGATCAAGGCCGACCCGAACGCGCCGTTCGCCGGCCTCGCCTTCAAGATCATCAATGACAAATACGGCACGCTGACCTTTGTGCGCGTGTACGCCGGCACCCTGAAATCCGGCGACATGGTGCTCAACACGACGAAGGGTCATCGCGAGCGCATCGGACGGATGTTCCAGATGCACGCGGACAAGCGGCAGGAGATAAAGGAGGTTTCGGCCGGCGACATCGCGGCCTTCGTCGGATTGAAGGACACGGCCACCGGCGACACGCTGGCGAGCAGCGCCGACCCAGTGGTGCTTGAGCGCATGGCGTTCCCGGTGCCGGTCATCGACATCTCGGTGGAGCCGAAGACCAAGGAGTCGGTCGAGAAGATGACTCTCGGCTTGCAGAAGCTCGCGGGCGAGGACCCCTCGCTCCGGCTGCGCACCGACCAGGAGACGGGCCAGACGATCCTGTCCGGCATGGGCGAGCTTCACCTCGAGATCATCATCGACCGTCTGCGCCGGGAGTACAACGTCGAGGCGGATATCGGCGCCCCGCAGGTGGCGTATCGCGAGACGATCACGCGCCCTCATACGGAAACCTACACGCACAAGAAGCAGACGGGCGGCTCGGGCCAGTACGCCGAGGTCAAGGTCGCCTTCGAGCCGCAGGAGCGCAACAAGGGCATTGTGTTCGAGAACGCGGTGGTAGGCGGCTCGGTCCCGCGCGAATACATCCCCGCGGTCGAGAAGGGGATCAGGATGCAGGCCGATACCGGCGTGCTCGCCGGGTTCCCGACCGTCGACTTCAAATACACCCTTCTCGATGGCAAGTACCATGACGTCGATTCATCGGCGCTCGCCTTCGAGATCGCCGCGAAGGCCTGTTTCCGTGACGGGATGAAGAAGGCCGGCCCGATCATCCTCGAGCCCATCATGGACGTGGAAGTCACGACGCCGCAGGACCATGTGGGCGACGTGGTGGGTGACCTGAACCGGCGCCGCGGCATGATCCAAAGCCAGGAAAGCTCCGGCTCCACCGTGATCGTCCGCGCGCATGTTCCCTTGAAGGAAATGTTCGGCTACATTTCCGACCTCAGGAGCATGACCAAGGGACGCGCCTCCTTCACGATGCAGTTCCACCATTACGATCCGGTGCCGCGGAACATCGCGGACGAGATCATGGCAAAGAGCGCGTGAGTGTCGTGGTGAGGGCCTGAATGCAGGCGCCCCGTCTGCACTGGACGCGGGGCCGCAGGGGAGAGGGGGCCGGGGAGGCCAGAACCCTCGAATGGATCGGTTGCGACGACGCGGGCGAGACCATCGCCCGCGTCGTCCGCGTCCGGGGGCCATTATGGACCGGTTGGCGGACCTACCGAGCGGTCGCGCTCGACGATGATGCCCGGATTGTCGAGCTGCGGCCCGGCGAGCCACCGGACGGCGCGGGTTGGCTCGCCTGTGTCGGCGGCCAAGTCGTGGGCCGCGCCGCGCTGCCGCTGCAAGCCGTCCGCACCGCCGAGGCCGCGCTGGGCGGGGATTGATTGCTTGCACACGGAGCCAGCGCGGCTGGTCCGGCCTGGCATCTTCTCGGTCATCGAGTGCGCCGCATTCGGCCACGCAGAAAATCCGGGTGCCTTAGGAATGAGACACCCGCCTATTCGAGCAGTCCGGCCCCGGAGAAACCCCCGAACACGCCAAGGCCTGTCGTCAGCGCCGAGACGGCAATCACGAGCCAAAGATACGCCCCCTTGAGCCGGTGCGATCGCGGTAACGCCTTCACGGCGAGCGCGATCAGCAATCCGAGCACGAGCGGCAGCATCAGCGCGTTCATCACCTGCACGCCGACATTCAGCGAGACCAGGTTCGGCCAGACCGCCACGAGGATCGTGCCGCCCGCGACGCACAGCGTGTAGACGCCATAGAACCAGCGTGCTTCCAGCGGATGGTGTTCGAGCGAGCGGCGGTAGCCCGCGACTTCGCCGAGGCCCCAGGCGAACGCGAGCGAGCACACGATCGCCGCCACCATGCCGGCGCCGAGCACGCCGAGGCCGAACACGAGATGGCCCATGCTGGCACCGAGAAACGGCGTCAGCGCCTGGCTCATCTGTCCCACCGACGTCAGCGATGTATCCGGATTCGTCGCCCCGATCGTGGCGGCACAGGCGACCAGAACGGCGATCATGACGAGTTGCGTGATCACGGCCCCGAGCGCGGTATCCCAACGCGCCGCGCCATAATGCTCGAAGCGCAGTCCCTTATCGGCGATCGCCGATTGCTGGTAGAAGATCATCCACGGCATGATGACGGCGCCGATGTTCGCCGCTGCCAGGTACAGATAATCCTTGTCGGCGAAAGGTATATCGAAGCTTCCTGCGAGAACCGCCCGTGGCCCCGGGTGCGCCGCCCAGGCCACGCCGAAGAAAGCGAACTCGAAGAGGCCGACGACGATCGCGACACGCTCGACACGCCGGTAGGACCCGGTAAGCACCACGACCAGCAACGCGGCGGCGGCAATCGGCAAGGTGACCGTGCGCGACACGCCATAGAGCTCGCCCACGCCGGCCACGCCGGAGAACTCGGTCAGCAACGCTCCGATCGTCGCCACGCCCAAACCGAGAGCGGAAATCCAGGCCCAGAATGGCCCGAACGTCTCCCGGATCAGCTCGCCATGACCGCGGCCGGTGAAGATGCCGAGCCGCACCGTCAACTCCTGGACCATGTACAGGATCGGCACCAGCAGAGCCTGAAGCAGCAGCAGCCGATAACCCCATTGCACACCGCTCTGCCCGGCGGTGATTACGCTGCCCACGTCGGTATCGGCCAGCATCACGACCAGGCCAGGACCGAAGACGGCGAGGGACCGGGCCAGTCGCGGGCGAGCCAATGGTTTTGAAACCTCGCTCGTGCGGGCGGGCGGGGGCGACATGGAAGAGTCCGGGGATCGATCCACCGCTGCCCTCACCTGCACTGAAAGTGCGAAGCACTCGCAAGAAACTTGGGCGTAGCGTGCCGGCCTTACGTGTGTCAATCGCGCACGCCGGCGTTGATTTGCCGTCTGGCTTGGCTGACAAAGCGCCATCCGTGACGAGACGCGACCCGATGCCAGAGCTTTTCCTCCACAACAGCCTGACCCGCCGGAAGGAGCGGTTCGAGCCGATCGAGCCTGGTCATGTGCGCATGTATGTGTGCGGTCCCACTGTCTACGATCTGGCGCATATCGGTAATGCGCGGGCGATGGTCGTGTTCGACGTGCTCTACCGCGTGCTACGGGCCCTCTATTCGCGCGTGACCTATGTGCGCAACATCACCGACGTGGACGACAAGATCAACGAGCGCGCGAGGGAGCGCAACGAGCCCATCGGCGCGATCACTCGACGGACCACCGCGGATTTCCACACCGACATGGCGGCGCTCGACTGTCTGCCGCCCGACCTGGAGCCGCGTGCGACCGCGCACATCGCGGAGATGATCGCGCTTATCGAGCGGCTGATCGCCTCGGGCCACGCCTATGTCGCGGATGGGCATGTGTTGTTTTCCGTACCGAGCTTCCCCGAGTACGGCCGGCTCTCGGGGTTCAGTCCGGATGAGCTCGTGGCTGGCGCGCGGGTGGAGGTCGCGCCCTACAAGCAGGACTCGGGCGATTTCGTGTTGTGGAAGCCCTCCACGCCGGATCTGCCCGGCTGGGAAAGCCCGTGGGGATTCGGGCGGCCGGGATGGCATATCGAGTGCAGCGCCATGTCCTGGCGCTATCTCGGCGAGACGTTCGATATTCACGGCGGCGGACGCGACCTGATCTTTCCGCACCATGAAAACGAGATCGCGCAGAGTCTGTGCGCTTTCCCGGAAAGTCATTTCGCGCGCGTGTGGCTGCATAACGGCATGCTCCGGGTGAACGGCGAGAAGATGTCGAAAAGTCTCGGCAACTTCTTCACGGTCCGCGACGTGCTGGCGCGCGCTCCTGGCGAGGCGGTGCGCCTTCTGCTTTTGCGCGCGCACTACCGGGCGGAGCTGGATTTCTCCGACGCGGGACTCGCGGAAGCACGGCGCGAACTGGACCGGTTCTACCGCGCGCTGGAGCGCCATCCGGGGAGCGAGAGAACGGATGCGCCGCCAGCGGCGGTGCTGGAGCCTCTCTGCGATGATCTGAATACGCCCCTGGCCCTCGCCGGTTTGCACGCGCTCGCGGATGCGGCTCTGGCGGGCGATGCCGATGCGGCAAGCGGGCTGCGCGAAGCGGGCGCGATTCTCGGGATTTGCGGCAGGATCCCGGTGCGTGGTTTCGGGGTGGGTCCGACGATCCGCGGATCGAAGCCGCGATCGCCGCTCGGCTGGAGGCGCGCAAGAGCCGCGATTTTGCCCGCGCCGACGCGATACGCGCGGATCTCGCCGCGGAGGGTATTGTGCTGGAGGACGGACCCCAAGGCACCACTTGGCGCCGCGCCTCGTGAAGGAGACATTCATGCGACTAGCTTCCGCCCTGCTCGCTGGGCTCCTGGCGGCGTCCCCGGCGCTGGCCCAACCCATGCCGGGAATGCAACAGACAGCGCCACCCGCCGCCGGTGAAGCGCCGTCGACGTCCGCCTACAAGCAGGCGATGCAGACGATGAACGCGGACATGAACGTCGAGTACACGGGCAACGCCGACCGCGATTTCGTCGCCGTCATGATCCCGCATCATCAGGGCGCCATGGATATGGCGCGGGTGGAGTTGCATTACGGCAACGACCCGGAGCTGCGCCGGCTCGCCCGGCAGATCGTGGCGTCGCAGCAAAAGGAGATCGCGCTGATGCGCCGCTGGCAGGCCAAGCACGGCGAGAAGCACGCGCGATGAGGTTCGCCCGATGACCGGGCGGGATGGGGGTGCGGATCTCGCTCCCATCGGCAACAGTCCCGTGGTGGTTCTGGTCCGGCCGCAGCTTGCCGACAATATCGGGGCAGTTGCGCGCGCCATGGCGAATGGCGGGCTATTCCACCTCCGGCTCGTCGGGCCGCGCGACGGGTGGCCGCAGGAGAAAGCCTGGCCGAACTCGTCGGGCGCGGATCGCATTCTCGACGCGGCGACCGTGCATGGCTCGGTTGCTGATGCGGTGGTCGATCTCCACCACGTGTTCGCGACCTGCCCGCGCCCGCGCCATATCGTCAAGCCGGTGCTGACCGCGCGCGGGGCGGCGGCCGAGCTGCGGGCGATCTGTGCGCGGGATCTCCGCGTTGGCATCCTGTTCGGTCCCGAGCGCGCCGGCCTCGATAATGACGACATGGCGGAAGCCGACACGCTGGTGCGCTACCCGCTGAATCCCGGTTTCATGTCGCTCAATCTGGCGCAGGCGGTGATGGTGATGGCCTACGAGTGGTGGACCGCCGCCGATCCGACGCTGCCGCGCACGCTGATGACGAACGAAACGCGCGTCGCGAACAAGGCGGAGCTGGACAACTTCCTCGCCCATCTCGTGGACCAGCTCGATGCCTGCGGTTTCCTGCGCAACCAGCCGAAGCGTCCGGGCATGGTGCGCAATATCCGCCACTTCTTCCAGCGCGGCGAGGTGACCGAGCAGGAGCTGCGCACCCTGCACGGCATCGTCACGGAACTCGCGATCGGCCGCCGCCAGCGCGGGCGGCTGGAAGCGGACATGATTGAGCCGAACAGTGATTGAGGGAATGCAGGGGGTTCGTCAGCCCAACTGCCCCGCCAGCCGCCGAGCCATGATCCAGCCCACGAGACCCGAGGCGGGAGCACCGGGAAGCATGATCAGCCAGCCGAGCGGCTGTCCGTTGATGATCAGGTCCATGCCGATGCCGAGCATCATCCCACCGATGAGACCGCCGGAGACCCCGGCCGCGACGCCGAGCCAGATGATGTCGCCTCGCTGGACCATGCGGGGCGTTTATGGGCCGGCCGTATGTTTGACAAGACCGGCCGGTGTCCGTAAGAGCCGGCGCATTGCCGGGAACGCGGCCGGGCTTTCGGGGCCCGCGCCCGCCGCGCGCGCGACGTGCGGCCTACCGGTCGCAACAAGCCAACCTGTTTGGCACAGAAGAAGAGGGCAACGCGCATGACCAAGCGCGCCGAGAGCAAGTACAAAATCAATCGCCGCCTGGGCGTGAATCTCTGGGGGCGGCCGAAATCCCCCATCAACAAGCGCGACTACGGGCCAGGCCAGCACGGGCAGCGGCGAAAGAAGCCGAGCGACTTCGGCGTGCAGCTGATGGCCAAGCAGAAGCTGAAAGGCTACTACGGCAACATCAGCGAAAAGCAGTTCCGCAAATACTATGAGGAAGCGACGCGCCGGAAGGGCGACACTTCGGAGAACCTGATCGAGCTCCTGGAGCGCCGGCTCGACGCCGTCTGCTATCGCATGAAGTTTGCCATGACGCCGTTCGCCGCGCGCCAGTTCGTCTCGCACGGCCACCTGCTGGTGAACGGGAAGAGGGTGAACATCCCATCCTTCCTCGTGCGCGACGGCGACGTGATCGAGGTGAAGGACAAGTCCAAACAGCTCGCGGTGGTGCTGGACGCGGCTCAGACCACCGAGCGCGACGTGCCCGAGTATCTCGAAGTCGACCATCGCGCCATGAAAGGCCGTTTCGCCCGCTCGCCGAAGCTGACCGACGTGCCCTATCCGGTGCAGATGGAGCCGAACCTGGTGGTGGAGTTCTACTCGCGCTGATCCGAGCCCGGTGCGATGCCGGACCAGATTGAACCGGGCGGTCCGGGCGCCTATCCTTCCGGTATGGAAGCTCGGGTCACCGTGCTGGAGGAGATCGCCGCCTCCACGAAGGTAGCGATCAACGACCTGCGCGCCGAAATGCGCCAGCTCCGGTCGGACATGATTCAGGAGATGCGCCAGCTTCGGACAGACATGCAGCATGAATTCAGAAGTCTGCGTGGCGAGCACCGGTCCGATTTCCGTTGGCTACTCGGCATCATGCTCGGTGGCTTCGCCGGGCTCCTGGGCGTGATGGCGCACGGCTTCCACTGGCTCTGAGGTTCGCCCATATACGATCGCGACCGCGCCGGGCGCCCTCGTCCGGCGTTTCGCTTTGAGGACCCGATGTCCGACGCCCCTGCCGAAATCGCCCGCCGCCGCACCTTTGCTATCATTTCCCACCCCGATGCGGGCAAAACCACGCTCACCGAGCGGTTGCTGCGCGCGGGCGGCGCGATCCAACTCGCGGGCAATGTGCGGGCAAAGGGGGAGCGGCGCCGCACCCGATCCGACTGGATGGGCATCGAGCGCGAGCGCGGCATCTCCGTCGTCACGTCCGTCATGACGTTCGAGCATGCGGGCTGCGTGTTCAATCTGCTCGACACGCCGGGTCACGAGGATTTTTCGGAAGACACGTACCGCACCCTCACCGCGGTCGATTCGGCCGTCATGGTGATCGACGCGGCCAAGGGTATCGAGAGCCGGACGCGCAAGTTGTTCGAAATCTGCCGCCTTCGCGACATTCCGATCGTGACCTTCATCAACAAGATGGATCGCGAGAGCCGCGACCCAATCGAGTTGCTCGACGAGATCGCGAGCACGCTCGCGCTGGACACGGCGCCGGTGACCTGGCCCGTCGGGCGGGCGGCCGACTTTCTCGGCACCTACGACCTGCGCACGCGCTCGCTGCGGCTCACGCAAGAGGTCGCGCAATCGGATCCACGGATGCTGACGCTGGCCGACGAGATTGATCTGGTGCGCGCCGCGCTTCCCCCCTTCGAGACCGAGTCCTTCGCCGCCGGTCATTTGACCCCCGTGTTCTTCGGCAGCGCTATCAAGGAGATCGGGGTCTCGGACCTGCTAGACGCGCTCGCCGCCTTCGGTCCCGCACCACGCGCGCAGCCCGCGGACCGGCGCGTGGTGGAGGCGACCGAGCCCGGCCTCACCGCGCTCGTGTTCAAGATCCAGGCAAACATGGACCCGAATCACCGGGATCGCATCGCCTTCGCCCGCGTCTGCTCAGGGCGGCTTGCGCGCGGGATGCGGCTTAAGCAGGTGCGCACCGGCAAGCTGATCCCGCTGCACGCCCCGCAATTCTTCTTCGCCCGAGAGCGGGAGCTGGCCGAGGAAGCCTTCGCGGGAGATGTGGTCGGCATTCCCAATCACGGCACATTACGGATCGGCGACACGCTGACCGACGGCGACGACATCAATTTCGTCGGCGTGCCCTATTTCGCCCCCGAGATCCTGCGCCGCGTGCGGCTTGACGATGCAATGAAGGCGAAGAAGCTGCGTCAGGCTTTGCAGGAACTCGCGGAGGAGGGCGTCGTGCAGCTCTTTCGTCCGCAGGATGGGGCGCCGCCGCTGGTCGGGGTCGTGGGGACGTTGCAGCTCGACGTGTTGCAGGCGCGGCTTGCGGGGGAGTATGGCGTGGCGATCGGTTTTGAATTGAGCCCCTTCGCGCTGGCCCGATGGATCTCGAGCGACGACCGGGCGGCGCTCGCCAAGTTCATCGCCGATAACCGGAGTGCGATGGCCGATGATGTGGATGGTGATCCGGTGTTCCTCGCTACCTCGCCGTTCATGATGCGTCGGATCGCGGAGCTCAATCCCGCGCTCGGCTTTCGCGACATCAAGGACATCAGGGCAGAGAAGGTGGCGGCCTAATCGCGGCCGCACGGCCCGCGAGGTCTTGCGCGCCTAAGGATGCTTGTCCGATCGACCGCCACAACTGTGGATCACATGCGTGCTCTTGCGCCGGGAAGGCGTGCTCGTGAACCACAACGGGGCGCTCGCAACCGAGCAATCGGGACGCGGGCGGCCGATCTCTCCTCCTCGTACGAGCCCCTCAAGCCGCCGCGACGTGCAGTCGGTTCGCGACCCGCGCGCGGCCCATCAGCGGCAACAGGGCCCGCAGCTCCGGGCCGTTCTCCTCTCCGGTGAGCGCCAGCCGTAACGGGTGAAACAACGCGCGGCCTTTGCGCCCCGTCTCTCGCTTCAGCGCCTCGGTCCACGCCCTCCAAACGTCGCTGTCCCACGGCTCGGGCGGTAGAAAGTCGAGCGCGATGCCAAGGAACTCCGCCTCGCCTTCGATCACCGGAGGCACGATGCTTCCGGCGACCACGTCCCACCAGCCGCGTGCCTCGCTGAGCAGATCGAGGTTGCCCCGCACCGCGAGCCAGAACGCCTCGGTGGCGCCGCTCGGCAGACGATCGGCGACTGCCGCATACGGCAAGCCGTGCAGCACGCGCCGGTTCAGCGCGAGCAGTTGGCTTATATCGAACCGTGCAGCCGACTTCGAGAAGTGCGAGAGCTCGAAGCTCTCCGCGAGCGCCTCGAGTGGCAGCGGCTCCGGATCGTCCGACGAGCCGAGACGCGCGAGATACGCGACCAGCGCACGCGGCTCGACGCCGTCATTCCGGAGGCTGCGCAAGGTTAGGCTATCGAGCCGCTTGGAAAGCTTCCCGCCCCCGGTATCGGTCAGCAGCGGCAGATGCGCGAATCCGATCCGCGACGGATCGGCCCCGAGCGCTGCGAACAAATCGAGCTGCACGCCCGTATTGGTGATGTGGTCCTCGCCGCGGATCACGTGCGTGATGCCGGTTTCGATGTCGTCCACCACGGAGGTGAACGTGTAGAGCGGTGTTTCGTCGGCGCGGATCAGCACCGGATCGGACACCGACGGCAGTCTCACCTCACGCGTTCCGCCGACCAAATCCTGCCACGCAACCGTTCGATCCGAGAGCAGAAAACGCCAGTAGGGGCGCTTGCCGCCGGCCTCCGCGGCCGCGCGTTGCTCCACCGTCAAGTTCAGCATGGCGCGATCGTAGACCGGAGGCTTCCCGCGCCGTATGCGCATCTCGCGTTTCACCCGCAGCTCTTCCTCGCTCTCGAAGCAAGGATAGAGCCGTCCCGCCCGCCTCAGCCGCTCGGCCGCGTCTTCGTATCTTTCGAGCCGATCGGACTGATGAAACTCCTCCGCCCAGGAGATGCCGAGCCAGCCCAGATCGCTCCGTATCGCGTGCGCCAACTCCGGCTTGGAACGCTCGCGATCGGTATCGTCGAACCGCAAGAGAAACTGCCCGCCGCTGTGGTGCGCGAATAGGAAGTTCGCGAGCGCGACGCGGGCATTCCCGACATGAAGAAGACCCGTTGGAACTCGGGGCGAACCGCACTCTGGTCATATGGCGCGCTGGAGCCGGACTCATCGGTCCGGTTCCGTCTCCCCCGCACGCCTTGGATCGAGCGCACGCCAGTCCCGGTCCTCTTCTCCGCCCGCACGATCGGCGAAGTCGCCAAGTTCCGTGGCGCTCCGCCATGCGGCGTCGCCGGCGTCGATCACCTCGGCATCTTCGCCATAGGCGAACCAAGCTTGCAGAACGTCCCTCGGCGCCATACCGGAGACGCGACAGCGGTCGACCGAGTCGCGCACGTAGCGGCGAGCGAAAGCGTTGGCCTGCATCAAGGTCGGAAAGCCGCCCACCACCTCCACCACGTTGTCGTCGGACGGAGCAGACAGGTCGAGGATCCGGACACGCCAGCCGCCCTCGGGCGCGAACAGGTCGCTCACGCCTGGAAGACCGAAATGCCTGCAATAAGGCGGGGCAGCAGCACCCATATGGGAATCATTGCCTCAAACTAGGCAACTGACCGCCGCAAAGCAAACCGAACGGCGTTCCTCCGTGTGGCCGCACGTTCAGGGCTCTTGCGTTCCCTCACGGCGATCCGAGCGCAGCAGGAACTCACGGCCGACCTTCACGCGCGGTACACCGTCATATTCGACGATATCCGCCGTGGCGTACGTCTCGGACCAGGCCTCGGGAATGAAGCTGCCAGTTCCGACCACGTCGATGGGCGCGCGCGCGTCCGCCATCACGCGGCATTTATCCACGCCAAAACCGGACGAGGCGACGATGCGCACCCGCGGATACCCGGCCTCCTCCAGCGCCTCGCGCATTCTCCAAACGGCTGCCGCGGAAACGCCGGTACCGACAAGATAGCGCAGTTCGGCATCGCTTCGGTATCGCCGGATCGCGCCGGGCGCGTGCCGCTCTAGTGCGGCGTAGCTCTCCGCGGGATTAAGTCCTTCGAGGAATCGGCCACCATGTGTATCGAGGCGGACGGATAATCTTCCCGCTGCGGCGAGCTCGGGAAACCGCGCGCAGACCGCGAGCCCATCCGTGATCTCACGGCCGAAATAGTCGGTCAGCACCGTCAGATTGTCGCTCGGGAAGGTCTCGTGGAACATCTCCGCGGCGCGCACGGTGGAGCCCGCGTAGCCGATCAGCGAGTGCGGCATGGTACCGACGCCGCGAGTCGCACCGAACCAGTGCGCCGTCGCTTGCGTGGCGCTGCCGACAAAGCCTTTGGCCCCTTCTTTCCGGGCCGCCGCGCTGCCTACCGACGCGCCGTACAACATCATGTCCTGCATCTCGGCGCCGGCGCAGTGCCGCGCGTCCATTGCGAGGAACTCAATCCTCGGCAAAGCAAGACACATCTGATAGGCGTTGTGCGCGGCCACGCAGGCAGGGCCGAGCTTCTGCAGCATGATGGTCTCGAGTTCCGACAGCTTGACCAAGCTGCCGCGGATGTAGACGATCGGCTCGCCGGCGCCGACCCAGCTTCCCTCCGGATAGTTCACCTGAAAGTCGAACCGCGTGCTGCGTGCCTCGGCAACGGCGTGCAGCCATTCGAGCATGAGCCGCGGGGCCGAGATCACAGGGCGCCGCAGGAACACCGCGTACGTCACGCGCCTGTCCCCGAAGCGTGCGACCACCTCCTTGGTCCGATTGAAGTAGCTGTCCGTCCGCGCGGCGATATCGGCCGCCAGATCGGGACCGCCAATCTCCCCTCGGGAGGTGCTCACAGGACGCCTACTGCGCAGCGGCAGCGGCAGCGACGGCGGAGGCGTGGCCGTTCGGCTGGCGGCGCGCCTTCAGCTCCTCCGCGATAAGGAAGGCGAGTTCGAGCGACTGCTGGGCGTTCAAGCGCGGGTCGCAGAATGTTTCGTAGCGTGCTCCGAGATCGGCTTCGGTCAGCCGATGAGCGCCACCGACGCATTCCGTGACGTCCTGGCCAGTCATCTCCACATGCACGCCGCCCGCCCAGGGTACCCTCGGCCGCATGCACGTCGAAGAAGCAACGTACTTCGTCGAGGATAGCGTCGAAGCTGCGCGTCTTGAGCTTGGCGGCCGTTGAGACGGTGTTGCCGTGCATCGGATCGCAGACCCATACCACCTTGCGCCCAGTTCGCTTCACCGCGCGCACGAGAGACGGAAGCTTGGCCCCGACCTTATCGGCGCCCATGCGGCTGATCAGCGTGATCCGGCCAGGCTCGTCGGCGGGGTTCAGCGTCTCGATGATCCGTACCAACTCTTCCTGGTCCATCGTCGGCCCGACCTTCATTCCGATCGGGTTACGCACGCCGCGCAGGAACTCGACATGCGCTCCGTCCAGCTGACGGGTGCGATCGCCGATCCAGAGAAAGTGCGCGGAACACGCGTACCACTCGTCCGAGGTCGAAATCCACGCGCGTGAGCGCCTGCTCGTACGGAAGCAGCAGGGCCTCGTGGCTCACGTAGAAATCGGTCTCGCGCAGGTCGCGCGTCGTAGCACTCGTCATGCCGCAGGCGGTCATGAAGGCCAGGGTCTCGTCGATGCGAGCCGCCAGATCGCGATAGCGATCGGCGAGCGGCGACTGCTCGACGAAGCCCAAATTCCAGCGGTGGACCTCGTGCAAATCGGCATAGCCGCCCGAGGCGAAGGCGCGCAGCAGGTTCAGCGTGCCGGCCGATTGAAAGTAGCCGGACTCCATGCGGACGGGATCGGGTATCCGCGCGGTCGCCGTGAACTCCGATCCGTTGATGATGTCTCCCCGGTAGCTGGGCAGGGTCTCGCCGCCCTGGGATTCGGTGTCCGAGCTGCGGGGTTTAGCGAACTGGCCGGCCATGCGCCCGATCTTCACGACCGGCAGGCTGGCGCCGAAAGTCAGCACGACCGCCATCTGGAGCAGAACGCGGAAGGTGTCGCGGATGACGTTGGCGGTGAAGTCGCTGAAGCTCTCGGCGCAATCCCCGCCCTGAAGCACGAAGGCGCGCCCCTCGGCCGCCTGCGCCAGCGCGGCCTTGAGCCGCCGCGCTTCGCCGGCGAACACGAGCGGGGGATATCTCCGCAGGCGGTCCTCGGTCCTCGCGAGCTGTGCGGCGTCCGGATAGGCGGGCAACTGCCGGATCGGGCAGGCGCGCCAGGAATCAGGGGTCCAGGGCCGGCTCATCGGGCTGGTCATCGCGGGTTCCTCATCCACCGCCCTCCAAAGGCGACCGGGTTGTTACCACCGAAGCGCGCGCCCGCGCTACTCGGCTGAGGTCGCGCGCGTTTCGCATTTGCCGAACAGGTCTGGGCTGCGCTCAAATGAGGGGTGGCGGCTGGCAACGCTGCACCGCCCCGCCCCGGAGCCTACATCATGTCCGATCCTCAGGGCCTCGATCGTGGACTGACGAACTATGGCGACCCCGCGTTCGCCCGCTTCTTGCGCCGGTCCTTTGCCCGCTCCATGGGTCTCTCTTCCGAACTGCTGGACAAGCCCGTCGTCGGCATCGCGGTCTCGCCAAGCGAGTTCAACAACTGCCACAGATACATGCCCGAACTCGCGGAAGCCGTCGCGCGCGGCGTACTCGCGGCGGGGGCGCTGCCGCGCATTTTCCCGACCATTTCGCTCGGCGAGGTGTTCCTCAATCCGACCAGCATGATGTTCCGCAACCTGATGTCGATGGACGTGGAGGAGATGATCCGCGCCCAACCGATGGACGCGGTCGTGCTGATCGGCGGCTGCGACAAAACCGTGCCGGCGCAGCTGATGGGGGCCGCTTCCGCCCGCCGGCCAGCGATCCAGTTGGTGACAGGCCCCATGAGCACCGGCCGGCACCGTGGCCAACGGCTCGGCGCCTGCACCGATTGCCGGAGTTTCTGGGCCAAGTATCGCGCGGCCTCCATCGAACTCGGACGAGATCGAAGCGGTTGAAGGCCGGCTGGCGGTCACGGCCGGCACCTGCGCCGTCATGGGCACGGCGAGCACGATGGCTTGTCTCGCCGAGGCCCTCGGCATGTCTCTGCCGGGAACGGCCGCGATCCCGGCCGTCAACGCGGCGCGGCTGGTCGCGGCCGAGGAGACAGGAAAGACAGCGGTTCAGCTGATACGCAGGCCGATTACGCCCGAGCAGGTCATCACGCTCGAATCCATCGAAAATGCGTTCCGGCTGCTGATGGCGCTGGGCGGATCGACGAACGCCGTCGTTCACTTGGCGGCGATCGCGGGACGGGTCGGCGTCGCCCTCTCGCTCGACCGCATCAACGAACTATCGGACGAGACCCCGGTGCTGGTGGACCTCAAGCCCGTGGGGGAAGGCTACATGGAGGACTTTCATACAGCCGGTGGGGTCCCGGCCGTGCTGCGCGAACTCCGTTCCCTCCTTCATCTCGATTGCATCGGCGTGGATGGCCTCACGCTGGGGGAACGGCTTGCCCGTCCGATCGAGTGGGTGGATCGCGCGGTCATACGGGCGTTCGCGGAGCCGGTCTCACCTGTCGGCGGCCTCATCGCCCTGAAGGGGACACTCGCTCCGGACGGCGCGATCCTGAAACGCGCCGCCGCCACCCCGTCGCTGTTCGAGTTCGAAGGCCGTGCCGTCGTGTTCGAGAGCCTTGAGGATCTGAGTGCCCGCATCGATGATCCGGATCTGGATGTGCTTCCGACCGACGTGCTGGTGCTGAAGAATGCCGGGCCGCACGCCGCGGGAATGCCCGAGGCCGGCTATTTGCCGATCCCCGGTAAGCTGGCCCGCGCGGGAGTTAAGGACATGGTGCGCATTTCGGATGCTCGCATGAGCGGCACGGCTTATGGCACCATCGTCCTGCACACCGCACCCGAGGCCGCGGCCGGCGGCCCGTTGGCGGTGGTGCGGAACGGGGACCGTATCGCGCTCTCGGTTCAGAAAAAGCGAATCGATCTTCTCGTGGACGAGAACGAGATCAAGCGCCGCCTCGTCTCCTGGGCGCCGCCTCCGATTCCCGAACGGGGCTACAGGGCGTTGTACCGGCGCACGGTCATGCAAGCGCCCAAGGGCGTGGATTTCGATTTTCTTGCGCGGCCCTCGGGAGAGCGATGAGTCCTCCGATTCACGCGCCGGCTTCAGGCCAGGACGGGACGCACCGCGTTGAGTCCGTCACGAAGCGATAAGAAGCTGCCCAGTTCGGTGAAGGTTTGGCAGCAAAGAACGATCCACCGCCGCCCTGGCCGATGCAGGCAATAGGCGGCGGCATCGCCTGCGCGCTCCACGATTACGATCCGGTCGATACTGTCGGGCTCGTCCCGCTCATTCCGTGCGCTGACGTAGACCGACGCGATCCCCCGATCTCGCGCCGCGCGGCCCCATCGCATCGCCATCGCTCGCTCCTCGGCCGAGAGAAGGGGAGGAGACGGAAAAGACAACACGGTCGCGGACACGCCAGGCTCACCCAATCAGGACGGCCCGATCATATCACCTGTAGGTTGAATAGTCCACCACGTAGATAAACTTCAGTTTTACATCGGCGCCCCTGTGCCGGAGGCAATCAGGCCAAAGCAAGCAACAGCACCCCCGTCGAGATGAGACAGATCGCCGCGACATGAGTGCCGCCCATCGGCTCGGCAAAGGCGTAGTGCCCGATCAGCGCCGCCGCGATGTAGGAGATCGCGGTGCAGGGCAGGGCCACCGACATCGGGATTCGCCGAAGCGCCACGATGTAGAGCAGCGCAGCGCCGCCATAGAGAGAGAGGCCGAGCAGGGTGTGCCAACCGAGCAGCTGGCCGAAGAAGTCGGAAGCTCCGGCACCCGCCTTGAGCAAGGTCTGCCCGACCATGCTGGTGGCGATGGCCACCATCAGGACCAGCCAATAGAGGGTCACGCTGCCTCCCGGCGCGCCGCCGCCGCCTCGTTGCGTTCGACCAGGCGCACCGTGCCTTGCGGCTTGCCGTTCGCGGACAGGAACGTGCGGCCGACATACTCGCCGAGCACGCCCAGGATCATCGACTGAACTCCCGAGACGAGCAGGATCACCGTCATGGTCGAAGCCCAGCCCGACGGCGTGTTGCGGGTGAGCAACGCCTCCGCGATGGTCAGTACCGCACCGACCCCGCCGAGCAGCGCCATTCCGGCGCCTGCGAGCACCGCCAGCCGCAGCGGACCAAGCGAAAAGCTCGTCGCCAGGTTGAGCCAGAGGCGCACCAGACGTTCGATGTTGTAATTGGAGTGGCCCTTAGCGCGCGGAAGGTGCCGCACCTCGATGCTGTCGATCCGCTGCGTGACCTGCATAATCAGTCCGTCGACGTAAGGATACGGCCCCCGATAGCGCGTCACGGCCCGGACCACCAGCGCCGACATGCAGCGGAATGAAGAAAGATAGAGTCCCTTGGGCTTGTCCAGCAGCCAATCCGCGACCTTGTTGGCGAAGCGGCTTCCCAGATTGCGCCAGGCGGCATGCTTCTTCACGGCATAGCGGGTATAGACCACGTCCCAGCCGCCAACGCGGGCGTGGTCGGTACAATCGGACCACCTCCTCCGGCGGGTTTTGCAAATCATCGTCCATGGTGATGACGTAAGCCCCGCGGGCATGGCGCAGCCCGGTCATGACCGCGTTATGCTCGCCGAAGTTGCGGGCGTGCTCGACATAGGTGATCGGGATGCCGGCTGTGCGCACCAGCCTCCGGCACACTTCCCCCGAACCGTCCGGGCTGCCGTCGTTGACCAATACCACCTCGATCCCGCCGGCCGGCTTCAACTCGGCTAAGGCCCTAACCAGCTGGCCGACCGAGGAAGCGCCGTTGTAGACCGGAACGACGATCGACAATCCTATCGTGGGCCCCCCCGGTGGGGCCACGGCCACCGGATAACCAGTGGGCACAGCAAACTCCATCTCGCTCGTATCCTCGTTCATGGGCGGATAGCCGTCGCCAGCACCGAACCGCCGGCCGGCACCGCGACGGGTAGCCGCCGCTCCACCTCTGTCACGCCATACAGCATCGCGTCCAGCCAAGGCGGAAAGGCGGCAACATCCGAGGCGGAATCATGGCGCATGCGCAGCTTGCGTTGGACCACCATCAGCGGCAGCAGCAAACCGTTCCAGTATCGCGTCGCGATCTGTCCGAACCCGGCCGAGTGGAGCATGGACCGCAGCTCTCCCGCGCTCTGACGCCGGGCATTATGCACCCGGCGGTCATGCGCCGACATCAACCACGAATAGGCGGGCATATTGACGACCAGCCGGCCGCCCGGCCGCAGGACCCGCCGCAATTCGGCCAAGGCGGCCGGTGGATCCACGGCCTGATGACACAGCAGGTCGGCGGCTACCACCGCGTCGAAGCAGCTGCCTTGGAAGGGCATGGCATTGACGCTGCCCCGCACGACGGTCGCGCCGGACTTGGCCGCGGCCCGCTGCCCCGCATGCTCGGACCATTCGAGCCCAACGAGTGCGAGGTCTTTGCGGCGCGGGCCTATGAAGGCGAGCAGCCCCCCGGTACCGCAACCCGCGTCCAAAACGCGACCTTCGATTCCGGCGAGCGCCTCGAACATACGCGTGTGTAGAGCACGGTACCACCACATCCGCTGCTCGACTGCGTCCATTCGCGCATATTCGGCGGGCTCCATGAGGGGCTTTTTGATCGCGATCGCGGCCACGCCGCAATCCCGCCACGCCCTGCCTTGTGCCCGCCTCAGCCTCGGGCCAGGAGGGCGCATGCGCATTCATTGCCCCTAACCCGATGGCCGCAAGCGACGCGGTGTCGAGGCCGAGCTTGTCTGACCGCTTTGCCGGCCGGGTTCGCGCTCGGGACGGGTGGGGGTTGGTCCTCGCGCTGGCACCCGCGCTCCTGTTCCTCCCCGCGGTGCTGGCTCCGCCCGTGAACCACGATGTGGCCGCGATCTTGTCCTTCAGTCAGCGCTGGCTCGGGGGCGAGCGTCTTTATACCGACCTGATCGACGTCAATCCGCCGCTGATCTTCGTGCTCAACCTTATCCCCGCAGGGATAGCGAGCTGGACGAAGCTCGACGCGATAGAGGCGCTGCGAGTTTGCGTTTTCGGGCTACGGAGCGTTCGCGGGCTGGCTCGCGTTCCGCGTCCGCGATCGCGCCTGCGAGGGTGTCGCCGAGCGGTTGTTTGTCGACGTGCTGCCCGCGCTATTCCTGCTGGCCGCCGGCTACGATTTCGGTCAGCGGGAACACCTGATGGCGCTCGGGGCGCTACCCTATTTGCTGTGCGCGGCCCGCCGTGCGACGGGTGAGCGCCCGCGTGGGCGCGTTGCGGCCGCGCTGCTGGCCAGCGTGGCATTCGCGCTGAAGCCACACTTTCTGGCAATCCCGGCGCTGGTCGAGTTCGGCGTGATCGCGGAGCGAGGGTTCCGCCGCAGCAGAACGTCGCTGCGCGATCCAGTTCCCTGGATCATGGGCGCACTGTGGCTCGCCTACCTCGCCTCGCTGCCGGTACTATTTCCGGACTTCCTGGGCTCGGTGGTTCCGCTCGTCTGGAACTTCTACCTCGATCTCGGCGGACTCAGCCCGTGGCGGGTCTTGCTGCTGCCGCGAATGGCGTGCGCGATCTGCTTGCTGGCACCGCTGCTGTGGATCGCGTTCCGCCGATCACCCCGGCTCCCGGGGTCGCCCAGTCTCGGGCTACCACTGATGCTCGGCGTGTCGGCACTCGGCGCCGTCGGCGCGGCGGTCGCGCAACATAAGGGCTGGTCGTACCACATCCTCCCGATCGAGCTTTTCGCGTCAGCGTGTGCCGGGGTGCTCGCCTGCCGCTGGCTCGACCGCTCCGGAGCAAGTTCGTCCGCCCGCACGCTCCGCCGCATCGCGGCTGTTTGTGCCGGGCTGTTTGCGCTCTATGCACTGGTGAGCCGAGAGGCGCCGTGGAGGGAGATCGGCTATTCCAGGGGCGCCGTCGCGGGTCTTACGCGCTTGATTTCTGAGCAGATTGCTCCCGGCGAGCGGGTGCTTGTCCTCTCGCCCGGCATCTACCCGATCTATCCGGCGCTCAACTACGCCGGCGTGCGATCCTCCTCGCGCACGATGAACATGTGGCCGCTTCAAGGTGCTTACCGGCAATGCTCGTCGGACGGCCGTCGCTATCGCGAAGCTTCGGAGATGGGTCGGCCGGAGTTTTTCGTTTATCGTACCGTCGCCGAGGACTTCGCGAAGGCGCCGCCCGCGGCAGTGGTGGTGGATAGACAACCTGGCATACTCTGGTGCGGCGAGGAGTTCGACTTCGTTGCGTACTTCATCCGCAACCCGCTCTTCGCTCAGATTTGGTCGCATTACCGGCTCAGCGCCGAATGGGACCGCTATCGCGTCTACATCCGGAAGGACTGACCCATGGCCTACGAGGAGTATGTCGGGACCACCGAGAAGCGCACCGATACGGTCTGGCCCTTGCTGATCCGTGGTCTTGCGGCGACGCTGGATGTACCGCAAGCGGAAGTGTCACCGAACGACCTGCTGCCGCCGCTCTGGCACTGGATGTTGTTCCAGGACTGGGCGCCGGCTTCGGGCCTCGGACCCGACGGCCATCCGAAGCGCGGCGGCTTTCTTCCTCCTGTCAACGACCTGCCACGCCGGATGTGGGCGGGCGGGCGGGTCGAGTTCATGGGCGACCTCCGCGCGGGGAATACCGTCCGGCGCACCAGCACCATCCTCAAAGTCGAGGAAAAGACCGGCGGCACCGGCCGGCTCGTGTTCGTGACCGTGCGTCATGAGATCCACGGACCGCCGGGCCTATGCATCGCCGAGGAACAGGATATCGTCTACCGGGGTGCGGAAGGTGCCGCGGTCAAGCCGGCGGAAAAGGCCCCGCCGCCGCCGGAAGGCGCGTTCACCCGGACCGTGCGGCCGGATCCGGTCATGCTGTTCCGCTACTCAGCCCTGACCGCGAATGGCCACCGTATCCATTACGACCTCGACTACGTCACCAAGGAGGAAGGCTATCCCGGGCTGGTCGTGCACGGGCCGTTGCAGGCGACGCTGCTCGCCGATCTCGTGCGGCGCAACCGGCCAGGAAGCTACATCACCCGTTTCGGCTTCCGCGGTCGGAGGCCGGCTTTCCATCAGAACGACCTCACCTTGCTTGGCTGGGAGCAGGACGGAATCCTGCGGCTGGAAACGCGCGACCACGAGGGCGCGGTCAGCATGGTGGCCGAAGCCGTGCTCGCCTGACCGGCTAAGCAGAAAACGGGGGCCGCATGGGCTTTCTGACCGAGACCGAGCCCCCTCGGGGACCCCCCCTCGGGGTGCTGCCCGGCATTCGTCGCATCGTCGCGGCCAATCCCGGCCCGATGACCTATCACGGCACCAACACCTATTTGATCGACGGGCCGGAGGGAGTCGTGGTGCTGGATCCGGGTCCCGACCGGCCCGAACACATAGAGGCCATCCTGGAGGCGACCGGGGAGGCAATATCGCTCATCCTGCTCAGCCATACGCATCTCGATCACGTCGGCGCGGTGCCGGGGCTGAAGCAGGCAACCGGGGCGCCGGTCGCGGCTTTCGCGGTCAGTGCGCTCGAAGGTTTCGCACCCGATATCGGACTAAACGACGGTGACACCATCGCCGGCTTCGGCGCGCTGCATACGCCGGGGCACGCATCCGATCACCTCTGCTTTGCCCTGAAGGCACCCGATCGCACGCGCGTCTTGTTCAGCGCCGACCATGTGATGTCCTGGTCGAGCAGCATCGTCAGCCCGCCCGGCGGGAATATGCGGGACTACTTCGCGAGCCTGCGCCGCTTGCTCGACCGCGACGACGATGTGTTCTTGCCCGGCCACGGGCCGCCGCTGCCCGAGCCGCGCAACTTGGTGGAGGCGCTGCTGCACCATCGGCAAGAGCGTGAGCGCGCGATCCTGCAAGCCTTGACCATCACCGGGCCGGCGGGGACGCACGCCATCATGAACGCGCTGTATTCGCAGACGGAGCCGATGTTGCGACGCGCGGCCGAGCGCAACGTGCTGGCGCATCTGCTCAAGCTGGAGGCGGAAGGTCTTGTCGTGCGGGACGTCTCGGTCTGGAGGTCCGCGTAAGTCAGACCGGGTCCCAGCTGAACACGTCGCCGCTGCGGTCGAGCGGCACGAAGGAGGGCTTGAGGGCCGGGATCGCATGTTCGGCGATCAGCTCCGGGGTCCACCCTTCGGCTCGGTGCACGACTCCGGAATGGGCGCGGGGAGCTGAACAGGAAGATCTCGTTGAGCCGCGTACCGAACACCTGGCCCGTTACCTGCTTGGCCGCGTCGGACGCAAGGAACACGGCGAGCGCCGCGTTCTTGTCGGGGGTCATCTGCTGCATCCGCGCCACCCTGGCCTGTTCCTCCGGTGTGGCGGCGGGAATCGCCTCGGTCATACGGCTCCAGGCGAAGGGCGCGATGCAGTTGGAGCGCACCTCGTAACGGCGCATGTCGAGCGCGATCGACTTCGAGAGCGCCGCGATCCCGAGCTTCGCAGCCGCATAATTGGCCTGACCGAAATTGCCGATCAGGCCGGAGGTGCTGGTCATGTGAACAAAGGCACCGCTTCCCTGGTTGCGGAAATGCGGGGCGGCCGCTCGGGAGACGAAGAAGCTGCCGTTCAGATGGACCCCGATAACGGCCAGCCAATCCTCGGGCGACATCTTGTGGAAGATCACGTCCCGCAGGATGCCCGCGTTGTTCACCACGGCGTCGATCCTGCCGAAATGATCGAGCGCGGCCTCCACGATCTTCTGGGCGGAGTTCCAATCCGCGACGCTGTCCGTGCTGATCTCGGCCTCGCCGCCGCGTTCGCGAATGAGGGTTCGGGTCTCCTCGGCCGGACTTGCCGAGCCGCCCTCGCCGGAGAGGGACGCCCCGACATCGTTGATGATGACCCGCGCCCCCGCCCCCGCCATCATCACGGCGATAGCCCGGCCGATGCCGCCTCCGGCCCCGGTGACTACGGCAACCTTGCCTGCGAGCAGCGATTCGGCCATCCACGCCTCCTCTGGCAGCCACGCGACCCTTAAGCGGCCCGGAGCGGATTGTGAACCCGTCTGCTGCGCTCAACCTCTTGACGCTGTAGCCCCGATGAGCCATGTCCCGGCAATCAGGACCGCCTGGGTCCGCTTAGCCACACATAGGCTCCAATGCTGCGGTTATCGAAGCTGACCGACTACGCGGTTGTGGTGCTCGTCCGTCTTTCGAGCGGCGACACCGTCCAGACCTCGCCCGGAATTGCCTCCGGCACCGGTATTCCCGAGCCGACGGTCGCCAAAGTTTTGAAAGCGTTGGCTGGGAGGGGTCTGGTCGCCTCGCAGCGTGGCGCGCGGGGCGGCTATCGTCTGATGCGGCCCTTGGCTTCCATCCCCATCGCCGACGTGATCGCGGCGATTGACGGGCCGATTGCGTTGGCGGCCTGCGTCGACGGGTCTCATACGAGCTGCGAGGCCCTCGATCTCTGCCCGATGCGGGGGCGGTGGGACCCGGTGAACGAGGCGATCAATCAGGCGCTCTCCGCGATCACCTTGGCCGACATGCAGGAGGCCGCTATTCCGCGGCCTTTCCGCGTTCCGGCAAAAGCGCCGCTTCCGGTCGCTCACGTGCCCGTAGCCGAGTAGGGAAGTCCAATGCCTGCCGTCACCGAAACGCTCGATACCGTCCAGTCGGTCACCCAGTCCGGTTACAAGTGGGGCTTCGAGACCGATATCGAGATGGACATAGCCCCGAAAGGGCTTCGCGAGGACACGATCCGCCTTATCTCCTCGCGCAAAGGCGAGCCGGAATGGCTGCTCGCTTGGAGGCTGAAGGCGTTCGCGGCCTGGCAGGCAATGGAAGAGCCGCACTGGGCCAAGGTGCATCACCCGCCGATCGACTACCAGAACATCCACTACTACGCCGCGCCGAAGAAGAAGCCCGGGCCGCGGTCGCTCGATGAGGTCGATCCGGAGCTGCTCAAGACCTATGAGAAGCTCGGGATACCGCTGAAGGAGCGGGCGATCCTCGCGGGGGTGGAGGACGGCGAGAGTAACGTCGCGGTGGATGCGGTATTCGACAGCGTCTCGGTGGCTACCACCTTCCGCAAGACCCTGGAAAAGGCCGGGGTCATCTTCTGCCCGATCAGCGAGGCGGTGCGCGACCACGCGGAATTAGTGCGCAAGTATCTCGGCAGCGTGGTGCCGACGGCGGATAATTTCTTCGCGGCGCTCAACAGCGCCGTGTTCACGGATGGCAGCTTTGTCTACGTGCCGAAAGGCGTGCGCTGTCCGATGGAGCTTTCCACTTACTTCCGTATCAATGCGCGCAATACCGGCCAGTTCGAGCGCACGCTCATCATCGCCGAGGAGAAGAGCTATGTAAGCTATCTCGAGGGCTGCACGGCGCCGCAGCGGGACGAAAATCAACTGCACGCGGCCGTCGTCGAGCTGATCGCGCTCGACGATGCGCAGATCAAATACAGCACGGTGCAGAACTGGTATCCGGGCGATGCGGAAGGTCGTGGCGGGATCTACAATTTCGTCACGAAGCGCGGAGCCTGCCGGGGCGCCCGCAGCAAGATCAGCTGGACGCAGGTGGAGACCGGATCGGCGATCACCTGGAAGTATCCCTCCTGCATCCTTCAGGGGGATGACAGCGTGGGAGAGTTCTATTCGGTTGCCGTCACCAACAACCGCCAGCAGGCGGATACCGGCACCAAGATGATCCATATCGGCCGCAACACCCGCAGCACCATCGTCTCAAAGGGCATCAGCGCAGGGCGGTCCGACAACACCTATCGCGGTCTCGTGCGCGTGCTGCCTAAGGCGAAGGGCGCGCGTAATCACACCCAATGCGACAGCCTTTTGATCGGCGATCAGTGCGGCGCCCATACGGTGCCCTATATCGAAAGCCGGAACCCGACCGCGAAGGTCGAGCACGAGGCGACCACATCGAAGATCGCGGAGGACCAGCTCTTCTACTGCCGACAACGCGGGCTGTCGGAGGAGGACGCCGTGAACCTGATCGTCAATGGGTTCTGCAAGGAAGTGTTGAAGGAGCTGCCGATGGAGTTCGCGGTCGAGGCGCAGAAGTTGCTGGCCGTTAGCCTCGAAGGCTCGGTCGGCTGAGGGAACGGAGGAATGCTCGAAATTCGCGGCCTGACGGCCTCCATCGAAGGCAAGCCGATCCTGAAGGGGATCGACCTCAGCGTGCCGCAGGGTGAGGTGCATGCGATCATGGGGCCGAACGGCTCCGGCAAGTCCACGCTGTCCTACGTGCTGTCCGGGCGGGAGGATTACGAGGCGAGCGGCAGCGTCACCTTCGATGGACGCGATCTGCTGGCGATGGAGCCGGAGGAGCGCGCGGCCGCCGGGTTGTTCCTGGCCTTCCAGTATCCGGTGGAGCTCCCTGGCGTTGGAAACGCCAACTTCATGCGTACGGCGTTGAACGCGATTCGCCGCACGCGCGGGGAACCCGAACTGGACGCGGTGCAGTTCCTCAAACTGGCGCGGGCGGAAACCAAGCGCTTGCACATGCCCGACGATCTGCTGAAGCGGAATGTGAATGTCGGCTTTTCCGGTGGCGAGAAGAAGCGGAACGAGGTGTTGCAGATGGCCATCCTCCGCCCGAGGCTCGCCATTCTCGACGAGACCGACAGCGGGCTTGACATCGACGCGCTACGGATCGTGGCGGAGGGCGTCAACCATCTGCGCGGCCCGGATTTCACCGCGCTCATCATCACCCATTACCAGCGGCTGCTCGACCACATCGTGCCGGATCGCGTGCACGTGCTGTCGGACGGTCGGATCGTGCGGTCGGGTGGGCCGGAACTCGCGCTTGAGCTGGAGGCCAAGGGGTACGCCGGCATCGAGGCGGAGGCGGCATGAATGCGGTCTCGCAAACCGGCGCTGATGGCTTTCTCGCCCGCTTCGACGGGTTGAAGGAGCGCTTGCCCGGAGATCGTCAGATCCGGGAAGGCGCCGCGTCGCTGTTCCGCGCTTCCGGCCTGCCGACGATCCGAGAGGAGGCTTGGAAGTATACCAGCCTGCGCCCCGTTGCCGAGGCGTCGTTTCACGAACCGCTCACGCCGTTGGCCGACTGCGCCGACCTGCTCTCGTTTCTTCCCTTGCTGGAAGGGCCGCGGCTCGTGTTCGTAGATGGCCGGTTCCGGGAGGATTTTTCGGCGCTTCCGGCCGGCATTCGGATCGACAACTTCGCCGAGAGTCCGGATTTCGGCACGCTCGCCCGTCCCGAAAGCGAGCCGCTCGTCGCGCTGAACACGATGCTGGCCGAGGACGGGGCCGTGATCGTCGTGCCCGAGGGTGTCGACGCCGGGCTCGTGCAACTTATCAGCCTGGGAACGGATGCCCCGGGCCGCCCGGTCGCTTTCCATCCTCGTCATACGGTCCGGCTGGGAAAGCGCGCGCGCCTGATGCTGGTCGAAATGTCGTCCGGCGGGGGAACCTACTTGCACAACCCCGTTACGGAAGCGCGGGTGAGCGAGGACGCCGTGCTGACGCATGTGCGGTTGCAGGATGAATTGCAGTCCGCCTACCACCTCTCGACGCTGTACGCACTCGTCGCCGCCCGCGCCACGTACGACAGTTTCGCGCTCAACCTCGGAGCGCGTGTATGCCGCACCGAAATCCACGCGCGCCTTGCCGGAGATCATGGGACAACTCATCTGAACGGTGCTCAGCTCCTGGGCGGGGTGCAGCACGCCGACTTCACGACCGTCGTCTCGCACGATGCGCCGTGCTGCACCTCACGGCAGACGGTGAAGAACGTCTTGTCCGGGCGGGCGCGCGGTGTTTTTCAAGGCAAAATCGAGGTCGCACGCGGGGCTCAGAAAACCGACGGGTATCAGATGAACCAGGCGCTGCTGCTCTCGCCGGAAGCGGAGATCGACAGCAAGCCGCAGCTCGAGATCTACGCCGACGACGTCAAGTGCAGCCACGGCGCCACGGTCGGCGAGCTCGATCCGAACCAGCTCTTCTATCTGCGCAGCCGCGGCTTGCCCGAGGCGGAGGCGCGCGCGATCCTGGTGCGTGCCTTTCTCACCGAGGCGCTCGATGCGGTCGGTGACGACACCGTCCGGGCCGCGTTGGACGAGGCGGTGGAGCGCTGGTGGGAAAGGCAGGCCGCATGAACGTCACGATCCGCCCCGCCGTGTTGGACGTGAACCGGATTCGGGAGGATTTCCCGATTCTTCAGCAGACGGTGCGCGGGAAGCCCCTGGTCTTCCTGGACAGCGCCGCATCCGCCCAGAAACCGCGCGCCGTCATCGAGGCGATGACCGAGGCGATGGAGACGCAATACGCGAACGTGCATCGCGGCTTGCATTGGATGAGCGAACGCACGACCGATGCGTATGAGGGCACGCGCGACGTTGTCGCGGGTTTGATCAATGCGCCGGACCGTGCGGAGATCGTCTTCGTCCGGAACAGCACGGAGGCGATCAATCTCGTCGCGTACAGCTATGGCCGCGGCATCCTGCGGCGCGGTAAGGCGGTGCTCATCAGCGAGATGGAGCATCACTCGAACCTGGTTCCCTGGCAGATGTTGCGCGACGCGCACGGCATCGAGTTGCGGGTGGCCTCTGTAACCGACGCCGGCGAATTGGACATGGCTTCCTACGAGGGGCTGCTCGCCGACGGCAAGGTCGGGCTCGTCGCGATGACCCACATGTCGAACGTGCTCGGCACCTATACTCCCGCCGAGCGCATCGTGCGGCTCGCCCATGCGCACGGAGCGAAGGTCCTGCTCGACGGGTCGCAGGCGATCGTGCACCGGCGCGTCGACGTGCAGGCGCTCGATTGCGATTTCTACGCCTTCACCGGCCACAAATTATACGGGCCGACCGGCATCGGCGTTCTCTGGGCGAAACGCGAACTGCTCGAGGCGATGCCGCCGTTCATGGGCGGCGGCGACATGATTTCATCCGTGAGCTGGGAGCACACGACCTGGGCGCACGTCCCGCACAAATTCGAGGCGGGCACGCCGGCGATCCTGGAGGCGATCGGACTCAAGGCGGCGGTCGGCTACGTCGAGTCGATCGGTTACGAGGCGATTGCGTCGCACGAGGCGGCGCTGACCGATCACGCGCTGGCCCGGCTTTCGGCGATCGAGGGCGTGCATGTCCTTGGCCGCGCGCAGGATCGGGGAGGCGTTGTTTCGTTCGTACTCGACCGCGCCCACGCACATGATGTCGCGACGCTGCTCGATCGCCAGGGGATCGCGGTCCGGGCGGGACATCACTGCGCGGAGCCGCTGATGCGGCGCTTCGGAGTGGAAAGCACGGCGCGCGCCAGCTTCGGTGTCTACACGACGCACGCCGAGATCGACGCACTCGCCGACACGCTGGCGCGCGTGCGGGAGTTCTTTTCATGAAGGCCCGAGCCTGATGTTCGAGGATCTGCGCGATCTGTATCAGGAGGTGATTCTCGATCATGGCCAGCGACCGCGGCACGCGCGCCGGCTCGAGAGCTTCGATGCGAGCGCCAAGGGCGACAATCCGATGTGCGGGGATCGGGTACAACTCTGGGTCAAATACCAGCCGGACGGCGCCATCGCGCAACTCGGCTTCGAGGCGCGTGGCTGCGCCATCAGCGTCGCGTCCGCCGACCTGATGGCGGAGACGGTCGAAGGCCGCTCGCAAGCGGATGTGCGCCGGCTGTTCAGCGCATTCAGCGAGTTGGCGCGCACCGGAACCTGCGCGTCCTGCGAGGCGGCGCTGGAAGAGGCCCTGGAACGGCTAGAGCCGCTCTCCGGCGTGCACGAGTATCCTTCTCGCGTGAAATGCGCCACGCTGCCGTGGCACGCGCTATTGGCCGCGCTCGACGGCGCCAAGGAGGCCACCAGTGAATGACGCCACCGCGCTGCGGAGCGACACGCAGCAGAACGAATTGCGCGGCGGGCACGGTGCCTGGACGCCCGAAGGCGAGACCGCGCCGGCGCTGACGACTGACTCGATAATCGACGCCATCGCGACGATCTACGATCCCGAGATCCCGGTGAACATTTATGAGCTCGGTCTGATCTACGCGATCGATATCGAGGAGGACGGCCGGGTAAAGGTGGAAATGACCTTGACCGCCCCGGCTTGCCCCAGTGCCCAGGAGCTTCCCGAGCAGGTTCGCGAGGCCGTGCTCGCCGTTCCGGGGGTGAGTTCCTGCGACGTCGACACCGTTTGGGACCCGCCTTGGGATCCGAGCCGGATGACCGAAGAGGCCCGGCTTCAGTTGAACATGTTCTGACCCGACACGATCTACGATATATTATGAGCAACACCGCGACCACGACTGCCCCGAAAAGAGCTCGCGCGCTGCCGCCGCTGATGTCGCTGACCGACACCGCCGCGGAGCGCCTTCGCCGGCTGTACGAGACTGGTGGCCAAGGCAAGAAGCTGCGCATCGGCGTCAGAACCAAAGGGTGCTCCGGGCTCTCCTACGACATGACGTGGGTGGAGGCCCCCGGCCCCGGTGACGAGGTGGTCACGGACAAGGGCGTGACCGTGCTGGTCGACCGGAAGGCGTCTTTGTTCTTGATCGGCACGGTCATGGACTACGAGGTGAAGAATCTCGCCTCCGGGTTCACGTTCACGAATCCTGAACGAGAAGGGCCGTTGCGGCTGCGGGGAGAGCTTCCACGTCTGAGCGCTGGGTTGGCTGCTGGGGTGGCGGCGGTCGCATCCTGGAACCATCCTGCTTCTTGCCTCGTTGCAGGACAGGCGCCCACCGGCGCTAGGTTGATCCGGAGGAAACGGGGTATGCGCAAAACTTTGGCCGTTGGCTTCACTCTGCTCATGCTGGCGGGACTGGCGGGTTCACTGAGCGCCTGCAACACGATGGCCGGGGCGGGACAAGATGTCTCGGCAACGGGTCACGCCGTCACGCAAGGCGCCGAGAAGCTCAAGCCCTGATCTCGTCTTTGACTTCATAATGCCGGGGTAGCCTCGCTACCCCGCAAGGCGGCATTGTCACTTCGTCACCGCTGCGCCTAGTCTTGTTCCGAACGGTCGCCGTTCGTCCGGAACAAGCGGTGCCTGAAGCGCGGAACCAGAACGCGAGGGGCAGTCATGGCGGAAGCATCCAAGGTTATCATCACCTGCGCGATCACCGGGGCGATCCATACGCCCTCCATGTCGCCGCACCTGCCGGTCACCCCGCAGCAAATCGCCGACGCAGCGATCGGCGCGGCGGAGGCGGGGGCCGCGATCGTTCATCTGCACGCCCGCGATCCGGAAACCGGCCGCCCCGATCAGAGTCCGGACGCGTTTGGCCGCTTTCTGCCGGTCATCAAGCAGCGAAGCGGCTGCGTCGTTAATCTGACGACCGGCGGCGCCCCGTGGATGACGGTCGAGGAACGGGTGAAGCCCGCGGCGACCTTCAAGCCGGAGGTCGCGTCCCTCAACATGGGCTCGATGAATTTCGGCCTGTTCCCGATGTTGAACCGCTACAAGACATTCAAGCACGCCTGGGAGCGTGAGGCGCTGGAGGCCAGCCGGGATCTGATCTTCCGCAACACGTTCAAGGACATCGAATATGTGCTGGAGAGCCTGAGCAAGAACGGCACGCGCTTCGAGTTTGAGTGTTACGACACGGCTCATCTGTATAACCTCGCTCACTTCCTCGACCGAGGCCTCGTGCGGCCTCCGCTTTTCGTGCAGACCGTGTTCGGCATTCTCGGCGGGATCGGCACGCATCCCGAGGACGTGCTGCACATGAAGCGCACCGCCGACCGGCTGCTCGGGGACGCCTATCGCTGGTCGGTTCTGGGTGCGGGACGGGCGCAAATGCGGATTGCGGCGATGGCCGCCGCCATGGGCGGGCATGTGCGCGTAGGCTTGGAGGACAATCTGTGGATCGGCCCCGGGCAGCTCGCGGAAAGCAACGCGGTGCAGGTGCAGCGGGTACGCAGGATCCTGGAAGGTCTCGGCCTTGAGATCGCGACGCCGGCCGACGCGCGGAGCATTCTGGATTTGAAGGGCGGCGACAAGGTCGAGTTCTGAGCAAAGGACACGAACGGGCCATGAAGTTCGCGCTGGATCACATCGAACCCGCGACCGAGAACGACGATCATTGGATAGCACCCACCGCCGTTGTCATCGGCAAGGTGCGGCTTGAGCCGGGCGCATCCATCTGGTGGGGCGCGGTGCTGCGCGGCGACAACGAGTTGATCACCGTGGGGGAGGACAGCAACGTTCAGGAGAACTGCGTTCTGCACACCGATCCCGGCTTCCCGCTGACGATCGGTCCGCGCGTGACGGTGGGGCATCTCGTGATGCTGCATGGTTGCAGCATCGGCGAAGGCTCGCTGATCGGCATTGGCGCCGTCGTTCTGAACGGAGCCAAGATCGGCCGCAACTGCCTCATCGGCTCGAAGGCGCTCGTTTCGGAAGGCAAGGAGATCCCGGACAACTCCCTGGTAAAAGGCGTTCCCGGCAAGGTGGTCGGCGAAGTCAGTCCGGAGCAGGCCGAGAGAATGCGTGCTGGCACCGCCAATTACGTCGAGAGATGGCGGCGCTATCGAGCGGGGCTTAGAGCGGCGGACTGACCCCTTCGTGATCTCCTCTCGCCAGGGGAGGGGTCGCCAACGCGGACTTCAGACGTGGACTAGCGGGCATCCGCCTTCGCTTAGAGGCCGGAACGCTTGGTCTGCGGGGGTGGTCGCGATCGGCTTTAGCCCGTCCCAGGGTCCCGAACTCTCAGAAGGTTTTTTCACCTCGAAGAGGTAGCTCGGATGCAGCTTGCGACCATCCTCGCGAATCGTGCCATGCCCGAAGCAGTCGTCGTCGGTCGGCATCGCCTTCATACGCGCCACCACGGCGCGGCCATCCGCCTTTGCCGCCGCCGCTCCCATGTCTGACACCGCCTTGAGATAATGCAACACGGCGGCGTAATCGCCCGCTTGCACCATGTTCGGCCACTGGTTCGGCGTCTTCGGCCTGATCCGATCCATGAAGGCGCGCGTCCGGTCGTTCAGGTTCCAATAGAAGCTCTCGGTCAGGATCAGACCTTGCGCGGTCTCAAGCCCGAGGGCGTGCACGTTGCTGTTGTACATCAGCATCGCGGCGACTCGCATGTTCCCCATTAATCCGAACTCGCGCGCTTGCTTGATGCAGTTGATCGTGTCGGTTCCCGAGTTGCACAAGCCGAGCACCTTCGCCCCGGATGCTTGCGCCTGAAGTAGCAGAGAGGAGAAATCCGTGGTCTCCGGGAACGGATAGGTGCTGCTGCCCAGCACGGTGCCACCGGCCTCCTTCACGAACCGCTCGGTGTCCCGCTGCAACTGAAGACCGAACACGTAATTGGCGGTGATGAAATACCAGCTATCGCCGCCGGCCTTCACCATCGCCCCGCCGGTCGATTTCGCCAGCATGTAGGTGTCATAGGTCCAGTGTATCGTGTTCGGACTGCATTGTGCGCCGGTGAGGTCGGTCGTCGCCGCGCCGGAATTCAGCATGACCTTGTTCTTCTCGCGGCAGACCGTGTTCACGGCGAGTGCGACGGAGGAGGTCGGCACATCCACGACCGCGTCGACATCGCCCTGATCGAACCACTGGCGCGCGATGCCGGCCCCAATGTCGGGCTTGTTCTGGTGGTCCGCGAAAATCACATCGATGTTGAGGCCGGGCTTCGCGGCGTTGAACTCCTGGACGGCCTGCTGCACGCAAATCACGCTGGTCGGTCCGCCATCGTCCCGGTACGGACCCGACTGATCGTTCAGCACGCCGATCCGAATCGTCGGGTTCTCGGCGCGTGCGGGCCGGTGCAGCAGGCCGGCAGCCGCTGCGGTTCCGAGAAGAGTGCGCCGGGGAAGTCGCATGAGTTCCTCCTCTTATGTCGCCGTCTTCCGACCGGGGGCGGCCGGGGCGGCTTGCCGCCGAATGATACAGACCTCGTATGATCCAGGTCGAGAGACCTGTTTTGCCGTCAGGTTTGCCCGGCTTGCCTACGAAGCTGCGCCATGCTGATGCTGGCGCCCCAGGTCGCCGGGACGGAGTTGCGCCAATGAATGGTCAGGCGAGCGAAGCTCCCCTCGCGCCGATCGCGGTCATGTCTACGCTCGCGCTGACGGGGTCGATGCGCGAGCTCACGCCGCCATTCGAGGCGGCGGTCGGCGAGAAGATAGAGGCGGCGTTTGCTCCCACCGCGGCGCTCCTGTCGCGCATCGCAGCAGGCGAGACGGCCGATATCGCCATCCTCACCGCGGAAGCGATCGACGCGCTGACGCGCGCGGGCACGCTCGCAGCGGGCAGCCGGACCGATCTGGCGCGCTCGGTCGTCGGCGTGGCCGTCCGCGCCGGAGGACCACGGCCCGACATTAGCTCGGTCGAGGCGTTCAAACGCACGCTGCTCGAAGCAGGCTCGATCGCCTATTCGCGAGCCGGCGCGAGCGGCATCTTCTTCGCCGATCTGATCCAACGGCTCGGGATAGCAGACGAAGTGAACGCGAAGGCGACGGTTATCCCGACCGGCTTTACCGGCGAGCTGGCCGCGAGGGGCGAAGTTGAGATCGCCATCCAGCAGATCAGCGAGCTGATGATGGCGGCGGGCATCGACATCGTCGGGCCCCTGCCTTCGTCGATCCAGAGCGTGACGACGTTCTCCGCCGGCATCTTTGCGATCTCCGCCCGGCCGGACGCGGCCCGAGCCCTGATCCGGTTCTTGTCAGCGAGCGAAGCCCGAGCCGTTCTGGCGCGCAATGGGCTGGAGCCGCCGGATCGAGGCGAACCGGACCGATAGCGTGTGACCCGGTGCTTGCCCGGGGCGCGTCAGGCGAATGCGGAAATGCCTGTTTGCGCACGCCCGAGGATCAAAGCATGAACGTCGTGCGTGCCCTCGTAGGTGTTCACCGTCTCGAGGTTCATCACGTGACGGATCACGTGGTACTCGTCGACGATGCCGTTGCCGCCGTGCATGTCCCGCGCCGTGCGGGCGATTTCGAGCGACTTGCCGCAGGAGTTGCGCTTACATAGGGAGATCATCTCGGGCGCGGCGCGGCCCTCGTCCAGCAAGCGACCAAGCCGCAGGACCGATTGCAGCCCGAGGGTGATTTCGGTCTGCATGTCGGCGAGCTTTTTCTGAACGAGTTGCGTCGCCGCGAGTGGACGCCCAAACACTTTGCGATCCAGCGTGTAGGTGCGCGCAGCGTGCCAGCAGAACTCGGCCGCTCCGAGCGCACCCCAGGAGATTCCATAGCGGGCGTTGTTGAGGCAGGAGAACGGGCCACGCAGGCCTTTCACGCCCGGCAGCATGTTCTCCGCGGGCACGAACACGTCCTGCATCATGATCATTCCGGTGATGCTGGCGCGCAGGCTGAACTTACCCTCGATTTTGGGCGCGGTCAGCCCCTGCATCCCCTTCTCGAGGATGAAGCCGCGAATGTCGCCCGCATCGTCCTTGGCCCAGACCACGAACACGTCGGCGATCGGGGAATTGCTGATCCAGGTCTTCGATCCGTTCAGCAGGTATCCGCCGTCGGCGCGCTTGGCGCGGGTGCGCATGGAGCCCGGATCGGAGCCGCCGTCCGGCTCGGTCAAACCGAAGCAGCCGACGAACTCTCCGGTGCGTAGCTTGGGAAGGTATTTTTCCTTCTGGGCGTCGGAGCCGAACGCGTAGATCGGATACATCACGAGCGAGGATTGCACTGAGAAAGCGCTGCGATAGCCGGAATCGACGCGCTCCACCTCGCGCGCGATCAGGCCGTAGGAAACGTAGTTCACGCCGGCGCAGCCGTAGCCCTCCAAGGTGGCACCGAGAAAGCCCATCTCGCCGAACTCGTTCATGATGGAACGATCGAACTTCTCGTGCCGGTTGGCTTCCAGCACGCGCGGAAAGAGCTGTTCCTGGCAGTACACGTGCGCGGCGTCGCGGATCGCCCGCTCGTCCTCGGTGAGCTGATCGTTGAACAGCAGCGCATCGTCCCATTGAAAGGGTCCGAGCTTGCCTTTCACGCCACCCTGTTTGGCCTGTCCGACCTGCGTCACGACGTTCATGCGTCACTCTCCCGTTGCGTGACCGGCTGGATCGCCGGTTCTTTCGCGATTCGGCCTGATTTCCGGCGCAGCAGCATAAAGGCGGGGACCTCCTCGCCGAATCCTAGCACGGAAGGCCCGGTCCTCCTCAGCACGAGCCCAGTCGCGCCGTGGCGAGCGTTCCCGGCGCGGCGCCTGGCTCGCGGGCTCGGCCCGGGGCCGGGATTGCGGGGGACGGACGCCGGAAGCCGGTGCGGGCGTGTCCGCTTTCGCTTTTCGAGGTCTGGCCGCCGGCTTTTCCGTCGTAGCGGGCTTCTCCCGCGAGGCCGGTTTCGGCTTCGCCTTGCCCCGCCCCCGGCGACGCTTCCCGTCTTCTTCGACCCAGTCAACCGGATCGAGACCCTCGAGCACAACGGGCGGAATCGGATGCCCGATCAGTTTCTCGATCGCTTCCACGTTGAAGCGATCCTCAGGCATCGCGATGGTGAAGGCATGGCCTTCCAGACCGGCCCTTCCAGTGCGGCCGATCCGGTGCACGTAATCCTCCGCATGATGCGGCACGTCGAAATTGAACACGTGCGACAATCCGCCGATGTCGATGCCGCGCGCCGCGACGTCGCTGCACACCAGAAGCTGCAACTCCCCGGCCTTGAACTTCTCCATAGTCGCGAAGCGCACGGTCTGCGCCATGTCGCCATGCAGCGCACCGACGTTGAACCGGTGCCGCGTCAAGGATTTGTGCAGAATGTCCACATCCCGCTTGCGGTTGCAGAAAATGAGCGCGTTCTGCACCTTTTGGGTCCGAACCAAATGCCGCAGCGCCTCCCGCTTGTCGTGCTCGGCGACCAGCACGAGCCCCTCGACGATGGTGGTGGCCACCGAGGCGGGGCGGGAGACCGCTATCTCTTTCGGGTTCTGCAGAAAGGCGTCCGCGAGTCGCCGGATCTCCGGCGCCATCGTGGCGCTGAAGAACAGTGTCTGACGAGTCGGTGGCAGCAGGGATACGATCCGCTCCACGTCGGGAATGAATCCCATGTCGAGCATCCGGTCCGCCTCGTCGATCACCACGAGTTGCGTATCGGTGAGCAGGATGGAGCCGCGCTCGAACATGTCGATCAGCCGTCCTGGCGTCGCGATCAGGACATCGACCCCGCGCATGAGCACGTCCTTTTGGTCGGACATGCTTTCGCCCCCGATGATGAGGGCGTGGGTCAGTTTCAGGTGCTTGCCGTACTGAACGAAATTTTCGGCCACCTGCAACGCCAACTCGCGCGTCGGCTCCAGGATCAGACTGCGCGGCATCCGGGCGCGAGCACGGGAGCCCGAGAGAATGTCCAGCATCGGCAGGACAAAGCTCGCCGTCTTGCCGGTGCCGGTCTGCGCGGTGCCTAGCACGTCCCGGCCCATCAGCACGAACGGTATCGCCTGTTCCTGGATCGGCGTCGGGTGGCGGTAGCCCATCTCCTCGATCGAACGCAGGACCTGATCGGAGAGACCGAGATCGGCAAATGTGGCGCGCGGGGGCTCTGGAGCTTCGATCACCGCGACCGGCGTGCTTGAGACGGGCTCGTCGCCCTCAATCTGAACGTCGTCGGGGGGCTCCGCCCGTGCAGTCGTGGTCTCGGTCAAGCTGCGGGTCTCGGTCATGGATTGGGGTTCAGCGCGGCGCCGAGACCCGTGCGCCCAGGGAGGCAGACGGCCTCTCGCGCGTAACCAGGCGCATATCAAGAGATATGCGGCGAAAGTCAAGGTTGGCCGGGATGCGCGCCGCCCTTAAAACCAAAGCCCATGTCCGAGATTCCTCTCCTGCTGCTGCCTGGGCTGCTCTGCGATGCCCGGTTGTGGCGCGATCAGGCCGAGGCGCTGGCGGATATCGCCTCGGTAACGGTCGCCGACACGACCGAGGACGACAGCGTGGATGCGATGGCGGATCGGGCGCTGGCCGCGATGCCGGGGCGGTTTGCGCTCGCCGGGCTCTCGATGGGGGGCTACGTGGCTTTCGCCTTGCTCCGCCGGGCGCCCGAGCGCGTCAGACGTTTATGTCTGTTCGACACGAGCGCGCGGCCCGACACCGCGGAGCAATCCCGCCGTCGCCGAGGGCTGATTGCCTTGGCGCGGCGCGGCCGCTTCCGGGGCGTCACGCCAAGACTGTTGCCGCAACTCCTGCATCCTGACCGCCTTTCCGATGCGACGCTTGCCGGAGAGGTGACGGCAATGGCGGAGCGGGTCGGCAAGGAGGCGTTCCTGCGGCAGCAGACCGCGATCCTGCATCGACCGGACAGCCGCCCCGACCTGCCCGGTATCCGAGTTCCGACCCTCGTCGGAGTGGGCGACGGGGACGTGCTGACACCGCCGGACCATGCCGCCGAGATAGCCGCTGGCATCCCCGGTGCCGAACTGCGGGTGTTCCCGCATTGCGGACACCTGGCGCCGATGGAGCGCCCGGAGGAGGTCAGCGCCCTCATGCGCAACTGGCTCTTGGACCAAATGAGTTCGAGCTGAAGGCGTTTCCGGTGGCGCGGGGCTAGTATCTGTAGCGCGACGTCCGGTTCCTTCGCGGCTCCGGTGAACGGCGGCCGGTGTGCCCGCGTTCTCCTCCCGTTGCCGTCCCGCCAGGTGCCATCGTGTCCGATCTCTCCGACTTCCCCCCGCCGATCGAGGATTACGCGCTGATCGGGGACTGCGCCACGGCGGCGCTGGTCAGCCGGCAAGGGTCGATCGACTGGCTGTGCTGGCCGCGCTTCGATGGCGCGGCCTGTTCGCCGCGCTGCTCGGGACGCCTGGCAACGGGCACTGGGCGATTTCTCCCGGCGGCCCGGTGATCCGGGTATCCCGCAGCTATCGCGCTGGATCCTTGGTCTTGGAGACCCTTTTCCACACGGCCGAGGGCAGCGTGGCGCTGATCGACTTCATGCCGCCGTTTTCCGCCAATTCCTCGGTCGTGCGCATCGTCGAGGGACGCGGCGGAACGGTGCGTATCCGCATGGAGCTGGTGCTCCGGTTCGACTATGGCGCCTCGGTCCCCTGGGTGACGCGGCTGGATGAGGGGCATGGGCTGCGCGCGATCGCCGGGCCGGACATGGTGGTGCTCCGCACCCGGGCCGAGCTCCGCGGGGAAGGACTGAGCACGGTTAGCGAGTTCACCGTGAGCGAAGGCGAGCAAGTGCCGTTCGTCCTGACGCACGGACCTTCGCATCTGGACCTTCCTCACGAGGTAGATCCCGCGTCGGCGCTGCGCGCCACCGACGAATTCTGGTCGGGTTGGACGAAGCGTTGCACGTATCGCGGGGAGTGGAGCGAAGCCGTCACACGCTCGCTCATCACGCTCAAGGCGCTTACCTATGTGCCGACCGGCGGTGTCGTAGCCGCGCCCACCACATCCCTGCCCGAGCAACCGGGCGGCAGCCGGAACTGGGATTACCGGTTCTGCTGGCTGCGCGATGCGACCTTCACGCTGCTCGCGATGCTTCACGCGGGCTACGTGGAAGAGGCGAGGGCGTGGCGGGCGTGGCTGCATCGCAGCGTCGCCGGCAGCCCGGACCAGATTGCAGATCCTGTACGGCCTCGCGGGGGAGCGGCGACTGTCGGAGTGGGAGGTCGGGTGGCTGAACGGCTATCAGGGCGCGCGGCCGGTGCGCGTCGGTAACGCCGCTTCCGAACAATTGCAGATCGACGTGTACGGCGAATTGATGGACGCTCTGTATCAGGCCAACAAGGGCGGACTTTCGGACCCGGAAGATAGCTGGAGTTTGCAGGACAATCTGGTCGAGCATCTCGAGCAGATTTGGAATCAGCCGGATAAGGGCATTTGGGAGGTGCGCGGTGATGGCCGGCACTTCACGTTTTCCAAAGTGATGGCATGGGTGGCGCTGGACCGCGCCGTCCGAAGCGCGGAGGAATTCGGGCTCAAGGCGCCGTTGGACCGCTGGCGGAGCGTGCGCCAGACCATCCACGACTCCGTCTGCCGCGAGGGTTTCAATTCGGAGAAGAACAGCTTCGTGCAGAGCTATGGGAGCAAGGAGCTGGATGCGAGCTTGTTATTGATGCCTTTGGTTGGCTTTTTGCCTGCCGACGATGTGCGAGTCAGAGGTACGGTCGCGGCGATCGAGCGCGAGTTGACGGTAGATGGATTCGTCTTGCGCTATCGCACGCATTCGGGGGCGGACGGGTTGCCGCCCGGTGAGGGTGTTTTCTTGGCCTGCAGCTTCTGGCTCGCGGACAATTGGGTGCTGCAAGGGCGTGAAGCGGAAGCACGCGAACTTTTCGAGCGACTTCTGTCGCTGCGCAACGATGTCGGCTTGCTGGCGGAGGAGTACGATCCCCGGACCAAGCGCCAGCTCGGCAACTTCCCGCAGGCCTTTTCGCATCTCGCGCTCATCGGCTCCGCGCTCAATCTCAGCAACCACGGACCGGCGCACAGCCGAAGCAGCTCCGATGGCGGCTAGTCCGGGCTCAGCTTCTCCGCGGCCCCGCCGCTCACGAGCAGCTCGGGCAAGCTGCGCCGGGTCGAGCGGCAGACATCCTTTTTTGGCCGAGGCTGGCCGATTCGGCCCATGAAAATGAAGTCGTCCGTACCCGCCCCGAATACTTCCCTGAACGCCTACGCCAACAGTCGCGACTTCTTCTGGAGAGCCGGATCAGCGGTGAAGGCAATCTCGTTCTCCCCGTAATGGGCAAAACTAAGCACGGCCAAAGCGCGGCTGCATCGCCAAGCCGAGCCGTGTGGCGGTCAGCCAGAAGCGTTGGATTCGCTCGCCGGCTGCCAGCAGGTTGGCAAGCGCCCGGCCGGAGAGGCCGACCCTTCGGTCAGCCCAATGGTAAAAAAGCCGGCGCTGCCCAGGATGGGAGCATAGTCGATTTGCAGCAGCCGTGGCGCGCGTCCCGAAAATCCGGTTGAGCCATTGCGCACGCGACCAGCTCCGCATCGCCCAACGCATTGTCCGCACCGTCGCGCGATCGAGCCCGAGCGCGCAGGCGGGAATGCCGGTCGGGCTCAGCTTCCGCTGCCAGTCGATAATCCTTTGGTGAACCGGGAAGGCTTCCGGCGTGCGTAGCCGGATGTCGGTCGCTCTCGCGCTGAGCTGCGCGCACCGCCATCGCTCGCTCCGATGCCGAATACCAGCGAATCGCGAGTTGGTCGCCCAGGCGGCTTCGAGCGCGGCCTTCTCCGCGCCGGTAATCGGCCGCGTGCGATAAGGGCGACGGTCGGTCGACCGCAATCCGAGGTACAGGTATAAAGGGATCGATCTCGCCAGTTTCGGCCCGGAACGAGGCGGACCGTCGATGCGGGTCGGGTCTTGGTCGCCGTCCAGCCGCCATTCCAGCGACCGGCTATGGGCCGTCGCGGCGATCCGCATGGTCTCAAGCAAAATTCCGCCCGGTGAGGAGCAGGGGCTCGCCGTCGCGGTATTCGTAGACGTTTTCCACCGAATGCGCGGCGAGGTGAATGCGAACGGCGTCGTCGCCGAGGATCTCAAATCGCCACGGCTGTTCATTGTCGCCGCTGGGCGCCCAGCGGGCCGCGTTCAGAATCTCCTCGAGCGGGGAGTGCGGAGCGAATTGCGGGCTGCGCCGTCGCGCGCTGCGCCATCTTGCCGAAGGCGCGCCGGCGCGATGAGCAAGCTTGAGCCGTTGCGACGGGCTCGCGTTGCCTGCGGAAGCTTGGTTACGACCAGCTTGTCCCGGTAGGCATCGAAATGATGGTGGTAGGGTGCGGCCAGCACCTCGCCGCGCCTGAGCAGCAGCTTCAGGGCCATCGCGGCGACGACCCCGGAACAGAGTTGGCAGCCTGCCACGGTGGAGGGACCCTTGCGCGCGGCCAGGTCGAGCACGCGAGGGGTCCACGAGATAGGAGCGATGCAGGCCAGCGGGCGTGAGGCCGAGCAAGAAGCGCAGATACTGTTCGTTCTCCGGCTGGCCCTCCAGGCGGAAATACTGTTCAAAGCTCATGCCGTCCGGCATAAAGGCCAGGAATCCGTTCCCATCCCGATGGGCGCTGCGGTCACAGCCGGGATGCCGAGCTCGGCGCAGCGGGCGAATACGCGGCGCCGGATATCCAGCACGAAGAAGTCGAACCCATCCACAAAGAGATCGCGCCTTCGAGGAAGCTGGTCGATATTCGCGGCATCGAACTCCGGAATCGAAGCGCCTGATCGCAAGTCAGGATTGATATCGCGCGCCATTTCCTCCAGCACTTGCGGCTTTCGGACGGCCGATGGTCTGGACCGTCGCGCCGATCTGGCGATTGAAGTTGACAATGTCGAACCGGTCGAAATCGGCGATCCGGAATTGGCCGATGCCCAGCCGCGCCAAGGTCAGGAGCTCGACCCCCCCGACCCCGCCCATTCCTGCGATCGCGACGCACTTACCCCGAAGCGCGAGTTGTTCCCCCTCGTTCAACCAGCCGAGATTGCGCGTGAACGCGAGATCGTAGGAGAAGCGGGCAGGTCCAGTCATTTGGCCGCGAGAGTGTGTGACGCGCCGTCGTAAGATAGCGCGCGGAGAAAAAGGCGGCGCCTCACGGCGCCGCCTTACAGGTGAAGCTACAAGGACCTTCTTAGCTCTTCTTGCGGCCCCAGCGAACCAAGCCCAAACCTGCGAGGCCACTGCCCAGCAGCGTCAGCGAGAGGGGCTCCGGAGTTGAATTTGGCGTGGCCCCAAGGGTCACGTTGCCGCCACCGCCCTCGAGGACGCGTTGCCGCCACCGATCAGGATGAACCGCGCGGATATGCCGACAGTGCCGTGATTCGCGGTAAAGTTGCCAACATAGATCAAGAGAGAACGCTGAAGGCGGTGGTCGAGGTGAAGAAGCCGGCGTAGTCCTCGCAGCGGGGTGAGGCTTACGACCACGTTCGCGGCGGGCGAGATGGGCTGGGTACCACCTGACGTTGCTCAGAGTGCCTGTTCCACTGATCAGGCATACCGGTGGCGAGGGCTGAAAGGTCGAACCGGGCCGGTGATCGTCGGACCAGCCGGCGTTATCGCGAAGTTCGGCACGGGCCGGTTGAGCCCGATAGTGTGTAAGTCAAACTTGTGAATGCCGAGCTCCGACCGGGCTGTCGGGGGGCCGTCGCGGAAGTTGCTGCCCGGAGCCTGGTGGCGGTCCCGGAGAAATCAATGTAGAGGGTGTAGTTCGTGCCGCAGCCAGCGGCAACGAACGGTCTGGCCGCCGTTTGTGAAGATGCGTGATATTCAGGAGCGCCGCTCCGAAAATGCCCCCGGTTGCCTATTGGTGATGTTGACAATCCGTAGTCACGCTTGGATCAGTTGATTGGCGCGCCATTTAGGATCGGCGCCCGGGATGCGGCTGCGGGGTCCATGTGAACGGACCGTCGGGGCGGCGGAGGCACCCGCAAACGACACCGTAGCCAGGAGAGACCCCGTGCTGACCCTTTAAGTAGTCTCATGATCGTCTCTCCTGCTTCGGCTCGATTTGCCCTTGGCGAACAAACTCCAATAGTCTGGCCACCTAGGACAGTTCAAGCAACGGGCGTGCCAACGACCAAGTCGCTGAAACGGCAGCTTAAGTCAGCGCGATGGCAGGAGAGGAGTTGTAAGCTAATCCGACAGTCTCGCCAATTTCGCGGTAGTACGCCCGCAACGGGAAGTCCGCTTTTTGCGACGGTACAAGGCCGCGAGCCGGGTTGTCAGTCGATTTCTGACCACCTTCTCTTGAGAACATGTCGCCTCACGCGATAAATGGAGAAGGTACATTCGCCTTATTTGGCTCTCCGTTCGGGCTTAGTCTCCTGCCCATGCCGGCCGAGGTCATGTAAGAAATTCCGACACGAATAAGGGCGGTTGCGTCGACTCGGGGCGACCGGAGGCACACCGGGCCGCGTCAGGTGCGAGTGCTCGGCGGAGCGATGCATTGCCATTCGAGCCTTCGCCATGGCTTTGACTTCGAAGAGAGGCGGTGACGTTCGCGATATGCGGTCTCGCCCGCATCCACGTGATAACGGCGGCAACGGGGGCCGCTGCCGCCGTTCGGAAGTCGGGTTCGCTTCCGCAAGACCCGCGCACAATCATCTCGCCGCCGGAGGTGACCCGACGTGGATCACCCCGAGAGGCGGGCCAGTCCCGTTAATCCGACTTGAGGAACGTTTTCGTATAGAAGTTAAGCGGCCAAGCGTTCCGCGTCATCAACGCTCGAATTGCCCCACCATTTCCCGCCTGCCGTGACGAAGTCCCAGATCTCGGGGCGTTCGCGAGCCATTCTGTCGAAGCAGCACGTCCCAGTCGCGTAAGCCGGCTGACGCCAGCCATGGTAATTCACGAGCGGACCGGCGGGCTGCAAGATAGGCCCCAGTCGCGCCCAGGAGGCGCAGGAGGCTGCGTTCCATATCGCCGATGAAATGCGTATGACCGGCTTCCACACTCAGCCGAAGGCAGCCTGTATCAGACTGAGACGCATCACCGCCATGATGCGCTGCTCATTCCGCGCCGCGCCTTCGAAATAGCGAATCTCGACACTTCACCGGCTTTACCGAGAGGGACATGCCGAAGCATCGCGGGATCGCATACCCGCAGCATAGGAAGAGTTCTCTTCAGCGCGTCTAGGCGAGGCAAGACCAGCCGAACTGTTCCGACAATCTCTCCGGTACTGTTCCGCCGTATCACGGCATGGCGAGAGTGCATGTCGAATTCATCGAATTCCAGGCCGTCTCGACCAGGTTCATAGTTATTCTCAACACAATATACCTGATGTCGTAGTCGATAGGCTTCCCTGACAAGATCAGGCGTATTTGCCATCTCGACCGATATTTCGTCTTTTGCGGCAAGAACCGCTTCGGCTAACGGGTTGAGCAAGCATAATTTCCCCTTTTACTTCCGGACCAAAGAAAGGCCTCTTTTTTGCAACGACCGGACAGGATTTACGATAAATCCTGGACCCACGACGATCTACAAAGACCGTCGGCGACTACTCGAAATCGAAGACTTTGCTTCGCATTGGGAATAGTTCGTCGCTGATGTTGCAAGTCGATACCAGTCCAGCCGCACGAAGCACAGCAAATATGACCGGCAGTTTATCGAGAAGTTCATTTTTCCGGTATAGTGCTGTGGATAAGTGCTGAGCCAGAGACTAGATTCCTATTTTTTCCTTACGTTTTGCTTCCGTATAGGCAACAATCCCGGCGCAATTGTCTCAAGCTCGGGACCTCACAGAGGAGAACCCCGGCCCACATTTCTCCCATAAGGAGATTAATGCAAGGTGAGCTGCAACCACAAGGCGAGATCGCCGCTGTGATAAAAAGCGCAGGGCGGGCGCGTCATTCGGATTTTGAAGGCGTGCGGGCCTCGGGAACCGATCCCCAGTACGGGGGACCCGTGGAGGGTCCTCAGCCGGTCGCCGCTGGTGCCGCGATTGGCCGGCCGCGGCCGGCCAGACGCTCCAACGCCAGATAGATGACGGGCGTGGTGTAAAGGGTTAGCAGCTGCGAGACGAGCAGTCCGCCGACAATTGAGATCCCGAGCGGACGCCGCAGTTCCGCCCCGGTGCCGAAGGCGAGGGCCAGAGGCAGGGCTCCGAACAGGGCCGCGAGCGTGGTCATCACGATTGGCCGGAACCGCTCGAGGCAGGCTTCATGGATCGCCTCGAACGGGGTGAGCCCGCGCTCCCGTTCGACCTCCAAGGCGAAGTCCACCAGCATGATCGCGTTCTTCTTCACGATGCCCATCAGAAGCACGATGCCGATGATGCCCATGATCGACAGATCCGTGCCTGTGACCAGGAGTGCGAGCAGGGCTCCGAGACCGGCGGAGGGCAATGTGGAAAGAATGGTCAGAGGATGGATGAGGCTTTCATACAGCACGCCGAGGACGATGTAGATCGACAGCAGCGCCGCGCCGATCAGCAGAGGCTGGGATTTCAGCGATTGCGCCAGAAATCGCGCGTTGCCCGCGAACTCGGTGCGCACATCCTCCGGCATTCGCAGGTCGCGCGCGGCCTGCTCGATGGCGGCGGTCGCCTCCCCGAGCGAGACTCCCTCCGCCGTGTTGAAGCTCAGTGTCCCGGCGGGAAACTGACCCTGGTGATCGACCGCGAGCGGCGCCGTGTCGCGGACGAAATGCGTCACCGCCGAAAGCGGGATCTGCTTGCCGTTCGCCGCGCCCACGTAGATCCGATCGAGCAGTGACGGATCGCGCTGCAGTCGTGGATCGACCTCCAGCACGACCTTGTACTGGTTGCGCTGGGTGTAGATGGTCGAGATCTGCCGCTGGGAATAGGCATTGTTCAGCGCATTGTCGATCGCGGCCGTGCTCACGCCGAGGCGCGCGGCCGCAACTTGATCGATCTGGACATCGACTTGCGGGCCGGCGCGGTCCTGGTCGCTGGTCACGTCGGCGATGCCAGGAGTCGTCTTCAGCTTGTCTTCAAGGGCCTGGGTCCAGCGCCGCATCGCATCCAGATCCTGGCTGATGACCGCGAACTGGTACTGCGCCCCGCCGGTGCGGCCGCCGCCCCGCAGATCCTGGGCGGAGAACAGCGTCGCCCGCACGCCGCCGATCTTCGACAGCGGCCCGCGCAGGCGCGCGATCACCGCCTCGGCCGACAATCTTCGTTCCGACAGGGGCTTGAGGGTGACGAACATCTGGCCCCGGTTGAGCGAGCTCCAACCGCTGCTGACCCCAACCATCGAGCCCACGCTCTGCACCGCCGGGTCGGCGAGCACTATGTCCACCACTTTCCTCTGGCGCTCCTCCATCGCCTGGAAGGACACGTCCGGGGACGCGACGACGGAGCCGATCAGCAGGCCCGTGTCCTGCAAGGGAATGAAGCCCTTCGGCAGGGTGCCATAAAGGCGGACCGTGAAAACCACGGTGGCGACAAAAACGAGCAGCATGAGCGGGCGGTGCCGCAGCGCCCAGCCAAGGCTGCGCGCGTAGCCGCGCTGGGCTACGTTGAAGCTGCGATCGACGCCCCGGTCGATACGGCCCCAGAACCCCGTAGGCGGTGTGTGGACGTGGGTGCGCATGAACCGGCCGCAGATCATCGGCGTGAGGGTGAGGGAAACCGCCGCCGATACGACGATCGCCATCGTCAGCGTCATGGCGAACTCGTGGAACAACCGCCCGAGAATGCCGCCCATGAACAGGAGTGGGATGAACACCGCGACAAGCGAGATGCTGATCGACATGACGGTGAAGCCGATTTGCCGTGACCCGGCGAGGGCCGCCTCCAGCGGCCGCATGCCACGCTCCATATGGCGAAAGATATTCTCGATCATGACGATCGCGTCGTCGACGACGAACCCGACCGAGATCGTCAGCGCCATCAGCGAGAAATTGTCGAGCGAGTAGCCGAGGAACCACATGCCGGCCAGGGTTCCGCATAGCGAGAGCGGGACGGTGACCGCGGCGGCGATCGTCGGCATCAGCCGGCGCATGAACAGCAGCACGACCAGCAGCACGAGCCCGATGGTGATGAGCAGCGTATACTGCACGTCGATCACGCTGGCGCGAATCGTCGTCGTGCGGTCGGCGATAACGGTCAATTTGATGTCGGGCGGCATCCAGGACATGAGCTGCGGCAGCAGGGCCTTGAGCCTGTCCACCGTCTCGATCACGTTGGCGCCCGCCGATTTCGATATGGTCAGCAGGATCGCGGGCTGACGGCCATCCCACGCCGCGAGGCGGGTGTTCGCGACGCCATTGATGACCGTGGCGACATCCGAGAGTCGTAGGATCGCGCCGCCGCCGGCCTTGAGCACCAGCGGCGCGTATTCCTCGGCCTGCGACATTTGGCCGTTCACGCCAATGGTCTCGGCGCGATCCTTCGACTGGAAGCCGCCGGCAGGCTCGAGAACGTTCGCGCCGCGAATCGCCGTGTATACGTCCTGGGCAGCCAACCCGGCCGCGGCGAGTTGTACCGGATCGACCTGCACGCGCACGGCTGGCTTCTCGGCGCCGTTCACCGACACCTGGGAGACGCCCTCGACCTGCGATAAGCGCTGGCCGAGGACCGTATCCGCCGCATCGTAGATTTGCGCGGTCGAGAGTGTATCGGAGGTAAGCGCCAGCGTCAGAATTGGCATGTCGGCCGGATTGATCTTGCGGTAGGTACGGCCGCTGCGGCAGGTCGGAAGGCAGATCGGCGGTCGCCGCGTTGATCGCCGCCTGCACATCGTGCGCTGCGCCATCGATGTCGCGGTCGATGTCGAACTGGATGACGATGGATGTCGCGCCGGTCGAGTTGGTGGAGGTGATCTCGGTCACGCCGGGGATCTCGCCAAGGCGTCGCTCCAGCGGCGCGGCGATGGAGTTCGCCATCGTCTCGGGCGCGGCGCCGGGCCGAGTTGCGAGCACGATGATGGTGGGGATGTCGACGCTCGGGAGGGGGGCGATCGGCAGAAAGCGGTAGGCGACCGCTCCCGCGATGAGGAGGCCGAGCGCCAGCAGCATGGTCGCCACGGGGCGCGCGATGAACTGAGCGGAGAAGTTCATCGTCTCATTCCGCCGCCGCCGGCGCGGTACCTGGCGCCGGCTATGCGGAGTTGCAGCCGCTCCATGTAGAGATAGATCACCGGAGTCGTGTACAGCGTCAGCAACTGACTGAGCAGCAGGCCGCCGATGATCGTCACGCCGAGGGGCCAGCGCAGCTCCGACCCGGAGCCGTGCTCGATGACGAGCGGCAGGGCTCCGAGCAGCGCCGCCATCGTCGTCATCATGATCGGGCGAAAGCGGAGCAAGGAAGCTTCTTCGATCGCGGCGAGCGGCGAGAGGCCGCGCTCGCGCTCCGCGTCGATCGCGAAGTCGATCATCATGATCGCGTTCTTCTTGACGATTCCCATCAAGAGCACCATGCCGACCAGCGCCACGAGCGAGAGATCCGCGCCGCAGAGCATCAGCGCCAGCAGGGCTCCGATCCCGGCCGACGGAAGCGTGGAGAGAATCGTGACCGGATGGATCCGAACTCTCGTACAGCACGCCGAGCACGATGTAGATCACCACCACGGCGGCAAGAATCAGCCAGGGCTCCGCCCCGAGCGAACGCTCGAACTCCGCCGCGTCGCCGGAATACGTGCCGCTGATCGTCTGCGGCATCTGGATCTCGCGTTCCGTCGCCGCGACCGCGCGCACGGCGTTCCCCAGCGAATAGCCCGGCGCGAGATTGAAGCTGAGTGTGACCGAGGGGAACTGTTCCTGGTGCGTGATGACGAGCGGGGCCGTGGTGCGCTCGATGGAGGCGATGCCGGAAAGCGGCACCTGCGCGCCGTTGGAACCCGGCACCCGGAGCTGGAGCAGCGAAAACGGGTCGGCCTGCCAGCTCGGGTCCGCCTCCAGGACCACGCGGTACTGGTTGGCCTGACCGAAAATCGTGGAGACTTGCCGCTGCCCGAATGCGTCATAGAGCACGTCCTGCACCGCTTGCATGGAGACTCCCATGCGCATCGCGGCGGCACGATCGACGCGGATATAGGTGCGAAAACCGCCGTTCTGCTGATCGCTCGCGACATCGCGCAGCGCCGGCGCATTCTGGAGTGCGTGCAATAGGCGCGGCGCCCAGAGGGCAAGCTCGGCAGGATCGGTATCCATGAGCGTATATTGGAACTGCGTCCGACTGATGCGCGTGCCGATCTGGATATCCTGCACCGGCTGAATGAAGACCGTTATTCCCGGAATGTCGGCTACCGCGCGTTGCAGTCGGTCGATCACGGCGCTCGCGCTGTCGCGCTCTTTCAGCGGTTTCAGCGCGATGGTCAGACGCCCGACATTCGGGGTGGCATTGATCGTACCCGCGCCGACGAAGGAGACAACACCGCTTACCGCGGGATCACGCTCGACGATCTCCGCTAGCTGCTGCTGCAACGTCCCGAGGCGCGGGATGGAGACGCTCTCGGCGGCCTCGGTGATGGCGACCAGCACGCCCGTATCCTGTTGGGGCAGGAAGCCCTTGGGCACGATCACGTAGAGCCAAATCGTACCCGCGAGCGTCGCGACCGCGATGAGCAGGATCATCGCCTGGCGGGCCAACGCCCAGCGCAGCGTTCGCCGGTACCCGGCGAGCATCCGATCGAAGGCGCGTTCCGAGACGCGGGCGACCAGCCCTGGCTTTTCCTGACCGACGGGGCGGAGCAAGCGGCCGCACATCATCGGCGTGAGCGTCAGCGATACGACCGCGGAGACCACCACCGCGACCGAAAGTGTGACCGCGAATTCCTTGAACAGCTTGCCGATCACGCCGGTCATGAACAGCAACGGGATGAACACGGCGATCAGCGAGACGGTCAGCGACACGATGGTGAAGCCGATCTGGCGCGCGCCGCGATAGGCCGCCTGCAACGGCGGGACACCCGCCTCGATGTAGCGCACCACGTTCTCGATCATGACGATCGCATCGTCCACAACGAAGCCGGTCGCGATGGTCAGCGCCATGAGCGAGAGATTGTCGAGCCCGTAGCCGAGCAGCGACATCACGCCGAACGTGCCGATAAGAGAGAGCGGCAACGCGACACCGGGGATGAATGTCGCGCGCCAGGAGCGGAGAAACACGTAGATCACGAGCACGACCAGCACGACGGCCAGGACCAGCGTGAACTGCACGTCGGCGACCGAAGCCCGGATCGTCTCGGTCCGGTCGGCGACGATCGTAAGCTTCACCGCCGCTGGAATCGCGCGTTGCAGAGCCGGCAATTCCTGCTTCACGCGCTCCACGGTCTGCACGATGTTCGCACCGGGCTGGCGCTGAATATCCAGCACGACGGCGGGCTGGCCGCGATACCAGGCGCCCACGCGGTCGTTTTCCACGCCCCCGATCACAGCGCCGACATCGGAAATGCGGACTGCCGCGTTGTTGCGCCAGGCGATGACGAGCCCGCGGTAGTTGTCGGGCGACATGAGCTGATCGTTCGCGCCGAGCGCGATGGCTTGCCGCGGCCCGTCGAACCCGCCCTTGGCCCCATTCACGTTCGCGTTCGCAACGGCGGTGCGCACGTCCTCCATCGAGAGCCCATAGGCGGCAAGCCGCGCCGGATCGACGCGGACTCGCACCGCGGGGCGGAGTCCGCCCTGCACCGTCACCCGCCCCACGCCATCGATCTGGCTGAGTTTCGGCTGTAGCAACGTGTCGGCCGCGTCGCTCACCCGGTCGATCGGAATCGCATCCGAGGTCAGGGCGAGCGTCAGGATCGGCGCGTCGGCCGGGTTCACCTTGTTGTAGACCGGCGGATACGGGAGATTGGTCGGCAGCGTCCCGGCGGCGGCGTTGATCGCCGCCTGCACGTCCTGCGCCGCGGAGTCCATGCTGCGGTTCAGCTCGAATTGCAGCGTGATCTGGCTCGTGCTTTCGCTGCTTTGACTGGTCATCGTGACCAGGCCGGGGATTTGACCGAACTGGCGCTCCAAAGAAGCGGTGATAAGCGTCGATACCGTTTCCGGATTGGCGCCCGGAAGCTGGGTGGTGATCTGGATCGTCGGAAAATCGACCTGCGGCAGAGCCGAGACCGGCAATGATTGATAGCCGAGCGCGCCTGCGAGCAGGATCGCGATCGCCAGCAACCAGGTGGCTATCGGGCGGGCGATGAAGGGCGCGGAGATGTTCATGCGAGGGCCGCTGCGCCGCGCCTCACGTCGATCGCCCGTGCCGGCGCGAGGCGGTGCCTGGCGCGCTCGGCTGCTCGGAGCCGGGCGCGCCCTCAGGTCCGGCAGGCGGGACGACGCTGACCTTCGATCCGTCCGTCAAACGCGAGGCCCCGTCCACCACGACGGCTTCGCCGGGCTGAATGCCCTCCGAAACGATGACGTTCTGTGCGTCCTCGTGGCCCAACGTCACTTGCCGGCGAGCGGCTGAATTATCTTTGTTGACGACGTAGACATAAGGGCTGCGCGGGCCGCGCTGCACGGCGGCCGGGGGCACCACGAGAGCGTCGTGAACCGTATCCACCTTCAGTCGAACGCCGACGAAGCCGCCGGGCCAGAGCTTATGGTTCGGGTTGGGGAAGGTGGCCTTCAGCTTGATCGTGCCGGTCGTTGGATCGACTTGGTTGTCCAGGACGGCGAGCGTGCCGCGATCGAGCACCGCGCCGGCCGCGCCGTCCCCGCCTTGCGCGAACGCCAGAACCTCCGGACTGCCGTTCTGCATCGCGGCCGCGACCGATTGCAACGCTTGCTGCGGCAACGTGAACACGACCGAGATCGGCTGTAGAGTGGTGATGACCACGATGCCGGTGGTGTCGGAGGCATGTACAATGTTGCCCGCGTCCACCTGCCGGATGCCGGTGCGGCCTTCGATCGGAGCGGTGATCGTCGTGTAGCTGAGTTGCGTGCGAGCGTTGTCGATCTGCGCCTGATCCTGCTGCACCTGCGCTTCGAGCTGTGCGACCGTGGCTTTCTGCGTATCCGCCTGCTGGGCCGATGTGTAGGCAGTCGCTGCAAGCTTCTGGTAGCGCGCGAGATCCACCCGGGCGTTGGCCAGATTCGCCTGATCCTGCGCCTTTTTCGCCACTGCCTGGTCGAGCGCGGCCTGGAAGCTGCGCGGGTCGATGCGTGCGAGCACGTCGCCCACGTGTACGTCCTGACCTTCCTTGAACCGCACTTCGATCAGCGGTCCGTCCACCATCGGTTTGACCGTCACGGTGTTGAATGCCTGCACAGTGCCGAGCCCGTCGAGATAGATGGGCACGTCCTTGCGCGCGCTCTCGGCGACCAGCACCGGGATCGGCTGATCTCGGGCGAAATCGCGCCCCGGCCGATTGCCGGAGCGCAATCGGCCAGAACCAGATCGCCCAGCCGATCGCTGCGACGACAAGCAGGCAAAGCAACAGCGTGACGCCGCGCCGGAGCACGGACCTGGTCCGGGTGGCAGGTCGGTCGCGGGTGGTTACCTGCATGATCGGTGCGTCCTCTGCCATTTCCTACGCCGCGCGCCAGAGCTTCACTTGAGGTTTCCTCCCACCGGCAAGGCGAGCCCGCCTCCGAGCCGGCCGGGCATGAGGCCGGGGAACTGGTCGACAATCGGGCCGCCCGGCTGCGTCCAGCCACCGCCGAGCGCCTTGTACAAATTGAGCAGTGCCTGGTAGCGGGCAAGGCGTACCTGCGCGAGCAGGTCCTCGTCGTTGAACAGTGTCGTTTCCACTTGCAAAACAGTCGTGATGTCCACCGTCCCGGCGGCGAGCTGGGCTCGCGCGATGGTCGCCGCCCTCCGCGCGGTATCGACCGCCTGCTGCTGGAGCGCTTCCTGCTCGGTGGTGAAGCGCCACGCCGTCAGCGCGTTCTCGACGTCCGTGAAGGACTGGACGATCGCCTTCCGGTAATCCGCGAGCAGCTCGTCGTAGCGGCCGCGCGCCTGCTCGAGCTGGCCGCGCAAGGTTCCACCGTCGAAAATCGGCTGAGTGAGACCCGCGGCGAGCGAGCCGATCGTGGCGCCGGGGCCGAACAAGGTGCTCAGCGCGAAGCTCTGGAACCCGCCCGCGCCGGTGAGCTGGATCGAAGGAAAGAAGGCAGCGCGCGCGACCTTGATGTTGGCATTGGCGGCGACGAGTTGCGCCTCGGTCTCGGCGACATCGGGGCGGCGCACGAGCAGTTCCGATGGGAGCCCAGGATACACCGGCGGCAAGGAGAGGCGCGTGAGCGTGCCGGGGGGAACGTCGATCGCCTGCGGCGGGCGGCCGACCAAGAGGCCCAAACCGATGATCTCCTGTTCGATCTGGTTGCGGAGATTGGGGATCACGGCGCGCTCTCCGGCGACGAGCGCCTCCTGCTGGGCCACGTCGAGCGCGGTGGCCGTTCCGACCGCGAGACGCGCGCGGATCACCTTCAGGGTCTCCTCGGCGTCGGCCAGATTGCGTTGGGCGACGGCCAGCCGATCCTGCAACGCGAGCGCGGTAAACCAGGTATTGGCGACGTTGGTGACGACGGTGAGCGCAACCACCTGCTGATCGAAGCGGCTGAAAACGGCGCTCGCCTGAGCCGATTCCAAGGCGGCGCGGTTCTTGCCCCAGAAATCCAGCTCGTAGCTGGCGTTGGCTTGCACGCCGTACTGGCGCACGTCGGTGTAGGCTCCAGTGCTGCCGGTCGTGGCGACGCTGCCGGTGCTGCTGGTTCCGGTTGTGAAGCTACGGCGCGATAACGAGACTTGCTGCCAGCTCGCGCTGCCGGTCGCGTCCAAGGTCGGAAGCAACGGCGCGCCGGCGATCCGCACCTGTGCGTCAGCTTGGCGCACGCGCGCGATGGCAGCCACGATATCGAAGTTCTGCGCGCGGGCTGCGGCGATCAGCGCGTTCAGTGTCGATGAATCGAAGCCGCGCCACCAATCGGCCGCAGGCCAGACGGCTTCCGCGCTTGCCGGGGTGGCCCGCCACTCCGGCGGAATTTCCGCCAACGGTTTGCGGTAATCCGGCCCGAGATCGCACCCGGCCAGCAACAACCCGAGCAGCGGGAGAGAGCAGCGGAGCAGCGGCACGAGCCGGGCGGGTGGGGGCAGAAGGCGCATAAGCTGCGGTTCAGTCGGCCTTCCGCCGCCGCGCGTCCTCGGCCAAGCTCGCCTGGGCCAGCCTCGCCCGCCCTTCGTCGGACAGCGTGCCGACGGCATCGAGGAACACTTGGCTGAAACGGGCGCTGAACCCGCGCCAATTCGCCTGCCACTCCTGAAGGGCGTCCCGGATTGCCGCCTCGTCGTAGGGCACATGGGCGATGGCGGCCGCGACGGCGCGATGGGCGGCGGAGACGGACTCCCGAGCGGGCTGGTAAACCGGTCGCTCGCGATCGAGAACGGCACGGAACCGTTCGGCATCATCTGCCGGGAGCGCCGCGACGATTTGGTCGAGCCGGCTTTCCGAGCGCGTTTCCGGGGCGGGCAGGAGCACCGGTCGGAGCAGATGCGTGCCGATGAGGGCGAGCAGGAACACATTGAGCGCCAGGGAGAGGCCGAGCAGGCCGCCTCCGGCCGAGCGCGGGCGATCGATCGACAGTATGTTCATGGGGCAGCGTCCAGCGGATCAGCATCGAGAGCGGTAATCTGCGCTGAGGCGAGCAAATAAGGCCGCGGCGGAGGAGGGGCGGCGAGCCAGCCCACCCAGGCGCCCAGCAGCCCGCAGGCCGCGAGAGCCGCCCAGCCAACCGGGACGCGAACCGTCCGACGGTGCGTGCTGCGGGGCGGCCTTCGATCAGGAACCATCCGGCTCCGGAGGCCGGCGGCGAGGCGCGACAGCACCGCGGGATCCACGGATGCTTCCAGGGTCTCGTCCGCGGCCAGAGCCGCAAGATAAGCATCCCGACAGCGCTGGGAGTTGGCGAGCAACTGGCGGGCGGCCCGGCGCTCAGGCTCCGGCCAGCTATCCAGAGCGGGACCGCGCGCGTGGAGCAGATGAAGGAATTGAGCTGGCCTCATAGGCGGGCCAGTCGAGGCGGACGGCGACGGGTCAGACCTCGCGGGCGCGCATCCAGTCGCGCAGGAAGCGCCGCCCTCGCCTCAGCAGTCCCTCCAGCCCGCGGGTCGAAACACCGAGCGCCCGGGCCGCCTCTTTTGCCGCCAACTCCTCCAAATAGGTGAGCGTCAGAGCCTGGCGCTGCCGCGCGGGCAAGGCAGCGAGCCCGGATAGCAGGCTCGTCCGCTGCTGGCGGGCTTGCAAGATCGCCGCCGCGTCCGGAGCCATGTCTTGCAGATCCTCGGCAAGTGGCGTCCGGGCTGGAGGCGCCGAGCGCATCCGGTCGATCGCAAGGTTCAGAACGATCCGGTTGAGCCAGGTTGCTGCCTTGCCCTTTGCGGGGTCGTACCGCCCCGCGCTTCGCCAGACGCGCAGCATCGCCTCCTGTGCGATCTCCTCCGCATCCGCCGGGTGATCCACCAAACGCAGAGCAAGAAGGTAGAAACGACCGAGATGCCTTGTGGCCAGCCGGTCGAAGGCGGCGAGGTCCCCCGCCGCGCTGTCCACGATCAATGTCGCGTCGCATTCGTCCGGCCTGGTCTCGGACAAGGACCTCCGCGGCTCCATCAGGAACCGGATCCGGCAAAAGGAGGCGAGGAAAGGGACATGAGTTCATGCCCCATATACGGTCGCTCCCCGAAAATCCCACGCTTGTCCATGCGGATCACACTGCACCCGGTTCGCGGCGCAATCACGTCAGCGCTGTAACGGCTGTGTTTCGCGGCCTCGGGGGGACACAATCTTGCGCGGGAGCCGCCGATATGCAAAGCAGCTATGCATGTAAGAGGGAGGATCCGGGATGTCCGACACCATCCTGGAAACGTCGGGTATGACCCGCGAGTTCAGCGGCTTCGTCGCCGTGGACGGCGTGGACCTTAAAGTCCAGAGGGGCAATATCCACGCGCTTATCGGCCCAAACGGCGCCGGGAAGACGACGTGTTTCAACTTGTTGACGAAGTTTCTGCAACCAACGCGCGGTACTATCCGGTTCAAGGACCAGGATATCACGGGCCTTAAGCCGGCTCAGGTCGCGCGCCTCGGGCTGGTTCGCAGCTTTCAGATCTCGGCCGTGTTCCCGCACTTGACCGCGCTGGAGAACGTCCGATTGGCCTTGCAGCGCGCACGGGGCGCGTCGTTCGATTTTTGGCGGTCCGAGACTGCGCTGACCGTCTACGACGACCGGGCGCGCGAACTGCTGTTCGACGTCGGCCTCTCCGGTTACGCGGAGACGACGGCCGGAATGCTCTCCTATGGCCGGAAGCGAGCGCTCGAGATCGCCACGACGCTGGCGCTCGATCCGGAGATGATGCTGCTGGACGAGCCCACGGCGGGCATGACGCACGAAGACGTGGACCGGATCGTGTTGCTGATCCGCCGGGTGCGGGAAGGACGCACGATCCTCATGGTGGAGCACAACCTCTCGGTGGTGGAGGGGCTCTGCGATAGGATTACGGTCTTGGCGCGCGGGCAGGTGCTGGCGGAAGGCGACTACTCCAGCGTCTCGAAAAATCCCGAAGTTGTTTCTGCCTATCTGGGGTCTGCCGATGCTTGAGGTTAAGGATCTCAACGCCTGGTATGGCGAAAGCCATATCCTGCACGGCGTCGATTTCGAGGTGCGGGAAGGCGAAGTCGTGACCTTGCTGGGCCGTAACGGCGCCGGCAAGACCACCACGATGAAATCCATCATGGGACTCGTGCCGCGTCGCGAGGGGAGCATCCGCTATCGCGGAGAAGAGACGATCAAACTTCCCTCGAACCACGTTGCCAAGGCGGGGATCGCGATCTGCCCCGAGGAGCGCGGCATTTTCGCCTCGCTGACGGTGGCCGAGAACCTCATTCTGCCGCCGGTGATCGCGCCCGGCGGGATGGATACAGATGAAATATATACGCTGTTTCCGAACCTCAAGGAGCGGCGCAATACCGCACAGGGGACGAAACTGTCCGGCGGCGAGCAGCAGATGCTGGCAATCGCGCGCATTCTGCGCACCGGGGCCAAATTCCTTCTGCTGGATGAGCCGACGGAGGGAATTGCGCCGGTGATCGTCCAGCAGATCGGCCGCACGATCAAAGAGATCAAGAACCGCGGCTTCACGGTACTGCTCGTCGAACAGAATTTCCGGTTTGCGTCGACGGTCGCGGACCGGCACTACGTCATGGAGCATGGCAAGGTGATCGACATGATTCCGAACCATATGCTCGAGGCGAGCATGGACAAGCTGCACGAGTATCTCGGCGTCTAACGACCCGTACCGGCGGGCGCGAGCACGTTGCCTGCCAGCGGGAAGAACAAACGGGAGGGAGCGCCTGCACGACTCGTCTGGTTAGGCTGATTTCAGGAATCCCCTGCGCCCGCTGGCGTGAAGCATGCGCGAACGAAGGAGACGACTTGATGAACCTGTCCCGCCGCTCCCTTCTTGGCTCCGCCGCTTTGGCTGCCGCGATGCCGGCCGCCCGTGCCCGCGCGCAGTCACCCGGAATCAAGATCGGCGTGCTGACCGATATGTCAGGCCCATATCAGAATGTCGGCGGCCAGACCTCGGTTATCTGCGCCAAGCAGGCGATCGAGGATTTGGGCGCGTCACTGAAGGGCCTGAACGTCGAAGTGCTTTCCGCCGATCACCAGAACAAGGCGGATGTGGGTGTCAGTATCGCGCGGCAATGGTTCGACCGGGACGGCGTCGACATGCTGCTGGACGTTCCCAACTCCGGCGTGGGTCTCGCCGTGCAGTCGGTCGTCCGGGAAAAAAACAAGGTCTACATCAACTCCGGTTCGGCGACCGCGGAACTGACCGAGGCACAGTGCTCGCCTAACTGCATTCACTGGGCCTATGACACCTACATGCTCGCCAAATCGACCGGGGGGGCGATGGTGAAGGCGGGCGGCGACAGTTGGTTTTTCGTCACGGCGGACTACACCTTCGGTAAACAGTTGCAGTTGGACACGACGAAGTTCGTGACTGAGGCCGGGGGCAAGGTGCTAGGCAGCATCACCTACCCGTTCCCGGGCACGACCGATTTCTCCTCATTTTTGGTCAACGCGCAGTCCTCCGGTGCGAAGGTGCTCGGCTTGGCGAATGCCGGGGCCGACACGGTGAACAGCATCAAGCAGGCGCACGAGTTCGGCATCAACCAGTCGATGAAGCTGGCCGCGCTGCTCATGTTCATCCAGGACGTGCATGCGCTCGGGCTGGAGACGGCGCAGGGCCTGAACCTCACGGCGAGCTTCTACTGGGACCTCAATGATCGGACCCGCGCCTTCACCGACCGGGTCAGGCCCAAGACCCCGAACAACTGGCCGGGGATGGTGCATGCCGGCTGCTATGCCGGCACCCTCCACTACCTAAAGACGGTGGTCGACATGGGCGTGGCTCAGGCCAAGGCCGACGGACGGGCGACGGTTGCGCGAATGAAGGCCATTCCGGCGGACGACGACTGCTTCGGCAAGACCACGATCCGCGAAGACGGTCGCAATCTCGTTCCGGCCTTTCTCTTCGAGGTGAAGAAGCCGTCCGAGAGCAAGGGTCCGTGGGACTATTACAAACTGCTCGCCACGACGCCCGCCGACGAGGCCGCGCGGCCGCTGGCGGAAGGTCACTGTCCACTTGTGCATGCGTGAGCCGTCATGATCTCGATCTTTGGTGTTCCCGGTCCGCTGCTGTTCGGTCAGCTTCTGCTGGGGCTGATCAACGGCGCCTTCTACGCGATGCTGTCGCTCGGCCTCGCCGTGATCTTCGGTATGCTCAACATCATCAATTTCGCGCACGGCGCGCTTTTCATGATGGGCGCCTTCGTCGCGTGGATGCTGCTAGAGTATGTCGGGATCGGATACTTCCCGGCGCTGATCCTCGCACCGTTGATCGTCGGCCTCTTCGGCGTGCTGATGGAGCGGACCATCATCAGCCCGCTCTATAAGCTCGATCACCTGTACGGTCTGCTGCTGACCTTCGGCGTGGCGCTGATCATCGAGGGCTTGTTCCGGAACGCCTACGGCAGTTCCGGTATGCCCTACCGCATCCCGGCCGCCCTGCAGGGCGCCACCAATCTCGGGTTCATGTTCCTGCCCAATTATCGCGGGTGGGTGGTCATTGTGGCGATCATCGTCTGCCTCGCTACCTGGGCGGTCATCGAGAAGACGTTCCTCGGCGCGCGCCTCCGGGCGGCGACCGAGAATCCCGGGTTGGTACAGGCTTTTGGCGTCAACGTGCCCCGGTTGATCACGCTGACCTACGCCGGCGGTGTGGCGCTGGCCGCCTTTGCCGGCGTGCTCGCGGCCCCGATCTACTCGGTCAACCCGAACATGGGTAGCAACTTCATCAACACCGTGTTCGCGGTCGTGGTCATCGGCGGGATGGGTTCGATCATGGGCTCGATCATCACCGGGTTCGGTCTGGGCGTGATCGAGGGGCTGACCAAGGTGTTCTACCCGCAGGCATCGGCCACCGTCGTTTTCCTCGTGATGGTGATCGTACTGCTCGTCCGACCGCGCGGCCTGTTCGGAAAGGTGGCCTGACATGGCGAGCTCCTCAACCATCGCCGAAACAGCCCGTCCACACGCCGGAATCTGGGGGTTCTCGCGCCCGCAGGCCATAGCCTTCCTGATCATGGTGGTGCTGATCGTCGCCTCGCCGACGGTCCTCTATCCCGTGTTTCTGATGAAGGTGATGTGCTTCGCGCTGTTCGCATGCGCGTTCAACTTGTTGCTCGGCTATGTCGGGCTGCTCTCGTTCGGCCACGCGGCGTTTTTTGGGATGGGCAGCTACGTCGCGGCCTGGACGGCGAAGAACTGGGGCATTTCGGCGGAGGTCGCAATTCTGCTCGGGGGACTGACCGGGGGTGTGCTGGGGGCGGCGCTGGGCTTCCTCGCCATTCGCCGGCAGGGCATCCAATTCGCGATGGTGACGCTCGCCCTGGCGCAGATCGTCTATTTCTTCTGCCTCCAGGCGCCGTTCACCGGCGGCGAAGATGGTATCCAGCAGGTTCCGCGCTCGCCGCTCTTTGGCGTGATCTCGATGCAGTCGGACATGGCGATCTACTGGCTGGTGACGGCAGTCTTCCTGATCGGATTCCTGCTCATTCACCGAATCGTCCATTCGCCGTTCGGTCAGGTGTTGAAGGCGATCCGCGAGAACGAGCCGCGTGCCACCTCGCTCGGCTACCGGACGGACGATTACAAGCTCATGGCCTTTATCCTTTCCACCTTTCTCTCCGGCATCGCGGGTGGGATGAAAGCGCTCGTGTTCGGCATCGCCACGCTGACCGACGTGCATTCGGCCATGTCTGGCGAGGTCGTGCTCATCACGCTACTGGGCGGCCTCGGGACGATCTTCGGGCCGGTGGTGGGCGCTCTGGTCGTGACCGCGATGGAGAACTATTTGGCGCAGTTCGGCGCCTGGGTGACGGTCACGCAAGGCGTGATCTTCGTCGTTTGCGTGCTCGCGTTCCGACGCGGCATCATCGGCGAGTTGGCGGCCAAGCTGAAAATGTCGCTCTGAGTCCGGGTCCGGCGCGGGGACCGATCATTCCGTCCCGGTCGGGGCGCGTTGCACGATGAACCTGCTCGACTCTCTTCCGATCGGAAGAAGCAGTCCGGAACGCTTGTTTCGCCCGCGATCGGTCGCGGTGATCGGCGCCGGCACAGCCGCAGGCGCGCAGGTCATGGACAACCTGGCGGGCGGGGGTTTCAAGGGCGCGATCCTGCCTGTGGATGCGGGGCTTAAGGCCGTCTCCGGGATCCCGGCCTATTCGGAGATCGCCGCCCTGCCGGCCGCGCCGGATCTTGCCATTATTGCGACCGGTCCGGCCGACACAGCCCGCGCTATCGAGGAATTGGCGGCCAAAGGAACGTTCGCCGTGGTGGTTGTCGGCGCCGCGCCGAACCTTGCGGAGATCGCGGGGAGGACGGGCGTGCGCGCGCTTGGCCCGAGTTCCTTTGGAATTTGCGTGCCCGCGATCGGACTGAACGCTTCCCGCGCGCATCAAGCGCCACCCAAGGGGCGCCTTTCTCTGGTGTCGCAGTCGGCCGCCCTATGCCGGGCGGTGATCGATTGGGCGGGTCCGAACGGAATCGGATTCAGCCATATCGTCGGGCTTGGCGGGAACGCCGATCTTGGCTTTGCCGCGGTCCTGGATTGGCTTTCGCGCGATCCGAGTACCGGCGCCATTCTGCTCGACGTTCGAGCGATCAAGCAACGGCGCGCGTCTCTCTCGGCGGCGCGGGCGGCGGCCGGATTGCGCCCTGTCGTGGCAATTCACCCGGGCCGACGGCTCACCGATCCGTCCGGGACGGCGGAGCTCGCGACCGACGCCGCTCTCCGCCGCGTGGGGGTGCTCTCGGTCTGGAACCTGGAGGATCTGCTCGCCGCGGCGGAGACCCTGACCCGGGCGCGTCCGGTCAGGAACGAGGGACTCGCGATCGTCACGAACGCGATCGGACCAGCCATGATGGCGGGCGACGCCGTGCTGAGGAGCGGGCTCACCTTGGCCACCCTCTCGGAGCGAACCCGCACCGTCTTGGGCATGAGCCTGCCCGTAAGCCCTTCGCTGCAAGCGCGGGAGGGGGGAAACGTGCCCGGCATCGATGCGGGGGTCGTGCATGTGAGCCTCGACGCGCCGATGCTGCTGCCGGAAGTGACGGCGATGCTCGCCGGGGCTCCGGAGGTGGGCTGCGTGCTGGTCGTGCATGCGCCGACCGGGCTCGCGGATCATGCGGTCATGGCGGCGCTCGGCGCGTGCAGACAGACCATCAAGGTCCCGCTGCTGGTCTGCGCGATGGGTGAGACCACGGGTGCGGCGCACCGCTCTGCGCTGGCCGCCGCCGGAGTGCCCTCGTTCGCCTCGCCGGAACAGGCCGTGCGCGGCTTCATGCATCTTGTGCACAACCGACGGAGCCGGGCAGCGGCGCGGGAGCTGCCGCCGAGCACGGTTCTGACCGTCGCTCCCGACCGGCTGATGGTTCGAAGCCTATTCGGTGAAGCCCGTCGCGCCGGGCGGCTGGCACTCGCGCAGGACGAAGCGATGGCGGTGCTGTCCGCCTATGGCCTCCCGGCGGTCCCGTCCCGTCCAGCGTACTCGGCGGAGGACGCCGGGGCCGCCGCCTCGCTGCTTGGCTACCCGGCTGTGGTCAAGCTGCGCCGCACGGAGCGCCCGAGCGCCGCAGCCAGAGGCGGCCTGGTGCTCGACCTCCCGGACGAGCCGGCGGTACGCATGGCTGCACGTTCGCTCGAAGCGGGCCGGTCCTGCCGCAGCGATGCGGGAGACGCGGCTCGGGGATTCCTGGTCCAACGACGGGTCGGACGCGCGCGGGAGCTGCTTGTTCGTGTGGCCGATGATCCCAGCTTCGGACCGACCGTCTTGTTTGGTCAGGGCGGGACGACGGCGGAGATCGTGCGCGACTTCGCGATGGACTTGCCTCCGCTCAATCTACCGCTCGCACGGGCGCTGATCGCTCGTACCCGAGTTGCGGCCACGCTCGCCGAGTTCCGGGACATGCCGGCGGCCAATGTCGAGGCCATTGCGCAGGCGCTGGTGCGGGTGAGCCAGATCGTCGTCGACTTTCCCGAGATCGCCGAGCTGGAGATCAATCCGCTGTTTGCGGACGCCGACGGCGTGCTGGTCGCGGACGCGTGGCTAAGGCTGCGCGCGGCGGGCGAGCCCGCGAGTCCTCTGGCCATCTCGCCTTATCCCTCCGAATGGGTCGGTCATTGGTCCGCCCGCGGCGAGCGGCTGATCATTCGACCCATCCGGCCGGAGGACGCGGAGCAGCACGGAGCGCTGTTCCATCGCCTGTCGCCGGATGACGTGCGCTTCCGTTTCTTCAGCTCGATCCGTGAGCTCTCCCCGGAACAAACGGTCCGCATGACTCAAGTGGATTACGACCGGGAGATGGCCTTCGTTGCGATCCGGGAAACGACCGGAGAGATGGTCGGCGTCTCGCGATTGGTCTGCGAGCGGGACGGCCAATCCGGCGAATTCGCCGTCGTCGTGCAGCCCGACATGAAAGGTCGAGGTCTGGCCAGCCATCTCATGCATCGTCTGCTCGACTGGGCTCGCGCCAGGGGCTTGAGCGAGGTCGTCGGCCAGGTGCTCGCCGACAATGCGCCGATGCTCGCCTTTGTCCGCCATCTCGGCTTCGAGGTGCATCGAATGCCGGGAGAGGAGGACCTGGTCGAGGCGCGAATTAGGCTGAAGGAACGCGCGTTGGCGTGACTACCATGCCGTCCGGCCGAGCGCCGCGATGAACACCGTTACGAGACCAAGCGCGAGATTGAGCAGAATGAGCTTGCGGATCGTGTCCGCCGTCGCGGCCGAGCGTGCAGGGCTGACGGCCGCCCGGAAGCGGGGCCAGGGGCCGAAAAAGACGAACAGGAAAACGGCCGCCATGATGAGGCCAAGCCCTTGCATCGTCTGCACGGCCCAGTTCGCGCCGGCGAAGCCGCCATACACGCCGAACAGCATCGCGTATCCCGTTATGAGCGCGATCGGCATGACGTGCCAGATCACAAGGAAGAAACGGCGAAACACCTGGTTATGGACGGCCACACGCGGCGCGGGATCGAGGGAGGACAGGCTGGGGCGCAGGACGATGAGGGCGAAGAACATCCCCCCGACCCAAATCACGATGCAAAGAATATGGATGGCAAGAACGAGGCCCCAGAGAGTCATCGCGTATTGCCGTCGGTCATTCCGTTGATCTCGTGGAGCAGGGTGCGAAGCTCGCTCGCAGCCGTGGAGCGCGGTGCGGACTCCGTTACGCCGAGTCCCTCGGCGAAGGCGCTGGCGAAACCGGCCCGATTGCCGAGCGCCGATTTCAGTGTTGGCAGCTTGCGCGCGGCCATGTCCGCCTCCACCGCTTCGCGAAGTCGCGAAGTGGCTGGCGCCCGGTTCAGCACGAGCTTCGCTTCGCGCCCCTCGTCAGCGGCGAGCTTCAGCGTCCCTTCCGCCGCCCAGATGTCGGGCGGGCTCGGTTGGACCGGGACCAGCACGAGATCCGCGCCGCGCACGGCGAGCTTTGCGTCCGTGTCGATCTGCGGGGGGCTGTCGATCAGAACGATGTCATGCTCGCGCCGCAGCTTGTCCAACTCGCCCCGAAGGCGCCAGCCGGAGACATCGGAAAACGTGATTTTGGCGGCACTTCCGTTCCGGGTCTTCCGGAGTTCGTTCCAGCGGGTCAGGCTCCTCTGCGGGTCGATATCCAGCAACGCCACCCGCCGGTTCGCGGCGAGAGCGGCCGCGAGATTCGCGGCCAACGTGGTCTTTCCCGCGCCGCCCTTCTGCTGCGCTACCGTAATCACCGTCGCCATGAGCTGTGCCTCTTGTAGGGTCGGAGCGGCCCGATTTGCACGCGAGTTTAACGGCTCTTCCGCTGCAAGGCACCATTGCCGGAGCATTTTGGGTCAGCGCCGGCCGCGTTCTCGAATAGGAGAAGGCGTAAGATTCTGTCTCGTTCGAGGAAGTCCTGCGCTAAGATCGCGATCATGGAGGATCGGGAGCAAATTCTGGCGGCGCTTCGTGCTGCCCTGCCGGAGCTCGGGCATAGGTGGCCAATTCGGTCCCGAGCCGTGTCTGGATCAGTCGCGCGCGGCGAAGCGGGACCTGCGAGCGACGGGGATGTGCTGGTGGAATTCGAGCGGCCGGTCGGCTTGTCCGCGTTCCTGGCCCTTGAGGAAGCCTTGGCCTATGTAGTGCGGCGGCCGGTCGATCTCGTTTCGCGGCCGGCCCTCAAACCTCACCTCGGGCGGCGTGTGTTGCAGGAAGCGGTGCGGCTGTGACCGCGGCCCGGGATCGCATCGTGGCGCGTTTCAACTTCGACATCACCTCGCGCTATGCTTTTGCATCCATGCCCGAGCTTCTGACGCCCGAGGAGATGGGGCGTGCCGACGCGCTCTCGCCGCGCTTGGGGGTGCCGGGTCCGGTGCTGATGGAGAATGCCGGGCGGGCGGTGGCCCGCGCGGTGCGGGCACGGTTCCGCCCCTGCCGCGTGCTCGTGTTGTGCGGGCCGGGGAACAACGGCGGCGACGGTTATGTCGCGGCGCGGTTGCTGCAACAGGAAGGCTGGCCCGTATCCGTCGCGGTGCTCGCGCCGCCGCGCGATGGCTCCGATGCGGCCGCGGCCGCGCGGCGATGGCGCGGGCCGATCGTAGACTTCTCACCCCAGGAGGCGGCACGGGCCGAGGTCGTGATCGACTCGGTGTTCGGGGCCGGACTTTCTCGTGACGTGGACGGATTGACGGCAGAAGCTCTGCGCTCGGCCCGGCGTGTCGTCGGCGTGGACGTGCCGAGTGGTGTGGACGGGGCCACCGGAGCCGTGCGCGGCTATGCCCCCCAGGCCGAACTAACCGTCACTTTCTTCCGGCTCAAGCCCGGCCATTTGCTGCTGCCGGGGCGCGACATGTGCGGGAAGACGGTGCTCGCGGATATCGGCCTGCCCGAAGCGGCGCTGGCGACCTTGCGACCGACCACGTTCGTCAACGGCCCCTCGCTGTGGCGTATCCCCCGCCCGGAAGCGGCGGGGCACAAATATTCGCGCGGACATGTCACGGTGCTGGGCGGCAAGGCCATGACCGGCGCGGCGCGGCTGGCAGCTGCCGGCGCGCGGCGAGGCGGGGCGGGGATGCTGACCATCGCCGCGAGTTCCGGCGCTGACGTATATCGCACCGGCGACGCCGGCGTGATCGTCACCGACGCGCAACTTCCCGAACTGCTCCAGGACGAACGCCGAAAGGTCTGGGTCTGCGGGCCGGGGCTGGGCCGCGACGAGGCGCGCGCGGCACTTCCGGCGCTGCTGGCCGCCGGTCGCCAGGTCGTCGCAGACGCGGACGTTTTCGCTGCCTTCGCGGGCGAGCCGGATGCGTTGAAGGGAGTCGCGGTGCTCACGCCGCACGCGGGCGAGTTCGCTCGCGTGTTCGGCGATCCGGGGGTTGATCGTCTGGCCGCCGCGCGCGCGGCCGCTAAGCGCACCGGGGCCGTGCTTCTGCTGAAGGGGTCGGACACGATCATCGCGGCGCCGGATGGGCGCGCGGCGATCAACGCGTCTGCCCCGCCTTGGCTCGCGACGGCCGGTGCGGGAGACGTGCTCGCCGGCCTGATCGCCGGCTTGCTGGCGCAGGGAATGTCGGCGTGGGAAGCTGCGGCAGCCGCCGCTTGGGTGCATGGGCGCGCCGCTTCGATCGCCGGACCGGGCTTGCTGGCCGAGGATCTTCCATCGGCGATCCCGCTCGCTCTTGCCGAGGCGTCGTGAAACAACGATCTGCCCGCTGAACTCGGCGCGACGATATGCTTCGGGAGTCCCCGCTGGGGAATTGAGATGAGCGAGACCGCTGGCCGCGCCCGATTCTTCGATCGCGCTCTTCGTCGCATCGCGACGGTGTGGCGGGAGATGGCGGCGGGCGTCGGGGGCGACGAGGACGAGAGCGTCGCCGCGCAAATGCGAGCCTGTCTGGAGGGGCGCGGCGGCGAGGTCAGCGCCCGGAACCGCGCGGCCAAGCTCGCCGAAGCCTATCTGACGCTCGACGAGGCGGGGCGAATCGAGTTCCTCCGCACGCTGGCTAGCTTCGATTCCGATCCGGATGCGGTCGCGGTTGCCTACGGGGCCGTGCAGTCCGCGAAGGACCCCGCCGAGAGGGCCACCGCGAAGGCGCATCTCAGACGCGCGCTGGAGCCGCCGCGGGTCAAGCTGCTGCGCCAATTCACCGCGATCCCGGACGGGATGAAGTTCCTGGTGAACCTGCGCGCCTTTCTCCTGCCCGCCCGCAAGACCGACCCGCTGCTCGCGGCGCTGGAGGCCGATCTCCGGACGCTACTCGCCAGTTGGTTCGATGTCGGGTTCCTGGAGTTGCAGCGGATCGACTGGTCCAGTCCCGCAGCCCTTCTCGAGAAGCTCGTCGGCTACGAGGCGGTGCATGAGATCCGTTCGTGGCGCGATTTGAAGAACCGGCTGGATTCGGACCGCCGCTGCTACGCGTACTTCCATCCGCGAATGCCGAGCGAACCACTGATCTTCGTCGAGGTGGCGCTGGTGCGCGGCCTCGCGGACAGCGTGCAACGGCTCTTGGATCGGAGAGACCCGGTGCTCGACCCGCGCACCGCCGACACCGCGATCTTTTATTCCATAAGCAACTGCCAGCGAGGTCTGGCCGGCATCAGCTTCGGCAACTTCCTCATCAAGCGCGTGGTCGAACTGCTGTCCGCCGAATTCCGCAATCTCCGCGCGTTTGCGACACTCTCGCCGGTCCCCGGATTTCGCGCGTGGCTGCGAGAGAAGCTCCAGGCTGACGAGCCGGGTCTTTTGTCCGAGGAGGAGGCCGCCAGTCTCAGCACCGCCGCGCCGGCCGAACTTCCGGCAGCGGAGAGCGGCGCCCAGGCGCTGCTTGCGATTCTCGATCAGCGCGGTTGGTACCGCGATCCGGTGATGCGACGGGCGGCGGAACCGGTGCTGTTGCGCCTTTGCGCCCGCTACATTCTGCTCGAGTCCAGCCCGGCGCATCCGAAGCGCGCGAAGGACCCTGTGGCTCACTTCCATCTATTCAACGGCGCCCGCATTGAGCGCATCAATCTGCTGGGAGACACCGCGGAGCGCGGTGTGCGCGAGAGCGCGACCCTCATGGTCAACTATCTCTACGACCCGGCGCGGATCGAAGAGTATCACGAGGATTATGCCGGCGAGGGGAAGCGAAATGCCTCCACCGCCGTCCGGCGCATGGCGCGCGGCTGGGGCTGAGCCCGCGCGCAAGGAGGACGGTTCCAGAATGAACGTGCCAGTTACGTCACTCGCCGAGCGCCCGCCTGTGGCCGCCACCGACCGCGCACAGATTCTCAATCAGCTCGAGCGAAAACTGCTGTGGCTCTCCGCGTGGATGATCCACAACGCCAATCACCTCCGGCCGAATCGCGACGGGTTGAAAGTCGGCGGACATCAGGCCTCTTGCGCGTCCGTGATTTCCATCATGTCCGCACTCTATTTCGAGATCTTGCGGCCGCAGGACCGCGTCGCCGTGAAGCCGCACGCGGCGCCGGTCTTTCACGCCATCAATTACCTGTTTGGCCGTCAGACTCTCGCGAAGATGCAGGGCTTGCGGCAGTTCGGCGGCGCCCAGCCATATCCCAGCCGGGTGAAGGATGGGCCGGAGGTGGATTTCTCGACCGGCTCCGTCGGACTTGGCGTCGCGATGACCACGTTCAGCGCGCTGATGCAGGACTATGTGCGCCTGCACGGTTTGGCGCGCGAGGATCTGCCGCGCGGCCGCCACGTCGCGATCGCCGGCGACGCGGAGCTGGACGAGGGCAACATCTACGAGGCTTTGCTGGAGGGCTGGAAGCACGACGTTCGCGACGTCTGGTGGATTATCGATTACAACCGCCAGAGTCTGGATTCCGTGATGCCGGACCGGCTGTTCGGCCGCATCGAGGGCCTGTTCCGCGACATGGGATGGAACGTGGTCACGATGAAATACGGGCGGAAGCTGCAAGCAGCCTTCGCGCGTGACGGCGGCGAAGAATTGCGTCGCTGGATCGACGACTGCCCGAACTCGCTCTACTCCGCGCTAACGTTCCAGGGCGGCGCCGCCTGGCGGCAAGCAGTCCTTGCCGATCTCGGCCGTTCGCGGGGCGTCCGCGCCATTCTCGACCCTCTTGCGGACGAGGAACTCGCCGCGCTTATGACCAATCTCGGCGGTCACGATATCGAATCGATTATCGAGACGCTGCGCACTGCCGATGCCGAGGGCGACCAGCCGACCTGCTTCATCGCCTACACGATCAAGGGCATGGGCCTGCCTTTCGCCGGTCACAAGGACAATCACGCCGGGATGATGACGAAGGAGCAGATGGAGGTGTTTCGATCCTCCATGAACATCCGCCCCGGCCATGAGTGGGACCAATTTGAAGGTCTCGACGCACCGGAAGCGGAGCTGCGCGGCTTCCTCAATTCGTGCCCGTTCGCGACCCCGCTCACGCCGCAGGGCCGCATGCTGAGCGCGCCTGTGATCGCAATACCCGATGTGCTGCCCGCCCCAAAGCTCGCCGGACGAAAGATGTCCACGCAGTCGGGTTTCGGCGAGATCCTGGCGGAGATCGGGCGCGGCAAAGGCCCCTACAAGGAGCTTGCCCGGCACGTCATGACGACGAGCCCGGACGTCACGGTCTCCACCAATCTGGGGCCGTGGGTGAACCGACGCGGCGTGTTCGACCGGCACACGCGCAATGACGTGTTTCGCGACGCGAAGCTCGCCAGTGCCCAGCGCTGGGGCATGAGCCCGGAGGGGCAGCATATCGAGCTTGGCATCGCCGAACAGAACCTTTTTCTGCTGCTCGGCGCGGCGGGACTGACCCCGTCCCTGACCGGCGCGCGCGTGCTGCCGATCGGTACGGTGTACGACCCGTTCGTCAACCGCGGACTCGATGCACTCATTTACGCCTGTTATCAGGATGCACGCTTCCTGCTGATTTCGACGCCGTCCGGCTTGACGCTCGCGCCGGAGGGCGGACAACACCAGTCGGTGAACACGCCGCTGATAGGGATGGCCTCAGACCGGCTCGCGAGTTTCGAGCCCGCGCACGTAGACGAGCTCGCGATCCTGTTCCGTCACGCGCTCGCCCATATGCAGGCGCCGGACGGTTCGGCGGCTTGGCTGCGGCTTTCGACCCGTCAATTGGATCAGCCCGAGCGACGCCTCGATGCGGACGCGGTGATAGCCGGCGCGCACTGGGTCGTTCCGCCCGAAAAGGGAGCGCGCATCGCGATCGCGTATCAAGGGCCGGTCGCTCCCGAGGCGATCGCGGCGTTTTCGGAATTGAGGGAAGAGGAGGCCGGCGCGGGACTGCTCGCCATCACGAGCCCGGATCGCCTGTACGCGGGCTGGACCGAGGCGCAGCGGATGCGCCGGGCGGGGCAACGCGATGCGCGCGCCCATGTCGAGCGCGTTCTCGCGTCGCTGTCCCCGGCGGCGGCGCTGGTGACGGTGCTGGACGGGCATCCCGCTGCGCATGCCTGGCTTGGGAGTGTGGCCGGACATCGCGTGATCGCCCTGGGTCCGGACCGCTTCGGTCAGAGCGGCGACATTCCGGATTTGTACCGCGCCTACGGACTGGATACCGATTCGATCCTGGATGCCTGTGCGCAGGCGTTTCTTTTCTAATCATCGTGGATGCGAGGAGGATGGTCCCAAAGGTTCCGCGTGCCGGATCCAAATAGCAGCACCTGTAAAGGTTTGTGCTTTGTGTGTTGCTTTGCGAAGTTCCCCCGAATTCAGGCGCTTAGGATATACGGCTGACAAACGCTCCAAGAACGGTCCCAATTGACGTTTTTGTGACCTTAGAAAAGGCCTGTTCAGATTTACTAGAATTTTCAGGACGCGACGATGTAGGTTTTCGCCAGGTGTTTGGGGAGAACGGCCGCGATGCGTACCATCCGCGAGGTCATCCGCAATCAGCGAATCCTGACGCTGTCACCGGACGTATCGGTGCGGTCTGCGGCGCGCGCCATGGCCGAACACCGTATCGGTTCGGTGATGGTCCTGGAGCATGGCAAGCTTGTCGGCATCTTCACGGAGCGGGACTGTTTGAACCGTGTCGTCGCGGCCGACGTCGATCCTGACACGACAGAGCTCAGCGCCGTCATGACCCGCAGAGTGCTGACGATTACGCCCGATCATCTGCTGGTGAACGCGCTGCACCGCATGCACGACAACGGCTTCCGCCACATGCCCGTCGTGGAAAACGGTGTGCCGGTCGGCATGGTCTCGGTTCGGGACGCGCTGGGCTCCGATCTCATCCGGTTCGAATACGAGGAAGAGATCAAGGGACGGCTCACGGAAGTTATGTGAGCGCGACGCCAGCGGCGGATGCGAAAGGCCGCGTTCGTCCTGTTCTGCACCGTGCTGGGTTTTTGTTCCGTGTGCCTGGCGGCCGATCCGGCGCTGACGCTCGCGGCCGGCGATGTGACCCGCCGCTACACCCTGTCGGAACTGCTGGCGCGACCGGAGGCGGCGGACCTGACGGATTCCGGCGAGCCCGATCTCCAGCCGCCCCGTCACATACCGGGCCGTACCGTTGCTGTCCCTGCTCGGCGATCTGCCGCTCGATCCTTTCGACACGCTCCAGACGCGCGCGACCGACGGTTTCGTCGCCGAGATCCCGCTCTCCCTGGTACTGAAGGGGAGATCCGGGGGCGCGGCCGCGTGGATCGCCCTCGAACCGCCGGGCCATCCCTGGCCGATCGTTCCCGGGCAGAGCGCGAGTCCCGGCCCATTCTTCCTGGTGTGGCAGCACCCTGAGAGGTCGGGGGTGGGCAGCGAGCAATGGCCCTACGCGCTTATGAGCGTGGTCGCGGCCGAAAGTCCCGCTCACCGCTGGCCACAGCTCGAGGTGGATCCGCACCTGCCGCCGGGTGCGCCCGCGCGGCGCGGCCAGGCGGTGTTCGTCACGCAATGTCTTCCGTGCCATCGCATGCAGGGCGGGGGAGCCAGCGAGATGGGACCGGATCTCGGACGCCCGATGAACGCCACCGCCTATCTTACCGAGCCGGGCCTCCGCGCCCTGATCCGGGACCCGAAATCAGTCCGAACCTGGCCTCTTCAGCAGATGCAGGGATTCGACCAGGCGATGCTGCCCGAGGCCGATCTCGACGCCGTCATCGCCTATTTGCGAGCCAAGGCGCTCTCCCAGGCTGCGGGATCAGGTGATTGAAGGAGTGCCGGTAGACCCTCGCCTACGCGGCTCGCCACGATGGTCGCCTACGCGGCTCGCGCCACGATGGTCGCCGCCTCGAGATCGAAGCTGCCGTCCTCGCCTATCGCGAAATGCTCCCGCACCAGGGATGGCGCACCAGCTTGCAAAGAACGGATTGCGTCGGCATGGGCTGAAGAGGTGCGCGTGCGGGCTGTCCAGACTGGAAACTCCATCCGGAGCCTGCGGACAATGATACTCCGTACATCGAACCCTGAGCGCGACAGGGCAGAGACCCACTCCGCGATGCTGTAATTACGGACGTGCGACGCATCCCGCAGCAATTCGATGGCTTGCAAATACGTATCTAGAACCGGGTCCGGTGGGGCAATCGAGTCGATGAACACGGCGCCCCCGCCGCGCTTCAGCACCCGCCGCGCCTCCCTCAAGCCGGCCTCCATGTTTTGCCAGTGATGCGTCGTGAACCGGCAGAGAACGACATCGAAGGAAGCGTCGGGAAAAGGCAGGTCTTCCGCTGGGGCCTGCTGCACGCTGATGTTGGAGAGGCCGCGCTCGGCCGCGGTCGCGGCGACGGCGTCAAGCATGGCCGCGGTCACGTCGCACGCGACGACCTCCGCGACGTGGGGCGCCGCGCGATAGCTGACATGGCCGCCTCCGCATCCCAGGTCCAGCACGCGGGCCGTGCTCTGCCCGTGCAACTCGGCCTCGATCTGATCGAGGTCGTCGCCGCTGCTATGGACGGCGCTGGCCACATAGTCCCGCGCACGGGACGCGTACTGCTCGGCGGCGAAGGCGTGCTGTGACGTGCTCATGATCTGCAGACTTCCCTTAGTCGAAGCGGATACCCACTCCCGATCCTAGAACCGGATTGCGCTGACCGGAATGCGCGTAAATCCGCGAGCGAGCCCAAGCAAAACGCGTCAAGCACTGTTTCGAATCAGCAACATGGTCGCTGCGATACGTCGCGGCGCGGGCTGCGCAGCGTGACTCTGCGCCTAGATCTAGCTCGACCCGTTCGCGGATCTAAGACCAAGCGCACGAGACAACTCCTCGGCGGTGGCGAGCAGCATCGCGAGCAGTGCCTTCGGTCGCGGCTGGCGCATTCGCATCGTCGGGGCGGTGATGAACAAGGCGGCCACGACTTGCGCGCCGGCATCGCGTACCGGCACGGTTACGCTCATGGCGCCGGGATGGACCTCGTCCGAGGTGATGAGGAAGCCCCGGCTGCGAATTCGCGTCAGGTCGCTCGCTATGCGCTTGGGGTCGGTCGGCGTCGCCGGCGTGAACCGAGGCAATCTCTGAGCCAGCACCTGGGTCTGCACAGGCTCCGGGGCATGGGCAAGCAGCAGGCGGCTGGCTCCCGCATGCAGCGGCCCGCGCTCACCGACCCGGGTATAGAGGCGGAGAGCTTCCCCGGCCTGGAAAACCGCTGCTGTTTCGCTTTCCAATCCGTCCCGCACACTGAGGCACACATTCTCCCCGGTCTTGCGGCCGAGCGCTTCCAAGAAGGGCATGGCGGCCGCCGAGAGTGCGCCCTGGCTGGCCGCCGCGCGTCCGAGCGTGCCCCAGCGCGCGCCCAGCCGCCAGGCGCCGCGGGCACTGTCCTGGATCGCGAATCCTCGCGATTGCAAGGTACGCAACAGGCGGAAGCCGGCCGTCCGTGTGCAATTCGCCTCGTGCGCCAACTCCGCCAGCGAGGCCGGACCGATCCGAGCCAGGGCTTCCAGCAGATCGAGCGCGCGATCGACCGCGGCGATGCTGTATTCCCGCACGACGGGCTCCTGCCCGGCTGCGTCCTCGGGGACGAAGGGGGCGGGTGCGCGGACAATGGATGATGCGGCCGGGTTTTGCGCCATATCTGCGGATATGCAGGTCCAGTGGGAGCGGAAACAAGCGCGTGCTTATGCAAGGTATCAGCCGCGCGCGCTATCCTTTCGAACCGGTGAAGCGGCCCGGCTCAACCGATAGCTGCGCTTGTCCCCGGTCGGCTCCTGCGCTAAAGCCCCGCGCTCACGGCCGCTGGTTCCGGGCACACGGGTTGCCCGCGGGTCCGTGCGGGCGTGGTGGAATTGGCAGACACGCCAGATTTAGGTTCTGGTGGCGCAAGCCGTGGGGGTTCAAGTCCCTCCGCCCGCACCACTCGGCCGATTAGACACGGGTTGGGGATTTCCGGACAGATGCAGGTTACTGAGACGCTCTCCGAGGGGCTGAGGCGCGGCTATACCGTCGTGGTGCCCGCCGCCGACGTCGAGAGCCGGCGCATGGCGAGGCTCACCGATCTCGGGAAGACTCTGCGCCTGCCTGGCTTCCGTCCGGGCAAGGTACCGCTTCCTGTCGTGCGGCAGCGATACGGAAGCGCAGTCAGTGCGGAGGTGCTGGAGGAGTTGGTCAACGAGGCGACCCGCCAAGTGCTCTCGGATCGCGGGCTGCGCGCCGCGATGCAGCCGAAGGTGGACGTACTCAATCCAGAGACGGACGCAGGCAAGGATCTCGAGTTCAAGGTCGAAGTCGAGCTGCTTCCGGATATTACCCCGCCGGATTTCTCGGCGATTGAGCTCACACGCTTGAAGGCGGATGTGCAGCCCGAGGCGGTGGACCGCGCCTTGGCCGAGATCGCCGGCCGCAATCGCGAGCTGGTCGACGTCACGGAGGACCGGGGGGCCGAGAAGGGCGACGTGCTCACGGTGGACTTCGTCGGAACGATCGACGGGGTCCCGTTTCCGAACGGCAGCGCCTCCGACATGGATGTCGAAGTCGAGGGACAAGGCTTCATCCCTGGCTTTACCGAGCAGCTAGGCGGGCTCCGGCCGGGAGAGACGCGGACGATCGCGGTAAGCTTTCCCGAGGACTATCAAGCCAAGGACGTGGCCGGGAAGGCCGCCGAGTTCGAGATTTCGGCCAAGAGACTGCGCCGGCCCGTGCTGCCCCCGCTCGACGACGAGCTGGGAAAGAAGCTTGGCTTCGAGGGGATCGACGATGTACGCCAGGCGCTCACGCAGCGGATGCAGCGCGAATACGACCAACTGGCGCGTCTTCGCCTGAAACGCGAGCTTCTGGATTCCCTCGCCGAGCTCGCCGACTTCGCCGCTCCGGAGGGCATGGTTGAGGCCGAGTTCGACCAGATTTGGCGCCGGCTCGAGGCCGAGCGGAAGGAAGGGCGGCTGGACGAGGACGACAAGGCCAAGGACGAGGAGACGCTTAGGAGGGAATACCGGGCTATCGCCGAGCGTCGGGTAAAGCTGGGCCTGCTGCTCGCCGAGGTCGGGCGCGCGAACGGCATCACGGTCGGGAATGACGAGATGACCAGGGCCATGCGAACCGAGGCCGGCCGCTATCCGGGGCAGGAGGCGCAGGTCATGGAGTTCTTCCGCAAGAATCCGCAGGCGGCGGAAACCCTGCGCGGTCCAATCTACGAGGAAAAAGTGGTCGACTATATCCTCGAGCTGGCGAAGGTGACGGAGCGGTCCGCGGTCCCCGACGAGCTCACGAAGGAACCGGAGGCTGCCTCGGCCGAGAAGGCGACCGAGGAGGCGGCTCCCGAGAACGCCGTGGGATGACCGGCTGGAAGCCGGGCAGTTCGCTCCTATTTGAGCAGACGCAGAACTTTGGTGCGAAAGGTTGAGGGCATGAGGGATCGCGATCCCGTCGAGGTATATGGAAACACGCTGGTTCCGATGGTGGTCGAGCAGACCGCCAGGGGCGAGCGGGCCTTCGACATCTATTCCCGCTTGCTGAAAGAGCGGATCATCTTCCTGACCGGGGCAGTCTTCGATCAGGTCGCCTCGCTCATTTGCGCGCAGCTCCTGTTCCTCGAGTCCGAGAACCCGAGCAAGGACATCGCCTTCTACATCAATAGCCCCGGCGGGGTCGTTTCCTCCGGGCTCGCGATCTATGATACGATGCAGTACATACGCAGCCCGGTCAGTACGGTCTGCATCGGTCAGGCCGCCTCGATGGGGAGTTTGCTGCTTTGCTCCGGCGCCAAGGGCAAGCGTTTCGCCCTGCCGAACGCTCGGGTCATGGTACACCAGCCCTCCGGTGGGGCGCAGGGCCAGGCCACCGACATCGAAATCCAGGCGCGCGAGATCCTGACCCTCAGGAAGCGGTTGAACGAGATCTATGTGCGCCACACAGGCCAGCCGATCGAGGCGATCGAGCGCAAGCTGGAGCGGGACTCCTATCTCTCAGCCGAGGAGGCGCGCGATTTTGGCCTTGTGGATCAAGTGGTCGAGGCCCGGCCGCACTCCCCGGACGAAGCCGTCAAAGTGTGATCTGGCCGGGCGGCGACCGCCAGGTTGCCGCCATTCGGCGGTTCCGTCCAAATCTCGAACCCAGTCTCTGGTTCGGTTGCTTCGCGCGGTGGTTTGCTCGCAAAAGTGGCGTAGCTGCCGGCCGTGGTCCTTGTCCGGCTCCGCCGCTGGAGGCTAGACTTCCGCTTTGGCTTCCCGGGGCGTGCCCGGGGCAGGAGTGCTCATGAGTAAGTCCGGCGATTCCAAGAACACCCTGTACTGTTCGTTCTGTGGCAAGTCGCAGCACGAGGTACGGAAGCTGATCGCCGGGCCGACCGTCTTCATCTGCGACGAGTGCGTCGAACTCTGCATGGACATCATCCGTGAGGAGCACAAGACGCATCTCGTGAAGTCCCGCGACGGAGTGCCCACCCCGCGGGAGATCTGCAAGGTCCTGGACGACTACGTCATCGGGCAGGACCTGGCCAAGAAGGTGCTGAGCGTCGCGGTTCACAATCACTACAAGCGCTTGGCCCACGGCCAGAAGAACAACGACGTCGAGATCGCCAAGTCGAACATCCTGCTCGTCGGGCCGACCGGCTCGGGGAAGACGCTGCTCGCCCAGACGCTGGCGCGCATCCTCGATGTGCCTTTCACGATGGCGGACGCGACCACGCTGACCGAGGCCGGCTATGTCGGCGAGGATGTCGAGAACATCATCCTCAAACTCCTACAGTCGGCCGACTACAACGTGGAGCGGGCGCAGCGGGGCATCGTCTATATCGACGAGGTCGACAAGATCAGCCGCAAATCCGACAATCCGTCGATCACACGGGACGTTTCCGGGGAGGGCGTGCAGCAGGCTCTGCTCAAGATCATGGAGGGCACGATCGCCTCGGTGCCGCCGCAGGGCGGGCGGAAACACCCGCAGCAGGAGTTCCTGCAGGTCGATACGACGAATATTCTTTTTATCTGTGGCGGCGCGTTCTCCGGCCTGGAAAAGATTATCGCCGCCCGTGGCAAGGGCTCCGGGGTAGGTTACGGCGCCGAGGTGCGGGCGCCCGACGAGCGGCGGACCGGGGCCATCCTGCGCGAGGTGGAGCCCGAGGATCTGCTGAAATTCGGCCTGATCCCGGAGTTCATCGGCCGCTTGCCCGTGGTCGCCACTCTCGAGGATTTGGACGAGAACGCGCTGGTCGAGATTTTGACCAAGCCCAAGAACGCCTTGGTGAAGCAGTACGGCCGCCTCTTCGAGATGGAAGGGATCAAGCTCTCGTTCACCGAGGATGCGCTAAGATCGGTCGCGGTGCGCGCCATAGCCCGCCGTACCGGCGCCCGAGGGCTGCGTTCCATCATGGAGGCCATCCTGCTCACCACGATGTTCGATCTTCCCGGGCTGGACGGGGTGGAGGAGGTGGTCATCAATCGTGAAGTGGCCGAATCCCGGGCCAATCCCTTATACCTCTACGGGAAGGAACGGGCGGAAAGCAGCGCCTGACTTCCGACCACTTTTACCCGGTGCCCATAGGGCAGGTTTCAAGATCTTGTCTCAGGGCGTGAATCGCCGATATCCCGCAACAGTAAATCGGGCTGGAAAGCCTGAGAAGGCGCGATCCGTGCCGCTGTTGGGCGGAATGCGCGCCGACTGTCCAGAAGGAGGTCACCCATGACGGAATCCGATCGGCCAGGGCCGGAGGGGGCGGAAGTGCCGGTCGCGGGCGAGTTGCTGCCCGTCCTGCCGCTGCGCGATATCGTCGTCTTTCCCCATATGATCGTGCCGTTGTTTGTCGGTCGCGAGAAGTCGGTCCGGGCGCTCGAGGCGGTGATGAAGGAGGACAAGCAGATCCTCCTGGTCGCGCAAAAGAACGCGTCGCAGGACGATCCCTCGGCCGACGACATCTATCGCGTCGGCACGGTGTCGACGATCCTGCAACTCCTGAAACTGCCCGACGGCACCGTCAAGGTCCTCGTCGAAGGTGGCAGGCGCGCGAAGATCGTCGGCTTCAAGGAGGTCGACGCCTATTTCGAGGCTTTCGTCGAGCCGATGCCGGATCGCGAGAGCGAGGCGAAAGATCTGGAAGCGCTGGGCCGTACGGTCGTTTCTCAGTTCGAGCAGTACATCAAGCTTAACAAGAAGATCGCGCCCGAGGTCCTGGTATCGCTGAACCAGATAGAGGAGCCGAGCAAGCTCGCCGATACGGTCGCGAGTTCATCTGAACCTGAAGATCGCCGAGAAGCAGGAACTGCTGGAAATCCAGAAGGTCGGCGAGAGGCTGGAGCGTGTGTTCGGACACATGGAGTCCGAAATCGGCGTGCTGCAGGTGGAAAAGCGTATCCGCAACCGCGTCAAGCGGCAGATGGAGAAGACTCAGCGCGAGTACTACTTGAACGAGCAGCTGAAGGCGATCCAGAAGGAGCTCGGCGAGGGCGAGGACGGCAAGGACGAGACGGCCGAGCTCGAGGCGCGCATCAAGAAGACCAAGCTCTCCAAGGAGGCGCGCGAGAAGGCGATGGCGGAGCTGAAGAAGCTCCGGACCATGAGCCCGATGAGCGCCGAGGCGACGGTGGTGCGCAACTACCTCGACTGGATGCTCTCGATTCCGTGGAAGAAGCGCAGCAAGGTCCGCAACGACGTGGTCGCGGCCGAGAAGGTGCTGGACGCGGATCACTACGGCCTCGAGAAGATCAAGGAGCGCATCCTCGAATACCTGGCCGTGCAGTCGCGCAGCCCGAAGATCCGCGGTCCTATCCTCTGCCTGGTCGGCCCGCCCGGCGTTGGCAAGACCTCGCTCGGCAAGTCGGTCGCGCGCGCGACGGGACGTAATTTTGTCCGCATGTCGCTCGGCGGCGTGCGTGACGAGGCCGAGATCCGCGGCCATCGGCGGACCTATATCGGCTCCATGCCCGGCAAGGTGATTCAGGGCATGAAGAAGGCCAAGACGTCCAATCCGCTGTTCCTGCTCGACGAAATCGACAAGCTCGGCGCCGATTGGCGCGGCGATCCGTCATCGGCCCTGCTCGAAGTGCTGGACCCTGAGCAGAACAGCACGTTCAACGACCATTACCTGGAGGTGGACTACGACCTCTCGGACGTGATGTTCGTAACGACCGCGAACAGCCTGCGGATGCCGCAGCCGCTGATGGATCGCATGGAGATCATCCGCATCCCCGGTTACACCGAGGATGAGAAGGTGGAGATCGCCAAGCGGCATCTTATCGCCAAGCAATCCGAGGCGAACGGCATCAAGCCGGACGAGTGGTCCATCTCCGACGACGCATTGCGCGATCTGATCCGCTACTACACAAGGGAAGCGGGCGTGCGCAGTCTGGAGCGCGAGATCGCCAATCTGGCTCGCAAGTCGGTGAAGGAGATCGTCACCAAGAAAGCCAAGAAGGTCGCGATCACCCGCAAGAACGTCGAAAAATATGCCGGCGTGCGCCGCTTCCGCTATGGCGAGGCGGAGGCGGAGGACATGGTCGGCGTCGTCACCGGCCTGGCCTGGACCGAGGTAGGCGGCGAGATCCTGACGATCGAGAGCGTGATGCTGCCGGGCAAGGGCAACATCAAGCAGACCGGCAAGCTTGGCGACGTGATGCAAGAGAGCGTGTCGGCCGCGCTCAGCTACGTGCGTAGCCGCGCTGTCAAGTTCGGCATCAAGCCCACCCTGTTCGAAAAGCGGGACATCCACGTACACGTGCCCGAGGGCGCGACGCCCAAAGATGGCCCGTCCGCCGGTATCGCGATGGCCACCAGCATCGTCTCGGTGCTGACCGGAATCCCGATCCGCCGGGACATCGCGATGACGGGCGAGATCACGCTACGCGGCCGGGTGCTGCCGATCGGCGGGCTGAAAGAGAAGCTGCTTGCCGCCCTGCGAGCCGGGATTACGACCGTGTTCATCCCGAAGGAGAACGAGAAGGATCTCGCGGAAATTCCGGACAACGTGAAGAAGCACCTCAAGCTGGTGCCGGTCGGGGACGTGGACGAGGTGATCGCGCAAGCCCTGGTGCGCAGGCCCGAGCCGATCGAGTGGGAGGAACCGACGGAGCCGCCCATCGCGCCGGCTGCCCCGGCGGAAACGGGCGCTTCTCTGCCGCATTAGTCCTCTGGAGATGGCGGCCCGCCGTATCGCCGGCGGGCCGTGTCGTCCTTCGGTCGCGGGCTCCGGGAGCCGGGCCGCGGTGAAAATCCCGGTTTGGGAGCATTCTCCTTCCACGGTCGGACGGAACTTGATCTATTCTGCGGCTCCTTGGCCCTGCTATCCGCAAACGGCCGAATGCCCGATCAGCCAGCCGCATCTGACATTCAAGAGGGAGCGCCCGTGAACAAAATGGACCTTATCGCCGCTGTCGCGGAGGAAACCGACCTGCCCAGGGCCAAGGCTGCCCAGGTGGTGGATGCGGTATTCGACGCTATCGGAAAGGCGCTGAAAAAGGAGGAGGAGGTCCGCCTCTTAGGCTTCGGCACATTCGCGACGGCGAAGCGCAAGGCCGCCACGGGCCGCAATCCCCGCACGGGGGAGGAGATCGAGATCCCGGCTTCGGTTGCAGTCAAGTTCAAGGCGGGCAAGGGATTGAAGGATTCCGTCAATTAACGGGATCATGGCAGTTTGCTTTCCGAGCAGACCCCATGAGCGGGTCCGATCCGGCCGATCCCGAGATCTGTTCGGCGGGCGGTTAGCTCAGCGGTAGAGCGTCTCGTTTACACCGAGAGGGCCGGCGGTTCGAATCCGTCACCGCCCATTCCCGCCTTGTCCTGGGCTCCTTGACGCCGTTTACCGCGCGTCCTAAAGGCTGCGCCTCGCGCTGCGGGTGTAGCTCAGTTGGTTAGAGCGCCGGCCTGTCACGCCGGAGGTCGCGGGTTCGAGCCCCGTCACTCGCGCCAGCAGCATTTCCTCCTCCGTGGCCTTTGATCCTGCCGGATACTGGCTCTAGGGGCTATGGCGGCCGGAAAAGGTTGAGGCTAATGTCCGCCGCAGCAGCAGGATCCCGGCGGGGTTCGGACGTCGGGCTGATGCGTTGCGGGCTACACGTTCGGATTGGAGCGATGCGATGCAGCCAGTTCTCGGCGGCTATTTTCCCATCCTCGTGTTCATCGTGATCGCCGGGGTGATCGGCGTGGCCATGGTCGGCGGATCGCTTCTCGCTGCATGGCAGAAGCCCTACCCCGAGAAGGTGTCAGCCTATGAATGCGGGTTCGAGCCGTTTGACGATGCCCGGCGCCGCTTCGACGTGCGGTTCTACCTGGTATCGCTGCTCTTCATCATCTTCGATCTGGAGGTGGCCTTCCTATTTCCGTGGGCGGTGAGCCTGTCGGACATCGGACTGTTCGGTTTCCTGTCGATGATGGTGTTCCTTGCGGTGTTGACGATCGGCTTCATCTACGAGTGGTGCAAGGGCGCCCTGGATTGGGAGTGATTCCATGAGCACGACTGCGGCACCGACCACCGTTCACGGCATTGCATGGAACCGCGAACTCCTGCCGCCGGGGCCGGAGCAGGACGCCGTCGTGCGCGGCATCACCGGCGAGATCGCGGACAAGGGGTTCCTGGTGGCCAACCTCGATCGCGTGGTGAATTGGGCGCGCACCGGCAGTTTGTGGCCGATGACTTTCGGCCTCGCGTGCTGCGCGGTCGAGATGATCCACGCCTACATGCCTCGTTACGACCTGGACCGGCTCGGCGTCATCCCGCGCGCGAGCCCGCGGCAAAGCGACGTAATGATCGTCGCGGGCACGCTGACCAACAAGATGGCGCCGGCGTTACGCAAGGTCTACGACCAGATGCCGGAGCCTCGCTGGGTAATCAGCATGGGAAGCTGCGCCAACGGAGGCGGCTATTACCACTACTCCTATTCCGTGGTCCGTGGCTGCGACCGGATAGTGCCGGTCGACGTCTACGTGCCAGGCTGTCCGCCCTCGGCCGAGGCGCTTGTTTACGGGATCTTGCAGCTGCAAAAGAAGATTCGGCGCACGGGAACAATTCTCCGTGGGTGACGCAACGACGCCCGCGACTCCGCTGCACGCGCTGGGCTCCGAGGTCGCCGGATTGTCGGGCGTGATCGCCACTCGGATCGAGTACGGGGAACTGATTGCCGACGCACGGCGGGAGGATCTGATCCCGCTGCTGACGACGCTGCGGGACGACCCTCGCTTCGCATTCGAGCAGGTCATGGACATCTGCGGCGTGGACTGGCCGGAACGCGCCGAACGGTTCGATGTCGTCTACAATCTTCTCTCGGTGTCGCTGAACCAGCGGCTCCGGGTGATTATAACCACGGACGAGAAAACGCCGGTGCCGTCGATCCACACCCTCTGGCCTTGCGCGACCTGGTGGGAGCGCGAGGCTTGGGACATGTACGGGATCGTGTTCTCCGGCCAACCGGATCTGCGGCGCATCCTTACCGATTACGGGTTCGACGGACACCCGATGCGAAAGGATTTCCCGCTCACCGGTTATGTCGAGGTTCGCTACGACGAAGACCAGAAGGCGGTCGTGTATGAGCCAGTGAAGCTCACCCAGGATTGGCGCAGCTTCGATTTCCTCTCGCCATGGGAAGGAATTACGACATTGCCGGGGGACGAGAAGGTGCATCTGGAACGGAAAGCGGAAGCGCCACCGGCTGCCACCGCGCCCCAGGCTCCGAAGGGCTGACATCATGGCCGACACCGTTCCTGACGAGGTGGTCAAAACCGAGAACGTGCCTTCGGGCGGCGAGCCGGGTCAGCGCACGGTGGAGATCGACAGTCACGCCATCAATTTCGGTCCGCAGCATCCGGCCGCGCACGGCGTGCTGCGGCTGATTCTGGAGATGGATGGCGAGGTGGTGGAGCGAGCCGACCCGCATATCGGGCTTCTGCATCGCGGCACCGAGAAGCTGATGGAGTACCGGACGTACATCCAGAACGTCCCGTACATGGACCGGCTCGATTACGTCTCACCCATGTGCATGGAGCACACGTTCGTTCTCGCGATCGAGAAGTTGATCGGCTTGCAGGCGCCGGAACGGGCGCAATGGATCCGGACGTTGTTCGCCGAAATCACGCGGGTGCTGAATCACCTGCTGAACGTGACGACCTACGCCCTCGATGTCGGAGCCATTACCCCGAGCCTCTGGGGGTTCGAGGAGCGCGAGAGGCTGATGGAGTTCTATGAGGCGGTTTCCGGCGCGCGGCTCCACTCGAACTACTATCGGCCAGGCGGGGTGAATCGCGACTTGCCCGCGGGGCTTGAGGAGCGGATCGCCGCCTGGGCCGAGACTTTCACCAAGTTCGTCGATGATCTCGAAGACCTGCTGACCGGCAACCGGATCTGGAAACAGCGCACCGTCGATATCGGGATCATGAGCGCGGAACAGGCGCTCGCCTGGGGTTTCGCCGGCCCGTGCCTGCGTGCGAGCGGTGTGCCTTGGGATCTGCGGCGGTCGCAGCCGTACGACAAATATGCGGAAGTGGATTTCAACATTCCGGTCGGGCGCAATGGCGATTGCTTCGACCGCTATCTGATGCGGCTTTCGGAGATGCGGGAGAGCGTGAAGATCATCCGTCAATGTCTGGCGAAGATGAAGCCGGGTCCGATCAAGGCGCAAGACCGCAAATTCACGCCGCCCCGGCGCGCGGAAATGAAGCGGTCGATGGAGGCGCTGATCCATCATTTCAAGCTTTACACCGAAGGTTTCCACGTTCCGCCGGGCACCACTTATACCGCGACGGAAAGCCCCAAAGGCGAGTTCGGCGTCTATCTGGTCGCGGACGGGACCAACCGCCCGTATCGCTGCAAAATCCGCCCCACGGGATTCTCGTTCCTGCAGGCGATGGGCGTGATGGCGAAGCGGCACATGCTGGCCGATGCGGTGGCGATCATCGGGTCGATCGACATCGTGTTCGGCGAGATCGATAGGTAGGGCATGACGGAAGACATCGGCTTCGGATCGCCGGGAACCGACATCGTCCAGCCTCAGAGCTTCGCCTTCGATGCGGAGAGCGAGGCCGCGATCGTGCAGGCGATCGCGAAATATCCGCCGGGCAAGCAGGCGAGCGCGGTTATCCCGCTGCTCTATATCGCGCAGGGTCAGATGGGCCGGCAGACCGGCAGCGCCTGGGTGCCACGCGTCGCGATGGACGCCGTCGCGCATCGGCTCGGGATGGCGCCAATTCGCGTCTACGAGGTCGCGACTTTTTACCTCATGTTCAACACGCGGCCGATCGGCAAGTGGCATTTGCAGGTTTGCACGACAACGCCATGCTGGCTGCAGGGCTCGGACGACGTCACGGCCGCGTGCCGGCAATTCACCGGCATCAAGGGCTGGGGTGAGACGAGCGCGGACCGGCTGTTCACCATGACCGAGGTGGAATGCCTAGGCGCGTGCGTGAATGCGCCGATTCTCCAGGTGAATGACGATTTCTACGAAGACATGGACGCGGAACGGACGATACAGCTGCTAGAAGCCCTCAAGCGGGGCGAACCGCCGCGTCCTGGCTCCACGATTGGGCGGCAGACCTCGGCGCCGGAAGGCGGCCCGGTTACGCTCACCACGCTTCAGAATCTCGGCCCACCTCCGCCGGAGGCATGATGCCAGGGAAGTCATGTTAGAAGATCGGGATCGCATCTTCACCAATCTCTACGGCCAGCACGACTGGGGGCTCCAGGGTGCGCGAGCGCGAGGGGACTGGGACGGCACCGCGGCGATCCTCGCGCGCGGTCGCGACGCCATTGTCGACGAGATCAAGGCCTCCGGGTTGCGCGGGCGCGGCGGGGCGGGGTTTCCGACCGGCATGAAATGGTCGTTCATGCCGAAGCAGTCGGACGGACGGCCTTGCTATCTCGTGGTGAACGCTGACGAGAGCGAGCCGGGCACCTGCAAGGATCGCGACATAATGCGTCACGATCCGCACAAGCTGATCGAGGGCTGCCTTCTCGCCTCCTTCGCGATGGGCGCGCATGCCTCGTACATCTACATCCGCGGCGAGTTTTATAACGAAGCCCGCGTGCTGCAAGCGGCGATCGACCAGGCCTACGAGGCGGGACTGATCGGCAAGAATGCAGCCGGATCGGGGTGGGACTTCGATCTCTACGTGCATCGCGGTGCGGGCGCCTATATCTGCGGCGAGGAAACCGCGCTGCTGGAAAGCCTCGAGGGCAAGAAGGGAATGCCCCGGCTGAAGCCGCCGTTTCCGGCCGCGGTCGGGCTCTACGGCTGTCCGACGACGGTGAACAACGTCGAGAGCATCGCCGTCACCCCGACGATCATGCGACGCGGCGCGGCGTGGTTCTCCGCGTTAGGCCGGCCTAAGAACTCGGGGACCAAACTCTTCTGCATCTCCGGCCACGTGAACAAGCCGTGCAACGTGGAGGAGGAGCTAGGCATTCCGCTGCGCGAGCTGATCGACCGTTACGCGGGCGGCATTCGCGGCGGATGGGACAATCTGCTCGCGGTCATCCCCGGCGGCTCATCGGTGCCGCTCATCCCCAAGGACATCTGCGACACGGTGCTGATGGATTTCGACAGCCTGCGCGACGTGAAGAGCGGGCTCGGCACGGCTGCCGTCATCGTGATGGACAAGTCGACCGACGTTATCCGCGCGATCTGGCGGCTGGCGCAGTTCTATAAGCACGAGAGCTGCGGCCAATGCACGCCCTGCCGCGAAGGGACCGGCTGGATGATGCGCGTCATGGCGCGAATGATGGAAGGACGCGCCGAACCGCAGGAGATCGACACCTTGGAGCAGGTGACGCGGCAGGTGGAAGGCCACACAATCTGCGCGCTGGGCGATGCGGCCGCATGGCCGATCCAAGGGCTGATCCGGCATTTCCGCCCGGTGATGGAGGCGCGCATCGCCGCCTACAAGGCGCGAACCGGCGTTCCCGCGATGCCGATGGCGGCGGAGTAGGTCATGGCGAAAGTCACCGTCGACGGCATTCAGGTCGAGGTCCCGAACGGCTCGACCGTGTTGCAGGCCTGCGAACTGGCAGGACGCGAGATCCCGCGCTTCTGCTATCACGAGCGGCTGTCGATCGCGGGCAACTGCCGCATGTGTCTTGTCGAGGTCGAAAAGGCGCCGAAGCCGATCGCTTCCTGCGCTTACCCGGTCGCGGACGGCATGGTGGTCAAGACCGACACGCCGATGGTGCGCAACGGACGGCGCGGCGTGATGGAGTTCCTGCTTATCAACCACCCGCTGGACTGTCCGATCTGCGACCAGGGCGGCGAGTGCGACCTGCAAGATCAGGCACTCGGCTACGGCATGGATCACTCGCGCTATCAGGAAAACAAGCGTGCGGTGAAAGACAAGTATCTCGGTCCGCTGGTGAAGACCGTGATGACGCGCTGTATCCATTGCACGCGCTGCATTCGCTTCGCGACCGAGATCGCCGGCGTGCCCGACCTCGGCGCCACCTCGCGCGGCGAGAGCATGGAGGTGGGCACCTATGTCGAGAAGGCGCTCGGCTCGGAGCTGTCCGGCAACTTGATCGACATTTGCCCGGTGGGCGCGCTGACCTCGAAGCCTTACGCGTTCGTGGCGCGGCCCTGGGAATTGAAGAAGACCGACAGCGTCGATGTGCTGGACGCGGTTGGAACCAACATCCGCATCGACTCGCGAGGACCGGAGGTGATGCGCATCCTGCCGCGCATCAACGAGCAGGTGAACGAGGAGTGGATGGCGGACAAGTCGCGCTTCGCGATCGACGGATTGAAGCGGCGGCGGCTGGACCGGCCTTGGGTGCGGCGCGACGGCAAGCTCGTCCCCGCGACATGGCCGGAAGCGTTCGCGGCGATCGCGGAACGGTTGCGCGGCTTGGCGGGCGAGCGCATCGGCGCGGTGGCGGGTGATCTCTGCGATGCGGAGAGCATGGTCGCGCTCAAGGATTCTGATGCTCGCGCTCAACTCCCCGAACCTCGACTGCCGGCAGGACGGGGCGAAGCTGGACGGGGCGCGGCGGGATTTCTACTGCTTCAATAGCGGCATCGCGGGAATCGAGCAGGCCGATGCCGTGCTGATCGTCGGCAGCAATCCGCGTCGTGAGGCGCCGATCGTCAACGCCCGGATTCGCAAGCATTGGCTCCACAGCAACATTCCGGTCGGCGTAATCGGCCCCGCGGCTGAGCTTACCTATCGGGCGGAAACGTTGAGCGACGGGCCGGGCGCGCTCGGCGCATTGCGGGACGGCTCGCACCCATTCGCGCAGGGGCTCGGGAAGGCGAAGAAGCCGATCGTGATTGTCGGCCAGGGCGCATTGGCGCGGCCCGATGGCTCTGCGGTGCTGGCGGCGTGCTGGGAACTCGCGGCGTCGATCGGCGCGTTGGCGGCCGACTGGCACGGCTTCAACGTGCTGCACACGGCGGCGGCGCGGGTTGGTGCGTTGGATCTCGGCTTCCTCCCCGGCCCAGGAGGAAAGGATCTCGCCGGAATGCTCGGCGGCGGGGTCGATCTGCTCTGGCTGCTCGGCGCGGATGAGTTCGACGCGACGCGGATCGGCGCGAACACTTTCGTCGTTTATCAGGGCCATCACGGCGATCGCGGCGCGGCCCGCGCCGACGTGATTCTGCCGGGTGCGGCCTATACCGAAAAGAACGGCACCTATGTGAACACGGAGGGGCGCGTGCAACGCGGCTTCCGCGCGGTGTATCCCCCGGGCGAGGCGCGGGAGGACTGGAAGATCCTGCGTGCGTTCAGCGAGCTGCTTGGGCGCAAGCTGGCTTACGACGATTTGGCGGGCGTGCGCCGGCGACTTGAGCAGGTGAACCCGGTGTTCGCCCGCATTGCTTCTCTACAGCCTGCCGGTGCAACGGATCGGACTGGCCCGGCTTCGGGGGCGGTTGGTTTGTCCTCGTCGCCTTTCGTGCCCGCGGTGGCGAATTACTATCAGACCGATCCGATCAGCCGCGCCAGCCCGACCATGGCGGAGTGCACGGCGACCTATGTCGGATCGCCCCTCGCTGTGGCGGCGGAGTGAGGCGATGACCGGCTTCTTCGCGACCACCGGCGGGATCGTCATCCTGACCTTCATCGAGGCGCTGGCGCTACTGGTGCCGCTACTGATCTTCGTCGCCTATCTCACTTATGCCGAGCGCAAGGTTCTGGGCGCGATGCAGGTGCGCAAAGGGCCAAATGTGGTCGGCCCGTTTGGGCTGCTGCAACCCTTCGCCGACGCGCTGAAGATGGTGATGAAGGAGACCATCATCCCGTCCGGGTCGAATCGCCTCCTGTTCCTGATGGCGCCGATGCTGACCTTCGGTCTGGCGATGATCGCCTGGGCGGTGATTCCGGTAAACGAGGGCTGGGCGATCGCCGACATCAATGTCGGCATACTCTATCTTTTCGCGATCAGTTCGCTCGGCGTGTACGGGATCATCATCGCGGGCTGGGCCAGCAACTCCAAATACGCGTTTCTCGGGGCGCTGCGCAGCGCCGCGCAGATGGTCAGCTACGAAGTCTCCATCGGCTTCATCATGGTCTCCGTGCTGCTCTGCGTCGGGAGCCTCAACCTGACCGACATCGTGCTCGCGCAGTCGCGAATCTGGTTCGCCATCCCGCTGTTCCCGATGTTCGTGCTGTTCTTCATTTCGTCGCTGGCTGAGACCAACCGTTCCCCGTTCGACTTGCCGGAAGGCGAGAGCGAGATCGTCGCCGGGTTCTTCGTCGAGTACAGCGCGATGGCTTTCGCGCTGTTCTTCCTCGGCGAGTACGCCAACATGATCCTGATGAGCGGGATGACCACGATCCTGTTTCTCGGGGGCTGGATGGGACCGTTCGGCATCCTTCCGGCCCTAGGGCCGCTCTGGTTTTTCCTGAAGGTCTGCTTCGTCCTATTCTTCTTCTTCTGGGCGCGCGCCACATTCCCGCGCTACCGCTACGACCAGCTCATGCGCCTGGGCTGGAAGGTGTTCCTGCCTTTTTCCCTCATCTGGCTGGTGCTCACCGCTTCGGTCCTGGTTGCTTTCGGGTGGCTGCCACATGGAGCATGAGATCGCAGCAGCAGGCCGGACCTGCGAAGGAGCCTGATTGATGACGTTCCTCGACCGCACGGCACGAAGTCTGCTGCTCAAGGACATCCTCATCGGGATGGCGACGACCCTGCGTTACTTCTTCAAGCCGAAGGTGACGATCAACTATCCGTACGAGAAGGGTCCTCTCAGTCCTCGCTTCAAGGGAGAGCACGCGCTGCGCCGTTATCCGAACGGCGAGGAGCGCTGCATCGCCTGCAAACTGTGCGAGGCGATCTGCCCGGCGCAGGCCATCACCATCGAGGCCGAGCCGCGCGACGACGGCTCGCGAAGGACCACGCGCTATGACATCGACATGACCAAGTGCATCTATTGCGGGCTGTGCGAGGAAGCCTGCCCGGTGGATGCTATCGTCGAGGGGCCGAATTTCGAGTTCTCGACCGAGACGCGCGAGGAGTTGCTCTACAACAAGGAGAAGCTGCTGGCGAACGGCGATCGTTGGGAAGCGGAGCTCGCCCGCCGCCTGGAGTTGGACGCCCCGTATCGGTGAAGAACGGGCCGGCGTTCGCCGAGCCCTTCGGGACTGCGTGCATGAGTGATTGGAAAAAGGGCGAGGGCTGCCGATGATCGCGACCGTCGCATTCTACGTCTTCTCCGTGATCCTGCTGGTCTCGGCGGCCATGGTGGTCAGCTCGCGCAACCCCGTGCATTCCGTGCTGTTTCTCATCCTCGCCTTCTTCAACGCCGCCGCACTGTTCCTGATCGCCGAGGCCGAGTTCCTGGCGATGATCCTGGTCATCGTCTACGTTGGGGCGGTCGCGGTCTTGTTCCTGTTCGTGGTGATGATGCTCGACGTGAACTTCGCCGAGCTGCGCAGCGGCTTTCAGCGGTATCTCCCGGTCGGGGCCACGGTCGGTGTGATCCTGTTCGTCGAATTGGTGCTGGTGCTGGGCGGCTGGAGAATCGCGCCCGATGCGATCACCTTGCGCTTCGCCCCCTCGCCGTCGAACATCAGCAACACCGCGGCGCTCGGCCGGATCATCTACACCGATTATGTGCTGCTGTTCCAAACCGCCGGCCTCATCCTGCTGGTCGCGATGATCGGCGCCATCGTGCTGACTCTGCGCGATCGCAAGACGTCCCGCCACCAGAGTATCCGCGTACAGACCTCGCGCACGGTCGGGGAGACGGTCGAGCTCGTGCATATGTCGATCGGCGTCGGCGTGAAGGAAAAGGGCATCTACCGCCCGAAGGTCGCGGAGCCCCCCGAGTTGCAGACCGACGAGCCGCTCATGGTGCATGGGGGTGGGCACGGTCAGGGGAATCACGCTCCGGAGGTACGCTGATGACGGCGATGTCGGTCGGGCTCGGCCACTATCTCGTGGTAGCGGCCATCCTGCTGGTGCTGGGCGTATTCGGGATTTTCCTGAACCGCAAGAACGTCATCATCATCTTCATGTCGATCGAGCTGATCCTGCTCGCGGTCAACCTCAATCTGGTGGCGTTCTCGGCGGCGCTCGGTGATCTCGCGGGCCAGGTGTTCGCGTTGTTCGTGCTGACGGTGGCGGCCGCGGAAGCGGCGATCGGGCTGGCGATCCTGGTGGTCTACTTCCGCAACCGAGGGACGATCCAGGTTGAAGACGTGAACCTGATGAGGGGCTGATGATTTACGCCATCGCCGTCTTCGCGCCGCTGGTCGGCGCCCTGATCTCCGGCTTGCTCGGCAAGGCGATCGGCGACCGCGCCGCCGAGGGCGTGTCGATTCTCGTCATGGTCGTGGCCGCTTTCTGCGGCGTCAGCTCGTTCGTGCTTTATCTCTGGGGCGCTCCGGAAGGGGTGGTCTCGCTCGGGTCGTGGATCGAGGCCGGCCCATTCCACGTGGATTGGGCGCTGCGCTACGACACGCTCTCGGCGGTGATGGTGGGCATGGTGACGTTCGTCTCCTGCTTCATCCACATCTACAGCGTCGGCTACATGGCGCACGACGAGTACCCGCGCTACCGGTTCTTCAGCTATCTCAACCTCTTCACGTTCGCCATGCTGATGCTGGTGACAGCCGACAATCTGCTCCAGCTCTTCTTCGGCTGGGAGGGGGTCGGGCTCGCGAGCTATCTGCTGATCGGCTACTGGTACGACCGGCCGACCGCGTGCGCGGCGGCGATCAAGGCGATGATCGTCAACCGCATCGGCGACCTCGCTTTCGCGGTCGGCATCGCGCTCGTTTTCTTCAAATTCGGCTCCATCGAGTTCCCGACGATTTTCGGTGCGATCGCTCAGCACAACGCCGACACCTACGCGCTGTTCGGCACGACGTGGCGCGCCTACGAGGTGATCGGCTTCTTGCTGTTCATCGGCGCGATGGGCAAGTCGGCACAGATCTTCCTGCACACCTGGTTGCCGGATGCCATGGAGGGCCCAACTCCCGTTTCCGCGCTGATCCACGCGGCGACAATGGTGACGGCGGGCGTATTCCTGATGTCGCGCATGTCGCCCATCATGAGCTACGCGCCGTATGCGCTCGGTTTCGTCACCATCATTGGCGGCACGACGTCTTTCTTCGCCGCGACCATCGGCTGCGCGCAGACCGACATCAAGCGTGTGATCGCCTACTCCACCTGCTCGCAGCTCGGTTACATGTTTACCGCGGCCGGGGTGGCAGCCTATCAGGCCTCGATCTTCCACCTGTTCACCCATGCCTTCTTCAAGGCGCTGCTGTTCCTGACTGCGGGATCGGTGATCCATGCCGTGTCCGGCGAGCAGGACATGCGCAAGATGGGCGGGCTGTGGCGGCACATTCCCGTTACCTACACGATGATGTGGATCGGCAGCCTCGCCTTGGCTGGCGTGTTCCCCTTTGCGGGCTATTTCTCCAAGGACGCGATTCTCGAGGCCGCCTACGCCTCCGGCACCGGAACCGGCTATTACGGGTTCTGGTGCGGGCTGTTCGGGGCCTTCCTGACGGCATTCTATTCCTGGCGCCTCATCATCATGACCTTCCACGGCGCACCGCGCGCCGATCGTCATGTGATGGAGCATGTGCATGAGAGCCCGTTCGTGATGCTCGGGCCGCTCATCGTGCTGGCGATCGGCGCGACGGTGAACGGGTTTTCCTTCCGCACCCTGTTCATCGGCGACGAATGGCGGGAGTTCTGGCGCGAGTCCATCGTGATCACCGCCAACAACCACGTGTTGGAAGCCATGGAGCATCTGCCGGGCTGGGTCGGGCCGGCCCCGACCGTGATGGGACTTCTCGGGATCGCGACCGCGTATGCCGCGTACATGTTCCAACCCTGGATCCCGGCATGGTTCGCCCGCACGTTTCGGCCGCTTTATCTGCTCGCTTACAACAAGTGGTATTTCGACGAGATCTACGACGCGATCTTTGTCCGTCCTGCGTTCTGGCTGGCGCGCAATCTGTGGCGGGTCGGTGACGCGACGATCATCGACGGGATGCCGAACGGGATGGCGGCGCTCACGGCCAACTCCTCGCGGCAGGTGGTCAAGATCCAGACCGGCTCCATCGCCGTCTATGCCTTTGTCATGCTGATCGGGGTCGTGCTGCTGGTCGGCATTTTCATGTTGTTCCGGTGATCCGATGAACGCCGCGGGTTTTCCCATCCTCTCGCTCATCACCTGGTTGCCGCTGGTCGGTTGCGTGGTGATCATGGCGGTTCGTGGTGACGAGGAGACCGTCGCCTCCAACGCGCGCTGGACCGCGCTTTGGACCAGCCTGATCGTGTTCGCGCTCTCGCTCATTCTGTGGGTGCGGTTCGATCGCGGCGAGCCGGGGTTCCAGTTCGTCGAAAGCGTGCCTTGGCTCGCCGAGTACAATGTCGGGTACAAGATGGGCGTGGACGGCATCAGCGTGCTGTTCGTGCTGCTCTCTACCTTGCTCACCCCGATCTGCGTGCTCAGCGCCTGGGAGGTCATTCGCACCGGCGTGCGCGAGTTCATGCTCTGCTTCCTGGTCATGGAGACCATGATGGTGGGCATGTTCTGCGCGCTGGACTTCGTGGTCTTTTACATGTTTTTCGAGGGCGTGCTGATTCCGATGTTCCTGATCATCGGGATCTGGGGCGGACCGCGCCGCGTGTATTCGGCGGTGAAGTTCTTTCTCTACACACTCACCGGATCGGTGCTGATGCTGCTCGCCCTCCTGGCCATGTGGTTCCAGGCCGGCACGACCGACATTCCGACGCTTCTGCAGACGCAGTTTCCGGCGGACATGCAGAAGTGGCTGTTCCTGGCCTTTCTCGCCTCTTTCGCGGTCAAGGTGCCGATGTGGCCGGTGCACACGTGGCTGCCCGACGCGCATGTGGAGGCGCCCACCGCCGGCTCGGTTATCCTGGCGGCCGTGCTGCTGAAGATGGGCGGCTACGGGTTCATCCGCTTCTCGATTCCCATGCTGCCGGATGCGAGTGCTTATTTCGCGCCGCTGATCTTCACGCTTTCTGTGGTCGCCGTGATCTACACCTCGCTGGTTGCGCTAGCACAGGAGGACATGAAGAAGCTGATCGCCTACTCCTCGGTCGCGCATATGGGGGTGGTGACGATTGGTCTGTTCACGTTCAATGTGCAGGGTGTGCACGGTGCGCTGTTCCAGATGCTGTCGCACGGCATTGTGTCGGGCGCGTTGTTTCTTATCGTGGGCGTGATCTATGACCGCCTGCACACGCGCGACATCGACCGCTATGGTGGCCTCGCCGACCGGATGCCAGCCTACGCCACCGTTTTCATGGTCTTCACGATGGCCAGCATCGGCCTGCCTGGAACTTCCGGCTTCGTCGGAGAATTCTTGGTGATCGTCGGATCCCTGAAGGTGAACTTCTGGCTATCGCTGCTGGGCGCGACGGGCATGATCCTGGGAGCCGGGTATATGCTCTACCTTTATCGCCGCGTGATTTTTGGCCGGCTTACGAAGGACGATCTGAAGCATATCCTCGACCTCTCGCCTCGCGAACTGGCGGTGTTCGCCCCGCTTGTCGTCCTCACCTTGTGGATGGGGGTCAATCCGTCGAGCTTCACCCATTTCTTCGATGCCAGCGTGAACGCGATGATCGAACACCACACGGCCGCGCTCGCCTCGTCGGTCAAGCTCGCCGCGGTTGGTGCACCATGATGAATTGGCAGCTGGCAAGCCCGGAGATCGTCCTCTCGATCATAGGCATGGGCATCCTCGTTCTCGGCGTCCTCCGAGGCCGCGAGAGCTCGTTCATTTGCAGCATGGCGACCTTGGGCGCCTTCCTGGTCGCCGCGTTAATCGTGATCTCCCAGGGTGCCGGGCTTGGCTACAACGGCCTGTTCGTGGTGGATCCGTTCAGCTCGTTTCTCAAGTTGACGATCTTGGCCGGAGCCGCCATCGCTCTCGTGCTGGCCCTCGACTACAACGAGAAGGAGCGTATTCAGCGTTTCGAGTTCCCGGTGCTGTTGCTGTTTTCCGTCATCGGCATGATGGTGATGGTCTCGGCCAGCAATCTCATGACCCTGTATCTGGGGCTCGAGTTGCAGTCTCTGGCGCTGTACGTGCTTGCCGCCTTCGCGCGTGACGATGCGCGTTCATCGGAGGCGGGACTCAAGTATTTCGTGCTGAGCGCCCTCGCCTCCGGATTGCTGCTTTACGGCATCTCGCTCTGCTACGGCTTCTCGGGCACGATGAATTTCGCGGATTTGGTCCGCGCCGCGTCAAACCCGGCCGGAGTATCGCCGGGACTGATCGTCGGGATAGTGTTCCTTCTGGTCGGGCTCGCCTTCAAGATCTCGGCCGTGCCGTTCCATATGTGGACGCCCGACGTTTACGAGGGTGCGCCGACGCCGGTGACGGTGTTTTTCGCTACCTCGCCTAAGGTGGCGGCAATCGGCCTCCTGGTGCGGGTGATGGTGGTGCCGTTCGGCCATTTGCTGGTGCAATGGCAGGATCTCATCATACTGGTTTCGATCGCCTCGATGATTCTGGGGGCGCTGGCCGCGATCGGCCAGAGCAATATCAAGCGGCTGATGGCTTATTCCTCGATCGGGCACATGGGTTATGCGCTGATCGGTCTGGCCGCCGGTACGCTCGAAGGTGTGCGGGGCGTGCTTGTCTACATGGTGGTCTACGTTTTCATGACCTCAGCGGCCTTCGCCGGCATCACCGCAATGCGCCGGCACGGCCGCGTGGTCGAGCGGATCGACGACCTGGCCGGACTTGGCCGCAATGATCCGATGCTCGCTCTAGTGCTGGCGATCTCCATGTTCAGCCTAGCCGGCATCCCGTTGCTCTCGGGCTTCTTCGCCAAGCTGTACATCTTCCTTGCCGCCGTCCGGACCGGGCTATGGGCGTTGGCGATCATCGGCGTGCTCACGAGCGTCGCCGGCGCCTTCTACTACATTCGGGTCGTGAAGGTGATGTATTTCGACAGGCCGGCCGAGCCGTTCGATGCGCGCGCGCCTTCGCTCTCCTTCGTCGCGGCGGTAACAGGGCTGTTCACCACCTTTTTCTTTATTTTTCCCGGTCCCATCATAGGCGCGGCCCAAGCCGCCGCGAAGGCTCTTTTCGGATGATGCGGCTGCCCGGCTCCGGGGTGGAGGGCTGAGCGGTGCTCCTGGTCGTCGATGCTGGCAACACGAACGTGGTGTTCGCCGTACACGACCGGACGGGTTGGAGGGGGATCTGGCGGATCGCGACCGACCCGCAGCGCACATCGGACGAATACGCGGTCTGGCTGCTTTCTCTTTTAGGTCACGCCGCGCTGAAGCGCGAGAGCATCCGGCGCGCCGTGATCGGCACCGTGGTTCCGGCGGCGCTGTATCATCTGCGCCGTCTTTGTCGGGACTGGTTCGATACGGAACCGCTGGTCGCGCGCGCCGCGCTCGAGTGGGGCTTCGCCATCCGGGTGGACCGGCCGGACGAGGTGGGAGCGGACCGGCTGCTGAATGCGCTCGCGGCTCATCGAGAGGTTCGGCGGTCCGCTCGTCGTTGTCGATTTCGGTACCGCGACCACCTTCGACGTGGTGGATCACGACGGCAGGCTATCTCGGCGGCGTGATCGCGCCTGGCATCAATCTGTCGATCGAGGCGCTGCACCAGGCGGCTGCCCGGTTACCGCGCATCGGCATCGGACGGCCCCAATCGGTGATTGGGCGATCGACGGTGCCCGCCATGCAGTCTGGGGTGTTTTGGGGCTACGTGGGGCTGGTCGAGGGTTTGGTTGCGCGCATCGGCAACGAGTACGGTGAGAAGCTCCGGGTTGTGGCGACCGGTGGGCTTGCCCCGCTTTTCGCCGAAGGAACCACCATGATCGACCAGATTGAACCCGATCTGACGCTTGACGGCTTGCGCATGCTGGCGGAGCGCAATCCCTCCCCGAAATTGTCTCGCAAGATACGTCTGTTCGAAAGCGATTGAGGGCGACCGCGAAAGAGAGTTGATGGACGTTGTATCCGGTGATCTGGCCTTCCTGCCTCTAGGCGGGACGGGCGAGATCGGCATGAATCTCAACCTGTACCGTTGCGGCGGGCGCTGGCTGGCGGTGGATTGCGGGATCGGCTTCGGGGACGCGGCGCAGCCCGAGGTGGATGTGATGACGCCCGATCCTGTCTTCATCGCCGAACGGCGGGACAGGCTGGTCGGGCTGGTGATCACGCACGCGCACGAGGATCATATCGGTGCGGTGGCGTGGTTGTGGCCGCAACTCCGCTGTCCCGTGTACGCCACTCCGTTCGCCGCGGCGGTGCTGCGGCGGAAACTCGCCGAAGCGCAGCTGCTCAATCAGGTGAAGCTGCATGTCGTGCCGCCCGGAGGCGGTATCGATTTGCCGCCGTTCTCGCTCAAGTTTGTGCGCGTGGCGCACTCCATCCCGGAGGCGCAGGCGCTCGCCATTACGACACCACGCGGTGTGGTCCTGCATACCGGCGACTGGAAGCTGGATCCGCAGCCGCTGATCGGTCCGCCCACGGACGAGGCCGCTTTCGCGCGTCTCGGCGATCACGGCGTGTTAGCGATGGTTTGCAATTCCACGAATGCGATGGTGGAGGGGCATTCGGGTTCGGAGGCGGAGGTGCGGCAGAGCCTCTCCGCGCTGATTCGCAGTCTTCGCGGCCGCGTCGCCGTCACCTGTTTCGCGAGCAATGTAGCCCGGCTCGAATCCGTGGCGCTGGCTGCGCGGGATGCCGACCGCAGCGTTGCGCTAGTGGGGCGGAGCCTACGGAATATCGAAGCGGCCGCGCGCGAGTGCGGTTACTTGCGCGACATTCCAGCATTTGTTCGGGAGGACGAGGCAGGCTCGATCCCGGACGACAACCTGCTGATCCTGGTGACGGGCAGCCAAGGTGAGGCGCGCAGCGCGCTGGCGCGTATCGCAATGGACACGCACCCGAACATAGCGTTGGGTGAGGGTGATACGGTTCTCTTCAGCAGCCGCGTCATTCCGGGAAATGAACGCGCGATCTTCGCGGTGCAGGATAATCTGGTGCGTCGCGGGGTGCGGCTGATGACCGACATGGACCATCTCGTTCACGTCTCGGGCCACCCGGCGCGGGACGAACTGCGGAAACTGTATCGGCTGGTGCGACCCCGATACGCGATACCGGTACATGGCGAGTGGCGCCATCTCTCGGCGCATGCCGCGCTCGCTCAGGAGGCGGGAGCCGCGCCGATCCTGATGGAAGACGGCGACATACTTCGCCTCGCTCCCGGAGCAGCGGAGGTGGTGGACAGCGCCCCGGTGGGGCGGCTCGCCGTGGACGGCAACCGGTTGGTGCCCCTGAACGGGGGCGTGATGTCGGCGCGACGCCGGATGCTGTTCAACGGATTGGTGCTGGCCAGCCTGGCGATGGATGAGTCTGGCCGGGTTCGCGGCACGCCGCGGGTGAGCGCGCCCGGACTGTTCGAGCCGGGCGATCCGGAAGCCGAACGGATCACCGCCGAATTCGTGGAAGCGGTCGCGGACCTGCCCGCTCCATTGCGCCGAGACGACGCGGCGTTGACCGATGCGGCGCGGGCGGCGCTGCGCCGGGCGCTGGGCCGTCGGCTCGCGAAGCGGCCGCTGGTGGACGTTCACCTGCTACGGGTCTAAGTCGCTCCCGTGAAGTGGTTCAACGGCGTTGTGCTGTATATCTTGATCTGGTGGACCGTACTATTCGCCGTCCTCCCGTTCGGGACGCGCGCGGTGAGCGAAGCGGACGAACATACCGGCTGGCGTGGCGCACCGGCACAGCCCTACCTGCTGCGTAAGGCGCTCGCGACAACCTTGATCTCAGCGGCAATCTGGCTGGGATGTTATCTGGTCATATCCAGCGATTGGCTCAGCTTTCGGCACGGCTGGCTGGCCCTGCCGGCAGATTGAGCGAGAAGGCGCGCGGGTGTCGGCAGGTTGAATCTTTAAGGGGATCATCACGGCCAGGAAGAGGAGGTCCCCTCATCCCGCCGTGTGACTGCGTTGCCTCCCCAAACTTGGCTCGTGGACAGCATTCAGTCCGTAAGCCAAAGACCTGTTACTGCTCCGATGGGAAAGTGTCACGCGAATTTAAGGCGAACGCCGCGTTTCCCTTCGAATTATTTAGCGGCCTTTTTTGTGCGATGCAGAATTTGTCTTCGGGGTAGCGATGCGGCGCAGCATCTGGCGAGGATGAGGCGAGACCGCTAGGGTCCCGCCCGCATTCAAGAAATGATGGACCCCGATCGATGCGCCTGTCTCGCAGTCTCGTGCCCACGCTCAAGGAAACCCCGTCTGAGGCGCAGATCGCGTCGCACCGGCTGATGTTGCGCGCCGGCTTGGTCCGGCAAACCTCGGCCGGCATCTACGCGTGGCTTCCGCTGGGCTTCCGGGTGCTCAAGAACATCGAGCGAATTGTCCGCGAGGAACAGGACGCCTCCGGCGCGCAAGAGTTGTTGATGCCAACAATTCAGCCTGCGGAGTTGTGGCGGGAGAGCGGCCGCTACGAGGATTACGGGAAAGAGATGCTGCGAATCCGGGACCGGCACGAGCGGGAGATGCTGTACGGCCCGACCAACGAGGAGATGATAACGGATCTTCTGCGCCAGTCGGTCAAGAGTTACCGGGAGTTGCCCCAAACCCTCTATCATATCCAGTGGAAGTTCCGTGACGAGGTGCGCCCCCGCTTCGGCGTGATGCGCGGGCGGGAGTTTCTTATGAAGGACGCCTACAGCTTCGACCTCGACCAAGCCGGGTCGGTCGTGAGCTATCGCAAGATGATGCTGGCCTATATGCGGACCTTCCAGCGCATGGGGCTAAAAGCGATCCCGATGCTGGCCGATACGGGCCCGATCGGGGGCGATCTCAGCCACGAGTTCATCATCCTGGCCCCGACCGGGGAAAGCCAAGTCTACTACGACGCGGCCTTTGAGGAGATCGATTACAGTTCGGGGGCATTCAGTCACGATTCGACCGAGGATCTGGAGCGGTTCGCCGGGCTGATGACCTCCAACTATGCCGCGACTGATGAGAAGCACGATGCGGCGGCATGGAGGAACGTCGCGCCGGATCGGCGGCGCGAGGGGCGCGGGATCGAGGTGGGTCACATTTTTTACTTCGGGACGAAGTACAGCAAGGCGATGGGGTTCACGGTCGCCGGCGCGGATGGCAAGCCGGTCGCGCCCGAGATGGGAAGCTACGGCGTCGGCGTATCGCGGCTGGTGGGAGCCGTGATCGAGGCGAGTCATGACGATGCCGGCATCATCTGGCCGGATAGTCTCGCGCCGTTCCGGGTCGCCATTCTTAATCTCAAGCGGGGCGATGCCGCCTGTGACCGGATGTGCGAAGAACTCTACGGCACGTTGCGGGAAAATGCGCTTTACGACGATCGCGACGACCGCGCGGGGATCAAGTTCGCCGACGCCGATCTGATGGGGCATCCCTGGCAGATCGTGGTCGGGCCGCGCGGGGCCGCCGCGGGGAGGGTGGAGTTGAAGCGGCGCGCCAGTGGCGAGCGGCAGGAAGTCACCATCCAGGACGCGCTCGCGCGCATACTCTGACCATGTTCAACGCCTTCGAACGTGCGGTCGCCGGCCGCTATCTGCGCGCCCGGCGAGGCGAGCAATTCGTCTCCGTGATCGCGGGATTCTCGCTCGTTGGGATCGCGCTCGGGGTTGCGACACTCATCATCGTGATGAGCGTGATGGGTGGATTCAAAGTGGATCTGCTGAACCGCATCCTGGGCTTTAACGGCCACCTCGGCGTGTACGGGGCGGGGGCGCCGCTCACCGATTACGAGACGCTCGCCGAGAAGATCCGCGCCATTCCCAATGTGGTCTCGGCGATCCCGGTGGTCGATGGGCAGGTACTGCTCACGGACGATCGGGGCAGTTCGACCGGCGGGCTGGTGCGCGGGATCCGGCAGACGGATCTGAAGGCCTTGCAAGCGGTGAGCAGCCATATTCTGGCGGGGTCGCTCGATGCGTTCGAGGGCGATGACGCGATCGCGGTGGGCGTCGGGCTGGCGCGGCGCTTCGGGCTTGCGATCGGGAGCCAGCTTACGCTCGTTTCTCCCGAGGGCGCGGCGACGGCGTTCGGCACCATTCCCCGCGTGCGGGCTTATCGCGTGGTTGCGATTTTTCAGGTGGGAATGAACGAGTACGACACGGGCTATGTCTTCCTGCCGCTCGAAGCCGCACAGATATTCTTCCAGAAGCCGAACGCGGTCACGCAGATCGAGGTTATGGTCCGCGACCCGGAGCGGGTCGGGGAGGTAAGCCGCGCCATTCGTGCGGCACTCGCGAGCGTACGGATCGCCGTGGTGGATTGGCAGCAGAGCAACAACAGCTTTTTCGCCGCGGTGCAGGTCGAGCAGAACGTGATGTTCCTGATCCTCACGCTGATCATCCTGGTCGCCGCGTTCAACGTGATTTCCTCGCTCATCATGATGGTGAAGGACAAGACGCGCGACATCGCGGTGCTGCGCACACTGGGTGCGGGCCGCGGCTCGGTGATGCGGATTTTCCTCATGTGCGGAGCCTCGGTCGGCGTAACCGGGACCGTGGTGGGCACGCTGATCGGCGTGCTGTTCTGCCGCAACATCCAGACCATCCAGGGATGGGTCGAGAGCGTCACCGGCGTCAGCGTGTTCAATCCCGAGGTCTATTATCTGACCCACCTGCCAGCGCGGCTCGATTGGCGCGAAGTGCTGCAAGTGATCCTCATGGCGCTGGTGCTGTCGCTTTTGGCCACCCTCTATCCGAGTTGGCGCGCCGCTCGCACCGACCCAGTGGAAGCGCTGCGGCATGAGTGAGCCCGCTCAGCCCCGGCCGCTCGTCCTGCGAGAGGTGCAGCGCACGTATCGCAGCGAGGCCGGCGATCTACCGGTGCTGCGAGGCGCCAATTTGACGCTGCACGCGGGCGAGATCGTCGCGCTCGTCGCACCCTCAGGCACCGGGAAATCGACGCTGCTGCACCTCGCCGGCTTGTTGGAAAAACCGGATGGCGGATCGGTCTATGTCCAGGGGCGGGAAGCGGGCGCGCTGTCCGATGCGGAGCGAACCGCGATCCGGCGCGATGCGATCGGTTTCGTGTACCAATTCCATCACCTCCTGGCGGAGTTCTCGGCTCTGGAAAATATCGCGCTCCCGCAAATGATTGCTGGAAGGAGCCGCACGGCGGCGCGGGAGCGGGCGAGCGCGCTGCTCTCGTCTTTCGGGCTCGCGCCCCGCGCGGCGCACCTTCCGGGCAAGCTCTCGGGGGGCGAGCAGCAGCGCGTCGCCATTGCGCGCGCGCTGGCCAACGAGCCGAAGGTGCTGCTCGCGGACGAACCGACCGGCAACCTCGATGTCGGCACCGCGGCGGTGGTGTTCGACGAATTGCTGGCGACGGTGCGCGGGCGGGGCGTGGCGGCGCTGATCGCGACCCACAACCCAGACCTAGCCGCGCGGATGGATCGTGTGGTGACGCTCCGGGAGGGGCGGGTGGTCGCGTCTACTTGAGGGCCGGTTTCCCCGCCCCGGCAACGCTCTCAGTAACGCTGGCCTGCGTGCCACAATTCGCGTGCATCCAACCGGACGGGTCGCCTGTTGGCGACTTCGATCGTGCGACGTATGGCGGCCTGAACCTCGCCGTCGTCCCGGGCCTGGAGATCGGGGGGAGCCAGGCGCGCAACGGGCCGGCCGTTCGCGGTGATGGTGAATTCGCCTCCCTGCTCGACTTGGTCGAGCAGTTCGGTCAAGCCCGTGACGGCGTCATGAAGATCGATTTTCCGCATGTGATCCGTTCCGTGGAAACCCGAAAACGATACGCACGGGAACGCCCGCAGGCAAGGCGGCGATTGGCTCCTATCCCGAGACTCTCTAGAAAAAGCCATGCCCCACGCTGACTTCGTCCACCTCCGCGTCCATTCCGCCTATTCGCTGAGCGAGGGCGCCATCAAGGCCGAGAAGATCGCGGCACTGGCCCGCGCGGCGGCGATGCCGGCCGTTGCGATCACCGATACCGGCAACCTGTTCGGCGCCCTGGAGTTCAGCCAAGCCTGTGCGGGGAAGGGCGTGCAGCCGGTCATCGGCTGCCAGATCGGGCTCGCCTGCGAGGATAATCCGCGCCTTCCGCCGGATGCGGTGGTGCTGCTGGCGCAGGATGCGACGGGGCTCGAGAACCTGCGGCGGCTCTCCTCGCTCGGCTTCCTCGAAACCGATCCCGGGCTGAAGCCGCAACTAAAGCTCGACACGCTCGCGGAACACGCGGCGGGGCTCGTCTTGCTGACCGGGGGCGCGACAGGGCCGATCGCCCGGTTATTGGCGGAGGGGCGGAAGCCGGAGGCCGAGGCGCTGCTCGCGCGCCTTGCCGAGCCGTTCCCGGATCGAACCGTCATGGAGTTGCAACGGCACGGCCTTGCGAGCGAGCGCGCGATCGAGCCCGGACTGATTCTGCTGGCCGACGAAGCGGGCCTTCCACTCGCTGCGACCAACGATTGCTTTTTCGCCGATCGGTCCATGCACGAAGCGCACGACGCGCTTTTGTGCATCGCGGAAGGCCGCCTGCTCTCGGACAAGGAGCGCCGCCGCGCCACGCCGGAGCACTGGTTCAAGCCGGCCGCGGAGATGCGCGCACTCTTCGCCGATCTGCCGGAAGCTTGCGACAACACGCTCGCGATCGCGCGTCGCTGCGCCGTCATGGCGGAACCGCGCAAGCCGCTGCTGCCTGTCTGTCCGAAGGTGCCGGCCGGCAGCACGGAGGAGGAAACGCTGCGGCGGATAGCGTCGGACGGGCTCGCGCGCCGGATGGACGCGATGCGGGCCGCCGAAGCCCTGTGCGCGCGTTACCGCGAGCGGCTGGAGTATGAGCTTGGCGTCATCAGCGGCATGGGTTTCGCCGGGTACTTCCTTATTGTCGCCGACTTCATCCAGTGGGCGAAGGCGCAGGGCATTCCGGTCGGACCCGGCCGCGGCTCCGGCGCAGGTTCGGTGGTTGCCTGGGCGCTGACGATCACCGACCTCGATCCGCTGCGCTTCGGCCTGCTGTTCGAGCGGTTCCTCAACCCAGAACGCGTGTCGATGCCCGATTTCGACATCGACTTCTGCCAGGACCGCCGGGACGAGGTAATCGCCTATGTGCGTCGCGAATACGGGGCCGATCGGGTCGCCCAGATCATCACGTTCGGCAAGTTGCAGGCCCGCGCGGCCGTGCGGGATGTCGGCCGCGTGCTCGGTCTGCCATTCGGGCAAGTCAACAAAGTCGCCGAGCTGATTCCGAACAACCCGGCGAAACCCCTGACCTTGCAGCAGGCGATCGAGGGCGAGCCGCGCCTTCAGCAGATGCGCGATGAGGACGAAGCCGTGCGGCGGCTGATGGAGATCGCGCTGCAGATCGAAGGCCTGTATCGTCACGCTAGTACCCACGCGGCCGGCGTGGTGATCGGCGACCGGCCGTTGATCGAGCTGGTCCCCCTCTATCGCGACCCGAAATCGGATCTGCTGGTTACGCAGTATTCGATGAAGCACGTCGAGCAGGCGGGCTTGGTCAAGTTCGACTTCCTCGGCCTGACCACTCTCACGATCCTGCAACGCGCGGTGCGGCTGCTGGCGGGTCTCGGAGTGGAAGTAGAGCTGGAGCGGCTGCCGCTCGATGAGCCGCGCACCTACGAGATGTTGCAGCGGGGCGATGCCGGCGGGGTGTTCCAATTCGAAGGTCAGGGCATGCGGGACGTGCTGCGGCAGATGCGGCCGGACCGATTCGAAGACCTGATCGCGGCCGTGGCGCTCTATCGTCCGGGACCGATGGCGAATATCCCGGATTACTGCCGCCGCAAGCACGGCGAAGCGTGGGAACCGCCGCACGCGGAGTTGCGCGACATCCTGGCCGAGACCTACGGCATCATGGTCTACCAGGAACAGGTAATGCAGATCGCCCAGAAGATGGCGGGCTACAGCCTGGGTGCGGCTGATCTCCTGCGTCGCGCGATGGGGAAGAAGATCCGCTCGGAGATGGAGGCGCAGCGGAGGATTTTCGTCGATGGCGCGACCGCGCGCGGCATCCCGGAGGCGAAGGCGACCGAGGTGTTCGAGCTGATGGCGAAATTCGCCGATTACGGCTTCAACAAGTCGCATGCCGCCGCCTATGCGCTCGTTGCCTATCAAACGGCCTGGATGAAGGCGAACTACCCGGTGGTGTTCATCGCCGCCTGCATGAGTCTCGCGCTCGGCAACACGGATCGGCTCGCGGCACTGAAGCAGGAAGCGGAGCGCATGGGCATCCGCATCCTCCCGCCTGACATCAATCGCTCCGGCGCGGATTTCATTGTCGAGCGGCAGGAAGACGGAACGCTCGCGGTCCGCTACGCGCTTGCCGCTGTCAAAAAAGTCGGACACGCGGCGATGCGGGCAATGGAGGGCGCGCGCGCGGGACGGGCTTTCACCGATCCCGCCGACTTCGCGGCCCGGGTCGATCCGCGCCAGCTCAACAAGATGCAGCTCGAGAATCTGGTCCGCGCGGGCGCGTTCGATAGGCTTGACCGCAACCGCGCCCGGCTATTCGCGGGAGTGGAAACGATATTGCGCCGCGCTCAGGCGGAGGCCGAGGAAAAGGAGAGTGGCCAGATCGGTCTGTTTGGTGGAGGCGGTCGCCCGGAGGCGCTGCGACTTCCGGACGTGCCGGACTGGCCGCCGATGGAGCGTCTCGGCTTCGAGGCGGAGGCGATCGGCTTTCACCTGACGGCGCATCCGCTCGACGCCTATGCGGCCGTCCTGCGCCGGCTCGGTGTGGTGCCGAGCAATGCGCTCGAGAGCCGGGGGCGCGGAGAGGGGGGGCGGGTGAAGCTGGCCGGTGTCGTCGTGGGCGCGAAGGAGCGCATCACCCGAACCGGAAGCCGGATGGCCTGGGTGCGCCTGTCGGATGCTTTCGGATCATTCGAGATCACCGTTTTCAGTGAGGTGCTGACGCGGTCACGGGAGCACTTGGCCGAGGGATCCTGCGTCTTGGTGTCGGCCGATGTGCGGCTCGAGGGCGAGGCGCTGCGCATCACCGCGCAGGACGTGGACTCGCTCGATCGCGCGGCGGCGGAAGCCGGCGCCGGCATGCGCGTATGGCTGGAGCGCACGGATTCCGTCGCACATATCCGCACGCTGCTCGGCCGCGAGGGCCGGGGCAAGGGTCGGATCGTATTGGTGCCGCGGATCGATGCGGCCCAGAGCGTCGAGATTGCGCTTCCGGGTGGATTCAACGTCACGCCGCGGCTCGCGCAGGCTCTGAAAGTGGTACCGGGGGTCGAGCGAGTGGAGGATTTCTAGCGGGTGCTTCGCTTCCGCTGATCTATCTCGCCCAATTCCGACGCGGGCGTGAAATTGTGATTCTCCTTCACTCATGAACGGCAAGGGTCGATACTTGGCCGTCGCTAAGGTCTTAAAATAAGGGAGGATGGAATGGGATTGTTCGATGATGCCGTGCCGGGCGGCAATCTAGCCAAACCGGTGATGGTGGCGCTCGGTGCGCTGTTGGTTGGCAAAATGATGGGCGGCTTCGGCGGATCGGATGCCACGCCGAAGCAGGCGCAGGCACCCGGCGGGACCCAGGGCGGGTTCGCCGCGGGCGGCGCGACGAGCGGCGGCCTCATGGGCGGCTTGGGCGGGCTCCTTGAGCGGCTGACCAAGGCGGGCCAGGGCGATGTCGCGAACTCCTGGGTCGGCACCGGGCCAAACAAGCCCATCGAACCGCAGCAGCTCGGTTCGGCCATCGGACAGACTACGCTGGCTGACCTCGCCCGCCAGACCGGGATGAGCGAGCAGGAGTTGCTCAACCATCTCGCCCGGACGCTGCCCACCGTTGTAGATCGCGCAACCCCGAACGGACGGATTCCCAGCCCCGGCGAACTGCGCTCAATGTTCGGCTAGCTTCAGGCCTTACAAGCTGCAGGTCGGCCGCCGTGCTCACGTACCCAGGCCGCCAGATTCCGAACGCTCTCCCGTTTCCGTAGGTGGGCTCGAGCGCCTCCTGCTGCTGTGCCCCCCCGTCCAGCCCTGGCGCCTCCGCGCCGATTGCTTTCGCTCGCGCTCGGCTCGGGGCGGCGGTCCATTGGTGGTCGGCGCGGATTGAACAGGCGCGAGGTGTGCAGGACTGGTCGTGGTCAAGATCAAGGCTGGCCGCGAGCGCCTCAATGCGCTCCTTCCATGCGGCATTCGTCTCGCGCCGGTCCGGATAGGCTTGCCTCAGCCATAGGTGCCGCAGCGGGGAGGCCAACCCGGAACTTCGGGCACGGCTGGTGTCCGAAGACCGGGAACTCCACGGTTTCCTTCACCAAGCCTTGCATTTTGGCGACCCGCTGCAGCGCGCAATCCCAACGGCCAGCTTCGGATTCGGCCCTATGCGGCCTTTTTGTTCACCCGGCCCTCGGCGATGGACGTGAGCTTCTGGTCGGCGGCCTTCTCTTCCGCCAACGTCTGCTCCAGAACCTGCGCGCAGTCACTTCGGCCAAGTTGCTTCGCGAACGCGATCAGCGTGCCATAGCGCGTGATCTCGTAGTGCTCGACGGCCTGCGCGGCCGACAGCATGGCCGCGTCGCAAACGTCCGCGTCGCCGCAATCGGACATGATCTCCTTCGCCTCCGCGAGGATGCCATCCAAGGCCTGGCACTGGACGCCCTTCACCGGCTGTCCGTGCATCTGAAATACCTGCTCCAGCCGCTTCACGTGATTCTGCGTCTCGGTCAGGTGATGCTGGAAGGCACTTTTGAGCTCGGGGCTGGCGGACTTCTCCACCATCGTGGGCAGGTTTTGCGTGATCTGCTGCTCGGCATAGTAGATGTCCTGCAGCGTGTGGACGAACAAATCATCCAACGTCTTGATCGGCTTCGAGAACAGGCCCATGGCACTCCTCCCCGGTGAACTGCATGGCGTCTCAACGCTCGTCGTCTGCGAGCAGTTCGGCGCTTCTCGATCACGGCCTTATGACCATCCGGGCGGGAACATGGCCGAGCACAGGGTATTTCCCGTATTCGGCTCTGGGAGGTCCAGATTATGGCTTCAGAAAAACGTCCGCTCGCCATTGTTACGGGCGCCTCGACCGGTATCGGCTACGAGCTTGCTAAGTGCTGCGCGCAGAACGGCTTCGATCTCGTGGTCGCCGCGGACGAGCCCGCCATAAACGAAGCCGCGGCCGCATTCCGGGAATTCGGCGTCGCTGTCGACGCGGTCGAGGCGGACCTCGCGACGCTCGAAGGCGTCGACAAGCTCTACACGGCGGCGAACGGACGCCAGGTGGACGCGCTCCTTGCCAATGCCGGCCGGGGCCTCGGGCGAGGGTTCCTCGACCAGGACTTTCACGACGTGCGGCGCGTGGTCGATACCAACATCACCGGCACGATCTATCTCATCCAGAAGGTCGGCCGCGACATGCGAAGCCGGCGCGCCGGCCGCATCCTGATCACCGGTTCGATCGCCGGTTTCATTCCAGGCACCTACCAGGCTGTTTACAACGGCACCAAGGCGTTCCTCGATTCGTTCTCCTTCGCAATCCGGCACGAATTGCAGGACACCGGTATCACCGTCACCTGCCTGATGCCCGGCGCGACGGAGACCGAGTTCTTCGAGCGCGCCGATATGATGGACACCAAGGTCGGCACGGCGAAGAAGGACGATCCGGCCGATGTCGCCAAGATCGGATTCGATGCAATGATGAAAGGCGAGGGCGACGTCGTGAGCGGCTGGAAGAACAAGCTGCAAACCGCGATTGCGTCCGTGACGCCCGCAGGCCTGCTCGCGGAAAAGCACCGCCGCATGGCCGAACCCGGTTCGGCGAAGGAATAGCCTCGTAGACTTGTGCCGGCGCCTCTGGACGACTTCGAAGCTGGGGTTAGCTAAAGCAAAATCACGGGCCTTTTCATGTGCCAGGCTGACATCATCGCGAGTTCTGGTATACGAGGCCATGAAACCGATTTACCGATTTGCTTTTCTGACTTCCTTGCTCTTCGTGGCGGCCTGCGCCCGACAGGTTCCACTGACCTATGCGCCCACGCATCCCATTTCGCCTGTGGCAAATGCGGTGACGGTGGATCGAGTTATCACGGCAGACGAGCGACATGAGGCCGATCCGACGTGGATCGGCGCGGTGCGGGGAGGTTATGGCAATCCCCTCAAAGTGCTTCACACGCCCGCTCCGCTAAGCGATATCGTCACGCGCGCATTTCGCGATGCTTTGCAGGCGCGCGGTCTCTTGGCGCCGGAAGGAGCCGGGCGGTTCGATATCGCGGTCGCGATCGAGCAGTTTGAGAGTACTCAGTATGCCCGGCGTGAGGCGAACGTGGACCTCTTGGTCGCGGTCAAGTCGCGTAATACAGGGCAGGAGGTTTATCGCGACAGGGTGAAAGTCGATCTGGTTACGGGCAGTATCTTCGCCCTCGATACTGGCGCTTTTGGCTCCTCGGATGATCTGCAGGCGGTCGCGCAAACGGCGTTGAACCAGGCGATCGATCAAGCGCTCGATAAACCCGGGTTCCGGGCCGCGTTACAGCAACAAGCCGTGCCGACGGTCTGAGCGCGCACTCAATCCTCGTGCGTGCCGATTCCCCGGTTCGTCACCATCGCAAGCAATTCGCGGCGTGTGCTCGAGTCGTCGCGGAAGGCGCCCAGCATCCGGCTGGTCACCATCGTCACGCCCGGCTTGTGCACGCCGCGCGTTGTCATGCATTGATGCGCCGCTTCGATAATCACAGCCGTACCGCGCGGCTGCAAAACGTCATTCACGGTATTGGCGATCTGCGCGGTCAGCTTCTCCTGGATCTGTAGCCGCTTCGCGTACGCATCCACGACACGCGCGAGCTTGCTGATTCCCACCACGCGCCGATGCGGGAGATAAGCGACGTGCGCCCGGCCGACGATCGGGACCATGTGGTGTTCGCAATAGCTCTCCAGCCGGATATCGCGCAGGAGCACGATCTCGTCATATCCGTCGGTCTCCTCGAAGGTGCGCTCGAGCAAGGCGACCGGGTCTGATTCGTATCCCTCGAAGAATTCCTCGTACGACCGGGCGACCCGCGCCGGAGTATCGGCAAGACCCTCGCGATCTGGGTCGTCACCGGCCCAGCGGATGAGCGTGCGAACGGCATTCTCCGCCTCCGCGCGCGTCGGACGCCCCGAGCCGCCGGGCTCGAGGCGGGCTTCCGCCGAAACGGGGCCGATGATGTTTACGGGGTGACCACCTTCTCTCGCCATCGGCTCAATGCACCTGTCCGGTCTCGTGTGGGCTGTCGAGGCTGAACGCGGGAATAGCGACGTCGAAATTCTCGCCGGAAGCCGGGGCGAGCATGTGATACGCGCCCACCATGAAGCCGGAAGGGGTCTCGAGCGGTGTGCCCGAGGTGTATTCGAAGCTTTCCCCTGGCTCCAGCGTCGGTTGCTCGCCCACTACACCCGCACCATGCACGTGCTGGGTGCGGCCCCGCGCGTCGGTGATCTCCCAGGTGCGGCGGAGCAGCTGAACGGTTTCACGTCCGCGGTTCTCGATGCGCACGCGATAGGCCCAGACGTAATGGCTCTCCTGCGGCTGCGACTGATCTTCCAGAAAGAATGAGCGCACCGTGACGCGAACGCCCCGTGTCGTTTTCGAGTAGTCGGCCCGGACGTGTCCGCCGCCACGCTCTTTGCCGTGTTGGCCGGTCTCCCGCTCGGACGCTGGATCGCCTTCTCCGACGCCGCTGCCAGGCTTGCCGTCGTCATCGGCCATGACGTCAGGTCCTCTCGCGTTGATCAGGATACGTGATTCAACGCTTGCGGGACCGGCTTGTCCAGAAGCTCGGGCCGGGGCAAGCGGGTCAAAGCGTCTCCCGCTGCGGCCTCCCGGCAACACCGGCCGCTTTCTTCGAGTTAGCACGACATTTCCATTGGCTTTCCATGGGATATCCGAGTTTGCTCAGAGTCTGGATAACGTTCCAGCTCGCCACGCCCTTTTCAAAACGTCCAGGGGAACCCATGCGTGCACTCCTTTCAGGACTTATCACCGCCGGCCTGCTCACAGCTCAAATGGCATCGGCTGAGCCTTGCGCGCGAATAGCCGACAAGGCGGCCTTCGATGTGGCCGGGCTGAAGAGCCAGCTGATGGTGACGGCGCTCTCCTGCAACGCCCGCGACCGGTACAACGCCTTCGTGCTGCGCTATCAGCCTGAATTGCGCTCGCAGGAGAAGGCCCTCGCCGCTTACTTCACCCGCAGCTTCGGGCGGCGCGCGCAGCAGGAGCACGACAGCTACATCACCAATCTGGCCAACGCCCAGTCCCAGACGGGTCTGCGGCGAGGCACGCTATTCTGTCAGGAGAATGTGGGCCTTTTTGACGAGGTTCTGGGTCTACCAAAAGGCGCCGATCTGGCGAGCTTCGCGGGCGGCAAGAGCCTGACCCAGCCGGTCGCTCTCATCAGCTGCGCCGGGCCGGAGCGCATGATCCGCACCGCCCAGGTACAGCAGGTGATCGCCCGCCATCGCTGACGGCATCGCTTTGCTGTCGCGGGGGGCGCGTTCGTCGACCCCCCGGCGCCGGTTAGCGGATGATGATTTCTACCCGGCGGTTCTGAGGCTCACGCACGTTGGGGCCTGTCGGCACCAGCAGATGCGTCTCGCCGAAGCCCTGGATCGAGATCGCCTCCTTCGGCACGCCGTCCTTGACCAACTCGGAGGCCACCGCCTGGGCGCGCCGAACCGACAGGCGTTGGTTGTACGCGGCTGTACCGGAAGTGTCGGTATAGCCGTTCACCTCGATCCGGGTGTACTGCACGCGGGTCGAATTCTCCGCCGCCTCGCGGACGATTTGGCGGGCGCGATCGGTCAGGTCCGCGCGATCCCAGTCGAAGAACACGAGGTACGATCGGGCAGGCGCTGGCGCCGGGGCGGCGACCGGCGCGGGCGCCGGAGCCGCGGGCGGCGCGACGTTGAAAGCGTAACGGACCCCGAGCAGCACGCTCTGATCGGTACTGATTGCGGAGATCGAAATTGCCGCTCCCAACCCGCAGGGCCGGGCTGCCGAACACAGATGACGCCTTGTACAACTCCGGTCCGATGATGCTGTAGAAGCGGTATTCGGCGGTGAGCGCGAGGCCCGGCACATTGGGGATCGGGAAGGAGAGGCCGCCGATGACTTGCCAGGCGAAGTTGCCGGCCGTGTCGTTGGCCCGGAGCGTGAAGGGGAAGTTGGTCCCTGCCGCGTAGACCCGATTGAGATTGGTCCAACCATATCCCGCACCCAGGCCCAGATAAGGATAAAGCCACGGGAGGCCGATATCCATGTCAAACAGCGCATTGACCATCGCGCCGTAGTTCTGGACTTGCCCGCCGGATGTCGTGGGAAAGCCGGTGCCGGTGATGCGGCGCACTTGCGTCTGGCGATAGTTGCCTTCGAGTTCGATCCGGATGCCGTTGCCAAAACCGTAGCCGACGCTGCCGAGTCCGGCGAAACCGCTGTTCGCCCGAAGCTTGAGGTTGGGCGTCCCGAGCGCGGGAGACCGCCGGGCGTCGATATCTTCAAGGTAGTTGTAGCCGGCGCCCGCGCCGATATAGACGCCGTTGAAGGGCTGGGCGTGGACGGAAATCGGCGCGGCCAGAACCGTGGCCGCAAGCAGCGCACTCCGCAACCGCATCCTCAGTCTCTCCTCTTCGAGCCGCCCGGCATGATGGCACGAAATCGTTCTGAAGCAGTGCGGTAACGCGCTCGCTCTGATCCAAAAAGCCCCTCTCTGCCGGTGAGCGGCGTGCTTTTCGCCCGCTGTGGCTGATCTGCCACAAAGCCGTATCGGCGGGGATCGGAGCATTCATAAAAATCGGGGCGCCTCGCGGCGCCCCGAACCGGCAGTATGGTGGCCTAAGCCGCCTGTCAGCGGATGATGATCTCCACTCGGCGGTTCTGCGGCTCGCGCACGTTGGGGCCTGTCGGCACCAGCAGATGCGTCTCGCCGAAGCCCTGGATCGAGATGGCCTGCCGGGGCACCCCGTCGCGCACCAGTTCCGCCGCGACCGCCTGCGCACGCCGTACTGACAGGCGCTGGTTGTAGGCCGCGGTACCCGAAGTATCGGTGTAGCCGTTCACCTCGATCCGGGTGAACTGCACGCGGGTCGAGTTCTCCGCCGCCTCGTGGATGATCTGGCGGGCACGATCGGTCAGGTCCGCGCGATCCCAGTCGAAGAACACGAGATACGACCGGGCCGGCGCCGGCGCCGGCGCTGCGATGGGAGCCGGCGGCGGGGGCGGCGGGGCCACGTTGAAGGCATACCGTATGCCGACCAGCGCCGCGTGATTGTACTGCGGTCCGAGCTTCCCGGACCCGAAGGTGCGGGCGTAGGTGGCCGGCGTTAAGCCCGTGTCGACCGCCCCGTGGAACTTCGTGTCGCCGATCACGCCGAAGAAGCGATACTCGGCCGTGATCGACAGACCGGGCACCGGCTGGATCGGGAACGACGCACCAAGGATTGCCTGGTAAGCGAAGTTGCCGTCGGTGTCGTTGGTCTTCCCGAAGAACGGGAAATTGGTGCCGTAGGCGCGTGCGCGTTGTGGAACGTCGTCCAGGCGTAGCCGGCGCCGACGCCGACGTACGGATACATCCAAGTGATGCCCGTATACGGCGTGATGTCGAAGTCATACAGCGCATTGACCATCGCGCCATAGGTATTGTTCGTTGCCGCCGTAAGAGGTCGGGAAAGCGGTGCCATGCAGGTGGCCGATGCGGTTCTGTCGGAAGTTGCCTTCCACCTCAAGCCGCAGCCCGTTACCAAGCCCGTAACCGACGCTGGCGAGCCCAACCCAACCGACGTTGTACTTCGGTTTCAGGCCGAGGCCGTTCGTCGCGGCCGGAGCCAGTGGCCCGACATTGGCGTTGAAGTTGTCGAACGCCTGGCCCTGTTTGTAGTTGAAGCCAGCGCCGGCGCCGACATAAAGCCCATTGACCGGCTGGGCCTTCACGGCCACCGGAATAGAAAGGATCGTCGCGGCTAGAAGTGCGCTCCGCATCCGCATGAGTCTGTTCTCCTTACTGCTCGTCCAGTTCGCATGCATCGTTGCAGCCGTCCTGTCCGCTGCTCCACACCTGGGCGCGCCAACGGTGGGAGACTAGATCCGGGACGAGCCGGAATGGTAGCGATAGCCCGGGTTTTTTCCCCCTGTGTCTGTTCTGCCACAATGCCCGAAACGGCCAATGCCGCCCGCTCCGGGTGATCGACAAAGAAAGGGGGCGCCTTGCGGCGCCCCAACAGACAGTCCTCGGTAAACTCCGCCGGTTAGCGGATGATGATCTCCACCCGGCGGTTCTGCGGCTCGCGCACGCCGTCGGCGGTTGGCACCAACAGATGCGTCTGGCCGAAGCCCTGGATCGAAATCGCCTGGCGCGGCACGCCGTCGCGGACCAACTCCGCGGCGACGGTCTGCGCACGCCGGACCGATAGGCGCTGGTTGTACTCTTTGCTGCCCGACGTGTCGGTATAGCCGTTGACCTCGATCCGCGTGTACTGCACCCGGAGTCGAGTTCTCCGCCGCCTCGTGGACGATCTGGCGGGCGCGGTCCGTGAGGTTGTACTTGTCCCAGTCGAAGAACACGAGGTACGACCGTGCCGGCGCGGGGGCTGGAGCCACGACTGGAGCCGGCGGCGGGGGCGGAGGGGCCACGTTGAAGGCGTAGCGAATGCCTAGGAGCGCCGCGTGATTGTATTGCGGCTTCAGCTTGAACGAACCCGACGTGAACGTCAGGGGCCCACTGAGTAGTCTCTCCGTGAGGATCGAGCCCTGGAAGTTCTCAGTGCCCGCCGTGCCGAAGAAGCGGTACTCCGCCGTGAGGGCTAAGCCAGGAACCTGCGGGATATCAAAGGCAGCACCGAGGATGGCTTGATAAGCGAAGGAGCCCTGCGTGTTGTTGGTCCTGGCGATGTAAGGAAAGTTTACGCCCGTGTTGCTGAAACTGCTGAGCGTCGTCCAAGCATAACCGGCACCGATGCCGATGTAAGGCACGACCGGCCAGCCAAGATAGAAGTCATAAAACGCATTGATCATAGGCGCGTAGGTCTCGTTCGTGCCATGGGCACTGGCCGGGAACGGGGTTCCGTTCCAGTGGGACAGCTTATTCTGGCGATAGTTACCCTCGAGCTCGAACTCGTAGGCCGTTGCCGAGGCCCCAACCCACGCTCGCCAGCCCGACAAACCCGCCATCATAGCGCAGCTTCCCGCCGCCGACCGATCCCCCAGTCAGGCTGAAGAACCCGCCGTTCGGCTGGAACCCCTCGATATTCTGGTCCGTTTTGTAGTTGTACCCGGCGCCCGCGCCGACGTAGAGCCCGCTAATCGGCTGGGGCTGAGCCTTCGCGGCCATCGGCACCGATAGGACGGTGGCCGCCAGTAGCACACTCCGGAGCCTCATGCTCTCTCTCCTCGTTTCGTGTCCACGCGATCCGCGCAGCCGGGCGCGGGACGCTGATTGCAGGTCCACCGCTCGGTGATCGGAAGCTAACACGAGCATAGCCGTTGGCGAGCGGGGTGTGGTGCGTTTTCCCCTCACTGTGGCACAGCGGCCACAGAGGGGTTTGGCGGAAGAGAGCAGGAGTCGAACCTACCCGGGGCCGCGTGGCAGCCCCAACCGGCTTTGAAGGCCGGCCGGCCCACCGGGACCGCTTCTCTTCCGTGGAGCTCCTATCAGCCGGATGGACCGACAATCCGCCGCTGGACGCAAGGCGGTACGGGTTGTGAACCTCCTCACTTCTCTGGCAAGCGGGTCGGATGTTAGTCGGCGCACTCCCGTATCGAATCCGAAGGAGAGATCCTGTGATGCCCACGCTTCCGTTCCGCTTTCTCCTGGTCGCCGTCTCGGCCGCGCTGTGCGGTATGGGCGCCGGGATCGCGATGGCCATGACGCAGAATTTCACTTTGGCGCCGGCCCATGCTCATTTGAACCTCCTCGGGTGGGTTTCGATGGCGCTGTACGGCCTCTTCTACAAATGTGTCCCCGAGGTTGCGGCAGGCTGGCTCCCGAGACTGCATTTCTGGCTGGCGAGCAGCGGCCTCGCGATCATGGTTCCCGCGCTTGCCTTCGTTTTGCTCGGTAATCCTGAGGCCGAGCCTGTGGTGGGGGTCGGCGCTGTCCTGACGCTTTCGGCGATGCTCGCCTTCGCCTGCATCGTGCTGAAAAGCCGGGGCGTGTGGGCGCGTCCGGGCGTGCAGGTGGCGATCGAGGCGAGGAGCTGAGTCTTAGCGGCTGATCCGCTGGGCGCCGGCGTTGATTTCCGGGCTTTCCGTCCAGCCCGGCGCGACGCCGGTCATATCCGGCAAATCGTGCGCGATGCCCTTGTGGCAATCGATGCAAGTCCGCTGCCCGGTCAGCAAATACCGTGCGTGGATGGTGGCGGCGCGCGGGGTCTGCTTGGTGAGGTCCATCGCCTCCGCGCCGTGGCAGTTGCGGCACTCGAGCGAGTCGTTCGCCTTCAACCGCGCCCATTCGTGCTCGGCAAGCTCAAGGCGCTTATCGAGGAATTTCTGGCGTGTGTTGATCGTGCCGAAGATCTTGCCCCAGACCTCTTTCGAGGCCTGCATCTTCCGTGCGATCTTGTCGGTCCAATCGTGCGGAACGTGGCAATTGGAGCAGATCGCCCGTACCCCAGAGCGGTTCGAGAAGTGCACGGTTCGCACCATCTCCTCGTAGACGTTGGCGCGCATCTCGTGGCAGGAGGTGCAGAACGCCTCGGTGTTAGTGGCTTCCATCGCGGTGTTGAAGCCGCCCCAGAAGATCACCCCACATGCGAAACCGCCCAATGTCAGAAAGCCCAGCGCGAGGTACCGGCTTGGCCGGATCGCAAGGTTCCCATAGTGCAGCAACCCTCTCCACAGCCGGTTAATCATGTGCTCACCGGCTCTGCGGCGCGCTGGGCGCAAGCGCATCCTGGAACGTGTTTGGCACGAGCGGCGGCACATCTGATTGCGGGACGTGGCACGCGGTGCAGAAATACCGCCGGGGTGTCACGTCCGCGAGTACTTGGCCCTCACGGTCCATGAAATGGGTAATGCTGATCATCGGCGCGCCCGAGCCCTCGATATACTGGCGCGAGTGGCAGCTGAGGCACCGGTTGGTGTGCAGAGTCAGTTGGTATCCTTCGATCGAATGAGGAATGACCGGCGGCTGCTCGGGATAGTTTCGCATGCGCCGAACGTCGTCCGTGATGGTGCGGGGCACTGGCGGCGCATCTACCTCGGCCGTGGGCGGGCTGGCGCCCGTCAGCCGTGGCGCATCCGGCAATTTCTGCCCGTGGGCGCCGACGAGCGCCCCTGCCCCGACCAGCGCGGCGATGATGCAGGGAAGCAGGACGGCGCCGCGCATGGCGGTCAGACCGCCACGATCTTGACCGCGCATTTCTTGAAGTCCGTCTGTTTCGAGATCGGGTCCGTCGCGTCCAGCGTCACCTGATTGATGAGTTGGCTTGCGTCGAACCAGGGGACGAAGATCACGCCCTCGGGCATTCGGTTGCGGCCGCGCGTCTCGACCCGCGAACGGATCTCCCCTCGGCGAGAGATCACGCGCACCTCGGCGCCCTGGTTGATGCCGCGCTTGCGGGCGTCGATCGGATTCATGAAGACGCGCGCGCCCGGAAAAGCACGGTAGAGCTCCGGGACGCGCATCGTCATGGAGCCGGAATGCCAGTGCTCGAGCACGCGCCCGGTGACGAGCCAGAACTCGTATTCCCGGTCAGGAGATTCCGCCGGCGGCTCGTACGGCGCAGCGAGGATCACCGCGCGCCCGTCCGTACGGCCGTAGAACCTGACGCCCTCTCCCTGTTTGACGTACGGATCCAGTCCCTCGCGATAGCGCCAGCGCGTCTCCTTGCCGTCCACCACAGGCCAGCGGAGCCCGCGTGCGGTATGGTAAGCGTCGAAGGGAGCCAGGTCGTGCCCATGTCCGCGGCCGAAGGTCGCGTATTCCTCGAAGAGGCCCTTCTGCACGTAGAAGCCGAAATCCCGCAATTCCTGATTGTCGTAGGTCGCATCGGCATCGCCGAGCGGGAAGCGGTCCACGTTGCCGTTTCGATAGAGGACTTCGAAGAGCGTTTTTCCGCGAAATGCCGGGTTCGCGGACAGCATCTCGGCCGGCCAGACCTCGTCGGTCGTGAACCGTTTCGAGAATTCGATGAGCTGCCAAAGGTCGGACCGCGCTTGTCCTGGAGCACGGACGAGCTGGTGCCAAAAATGAGTGCGACGCTCGGCGTTGCCGTAAGCGCCTTCTTTCTCGACCCACATCGCCGTTGGAAGGATCAGGTCGGCCGCCATGCCGGTGACAGTGGGATAGGCGTCGGACACGACGATGAAATTGTCGGGATTGCGGTAGCCGGGATATGTCTCGCCGGTGCTGTTCGGCGCCGCCTGTAGGTTGTTGTTGACCTGGATCCAGTAGAAATTCAGCTTGCCGTCCCGCAGCATCCGGTCCTGCTGCACGGCGTGGTATCCAGGCTTGTCGGGCAGCAATCCTTCCGGCACCCGCCAGATTTCCTCGGCGTGCTTGCGGTGCTCCGGGTTGGTCACGACCATGTCGGCGGGCAGCCGATGCGCGAAGGTGCCCACTTCGCGGGCCGTGCCGCAAGCCGAGGGCTGGCCGGTTAGCGAGAATGGACCGTTGCCCGGCTCCGAGATTTTCCCGGTGAGCAGGTGCAGGTTGTAGACGAGCTGATTGGCCCAAACGCCGCGAACGTGCTGGTTGAACCCCATCGTCCAAAGCGATACGACTTTGCGCTTCGGGTCGGCGTACAGCTCGGCCAAAGATTGCAGCATTCCCGGCTCGACGCCCGTGAGTTTCGCCGTCTTCTCGAGCGTGTAGTCCTTCACGAACGCGGCGTAGGCGTCGAAGTCGGCGGGTGTCGTCGCCGTGGGGTCGCCCGCGCCGGTCGCCTTCATCTCAAGCGGATTATCGGCGCGCAGGCCATAGCCGATATCGACCGCGGCGCGCAGGAAGGTTGTGTGATCGCGTACGAAGTCCTGATTCACACGACCTGTCGATATGATGTGATTCGCGATGTAATTAAGGATCGCAAGATCGGTGCCAGGCTGGAAGATGATCGGGAGATCGGCGAGATCGGAGCTTCGATGCGTGAAGGTGGACAGCACCGCGACCTTGACGTGAGGCGCGCTCAGCCGGCGGTCCGTCACCCGGGTCCAGAGGATCGGGTGCATTTCCGCCATGTTCGAGCCCCAGAGCACGAAGGCGTCGGTCTGCTCGAAATCGTCGTAGCATCCCATCGGCTCGTCCATGCCGAAGGTGCGCATGAAGGCGTACGCGGCCGACGCCATGCAGTGCCGAGCGTTCGGATCGAGGTTGTTGGAACGGAAGCCGGCGCGCATCAGTTTGGTGGCGGCGTAGCCTTCCCAAATGGTCCACTGGCCGGAGCCGAACATGCCGATGGCGGTCGGCCCCTTCTCCTTCAGCACACGCTTCACCTGCGCCGCCATGACGTCGAAGGCCTCATCCCAGGTGACGGGCGTGAAGTCACCATCCTTCGCATATACGCCGCGCTTTTTCCGCAGCAGCGGCTGCGTAAGGCGGTCCGCGCCATACATGATCTTAGAGAGAAAGTAGCCCTTCACGCAGTTCAAGCCGCGATTGACCTCGGCCTGCGTGTCGCCGTGCGTGGCGACAACGCGGTTCTCCTTAACGCCGACCATCACTCCGCAACCGGTGCCGCAGAACCGGCAGGGCGCTTTCGACCAGCGGATTTTCAGGCTTTCGATCCCGCCTTCTACCGGCTGCGCCGCGGCGGGCAGACTGACGTTCGCGGCGAGCGCCGCGACCGCCGCCGCGTGCGCCTTCAGGATGTCGCGCCTTGTAGTCATGGCTCTTCTCCATCGACGCTTTCCGTGTGCTCGAACACGAGATTGGCGGAGAGGACGCCGTCCATTAGCGCTATCTCCGCGAGACGCGCGCCGATCGCGCCACTATCCCGCGCTTCCATCAGCACGATGATGCGGCTCCCTGCCGCATGACGCACCTCGGTATCCGGCAGCGCGGCGATGCGGCGAGCGACATCCGCGCAGTGCTCGGGCCATGCGGTGACGATGGCGGAGGAGACGTGCAACAGCGCGGCTTCCCGTTCGTGGATGCCGCCACTGAGGAACCGCCGTCGCGCGTGGTCGATCACGTCGGTCTAACTCCCGATTTTCAATGCCGAGGTGGTCCGGGCGGGCCGGCGATGTGCTGGTACATCCAGACAGCGAAGCCGTACCCACCGACAACCCCGACTGTCACCACCGGCCAGACAAGGACGGCGAGAATCGCGAAGACCAGCAGCTCCTGCAACCGCCTGCGCCGTGCGGAGCCGGCGGGCGAGTCCGCCCCAGGGGCGAAGTTCATCCGATTTCCCCAACCGTTCTGGAACTGCTTGCTCCAGCTTAGCCGCATCGCGGGAGGAGTGAAAGCAGCGCGTACGAAAAATGGAGCCTTGCGCTAACGCAATGCCGCTACCCGCAAGGCATTCGTGGTCCCGGGATGCCCGAACGGCACGCCGGCCGCGACCACGATCTCCTCGCCGCTGCGGGCGAAACCTTCCGTGTGGGCGACCCGTGTCGCTTTGGCCACCGCATCGGACATGGAATGAGATTCGGGCGACACCACCGCATGGACACCCCACACCACCGCCAAACGTCGCGCCGTGGAGAGACTCGGAGTCATGCCGATCACCGGCGATTCCGGGCGTTCTCGCGCGATGCGCAGCGCCGTGCTGCCCGACGAGGTGAAAGCGACGATCGCCTGCGCGCCGATCGTGTGGGATACCTGCCGCGCTGCCGCAGCGATGGCGTCCGCGGAAGAGGGCTCCGGTGCGGGCCGGCTTGTCTCGGTGATCGCGCGCCAGCCGGTGTCCAGCTCCACGCGCGCGACGATACGGTCCATGATGTTGACGGCCTCGAACGGGTACTGACCGGCGGCCGTTTCCGCTGACAACATCACGGCGTCCGCGCCGTCGAACACCGCGGTCGCGACGTCCGATGCCTCGGCGCGGGTCGGCGCCGGCGCGGTAATCATGCTCTCCAGCATCTGCGTCGCAACCACCACGGGTTTGCCGAGCTGACGAGCGGTGCGCACGATGCGCTTCTGTGCGAGCGGCACCTCTTCGGGCGGGAGCTCGACGCCGAGATCACCGCGCGCGACCATCACGGCATCCGAGAGGCGCAGGATCTCGTCCAAATTCTCGACCGCCTGCGGCTTTTCCATTTTTGTCATGATCCAGGCGCGGCCGGCGGCGATCGCCTTCGCCTCGGCCACGTCCTCGGGCCGCTGCACGAAGGAGAGACCGACGAAGTCGATGCCCTGCTCCAGCGCGAAAGCGAGGTCGTCGCGATCTTTCTCCGTGAGCGCCGGGATCGGCAGCACGACGTCTGGCACGTTCACTCCCTTGCGATCCGAGAGAGGGCCGCCGACCACCACCTGTGTCTCCAGCGCATCGTCCCGCTTGCGTTCGACCCGAAGGCGCAGTTTGCCGTCATCGAGCAGCAATGTGCAGCCGAGCGAGGCCGCGCCGATGATCTCCGGATGCGGCAGATTGACGCGCAGCGCGTTTCCGGGCGTCGGGTTGAGATCGAGCCGGAAGGTTTGGCCAGTCTGCAAATGCACGCGCCCGCCGCTGAAGCGGCCGACCCGCAGCTTCGGCCCCTGCACGTCCGCGAGGATTCCGATCGGCCGCCCGGCCTTCTCCTCGAGCTCGCGGATGATGGCGATCAGGGCTGCGTGGTTCTCGTGCGTGCCGTGGCTGAAATTGAGGCGAAACACATCGGCGCCGGCGTGGAACAGCCGCGTGACCACCTCCGCGGTCGCGCTGGCGGGGCCGAGCGTGGCGATGATCTTGGTGCGCCGGCGGCGGCGCAGCTTGGCGCGGGCGGGCATTGGCGCTCCGGTTCGGTGGTCAGTGCGCGAGGACCGCATGACCTTGGGACAGGCGGCCGCGGAGTATGGCCAAGCCGGCTCCGCCGCGCCATGTATGCGCCGAGCAGAGGAGGCTCGACATGCCATTGCCGGAGTTCGACGAGGCGACCCGTACCGAGCTGGAGGCCGCGACCTTCCGGCGGCTCGTTCAGCATCTGCGCGAGCGAACCGATGTGCAGAACATCGATCTGATGAATCTCGCGGGGTTCTGCCGCAACTGTCTCTCCCGCTGGTACCGGGAGGCTGCCGAGGCGAAGGGGCTGCCGCTCGCCGATCCGGATGCGCGCGAGATCGTCTACGGGATGCCTTACAAGGAGTGGCAAGGGCGGTTCCAGAAGGAGGCGACCCCGGAGCAGAGGACGGCCTTCGCGAGGACCAATCCGAATCATTGACCCGGCGGGGCGGCGGGCGCTATCCCCGCCCGCCTTGCCGAGGGGGATGTGCGGATGGCCTTGGATTCGACCGGGAAGACCAAGCCCGAGGAGACGAAAGCAGGCGGGATCGCCGCCGACCGCCTCCGCAGCCTCGTCGAGCGGATCGAGCGGCTCGAGGAGGAGCGGAAAGCGCTCGGCAACGACATCAAGGACATTTTCGCCGAAGCAAAGTCCGCCGGTTTCGACGTAAAGGTGTTGCGTCAGCTCATTCGTTTGCGGAAGCAAGAACCGGCCGAGATCGAGGAGCAGGAAAGCCTACTGGACGTCTACCGGCGCGCGCTCGGGATGTGAGCTGCAGTCGCCGGGTAATGCACGGCCAGCCAGACCGTCGGCGGCGAGGCCGAGGTCCACGTAACACGATGTCGGCATCGAGGCGGGAGATTGAGGTGATCGCCCGGGCCGAGGGTGCGCGGCTCCGGTTCGCCCTCGATCTCCAGCCCCGCCGAGCCGGCCAGGACCAGCACCCATTCAGCCCAGTCCTGGTCGTACCAAAACCCGGGTGGACTGGCCTGGCCGGTCGAGACGATCCGCTCGATCCGAATGCCGGCGGCTCCCAGGATCGCGACGCATTGCTCCTCGGCCAGTCCCGCCGGCACGTCCGCGAACAGATTGTGCCACACGCCGTTCATTCTGCCCTCCTGCCGCCGCCGTTCGTGACAAAAGCCCAACATTCATGCCGCGTTAAGCCGTTCCACCTATAGCTCGACCGGAGAGCAGAGATCAGCGAGGCACTCAGTGATGGTCTATTGCCGCGAGGATGGGTCAGCGAACCGCCGCCGGGCCCGGGCGGACGTCGAGCTTGGGGAACGCATCCGGGCCAGGCGCGAAAAGCTCGGGCTGTCCCAGGACAAGGTAGCCGAGGAGCTGGGCTGGTTCGCGGCCCAAGTAGACGATTGCGAAAACGGCCTGTTCCGCCCGCCTTCCCGCGATTTGTTCCTGCTCGCGGATTTGCTCGGCGTCGAGGTGAGCTATTTCCACGACGGCGCGAAACGGCCGCTGCCAAAGCCGGAGGACCAGCCGGAGCAGGCTCTTCCCCGAATCGAGAGCGCGATCGGTTTCCCGCAGGAGCTGCACGGACACTCCGGGGCAATCGAGCTCTTTTGCGTCTATGCGCGAATTCATGACGCGCGTAAGCGGGCGATGCTGCTCGATCTTGCCGAGTCCTTCGCCCGCAACTCCTGACGAAATCAGGCGCGCAGCCGCGCGAGCGTCGAGGCGTGGGCGCTTAGCACCATTCGGCGGCGGATCTTCTGGGTCGGGGTCATCAGCCCGTTTTCGATCGTGAATGGCTGCACCGCGACCTGCTTGCGGATCCGCTCCGTGACCGTGAGCCGCTTGTTGACGCGGCTGACCGCGACGGCGGCGGCCGCCTCGTCGTGACCGTCCGTTGGCACAACCAACGCCGTGAGACCCGAACGGCCATCGCCGGCGATCACCGCCTGAGCGATTTCCGGCTCGGCCATAAGCATTTCCTCGATCTTGGCGGGTGACACGTTCTCCCCGCCTGAGAGCACGATCAGATCGCGCTTGCGGTCGGTGACGCGCAGATAGCCGTCCGGGTCCAACGCGCCGATGTCGCCCGTGTGCAGCCATCCGTCCCGCAGCACGGCGCAAGTCGCCTCGGGCTGGCCCCAGTAACCGTCCATCACCAGATCACCACGGACCAGGATCTCCCCGTCGTCGGCGATCCTTACCTCCACGCCCTCGAGCGGCCGGCCGACGGTCTCGATCCGGATCCGGTCGGGAGGGCTCGCGCTGATGACCGGACCTGCCTCGGTCTGGCCGTAGCCCTGCATGATCTTCATCCCCATGGCCAGAAAGAAGCGCCCGACCTCGGGATCGAGCCGCGCGCCCCCCGACATGGCCGCCCGGAAGCGTCCGCCAAACCTCGCCCGCACGCGCCGGCGCACGATCCGCTCCAGCACGGGGTCGATTATCCGGTCGGCCAACGTGAGCTGGCCGTCGAGCCGGCGTAGCCCGGTCTGCAAAGCCATTTCGAACAGCTTGCGGCTTCGGGCAGGCTCCCGCGCCACTTGGGCGAGGATCTTCGTCCGAATTACCTCCAGGATGCGCGGCACCAGCGTGAGAATCGTGGGCTGCACCCTGAGCAGGTCACTTGCCAGGTTCTCTACGCCGCGGCCGTAGACCACCTCCGTGCCAAGGCTGAGCAGGAAAAACTGCCCGGCCGTATGCTCGAAGGCGTGACAGAGCGGGAGACAAGAGAGGTAGACTTCGTTGCGGAGCCGCAGTGGCCGCATCAGACTGAAAGCGCCCTGGCAGTTCGATAATATGGAGCGGTGCGGGAGCATCACCCCTTTGGGCGTGCCATCGGTGCCGGACGTATAGATAAGGCAGGCGAGCGCGCCGGACGGGATGCTGACCGCCTCCGCGGCGATGTCGTCCGGAGCCCGGTCATCCGCTACCAGCTTCGCCCAGCTTATCGGGCGGGGACGGGTTGCGGCCTCATCGGGTGCGCCGTCCATGAGCACGAGCAGATCCAGTCCCCCGGTTAGCTCTCCGGCCGCGCGCACACGGCTGGCCAGCGCCGGCGAGGAAACGACGGCGGCCCGCGCACCACTGTCTCGCAGGATGTGCGCGTGATCCGTGACGGTGTTGGTGGTGTAGGCCGGGACCGGCACCGCGCGAATAGCCATCAGCGCCGTCTCGGCGATCGGGTATTCCGGCCGGTTCTCGCTCACGATCACCACGCGATCCCCGGCGGATACGCCGGCCGCCCGGAACCCGCGCGAGGCGGAGGCAGCCATGCGGGCGAAATCTCCCCAGGTGATCCCACGCCAGGTGCGATCGCGATAGGCGCGCAGCATCGGCCGCTCCCGCCACGTCCGCGCCAGATCGAACATCATCGCGGCCAGGTTCGGCCAATCCGGATAGGTCTCCACGCCTTCCCTCGAAATCCGCACTTCTGGGTTGCATCCCGGAGAGCGCAATGTTTGACCTCCTGGGCTTCTAGCTTACATGCAGAGGCGGAAACAGCAGCATAGGATGCGCCCGAGATGCGCCATGACCGAATCCCTGCCGACTGGCCGGGGCGCCACCCGGCGCGTGCTCCCGAAGGGCACGCGGTAGCGGCGACGGAGGCGCTGCCCTCTTGGGATTTGTCTGATCTCTATCCCGGTCCCGACAGCTCCGCGATTGCCGCGGACTTGGATGCGGCCGACGCATCTGCGCGGGCGTTCGAAACGGCGTGGGCCGGAAAGCTCGCCGACACGCCGGGGGCGGAACTGGCTGGGGCGATCGCCGAGTACGAGCGGATCGAGGAGCTCCTGGGCCGCCTAATGTCGTATGCCCAGCTGCTGTTCAGCGGCGATTCGACCAGCCCGCGGATTGGCCAATTCTACCAGACCACCGCCGAGCGCGTGACGGCCATCAGCAGCCATTTGCTGTTCTTCACGCTTGAACTGAACCGGCTCGATGATTCGGATCTGGAGCAAAAGCTCACGGACCCGGCCTTGGCGCGCTACCGGCCGTGGTTGCGTGATCTGCGGGTGTTCCGCCCGCACCAGCTCCCCGACGAGCTGGAGAAACTGCTGCACGAGAAGGAGGTGACGGGGCGCTCGGCCTGGAGCCGCCTGTTCGACGAAACGATCGCCGCCATGCGCATCCCGGTGGGCGGGGAAGAGCTGACGGTGAGCGCCGCGCTCAACAAGCTCTCCGACCCGGAGCGTTCAGTGCGCGAGAAGGCGGGGCGGGCCATCGGGGAAGCGTTCGGCCGCAACATCCGCCTGTTCGCGTTGACGACGAACACGCTCGCCAAGGACAAGGAGATATTGGACACTTGGCGGAAGTATTCGCGGCCGGGCAGCTACCGGAACCGTGCGAACATGGTCGAAGACGAGGTGGTGGACGCGCTCGTGTCTGCCGTCCGCGACGACTTCCCGCGGATCTCGCACCGCTACTACGCCATGAAAGCGAAGTGGCTCGGCCTGTCGAAGCTGCAACATTGGGACCGCAACGCACCACTGCCGGAGGATGATGACCGGCTGATCTCCTACCGAGAGGCGCGGGATCGGATACTCGCCGCTTACGGAGCGTTCAGCCCGGAGATGGCCGAGATCGGCGGACGATTCTTCGACCGCGACTGGGTCGATGCGGCGCTGCGGCCAGGCAAGGCGAGCGGCGCGTTCTCGCACCCAACCGTGCCATCAGCGCACCCATACATTCTGATGAACTATCACGGGCGCGCGCGCGACGTGATGACGCTCGCGCACGAGCTTGGTCACGGCGTGCATCAGATCCTGGCCGCCGGCCAGGGCTATCTGATGTCCGGCACGCCTCTGACCCTTGCCGAGACGGCGAGCGTGTTCGGCGAGATGCTGACATTCCGTGCCATGCTGGACGCCGAGACCGACCCGCGCCGTCGCCGCATCATGCTGGCGGCGAAGGTCGAAGATATGATCAACACCGTGATCCGGCAAATTGCCTTCTACCGCTTCGAGACGCTGTTGCACGACGAACGCCGTGGCGGCGAAATCGTGGCTGATCGGATAGGCGAGCTCTGGCTCCAGGTGCAGAGCGAAAGCCTGGGGCCGGTCTTTGAGTTCTCGCCCGAATACAGCGTTTACTGGGCGTATGTGCCGCATTTCGTCCACACCCCCTTCTACGTCTACGCCTATGCCTTCGGTGATTGTCTGGTGAACGCGCTTTATTCCGTGTTCCAGTCCGGACACGCGGGATTTCAGCGCAAATATCTCGAGATGCTGCGAGCAGGCGGGACCAAGCGCCACAAGGAATTGCTGGCGCCATTCGGCCTCGATGCGTCCGATCCGTCCTTCTGGAGACGCGGTCTGGACGTGATCTCGGGCTTCGTCGATGAGCTGGAGAAGGCGGCGTGAGCGCAAACCGCGGACAGAGGAAAGCATCCACGTAATGCCCGACACAAATCCGGAATCCCGCGCCCATCTGCTCGGCGAATTGCGCCGGTTCGCGCGGACCTCCGGCGCGGTAGGGGGGATCGCCGCGCGGATGGCGGGGCAGCGCGTTTTCGGGATCAAGACCGATCGCGCCAGTCACGCCGAGGATCTGCGCACCGTTCTCGGTGGGCTCAAGGGGCCGCTGATGAAAGTGGCGCAGTTCCTCTCGACCGTGCCGGACGCCCTGCCGGCTGAATATGCGGCCGAGCTGGCGCATTTGCAGGCGAACGCGCCGGCGATGGGCTGGTCCTTCGTCCGCCGCCGGATGGCCGCGGAGCTGGGCGCGAATTGGCAATCGAAATTCGCCAGCTTCGGCGAACACGCCTCGGCCGCCGCCAGTCTCGGCCAGGTGCATCGCGCGCGCCTGCCGGATGGCACGGATGTCGCCTGCAAGCTGCAGTATCCCGACATGGCGAGCACCGTGGAAGCGGATCTGCGCCAGCTTCGCCTCGCGATGGCGATCTATCACCGGATGGACAACGCAATTCAGCACGAGGAAATTTACAAGGAGCTGGCCGAGCGCCTCCGCGAGGAGCTGGACTACATGCGTGAGGCCTCGCACATGCGCCTCTACGCGATCATGCTGCGGGGCGATCCCGGCGTGCACATCCCGGTTCCGGTCGAGGGCTACTGCACCGCCCGCCTGCTCACGATGACGTGGCTCGACGGCCGTCCGTTGCTTGATCGCTTGCAGGAGGATCCGCCGCAGGAGGAGCGCAACGCCATCGCCCGCGCGTTGTTTCGCGCGTGGTACGTGCCGTTCTACCGCTACGGCGTGATCCACGGCGACCCGCATCTCGGCAATTATCAAGTGCGTCCGGATGGCAGCGTGAATCTGCTCGATTTCGGCGCCATCCGCGTATTCCAGGCAAAATTCGTGCGCGGCGTGATCGACCTCTACGAGGCGGTTCGCGACAACGACGACGCGAAGGCGCATCATGCCTACGAAACCTGGGGGTTCACGAATTTGTCGAAGGAGAAGATGGACGTCCTGAACCAGTGGGCGCATTTCCTCTATGAGCCGCTGGTGCAGGACCGCGTTCGTCGCATTCAGGAGAACGACGATCCGCAGTACGGGCGTGATGTGGCCGAGCGGGTTCATGCCGGCTTGCAGCGGACGGGCGGGGTGCGTCCGCCGCGCGAATTCGTGTTGATGGACCGCTCGGCGATTGGGCTCGGCTCGGTGTTCCTCCGGTTGCGTGCCGAGCTGAACTGGTCGCGCATGTTCCACGAGTTGGTCGAGGACTTCGAAATGGAGGCGTTGGCCGCACGGCAGGCGAGGGCGCTCGCCGAGGCGCTGGTGCCCGCGGCGGGGTAAAATAGGCCGCCAGCTAGGCTTCCTTCTCCGCGATCTTCGATTTGGCAGGGGCACGTGGCCGCCGCACTGCGGCGCGCCACCCCTTGCGCAAAGCCGTCGGCTTGCGCAAGCTTTGGGCCTGCGGAAAGAGCCAGCTTCTTTCCGCATTCTTGCCGCCTTGTGTTCCGTAAGCGAGAGGAAGCGTCGAAATGCGCCTTGCGGTGCTGAAGGAAAGGCGCGCGGCCGAGACGCGCGTTGCAGCCACGCCCGAGACGGTGAAGAAGCTGATCGGGCTGGGCCTCACGGTCGCGATCGAAACCGGCGCCGG
>CAWEHU010000013.1:0-87136 GCA_963808965.1 uncultured Alphaproteobacteria bacterium
ACCACAATCCTGTGGGACTGCTCGTCCTTGTGCCCGCGCTGACGGTCACCGGCGCGACGGGCTTCCGCATGGGGGGCGCGCTCCGCCCTAAATCTTGCGGACGGCAACCATGAACCGCATTCATCATTATGCCGGTATGCCACTTAAGATACCCCTTACGTCTTTGCGCATATTTGAAGCTGCAGCGCGCTGGCGCTCGTTCCAGGCAGCCGCGACGGAGGTGAACCTGACGCCAAGTGCTGTCAGCCATGCCATTCGGAAAATGGAAGAGGCGCTTGGGGTTGTGCTGTTCGAGCGGGTCGGCCGTGGCGTCTGCCTCAGCTCTGAAGGGCAGACGCTGATGGGCTATACTGAGCGCGCGTTCGCGGAAATTCAGCGGGGGTTGGAAGCGGTCACCCCCCGTGCGCCCCAACTCCTCCGGTTGCATAGCGCGCCGAGCTTTGCAGCCCAATGGCTTCTGCCGCGTCTGGGGCGCTTTTTTGCTCAATGCCCCGATATAGAATTGCGCGTCTCGGCGAGCATCGACTACGCGCGCTTTGATACCGGCGAGTTTGATGCAGACATCATGTACGGCTTGCCGCTGCAGGAAGGGCTGGCGGTGCTACCCCTTAAAGAGGAGTCGGTCACGCCGTTGTGCGCCCCGCATATCGCGGAGACGATCGAAGTCACCGATAGATCTCCTTCGACACTCGCTCATTCAAAGCGACTACAAACAAGTTCGCTGGCCTGCCTGGTTCGCCCGGAACGGGATAACCACACCATCGACCCCGCGCGGTCCCCGCTTCGATCGCAGCTTTTTGGCGATTGCGGCCGCGGTAGATGGCTTGGGGGTGGCTCTCGAGTCGACGCTTCTGGCTGATCGCGAGATTTCGCGAGGACGCCTCCTTGCTCCGCTCTCAGGCCGGTCAGAGGACATCCGCTATGTCGGCCACCATCTCGTGTTTCCTCCCCTGTTTGAGAAGCGGATTCAGCTCCAGTTGTTTGCTCGGTGGCTAGCGAAGGAGCTCAACATCGAGCTGACGCCTTTCGTCTGAACCCAAGAGCTGATGAGTAGCCGACGAGATTTCGCTCGACTCCGATCAAATGGCCGCCAGTACGGTGGGATGCGGTCGTAACAGTGAAGCTGCTCCTCCCGCTCTCGATCTGACCAGTCACTCTCGTCGTCAGGCGGCAAGCCCGGCGCATCCCGCAGCTCACTCTCCGTGACATCCGTCCGGTAGCCTCCGAGGCGGTGTCGTATTTAAGCTTGCCCGCCTGCACAATATACGGCCGTATCCTCGATGCGATTGCTCTATAAGCGGCCCGCGCCAGAGCTCCATAAAAGGTGAGCCCGCTTCATGAAACACTATGGAAAAATTCGTTTGTCCAAGCTTCGGAACTACACGACTAACGACCAGAAAAACAAACTTGATCGGAGGAAGATGTCTCGCTCGGGACGAAAAAACCAAAGAGCACGTTATCTGAGCTCCTAAGCAGCGGGACTGTCAAAACCCGCTCGCACTGTCGCCAGGCGACGCCTCTAATCATCCTGAACAAATCACCGCGTACAGGGAGGTTTTATGTTGTTAGCTGACAAGATCTGTATCGTCACGGGGGCCGCCTCCCGGCGCGGGATTGGTCGCGCGACCGCTCGAGCGTTCGTTCAGCACGGCGCGCGCGCGATCATCCTAGACCTCGACGAAGCTCAAGCAAGGGACGCCGCCGCCGACCTCGGCGAAGGACATCTCGGTTTGGCCTGCAATGTGACTGATAAGCAGGCATGCCTGAACGCGGCCGAGCAGGTGATTCGTGAATTCGGCCGGATCGACGTACTCATCAATAATGCCGGCATATCCCAGCCGCTCAAATTCATGGACATACAGCCCGAGAACTACGACGCCGTGCTGGATGTCAACCTGCGTGGCACGTTGTACATGAGTTCAGGCCGTCGTACCACAGATGCGCAACCAGCACTCGGGTTCGATCGTGTGCCTCTCGTCAGTCTCGGCGCAACGCGGAGGCGGCATATTCGGCGGGCCACACTATAGTGCAGCTAAAGGCGGTGTGCTCGGGCTGGCTAAGGCGATGGCACGCGAGCTCGGCCCAGACAACGTGCGCGTGAACTCCATTACGCCCGGCCTGATTCAGACCGATATCACCGGTGACAAGCTCACCGATGATCTCAAGGCCGAGATCATCAAGGGAATTCCTCTCAGTCGCCTAGGCGCAGCTGACGACGTGGCTAATGCCTGCCTGTTTCTGGCGTCCGACCTGTCGGCCTACATCACTGGCGCTGTGATCGACGTGAACGGCGGAATGCTGATCCACTGAGCAACGGTGCCGGTCCAGAGGAGGATGGAATGCAGGAAGCACAAAAAAAGCAAGCGGCGGAAGGCACTGAAGCCCCGCGACCAGTGACAAATGAGTTATCTCTCGCTGACCGTGCCTACCGCATCCGGCGCAATGCGCTGCGCATGGGCGAGGTACAGGGACAAGGCTATATCGCGCAGGCGCTCGGGGTCGCCGACGTGTTGGCCGTCGCCTACTTTCATGCGATGCGCTACCGGCCGGAGGAGCCGGAGTGGGAGGGGCGAGACCGTTTCCTGCTCTCGATCGGCCATTACGCGATCGCGCTCTACGCGGCGCTGATCGAGGCGGGCATTATCCCCGAGGACGAGCTCGAAACCTACGGATCGGACGAGAGCAGGCTGCCGATGTCCGGCATGGCCAGCTACACGCCGGGCATGGAAATCAGCGGCGGCTCGCTCGGTCAGGGCCTCGCGCTTGCGGTGGGTTACGCGCTCGCACTCAAGCGCAAGAAGTCGGACGCCTTTGTCTACTGCCTGTTCTCCGACGGTGAGTGCGGCGAAGGAGCGATCTGGGAGGGGGCGTCCGGTGCCGGCCATTGGAAGCTCGACAACCTGATCGGTATCGTGGACGTCAACAACCAGCAGGCAGATGGTCCCTCCTCGGAGGTCACCGGCCTCGAGAACCTGACGGAGCGCTTCGCCGCGTTCGGCTGGCATGCGCAGCGGGTCGACGGCAACGACATCGGCGCGCTGGTCGCGGCTTTCGACACCGCGCGTGGGCTTAGCGAGAAGAAGCCGCGCGTCATCATCTGCGATACCAAGATGGCCAAGGGCGTCCCGTTCCTGGAGGAGCGCGAGAGCAATCACTTTCTGCGCGTCGAGGCGGACGAATGGCAGAAGGCACTCTCTGTGCTCGAGAGCGGGAGGAACGCATGATGCGCTCGAAATACAAGCGACCGATCCGGCTCGGCGAGCAGGGCGAGGGCGGGCAGAAAGGGGCGTCGCGCCTCACCACCTCCGCGATGATCGCCTCGCTGGCCGCCCCCGGGCAGCGCACGAAGCCGGCGCCCTTCGGCCAGGCGCTCGTCGACCTCGCGAAGTCGCGGCCTGAGATCATCGGCCTCACGGCCGATCTCGGGAAATACACCGACCTGCACATCTTCGCCAAAGCCTATCCCGACCGTTTCTACCAGATGGGCATGGCTGAGCAATTGCTGATGTGCACCGCCGCCGGCATGGCGCGAGAGGGCTTCGTGCCTTTCGCGACCACCTACGCGGTGTTCGCCGCACGTCGCGCCTACGACTTCATCTGCCTCGCGATCGCCGAAGAGAACCTCAACGTCAAGATCGTTTGCGCGTTGCCGGGACTCACGACGGGCTACGGCCCGAGCCATCAGGCGACCGAGGACATCGCGATCTTCCGGGGCACGCCGAACCTCACCATCATCGACCCCTGTGACGCGCTCGATATCGAGCAGGCCGTGCCGGCCATCGCGACGCACAACGGCCCAGTGTACATGCGCCTCCTGCGCGGCAACGTGCCACTGGTGCTCGACGAGTACGATTACAAATTCGAGCTGGGGAAAGCCAAACTGATCCGGGACGGTCGGGACGCCCTCATCATCTCGTCGGGCCTGATGACGATGCGCGCGCTCGAAACCGCCAAGATGCTGGAAGACAGTCGTGTCGATGTCGGCGTACTTCACGTGCCGACGATCAAGCCGCTCGATCAGGCGACGATCCTTCGGGAGGCTTCCCGGAGCGGCCGCATGGTGATCGTCGCCGAAAACCACACGGTGATCGGTGGCCTCGGCGAGGCGGTCGCCGGGCTGCTGCTGCGTTCGGGCGTTACGCCGACGGCGTTCCGGCAGGTCGCGCTGCCGGACGAATTTCTCGACGCGGGCGCGCTGCCGACACTGCACGATCGTTACGGCATCTCCGCGACCGCGATGGCGAGGAGCATCAAGGCCTGGCTGTGACGAGCCGTCCCGACTGAACCCACCAGGGAGGAAGGCAACAATGAACGACAAAAATCGGGGGAACGGCGGGATAGCTCGCCGGACGCTGCTCGCTGCCGGCGCGGCGCTGCCACTGTTCGCCATCCGCACACGCCCGGCCGATGCCGCCGAGTTCAGCTACAAGCTCGCTACCGGCCAGGACCCCACCCACCCCGTGAACAAGCGCTCGCAGGAGGCGATCGACCGCATTCGCGAGGCGACGAGCGGGAAACTGGAGATCCGCCTCTTCCCGGCCAATCAGCTCGGATCGGACACCGATCTGCTGGGCCAGGTGCGCAACGGCGGGGTGGAGTTCTTCAACGAGGCCTCCTCCATCCTGGCGACGCTCGTTCCGGCCGCGAGCTTGGTAAACGTCGGCTTTGCCTTCTCCTCGGACGACCAAGTCTATCAGGCTCTGGACGGCGGCCTCGGCAAGTACATCAAATCGCAGATCGAGCGCGTGGGTCTGCTCACCGCGTCGCCTTGCTGGGCCAACGGCTTCCGCAACATCACCTCCTCGACCAAGCCGATCCAGACGCCGGACGACCTCAAGGGATTCAAGATCCGGGTCCCCGCCTCGCCCATCCTGACGTCCCTGTTTCAGGCGCTTGGGGCAGGTCCCACCCCGATCAACTTCAACGAGCTCTACTCGGCCCTGCAGACCAAGCTGGTGGAAGGCGAGGAGAACCCGCTGCCGATCATCGCCACCGCCAAGCTGAACGAGGTCCAGCGGTACTGCAGCCTGACCAAGCACGTCTGGGACGGTTACTGGGTCCTGGCCAACCGTCGCGCCATGCAGCGGCTGCCGAAGGACGTGCAGGAGATCGTGATCCGCGAGTTCACCCAGGCGGGCAAGGGCGAACGCGCCGACATCGAACAGCTCACCGCGTCGCTGCAAAACGATCTCAGCGCAAAGGGCATGAAGTTCATCGAACCCAACCGGGACGCGTTCCGGGACACGTTGAAAAAGACCAGCTTCTACAAGGACTGGCGGGGCAAGCTAGGCGACCAAGGCTGGAAGCTGCTCGAAGAGACCGCTGGGCCGTTGACATGAAGGCCGTTACCGCCCCCGAGCCGAACGTTGCGGTCCAGCGCTCGTTGCTGAAGCGGGCCGAGGGTTGGCTCGCCGCGGCGGTGAGCATCCCGGCCGCGATCGCCGTGCTGGCCGAGGTCGGCGTCCTGCTCTACGGCGTCACCATGCGGTTCGTGTTCAACAGGCCGCTGGTTTGGTCGGACGAGCTGGCGGGGATGATTTTCCTCTGGCTCGCCATGCTGGGCTCCGTGCTGGCCCTCTGGAATAACGAGCACATGCGCCTCACGACGGTGTCGTCGCGGCTGCCCCCGCGCTGGAGGGCGCTCGCCGACACGCTGGCCGTGGCCGCGCCCTGCCTTTTCCTGATCTTCATCATCGGACCGGCGCTGGACTTCATGGAGGATCAGTCATTCATCGAGACCCCGGCGCTCGGCTGGCCGGATTCGGTGCGCGCCGCGGCATTGCCGACCGGCTGCGCGCTGATGCTGGCTCTTTGCGTGCTGCGTCTGCTGCAGCACCGGCTGCGCGATGTCGTCATCGTCGCGGCGGTGCTGGGCGTCATCGCCGCGGCCATTTGGCTCGCGGCAGACCCGATCATCGCTCTTGGCACCCTGAACCTGCTGGTCTTTTTCGTGCTGCTGCTCGGCGCGGGAGTGCTGATCGGCGTCCCCATCGCCTTCGCCTTCGGCCTGGCCACCGTGGCCTACCTGCTCACGACCACCTCCACGCCGTTGCAGGTACTGCCCGGGCGCATCGACGAGGGGATGAGCTCGCTCATCCTGCTCGCCGTGCCGCTCTTCATCATGCTCGGCCAGCTCATGGAAATGACCGAGATGGCCAAGGCGATGGTGGCCTTCCTGGCATCAATTCTGGGCCATGTGCGCGGCGGCCTGCAATACGTGCTGCTCGGCGCCATGCTGCTTGTCTCCGGCATCTCCGGGGCCAAGACCGCCGACATGGCGGCGGTGGCGCCGGTGCTGTTCCCGGAGATGAAAAAGCGCGGCCTCAACGAGGGCGAAATGGTGTCGCTGCTCGCCGGGGCCGGCGCGATGGCGGAGACGATCCCGCCGTCGCTGGTGCTGATCGCCATCGGCTCCGTTACCGGCGTCTCCATCGCGGCGCTGTTCACCGGCGGGCTGCTGCCCGGCGTGGTGCTGGCCATCGGGCTCGCGATCCTCGCCCGGCAGCGCGCTGGCGGGGAGGATCTGCGCGGGGTGAAGCGGGCGTCGGCGGCAACCGTATTGCGGACCTTTGTCATTGCGTTGCCCGCGCTGCTGCTGCCGGTCCTGATCCGCACGGCGGTGATGAACGGTGTGGCGACCGCGACGGAGGTTGCCACAATCGGCATCGCCTACGCCGTGCTCACCGGGCTACTGATCTACCGTCGCTTCAATTGGCGCCGCGTCTATCCGATGCTGGTCGAGACCGCCTCGCTGGCCGGAGCCATCCTGTTCATCATCGGTGCCGCGAACTGCATGGCCTGGGCGCTGACGCAGTCGGGCTTCTCGCATAGCCTGGCCGCTACCATGGCCGCGGTGCCCGGCGGGGCTTGGGGCTTCCTCGGCATCTCCATCGTAGCCTTCATCGTGCTCGGCAGCGTGCTCGAGGGGATCCCGGCGATGGTGCTGTTCGGCCCGCTGCTATTCCCCATCGCCAAGGAAGTCGGCGTGCACGAGGTGCACTATGCCATGGTCATTATCCTGTCCATGGGCATCGGTTTGTTCGCGCCGCCGTTCGGCCTTGGTTACTACGCCGCCTGCACGATCGGCCGCGTCAATCCGGACGCCGCGATGCTGCGGATCTGGCCCTATCTCGGCGTGCTCGTCATCGGCCTGCTGGTGGTCGCCGCCGTGCCGTGGATCTCGATCGGCTTTCTGCCGCAATAGCCCCGGTTCGAGGACTTGCACAATGACTCAATTCGATCGCCGACTGATGGCCAACGCCATCCGCTTTCTCTCCATGGATGCGATCAAGCACGCCGGCGAGGGCATCCCAAGAATGCCACTCCATCGCGGCATTAGGACGACGACCGGTCCGCTTGGCCAGGGCGTCGCCAACGCAGCCGGCATGGCGCTCGCCGTCCCGTTGCTACTACCAGCGCGGCTGGGCCGGTTGCAGGAGGACGCAGACGCGCTTGCACGTCTGATGTTGCGGGCCCGGCGTTCTAGGGCGTCGTTCCACGAGCCGCGAAACTGTTCGAGTTTGCGGCAAGAGCGGAGCTGATCTCCGCAGCCTGTAGAGGATCCGGGTGCACTCGGCATCAACGCGTCGGCCCGGCATGAGTGACCCAGGAGATGACAATGCGCCTTGCGGTGCTGAAGGAAAGGCGCGCGGCCGAGACGCGCGTTGCAGCCACGCCCGAGACGGTGAAGAAGCTGATCGGGCTGGGCCTCACGGTCGCGATCGAAACCGGCGCCGGACTTAACGCGGCGATTCCGGATGCCGACTTCGCAGCCGCCGGAGCCGAAATTGCCCCGGACGCGGCGGCGGCGCTGAGCGGGGCGAATATCGTCCTTGCCGTGCAAATGCCGGAGCCCGAACAGCGCGCCCAGATTCCGCGCGGCGCTCTGCTGGTCTGCACCGCCAACGCCTTCGCCGACCCGAGCGTCGTTCCCGCGCTGGCGCAGGCCGGGATCGATACCGCGGCCATGGAGCTGCTGCCCCGCATCACGCGCGCCCAAGCGATGGACGTGCTGTCAAGCCAGGCCAATCTCGCCGGCTATCGTGCGGTCATCGAGGGCGCGGCCGCCTTCGAGCGCGGCTTCCCCATGATGATGACGGCCGCCGGCACCGTTCCCCCCGCCCGCGTGTTCGTCGTGGGCGCGGGCGTGGCCGGGCTACAGGCCATTGCCACGGCTCGACGGCTCGGGGCGATCGTCTCGGCGACCGACGTTCGGCCGGCCGCCAAGGAGGAAATCCGCTCGCTCGGCGCAACCTATGTCGGTGTCGAGGACGAGGAGACGGCGGGACAGACGGGTGCTTACGCGAAGGAGATGAGCGACGCCTTCCGCCAAAAACAGGCGGAGCTGATGGCCAGCACGGTGGCCAAGAACGACATCATCATCACCACCGCATTGGTGATGGGCCGCAAGGCTCCGACGATCGTGACCCGGCCGATGGTGGAATCGATGCGCCACGGCAGCGTGATCGTCGATCTCGCGGCGGATGCTGGAGGCAATTGCGAGGCCACCGTGCCCGGTCAGGCGATCACGACCAAGAACGGCGTGAAGGTGCTCGGCTACAATAATTGGCCGGGCCGCATCCCGGTCGCGTCCAGCTCGCTCTATGCGCGGAACCTGCTCACCTTCCTGAACACTTTCTGGGACAAGGAGACCAAGTCCCCCAAGCTTCCGCCGGATGACGACATCGTCCAGGGCGTGATGCTGACCCGCGGCGGCGCCGTGGTCCACAAGCAGTTCGAGCAGCAAGCGGCCCCGGCGGCCTCCGCCTCGCCCGTGAGCCCTCCCGCTGCACCGGTCATCACCGTGCCGAGCCAGGACGCTTCGCCCGCGCCGTCCGACAGTGAGGCCATACCTGCTGAGATCGCGACACCCGCGATCACGACGCCATCCCCCTTGCCTCCCGCATCGGCCTGAAGACCGGAGACACCCAATGAACCCGAACCAGCTCGCAGACGAGGCGGCCCGGCTCGCCGAGCACGCTCGCGAACTCGCGCTCCAAGTCCCCTCGACAGGGCTCCCGATCGGCCCGGTCCCGCCCGAAACGCTCGCAGTCGCGCCGATCGTATTCCTGTTCGCCGTGTTCGTGATGGCCTGTTTCGTCGGTTACTACGTGGTATGGAACGTGACGCCCGCGTTGCACAGCCCGCTGATGGCGGTCACGAACGCGATCAGCTCCGTGATTATCGTGGGGGCGATGCTCGCGGCCGGGCTCGCGGTCAGCGGCGTGGCGATGGGCTTCGGTTTTCTCGCCGTGATCCTGGCGAGCGTGAACATCTTCGGCGGGTTCTTGGTCACGCAGCGGATGCTCGCGATGTTCAAGGCGCGGGGTAAGTAAGCGATGTCCCCCGGTCTGACCGCACTCTGCTATCTCGCCGCGGGCGTCCTGTTCGTCCTGGCGCTGCGCGGACTCTCAAGCCCCGTCACGTCCCGCCAGGGCAATCGCTTCGGCATGATCGGCATGGCGATCGCGATCGTCGCCACGCTCGCCCAGGCCGGGATGTCCGGGGCGGGCTACGGGCTGATCATTCTCGGCATCGTGATCGGCGGGGCGATCGGCGCGGTCGTCGCGCGTCGGATCAAGATGACGGCGCTGCCGCAGCTCGTAGCGGCGTTCCACTCGCTGGTGGGTCTCGCCGCGGTGTTCGTGGCGGCGGCTGCGCTCAACGCCCCGGAAGCTTTCGGCATCGGCATTCGCGGCGATATTCACGCGCAGAGTCTCGTGGAGATGTCGATCGGGCTGGCGATCGGCGCCATCACCTTCTCGGGGTCGCTGATCGCGTTCGCCAAGCTGCAGGCGCTCATGAAGGGCGCGCCCATCACCTTTCCGATGCAGCACCTACTCAATCTCGGCCTCGCGATCCTGCTCGTGCTGCTGGTCATCGGGTTCGTGGTCTCGGGCGGCAGCCAGGTCCTGTTCTGGATTATCGCGCTGCTGTCGTTCGGGCTCGGCTTCCTCATCATCATCCCGATCGGCGGCGCCGATATGCCGGTCGTCGTCTCGATGCTGAACAGCTACTCGGGGTGGGCCGCCGCCGGCATCGGCTTCACCATCCAGAACCTGGCTCTCATCATCACGGGCTCTCTCGTGGGCGCGTCAGGCGCGATCCTGTCCTACATCATGTGCAAGGGCATGAACCGCAGCATCGTCAACGTGCTGTTGGGCGGGTTCGGCACCGATACGAGCGCGGCGGGACCCGCCGGCGCGGTCGCGGGCGACCGCACCGTGCGGAGCGGCGCGGCCGAGGACGCCGCCTTCATCATGAAGAACGCGTCGAAGGTGATCATCGTGCCCGGTTACGGCATGGCGGTCGCCCAGGCGCAGCACGCGCTGCGCGAGATGGCGGACACGCTGAAGAAGGAAGGGGTGGAGGTGAAATACGCGATCCACCCCGTCGCGGGCCGGATGCCGGGGCACATGAACGTGCTGCTGGCCGAGGCCAACGTGCCTTACGACGAGGTGTTCGAGCTGGAGGAGATCAACAACGAGTTCTCGACCGCCGACGTGGCCTACGTCATCGGCGCCAATGACGTGACCAATCCCGGCGGCCAAGACCGACCGCAGCTCGGCGATTTACGGAATGCCGATCCTGGACGTGGAAAAGGCGGGCACGGTGTTGTTCGTCAAGCGTTCGATGGCCTCGGGCTATGCGGGTGTCGAGAACGAACTGTTCTTCCGCCCCAATACGATGATGCTGTTCGGCGATGCGAAGAAGATGACCGAGGAGATCGTGCAGGCGCTCGGGCACTAGGCCCTTCCCTAAACCCCTAGAGGGAGCAGCCTGAGTACGACTCCCTCTCCCGCTTGCTTGCGGGAGAGGGCCGGGGTGAGGGGTTATCCCCTGATGAGACGCAGCTCGGAGCGGCGCTCCACGCCAAGACCGCGGTACACGGCCAAGTAATCCTCTGCCATTCGCTGGGCCGTGAAGCGGGCCTCGAACTGCTGGCGAACGCGCCGACGGGATAACTGCTCCAATCGTTTGATGGCGGCGAGCGCCCCCGTTTCGTCCTCGACGATGAAGCCGGAGATGCCGTCGTCGATCACCTCGGGGACGGAGCCGCGGTTGAAAGCGATGACCGGAGTACCGCACGCCATCGCCTCGATCATGACCAGCCCAAAGGGCTCGGGCCAGTCGATCGGGAGCAGCAGGCCAAGCGCGCCGCTCAGGAATGCGGGTTTCTCGGCATCGTTGATCTCTCCGATCATCTCGACCCCGGGGCCGTTCAGCATGGGCCGAATCACCTCGTCAAAATACTCCTGGTCCGCGCGGTCCACCTTCGCCGCGATCTTCAACGGAATGCCGGCGCGGCGAGCGATCCGGATGGCACGATCCGGGCACTTTTCCGGACAGATCCGACCCAGAAACGCGAGATAGGACGGCTTCACGTTCTGCGGTGTGAGCAGGTTTTCCGGCAAGCCGTGCAGCACCGTCTTTACGAAGTGGGCCTGGGGCAGCGGGCGGCGCTGGGCGTTGGAGATGGAAACCACCGGCACTTCTGGAAAGGCGGCGAAGATCGGCTGTAGCTCCGGAAGGTCGAGCCGCCCGTGCATGGTGGTGACGAAAGGCGTGCGCTGTCGCGTGAAGAGTGGGAACGACCAGTAATCCATGTGGAAGTGCAGCACGTCGAACTCGGCGGCCTGACGCCGGATTGCCTCGAGCAGCAGAAAATGCGGGGCGATGGTGTCCCGGATACCGGGGTCCAGGCGGAGAGCGCGCGGCCAGACCGCTTCCAGCCGGGCGGAGGTCTCGGAATCGCCGCTTGCGAAAAGCGTGACGTCGTGACCGAGCGCCACGAGTTCTTCGGTCAAGAAGGAGACGACGCGCTCCGTCCCACCGTAGAGCTTCGGCGGCACGGCTTCGTGAAGGGGGGCGATCTGGGCAATGCGCATAACAGGCTGAACTCCGAACGTTAGAACACGCCACCTCAACGGGTTAATCGCGGCGAAAAAGCGGCGAACCTTGCCCAAGAGTTCGCAAACATTGGGGTGTTGAATGTGCAGCGACGGGAAGAAGAGGCCGGATCGCAAGCTCGTCGGGGACAACTCCCGCGTCTCGATTCCGAGTTCAAATCCCAGCGAAATCAGGAGCCGATGCCGATGCACATGGTGGACGAAAGACATGGCGCATTGACCGACCTATCGGAGCGGCCGCTTACCTTTATCCTGCGCTACGTCCGCCGCCATCCAATCGGGCACGCGCTCGTGCTGTTGTCAGTGTTTGCCGCCGTTGCCTGCGCGATCGGCTCACAATACGCGGTGAAGCATCTGGTCGACGTGCTGGCAGGCGGCCCGACCGGCCCGATCTGGACCGCGTTCGTGATCCTCGCGGGCCTGATAGGGGCGGACAATCTGATGTGGAGGCTGGGCGGCTGGGCCGCCACTCACACCTTCGTCGAGGTCACTGGCGATCTCAGATGCGACTTGTTCCGCCACCTGACCGGCCATGCCCCGTCCTACTTCGCGGATCGCGCGCCCGGCACGCTGGCAGGCCGCATAACCGCGACGGCGAACGCCATCTACACGGTGGAGACGAGCCTCGCCTGGCACGTGCTTCCGCCGTGCGTCGCCATCATCGGGTCGATTACCGTGCTGTGCTCCGTCAGCCCGGTCATGGCGCTGGCCCTCATCGTGGCCGCCCTCATACTAGGCTTCATTATCCTTCGCCTCGCCGCCGCAGGCCGGCGCTTTCATCGTGAGTACGCCGCTGATGCGGCGGCAGTCGACGGTGAGTTGGTCGACGTCATCAACAACATGCCTCTGGTCCGCGCTTTCGGCGCGACGCTGCGCGAGCGGGAACGCTTTGCCCAGAGCGTGCAACGGGAGATGACCACGCGAGGCCGTAGCCTGCGCTATCTCGAGAAGCTGCGGCTATTTCATGCGGGTACGACCGCGCTGCTTAGCGCCGGCCTGCTCGCCTGGGGGATCCTGCTTTGGCAGAGCGGCAAGGCCAGCACGGGCGATGTCGTTCTTGTGAGCACGATGGGCTTCACGATCCTGCACGGCACCCGCGATCTCGCGGTGGCCATGGTGGATTCGGTCCAGCATGTGGCGCGTCTCTCGGAGGCGCTCTCTACCCTGCTTATCCCGCATGAGTTGAAGGACGCCGAGAACGCCCAGCCTCTCAATCAGGCGCAAGGTGCGGTCGAGTTCGTCGACGTGAACTTCGCCTATCCGGGCACCTCGTCCGTGCTGCACGAATTCAACCTGCGAATTGAGCCGGGCGAGCGCGTCGGCTTGGTGGGCCGCTCCGGCTCAGGGAAGTCCACCGTGCTCGCCCTGCTGCAGCGGCTCCGCGATGTGAGCTCCGGCCGCGTACCTGATCGACGGCAAGGACATCGCCTCGCTGACACAGGACAGCCTCCACAATGCGATCTCGATCGTGCCGCAGGACGTGCTGCTGTTCCATCGCTCCGTCCTCGAGAACATCCGCTACGGCAAGCCCGACGCCAATGACGATGAGGTGTATGCCGCCGCGAATGCTGCCGGATGCGAGTTCATTCATGCCCTGCCGGAGGGATTCAGAACCATCGTCGGCGATCGCGGCGTGAAGCTGTCGGGTGGTCAGCGCCAGCGTCTTGCCATCGCCCGCGCCTTTCTCCGGGACGCGCCGATCTTACTGCTGGACGAAGCGACCTCGGCGCTCGATAGCGAATTAGAGCAGGCCGTGCAGCGCGCGCTGGATCGGCTGATGACCGGGCGCACGGTAATCGCGGTCGCGCACCGGCTATCCACGCTCCGGGACTTCGATCGGATCGTCGTCATGCAGTCCGGCCGCATCCTGCAGGATGGCGCGCCTTCGGTGCTGGAACGCAGCCCCGGACCGTACCGCGAGCTCCTTCGCCGCCAGTCCTTCCATATCGTGGAGAGGGATTCTCCGGACGTGGAGGCAGCCTGAAATCAGGTCTCTCCGGTGTCGTGCTTGCCAGGTCGCGTCAGAGGCACGAAGGCGACCTGTAGCACGACCCGGCGGCTCACCTCACCGCCGGCGCGCTTCTCGATGAGCACCAGGTCTTGCGTGCCGTGCGGGTAACCGACCGGAATCATCATCCTTCCGCCCTGGCGCAGTTGCTCGATCAGCGCCGGTGGAATCTCGGCCGCCGCTGCCGTGACCATGATCGCGTCGAACGGCGCCCGCTCGGGCCAGCCCAGCGCCCCATCCCCGCAGCGAAAGCGGATATTGGCGTAACCGGCGGCGACCAGCGCTGCCTGAGCCCTTTCGGCCAAGGCCGGGATAACCTCGATCGTGTCGACCTCGCGCACAAGCTCGGCGAGAACCGCGGCCTGATAGCCGGAACCAGTTCCGACTTCGAGCACGACGTGATCCGGCTCGAGGTCGAGCAGTTCGGTCATGATCGCCACGATGAAGGGCTGCGAGATCGTCTGGCCGTGACCGATCGCGAGCGGCGCGTTGCGGTACGCCGCTTCCTGCGCGGCTTCCGGGACGAACCGCTCCCGCGGAACCTTGCGCATCGCGGCCAGCACGCGCGAACCGAGCGCCGCGCGGCCGGTCCACGATGCGGTCGCCCGCGTCTCCTCTTCGATTTCGTCGATCAGCCGGTCTCGCCTGTCCACCGCGAAACTCCGCGTCGCATTCTTGCCGGGCATACATAATGCGGCGCCCGGTCCCACGCATGGGCGGCCGGACTTGCTTGGAGCGGCGTATAGAGCCACGCTAAGCGCGCCGACGATTTAGAGGCAAGTAACTCAACCGGAGGAACTGATCTTGGGACGGATGTGGCTGACAGGGCTGACGCTTGTGAGTCTGGCCGCGCTGGCCGCCGCTGCCCCAGCGAGCGCGCAGCAGACTGATAACTCAGCGGCCAGGCAGGCTTGCATGGGCGACTACCGCAGGCTCTGCGCCGGCGTTCGCCCGGGAGAAGGCCGGCCAGTCGCCTGCCTCGAACAACACGCGCGCGAACTTTCGCCCGGATGCTGGCAGGAAATCCAGGCTGCGAGAGCCCAGAAAAGATTGCACTGAGCCGCTTTTCCCCGATCGGAAGGCGGCCGGTTGGCCGGGTTCAGCCGGCTGACCGTCTTGGCCATGCAGCCGTAACGATGCCGACCAGTAGCGCCAATCGCGGGAGCGCCCGGCCGGCATCGCGATGACGAAGTTCCGCGGCCAGCACCGCCGTGGAGGCCACGGCTAGGAGTAAGCCACCGAGCGGGCGCGTTGTCTCGGCCGCGAGCAGGGTGCCGCCGCTGAGTTCGGCTGCGCCGATGAGCCGCATCTGCTGCTCGGACCAGCCCCATTGCCGGAACATGCGGCGATAAGCGCGCAGGCCGAATAACTTGTCCGTGCCGGTGATGACGAACGCGAGGCCGAACAGCGGGAACCAGACCGAAGTCTTGGCGCGCATCATGAGGAACCGGCGCCCTTCATCGCCAGTCCGGCCGAGCGCGGGGAGTGCCACGCGCCCTGTCCTGCTCCCAGCTCGACCAATCCGGGCCTCTCTGCTGGGGCCCGGCAAACTGCCCATCTGCTTCGGTGATATAGTCGCGGGTGAGCGGCACGGCGGTCTGCTGGTGAGCGAGCTGGATCTGGAAGTTGTTGAGCAATCCGCTGCGAAACGCGAGTTCGCAGCTCGACAGATAAAATTCCCACATTCGGCAAAAGCGTTCGTCGTACAGGGCGGCGATGGCGTCGCGATTGGCGGCGAACCGCCAACGCCAATGGCGCAGCGTTTCCGCGTAATGAAGACGCAGCACTTCGATATCCGTCGTGAGCAGGCCCGACTTCTCGATGTGTGGGGTGACCTCGCTCAAAGCCGGAGTATAGGCGCCTGGGAAAATGTACTTGTTGATCCAGGGATTGTTGGTCCCGGGTCCCTCGCCATTGCCCGATGGTGTGCAGCAGCGCGACGCCGTCCGGCTTGAGGCACCGCGCGACCGTCTTGAAAAACGCCCCATAATAACCGACGCCAACATGCTCGAACATGCCGACCGAGACGATACGATCGAACGGGCGGTGCATGGCGCGATAGTCGAGCAACTCGAAAGAAACACGGTCCTCCAGTCCCTCGGCAGCGGCGCGCGCCGTCGCTTCCTGAAGCTGCTCGGCCGACAGCGTGATGCCGGTCACGCGCGCGCCGTAGTCCCGTGCCAGCGTCAAGGCGAGCCCACCCCAGCCGCATCCGATATCCAGCACAGAGAGATCCGGACGACTGAGACAGAGCTTGGCAGCGATGTGCCGCTTCTTGGCGATTTGCGCTTCTTCCAGTGATTCGTCGCCGCGCCGGAAGTAGGCGCACGAGTATTGCCGGTCGCGATCCAGGAACAGGCTGTACAGCCTTCCGTTCAAGTCGTAGTGGTGCGCGACGTTGCGGCGTGCGCGGCTGGAGCGGTTCAGCTGATCGAAGCGCCGCCGCGCCAAAGCCAACAGACGCCGGAATTCAGGATCGGATGGCCGCCCGGCCTCGCGAAATTCGGGAGGATGACCCGGAGCACGTCGTGAATGTTGCAATCCCAGGTCGTCAGGGAGCCATCCATATAGGCTTCGCCGAACGCCATCTCCGGGTTCGCGATCAATCGTCTGATGGCCCGGCGACTGTTGAGTGCCATTCCGGCTTCAGGACCGGAGCCAGGGGGGCCGGCATAGGAGGTAAAACGCCCGTCCGGCCAGCGAACCCTGAGCCGGCCGAGCGTAATGAAACGCTTGAGAATGGTGTCCAAGACAGCCTGCATGACCACGGTACCCTGCAAAGCGCCGCCGAAGCGCGCAGAGATTGGCGTGGAGAATTACGTCCGTCAAAGCGGACAGTTCTTTCGACCGGTGCCTTATCCAGCGTAGTCGCAGTCAACCGCGTAAAATTCTACGCGACTGACTGAATCAAACCGGTGATCTGGCCGGGGGAATGCGCCGAAGCGCTAAGCCTGCGCGGGCTGTCCCGGCGGCTCGAACAGCTCCGATTCCTCGAGCGGCGCGCTCTCCGCCTCGGCGCCGACCGCCTCGCCTCTCGACTGCCGCTCAGCTTCTTCAGGGCTGCGGGCCACGTTGACGGTCACCGGGATCGACACTTCTGGGTGCAGCACGACCCGCGCCGTGGTCAGCCCAAGCGTCTTGATCGGGTGCTCGAGCGGGATCTGCTGGCGCGTGACGGTCAGGCCGGCCGCCGTGCAAGCCTCGGCTATGTCGCGCGGCGAAACAGAGCCGTAGAGGCCACCGGATTCGCCGGCTTGGCGGATGATCACGACGGAGAGGCCGCCCACGCGCTCGGCAAGCCGCTCGGCCTCCTCGCGGCGCTTGAGATTCTGGGCTTCGAGCTGCGCGCGCTGCTGCTGAAACCGCTCGCGGTTGTCCTTGCTCGCACGCAACGCTTTCTTCTGCGGCAGGAGAAAATTGCGGGCGTAGCCGGGCTTCACCTTCACCACGTCGCCCATCTGCCCGAGCTTTTCGATGCGCTGGAGCAGGATTACTTCAACGGCGGCCATCATGCGCTCCTTTCGCGCTGACGCGGCGCCCGGGGCGAGCCGGCGCCGCGTTGCTGCTCAGCTGAGGATGTAAGGAAGGAGGGCAAGAAACCGCGCACGCTTGATCGCGGTCGCCAGTTCGCGCTGCCTTTTGGCGGAAACCGCGGTAATCCGCGAAGGCACGATCTTGCCGCGTTCCGAGAGGAAACGGGACAGCAGCCGTACGTCCTTGTAGTCGATCTTCGGCGCGTTCGGGCCGGAGAAGGGGCAGGATTTGCGGCGGCGGTAGAACGGCCGGCGCGCCCCGACGGCGGTGCGACGTGCGGCTGGATTGACTTCCGTGTCGGACATGAGTGGCTGCTCGCTCTGTTACTCTTCCGGCCCCGGGCGGAACTCCTCGCGGAATTCCTCCCGCTCGGGCCGCGCCCGGAACTCCTCGCGGTCGTCGAAGCCGCGGCGGCGTCCGCTCTCGAAACGGCCGGCCGGCTTCGGTCCACGGAAGCCGCGCTCGCGCTCGTCCGAACGGCGGGAGAGGATCGCCGAGGGCGCCTCCTCGATCTCTTCGACCCGGACGGTCATGAAGCGCAGGATGTCCTCGTTCAGCCGGAGTTGGCGCTCCATCTCCAGGACCGATGCAGGGGGTGCTTCGAGCCCCAGCAGCATGTAATGGCCTTTCCGGTTCTTCTTGATCCGGTAAGACAAGCTGCGCAGGCCCCAATATTCGCGCTTCTTCACCGCTCCACTGTCGCCTTCCACCTGGGCGGCGACCTGATCGGCGATGCTCTCGACCTGCTGCTGCGTCACGTCGCTGCGTGCGATGAGCACGCATTCATAAAGCGGCATCCTGTACCTCCCTCTGGCTTTTCTCGCCCCCGGCCGCCGACGGCCACGCGTCCCAATAACGCGGCGGGCATAGCCGGGGTGGGCGCCACCTCCCCGGCAGGGAAGGGCGGGCGTAAAGCACGAATTGACCGAAGGCGCAACCGAGGGCCTGCGCGCGGGTCAGGGACTCCCCCGTGCTCTGGACGTCGCGGCGGCTCGCGGGCATGGTCCGTGACTGGCGGAGCCCGACGCCTGCACTGCTTGTCTGCCGCAGGGCCCCCCACATTTATCCGACACAAGACCGCGAGAGCCAGAGACGAGGAAGATGGACGATCTGATCATCGGCCGGAAGCAATCGAGCGCAGCCGGGGCTGCTCAAAGCGCCGGCGCCGGAGCCGCCACGATCGTGGACGGGGACCAGAAGACCTTCATGCGGGACGTGGTGGACGCGTCCCGCAACATACCTGTCATCGTCGATTTCTGGGCCACCTGGTGCGGGCCGTGCAAGCAACTCACCCCGACGCTCGAGAAGATCGTCCGCTCGGCAGGCGGCCGGCTCAAGCTCGTGAAGATCGACATCGACGCGAACCGCTCGCTTGTGCAGCAGCTTGCCCAGCTCGGGTTGCCGTTGCAGTCGGTGCCGACGGTCGCAGCCTTTTGGCAGGGCCAGATCGCCGACCTCTTTCAGGGTGCGTTGCCGGAATCCGAAATCCGGCGCTTCGTGGACGGACTGCTGAAGCTCGCCGGCGGCCATATGCCTGGCGCGGACTTGCTCGCTGAAGCGAAGGCGGCGCTCGAGGCGGGCGACGCGGAGCACGCAACAGAGCTGTTCGGGGCCTTGCTGCATGACGAGCCCGAAAACGCCGATGCCTGGGCCGGCGTAATTCGCGCCCTCATGCGCCTCGGAAAAGAGGATCAGGCCAAGGAGGCCCTGAAGCAGGTTCCCGCGAAGCTCGCCGATCACGCCGAAATTGCGGGAGCGCGAAGTGCTCTGGCGCTGGCGCAAGAGGGGCGTAAGGCTGCTGCTCAGCTGAATGCACTCCAGGCTCGGCTGAAAAAGAACCCGGAGGACGATCAGGCGCGCTATGATCTCGCGAGTGCCCTGAACGCGACGGGGCGGCGGGAGGAAGCAGCTCAGGCGCTGCTCGATATTCTCCGGCGGGATCGCGCCTGGAACAACGACGCGGCCCGGCTGCAGCTCCTGAAATTCTTCGAGGCGTGGGGCTTCGAGGATCCTGCGACCCTGGCAGCGCGCCGCAAGCTTTCGGCTCTGCTCTTCTCCTGATGGCGGCCTTCCACCCGCGGGCGGAAGACCTGCCGGCCGAGTTCCCGGTTTTTCCACTCACGGGTGCGCTGGTATTGCCGCGAGGCAAGCTGCCGCTCAACATCTTCGAGCCGCGCTACTTAGCCATGGTGGAGGACTCGCTCGGCGCGCGGCGCATGTTCGGCATGGTCCAACCGGACGCGTCGGCACCGCGCCAGCACACCGGCCCGGGGCTGTTTCACGTCGGGTGCCTCGGTCGGCTATCCTCCTTCAGCGAGACGGACGATGGACGCTTTCTCATCACCCTTACGGGAGTGATCCGGTTTGAAATCGCGCGGGAGGTGGAGTCGCGCAGAGGCTACCGGCGCGTTCTCGGCGACTTCACCCGCTTCCTTGAGGATCTCGATCTCTCCCCGCAGCCGATCGGCGTGCCGCGCGAGACACTGATGACGGAGCTGCGCGCCTACTTCGCCCGCAGCGGATTCGACGCTAATTGGGACGCTATCAACCGGATGCCGGACGACATGCTGGCGATCACGCTTTGCATGGTCTGCCCGTTCGAGCCCGCCGAGAAGCAGGCATTGCTGGAGGCCCGCACGGAGGCGGATCGGGGCCGGGCGTTGCTGGCCCTCTTGCAGATGGGCGCGCTCGGCGCCAATGACGGCCACCCGGGGCGAACCGCAAGCTAGGAGGCCGGCCGTGTCCGAAACCCCTGACCCTTCCCGTGCCGAGAAGGCGGAGCCCAAGCGGGAGGCGCCCGTGGATCCCCGGCTGCTCGAAATCCTGGTCTGCCCTGTCACGAAAGGGCCGCTGGAATACGATCGCGCAAACAACGAGCTCATCAGCCGCAAGGCAGGCCTCGCTTATCCGGTGCGCGATGGCATCCCCATCATGTTGCCGGAAGAAGCGCGCAAGCTCGAGGACTAGCCGTGCCCATCCCCGTCGAGATCCGGCTCAAGGAGGGCGGCAAGCGCCTGGAGGTCGATTTCGACGACGGATCGCGATTCGGCTATTCGGCCGAGTTCCTCCGCGTCGAAAGCCCAAGCGCCGAGGTCCAGGGGCACGCCCCGCACCAGAGGCAATTCATTCCAGGCCGGCGCCATGTCGAAGTCATGCGCATCGAACCCGTTGGCAACTACGCCGTGCGCCTGATCTTCGACGACCTGCACGAAACCGGCATCTATTCGTGGGAATACCTGCACGAGCTTGGCCGCGAACAGGAAGCCAAGTGGCGAACCTATCTCGATGGGCTCGCGGCAAAGGGGCTGAGCCGAGATCCGGGATAGTGGCAGAGTTCACCCCGAAAGCACGCGCAGCTCGGCCAGACCGGCCTCCAGCACAGCGCGCAGATCCGTCAAAGACAGGGCGACGCACCCCTCCGTAGGGGCAAAATCCGGACGCGCGACGTGCAGAAAAATCGCCGAGCCCCGGCCCCGCTGCACCGGAGCATCATTCCAGCCGAGCACGCCGACAACATCGTAGAGGCCGTCCTCCCGCCATAGCATCTCATGACGTGCTGCATGCGGTAGTCGGACCATGCGGTTGTAATCAGGGTGAGTCGGGTCGTCGCACCAACCGTCCGTCGGAGCGATCGGCTCAAGAGGGACCGAGGCACGCGGCGGCGGCTGGCGATCGGCCCGGTACAGCAAGCGCCGGATCGGCAGAACGCCCGCCGGGGTGGCTCCATCCCCCTCCTGTTTGTCAGCGCCGCACGCCACCTCGGCCGAGCGCCGCCCGGAACACTTGCCCGCGCAGAACGAAGCGGCCGTCCGGATGCACCACCGCCTGGGTCACGTCGCGGGTGGCGGGTCGTCAGCGCAGAAGGTGGCCGAACCGCTCCGCTTTGGTGGCGAGGTAATGATCGTTGATCCCGTTCGGTGCGAAGACATGCCTCTCTCGCCCCACTACCTCAACGCCGCAAGCGGCGAGGGCTGCGATCTTGCCGGGATTGTTGGTCAGCAGGCGAATCCGGCGGATCCCGAGCAGGTCCAGCATCGTGGCCGCTGCCATGAAATCGCGTTCATCCGCTTCCCAGCCCAGCGCGCGATTGGCCTCCAGCGTGTCGAGGCCTTGGTCCTGCAGCGCGTAAGCGCGCAGCTTGCTCACGAGACCGATGCCTCGTCCTTCCTGCGCCAAATAGAGTAGGGCTCCGGCGCCCTCCTCGGTCATGCGGCGGATCGCGCCGCGGAGTTGGGGGCCGCAGTCGCACCGAAGACTGCCGAGCAGATCGCCCGTGAAGCACTCCGAATGGAGGCGAACAAGCGGCGCGTCGGCTGCGTCGGGCTGGCCGACGAGGATCGCCAGATGCTCGGTGCCCGCATCAGGCTCGGAATGCCACGACCCGCGCGTCTTCGGCTCCATCGAGAGGGACGCGCGCCTCGGCGACCCGACGCAAGGCAGACGCCGCGGCTTTGGGATAGGCGAGCACATCTCCGGCGGACACGCTCAATAATCCGATGCGTGCCCCGAGATCCGCGGCATCGGCCCGAAAAGGGGCCGCAAGCACCGCAGGCAGCAGACGGCCGAGCTTCGCAAGAGCGAGCGCCGCCGGCGCTAGAGAGGGGGCTGGGGCCTCTTCGGGGCGGGCGGTGCGCGGCTGGTGCGCGGTGACATCAGCAAGAGCGCGGAGCATCTCTGGTGTGAGGAGCCGCTCGGCTAGACGGAGCGCGACTACGTCCATGGTCGGGGGCTCCGGCTGGCCCAGAACCGCCGCTGCGCGAACCGGGGAAAGCAGCAACAGAGGCGGTCCCTCGCACACGGCCGTGAACTCGGCCAGTGATCCGGCCTGCGCGGTCTCCGCCGCGACGAGGACGAGAGTAGAGGAGCCGGTGAGCAGGACCGGAGTGCCGCGCCGCAATTCGGCGGCCGCGCGGTGGACGGCACGCAACGCCAAACCGGCCGAAAGCGGCTCGCCGCGAAGGTGCGCCTGTCCAGCGTCAGCGGCGAGAAGGGGCGACCTCCCACGGGAGGCGGTACACTTCATCGGCCGTGAGTAAGGGCTTTTATCACAGCGACAATATGGCCGGTGGCCAGGATTGTTTTGGACGACCTCGCGACAATGTGAGTAAGCTCGGGCTCTCCGTTTCGCGATGGCATGAAGGAGCGGCGCGTTGGCTGCAAGTCTTCAACCCGTACGACCTTACCTGTTCCGGCGAGAACGGCAGGGTCCTGATCGGGGAATGTCTGAATTTTGTCGCGCATCCCGAGCGTGCGAGAGGTGGAATCAATGACGGGCGAACGGCCCATTCTGATCGTGGACGATGATGGGGCGCTGCGCGAGACGCTGAGCGAACAGCTTGCCGTGGACGGCGAGTTCACCGCGGCCGAGGCTGGCACCGTCAGGGAAGCCGAGGAGATGCTGGCCGGGCGCGAATTCGCGATTCGACGCCATCATCCTTGATGTCGGGCTGCCCGATGGCGACGGCCGGGACTTCTGCTCGCGGTTGCGCCGGCAAGGTGTGAAGGTCCCGATTATCATCCTCACTGGTTCGGACGACGAGTCGGACGTGGTGCGCGGCCTCGACGCCGGCGCGAACGATTACATCGCGAAGCCCTTCCGGCTTGCGGAGTTGCTGGCCCGCGTGCGCGCGCAGCTGCGGATTTTCGAGAATAGCGAGGACGCGGTCTTCACCATCGGGCCATACACGTTCCGGCCGTCGGCCAAGCTTTTGCAAGAGCCGGCGAGGAATCGGCGCATTCGCCTGACCGAGAAGGAAGCCGCGATCCTGAAGTTTCTTTATCGGGCCGGCACCCGCCCGGTAGCCCGGCAGGTGCTGCTCAACGAGGTGTGGGGCTACAACGCGGCCGTCACCACGCACACGCTGGAGACGCACATCTATCGCCTGCGCCAGAAGATCGAGCCCGATCCGTCCAATGCCCGCCTGCTCGTCACCGAGGGCGGCGGCTATCGGCTGGATCCCGAGGGCGTGCCGCCGGTTCCGGCTTAGGATCAAGTCCAAGCCGCCGGGCCGGCTTGGATTGCCGGGGATGGGAGGACTGCTTTGCGCACCGGCCTGCTGCTCGCCCTCTCGGTCCGTACGGCCGGCCTGCTTTTTCTCTTGTTGGTCCTCGCCTCTAGCGGCCGGGCAGCCGAGCTCAACGACTATCCGACCGAGGCGCGGGCTGACTATGTGCTCGGCTGCATGAACGTGAACGGCGGGACGCGGGAGGCGCTGCAACGATGCTCGTGCTCGATCGACGTCATCGCCTCGATCCTTCCTTACAACCGCTACGAAGCGGCTGAGACGGTGTTGCAAATGCGCCAGGGCGCCGGGGGTTATCTCGGCCAGGAGTTCCGCGTACCGCAATCGAACGAGATCGTGCGCGAGCTGCGCGAGGCTCAGGCGGAGGCCGAAATCCGGTGCTTCTGAAGGGCTACTCGCTTTGGCGCGGTACGGGCTCTCGCTTCTCCAGCGGCAAATGCGCCGCTTCCCATCCGTCCGTTCCGTCCGGGTACCAAGCGATGTGCGAATAGCCGAGACCCATTGCACGCTTCGCCGCGTTCCAGGACATCCAGCAATCTTTTAGGCAGTAAAAGACGATCCACCGGTCTCGGTCGTTGCCGATGGCCAATTCGAGACCGGCGCGGAGATACGCCTCCGTCACCGGTGCCAGTTCGCCATAGCCGGTGTCCGGCAGCCATATGCTGCCCGGTATGTCGTAACGCGGCCTCGGGCGCCAGATCGTGCCTGCTGGTAAGCCGGCGGGTCTCGGCGGCTGCGGCAACACATCGACGAACACGGCGACGCCGCTCTCCCAGAGCGATTTCGCTTGATCGGTCGAGAGCACCCGCGCTCCACGCAGGGTCGGTGGGGTCGGGGCGCGGTACTCTTCAGTCCGAAAACCGGATGGCTCGGGTATCGTCGTGTCGTCACCCGCGCCGCCGAGGAGGGCCGCGGAGGCCCCCAGCGCGGCACGGCGAGTCCAGAGCTGAGGCCGGCTCATGGCGCGATCAGGTTGCCCTGCTCGTCAAGCAGCGGGACGCCATAGTCCTCGAGCAGTTTGTCGATCGCCTCCTGGTTCTCCGCGATCAACCGGTTGAGCTTGCGCTTCCATTCCTGATCGCTGTGGCGCACGCCCATCGCGATGCGGAAATCCATCGGCACGTCCGCGTGCTCCCTCAGAAGCGGCGCGACGGTGATCGGGGTGCCCGCTTGCTTCGCGTAATATCCGGCGAACGGACCCCACAGGATGCCGGCGTCGATCTCTCCCGATACAACATCGTCGACCATCGCCTTCGAGGGCGAGTCGACGCGCGTGTCCACCGTCAGCGGATACGGCTTCGCTTTGGCCATCAATCCCCGTTCGACCATGACGGTCGCCGGCGGCGTGCCGGCGATGACGCCGATGCGCTTGTCTTTCAGCCGCGGATCGGCGAGCGTCGTCACGCCGTCCAGGCCGTTATCTCGCTTGAAGATGAGCGCGTAGACCGTGTGGTAGTAGGGATTGGTCGTCTGCACGAGGTCGTAGCCCTGCGACACGCCCATCACCACGTCGCAGCGGAACGCGTTCAACGTGTTGCGCACGAAGCCGATGACCTGCGGGTAGTAGGTGTAACTGACCGGCTCGTTCAGCTTGCTCGCGAGCAGCGTGGCCAGCTTGTTCTCGAATCCTTCGCCCTGCTCGTCGGAGAATGGCATATTACGCGGGTCGGCGCAGACCCGGAAAACGTGCGGATCGACCAGTTCGACGGCTGCTCCAAGCCCCGAATTCTGAGCCTGTGCGGTGTGAACGGAACACATCGCGAGCAGAACGGCGCAGATGAGATGGGCCGAGTATCGAGGCATCGCGGTCATCCCATGCACTGGTCCTCGGCGGTCGCGAACGCCGGTGGTTTCGGCTCGTGCTGGTCCGGGCGCTGACGGCCGAGAGCCCCGTCGGAGCGGGCGCGCAGATAGACGTAGATGGCGTCGATGTAGCACATCACGTTCTTGTTCTCGCCAAGCGCGGGCATCACCAGCTGCTGCGAGGCCGATACGTCCTGTTTGCCGCCCGCGACCGTGGCCAGAAAGTCGGCGTAGCTCAGGTGCTGTAGCGAATTGACGAGCGAAGGCGCATAGGTCGATCCGAGGCCGTCCGGCCCGTGGCATTGCAGGCAGTTCGCGGCGTATCGCACGTACCCGACATAAGTGTACCAGTCGACCTTCCCATCTTTGATGTTGAAGGTCGGATTGCCGTCCTTGTCGAGGTATTTGCCATCCTGCGAGCTGACCGATTGCGGGTCGCCCGATCCATCAGCATAGGCAAGCGTAGAGAGGAGGATCAGGATGGAGCCGCAAGCGGCGGCGGCGCGGGTACAAGATTTCATCGCAGGCTTCCGAGCGGCTATGGATCACCCTTTCCCCGGCCCCTCCCACAAGGGGAGGGGAGGTGAAAAACCCCTCCCTTGTGGGAGGGGTTGAAGGGAGGGGTTTCTCCTTATTTATTGTGGCAGAGCAAAGACGGTGAGCTGCCCGCCGAGCGCCGTGTAGTTGGAAAGCGAGGCGTAGCCGCCCACAGCGCCGAGACCCGCATGCGGGTCGGTCAACCCTGCCGCGAGACCGATACCGGCCCAGCCTCCGACGCCCGAGAGCACGGCGATGTACTGCCGCCCGCCGTGTTCGTAGGTGGTTACGTTGCCTATGATTCCCGACGGGGTCTTGAACCTGTAGAGCTCTTTACCCGTCTTGGCGTCCACCGCCTTCAGATAGCCTTCCAGCGTGCCGTAGAACACGACGCCTCCGGCTGTCGCGAGCGCGCCCGACCAGACCGAGAACAGCTCCGGGTCCGACCAGACGATCTTGCCTTGGCGAGCATCCCAGGCGATGAAGTTGCCCATCGTGTTGCCGCCCGGAGCCGGGTACATCGAGAGCGTCGCGCCGACATAGGGCTGGCCCGCCGTGTACCGAACTCGGAACGGCTCGTAGTCCATGCACACGTGGTTGGTCGGTATGTAGAACAGCCCCGTGTCCGGCGAGAAGGCGGTCGGCTGCTGGTCCTTGGTGCCCAGCGCCGCGGGGCAGATCCCCTTGCTGTTCACGTCTTCCCCGTTGTGCTCGGTCGAGTACTGCGCAACGACCTCTGGGCGCCCATAGTTCTGGCTGTTCTTGTCCATGTCGACTTTGGTGGCCCAGTTCACCACCGGGTCAAACTTCTCGGCGACGAGCAGCTCCCCGCTCGTGCGGTCGAGCGTGTAGGCGAAGCCGTTGCGGTCGGGATGCACCAGCAGCTTGCGGTTTTGCCCGCCGATCTGCTGATCGACCAGGATCATCTCGTTGACGCCGTCGTAGTCCCACTGATCGTGCGGCGTCATCTGATAGACCCACTTCGCCATGCCGGTGTCGGGGTCGCGGGCGAAGATCGAGGTTGACCATCGGTTGTCGCCGGGCCGCTGTTTTGGGTTCCAGGTGGAAGGGTTGCTGGTGCCGTAGTAGATCAGATTGAGCTGCGGGTCGTACCAGTACCAGCCCCAGGTCGCGCCGCCGCCGATCTTCCACTGATCGCCTTGCCAGGTCTTGAGGCTGGAGTCCTTGCCGATCGGCTTGCCGAGCGAGGTGGTCTTCTCGGGATCGACCAGCATCTCGTTGTCCGGGCCGGTGGAGTAGGCGCGCCAGACCTGCTTTCCGTCACCCACGGCATAGGCCGCTATCCAGCCGCGCACGCCGAACTCGCCGCCCGAATTGCCGACGTAGACCTTGTCCTTCACCACCATCGGGGCTTCGGTGCCGGTCTCGCCCTTGCCGGGATCGCCGGTCTTCACCGACCATGCGACCTTGCCGGTCTTGGCATCCAACGCGACAAGCGTCGTGTCGGCTTGGTGCAGGAAGATCTTGCCGTCGCCATAGGCGACGCCGCGGTTCACGGTGTCGCAGCACATCACCGGGATCACGTTCGGATCCTGCTGCGGCTCGTATTTCCAGAGAATCTTGCCATCGTTGTTCAGATCGAGGGCATAGACGATGTTCGGGAACGGCGTATGCACGTACATGACGTCGCCGATGATGAGCGGTCCGCCTTCGTGGCCGCGCAGGACGCCGGTCGAGAATGTCCAAGCAACCTGGAGCTTGCCGACATTGGCGGCGGTAATTTGATTCAGCTTCGAGTAACGCTGGTTGTCGTACGTGCCCGTCGGCATCACCCAGTCTTTGGCATTGTCCTGCATCTTTAGCAGGTCCTGGGTTGGCGCTTGCGCCTGCGCCCGGGCAGCTGCCGAGACCGCCAGGGTCGCGGACAGGGCGATACCTGCCAGCAGCACCATTCGTTTCGGGATTTTCTTCATACGACCTCCGCTGCCTCTGTTAATTGCAGCCCGGTCGGGAAACGTCGCATCCTGTCCACCGAACCGGCCACACCAAACCGGACGGGAAGAAGCCTTCCGACAGCGTGTCACGACGAGCGCAGGACGACCCAATTCGTCCGGGTTTCTAATCGTCCTCCTGCGACGCCTTCGGAAGCATCCGCCCTCCCTTACTGCGGGTGCCCTAGAAGTCGGAGACCGGGTAAAAGCGTACGCGGCGTTGGGTTGGTCCGCAATAGGGTTCTGCCACGTGATCTCAATAGGCCGCCGGTTCTTCTGTCATTGTTGCCTCGCCGGGACTTTCGCGGCTGCGGCGACCGACGGTAGGGGCGGGACCGCGCCGGCATCTTTCGCGCTTGCGGAAGTGGCGCCGGGCGCCTTCGCCCATTTCGGCCAGGTCTCACTGACCACGCCCGTCAATGCCGGGGACATCGCCAATCTCGGCGTCATCGTCGGCGAGGACGCGGTGGCGGTGGTGGACACAGGCGGCAGCGTGGCGGTGGGCGAGGCATTGATGGATGCCATCCGGGGCATCACCGCGAAGCCAGTACGCTATGTCATCAACACGCACGAGCATCCGGATCACGTGTTCGGCAATGCAGCGTTCGCGCGCTCGGGTGTCACGTTCGTCGGCCATCGCAACTTGCCCGGCGCGCTGGCGGAGCGGGGCGACTACTATCTCCGGTCTTTTCGCGAGCAGTTGGGCGACAGCGGCCATTGAGCGGGTGCGAATCATTCCGCCTACCCTCCTCGTGGAGGACGAGACCACGCTCGATCTCGGCGGGAGGGTGCTCCGGCTCACCGCCTGGACCCCGCCTGCGCACACCGCTTGCGATCTGACGGTCCTCGACGAAGCGACGGCCACGCTGTACGCGGGCGACTTGGTTTTCATACGGCACGTGCCCGTGGTGGATGGCGGCACCAAGGGGTGGCTGTCGGTGATTCCCCGTCTGGCACAGCTTCCCGCCACGCGATGTGTGCCCGGGCACGGACGGCTCGTTGCGCCTTGGCCGGCGGCGCTGGACGACGAGCGGCGCTATCTCGGCGTGATAGTCGACGATGCGCGCCGATACATCGCGGCAGGCTTGCCGATGGAAAAAGCGGTGCCGCGGATGGGATCTTCGGAGCGGACCCGCTGGCAGCTGTTCGACGACTACAACCCGCGTAATGCCACCGCGACGTTCAGCGAACTGGAGTGGGAGTGAGCGCGGGTTCCTTTGTCCGGCCGCGATAGAGATAAGCGTTGTCACGCCCGGCATCGCCCTCGGCCAGCGCCAGCATCCGCGCGTGCAACGATGACAGCTCGCAAGCGGGATCGGTCGCCCGGGCGTCGCCGGCGATTGCCAGCGCCTGGCACCGGCAGCCGCCGAAGTCTATATGCCGCCGCTCGCAGGAGCGACAGGGTTCCTGCATCCAGTCCGTGCCGCGGAAGGCGGCGAACGCGGGCGAATTGCACCAGATGTCGGCGAGGTGATGGTCGCGCACCGACCAGAACTCCAGCCCAGGTATCGTCTCCGCGGCGTGGCAGGGCAGCGCGCGGCCGGAGGGCGTGACGTTGAGCGAGCGACTCGCCCAGCCCCCCATGCAGGGCTTTGGACGGCGTGCGTAGTAGTCCGGCACCACGGCGTCGATAACAAGCCGCCCCTCGTACTCGGCGCGGACCCGCTCGAGGTCCTGCATGGCGCGCGTGACCTGAGCGCGAGTCGGCATTAGCGCCGCGCGGTTGAGCAGCGCCCAGCCGTAATATTGCGCGTGCGCCACCTCAACTCGCCCCGCGCCGAGCGAAAAGGCCAACGCGACCAAATCCGTCACGCGGTCGATATTGGCCCGATGCACGACCGCGTTGATCGTCAGCGCCAGGCCGGCCTCCACCACCATGCGCGCCACCTCGAGTTTGCGCTGATGCGCGCCCTCGTACCCGGCAATGCGATCGGCCAATTCCGCCTCGGTGTCCTGGATCGAGACCTGCACGTGATCGAGTTCCGGCCACCCGGAGCTGCCGCACGCGCTCCGCCGTGACCCCGATCCCGGAGGTGATGAGGTTGGTGTAAAGCCCCGCATCGTGCGCCGCAGCGGCGATCGCGACGATATCGCGCCGGGCGCAAGGCTCGCCGCCTGAGAGATGCACTTGCAGCACGCCGAGCTCCGCGGCTTCCCGGAAGACGCGCGCCCATTCATCGGTGGTTAGCTCGCCAGCCCGGTTTTCCAGCGCGAGCGGGTTGGAGCAATAAGGGCAGGCGAGGGGGCAGCGATGCGTCAGCTCCGCCAATAACCCGAGCGGGAACTGAACTGATGGGGGTTGCGCGTTCATCGCTGCCACCCAATCAGACGCTTGCCGGCGAGCTCCGCCAGCAGCTCTTTGACGTCGGCCGCGATCACCGCCCGGTCCGCGGCGAAAACCGCAGCGAGCTCGTCGATGATCGCGCCGAGCGTACGCGCGCCGTCGCAGCGTTTCAGGATCTCGCTCGCGGGTCCCTCTGTCTCGATTACGCGCTCGGGTGCGAGCAGCATCCAGGCCTGACGGCGCGCGTCGAAATGCAACCGCACGCCGGGAGCGAGGCGCGGGCGTAGATCCTCGGTCACGGCGGCGGGATCGCTCATGGCTCGGGCCGGAATGCGCCGGGCGGGATCATCGCTGGGCTGATATAGGCGAAGTATAGCGCGTCGAGCTGCGTCCACAGCACGTCCAGCTTGAACGAAAGCGCATCAAGCACGGCTTGCTGCTGCTCCGGCGTGAGGGCCGTCCGTCTGACGTAGTCGAGCGCGAAACCCGCATCCCGCGCGGCCTGCGTCGGCCGTGCTTGGAAATACGCCATCGTCTCCGGCGTGATGTAGTCGTAATGGCTGAGCATCCCGCTCAAGCGTTCAGCGAGGATTTGCGGCGAGAACAGTTCTGTGAGCGAGGAGGCGATCGCTTCCAGTAGGCTCCGTTCGCGGACGAAGTGCACATAGGCTTGCACGGCGAAGCGGGTCGCCGGAAGGATCAGTCGCGCGGACTTCACCATCGTCCGGTCCAGTCCCAGCCCATCCGTGAGCTTGAGCCAGCGTTCGACGCCGCCGCCGCCCTCCTCGTCGCCATCCTGGTCCTCGAGCCGCCGCCGCCAAACGCGGCGAACCTCCTGGTCTTCGCACCGGCCGATGAGCGCCGCGTCCTTCTGCGGGATCATCGCCTGATAGTAGTAACGATTCAGCGCCCAGGCCTGCACCTGGCCCTTGCTGCATTGTCCGCTGTGCAGCAGGCGATGGAACGGATGCAGGTTGTGATAGCGCTCGGCTCCCATCGCCCGCAGCCGCGCCTCGAGTTCCGCCGGGCTGATCGGTTGACTCAGAGACACAGCTCCATCCCGTCATAGGCGATCTCGAACCCGGCCGCCTCGGCTTGGCGCCGTTCGGGAGAGCCTTCGAGCAGCACCGGATTCGTGTTGTTGATGTGCAGAAAGATGCGTCGGGCCGGCAGGTCCGCAAGGCGCGCGAGCGAGCCCTCGGGACCGGACATCGGCACGTGGCCCATGCGCCGCCCGGTTTTGCGGCCAACCCCGGCCTCGATCATCTCCTCATTCGTGAAAACCGTCCCGTCGAACAGTATCGCGTCGGCTTGCCGTAACACGGCGAGTACCTCCGCCGTAATCACGGCGCAGGCAGGCGCGACGACGATGCTGCGGTCGTCCGCCGCGAGCTTGGCCGCGAAAGTCGGCCCCGACGCCGCCTCGGCTGCCGACCGGTCTTCGAGATAAAGGGGAATCTTTCCGGGCATCGGGAGCAAGGTCAGGCGCAGGCCGAAGCCGCAATCGACCGGCTCGGCGGAAGCGACCGGGACTCGCTCGACGACCGCAGGATCGAGCACACCGAACAAGGTGTTGGAGGCGAGCGTGTCCAGAAAGGGTCGGGGTGCGAAGATCCGGAACGGGTGATTTTCGCGAAGCACAAGGAGCCCCGCCATTCCGTCCACGTCGGCGTTCACCAGCACGACCCCGAAGATAGGCGAGTCGCGGCCGGCTTGCCGCGGGTGCAACGCCGGATTGTCGAGCAACTGCTGACGCAAATCGGGCGAGGCGCCCACGAGCAGAAAGTTGGATCCGTCCGCCGTGACGGCGACGCTTGCCTGCGTACGGGGAAGCAGGCGCGGATCGCCGGCGCGCACCAAAGAACAAAGCCGGCAAGCGCAGTTCCACTGAGGGAACCCGCCGCCGGCCGCCGAACCTAAAACCAAAGCCTTCAGCAGACTGCCGCCCTCATGCAGACAGAAGGGCGGCGAAGAGTCAGAGCTCGCTCGGAAGGTAGCCGTTGATTTCCATGCCGATGCAGATTTCGCGGATCTTCGGACGTGTCCAGGCCATGATCGTGCTCCTCCGTGTTAGGTGGCGGCGTTTCCCTACCCTGCGGTATCGGACGCTCGCCCGACAGTAACAGAGTGCCGCTAGAAGCGTCCAGTCGCGACCGCCAGGCAGTTTTCCCCAGCCTCGGCCCTCCTATATGGAGAGGCGCCGGCGGAAATCGAGGGCATTAGCCAAAGCGCGGCATCGGGGCGAGGGGAGGCGACGCAGACATGCGGGTTGAAGTTGACCGGCAACTCGGCCTCGCCCTGGCGATGGCGGCCGCGCTCTGGTGCGGTGCCGCAAACGCGCAGGCACCCGAACCAACGGACCCCTGGCCTGCGCTCGCCTCGCAAATCTTTGAGGACCGCCCCATAGAGGACGGGGCCGTGGTACTTGCGATCGATGCGCCGTACCGGGCCGAAGACGCGGCGATCGTCCCGATCACTATTCGCACGTTGCTGCCCGCGGGTGACGGGCGGCAGGTGCGCCGGATCACTCTCGTCATTGACGAGAATCCCTCGCCGGTGGCCGCGACCTTCGCACTAGGGCCGGATAGTGGCGTGGACCGCATCTCAACGCGCGTGCGCGTCGATTCGTACACGAATATCCATGCCGTCGCCGAGCTGAGCGACGGCAAGTTGTACGCGACTCAGCGGTTCGTGAAGGCGGCGGGCGGCTGCTCCGCGCCGGCGCTGAAGCAGACGGCGGACGCAATTCCGCTGGGTACCATGCGGCTTCGGGAATTCCCCCATCCCGATGACTCTCCCTCCGGGGAGCCCGAAGCCGAGCTGATGATCCGGCATCCCAATAACTCCGGGATGCAGATGGACCAGCTCACACGCCTTTACGTGCCCGCTCATTTCGTGAAATCGGTGCGGATCTCGCAGGATGACAAGCCGCTGTTGTCGATCGAGAGCGGCATCTCGATCTCGGAGAATCCCGATTTTCGCTTCGACTATCGGCCGCGCGGCGCGAAGGTGATTCGGGTGGAGGCGGTGGATAGCAACGACCAGAGTTTCACCGGACACTGGCCGGCGCAAGCGGCGGGAAGCTAAGGCAGACCCGCCTGGATCGCCTGTGCCAGCGCGAACAGGCGCTGCTCGACGAGCGTGGGTGCATTGCAGGCAAAGCCGAGCGACTCGCGCCGGTCCTGAAAGACCGTCAGGTCCCAGGTGAGCCGCTGAGTTAGATCGTCGAGCTGCTTCGGGTCGGGCTGAGCCGCGGCCCGCAGTGCCTGTAGTTGTTCGTTCTCGCCCCGGATGCTGGCCGCGAGCTGCTTCTGACGCGCGCCAAACCGGTCGAGACCCGCGAGGATGCTCGTCCGCTCGCGGTTCAAGCTGTCGAAAACCCCGGCGAAGAGGGCGAGCAGCTTCGGTAGCTTGTCCTGACCCTGTTGCTGGGCGAATGCGGCGACCTCCGCCTTCGCCTGTTCGATCGGGAGCCGCCTCTGCGTGACGCGACGGACCAGATCCGCGACGGATGGGTCCTCTGCCCAGGTCGCGAAATAGGGATCGATGGGCGGCCCCGTCCACATGGCAGCCACCGACAGTTCAGGCACCTTGATCTGTTGACACGGCCAGTTCTGATCGGCGTTGGGCGGTGCGGCTCGCGTCGGGATTGCGAGCAACAGCGGAACGCAGGCGAGCAGGACCCGCCTCATGCACCGCCTCCGCCGCGGCGGACGATCAATCCGCGCGCCGGATCGTACGCGACTACGGCGGCCGCCACGAACACGAGCATGGCACCGGTCACAACCGCGAAGGCCAGCCAGTCCATCTTCGCGTACAGCATGAAGCGGACGAGCTCTACCCCGTAGGTGAACGGGTTGAGGTCGGCAAATCACGTACAGCGCCGGGCTCGACTGCTGGACGAGCCAAAGCGGATAAAGTGCCGAGGAGGCGAAGAACATCGGGAAGATCACGAAATTCATCACTCCGGCGAAGTTTTCGAGCTGCTTGATCGCCGATGAGAGCAGCATTCCGAGCCCGCCAAGCATGAGTCCGTTCAGCACGAGTGCGGGCAGGATCGTGAGCCAGCCCCAGCGCGGTATCTCGACACCGAACAGCCATGCCACAAGCAGGAACGCATAGACCTGCAAAAGAGAAACGGCGGTGCTGGCCAGCAGCTTGGACACGAGCAGGAACCAGCGCGGGAAGGGGCTCACGAGCAGCATCCGCATGTTGCCCATCTCCCGGTCGTAAACCATCGACAGCGAGGACTGCATTCCGTTGAATAGCTGAATCATCGCGACCAGGCCCGGGGTGACGTACACCTCGTAGAGGACGTAGGTTTCGTACGGCGGGATGATCGAGACCCCGAGAATCTGCCGGAAGCCGGCGGCGAAGATCAAGAGCCAGACCAGCGGGCGAACGAGGGCGGAGACGAACCGCTCGCGTTGATGCACGAAGCGCAATGCTTCCCGCCAGGTGATGCCGCGCAGGCACGTCAGGTACTGAACCAGCGTGAAGCCGCGCCCTGATCGCGGCAGCACAGCCGCGCTCACACTTCCCCTCCGACGCCGGTCAGCTTTGTGAAGGCGCTACGGATGTTTCTCGCACCCGCGGCGGCCGCGACTCCCCCGCTCTCTCCGGCTGCCAGCACTCGTCCCTTGTGCAGCACTACCACCAAATCGTTCGGCTCGACCTCGTCCAGGAGATGGGTCGCCCATAGCACCGCGACACCGCGCTCGCGGACCAGCCGGCGGACGTGGGTGACGATCGCGGATTTTGAGGCGACATCGAGCCCGACGGTCGGTTCATCCAGCACCAGCAAGCGCGGGTGGTGCATCAGCGCGCGCGCGATCTCGACCCGCCGCATTTGCCCGCCGGACAGCTTGCGCGCCGCTTCCTTCCCGCGTTCGAGCAGTTCCACCTCGGCCAACCCCGTTCGCGCCCGCTCGCGCGCGAGCTTGCCGCTCATCCCGTGCAGAGCGGCATGGTAGAGCAGATTATCCATGACCGAGAGGTCGAGGTCCAAGGTGCGCGCCTGGAACACCACGCCGAGCAGCCGGAGCGCCTCGCCCGGCTCGCGGTCCACCGCGTGACCGAGCACGCGGATCGTGCCGCTCCTCGTATGAAACAGGCGCGTGATCAGCGAGAACAGCGTCGTCTTTCCCGCCCCGTTCAGGCCCAGGAGCGCGGTAAAACGGGCCTGCGGCACCGTCAACGTCACGTTCTCCAACGCACGACGCTGGCCGTAGGAATGGCTGACGCCCCGGACGTCGAGGGCCGGCGCCGTAGTGGTTTCGTGGGCGGGTCGCGCTTGCACCGTTGGTGGTTCAAGCGTGCCGGCCGCCTCGCTCATTGCGGCGCGACCACCACGCCCCACGGCAGGCGTCCGACCGGAATCGACTTGATCACCTCCAGCGCGGCGACATCGATCACCGAAATGTCGTTGGAGAGTCCATTCGTGGTGAGCAGATACTTGCCATCCGGCGTGAAGCTCATCTGCCAGACACGTTGCCCGACCAGCAGATACTTCTTCACCTTGTAGGTTTTCGCGTCCACGACCGCGACCCGGTTCGCCGGTCCGAGCGCCACGAAGGCGATCGCATCGTCCGCGGTGAAGCGGATGCCGACTGGCTGGATCGCCTCCGCGCGCAACCCTTGCACATCGAAGCCGATCTTGTGCGTGACCACGTGCTTCACCGGGTCGATCACGCTGACCGTGCCGCCCAGCTCGGACGAAACCCACACTTCGGACCCGTCGTGCTTAAAAAGGGCGACGCGCGGGCGCGGATCGACGAGCACGTTGGCGACGACCTTGCGTGTATCGTAATCGATGAAGTGCGCCATGTTCGTCGTCTCGGACGTGTTCACGATCGTCTTGCCATCCGGGCTGACCGCCATTCCCTCGGGCTCGACTCCCGTCGGGATCTGCGCCAGCACCTTGCGGGTGGGCACGTCGATCACCGTCACCATGTTGTCGTTCTCGTTCGAGACATAGAGCGGATTGCCCGACTCATGCAGGGCGAACGTCTCCGGATCGGGGCCGGAAGGCAGGTCGCCAACGATCCGGAGCGTCTTCGTGTCGATCATCTGGATGGTGTCGTCGTCGCTGGCGCAGACCAGAATGTATTTCCCATCCTTGGTCAGGGTGATCCCGCGCGGCCGTTGGCCGACCGGGACCGTTTTCACGGTCTTCATCGCGTTCAGATCGACGACGCTGATCGTGTTGTCGCGCTCATTTGTGACGAATGCCGTGTCCGCGAGGGCTGGAAGAGAGAGCAGGAGGGCTAACGTCGTTAAGGTGAGCCCGAGCGGTTGGGGGAGACAGGTCATTTGAATCTGCATTGGGTTTCCGGTCTGTCCACGCCGAGCGTGTCCAGCTCCGTCACTTGATGCAGAAATCCGGGCTGCGGCGAGATCGAGACGGTGTTGCGGCCGTCCGACAGCAGGATGGGCTGACGCAACTGCCAATCCCAGTTGCGCAACGTAAGCTTCTGCCCCTTATAAGCAGCAACCCCGAACTCCGGTCCCTTCATGTACGCGATGATCGCCTGCGGATCGGCCGAGCCCGCCCGGCTTGCCGCCTCGCCGATCATCCGTCCCGCCGTCCATGCCTGCATGTCGCGGGCGGTCATGCGGCGATGGAACAGGCGTATGAACCGGTTTTGCAATTGCGCGCCACCCCAGGATTCACTGCTCGGGTCCCAGGAGACCGGAACGAGGCCGGCCGAGCCGGCGACAGGGCGTGCATCCCAGGTGCGATATGGAAGATACCCGGCGAACACCTCGTTTTCGTCGGCTGCGACGAGCACGTCGTATTCGGGCGCACCCTGGGTAAACAGCGGCATCTGCTGTTGTGTCTGAACCAAGCCGGAATCGGTCTGACGCGCGCCGCCGGTGTCCTTGTACTCGCGCTCTTGCACAATGCGGGCGCCGTAGCGTTTGGCGCTACGCCGATAGGCGTCGGCCAGCTTTGTGTCCTCCGGGTGCGAGCCGTAGGCCAGCAGCCAGCGGGTCCATTTCTTCCAGACAAGATATTGCGCGAGCGCGTCGGCCAGCATCGCCCGGCTCGGCGCGACATGAATCAAGTTCGGGCGGCAATCCGCTTCGCGCAGCGAGTCATCCGGTGCGGCGATGTTGAATACGGTGATCGCTTTTGAACCAGCAGCATCCGCGAGCTTCAGCACGCGATCAGCAGGAATATCCGTCAGCACGAGGGCGATGTCTCGATCGCCGAGAGTGCCCAAGGCGGCTGCTGGGTCGTCGTCCTCTCGCATCGGGAAATCGGTCAAATCGTATTGCTGCCCGATGAACCGCCCTGTTGTGTTGTTGTCGTCCATAGCCAGTTTCGCACCGGCAAGGCCGTCGTCGGGCGCTTGCAGATCAAGAAACGAGATGGTCGGCCGCCGCTCCATCCAGCGGATATAGCCAACTCGGATCGCGGCTGCATCCGCCCGAGCCTCGCCGATGGTCGCAACGACAGCCATCGCGGCCAGCATCGTGCGCCGGCCTAAGCCGTCGTATGCCGTCGCCAGCGCGCTCTCCAGTGCAAGCTTACGGCTCATCCGCTGTCGGATTATCGGGTGCGCCGGTCGCTTTTTGCAGCCCGAGATGGTCCGCAAGCTGGGCCCCGGTGTACGTTTCCGTGAAGCTCTCCGCGATTTCCGGCAGCATGGAGGCGTTCCAGTCCAACCACTCCGCGACGATGCGGTCGTACAAATCCTTCCGGCGCTCTTTCAGGTTTGCCCGTTCCAGCGGGTCATCAACGACGTTGAACAGGAACGTGTTGTCGAGGATCTTGAGGAACTTGAAGTCTCCGTCACGTGCGGCTCGTTGCGCGTTGCCCTTATAGCGCCAGAACAGCTTGCGTGGGACCGGTGCCGCATTCTGTGTCAACGCCGGAAGCAGGTTCATGCCATCGGACGGATAGGCCGGGTCCGGTGCGGTGCCCGCAGCCGCGAGCAGGGTGGGCACCCAGTCCATGCTGATCGAGACCTGGTCCGTCGTCAGGCCCGGCGGAATATGGCCGGGCCAGGATATCACCGCCGGGATGCGCAACCCGCCCTCGAGCAGTTCCGTCTTTATGCCGGTGAAGGGCCAAGTGTCCGCGAAGCGTTCGCCGCCGTTGTCACTCGTGAAGATAACAATCGTGTTCTCGGTCAACCCATTGGCGTCGAGCGCCTCCCGGACACGGCCGATCTGCAGATCCATCTCCCGGATCATGCGTCGATACGTTTCCTGGGTTCCCCCATCGAAGTGTCGCAGATTGGTTCCCTGGATCCGCTTCGCCTCGGCTTCATCGCCCGGCGCTTCCCAGGGCCAGTGCGGCGCATTGAAATGGAGACTGATCAGGAATGGCTGCGAAGCTTTGGCATAACCGTTGATCATGTCGACCGCGCGGCTGCCAAGCAGATCCGTCAGATAACCCATCTGATGGACCTGAACGTCCTCGTCCCACAGATCTTCTTTCCAGTTGGTCCCAACGTGGGTGTAGTAGTCGAGAGCGCCGCCCCGGAACCCGTAGAAGTGATCGTAACCGCTCTTCAGCGGGCCGAAATTCGGCAGGGCACCGAGATGCCATTTGCCGATCAGTGCTGTTCCGTAGCCGATCTTTTTCAGGAGAGACGGCAGGGTCGGATGTTCCGGCGGCAAGCCCGCATTCCGGCCGCCCGCGATTGGCTCCTCGAGGCCGACCGGCAGCCGATACTGGTAACGGCCAGTGATCAAGGCGGTGCGCGTGGCGGAGCACACCGCGGAATTGGCGTAGGCTTGCAGGAAACGGATCCCGTTCGCTGCCATGCTATCGATATTGGGCGTGGTCAGATCGGGTCGCCCGTAACAGGCAACATCGGCGTAACCGAGATCGTCGGCGAGGAAGAACACGATGTTCGGCGGCTTGGGCTGTGCGTGCCCACGTTCCGCGCCGGCGGCGACCGCGAGGGTCCCGGCGGCCGCGCCGCTCAGCAGGGTGCGACGCGTGAGATCGACCTGCCGTGCCATTCATTGGGCTCCCTGGCTACCGCCCGTGACCGAGCGTAGCCCGTTGCGCATCCCCGACTTTGGACGTTTCATGCCGGGAGCATGGACAATCGCTCCTGGCCGATCAAGCCGCACCGCCCCGGCGAAAGCGCCCTCCGAGCGCGTCGCGTGCCCCGGGCGCCATGAAATTTCGGCAATCCCTAGCCACCCTGCTTATTGTCTCGCTCAGCGGCGTAGTTGCGGCGAAGGCGGAACCGCAGCGAGCGGCGATCTTCGGCTTCGAGTTGGACGACACCAGCCTGGAAGGCGAGAAGAGCGGCCCGCGCCGGGATGAGCAGGCGCGCTTGCGGCAACTCGATAGCCAGCTTCGGGACCTGCTGGCCGGTTCCGGGGAATACCTGCCGGTGGACACCGCCTCGATCGCGACCGAGGCGCGGTCGAGGAATTTGTGGGATTGTGGGGGCTGCGAGGCCGCGCTCGCGACGAAAGTCGGGGCGCAGGTGGCGGTGATCGGCTGGGTCCAGAAAGTGTCCAACCTGATCCTCAACATCAACGTGGTCATCCGGGATGCGTCGAGCGGTGCGGTGTTGCATGCCGGCAGCGTGGACATTCGCGGCAACACGGACAAGTCTTGGTCACGCGGGCTCTCCTATCTCGTCAGAAACCGGCTGCTGAGCAGGACGGGCGAATGACGCTCATGTTGGCCAGCGTGAGAGGTCCGGAGGAAGCCGCGGTCGCGCTCGCGGCGGGTGCGGACATCATCGACCTCAAGGACCCGGCGCGCGGCGCGCTCGGCGCGGTGGACGTGGGCACGGTTCGCGAGACCGTGGCCATCGTCGCAGGGGCGCGGCCGGTGAGCGCGGTCACCGGCGATACGCGGATGGACCCGGCCGTGGTGCGAGCGGCCGTGGAAGCGATGACGGAGGCCGGCGTCGATTACGTGAAGCAGGGAATCTTTCCAGGTGGCGATCCGGCCGCCTGCATCCGCGCATTGAGCCCAATCGCGGCACGTGCGCGCCTCGTCGCGGTGCTGTTCGCCGACCGCGGCCCGGATTTCTCGTTGCTGCCGGTGCTTGCCGCGGCGGGGTTCGCGGGGGCGATGCTGGACACGGCCGAGAAGAGTTCGGGGCGGCTGCTGGATCACATGGAGATGACCGAGCTGCATCGCTTCGTGCAGCAATGCGAAACCCACCGTTTGAAGTCGGGGCTGGCCGGTTCGCTGGAAGCGCCCGACGTGCCGCGGCTGCTGCTGCTTCAGCCCGGCCTGCTCGGCTTCCGGAGCGCCCTCTGTGCAGGCGCGGGTCGCACCGGGCCCATCGACCCTGAGGCCGCGCGTGAAATCCGTGCGCTCATTCCGCCGGAAGAGGGCACCGGGTCCGGCGCGGGCGTGGATCATCGCCTTCTCAGCGCGCACGGGTTTGTGCCGGATCTCAGCGGCGATCCGGCGTTCACCGATCGCGTGTTCGTCCACGATCTCGTGCTGCCGGTGCGGGTCGGGGCTTACGCCCACGAGCATGCGGCACCCCAGCGCGTGCGCTTCGATGTCGACGTGCTGATCGCGCGCGCTATGCGGGCTACGCACGACATGCGGGACGTGTTCTCGTACGACGTCATCAGCGACGGCATCCGGCTGCTGATCGATTCCGGTCACGTCGCCCTGGTGGAGACGCTGGCGGAACGGATTGCGGCGATGCTGCTCGCCGACGCGCGCGTGGTGAAGGTGAGCGTGAAACTGGAGAAACTCGATACGGGGCCGCGCATCGTGGGCGTCGCCATCGAGCGGACGCGCGAGCACGCCACGCCGCAGGCCGGCTTCGGGCCGCTCGCGTGACCGTGGTCAAGCTGGGCGGCAGCTACGCATTCTTGCCGGAGTTGCAGCAATGGCTCGATGCCATCGAGGCCCGGGCGGGTCGCGTCGTGATCGTCCCGGGCGGCGGGCCTTTTGCGGACACGGTGCGTTCCGCGCAACCGCGGATGGGCTTCGGCGAAAGTGCCGCCCATGAGATGGCGCTCCTCGCGATGACACAGTACGGGATCGCACTGACCGCGCGCTCGGCGGCTTTGGTGCTGGCGGCCTCGATCGCCGCGTTGCACGAGGCTCTCGCGCAAGGGCGCGTGCCCGTCTGGAGTCCGTGGCCCATGCTGCACAATGCGCCCGATATTTCGCCCTCGTGGGAAGTGACATCGGATAGCTTAGCGCTCTGGTTCGCCGGGCTGGTCGGCGCGCCTTGCGTGCTGCTGGTGAAATCGCGCCCGCCTCCTGCCGATCCGACCGCGTCCGAGTTGGTCGCTTCCGGTCTCGTGGATGGCGCATTCGCCCACTTTGCCGCAGCATATCGCGGCACGGTCTACGTGGCCGGACCCGGTGACGCGCCGCGTGCCCTTCAAGCCGACGAGCCGCCCGGTCGGCGTATCATCCGCGCAAGAGCGAGCCGGGCATGACCGAAATCGCAGTGCCGCGCTGGGGTTGGGCACTGACCGGATCGGGGCACTTTCTCACCGAGTGTCTCGCGCTGATTCGCACATTGCGCGATGTCGATCTGTTCGTGAGCCGAGCTGCCGATGAGGTTGTGCGGATGTATCACAGCAGGCTCGATCTTCCCGAAGGCGTTCGCCTCTATCGCGATACGGCCGCGAGCAGTCCGCCGGTCGGCTTCTTCTATCACGGCGTCTATCACACCTTGGTCGTTGCGCCCGCCACGTCCAACACCGTGGCCAAATGCGTCTGCGGCATTTCCGACAATCTCGCAACCAACGTGTTCGCGCAGGCGGGGAAATGCCGCGTGCCATCGATCGTGTTCGCGTGCGATACCGCGCCGGAGATGGAGACAGAGGCGCCGGAAGGCATGGTGAAGGTTTATCCGCGCCGGGTAGATCTCGAGAACACGCGTCGCCTCGCGGACTTCGAGGCGACCACGGTGGTCGAGACGTTGCCGGCGCTGCAAGCCGCGCTGGACGAGCGGGGGCGCGCGCTCGGCCAAGATGGGTGAGCGCGTTCTCTTCCTGACCGGGCACCTGGCCGAGGCCCGCCTGCGGCGCTTGCTCGACGGACTCGGACGCGGCAATTTCGGGTGGGAGGTGGTGAATATCGGCGTGAAGGTCGCGGCGCTGATGACCGAGCCGATCATCCTCCGTCGTCTGCGGCGTCCCTTGGAGGCGAGCCGCGTCGTGTTCCCCGGCAGAGCCGGGCTCGACCCCGCTCGCCTCTCCGCGGCTTTCGGCGTAACGTTCGAGCGAGGTCCGGACGAATTGGCCGATCTGCCGGGCTATCTCGGCCGTGGCGGCAGGCCGCCCGATCTGTCGCGTCACGACGTGCGCATTTTTGCCGAGATCGTAGACGCGCCGGCCCTCGATTTCGGGGCGCTGCTCGCGCGTGCTCAGGCGTGGCGCCACCAGGGAGCCGATGTCATCGATCTCGGCTGCAAGCCGGGCGTCGGTTTTCCGCATCTCGAGGACGCGGTGCGGATGCTTCGGGAGAACGGCTTTCACGTCAGCGTCGACTCCGGCGATCCAGCGGAGTTGCGGCGTGGCGCCGTCGCGGGCGCGGATTTTCTGCTCAGTCTCAACGAGCATACGCTGGACGTGGCCGAAGATACGGCGGCGATCCCGGTGCTGATTCCCGCCCGGCACGGCGATCTCGATTCGCTCGAGCGTGCCTTCAGCAAAGCCCGCGCGCGCGGGCTCGCGTGCCTGCTGGATCCTATCCTTGACCCGATTTATTTCGGCTTCACCGCCTCGCTGCAACGCTATGCCGCATTGCGGGCGCGCTTGCCGGATGCGGAAATCCTGATGGGCACGGGCAATCTCACAGAACTTACGGATGCTGACAGTTCCGGCGTGACCGCGGTATTAATGGGCGTGTGTTCCGAACTCGCGATCCGCAACGTGCTGGTCGTGCAAGTGAGCCCGCACACGAGGCGCAGCATCGCGGAGCACGATTTCGCGCGCCGCCTGATGTATGCCGCGCGCGCCGATACGGAATTGCCGCGCGGCTACGGGAACGGATTGCTGCAAGTTCATGACCGACGCCCGTTTCCGGAATCCCCGCAGGAAATCGAGGAGGATGCGCGGTTCGGTGCGCGATGCCAACTTCCGCATCGCCGTGGCGGAGGACGGTATCCACATCTACAGCGGCCGGATGCACGCGCGCGCGCAGGATGCGCTCTCGCTTTTTCCGAAGCTCGGTGTGGAACAGGACGGCGCGCATGCGTTCTATCTCGGCACCGAGCTGATGAAGGCGGAAATCGCCCGCATTCTCGGCAAGCGGTATGCGCAGGACGAGCCGCTTGATTGGGGCTGCGCTGCACCCCGGAGCGAGCGCGACCTGAGCCGACTGGCCGAGGCTGGACACACGCTGAGGGCCAAGCGGGGTGGCGGTACGGATGATCCGTGAGTGCGTCGTGACCACGATATCCCCGGCGGGGTATGTGCACATCGCTCCGCTCGGGCTGATCGAGGAGCCGGGAGGCTGGATCATCGCGCCATTCGCGCCATCGCGCACACTCGACAATCTGGCCGCGGTTCCGCAGGCCGTGGCGAATTACACGGACGACGTGCGCATCATCGCCGGCTGCCTTACCGGGCGCCGCGAGTGGCCGCTCGCTGTCTCGCGCCGCGTTGCGCCGCCGCGCCTCGCCGGCGCGCTGACGCACGCGGAAATGGAGGTGGTCGCGGTCGATGACGACGCGCAGCGTCCCCGTTTCCATTGCCGCGTCATCCATCGCGAGATGCACAGTCCATTCCAGGGATTCAACCGTGCGCAGGCTGCCGTGCTGGAAGCGGCCATTCTGGTCAGCCGGCTTTTCATGCTGCCCCGCGAGAAGGTCGAGCGGGAGATCGCGTATCTGGAGATCGCGGTGAGCAAGACGGCGGGTCCGGATGAGCAGCAAGCCTGGGACTGGCTGATGCAGGCGATCGGGGAGCACTACGCGCGTGCTTGATGGGCGAGCAGTGCCACCGCGACGGCGGGAGCGCAATGGCCGAGCCAATCGCGCGCTGAGGCGGCGGCGATGGGCAAGTCTGCGAAGTCGCGATAAGGCCGGGCCAACCGCGTCGCGAGCCGCGCGACGACGTGCCGCCCGACACCGGCCCCGATCACCGGCGCATCTCCCGCCAATCCGGCACGCGACAGCACGAGATGCGCGCCGTCCGCGATCAGCCGGAGCTGCGCTTCGGCGAACCATGCCGCGAGAGCGCGCCACGCCGCCGGATCGGCATCGGACGCGTCGTGCCCGACCATGCGCGCGAGCCGTGCGGCCGATGCGCCAAGGGTCTTGTCCCGACCGTCTGCACTTGGCAGCAAATCGGCGCCCTCGGGCAACTCGCCCAGAATGCGATAGACGTCGGCGGTGCTCGCGAAGTACTCGCAGGCGAGCGGCGTCCATACTCCCCCGACTGGCGCGCGCGCACAGAGCGCCATGACGAAGCTGCGGGTGAGCCCGGTGTAGACCAGCTCGCCGCAAGCCAGGCGCTCCGCATCGGAGTAGCCCGCCGCGCGTGGCGCGCCATCGGCGACCGGCACGATGTCGGTCGTCGTCGATCCCATGTCCACGAACAGCGCCTGCCTTGAGAAACGCGCGGTGAGAGCGGCGCTCGCGTGCCAGTTCGCCGAGGCCACGTCTTCGGCGTGCGCTGCGGCGGCGCCCGCTTGGAGGAACCCCGCGCGGCCTCCATAGACGAGCACCTCGCCGAGCTTCCGGGCGAGCATCGCGGCGATCCCCGCGACGCCTTGCGGGCGGGTTTCAAATACGTCGGCAAGTTCGCCGGTCATGGTCGCGACATGCACGTTCGCGGGTCCGAGCCGCGCCGCCACCTCGTCGAGCGCGTGCTCCAACCGGTCGAGGCCGAGCCAAAGCGGGCAGGGGTGCTGAACGACATCGACGATGCGGCCATCCTCCGCGCGCGCGGCCTTCAGATGCGCGCCGCCCACGTCCCAACCGATGATACTGCCCACGCCCGCCTCGCGCTTGACCTGCCCTGATGCCGAGGAAGAATACCGTAATGGACGTGGTCCCTGTCATCGATCTGAAAGGCGGGCTCGTCGTGCATGCGCGCGGCGGGCGACGGCGCGAGGACCGCCCGATCGAGACACCGCTTAGTCCGACCAGCGCGCCGAGAGACGTAGTGACAGGGTTGCTCCGGCTATTCCCGTTCCGCCGTGTCTACGTCGCGGATCTTGATGCGATCGAAGGAAGCGGCGATCAGGCGGCCGAGATCGCCTCCCTCGCCGCTGCCTACCCAGAGCTGGAGTTGTGGGTGGATAACGGCGCGAACGAGGCGGGTTCCGTCGAGAAGTGGCTCGCCACCAACGCGGGATGTCTGGTCATCGGCAGCGAGTCGCAGCGTGGGCCGGGGCTGATGCGAGCGTTGAGCGATCAGCCAAGGGTTGTTCTGTCGCTGGACTTTCGCGGCGATGCATTCCAAGGCCCGCCCGAACTCAACGACGATCCGCTGCTTTGGCCGAACCGCGTCATCGTCATGACGCTGGCGCGCGTGGGCGCGGGTGAGGGGCCGGATCTCCGGCGTATCCGCGCGATCGCGGGCCGGGCAGGCAAACGCCAGGTCTACGCGGCGGGCGGAATGCGCCACGCAAACGACCTCCGCACGGCCGCCGATGCGGGCGCGGCCGGCGCGTTGCTTGCCACCGCGCTGCACGACGGCGCGCTGACAGCCGCGGATCTCGCTGTCATCGCCCGGCCCTGATGAGGACCGGGCGAAAAGTCGAGGCTCAGGAGGGAGAGAACGGGTGCTTCACCTGCTCGCGCTTCTGCACGACCTCGGAGGCGCTCGGCTCGCCGCGCACAGCCCGCGCGATCGACTCCTTGCAGGCTTGATAATTGTAGTCGTGGATTTTCTGATCGTCCGACGCTTCCCAGTGGATAAAGACGCCGACGCAAATGAAGATGTCGTCCGCCTCGTCCTGCGGGATGATGCCTTCGGCGACGCTGTCCGCGACTGCGCGCGCCACGGCGTGCTGGGCGGGGCCGAACATCTGCACGGCCTGCTTGGCGCCCTTGATCGTCACCTTGTTGAACAGCACGGTGTTCGGCTTGGTCGGCAAGTTCGGCGCGACCACGGCGAGCAAGGTGGTGAAGCCGTCCTTGTTGTTGGTGAGCGCGTGACAGAAGGCCGACTCCGCGGCGCTGCCCCGGGGACCCATGATGAGGTCGATATGCGCGACCTCGTTCCCATCGCCCACGAGCGACTCGCCGACACAGACCTTCGTGATGGTGGCCATGAACGTTCCCCTCTGTCCTTCACGCCTCGGTTCCGCCCGGCCGGCCGGCACAGGCGGATGCGGGGCCAATTAGTGCCTGCCGCGCTGGCGCGATCAATAGCTTAATCGCCCTTTCCGCACGCGCCGAGCCGCCAAGCCAGGATGGTGGCGACGGTTAGGTCCGCACTGGTACCCGGATTGATGTCGCACTCTTTGAGCCGCCGGTCCCAGTCGAGCAGCGCGGGCAGGCAGTCGGCCGGGTTCGTCGCGCCGTTCACCTGGTCGCGAACGCGCGCCGCCTCGCACTGGACCCGTTCGGCTATCTCCAGCCCATGCTTGCGTCGGACATGGCTGTCCGGGAAGGCGGCGAGGAAACCGAGATAAGCAGCGAGGGCAGCCCAGTCCGCCCGCCGCCAACGCGTCCGCGCGGCCTGGTAGCCATCCAGTCCGAGGCCAAACACGTCGGCAAAGTCCGTCGTCCATTGCCGGGCGATGCTGTCGCGATGAGCCGCCTCCCCCATCGCGACCGCGAGCGTGACTTGCGCGGGCGCGCGGATGTCGTGGCGCTCCGCATGGCCGAGCCCGCCCGGATCGGCCAGACGTATCGCGGCGAACACCGCCTCCGCATCCTTCAGGTCGGCGTTCGCCAGCACGCGGCGGAGCCTCACCCGGAGATCGGCCTCGCGCGCCTCGGCAGCCATGAGCAGCGGCGCCGAGAGGAGCACGATTCCGAGATTGGTGTTCTGCCCGACCGTGGCCCGGGTCGCCGCCACCGCATCGAAAATGCGCGCACCGAGCGCCGCGCCGGGCCGGCACAACGCCGAGGCCGCGGCTTCCGCGCTGCGCACAAAATCCGCGACCGTCATGCCGTGCCCCTCGGCGTGCACATGCACATTGCCCGGTTTGGGTGCGGCAAGTTCCTCGGCGCAGGCACCGACGAACGCTTGTTCGAGCGTCATTCCAGGCTGTCGAGCAGGGCGGTCGCGAGGCGCTCCGCGATGTCAACCGAGGTCACGCCTTGCAGGCCTCGCCAGCCCGCCATGCTGTTCACTTCGAGCACCAGTGCGCGACCGTCCGCGAGTCGTAGCAGATCGACGCCCGCGTGCCGTGCGCCAACGCAGGATGCAGCACGTAGGGCCAGATCGACGAGATCCGGCGAGGGTTCCAGGGGACGCGGTTCTCCGCCGCGCCGCAGGTTCGTGACCCACTGCCCAGCCCGGCGCGTCATGGCCGCGATCACCGCGCCCGCGCAGACAAGCAATCGGTGATCCTCGAATGCGCCGTTCGCGGGAGGGACATAGCGTTGCAGGTAGTAAACGCCCGCGACGGTTTCGGGTGCGGGCAAATCCTGGGGCCGGTGGATCAGTTGCAACCCGGTCCCCTGCGATCCGAACAACGGCTTCAGGACTAGCGGACCAAGCGGCGTCTCGCGCATCGCGATCTCGCGCGCCGCATCCAGGCCTTCCACCGTCCAGGTCGGCGGGGTCGGGATGCCCTGGGCGGCAAGGAGAAAGCTGGTCATCGACTTGTCCACGCATCGCTCGATCGCGCGTGCATCGTTCCACACCGGCACACCGCGTTCGCGCAGCGCGTGCAGGATTCCGAGTCTTCGCGTGACCTCCTCGAAGCTGCCGCCGCCGAGGGCGCGCACGAACACCGCATCCGGCAATGTATCGAAGCCGGGAATGCGGAGCCCGGCCGGGTGCTGCGTGTCGAAGGCGCAGCACGCGATTCGTGTCGTGATCGCCTTGGCGCCCAAAGCGGTGAAAGCGCGCAGCAGCACGCGCGCGTGCCAGTCGAAATCGTCGATGAACAGCCCGATGCGGCGCAACTGCTATCCGAACGAGGCGTCGAGCAGCGCTGGATCGAGGCCGCCGGCGCGGAAGGTCTCGCCGCTTTCGAAGCTCGTCACGAGCGCCTCGGCGGGGCTGAACAGCATCGGATCGATCGCGTAAAAATCGCCCTTGAAGGCCCGAAAGATCTCCCCGAAGGGCTTGCCGTAGTCGCGTGAGGTCGCGGCCGGAAGCTTCTCGGCCAAGTCTCGCGCGTCGGCAGCCGGGCCTGTGACGAACAGGTGCACGCGGCCGCCAAAGATGATCGCGTCGTTGGTGCGGCCCATCGCCGTGACAAAATCGGGATGCGGCGGGGGCAGGGGCGCCGCGCCCAGACCGTCGGCGATGCGCTCCAGCGGGAAATGGAGCTGGTGCGCCTTGTGCAGCGCCACTTCCAGCACACGCGCAACCACCTGCACGCTGCCCGCGAGGCTTTGGGTCGGCGCGTAGAGGATCGCGAGGTGCGCGGGTGAGACGCCGCAATCCGCGGCGATCTTCTCGATCAGCGGGGAAGGTGGCGGCTTCCCGCTCTCCAGCGACCAGCACCGCCTCCTGCGCCTGGTCCGCATAGCCAAGCTCCGCAAACAGCGGCTCCTTCCGCGCGAGCGCCCGTGCCGGTCCGGAGCCCAGGGCGAAAAACGCGCTCGGCTTCTCGCCATGAGCCAAGCTCCATCCGGCATATTGGCTGGCGAGGCAGGCGATAACCGGCTGCGAGGAGCTGATGGTGATGGTCCAGGGCCAACGCGGCAAGGCCGCATCAGTCGTGAGATGCGCCGATCCCAGCCCGCCCAGGCAGATCTCGGCGATACGCAAGCCGGCCGCGATACCCCCCGGATGCGCAGCCCCCGCATCGACCAGTGTAGCGCCTCCCGTGTCGGTCGACACGCCGACGCCCAGCTCGTCCGCGCGATCGAGGAGCGAGTCGAGCAAGCGTCGTGCGTTCGCGTTGACGCTGATCATATCCCGACTCTCGCCAGAATTTCCGCCGCGCGGCTCCGAAGCTGCGCACGCGCCTGGTCCGCGTTGTCCGCCTCAGCGATCACCGTGCATAGCGGCGCATCTCTCGCGACCGGTTGGCCGGGCGGCTGCCGGTCCGCAGCCCAATCTGGCCAGAAGAAACCAGGCCTGAGGCGGAGCGCTGCGGGCGCATACACGACGGCAGCCGCCGCTGCGCGCTCGAACACTGGCGGACATGCGGCCAGCTCGCCGCGGCAGGCCTCGACATGAAGCCGGAACAGATCGGGATGACGGAAGAGGTCGAGCGTCGCGCCGGGCCGAGGATTGATCTCCAGCAGATCGAAACCCTCCGCGCCGCACAAGGAAGTCCGCGCTGTTCAGACCGACGAGCCGCGTCTCTGGAACTATGCGCGCGACCGCGTCCGCCATCTCTCGAGGCCATCCGGGCCGACAACGTGGCCGGCCGCACCGCGCCGCCATACCGGAACGGATGGGCGGGTGTCGGGTCGGGCCATTGTTCGCTGAAGCCGAGCACGAGGGAGCGGTGTCCGTCGGCGAGGAACAGTGCGGAGACAGGCCTTCCTTCGGCGCGCTTTTGCAGATACCAGCCGCCCCGCTCGGCGAGAACCGGCTTTCTTGTCTGAACGTGAACGCCGCCCGATCCGCCACGCCGCTTCCAGAGCCAGCCAGTCTCGCGAGGCTCTTTCCACGCGATCTCGGGATGTGGGATGCCGAGCGTGCGGCAGAGCGCAGCGAAGTCGGCCGGAGCCTTCACACGCGCGATCGTGTCCGGCGTGTTGCCCAGCAGCGTGCGCCCGCGCGCCATCGCGGCGACCAGATTCGGACGGTCCTCGAAACCGCTAGCCGTACACGATGCCCTCCACAGCCCGACCATCGGCCAGCCGGTCCAGCGCTTGCAATAGCGAAGCGCCCCGCGAATCCGCGCGAAAGGCTGCCGCGAACCTGGATGCTGTTCGCGGCAATTGCGCGCGTGTCCAGATCGCCGAACAAATCCGCGACAAGCGGAGCGTAGCCGGAGCGTCGCGCCGCGGCGGCGAGGGCGCGACCGGAGAGTGCGGCGATCAGCACCGCCGCGATCTTCACGCCAGCAGCTCACGCGCCAAGCGCGAACGCGTCGCGGAAATCGAAGCGCACCGGCTTCGTTGCTTCGATCATGCGGCGGAACAGGCCGAACTCGGTGCGGTATTTGATCTGGCCGATGGCCAGTGCGCCGATTCCGAGCGCTTTCGTTCCAGGCAGCGTGGCTTTGTCCGCCATCACGTCCAGCCCCTCCACGCCGGCGGGGGGGACGGCGTTCACGTCGGCGACTACGCGGAGACCGGACGCCTGACGCAGCTCGTCGGCGCTCAGGACCTGCACGCCTGCCCTCGCTGCGCAGAACGCGGCTTCGGCGTCCCGCAGCAGCGCGGCTTTCATCGCGCCGGTGCTCGCGTCCGCCGAACGCACGTTCACGCCGAAGCGCTTGCCGATCTCATCGGCGGCACGCGCCACGCGCTCCGGTCCGTCATGCCCGGCCAGCACCACTTGCGCGCCTTCCAATGCGGCGATCACGCCGGATGCGAAGCCGACCACACCCGTCGCCCCGAACACGACGACCTTCAGCCCGTCGAGGCCCCGCGCACCTTCGTCCCGCAGCAGCTTCTCGGTCCTGGCGACCATCGCCGCCGCCGTGGTGAAGGAACCGGACGGATCGGCGAAGAGCGAAATGACGAAGGGCGGCACCATCGCCTGCTTCGCCGCGTCCAGCATGTCGAGTGCCAGGATCGCGTCCTTGCCGCCGATGAACACGCCAGTTTTCACACCGTCCTTCGGGGGGCGCGAAAAGATCGCATCCTGCACCAATCCCTGCACGTCCTGCCGCGCGACATCGCAATAGGGCAGCACCGCGTCGAAGCCGGCGTCCAACGCCATGTTCGCATCGAACGGGCTGACGTGCTTGAGCGGACTAAGCATGTGCAGGATGTGCTTGTCCGCCATGGCGCCCGTCTCCTTCTCCCTCTTATCGGCCTGGCCGCATCATCACGGACGCTCCGCGATTCAGCGCCTTGCAGACGCTGATGTCCAGACCCCCGACCCGCTCGCGTAGCGAGGTCGCTATCCGCTCGGCTTCCGCCTCGCCGCGCAGGAAAGCGAAGCCGGACGGTCCCCACGAACTTTGGCCGATCCCGGTCGCTCCTGCCGCGCGTGCGTGATCGAGCGCGGCGGCGACGCGCGGGCTGGTGAAGCGCGCACCCTGCGCGGGCGCGAAATGGTCTCCGGCGATGGCTTGCACCTCCGTCACCGCGGCCCCGAACGTTTCGAGATCGTCCTCGGCGAGCGCCGGTAACGCCTGCATCAGCACGAGCCTGCAAATGCGGGACGAAAGCCGGTCCGGAAGTGGCGCGAGCGCGGCGAAGGCCGCAATCTCCTCCGGCCCGGACAGCCCCTCATGAGCAGGGTCTTGCAGCAGCAGGATGCGCCAGTCATCCGGCACGGCCAAGCGGGAGAGCAGCGGTGGCGCACGCTCGCCCCCGCGCCCGCCGTCAACGACGAAGCCGCCTTGCTGGAACAGAAAGATGCCGATGCCCGAGCGATGGCCCCGCCCCAGCACCCGCGCATCCTCGCCGGGGTTCGCAGGCAATCCGTGCAGGCGGCGCAGGGCGGCGGCGATCCCGAGCGCGAGTTGCGTGCCCGATCCGAGTCCAGCATGCGCGCGGGATCGAGGACAGGACTGTCAGCGCGTGGCCGCCCCTGATGCCGAGATGCGCGGCGATAGCGGCGAGATAGGCGGCGGCGCGCGGGCTTCGGCGCCCTGCACGCGGTCTCGTTCGCGCGGCTGAGCCGGAGACGCGTTTCGGGCCTGTCGAGGGCATAGTCCGATGCTGCCGAACCGACGCCCGAGCGTGAAGCTGAGGTCGAGGAAGCCCAGGTGCAGCCGCGCGGTACACGCGACCTCGACGGCTTCATCCATCGCGAGAGGATCGCCAGGCCGGCGGGCGGATGCCCGGCGGGTTCCGCGTTGCCTGGAGCATGATTTATGATCCACACTCGGTTGGCCGAGCGCAACCCCAGGGAGGCAAGCGCATGACCGAGCGGCAGCCGGAGCACGCCTATTCCGAGCCCGAGATCGAAGCCCATCTGAAGCAGCATCTGCCGCATTGGCGATTGGAGCGCGGCTGGATCCGGCGCACCTATCGCACGCACGGTTGGAAAGGCACGCTGATGGTCATCAACGCGGTCGGACATCTGGCCGAAGCCGCGTGGCACCATCCCGATATCACCGCCTCCTACGCCTGGGTGGAGGTTCGCCTCATGACGCACACCGCGAAGGGAATAACCGACAAGGATTATCAGCTCGCCGCGAAGATCGAGGAGGTAATTCAATGGCAGCCGGGCAAAGAGGGCGGCGCACTGGAAGGCACGCCAGCTAAGGACCCGCGCTTCGCCTACATCAAGTACGACGATTGAGCGACGCGGTTTCCGTCCGGGGTCGGCCTGCCTCGCTGGACGAAGGAGTAAGCGAAGCCGCGGCGATCCTCCGCCGCAGCCGTTGCGCGGTTATCGCCGGTGCCGGCACTGATGTGGCGGGGGCGGAGGCGGCGGTCTCGCTCGCCCGGGCCGTGGATGGCGTGTTCGATCACCTGCACGCCGACGGGGTGCTGCGCGATCTTGAAGTGATGGGCCAGGCGGGATGGATCGTCACGACGCCCTCGCAGGCGTGCGCGCGGGCGGATCTTGTTCTGCTGGTCGGATCAGGATTGGACTCGGCTTGGCCGGGCTTCGTCGCGCGGCTTCGGCTGAATGGGCCGCCGCCGCTGCACCCGGACCGCTCGCGCCGAGTGATCCGGCTCTGTCCGGGAGAGGACGGGTTCGCGGGCGAGGCCGCCACCATCGGGGGAGAGCCGCGCGAGCTGCCGATCCTGCTTGGGGTCTTGCGTGCGCTTTGCGCCGGACGACCGCCGCGGGATGATGCGCCATTGCTGGGACAACTGAGAGACTGCGCACGCGCGCTCCAGGATGCGCGGTATGGAGTCGCGCTGTGGAGCGCCGAGCGACTCGATCCGCTCGCGATCGAGATGCTGTGCGGGCTCATCGACGATCTCAACGCGAGCACGCGCTTCGCCGGGCTGCCCGTGCCGGGGCCGGGGAACGCAATGGGTATCGCACAGGCGAGCGCATGGGCGAGCGGATTTCCGTTCCGGACTTCCTTCGCCCGGCAACAGCCCGCGCATGATTCCTGGCGCTTCGATGCGAGGCGCATGGTGGAGAGCGGGGAGGCGGACGCGGCGGTGTGGATCGCCGCTCTCGATCCCGCTGCGCCACCCTGGCGGCGGGCGCTTCCCACGATCGCGCTGGTTGCGCGCGATACCAGTTTTGCGTCATCGCCGGAGGTGCTTATCACCGTCGGCCGGCCGGGTCTCGACCATCCGGCCGTCCTGTTCGAGCAGGATCTCGGCGGGCTTGTGGCCAAGCAAGCGGCGGCAGCCAGCGCCGTACCCACGGTGGCGCACGTCGTGGGGCGGATCATTGAGGCGCTGGGAGCCGATCCGTGCTGACCGTGCTACGGGGCGGGCGGATCATCGACCCGACCGAAGGCCGCGACGAACAAGGCGACCTCTGGTTCGAGAATGACCGTATCGTCCCGCCGCCAGCGGACGGTCGGAGGCCTGACACGGAGCACGATGTTTCCGGTGCCGTCGTGCTGGCGGGCGGGATCGACATCCATTCGCATATCGCGGGCACCAACGTGAACACGGCCCGTCTGCTCCTGCCGGAGCTACGCGCCGGCGGCGCATTGGAGGCCGTGCCGGTGGTAGAGGAGATCGGCCGGCTTTACATTGCCATGGGTTTTACCACGGTGGTCGAGCCCGCCATCACGCCGCACAATGCGTTGCAGGCTCATCTGGAGCTCGCGCAAATCCCGTTCATCGACACCGCGATCCTGACGGTTCTCGGCAACGAGGACTATCTGCTGGAGCTGCTGCGAATCGAAAGAGAGCGCGTCTGCGATCGCCGACTACGCCGGGCGGATGCTCGCGGGCAGCAAGGGGCTTGGACTGAAAGTTATCAACGCGGGTGGCTCCGCGGCCTTCAAGGAGAACGCGCGCAGCTTCGGGCTCGATGACGTCGTACCGCAATACGGCGTCAGCTCTCGTGCCATCGTGCGCGCGGTGCAGGAAGCCCGGGCCATTCTAGGCGTCCCGCATCCGGTGCATCTCCACTGCAACAATCTGGGGATTCCCGGCAACGTCGAGACCGCGCTCGCCACGATCGACCAGCTCGGCGACTTGCCGCTGCATCTCGCGCATCTGCAATTTTACGCCTACGGCACCGAGGGAGCGCGCGGCTTCTCCTCGGCCGCCCCTCGTCTTGCGGAGGCCGTCAAGGCGAACCCAAATGTTACCGCCGATGTCGGGCAGGTGATGTTTGGGCAAACGGTCACGATCTCATGCGACTTGATCCGCCAGTTCAACGGCCGCGCGCAGGCGCATCCCCGGAAATCCGTCATCATGGACGGTGACGGCAACGGCGGCGGCGTGGTGCCGTACCGGTATCGCCGCACCAGTTTCTTCAATGCGGTGCAATGGGCGGCGGGGCTCGAGCTGTTTCTGCTCATCGACGATCCGTGGCGGCTCTTCTTCACGACGGACCACCCGAACGGCGCGCCGTTCACCGCATACCCGGATTTGTTTGCTCTGCTGATGAGCCGCGCGCTGCGTGAGCAGTGGATCGGGACGGTTCCGGCGGATGCGATGCAGGTTTGCGTCCTGCCTTCCCTTGCGAGGGAATATACGTGGCCCGAGATCGCGACCATGACGCGAGCCGCACCGGCCCGCCTGCTCGGGCTCGCGGATCGCGGCCATCTCGCACCGGGCGGACGCGCCGACATCGCGGTGTACCGGCCCGCAGCCCGACCTTGCCGCGACGTTCCGCCACGCGGCGTTGGTGTTCAAGGATGGACGGCTCGTCGTCCGTGACGGGCGGGCGATCGAGCGGGTCCTGGGCCGTGCGCTCGCGATCGAGCCGGGATTCGACGCGGCGGCCGACCGGCGGCTCGCGGGGTGGTACGATCGGCTCTACGGAATCCCGCATACCGCCTTCGATGTGCCTGCGGACGCCACCGGCCGCGCCCTGCCGTTCGAGACGGTGCCATGCCGGGGTTGATCAGGAACGGCGTCGCAGTCGACGACACTTTCGCCGAGGCGTTCGACATGCGGGCGACCGCGCTGGTGCTTACGGCCGGCACGTCGCACTGGGCGCGGCAGGCGGCCGTGACGATGACGGGGTTTGCCACCTCAATCATCGGCTGCGGCGTTGAAGCGGCGATCGATGGAGAGGTGGCCGAGAACGAGACCCCGGATGGCCGTCCGGGCGTGCGCGTCCTGCTATTCGCCGCCTCGACGGGCGAGTTGCAGAAACAGTTGCTGGCGCGCGTCGGCCAATGCGTTCTCACCTGCCACGATACGGCCTGCTACGCGGGACTCGAAGGCTCGGAGCCGCTTCGGCTTGGCGACGGACTGCGCTATTTCGGCGACGGCTGGCAAATCTCGAAGCGGCTCGCCGGTCGTCGCTATTGGCGCATCCCGGTGATGGATGGCGAGTTCGTTTGCGAAAGCACGACGGGATTGACAAAGAGCGCGGTCGGCGGCGGCAACCTCATCCTCCTGGGCCGCAGCACTGAGGCCGCCCGGCGCGCGGCCGAAGCGGCGGTGGCGGCGATCGGTGGCGTCCCGCACGCGATCACGCCGTTTCCCGGCGGTATCGCCCGATCCGGCTCGAAGATCGGTTCGAAATACAAGGCGCTCATGGCATCGACGAACGATGCGTTCTGCCCGACGCTGCGAGGAGTCGTGCAATCCGCGCTCGATCCGGACGTGGAGGCGGTGCTGGAAATCGTCATCGACGGCCTAAGCCACGGCGCAGTTGAGGCGGCGATGCGGGAGGGACTCGCAGCCGCGGTCGCGCTCGGGCCGGAGCAGGGGGCCGCGCGGATTACCGCCGGGAATTATGGCGGCAAGCTGGGCCGGCATCATTTCCACTTGTCGCAACTGCTGCCATGACCGCGCTCCGCTTCGTGCTGCGGTTTCCACCTCCGATGCGGCTCGATCTGTCGCCGCTGATTCCGGAGCGCCTGGCCAGAATGGAGGCGAGCGCGATCGATCGGATCGAGCTCGGCTCGGCTCGGGCCAGCGTGCGCGTCGGCGACGTGTTCCGTTTGCAAACGGGCGAGGCCTCGCGCGTGACGATCGAAGGCGGATCGGAACGGTTCGACTTTCTCGGTGCCGAAATGAGCAGCGGCGAAGTGCTGCTGGATGGAGAGGCGGGCTATGCGGCGGGCAGGAGGATGGCCGGCGGGCGGCTCGAAATCCGAGGTGACGCCGGCGGTTGGGCCGGATCGGGACTGCGCGGCGGGACGGTGGAGATTTGGGGCGATGCGGGCGCGATGCTGGGGGCACCGTTCGCCGGGGAACGCGCCGGAATGGCCGGCGGCACGCTGATCGTGCGGGGAGGGGCAGGCGAGCGGGCGGGCGACCGGATGCGACGCGGCCTGATAATCATCGAAGGGGCGGCCGGTGTTTGCGTGGGAAGTCGAATGCTGGCCGGCACGCTGGTCGTGTGCGGGGCCGCTGGGGCCATGCCCGGCTACCTGATGCGGCGCGGCACCCTGTTACTCGGGCTCGCCGCCCCGTTGCCGACTTTCGTGCCGACCGGAAATGTCGCCGCTTCGTTCCGAGGGCTTCTGGCCGGTGCTCTCGCCCGGTTCAGTTGGCCGGCTGCCCAACTCGCGGCTACCGCCGCGGAGCGGTACCTTGGAGACGTGGCGACGCTTGGGAAAGGCGAGATGGTCCTGGGGACGACCGAGGCAGCCTGATCACGACACTTTTTGGCGAGAGCCCTGCCGGAAGCATCCGCCGCGCCTATCGTTGAGGAGGCAACGACTTGGCGTTCCGGCCGGGAGGCGGCGATGAACATGGTCGACCTGATCGTGATGGTCTGTTCGCTTGCCGCCCCGAGCGTCTGCCAGGAACGGCACATGCTGTTTGAATTGCACGGCTCTCTCTACACCTGCATGTGGGAGGCGCAGCCATTCCTGGCGCAGTGGATCGGCGATCACCCCGATCTGCGCATCGCGAGCTTTCGTTGCGACTGGCCGGAGCGGGAGGACCGGAACGGCTGAGGAGGGAGGGAAGGCTGTCGCCAGTCAGCGCGAGTGCGTCCTGTGTACCAGTTGGTGGATGAAGCCGAGCTTCTTGATCACCGCGGGCGAGATGACGAAGGGGTAGGCGTCCGCTAGCCCCATGCTGCGGTTCAGGCTGTTCATCGCGAAGGTGAGCGGCATCCAGGCATCCATGATCGTCTCGATATCCGGCGCGGCATGGGGGTCGAAATCGATCCTGGCTTCGAGCGCGCCCGTTTTGTCGGCGCGCGGATCGATCCGAAGGCCATAGGTGCTCGCCGTCTCCACCGTATCGATGATGTGGAGGTAGTGTGCCCAGGTTTCGGCGAAATCCTCCCAGGGGTGACTGGTCGCGTAGGCGCTGATGAAGTTCTCCGGCCAGTTCGCCGGGGCGCCTTCCGCGTAGTGCCTTTTCAGCGCCTCCCCGTAATCCTGGCTGTCGTCACCGAAAATAGCTCGGCAAGCCTCGAGCTGCCCGCCATCCCGGACCAGCACATCCCAGAAATGATGTCCGACCTCATGCCGGAAATGACCGAGAAGGGTGCGGTAAGGCTCGCCCATCTCGGCGCGCATCTTCTCACGCTCGGCGTCGTCGGCCTCCTTCAGTGCAACGGTGATGACGCCGTTGTCGTGGCCGGTCAGCACCTTGGGTCCCGTAGCGGCCGGCGGGTCTTCGAGGAAGTCGAACGCGAGTCCGTGCTCCGGGTCCTCCTGGCGCGTGACGAGCGGGAGGTTGAGGCGGATCAGGGTGTAGAACAGCCGGTGCTTGGCCACTTCAAGCTTGCGCCACAGCTCCAGATTCTCGGGCTTCGAGAGGTCCGGGATCGTGCGGTTATGGCGACAGGCGGCGCAAAGCGCATCGCCGGAGTCCGCCGGCACGAGCCAGTTGCACGCGCCATGCTCGGCGTTGGCGCAGAGCCGGAAACGCCCTGTTTCCGAGGCCAGCGCCCGCCAGGCCTCGCCCTCCGGTTCCAGGGCGGAGAGCGTGCTCGTCTCCGGCAGATAGCCGAGCGTATGGCCGCACTTCTCGCACCTGTGGTTCTCGAAAAACAGCAGTTGGGCGCAGTGCTGGCAGGTGAAGAGCTTCATCGGCGGCGTGACCTATCGCGGAAAGCAACGTAACGCGCGAGAAGCCGGCAGTTGCGGCTCCTAATCGGGTTCGCGGCCAAGCGATCAGAACCGGCGACGTGAGGGGGTGATCAGATTTCCGTCGCGGCCGACAAGATTGCCGTCCCGCCCAACGAGATTTCCATCGCGCCCGACAAGATCGGAGCGGCTGCTCATACCCCCGGTCATGTTGTTGTCGGCGTTGACCTCGTCGGCCAGCAGAACGTCGCTGAGCCAGCCGATCGTGATGTCGATCCGTACTGCGACATCGAGCTGATCCGCCGGCCACACGCGGACTTCTTTCGAGAACACCGCGTCCTTGAACTCGACGCCCATCTTGCTGAGCGTGATCGCGTCCTCATACCCGGCCACGACCTCCTCTCCCTCGCCGTAGACCAGGAATACGGCGGGGGTCGACATCTTGTAGTAATTGCCCTGGTAGCTGAACCCGTAGATGCGGGCGAGCTTCTTCTCTTTGTCCAGCTCACTCTCCTTGCCAGCCTGGTTACGGAGAGCGGCAATCAGCGGATTGCTCGAAAACTTGTTCAGACCGAGATCTTTGATCTCAAGGCCGCCGAAGAGCCTGCCGAATAGTCTCACGGTGGCAGGAGCGAATAGGCCTTCGCCCAAAGGATCGGCATCTTTCTTTCCGCCCGTGGTGTCGTCGGATGCCATGGTCGGCGTTCCTCCCTTTCACAACCACCTTGCTCGACGAAAGTTACAGCGACGGAAAGTCTCACGCCACTATCATCCAACGGGCGCGGTCTCGGGCGTGGACCGATGATCGTGCGGCATCAACCGGCGCGCGATTAGGAATGCGCGTGGCGAACACGAACAGGCGTTGACCGGCTTGGCGCCGAGCGGCTCGCGGAAGCGCAGCGCTATCGGGCGCTTGTCGAACCGCCGCGGTGCGGGTGCCGGGACCTCGCCTGTCAGCAACGGCCGCGGGTCGATCCCGCGCCACAGGAAATGGCCGAGCAGCGCCGGCAGGTTCGGGCCTTGGCCAAGCCGGGCGGCGGCCTCCAGGAACTTCGCCGCGACCGCGTCGAAGCTCAAGCTCTCCGGCGGAATCGTCAGCATCACATGCGCCATGCACCGCCCCACGAGGTCGCGCGCGGCTGCGAGCGAGGCATGGAAGCCCTGCGTGAACCGGGCGAATGAGCGTGCCAACTCGTGGCGCACCATGCGCAAAGAGGCTGCCACCTCCTCGCGGGTCCAGCCGCGAGCGTCGGCGTCGGGAGGGATCAGCCCGCGTGCGACCAGCCCGTCCTGGTAGATTTCGACGAAAATGTCGAAAATCGCGCCGGTCAGCGGCTCGGCCAATGCGTGCGCGTTGCGATCGAGCCCGAGCGGGTCGATCCACTCGCCGTCGGGACCGAGCCTCAATCCCCCGACGTCGGCCATCGTCACGGTATTGGAGGCGAGCCGCACCTGCTCCTTGTCGGAATATTCCCCCAGCCGGTTGACCAGGTTCAGCACGTAGAGATTGCCGTCGGTCTGTTGCAGGAGGCGTTGCACCACTGAGGGAAAGTGCAGGGCTGCGATCAGCGAGACGAGGTCGGCAAATAACTCGTGGAAGGCGAGATAAGGGCCGTGAATCCGGTCCGGCGGCGGTGCGCCGACCTGCGAGAACAGGATGGCGTGTCCGGTTTCATGCGCGATCACATCGAAGTTTAGGCAGAAGAGCTGGCCGCGCCCGTAGCGATTGGCGATGATCCCCGCCTCCAGGAAGCCGGGACCGCAATGCGCGTTGCGCCAGCGCACCACCGGTATCAACTCGAGCTGCGGCAGGAAGCTTGCGTGCCACCAGACGACCTGTCGCCGGAGATACAATTCCCAAACATCTAGCGTGTGTCGCATGGTGCCGTAGAGATGTGCGGCAAGGAATTGCTCGGTGTCGACCGGAATGTAGTCGAAGTTTCCGCAACGATCCGGCAGGGCGGGCGCGAACATCGTGCCCCGATACGGCGGCATGTAGGCGGGCGGGTCGTATTGGCTCTCCTTGTCCACTGCGTTCGCGACGTACATCGTCGCGTCCGAGGGTCCTGGACCGATCGTGCCGGCCCGGCGTGACACGAGCACGAGCTCGGGCTCGGCATAGCCCTCCGCGTATTGCGGAAAAAGCCGGAACCCGGTCCCGTCCGGCCGGTGCCTGATCATCGTTCCCCTTCTCCGGCCGCCTCTGCTGCGGTCGGGTCAGTCTGCGTCATGTACAGATATTCGCGCCACACCGCCGTTTCCCAGGCGGCAGCACTGGGCCAGCCTTGCTCGCCGAGATGCGCGTTCAGCGATCGCGGCCGGGGGCGGCCCAGGCAAGTCTCGAAATACCAATCGAGCGCGGCGTCGAGTAGCGGTCCGTCGGGCGGCCGCCGAGCAGCCTTGATTGGCGCGAGAGCCGTCCGCTTGGCCTGAGCCCGCCGATGCAGGGCCGCAAAGCCTCCGGTTAGCCGCAAATGATCGAGCAACGCGGCGCGGAAGCCTGGCGGCTTCTCCCGGGCTGCACGCGCGAGCGCGGCCTCGCGCCGAAGGAGTGCCGCAAGCCCCGCTTCGTCTAGCGCATTCTCCGCGAGCCAGGCAGTCAGTTGTTCTCGCTGCCAAAGGCCGCGGGCGCGGCGGAAGCAATCGAGCTGCCGTCGAAGCTCCGCGTCGGAGACTGTCTCCGGTGCTGAAGCGGAAGCATCGAGCCGGCCGGTCACGGCACGCTCGCACATGCGCCAGGCATCCGGCTGGAGACGCAGTTCCTCCAGCACCGCGGACCCCTCCTCCGTATCCGGGTCCCCATCTTGGACCGAGGCGGTCCATCGCTCCCAGACCAAGGCACGCTCGAAACGGAAATCTGCCCGGAATGGAGCGGGCCGCTCGCGCAAGAAGGCCGTGAGAGCCCGTAGCATCGCCAGCGCATCGAGCCGCTTGCGCGCCACCCGTCCCGTCCGCAGCCATCCGGCGAAGGCGCGGGTGCCGTCGTTGCCGAGAATCTCCGGAGCGGCATCCGCCAGGCGCGTGAAACTGCGTTCTGAGAAGTGCAGGCACTTCATCCTCGCCGAAAGCGTGTCGCGCTGGGCGCGGGTCAGCAAGCCGGCCGCCTCCGCCGTCAGCAGCGTCTCGCGCAGATCGACCATCGCGTCGGAGAACGCCACGCTGCCTGCTGGGGCCGGCGCATGGATCACGGCGACTTCGTCGTCATCCTCGAACGGCTCGTCGTAGCCGGGCCACTTTCCGTCGCGATAGGCTTCGTAGATCCGTCCGACGCCGCGCATCCCGAAACGGTCCAGTTCCGCGGCGCGCAGCGCGCCCATGCTCGCCCCGCCGAATACATGTACGCCCTCCGAAAGCGCCCAGAGGATTTCCCGGTGCCAGACGGAGGGGACGTCGAGGAACGCCCCGTCGATCAGGCCGATCGCCACCGGCCGATACGTCCTGACAGCGTGGAATAGGTCTCCTTGGCGGGCGGGGGGCAGGAAGAGGGCGTCGCTCTCACGCTCGGCCTCGTGCCGCGAGAGGCTGGGTCCGAGAAACACGACGGCGCTTACCATGCGCGGCTCGCCGCCCGGTGCGCGCGGGGGCCGGGCGTGTACTCGCCGCCGGGTGGCGTCCAGGGGCCTTCCAGCCCCGGCACGATCGCACGTCCGACCGGAACCCCGAACATCGGCCGGGTCAGATCGACCCAGGCGACCTGCGGCATTCCGGCCTCGCGCAGCAGCGAAAGCGCCGTTTGCAGGTCTTCTCTGAGGGTCGCCCCGGCCCGACAGGGTGTCCCGTGGAAGTCCCGCGAGGCCGGGCCGCTCAGGAGATTACGAGCCGCCTCCTGGCGGTCCGCGTGAAGGGAATCGAGATAGCCTTGCTCGGCGAGGTCGTCGCGCGCCCCCGAAATGACGGTCAGCCGTGCCTGTGCTGCCTCGGTGAGCGCGCGGGCGAGCGCCACATCCCGGTCGGGATGGCAACCGGAGCCAAGTTCCGGCTGTACCCGATCCCGTCCGGGAGCGGAGGCGGCAAGGCACAGATAAGCGGGCAATCCGATATCGGATGTAACATCCCAAATTCTGATGCGGACCGCGGCGGCGGCGAACATCGGCAGCAGCGCCGCGCTGATGCGGCCGTCGATGCTGGCGAGATCCAACACGCGCGCCTGCCGGGCCACTGCGGGGCCGGCGTGCCACAGCGCGACCGCATCGCGCTCCACCACTTCGCAGATTCCGTGCAGTGCAGCCTCGAGCCAATGATTGCCGGATGCGAGCCCGTTCGTGGTCGCCTGAAAGACCGGCGTGGAGCCGATTTGCGACGACGCCGTATAGTCCGCGGTCACGACCTCATGCGGAACCCACAGCGGCTCGCCTGTCGCGAGATCGCGGCCCTCCAGCCACAGCAGCCGGCGCGTGACGTCGCCCATGTTGCCATGGGCGCGCGGCAAGCGGGCGGTATCGAGGGCCGGACCCATGGACGCGATATCCTCGGCCGTAGCGAGCCGCAGCGGCAGCGCGACGTTCTCCGCATGGAACGTCTCGGCCGCTTCCATCACCGCCGAAGCTTTGGCGGCCGCCAGGGTCGTGCCCTTTCCCTGATGCACGGCGATCGAGCGGGAGTTCGGCCGGACCGCCGCGGCGACCGGAATGCCGATCCTGTCCAGTCCGGTCAGCACCGCGAGCCGGGTGATGCCCATTCGTTCCGCAAGCGGCTTCATCCGGGCCAGCGTTCCCTCGGGAGAAACGATCCGATGCGTGCCCTCTCGATAGAGCTTCGGTCCGTCTTCGGGCGCTTGGTCCGCGACTTGCTCGGTCCGCTCTCCGTTTATGGAGCGGGCCTTATTGGACACTTATACCAACGCTGTGTTGGATGACTGCTCCGAGTCCGACCTGACCATTCGGTCTATTTCACAAGCGTAAGCGGCCCTTCCAAGTTTACAAAAGTGCCATCCGGTTTGGTCACGTTGAAATACGCGTGTCCTCCTGCGAAATCATATACATGGACCGCTGTGGATTTGTCTTTCTCTTGCCAGTACACGATACAGATTCCGTCGCTGACCTGTTTCATCGTGGGGTTGTCGACGGTTAGTACGACCTGACCTTTCCTTTCCCCACTCATCGCTGTAAAAATTAACCTTGTCGGCTGAACGTCCATTGTCCACCAGCGCGTCTCGCTGAATTTCTGCTCATAGCTATGGCCGATTGGGGATGACGGAGCAGGTTGTGCTAGCCCCTGTTTACCGGGAAGGAGGGCCAATCCCGCGCAAAGCAGCCCTATCCAGGCGTAAAATCTAGTGGGAATCATTGGCGCAGTCTCCAAGTTGTCTAAAGGCGCATTGGGAGTCCGGCTTCAGAACCGAAGCACCACTCGGGTTCCATTGTAAACGGAATTCTACTTTTACCGAGAGAAGTCCCCGAACGGCCCTTATCCGGGACTCATGGGACCGACGGTCGGCACGATGATCCGAGCTGTGTGTGCAGCCGCGATGCGAGGACACGCGCTTCGGCGATGTCGACGCAGTCCTCTGGTTCCGCAACCCGAGCGAGTGCTTGTGAAAGCCTCATCGCCGCCTCCGCAGGGCGACCAAGTCGAGTCTCGAGGCGGGCCACACTGAGGGCAACGCGCAGACCGAGCATGGCCGCGCCTTGTCGGGATGCCAGCTCGGCGGCCTCGGTGAACAGAAGCTGGGCCTGCGTGACGGCGGCCGGGTCCGCCGCGAGCGTCATCTCGGCCAAAGTGCGCAGCACCTCGGGTTTCCAGACGCGCAAGCCGGCCTGCTCGAAATCCTCGCGCGCCCGCGACAATTCTTCGAGGGCGCGATCGGCTTGCCCCGCCGCCGCCAGAGCCTCCGCGAACAAGCAGAAATAGATCGGGAAATCCTCGCTCGTATTGATGTCGCGCTGTCGCGCGAGACCTTCCTCGATCGTTCTCAGTCCGCCCGCAGGATCCTCCTGCGTCGCGACCGTCCAGCCCCGAAAGATCAGCCCCCGCGAGCGATGGTCCGCCAGGCCGTGCTCGGACGCGAAGGTGACGAACTCGCCCGCGCGCTCGAACACATGCCGGTACTCGCGCCGATAAATCCGGTGCAGCAGGCTGAAATCCATCGCGTGCACGTAGCTGCCCAGGTGATCGAGGCCATGCGCCCAATCGAGAGATTGCCGCTCCTCTTCGATCGCGCTGCGCAGGCGCCCCTGCATCCAGTAGAGCTGGGCGAGCTCGCCGTGAGCGCACACCTTGGCATCGTGATTCCCGTACAGCCGCGCATGGTGGCGGTAGTCGCCGCGATGATAGATTGCGAGCCCAGCCGCGACGTGCTGGCAGCAGGCCGCGAACTCGGCAACGTTGTAGTGGCTGGCCCATTTGCAGTGATGCGCCTGAAGCAGGAATTCCGGGTCCTTGCGCGTCACGGCGCGTGAGAGCAGCGCCTCGGAGCGCCGGAGTTGGGCGTGATAGTCTTGCGACACGCGCCACCAGCCCCAAAGGATGGGAAAGTGGGAAGGCTCCTCCGGCAACTCTCGGCAGAGGGCGTAAGCGTGCGCGTAAAGCTCCTGGGCCTCGGGCGTGCCCGGACCTTTCAGGCTGATGAGCGCAGGGCCGAGCAGGCCAGCCAGTTGCAGCCGAAGGCTCGCGCTCCGCTTGCCGGGCGGCACCCGCTCAAGCGCGGCGATGCCCCGCCGCAAAAGCCGGGTCGCTTCGGTGAGGGCTGAGCGAGCAAGGCTTCGGCGGCCGGCCTCCAGCCAATATCCGGCGGCCTCCAGCGCCAGCCCGCCCTCGGTCAAATGCAGGGCCAGCAGTTCGGGTCGCTGCTCGACCGCTTCGGGATGCAGCTCCTGCAAGGCGCGCGCAAGGCGAAGATGCAACATCTTGCGACGGTCCCGCAGCAGGCTGTCGTAGGCGGCATCCCGCAGCAGGGCGTGGGCGAACGTGTAGGTCTCGTCCCCGTCGGCGTTGTCACGCTGGAGCACACCGGAGCCGGTAAGGGTCGCGAGAGCCTGCTCCAGCTCCTCGGACTTTGTCTCCGAGACCGCTAAGAGCACGCCTCGCCGGACCGAGCGGCCCACGACGGCCGCGATCTGGGCAACCTCCTTGGCGACCCCGGAGCGGTCCAGCCGTGCCATCAGCGACTCGTGCAGCGACGCCGGTATCGCCTGGTCCGGCTCGTCGATCAGCTCGGCCTCCCACTCCGCCAATCCTTGCCGTTGCAACAATGAGCGCGCCACCTCTTCGACGAAGAGCGGCACGCCGTCGGTTTTGCGCGCGATCTGATCCACGAGCGCCTGTGGGATGGGCCGGTCGCGGAACACGGCTTGCACCATTCCTCCGACCTCCGCCGGGGCAAGCCGCAAAAGCCGCAGGAGCGTGGCGTCGCGATGCGTGGTCCAGAAGGGCTCGACGCCGTCGCGGGCGGTGAGAAGCAGCAGCATACGGCGGCCGTGCAAAGCCTCCGCCACCCGCGTCACCAGCTCATAGGTGCTCGGATCGAGCCAGTGCAGATCCTCGACCAAGAGGCAGACCGGCTGCCTGTCGCTGAGAGCAAGCACCTGATCCACCATCGCCTGCAGCATTTGCTCGCGTTGCTGCTCCGGGTTCGATGTCGGTCGTGCGGCGCCCGCTTGCGGGGGGATGCCGAGCAGTTCGGCGAACAGCGGCAGGATGCCGCGCCGTTCTTCCGGGGCTCCGGTCAGAATGGCGTCGAGCTTCGCCAGCTTAACAGCCGGAAGGTCCTCGGGCTCGATTCCGGCCGCGTTGCGGACGTGCGCAATTACGGGGAACAGCGGGCTGTCCTGGTCGAAGGGAGAGCCGGCGAAGTGAAGCACCCGGGCGAGCGTGTTCACGCAGGTTGCGAGGAACTGCTCGATGAGCCGGGATTTCCCAATCCCTGCCTCGCCGAGGACGACCACCACGCCACCTTTGCCCCGGAGCGCGCGCTTCCACCGCTCGCAAAGGACATCGAGCTCGGCTTGTCGGCCGATGAACTGGGTGAGACGCGGCGGCCTCGGTCCCTCGGTTAGTCTTCCCTGATGCAGCAACTCGCGGAGCACGCGCCACGCGTGATGCGGCAGGTCGAAGCCGCGCACCCGCTGCTCGCCGAGATCCTCGAAGGCGAACAGCGACCGCACGCGCGCCTGGGTCTCCTCGGCGATCACGATCCCTCCCGGCGGCGCGAAGCCCTGCAAGCGGGCCGCCAGGTTCGGGGTTGCGCCGGTCACCGAACCCCGGTCGGAGCCGCCACCCGCGAAAAGGTCCGTAACGATCACCCGTCCGGTGGCGATCCCTATCCGCACATTGAGCGGCTCGCCGGCCGGGGTTTCCACTTCGCCGACCCCGCGCACGATTTCGAGCCCCGCTCGTACCGCACGTTCCGGATCGTTCTCGTTCGCGACGGGATAGCAGAAATAGGCGAGAATGCCGTCGCCGATCAGCCGGGCGATGTGGCCCCCGTAACGCATGATCGCAGCGCCGCAGAACTCGCGATACAGGCGGATGACGTCGAGCAGGTCCTCCGGTTCCAGTCGCTCGCTCAGTGCCGAGGAGCCCACCAAATCGACGAACATCACGGTGAGCGGACGGCGTTCCGGGATCGTGACTGCCGGCTTGGCCGGGGAAGGGTCGGAAACCGGCCCGAGCAGCGCGACCGCGCGCCGGAACCGCAGGCGTTCCCCGATGGTCAGGCCCAGCTCGCGGAGATCATCGTCCGTGAGGTCCTGAAGCTGGTCGGACTCGATGCCCTGCTCGCGGAACGCAGCAATTCGATCGCTAAGCCCAATGGATCGGAGCCAAGCCTCCACGGGGTGCCCCTTTTGTGCCCACAACCGTCGGAAACCGGGGCGGCCGCGGCCGCCCGCGTGAGGCAATAGCACGTTCTCGCGCAACCGGAAGAGAACTGCGCCATACTTGGGACGGGCATCGCGCCCCATTTTTGGAGGCGATCATGGCGGGGCTGATCGAAGATTACGGCCTCATCGGCAACGGCGAGACGGCGGCGATGGTCGGCCTGGACGGGTCGATCGATTGGCTGGGGGTGCCCCGGTTCGATTCGGCCGCCTGTTTCGCCGCTCTGCTCGGCGGGCCTGAAAACGGGCGTTGGAGGATCGGGCCGGCCTCTCCGGACGCTAAAGTCACCCGGCGCTACCGTGAGCGGACGCTCATCCTCGAAACCAAATTCGAGACCAAGGACGGCGCGGCGGTCCTCGTGGACTGCATGGGGCTTCGTGACACCGGAACCGATATCGTTCGCATCGTGCGTGGCGAGCGCGGCCGGATCGACATGCAGATGGAGCTCATCATCCGCTTCGACTACGGCTGGGTTGTGCCGTGGGTCAGGCGCCTCGACGACGGGCGGCTGACGGCCGTCGCGGGGCCGGACCGGCTCACCCTCTGCACCCCCGTCGAGACGAGGGGCGAGCACATGCGGACCGTCGCCGAGTTCAGCGTAGGCGAGGGGGAGGAGGTTCCATTTTCGCTGAGCTGGTCGGCCGCCTTCAAACCGGTCCCCGACGCTGCCTCGGCGGCCGATACGATCGAGACCGCGACCAAGGGATGGAACGAATGGGCGAACGCCTATAAGCCGGAGGGGAGCGGCGAGTGGTCCGAGGCCGCCTTGCGCTCGCTCATTACGCTGAAAGCGCTCGCCCACCGGGAGACCGGCGGCATTATCGCGGCAGCCACCACGTCGCTTCCCGAGCAACTCGGCGGGCCGCGCAACTGGGATTACCGGTTCTGCTGGCTCCGCGACGCAACGATCACGCTCTACTCACTTATGAACTCGGGCTTCATCGAGGAGGCGGAGGCGTGGCGGGAGTGGCTGCTGCGCGCGATCGCCGGGGCGCCCGAACAGATGCAGATCATGTACGGCATCGCCGGCGAACGGCGGCTGCCGGAATATGAGATAACGTGGCTGGAAGGCTATGAGAATGCCGGCCCCGTGCGCATCGGCAATGCGGCATCCAATCAGCTGCAACTCGATGTCTATGGTGAGGTGCTCGATGCGCTGCACCAGGCCCGGCGCATGGGTTTGGCGGCGAGCGAAGCGGGATGGCGGCTCGAGCGGACGCTGATCGAGCATTTGGAGACCATCTGGGATCAGCCGGACGAGGGCATTTGGGAGGTTCGCGGAGGCCGCCGGCATTTCACCCACTCCAAGGTGATGGCCTGGGTTGCGTTCGACCGCGCGGTGCGCAGCGTCGAGGAATATGGTCTGGACGGACCGGCCGATCGGTGGCGCGCGATCCGGGAGCGCATTCACGACCAGGTTTGCGAGAAGGGCTTCGATGAGGAGCTCAACTCCTTCGTCCAGTTCTACGGGTCGAAGGAACTGGACGCGAGCCTGCTGCTGATCCCGCTGGTCGGCTTCATGTCCGCGGACGATCCCCGCATCAAGGGTACGGTCGCCGCGGTCGAGAAGCATCTGCTGCGGGATGGTTTCGTCGCGCGCTATAACCCGGTCAGCAGCGTCGACGGGCTGCCCGGTGATGAGGGCGCGTTCCTCGCTTGTAGTTTCTGGCTGGCCGATAATTACGTTCTACAGGGCCGCTACGACGACGCCCGCGCGCTGTTTCAGCGTCTGCTTGATCTTCGCAACGATTTGGGGCTGCTGGCGGAGGAGTACGACCCGCGCGCCAAGCGGCAGGTCGGCAACTTCCCGCAGGCGTTCTCGCATGTGGCTTTGATAAACACGGCCCACAACCTGACCCGCGGCTTCGGTCCCGCCCAGCACCGCGCCGAAACCGAGGAGACCGCGGGGGTTGCGCCACCGGCCCCTGACCAATCCGACGCGCCACCCTCCCAGGAAAGTGATCCCGCTTGAGCCCGGTGAGGTGGAAAGGAAACCGGGCCACGGAGCAGCATGTTGGAAACAATTGGAGAGAATTCCATGCGCAGCGTCGTTGCAGGAGTTGCCTTCGCCCTGGCCGGATTTGCCGCGCAGCCCGCGCAGGCCGTGGTCATCTTCGATGCTACCCTCACGGGCAGCCAAGAGACGCCGCCAAACGCGAGCCCGGGGACGGGCTTCGCGCAGGTCACACTGAACGACGCCAGCGACGCAATCACGGTTAACATGAACTGGGCCGGGCTGACCGGGCCTGCGATGCTGGCCCATATTCACGGCCCGGCGCCGGTCGGGGTGGAAGCCCCGATCCTGATACCGTTCCCGAACGTCCCCGCGTTGTCCGCCGCAACGTATTCAAACACCTTCGCGGTCACGGCTGCGGAGGTCGGTTATCTCGAAGCCGGACTTACCTACGTAAACATTCACACGGCTCAGTTTCCGGCGGGCGAGATCAGGGGCCAGTTGCTGCCTGTGCCCGTGCCCGAGCCGGCGACCCTCGGCTTGCTTGGCCTGGGTCTCGCCGGAATGGTGGCGGTCCGGAGGCGCGCGACACAGGTCTGATAGCTCGCGCGGAGCCTTAGCAGGCGACGGCCCCGCCCCTTGACTCCGGCCCGGACCGGTCAGCAACTCACCGCCGAGCGGACCGGTCCGGCCAAGAGGGGAGCCTGCATGGACAACGAGACGACGCCAACCATCCGGGATGTGCCCATCGGGATCGGGGCCACCGGCAAGCGCACCGAGAGCAATTCGATGGGCCAGCTCGAAGTGCCGGCCGATCACTATTGGGGGGCGCAGACCCAACGGAGCCTCATCCATTTCTCGATCGGTGGCGACCGGATGCCGCTGCCGGTGCCGCACGCTTTTGGCTACGTGAAAAAAGCGGCGGCGCTGGTGAACGCGGCCGCGGGGCGAATGCCGAAATGGAAAGCGGACGCGATCTGCCGTGCTGCTGATGAGGTGATCGCAGGCAAGCTCGACCACGAATTTCCGCTCTATGTGTGGCAGACCGGGTCCGGCACGCAGTCCAACATGAACGTCAACGAGGTGATCGCGAACCGCGCGATCCAGCTGCTTGGCGGCGAGATCGGCAGCAAGAAGCCCGTGCATCCGAACGACGACGTCAACATGGGCCAGTCCTCGAACGACACGTTCCCGACCGCGATGCACGTCGCGGCGATCCTGGAGATCGAGCATCACCTGCTTCCCGAGCTCGAAAAGCTGACCGCCGCGATCGAGGCCAAGGCCAAGGCGTGGGCGGACGTCATCAAGATCGGCCGCACCCACCTCCAAGACGCGGTGCCGCTCACCGTCGGCCAGGAATGGTCCGGTTACGTCGAGCAGATGCGCGACGCTATCCGGGGCGTGAACGCGTCGAAGGACAAACTTTATGAACTCGCAGCTGGAGGCACGGCGGTCGGGACAGGGCTGAACGCGCCGCCCGGCTTCGCGGAGCAGATCGCGGCGAGGATCGGCGAGCTGACGGGGCAGCCGTTCCGAACAGCCCCCAACAAATTCGCGGCGCTCGGTGGGCTCGATGCGATGGTGGCCGGCATGGCGGCACTGCGCGGGGTCGCCGTCGTGCTCATGAAAATAGCCAATGACGTGCGCTGGCTCGCCTCCGGACCTCGCTGCGGGCTGGGCGAGCTGATCTTGCCGGAGAACGAGCCCGGCTCCTCAATCATGCCCGGCAAGGTCAATCCGACCCAGTGCGAGGCGATGGTGATGGTCTGCACGCAGGTGATCGGCGAGGACACCGCGGTCGCCTTCGCGGGCGCGCAGGGTCAGTTCGAGCTGAACGTCATGCGCCCCATCATCATCAACAACTTCCTGCACTCCGCACGTATCCTGGGAGACGCGAGCTCGACCTTCCGGCGCTATACGATCGAGGGCACCGAACTGAACCGGGCGCGTATCTCCGAATTCCTCGATCGTTCGCTGATGCTGGTGACGGCGCTCGCGCCCGTGATCGGCTACGACAAAGCCGCGAAGATCGCCCACGAAGCGCATGTGCATGGACAGACGCTGAAGGAGGCGGCGCTTCAATCGGGATGGATCGACGAGCCGACCTTCGATCGCGTGGTCGATCCCCGGACGATGATCAGCGGCGGGTGAGGGCGTTCCTTGCCGCCACTCTGCTCGCGCCGGAACTGCTCACCGGTTGCGCCATGCCCCGAGCCCCGCAGCCGGTGACCGTGCAGCCGCAGACCGTGGTGGTTGCTCCGCCGGTGAGCGAACCCGAACCGGACTCAGGTTACGAGCCGCCGATCTCGGAACCGGGTCCTAAAGCGGTGCCGGTCCCCCGTCCGAAGCGGCTTGGGTCTTCGCCGAGACGGCCGCCTTCGGCTTCCGTGCTGCCGAGCACGGCCGAGCCGGTCGGACCCGCCCCGCTTACCGACCCGACGGCCTACTGAGGACCCGATGCAGCGAGGACCTTCCCCGACCGTGCCGACCGCGCCAGGCGATCAGCCGGAGACGTTGATTGCCGCCTTTCATCGCACGGTCGCCTTCCCGACCGCGCGTGCCGGAGACGCCGTTCTGCCGCTCGACGTGATCCAGGAGCACGCGCGCGAGGAGGCGGCTTTCGGGCGGGTCGCGGTCGATCCGCGCGGACTCACGGCAGGGATGCGGCTGCACGCGCTGCAAGCGGCAAGGGGTGTACTCGCCGGGTGGCGCGAGGCGCGCGCTCCGTTCGATCGCCTGCTCGTGCCGCACATGAAGGACATCGAGGCGGTGGACCGGCTGGATGCGGAGGTTGCCGACCTTCAGGTGCGATGCGAGGACGAGATCGGCCGCCGCGAGCAGGGGCTCCAGACCGACGTCAAATACATCCAGGCCGAGCGGCGCTACCAACGCGCCGAGGGTCGCTACGAGGCGAAGTTCGCCGAGAACAATCAGCGCGTCGCGACCACCTGGGGCTACAATCCTCTCTATATCGTCGCGCTCGGCTGCATCGGCATCGCCGAGTGGCTCATCAACTACGACACTTTCTTCCTGTTCACGCAGGTCCCGGCCATCGCCGCGGGGGCGACCATCATCCTCGGCGTGTTGCTCGCCTTCGCCGCGCACGGGCACGGCACGTTGCTCAGGCAGTGGTCGCATCGCTTCGGTGCGCATCGGGCGCGCGCGGATCGGCTCGGCGATTGGCGGCTGCTGGCGCTCTCCACATTCGGGTTGCTCGTCGTGCTCGGCGCCGCGGGAGGTTCGCGCTATGCCGCCGCACTGCGCGCGCTCGCGAGTCAGCCGCAGTTCAACATCCTGGGTGCCGAAGCCGAGATCCAGCTCGACCCCCTTCGCGACGTGCTGCTCAGTCTGCTCGCCAATGTGGCCGCATGGGCAGTCGGCGTATTCATTGCTTACATCGCGCACGACCCGGATCCCGAGTATATGGAGGCGACGCACGAGCGGACGCGCGCCAGGCGGGTGTATAATCGGCGGCGCAAGCGGGCGGATCGCGAGATCGAGGGAATTCGGGCGCGCTACGGCCGGCAAATCGCGGAGAAAAGCAACGCCGCCAAATCGCGCTGGCGGGATGTCGAAGAGCAGCGCAATCTTCTGTTGCAGGTCCGCGAGCACGAGCGGGCGATCGTTGCCGGCTTGCAGGGTGCATTGTACGCGACCCTCGAGGGCTACCGGGATGCGTTGGTTCGGATCGGCACGCAGCAGAAGGGAGCGCTGACCTTCGTGCGCGCGAGCGATGGCGCGGCCCTTACGCCCTACGAGTACAAGAACACGCCCATCCTGATCGACGCTGGTTTCGTTCAGGACTTGGCCTGATGTCCCGTCGCGGGCTGGCGCTTGGAGCCATCCTGCTGGCGGTCGCGACGGCCGAACCCGCGTCCGCGGCGTTGTTCGGTGCGGAAGGACTCGATCCGGCCTTTTGCAACAAGCCCTCGTCCCGTCAAACGGTCGTCTACGTGGACGACATGATGATGACCGAAGGCCGGACCGAGTGGGCTTCCAAGCTCTCGACCAAGCTGAAGGCGACGCTCGCGCCGGGCGAGCGCGTCACGGTCGTCCGACTGCTGCCTGCCATGGGGCAATCCCGCGAGGTGTGGAGCGGATGCTGGCCGTCCTACTCCGCCGCCGAGCGCCAGAAGATCGCGGGGGAAAATTACCTGTTCTCGCGGAGTCCGCTGGCCGCTCTGGACGACCAGCAGCGCTTCTTCGTCCGCGATCTCTCGGGTGCGCTCGGCGCCATCTATATGGAGGCAAAGCGTTCGGCGAACGCGGTCAGGATCGACCCAGCCAGTCCGCCTGCGAAGGAGATCCTTCGCGCTCTCGCGTCCGACGAGGGCCGCTTCGCCCAGAGTCAGATCACCATTCGCGCCGTGATCTACTCCGACATGGCGGAGAACAGCGACCTCGGCTCGGTGTTTCAGCCCCCACCGGCGAATCCGGAGAATTACGGGAAGAAGCTCGGCACTTATCTTCGCCGCAGCGTGTTCTACGCCTACGGGCTCGCCGAGGATGTCGCGGACGGCCACGGCGTGCCGGAGGCGACCCGTCGATTCTGGGTCGCCGCGCTCCATTCCATGAATGCGAGCGTGGGGGGAATGGGCGCCGATCTGAACATGCCCAACGTCGTTCCGATCGCGGCCTATGCGTATACAGTCACCCTCATCCGCGATGGACAGGAACTGGACGGCCGCCTTTCGCTGCTGGTCGACGCGGACGGCGCGCTGGTGGACAGTTGGCTCGGCATATCGCGCCTCTCGGTCGCCGCCCTCTCCGGCATCTACCGTTGCACGGAGGAGGGCACCTGCCAGCTCAGGGCCACGACGAACAGTGGTCTCGCCACCAACAGCCCGGTGGAAACCCTCGGTTTGTCGGGTAATGAACGGTCCGGCTTGAACGGGCAGCTTGGGGTCAAGGGCGCGTTGATGTATCCCGTCCACGCCACCCGGGCGGAGAATTGAGCCGGCCCTAGCTGGAGGCTGCCTCAAGCGCCGTAATCTTGCTGGGCAACGCCTCAGGACGGCTCGCCCGGGCCGATCAAATCAGGATCATTGCGGATCATAAATCGCATTCAGCATCGAAGCGCGAACAGGAAATGCTTGTGCTTGCCAATTAAGATCGGAGATGATCAAACAACAGCCCACGGTTGCAGAAAGCGGAAGCGGAGATGAATTACCCTGCTATCCTGTCACCCTGGCTGGGCTTCCTGTTGATCCTGACCTGGGCGTCTCAATGCCCGGCGGACGCGGCGGACGTGCTCACCCAGCATTACAACAACGCCCGAACCGGCGCCATTCTGGATGAGACCACCCTCGGGCGGGACGCGCTGGGTTCGGGCAGATTCGGCAAGCTCTGGACCCTCTACGCCGACGGTCAGATCGTCGCTCAGCCGCTTTATGTTGCTGATCTCGCGATCGACACATCCGGCAATCCGGGCGCTCCTCTCGTGAAAGGAACATTTAACTCCGTTATAATCGCAACGATGCACAACACGGTGTATGCCTATGACGCCGACCAGGAGAAGAAGGGTCCGGACGGGCATACAGTGCCTCTCTGGGCCACATGGCTTGGCCAGCCGCGTAAGAGCGGCAAGGACATCGACATGTGGAGCACCAACGATCCCGAATGGGGGATCCTGAGCACTCCGGTGGTGAGCGACGACCGGAAGACTCTATATGTCGTCGCCTGGCACGATGATGGCGACGCCGGAGGCATTCGCTACAAGCTGCATGCGCTCGATATGGCAAGCGGAGCGCAGCGCCAGCCGGCAGTGGTGATCGGAGTGTCTTCGACGGACGCCTCGCAGCCGTGCAGGGCGCAGAGCGTGTTTAATCCATGCTCGCAGAAGCAACGTGCGGCGCTGCTGCTGAGCAACGGCGTTCTGTATATCGGGCTCGGCGGCGACGGAAATCGGGGTGCGCTGTTCGCCTTCGACGCCGCGACACTGACGCAGAAGGCTTTCTGGAGTACCACACCGACCGGCATCAACGGCGGCATCTGGCAATCCGGCCAGGGACCCGCGGCAGATGCGGACGGCAACGTCTACCTGATGACGGGCAACGGCAAGTTCGACGCCGATACGAACGGCCAGAACTACGGCGACAGCTTCGTCAAATTGCATCTGGATGGAAGCAACATCGTCGTCCGCGACTATTTCACGCCGTGTAACCAGAGTCACCTCAACGACATCGATCTTGATCTTGGCTCCTCGGGTCCGGCGCTCATCCCCGGCACGCCGCCGCTGATTATCGGCGGCGGCAAGGAGGGCGTGCTGTATGTCCTGTCGCGCGACAATATGGGGAAATACCTTAAGAGCGCCGCAGCGCCGGATTGCCAGAACACCAACGCCTTGCAGCAGGTGACGGCGTTCCTGCCCGTGGTGCATGGCGGCCAGACCCATTACGGCAATATCCACGGCTCACCGGTCTACTGGAAGGGACCCGACGGGGAGCGCATCTACGCATGGGGCGAGAACAGCCCGTTGAAGGCGTTTATGCTCAAGGACGGCCGACTTCAGGACGTCGCTGCGCCGAAACAGAGCAAATTCCAGCCGCCTCTTGGTATGCCCGGCGGAATGCTGTCGCTCTCGGCCAATGGCAGCACGGCAGGCAGCGGCGTCCTTTGGGCCTCGGTGCCGCTCGATGGCGATGCCAACACGCAGCGTGGTGTAAAGGGTATCGTGCTGGCGCTCGACGCTCAGGATGTCACGCAAACTCTATGGTCGAGCGAGCAGGTGCCGGGGCGGGACCGCCCGGGCCTGTTCGCCAAATTCACCCCGCCGACGGTCGCCGGAGGCAAGTTGTTCGTGGCGACGTACGGCGACAACGAACCCTTGCAGACCTATGCCAGCCCCAGCCGGCCGACGCAGTTTCCCGCCAACTACTACGTCGCCGTCTACGGCATGATGCCGGCGCCGCCGCCGACCCAAATCGTGGTCAATCAGAACGGTGACGATGTTGCGGTGACACGCGCTGCCACCGGGCCGCTCGCTCTCGACATCACGATGTGCAAATCGGTCGACCCGACATCTATCGACTGCACCGATGCATTGTCCAAGAAAGTGGGCCGGCCGAGCCTCTATCGCGTGGTCCTTGCGGCTCATCAGGACGTCTCGGCCTGCTCCCTCCTGCGAGTGACGGTCGCCGCGAAGAATGCCGGGTTGCAGAACGCGTCGGGAATCGGCTTTTGGAGCAGCCGGGCATTCGCCGGCAATCAGGCGGCCGAGGAACTCGGGACAGTTCATTCCCAAGGCGCAGCTCGTTTCCGTCGGCAGCGGCACGTTGAAGAGCGGCGATGCCGCGACGCTCGAGGAATTCGTGGCCGCGGTGAACTGCGCGGGCACTGATGGCGCGGATGTCTCCCGGCTGTTCAAGCCGTATATGCAATTCGAGAACTCGGCGGATGGCCGCATCTACCGGAACTGGGACCTCGCCTCGAACTACCTGATCAGCCGTACGGTTCCGGGCTTCGACCGGACCGGCGACGTGCTCCGCTAAGCGCCGTATCCGCGCAGAGGGTCAGATGGGCGTCATCTATCACGCGCATGCCCGCTTCCTTGACCGGAAGCTGGGAAGAGTGACCGTGCCGGCTCCGGTCGATCCCGGGACGCCGAACGCGCCCTGGTGGTACGACTACATCGCCGGCAAGGCCCGCGAGCTGGCGCAGGTGGGTTTCACCGCGATCATGTACCCGCCGGTCAGCAAGACGCAGAGCGGACGTTATCCCACGGGTGACGGTTACGGCGTGTTCGACCATTACGACATTGGCTGGAAGAACCAGGTGGGCGCGATCGAGACGCGGTTCGGCAACCGTGAGCAACTGCAACGCTCGATCGCGATTGCTCGAGCCTGCGGGCTCGACGTCTATCTCGACGTCGTCATGCACCAGGTGTCGGGATCCAACGGCGGAGACGGGGTCTACCGCTACCTCGGCGCGGATGGTGCGCCCGGCATCGGTCGTTTCCCCAAGAACCCCGGTTGCTTCCGCGGCAACCCGCCGCGCCGTCCGGAAGATCCGGTGCCGTCGCCGCCCAATGATTTCGCCTTTGGTGACGAGTTCGTCTATCAGAATTGCGATCCGCCGCGCTACACGATTGATGGCATGCTGGGGTTTGGCGATTGGTTGACGCGCTCCCTCGACGTGCAAGGCTACCGCGTGGACGACGTCAAGGGCACTTGGGTTGGCTTCGTCAAGGAATGGATGACCTCGCGGGCGATGGCATCCCGTTTCTGCGTGTCGGAATATTTCGACGGCAGCCCCGGTGCATTGAACTGGTGGGCGCAGGATCAGATGGGCGGGCGCTCCGCAGTGTACGATTTCACCCTGCATTGGGCGCTGCAAGGCATGTGCGACTATGGCGCTGATATGCGTTCAATGGACCGCGCCGGTTATATAGCAACCTCGCCCTTGGGCGCCGTGACCTTCGTCGATAATCCCGATACCGACCTTTCTCCGGGCGAACAGATCATCAGTTCGAAACTGCTGGCCTACGCCTATATCCTTACAGCAGAGGGATATCCCGCGGTCTATCACAAGGACTATGCGGAGGAGCGGGGCTGTTACGGCCTCAAGCGCTGGATCGACAATCTGGTATGGATCCACGAGCACCTTGCCAACGGCACGACGGTGACGCGCTACGCCGATGACCGCGTGATTGTACTGGAGCGACAGAGTTGGCCCGGGCTTTTGACAGCGATCAGCAACGATCCTTGGAGCCATCGCGGCATCACCTGCCAGACTTCATTTCCGCCGGGGACGCAATTGCACGATTATACCGGTCGACATGGGGACATCTGGACCGACGCCCGGGGTCAGGCGAGCTTCGTGGTTCCCAGCAACGCTTTCGGCAGCGGCCAGTCCTATCTCTGCTTTTCCCGCACCGGCCAGGGTGAAGCGCCTGCTCCGCACGGACATCCGACGCAGCAGAGCTTCTTCGGTGCCCCGGATCTCGACATTCCGGGGCTGGGAAACGGCAAGACCGTAACGCTGCCGCGCATTTACCTGGCGGTGCATTCCCGGCTTCGTGCGGAACTTGAGCTGGATCGGCGAGCCTGGACCAATGCCACAGCCGTCACTCTGGACCTTACGGACCCGGCTGGCGGAGTGGTAACGCGGCACCACTGGAACTCCTCCTCCGGCTCGGCATTCGACGTCAACGTCGATGCTGGCGGCTGGTATACGCTTCGGCTGTCCGCTGCGGGCATGGTCACAGCGCAGCCTTTCGAACTGGCGATCACGTATACGGCACCGCAGACTCTGTCAGAGTCTACAAAGGCGGTTCAGCATGTGATGTCTCGCATCATCTGCGGGCGTTGCTCGTTGACGGGAAGGGGGGAAAGTCATGACCGATGCAATGGCCCCGCGCGTGCCGAGTTTGGAGTTCGTATGCCAGGCGGATGTCCGCGTCGCGGAGCCGCTCGAGCTGGGCCAAGTCTCGGGAAGGCGCAAGCGCGTGATTCCGATCCTTGGAGGCGAAGTGTCCGGCCCGCGACTGACGGCGGAGGTTCTCGCGGGCGGGGCGGATTGGCAGGCAATCGGCTCCGACGGTGTGACCGAGGTGCTGGCCCGCTACACGCTCCGGGCCGAAGATGGGGCGCTGATCTCGGTCACGAACCGGGGCGTGCGGCGCGGGCCGCCGGAGGTCATCCGGCGACTGGTCGCGGGCGAAACAGTCGATCCGGCGCTGTATTACTTTCGAGCGACTCCTGTCTTCGAGGTGGGAGCGGGGCCGCACCAATGGCTGATGCAGAGCGTGTTCGTCTGCACGGGGGCGCGCTGGCCCGACCGCGTCGTGTTGCATTTCTTCGCCGTCCAGTGATCGTGTGCATTCAGCACCGGAGGGCGCACCGAGATGGAACAGTCAGGAAGATTGGGCCGCAGGGCGTTTCTCGGCGGGGCCGCAGCGGGGGTGGGCGGGATAGGGCCGGGGCGTGCGCAGCCGGCCCCGGTTCGCATCGGCGTCCTGGAGGACATGAGCACCGCGATGGCCTCGGTGTACGGCCAGGGCTCGGTGATCGCGGCCGAACTGGCGCTCGAAGATTTCGGCCCGGAGGTCGCCGGGCGCCGGATCGAGCTCGTCTCCGCCGATCATCGGAGCAAGCCCGACATCGCGACGGCGATCGCCCGCGAATGGTTCGACCAGCAGGGCGTGAGCATGATCACGGGACTGGACAATTCCGCGATCGCGCTCAGCGTCCAGGCGCTTGCGCGCGAGAAGAACCGGATCAGCATCATCACCGGCTCGGGTGCGACCGAAATCACCGGCGCGCAGTGCTCGCCGAACGGGCTCCATTGGGTGATCGACGCTTATGCCTTGGCCCACGCGGTGCCGAGGCCACTGCTCGCCGCAGGTGACAAGACCTGGTTCAATGTTGTCGCGGACATCACACTCGGCAAGTCGCTGGTAAAGGAGATCACCCCGGTCATCGAGGCCGGCGGCGGCCGCATCGTCGGCCAGGTCTTTCACCCGCTGCTCGCCTCCGACTTGTCGTCGTTCATCATCGAGGCACAGTCGTCGCGAGCGCAGGTGATCGGCCTGTTCGATGTCGGCGGCGACGCGGTGAACGCGATCAAACAGGCGTCCGAGTTCGGGGTCATCGCGGGCGGGCAGAAGCTCGCGGGCCTATGGCTGACCGTCACCGATATCCATGCCGTCGGCCTGCCCACGGCGCAGCAGATCTACTTCGCCGAGGCGTTCTACTGGGACCAGGACGATCAGGCCAGGGCGTGGTCGAAGCGATTCATGGCGCGGGCCAAGGCAGCGCCCAACAGTTTCCAGGCCGGGGTGTACGGCGCCATCGCGCACTACCTGAAGGCGGTGCGCCGGGCAGGCACCACCGATGCCGCCGAGGTGATGGCGAGCATGCGCGCCCTCCCGGTTCAGGATTTCATGACCCATGACGGTGTCGTACGCATCGACGGGCGCGTGATTTGCGACGTCCATATCCTGCAAGCGAAGCGACCGGAAGAAAGCCAAGGCGAGTGGGATCTGGCGCGGATCGTGGGGACGCTGCCCGGACCGGAGGCCTTCCGCCCGCTGGCTCAAAGCGATTGCCCGCTGGTCAAGCGATGACTGTTGAGCCGAATGCCGATCAAGGAGGAGGAAACGCGATGAAACTTCGAAACGCGCTTGCCATGCTCTGCACCGGAACCGCTTTGGCGAGCGTGCTGGCCACTCCAGGAATTGCACAGGAGAGCACCCCCGGACAGAAATGCGCGGCGATCGTCTCGTTCCCGTGGCGTTCCGATACGCAGATTACTGGCGCTCAGGAAATCCCAGCCAATTCGGTGCGCGCCAACGGAAATCCAAACGGTCCGTTCCTCCCGGCGCACTGCAAGGTGAATGGCGTGATCGACGCCCGGCCCAGTGATATTCCGGGCAACACGCTCGGGATCGGTTTCGAGCTTCGACTGCCCGACACCTGGAACGGCCGTTTTTTCTTCCAGGGCGGGGGCGGCTTCGATGGCGTGGTCGCCGAAGCGAACGGGGTCATCACCAGTTCGACGAGGGGCCTGCAAGCCGCCATCACCCGCGGCTTCGCCGTAGCCTCGACCGATGCCGGGCACGAGAGCAGCCATGTTCCGCCGAACACCGATACTCGCGCAGCCCTCGACCCGCAGGCGCGCATCGACAATGGCTACAACGCCGTCCTGCAGGTCACGCTGCTCGCGCGACAGATCATGACGCAATATTATGGCGAGCTGCCGAAGCGCTCCTACTTCGTCGGCTGCTCCAACGGCGGCCGGCAGGGGATGGTCGCCACGCAGCGCTATCCCGAGCTGTTCGATGGCATCGTGGCCGGCGACCCCGCCTTCGATCTGACCCGCGCCAACATCGCCTGGGACTGGAACACACGCATTCTCCTCGCGATCGCGCCGAAGGACGCTTCCGGGAATCCCGTCCTGAGCCAGGCACTGACCGATGCCGACCTGACGCTGCTCTCGAACGCCATCATCAACAAGTGCGATGCGCGGGACGGTCTCGCCGATGGCCTCATCTCCGATACCGTGCATCGCTGCACCTTCGATCCCGGCGTGCTGCAATGCCAGGCCGGACAAAGCAGCGGCTGCCTGACCGAGGCCAAGGTCAATGCGATCCGCGCGATCTATTGGGGACCACACACTTCCTGGGGACAGCCGCTTTATACTCACTGGACCGAAGGCGGCGAGGCAGGTCCGACCGGGTGGCGGCTTTGGCTTCTGGGAAGCGGCCCTGCTTCCACGGGAGGAGATCAGACGTTTAGCACGCCCACCTCGCCTCCGAATCAGCAGGCCTTCGTCTCGGGCTGGATGCCCAATGTCGCCTTCACGCCGCCCGAGCCTGATTTCGATTACCTGCAGTTCAACTTCGATACAGATCCACAGCGGATGGGCGCCTCGAACAGTATCTTCACCGCATACAGGTTCAACGAAGGCAGATTTTTCCGGCAAGGCGGCAAAATCCTCGCCTATTACGGCATGAGCGATCCGGCCTTCAGCGCTTACGACTACATCGACTGGTACCGTGAGTTGGCGGCACGGTTCGGCGGTCTTCAGCAACTGCGAGATTCGGCTCGGCTATTCCTGATTCCCGGCATGAATCATTGCAGCGGCGGACAGGCGCTCGATGTCTTCGACCCGCTCACCGCTCTCGTCAATTGGGTAGAGAACGGTACCGCGCCGGACGCGATTGTCGCGACCGGCAACGCGTTCCCAGGGCGGAGCCGACCACTCTGCGCCTATCCCGAAATCGCGGTTTATACCGGCCAGGGCAGCACGGAAGACGCCGCGAATTTCCGTTGCGTTCCAGCAGCCTCAGGCAGCGACTTGGCGGCCGCTCGGGATAACACGGGATCGTCCCGCTAGCGCCTCGTACGGCAGCGGTCAAAGAGAGGGAGGGATAACATGAGAGACAAGCTGATTGCTGAGCTATTTGGAGCGGCGTGCCGCCCGGCGCGAGGCGCGCGGTATCCGCGGCTGTTCTCCTCGCCGGGACGATGCTAGTGCTTCACGTCATTGACAGTGAGTAGAATGTCCGAATCGATGGCTCTGCATCGCAGTGACGGAGCTGATTCGTGGCCGCCAAAGAGATCGCCGTAAAGAAGTATGTCGTGAAGCTGACCGCTGAAGAGCGAGAGCGGCTGGATACCTTGATCCGTAGCGGCAAACATTCCGCACAAAAGCTGACGAAGGCCCGCATTCTGTTGAAGGCCGACGCCTCGGAGGCGGGCGAAGCATGGAGTGACAGCCGGATCGCATCGGCCCTGGACACCAGCCTGGCGACGGTCGCCAGAACCCGGCAGCAACTGGTTGAAGAAGGGTTCGATGCCGTCCTGACGCGCAAACACTCGCCGTCGTCGGCCAGACCCCGTATTTTCGACGGCGCCAAAGAGGCCAAACTGATCGCCCTGGCCTGCTCAGAACCACCCAAGGGGCACGCGCGATGGACGTTGCGCCTGCTGGAAGACCAAGTTGTGGAACTGAACATCGTCGGCCGGGCCAGCGACAACACGATCGGGCGGACGTTGAAAAAAACCTCCTTAAGCCGCACCTGAAACAGCAATTCGTCATTCCGCCGGAGGCCAACGCCGCGTTCGTGGCCGCCATGGAAGATGTGCTGGAAGTCTATCACAGACCACATGATCCAGCCTGTCCGGTAGTCTGCGTGGACGAGACGTCGAAGCAACTCACCGCTGAGACACGTTTACCGATCCCAGCGAAGTCAGGCCAGCCGGCACGCTATGATCATGATACGCACGCAATGGAACAGCCAATCTGTTCATGATGTTCGCACCATTGGAAGGCTGGCGGCAGGTCGAGGTGACCGATCGCCATACCGCCTTGGATTATGCGCAGGTTCTCAAGCAATTGTCGGACACGCACTTCCCAGCGGCCAAGAAGATCGTTCTCGTGCAGGACAATCTCAGTACCCACAAGCCTGCTTCACTCTACGAAGCCTTTCCCGCCGAGGAGGCACGCCGGCTCGTCGAGCGGTTCGAGTGGCACTACACGCCGAAGCACGGAAGTTGGCTTGACATGGCTGAATCCGAACTTGGTGTGCTGTCCTCCCAGTGCCTCGATCGGCGCATTCCAGACAAACAGGCTCTGATCGAGGAAGTCGCAGCTTGGCAGAACGGTCGCAACAAGAATCATGCTAAAGCCGAATGGCAGTTCACCACGGCCGATGCCCGCATCAAGCTGAAGAGGCTGTACCCAGCTTTATGAAAGACTCAGGGCACTAGAGCGAAGCTGACCTGACTGGAATTGCGTTTTTTGCCTTCCGGCGCGGGGGTGACCTGTGATTCGTAGGCCTCCGGTATGAAACCGGAGGCGATGATGGGTTGGTGCCGGGGGCGGGCGTATTCGCAAGATGTGCGCGACCGTGTGCTGGCTGGGGTTGCGGATGGCTTTTCCGTCCGCGATGTAGCGGATCAGTTTCAGGTGAGCCCGTCCTATGTGGTCAAGGCTTGGCAGCGGCTTCATCGGACGGGGGAGAGATCGGCTCGACCGCAGCGTTCGCATACGCCGCGCAAGCTCTCCGAGGAGCAGCACGCGGCGATCCGGGCGCGAGTGAAAGAGGAGCCGGACGCGACGATCGCCGAGCTGCGCGCCTGGGTGGTTCGGGAACACGGCATCTCGGTCAGCCTTGCAAGCACGTGGACGACGCTGGCCCGTTTGGGGCTGACGCTCAAAAAAAAGCGCTGCACGCCGCCGAACAGACACGCCCAGACGTGGCCGCGGCTCGTGCCGAGTGGGCCAAGCAGCAGCCCGAGCTTGATCCAGCCAGGCTGGTCTTTCTCGATGAAACTTGGACCACGACGAACATGATTTGCCGGTTCGGGCGAAGCCCCCGAGGAGAGCGGGTCATCGGCGCTGTGCCATACGGACATTGGAAGACCTCGACCTTCGTCGCGGCGCTCCGTCATGACGGCCTGACCGCGCCTCTGGTGCTGGACGGCGCTATGAATGGCGAGGCCTTTCTCGCCTATGTGCAGCAGTTCCTCGCGCCGACGCTGCAGCCACAAGACGCGGTGATTATGGACAACCTTCCCGCTCACAAGGTCGCCGGAGTACACGAGGCAATTGAGGGGGCGGGCGCACGCCTACTTTATACTCCCGCCGTACAGCCCGGATCTGAACCCAATCGAACAGGTCTTCGCCAAGCTGAAGTCGCTGCTGCGTACCGCTGCTTGCAGAACGGTCGAGGCGCTGTGGACCTTGCTCGGCAAACTGCTCGCAGAATTTCCTCCCAGGGTATGCGCGAACTATTTTGCTCATTGCGGATACAGGCCGAACGGGGAAAATTAAGCTGATTTCGTCTAAGCCCGGCGAGAGCGGCAGATAGCTGCGCCGACGTCGCGAACTACGCACTGCCCGATACGGCCATCACCACGGCGCAGGAAAATCCCGCCGCCAACGGTCTGCCGGCGCATTGTGAGGTGATCGGCCGGATCAATCAGCGCATCGGCGCGGACAACCTCCCGTTTAGCATCGGGTTCCATTTGCGAATGCCCGATGACTGGAACGGGCGGTTCTATTTCCAGGGCGGCGGCGGCACGGATGGCACGCTGCCGAACTCGCTCACCGCCCGGCGAGCCGCAGGTGTTGCCGCTCGGCTATGCGGTCATTTCCATCGATGGCGGCCACGATAAATACGTTCGACAACGATCGGAATGCGGGCGGCACGGCAGCGTTCGGGCTTGATCCGCAGGCCAGGACCGACTACGGCTACAACGCGGTTGATCGCACGACGCTGACCGGCAAGAGCATCGTGACCAGCTACTACGGTCGGGCACCGCAATATTCGTATTTCGACGGCTGCTCGAACGGCGGCCGGCAAGCCATGGTCGCATCCCAGCGTTTCCCCAACTACTTCGACGGCATCGTCGCGGGGTCGCCTGGGTTCGATCTGCCCAAGGCGGCGGTCGCCGAAGCCTGGAACGAACAGGCGCTTGAACCGCTCGCGACGCGGACCGACGTGAACGGGCAGCCCTATCTTCCCGACACCTTCTCCGACTCCGACTTGCAGCTCGCCGCTAATGCGGTGCTGGCGGCCTGCGACGGGCTGGACGGGCTCAAGGACGGCATCATCGACGACTACAGCGCATGCACCACGCGCCGCGTCCTGCCGCAATTGCAAGCCGTGCAATGCGCTGGTGCGAAGGACGCAAGCTGCCTCAGCGGCGGGCAGGTGAATGCGCTGCTCCGAATTTTCGCCGAAGGCGCGCGCAACTCCGAAGGTGAGGCCCTCTACACACGGTTCCGTGGGACGCGGGGATCACCGGCACGGCCTCCATGCGCCAATGGAGCCTTGGGACGCCGGCGCAGCCCGGCCAGCCGCTTGTAAACAACGCGCTAAACCTGACGCTCGGGGGCGGATCGCTACCGCTGGTCTTTATCACACCGCCGGTTCCGGTTCCGGTGAACCAACTGGCCGCGTACATCTTCGGCTTCAACTTCGATGTCGATGCGCCCAAAATCTACGCGCGAACGTCCGTTTACACCAAATCGTCAATTCAGTTCATGACCGCGCGCTCGCCCGACCGCACCGCGTTCGGCAGAACGGCGGCAAGATGATCATCTATCACGGCCTCTCCGATGGCGTGTTTTCTCCGTTGGACACGATCCGCTGGTAAAATGCCATGGACCGCCGGATGGGCCACCACAGGATTTCGTGCGTCTGTTCCTGGTCCCCGGCATGGGACATTGCGGAGGCGGGGTGGCGACCAACTCCTTCTCGCCGTTCACGGCTCTGGTGAGTTGGGTCGAGAAGGGGATCGCCCCAGAGCGGCTGGTCGCGAGCGCGGGCGCGAGCACGCCCTGGCCGGGGCGCACGCGACCGCTCTGCACGAGCAGCGCGCTATAGGGGCAACGGCAGCATCGAGGACGCGGCGAATTTCGTCTGTGCGGCGCAGAGCGAGCGAGGCAGCACAACATCGTCAGGGAGCGACGGGGTTGGGCAATAGGGCGCAGGAACAGAACCAATGATCACGAATAGCCATCCCCGCAGATAGAGGAAGCGAAGAATGAGGCATCTCCCATCTATGTTGCTGACGGCGACGGCTCTTACCGCGATGCTGTCAGCCCCACCAGCCATTGCCCAAGACTTTACCGCGGCAGTCGCTGGCGTCTCCGACCGCGCGAATGCAGTTTCCGGAATGAGCCATTTCTACTGGGTTGTGCGGGAGCCCGCAGCAGGCTTGCCTGACCACACCGTGTTTCGCCCGGAGAAACTGAATGAGTTCCCCCGCAAGTCGCTGCCCGTTGTTTTTTGGGCGGATGGGGCATGCAGTCCAAGCAACTTCCAGTACACGTTCCTGTCGACTATCCTGGCCGCCCATGGTTTTGTTGTGGTCGCGACGGTGCGTAGAATGCTGAGCCCGCGAACGGGACTGCCACGCCAAGCTTGTTGACCGATGCGATGAATTGGGCAAGTGGAAACTATGCAGTGCAGGACGACGCAGGGGGTAACGCCCGCACTCAATTCCGCGACCGACTTGATCTCAACAAGATCGCTGTAGCAGGTCGTCCTGCCGCGGGCTTGAGGCTCTCGTCGCCGGCGCGGACCCCCGCGTCAAGACGGTGATGGCGTTCAACACGGGAACCTTTTCCACTCCTACGCCTGCGAATGGCTACCCGAATGGCATCGGCAGAGAGCAGCTCCAAAATCTGCACGTGCCGGTGCTCATCGTTAACGGGGGCACGACCGATGTCGCTTATCAGAATTCCATCGACAACTATAACATCCTGGTGGCGCAGGGCACGGCGGCCTACTTGGCGTCGAACGCGAACGCAGGGCATTCCGGCCTGTGGTTCGGGATTGTGAACGGTGTGGGTAACACCTTCATCCTGACCGAGGCGGAAAGGCTGGCTGTCAACTGGCTCGACTACTTGTTGAATGGAACTGCGACAGCAGGTCAGGTATTCTTCGGTCCGAATTGCCAAGTGTGCGACGCCCACCGCGACCCGTACGGGGATTGGACGTCGCAGACCAACATCGACGTGACGCCAGAAGGAGGATATCTGCGGAGAGCGTTTCATGGGTGCCGCGCCCGGACTAACAGGCCGCTAAAGTTCCTAGGCCGGCCCGGCGCGGATGCGAGACGCTTAAACCAC
>CAWEHU010000014.1:0-91693 GCA_963808965.1 uncultured Alphaproteobacteria bacterium
CGATTGCCGAAACCTATTGGCATGTCCTGAACCAGCCACGCAGCGCCTGGACCTGGGAGGTCGAGTTGCGGCCTTGGGTGGAGCGGTTCTGAGGGAACACGGAGCGCGAGACAAGGAAGAGAACGCGATGTTGTACGAGTTGCGGATCTATGAGTGCGCCCCCGGCCGTTTGCCGGACCTGCTGCGGCGATTCGATACCGTCACACTGAAGCTGTGGGAGAAACACGGCATCCGCCAAGCCGGATTCTGGACCACGGTGATCGGCAAGTCCAATCAGCGCCTCTATTACATGCTGGCTTGGAACTCGCTTGCCGAGCGGGAGCAGAAATGGAACACCTTCATGGCCGACCCGGAATGGGTGTCATCTCGGGCCGAGAGCGAGAAGAGCGGCGTCATCGTGTCCCGGATCCGCAGCGAAATCCTGCAGGCGACACCGTTCTCTGCCGCTAAGTGACAGATGCTTTTTAGACTACCTGCGTTTGCGGTGGCGCTCGCTCGTGCTCGGCCGCGCAAGTGGATTATCGCTTCGCGAACTGTTTCGCGCCGAACATGTTCTCCCGTTCCTCCGCGGTCATCGTCCCACCGCTCTGATGCTCGGACAGCACCGCGACCCCGCGTTGCACCGCCGGGCGCGCGGCGATCGCGTCGTGCCATCGTTTCACGGCGGGATAGTCATCGAGGTTGATCCCACGCCGGTCGGGGTTGCGGACCCACGGGAAGGTGGCGATGTCGGCGATGCTGTACTCGGTGCCGGCGAGGTAGTCGGCTTCCGAGAGCCGCTTGTCCAGCACGCGGTGCAGGCGCTGCACCTCGTTCGTGTAGCGCTGGATCGGGTACGCCAGCTTGTCCTCGTAGTAGTTCGCGAAGTGGTTGTACTGCCCGAACATCGGACCGATCCCGCCCATCTGGAACATCAGCCATTGCAGGCAGGTGTAGCGCCCGACCGGGTCGGCCGGCATCAGCTTACCGCCGCACTTCTCGGATAAGTAGATCAGGATCGCGCCCGACTCGAAGAGCTTGAACGGCCTCCCGCCCGGGCCGTCCGGATCGACGATCGCCGGAATCCGGTGATTGGGCGTGATCGCCAGGAACTCGGGCTTGAACTGGTCGCCCGCCCGGATGTTGACCGGGATCACCTTGTAGGTGAGGCCCAGCTCCTCCAGCATGATATGCACCTTGTGGCCATTCGGCGTCGGCCAGGTCCAGGCCTCGATCATCGTCAAGCTCCCTTGGTGTCCAGCAGGCGGGCCAGTTGCTCTTTCAACTCGGCCACGCGCGACTCCATCGTCGCGATAGCCTGCGCGGTTTCCCGCGCTCCGGCTTCGCCGAGAAAGAAGAAGTGGCTTCCGTTCATCTCCATGCTCAAGCGGTCCGGCGCGTTGCGGACGAGTTCCACCAGCGCTGCCCAGCGTTCGCGCGGCAGTTTCGTCAGATCGACCTTTGCCGCATCGATGTCGGCCCAGAGCTTGTTCGCGATGAGCAGGCCCCAATTTGCGCGATCCGTCAACGCGTGGCGCGCATCGATCGGCTCGCTCGGCATCAGTGCGGCGACAAGCGGCAGATCGTGATAATCGTAGACGCGAAAGTCGTTCTCGTCCGCCCAGAAGTCACGGACGAACTTGCCCTCGCGGTAGTGCAGCCCATACCCCTCCAGGTTCACCGGCATGTCGCCCACGTAGTCGGCAAGATAGCTCTGGTCGTCGATGATGGTGTGGCCGTTCATGGCGTTCTGAAGCGCAATCTGGCGCAGGAAGCCCCGATAGATATTGCTGCGATCGGCGTAGCCGTCGGGCGTTATCTTGAAGCTCGCGTTCATATCCACGAGTCCGGTTACCCCGGGCGTTGCCGAGAGGGCTGCGAAGAATAGCAGGTCGAGCCCGTCCGCTTTCGCAAATTCACTGACCGGCTCGGCGATCCGCCCGCCCATGCTCCACCCGAGCACGATGATGCGGTTGGTGAGGTGATGCTCTTCGATGGTCTGCTTCGCCAGATCGGCCGCCTGCCGCCCCCAGTCGCGCGCGCCGTAGTTCGGGAAGGCGTCGTCCATCACCGGGTTCTTGGTCGCGATCGGGTAGGAAATCCCGAGAAAGTTGTAGCCCTGCTTCACCAGCCAATAGGCGAGAAAATCCTCCTCGCGCCCGCCTTCATGGCCGCCATAGGCGATGCGCGCCGTGTTGTGCGCGCCGGGGATGAACACCACCAACGGGCGTTGCGGATCGCCTGGAATGAACTTGACCAAGGCGGGAAATCCGGCCGCCTCTGTCACCTGCTCACCCTCGAACGCCCGCGCCGGTGACACGAGCAGAACTCCCAGCAAGGCAACGATCCAAAAGATCCGACCCATACCTATCTCCGCCCCGTTTTGAGTTGTTGAGTTTCGCGCTTTCGAGCGCGTTTGCTCGGGCCGCTCGATCAAGCCGACGTGACCGGATGCAGAGTTTCCTCCGATTCGGCGCTGAACGGAACTTCGGGATGCATCGTGAATGCGAGGATTGCACCGAGCGCAAGCAGGGCGATGGAACCGATGAACGGTAGCTCCCAGTTGCCGGTTAGGTCGATGATGAGCCCGAAGACCAGCGGCGACAGGATAGCAGCGACGGCAGACCCGGTATTCATCAATCCGGATGCGGTACCGGAGAACTTCGGCGCGATGTCCATCGGGATTGCCCAAATCGGCCCGATCACGAGCTCGGCAAAAAAGAACGCAAGACTGAGGCAGATCGCCACGGTTGTCAGGTCACGGACGAATAATATCGGCAGAAGGAAGAGAAGTGATCCGAGGAAGCCTGCGACGATCACATTGCGCCGCGCCTTCTTGAGATCTCTTGTCCGGCGAAAGATCGAATCCGTGAGCACGCCACCCATGGTATCGCCGACCACGCCTGCGAAAAATACGCCCGACGCGAAGATTGCGGAGCTCTTGATGTCCATTTCATAGCTGTGCAAGAAAAACAACGGCAGCCAATTCAGGTAGAGCCACAACGTCCAGCCATAACAGAAATAGGTGATGCTGACCGGCAGCATCCGGCGTGTCAGACGTTTCCAGGGTATCTCAACAGCGCCGCGCTTCGGCGCATAGGGCGGCAATTTCGCGAGGTCATCCTGAGTGACCCCCTTATGATCGGCCGGATTGTCCCGGTAGTACAAGAACCAAGCGATCACCCATACGAAGCTCACGCATCCCAGAGAGATGAACGAGCCACGCCACGTCAGCATCACCGTCAGCCATGCGATCAGCGGGGGTGTGATCGCGTTGCCCAACCGGGCGGAGGCGTGAGTGATGCCCTGCGCAAAGCCGCGTTCGGCCTCCGCTACCCAGGACTGCATGGCTCGGGTCGCGCCGGGGAAGGTCGCCCCCTCGCCGATGCCGAGCAGTACCCGCGCTAAGAAGAGCGAGATGACTCCCCCCGCCAGGCCAGTCAGCACCGTCGCGACCGCCCAGATGAAGCCGCAGATGAACAGCGTGATGCGGGGACCAAAGCGGTCGGACACCAACCCACCGTAGATCTGCAAAATTGCATACGGATAAGCAAAGCCCGAGAAGATCAAGCCGAGTTGCGTGTTGGTGAGACCAAGCTCAGCCTTAATCGCGCTTGCGGCGGTGCCGACATTCACTCGGTCGATATACGTGATCGCGTACATCAGGCAGAGCATGACTAGGACAACGCCAGGTGCGCCCGGTCTGCGGAGTTGCATCGTCAATCCTCCCGGGATGCGCCCGTGTCCTCCGCGGCTCCCCGCATCTTTCAAAGTCGTCCTCTTTGAGGGACGCCAGGGCGCCTAGGGCCCAGGGTCACTGCCCGCGCCGCCTTTCAGCACATCCATCGCCGCAAGCACGCCGCCGCTCTTGTGCGGCACACCCGCGGCGCTGAGGCCCATCTCGACCCCCGATAGCGTTCCCATCAGCGTGAGGTCGTTGAAATGGCCAAGGTGGCCGATGCGGAACACCTTGTCAGCGAGCTTGCTGAGGCCGGCACCGAGCGACATGTCAAAATTGTCGAGCACGATCTCGCGATAACGATCGGCACCCTTCCCCGATGGCATGATCACGGCCGTCAGGACCCCTGAGTATTCCCGCGGATCGAGGCAGAGGATCTCGAAATCCCAGGCGCGCACGGCGGCGCGGGTCGCCTTGGCATGGCGCGCGTGCCGGGCGAATACGTTGTCCAGCCCCTCTTCCAGCAGCATGGAGACGGCTTCTTTGAGACCGTACAGGAGATTAGTTGCCGGCGTGTAAGGCCAGTAGCCGCGCGCGTTGCTCTTGAGGATCTCGTCCCAGTTCCAGTACGAGCGACGAAACTTGTTCGACTTCGAGGCGGCGATCGCCTTGTCCGAGATCGCGTTGAAGCCAAGACCCGGTGGCAGCATCAGGCCCTTCTGGGAACAGCTCACCGTGACATCGACACCCCACTCGTCATGCCGGTAATCGATTGAAGCGAGCGAGGAGATCGTATCGACGAGGAACAGCGCCGGATGGTGCGCGCTGTCGATCGCGCGGCGGATCTCGGCGATGCGGCTCGCGACTCCGGTCGAGGTCTCGTTGTGCACAACCATCACGGCCTTGATCTGGAAGTCGCGATCCTCGGCGAGCCGCGCCCCGATTGCGTCGGGATTGGCCCCGTGCCGCCAGTCCCCTTCGAGAAACTCCACCTCCAGACCGTGCGCATGCGCCATGTTGCGCCACAGCGTCGCGAAGTGGCCGGTCTCCGCCATCAAGACCTTGTCGCCAGGGGAGAGGGTATTAACGATCGCGGCCTCCCACGCGCCAGTGCCCGAGGATGGATAGATGACCACCGGGTTCTTGGTCTGGAAGACCTTCTTCGAGCCCTCTATGACCTCGAGGCCGAGCCGGCCGAATTCGGGGCCGCGATGATCAATGGTCGGGAAGTCCATGGCCCGCAGTACGCGGTCCGGCACGTTGCTGGGACCTGGGATCTGAAGAAAATGCCGGCCGGTGTGGATGCGTGGGGAATTACTCCCCGAGGCGAATTGGGAGTTCATTTCGTCACCCCGATCTTTCGGGGACCTCTCAGTGGCCCCATACTAATTCCTGGCCGCAGACATAAACACGCAGTAGCCGCTAAGGCAATCGCTCCGGGGTAGAGGCATGAATCACTCGAGCATTGAGAGTGGGACGCCATGAGTGCACTGCCCGGTGCCGTGACGCTCGCCACGGCGTTGCGGCGCGAGATCCGCGGTGACGTTCTGTTCGACCGTGCCAGCCGCGGCCGCTATGCCACTGATGCCTCGATCTACCAAGTCGAGCCGATCGGAGTCATCGTGCCTGAAACGGCGGAGGATGTCGCCGCCGCGCTCGCGATCGCACGCGAGCACGGCGTTGCGGTTCTGCCCCGCGGTGGCGGCACCAGCCAATGCGGCCAGACCGTCAACCGCGCGCTTGTCATCGACTGTAGCAAGCACCTGCGCCGTGTTCTGCATGTCGATCCGAGCGCGCGCACGGCGCTGGTCGAGCCGGGCCTCGTGCTCGGGCACCTCAACGCCGCATTGAAACCGCACGGGCTTTTCTTTCCGGTCGATCCCTCCACCCATTCCCGTTGCACAATCGGCGGCATGGCGGGGAACAACTCGTGCGGCTCGAAATCCATCCGCTACGGGCTCATGGCCGACAATGTGCGCGCGATCGACGCCATTCTGGCCGATGGCACGCGGCACCGTTTCGGCCCGCTGCCGGACAATCTCGGCGAGGATGTCCCGTCCAACATAACCGAGCTGATCCAGCGTCTGCGGGTGCTTGGCGCGGCGCAGGCAAGTGAGATCGCCGCCCGGTTCCCGAAGCAACTCCGCCGTGTCGGCGGCTACAACATCGACGTGTTGACACCGGCGGCACGGTCGGCGGGGCGGGAGAATCTGGCGCGACTGCTCGTCGGTTCCGAGGGGACGCTCGCCTTTTCCACGACGCTGGAACTCGAGCTGCATCCGATCAAGCCACGCAAGATGCTGGGCATCTGCCAGTTCCCCACCTTCCGCGCCGCGATGGAAGCAGCGCAGCACATCGTGAGGCTCGATCCAGAAGCAGTCGAGCTCGTGGACCGCACCATGATCGACCTCGGGCGCGGCATCGCGATCTATCGCGCGACGATCGACGAGATGCTGCTCGGCGAGCCGGACTCGCTCCTCATCGTCGAGTTCCACGGTCATGCGGACGAGCCTCTGCTCGGAAAGCTGGCCGAGCTGGACGCGCTCATGGGCGACCTGGGCTATCCCGGCGCCGTCGTGCGCGCGACCGACGCCGGCTTTCAGGCACGCATCGCCGAGGTGCGCGAGGCCGGCCTAAACATCATGATGTCGATGAAAGGCGACGGAAAGCCGGTGTCGTTCATCGAGGACTGCGCGGTCGATCTCGCCGATCTCGCGGACTACACCGAACAACTCAATCGCGTGTTCGAGCGGCACGGGACGAAGGGCACCTGGTACGCCCATGCATCCGTCGGGTGTCTGCACGTCCGCCCGGTGCTGAACATGAAGGACCCGGCGGACGTCAGGACGATGCGCGCCGTCGCCGAGGAGTGCTTCGCGCTTGTGCGGGAGTACAAGGGCTCGCATAGCGGCGAGCACGGCGACGGCATCGTGCGCAGCGAGTTCAACGAGACGATGTTCGGTCCGCGCATCGCTCGCGCTTTCGAGGCGGTGAAGGATGCCTTCGATCCCGACGCGCTATTCAATCCCAATCGCATCGTGCGGCCGCCGCGGATGGATGACCGCACCCTGTTCCGCTACGCGCCGGGCTATGCACCCGCGCCCGGTTTCACGCCGAAGCTCGACTGGTCGGATTACCCCGGCCCACTTGGCGGCATGCTGGCCGCGGTGGAGATGTGCAACAACAACGGCACCTGCCGGAGCTTCGACGCGGGCGTGATGTGCCCAAGCTACCGCGTCACGCGGGATGAGGAGCACCTGACGCGCGGCCGCGCCAATACGCTGCGGCTCGCGCTCACGGGCCAGCTCGGCGCCGATGCGATGGTGGGAGACGACGTGGCGGACGCGATGAAGCTTTGCGTGTCATGCAAGGCGTGCCGCCGCGAGTGCCCCACGGGCGTCGATGTGGCGAAGATGAAGATCGAGGTGCTGGCCGCACGCGCGGAACATCACGGCGTGCGACCGCGCGACTGGATCATCGCCGAATTGCCACGCATCGCACCTTATCTCTCGCGCATCGCACCGCTCGCCAATCTGCGCAACCGGGTCCCAGCGCTGCGCCGGGCGGCCGAACGGCGGTTCGGGATCGCCGCGAGTCGTCCGCTGCCGGCCTGGAGCCGAAACCCGTTCCGCGATGCCGAGGCCGATGCCGTCGCACCTGCCCGGCCGCGGGGCGAGGTTCTGCTGCTCGCGGACACATTCAACCGCTATTTCGAACCGGAGAATTTGCGGGCCGCCGTGCGCGTGCTCGCGGCGGCCGGATACCGGACGGTGCTGCCGGCGCTCAGGGGCCGTCCGCTCTGTTGCGGCCGCACCTCGCTTGCTGCCGGGCTGATCGATAAGGCGCGTGCCGAGGCCGAGCGCGTCTTGGCCGTGCTTGCCGGACCGAGGCCAGTGATCGGCCTGGAGCCCTCTTGCTTGCTCACCTTGCGGGACGAGTTCCGCTCGCTGCTGCCTGGCCCGAAGGCACAAGACATGGCGGGGCGGGCCTTTCTGCTCAGCGAGTTCATCGCGCGCGAGAAGCCGTCTCTGCCGTTGCGGCCGATTGAAACGACGGCGCATGTTCATGGTCATTGTCACCAGAAGAGCTTCGGCGCCTTCCCGAACGCGCTGGCGATGCTGAAACTCGTTCCGGAGCTGAAGGTGAAGCCCATCGCGTCGTCCTGCTGCGGGATGGCGGGGGCGTTCGGGTATCAGGCGGACACGCTCGAGGTCTCGCGCGCAATGGCCGAGCGGGACTTGCTGCCGGCGGTGCGGGATGCCGCCACGGACGACCTCATCGTCGCGGACGGCACTTCCTGCCGGCACCAGATCGCCGACCTCGCCGGTCGCACGGCGCTGCATTCCGTTCGCGTGCTGGAGCGCGCGCTGGCCTGATCCGTGACGACGAAATTCCGAGGCCAAGAACCCGTGCCCGAAAGCGAGTGCAACATGGTACGCGTGGTAGGGATCGACCACTTGGTCATCCGGGTAAGCGACTACGAGAAGTCGAAGGCTTTCTACGAACGGCTGTTCCACTTTCTCGGTTTCGAGCTGTCCGAGGAATACGAGGACGCCATCGGCTGGACCAACGGCAAGACGCGATTTTGGATCGGCCCGGCCGACGCCGAAGGCCGGAAGCACAAGCACCGCACCGGCGATGTCGGCTTTCATCATTATGCGTTCCAGTTGCGCAGCCGTAAGGACGTGGATGCGTTGCACTTGTTCCTTCAGGAGATCGGCGCAACCATCGTCGACCCGGCCGCCGAGTACTACGACGACTACTACGCCGTATTCTTCCTAGACCCCGACGGGCTCAAGCTCGAAGGCATGAAATACGGCGAGCACCACGCACGCGCTGCCCGTAACAGAAAGCTGGCGCGGAACAAAGGCCCGGCGCGCCGATCCCCTGCGACATAAGCGCGCATCAATGCACGGCTGCCGCCGAAATGGCGGGCGTCTTGCCAAGCGCCTCGTCGACGAGCTCCATCTCGGATGCGGCGGCGAGCGGATCGCGGGGAAGGACGCGGTGTATCAGCACCATACGCGCCATCACCGCGCGCCGGCGATCGTCGAGGCGTGCCGCCTCCCACCCCATCGCGGCAGCCGAGGTCACATGATACAGGGCCGATGCGGCTTGACGAGCCAGCGCGGCGCCGTCCGGTTTATCCGCTATCTCGGCCAGTGCGATCGCGCGATCGAGCGCGGCGGGCAGCTCGGGTAACATCGCCCGAGTATCGCCGGCCAACGCGCGCACGTGCGCGGTCAGCGCCTCGAGCGCGTTCTCCCGCCGGGCGGCACGCAGCACGTCCAAGGCCACGACGTTGCTGGTGCCTTCCCAAATCGATCCAAGATGCGCGTCTCGAAGCACGCGGGCGTCGGGCCATTCCTCGATATAGCCGCAGCCGCCGCGCACTTCCATTGCGTCGCCGGCCACCTTGCGCGCGTCCCGGCAAGCGCGGAACTTGATGAGCGGCGTCAGGATGCGCAACAGAGGGTAGGCGCCAAATTCTCCGGCGTCGGCGCGGCGCAGCGCTTCGGCGGTCTGAAACATCATGCTGCGCGCCTGCTCCGACCAGACGAGCAGCTTGACAAGTTGCCGGCGCATCAGCGGCATCTCGATCAGCCGCGTACCGAAAGCGACGCGCCGCTCCGCCACGAACAGCGCCTCGGTCACGGCGCGGCGCATCAGCCCCGCGGCGCGCACCCCGTTGGACAGGCGCGAGTTGTTCACCATATCCGCCATTTGGCGGAAACCGGCGCCGATGTCGCCGACGAGCCAGGCGAGCGCGCCCTCCAAGCGGATCTCGCCGCTTGCCATCGAGCGTGTGCCGAGCTTGTCCTTGAGACGCACGATCCGGTACGAATTGAGGCCTCCATCCGGCGTACGGCGAGGCAGCAAAAACAACGCGACGCCCTTGATACCGCTGCGCGCTCCCACCGGACGCGCCAGCACCATGGCGAGATCGGCGTCCGGGTTCGAGCAGAACCACTTGTCGCCGGTGAGCTTCCATGCGCCGTCCGAGCGCGGCTCCGCGATCACCGCGGTGGCGCCGACGTCGGAGCCCGCGCCCTGCTCGGTCATGAACATCGCCCCTTGATGCAGCGCGTCCATGTCCTGACTGGTCAGCGCCGGCAGGTAGCGCGCCACGAGCGCGGGATCACCGAACCGGCGCAGTGTGCGCGTCAGGCTGTCCGTCATGCTGACCGGGCACATCAGGCCGAACTCGGCCTGCACGAACAGATAAACGATAAGGTACTTGGCGAGCGGCGGCATCGGTTCCGGCCAGCCGAGCACGCCGCCGCGATGGGACAGCGCGGCGAGGCCGTACTCGCCGAAGGCGAGCCGCTCCATCTCGGTGTAAGCCGGATGCTTTTCGATGTGCGGCGCATCTTCGCCCGTGCGAGTGCGCGGATGCAGCACGGGCGGGTTGCGGTCGGCCAGTCCCGCGAGTTCATCGAGCCGTCCGCCCGCCAAGGCGCCGAGCCGGTCGAGATGGGGTGTCAGATGTGCGGCGAGATCGCCCGGCAGATAAAGTGCCGCCAAACGGGCGAGATCCGGGTCGGCACGGTATAGATTGAGGCCCCGGCTGTCCGGGACGGCGTCGGCACCGGTCGGCGATGCGGGAAGCGCTTGATCCATCGGAATCCGTCCTTTCGGCGTCAGGTGTGAACCAACGGGCTTGCCACTAAAAGGGTCGGCCGGAGCGCCGGCTCAACGAGAGGTCCACGCCCGGGCTCGATAGTTTCAGGCCTCCGTATTTCCGACAGCTCGCAATTTATCGAGCGCCATCAGCGTCCCATCGCGCTCCAGGTGCCAGAACGTCCAGCCGTTGCATGAAGGCGCGTTCTGCACCGCGGCGCCGACCCGATGAATGGAGCCGCGTTCCTGACCGGCAATGACCGTTCCATCCGCCGTCACCGTTGCGCTGACGCGGCGCGCGCGGTCGTACAACACAGTGCCGGGAGGCACGATGCCACGCTCGACCAGGTTGCCGAAGGGCACGCGCGGCGCATCGCGTTTGGAGGGCGTAACCGCGAGCCCTCCTTGCGGCGCGGGCCGGGTGCGGCGGACGCGGCCGATGGCCGCTTCGGCGTAAGCCGGATGGCGCTCGATGCCGATGAAATGCCGGTGCAGCCGGCGCGCCACCACGGCGCTGGTGCCGGTGCCGAGAAACGGGTCGAGCACGACTTCTCCCGGCCCGGTACTGGCAAGCAGGATGCGATGCAACAGCGCCTCGGGCTTCTGCGTCGGATGCAGTTTGAGCCCGTGCTGATTGCGCAGCCTTTCCGCTCCCGTGCAAAGCGGCAGCAGCCAGTCGCTCCGCATCTGGATGTCGTCGTTGAGGGCTTTCATCGCGGCGTAGTTGAAGCGATAGCGGCTGTCGCGGCCACGCGCGGCCCAGATCAAGGTCTCGTGCGCGTTGGTGAAGCGGCGGCCACGAAAGTTTGGCATCGGGTTCGCCTTGCGCCAGATGACGTCGTTCAGGATCCAGAAGCCGAGATCCTGTAAGATCGCCCCGATGCGGAAGATGTTGTGATAGGCGCCGATCACCCAGATCGTGCCGTCTTTCCGTAACAGCCGCCGGCATTCGGCCAGCCATTCGCGGGTAAAGGCGTCATAATCCGGAAAGTCGGCGAAACGGTCCCAGTCCTCGTCCACCCCGTCCACCAGACTGTCGTCGGGCCGTCGCAACTCGCCGCGGAGCTGGAGGTTGTAGGGCGGATCGGCGAACACGCAGTGCACCGAGGCGGCCGGCAGCATTCGCATTAGCCGAACGCAGTCGCCCAGCAGAACCTGATCCAGCGGCAGTTCGCGGGTGATCTCCAATTGGGGCTCGGGCGCTCTCCAGGGCGGGGGCGCATGGTGACGGCTCGCCCAACTCCGCGTCAATCCGAACTGCGGGAATGGCCCGGCCGCCGCCCTCTTCGAGCCGACCGGTGGCTATGAACGCGCGCTACGCCAATGCCTGCGCGAGGCAGCCGTGCCGTTCGCGCGCGTGCACCCCAATGAAGCCGCGGCGTTCCGCACCCGGCGTGGCGTCAAGGCCAAGACCGACCGGCTCGATGCCGGCCTGCTCGCCGACTTCGCCGCTCTCGAACTCGCGGGCCGCGGCCTCGCGTCGCTCGTCGAAGGCAACGAGGCGCTGCGCGAGATGGTGGTTCGCCGCCGCCAGCTCGTCGATACCTTGCACGCCGAACGCTGCCGCGCCGGCACCGCGCAGGCCAGCGCGGTAAGGCAAACGCTCGCGCAGGTGATCGCAGCGCTCGAAACCGTGCTCGCGCAGCTCGAGGCGAGATCGCCGGCGCGATCGAGGCCGACCCGGCGCCGCCGCCGCCCTGAGAAACTTGCAGACCGTGATCGGCGTCGGCCCGGTCTACGCCCACACCATGCTTGCCGAGCTCCCCGAACTCGGCCGCCTCTCGGCTAGCCCTCCGCGAGCGCGAGATCGAGAGCGAGCTGGCGGACCGCGCCGAATGTCGGCCGGTGGTGCCGGGTCGGACCGAGACGGACCAGGGCCGCCCGATGAAAGGGCGTGGAATAGCCCACGTTCTCGTGCCAGCCGTAACCCGGAAAGCGGGCGGCCAGACGGACCATCGCCCGGTCTCGCAGCACCTTGGCCACGATGGACGCCGCCGCGATGGATAGACTCAGCCCGTCGCCACCCACCACGCAGCGAACCGAGCAGGGCAGGGCAGGCGGCCGGTCGCCGTCGACCAAGGCCAGATCGGGCGGGGCTGGCAAGCGCGCGACGGCCCGGCACATGGCGAGCAAAGACGCATGCAGGATGTTGAGGCGGACGATTTCCGCGACCGAGGCGGCACCGACGCCGATCTCCGCGCGTCCGGAGGCGCGCAGCGCCAGGAACGCCGCCAGGCGCTGCTCCGGCGTGAGTTTCTTGGAATCGTCCAGCAGTCCCGCGAGCTTGCGGGGAACGCCGGAGGGAAAGACGACCGCGGCCGCCAGAACGGGGCCGGCGAGTGGTCCGCGCCCGACCTCGTCCACTCCGGCCACGCGTCCTCCGGCCTTCTTTTCCAGCGCGAAGTTCGGCATGGCGAATTGCATAGCAGAGCTGCCGGGGATTCCGGCTACGGCGATCCGACCCTGTTCAGTCCAGTCCGATTCGTCGCCGGAACGCCTCGTCTCGCAACGACATCTCCTGCCCGGACAGGTCGTCCGCATCGCGCGTGCATAGGTAGACGATGGCCTGCGCCGGGTGCTCGACCGGAGCGAGAGCGGCGCGGGGAATGGCGCTGACTGGGTTGATCCCGGAAGCCCGGATCGCGCCCTGCATGTCGGTGTCCACCGTCCCCGGCGAGAGTCCGAAGACGCGGATGCCGGATGAAGCGGTCTCCAGCGCGATCGAGGCGGTGAGCATGGCAAGACCCGCCTTGCCCGCGCAGTACGCGCTCCACCCCTCGAGCGGCCGGTGGGCGGCTCCCGAGGAGAGATTGACGATGGTGCCGCGACCGGCGGCCAGCATGTCCGGCAGCACTGCGCGAACGGCGTGGTACGCGCCGGTGAGATTGACCGCGATATTCCGCGCCCAAGCGGCCGGGTCGGTGACGGCCAAAGGACCGATCGGATCGACCATGCCAGCGTTGTTGATGAGGGCGTCGACCGGTCCGAGCTTTTCCCGGGTCGCTTGCACGAGCTGCTCGACCGCCCCGTAATCGGATACGTCGCAGCCCATTGCCTCGGCTCTTCCGCCGGCGTCGGTGATCGCCCGCGCCACCGTGCTCGCTCGCGCTCCGTCCCGCGCGGCGAGCATGACCGACGCCCCCGCCTGAGCAAGAGCCTCCGCGGCCGCGGCGCCGATACCCCGGCTCGCGCCCGTCACGATGACGACCTTTACGGCGAGCGACTGCATTCAGCTAACGACCTCAAGCCCAACTCTCGCCAGCGTCAACCAGTGGCTCGAGCAGAGGTTCCGAAACGTGCCGCGAGTCCGGTGGCCAACACGGCCGTGCAAAGCAGCAATAGAGTGCCAGGCTCGGGAATAGGAGCGGGGGGCGTGTTCAGCTGAGAAATGCTGACCCAGTCGACGTGGAGGCTGACCACAGGTGGCGTCGCGGCGCTGGGTCCGCCCGCGTACACAAGGTCTCCGGCATTCGCCACGTATCCTTGCAAAGAAAGCCACTCGGGCGCCTGCGGGACGTGATCCGAGGTCGTGAGAACCGGCTGGCCATCGATGTAATAGGTCAGCAGGTCCGGGGTCCAATCGAGCGCATAAGTGTGCCACTGGCTGACGTCGAGCGAGAACCCGTAAGTATTATACAAGTCTTGACCGTTGTTTCCCAACCAATGGACGGTCAAGTAGTCGTGCGAGCGGTCTGCATTGGGGGATTCCATCAAATCGACTTCCGGGCCTGGCCAGATGTTGGACGCCGGCCAGAGAAGGGCGCCTCCGTCGACTCCCTGGCCCGGGTCCATCCGCGCCCGGACCTGATACAATCCGAACTCGCTCCCTGCGCCTCCCGGTACTGATGCCCCCCGCGGTCCAGCCCGACGGGTGGTTGGTCATGCTGAGCGTCAGTTCGCCGTTTCCGACGGAAACGTCATCGTGCGACCAGACGAACGCCCCGTTGGTGCTCGGCCCGCCGAAGAGGATCTGCCACTTGGATCGATCAAGCGAGGTCCCGGTGAAATCATCCCGGAACACTTCCTGATAGAGGCTCAAATCAAGCACGCATCCACCCTTCCTGCTGGCGACCGCCTTTCAGGGCGACATTTCCGCAACCGACGGTCGCGGACTTGCCCTCTTTCGGGTGTGTCTAGCAGAGGGGGGTCCCTGCTTAGCAACCCTTAGTTTGACAGGTGCAGGAGGTTACGCCGGAGCGGGATGAGCCAGACGCCCGCCGCGACGCAGTAGAAGGAACAGGACGATGCCGCCGTTCAGCACGTTCCACAGCACGCCATTGGCGAAAGCGGCCCTGTACGAGCCAGTGAGATCGAAGATCGCCCCGGACATCCAGCCGCCGAGCGCCATGCCGAGCAGCGTTGCCATCATCGTGATGCCGACGCGTGTGCCGGCCTCCCCCGGCGGGAAATACTCGCGCACGATGATCGCGTAGCTCGGCACGATGCCGCCCTGGAACAGTCCGAACAGCGCCGAGATGACGTACAAGGACGTGAGGCCGTTGAAGCCCAGGTAGAGGAGCAACGAGACGCCCTGGAGCAGGGAGCCGATCAGCAGCGTCGCGAGCCCGCCGATGCGGTCCGCGATCCAGCCGAAGCCCACACGGCTCACGATGCCGAAGCCGAGCATGAGCGAGAGCATCTGAGCGCCCCGGGCCACGCCGTAGCCGAGATCGCCGCAATACGCGACGATATGGACCTGCGGCATCGACATCGCGACACAGCAAGCGAGCCCCGCGATCCACAGCAGCGTTTGCAGCGCGGCCGGTGAAAGACCGAGCGATCCGCGTGATCCCGCTGCGGCTTGGCGTGCTTCGCTTTCGTGCCGCGCCGGCGGCTTGCGTCTCAGCGTGAGCGCCAGGGGCAGCATGGTGACGGCGCAGAAAAGGCCGATCCCGATATGGGTCTGACGCCAGCCGACCGTCTGGATGAAGTGCTCCACGATCGGCGGCCAGACGGTGCCGGCGAAGTAATTTCCGGAGGCGCAGAGGGCGACAGCCAGCCCGCGCCGCCGCTCGAACCAGTGTGAGATATCGGCGATCAGCGGCCCGAACGTGGCCGAACTGCCGAGGAGCCCGATGAGCAGCCCGTGCGCGAGGGCGAATTGCCAGAGGCTGTGGGAGAGGCCGGCTGCGACATAGCCGAGACAGAGTGCGATCGCGGCGACGATCAGGGGAGGCACGATGCCGAAGCGATCGGCCGCCTTTCCCATCAATATCCCCCCAAGGCCGAAACCCAGCATCGCCAGCGTGTAGGGCAGGGACGCCCCGGCACGGGCAACGCCGAACTCGGCCTGAACCGTCGGGAGGGCGACCACAACGGACCACATGCCGACGCCGCCAAGCGTGCTGAGCAGGACAGTGAACCCGAGCCGCAGCCACGAATAAGGGCCGTCGATCTCGGCTCTTCTCACACCGGCGGCGCGGCTTTCGGCGGCCAACACGAATACTTCCTTCCTCGCGGTTCGGCAGGCTACCACCGGGTAAACCAGCAAAGCTACGCGGCCCTGACGGTTCAGCCCTGCGGCATTCGTGCATCGGGATCCGGCGGCGGCACGCCAAGTTGAGGGCTTCGACGAGCTACCGACAGGACGGCATGCCGCTCTCGACCTCAACGCAGCAGCGCGTGCTGTTCGTGATTCTTTGCCTCGTATGGGGCACCACCTGGCTCGCGTTGAAGGTGGGCGCGATGAACGTGCCGCCTGCCTTCTTTTCGGGAACCCGCTGGCTGGTAGCCGGCATGGTGTTGCTGCTGTGGCGCTCGGCCCGGGGTCATTCCGTCCGGGTCAGCATCCGGGTCATCGGCCGTCTCGTCGTGGTCTCGCTGCTGATGGTCGCGATGAACCAAGCCTTGATGCTCTACAGCCTGCGATACGTGGGCAGCGGCCTCGCCTCGGTCATCAACTCGGCGCTTACCCCGATCGGGCTGCTGGGCTTCGGGATCGCGGTGGGCCAGGAAACATTCAGTCTGCGTCAGGGATTGGGGATTCTGCTGGGCATCGCCGGCATCGCCCTGCTGTTCGGCCCTGCCGCGGCCGCCGGGGAATTGGATCTATCGGAGCTCTTGGGGGCGCTTGGGGTGTTGGCGGGGTGTCTCGTCTACTGCGCCGGGTCGGTTCTGGCCCGTCCCTTGATGCGCACCATGCCCCCGGCGCACGTGGCGGCGATGACCAACGTGATCGGCGGTGGAACCCTGCTCGTTTGCTCGCTGGCGTTGGAACCCGGGGTCGGTGCGGCGCTGACCGGCAACTGGGGTGCGCCCGCTTGGCTTGCCTGGTGGTAAATGCTGATTCCCGGGTCGCTGGGTGCCAGCATCATCTACTTCATGCTCGTGCGGGACTGGGGCGCGAGCCGCGCTGGGACCTACGCTTTCATCTCGCCGATCATCGCCGTGATCCTCGGGCTAGTTGGTCTATGGGGAGCGCCTGCATGTAGCCGATGCGGCCGGTATGGCGCTCATGCTGGCGGCCGCTGCTCTCGTGTTGGGGAGCAAGAACACGAGCCGCCCTCCCGCCGAGTCGCCCGCGTCTCCCCGGCCGAGAACTCGCGCTGAAGCCGGCGGAAGCCGGGAGCGCCTGTTCAGAATAGCGACATTTGTTGCTGGGCTGCTTGGCGTGCCTGGAACGCCGGCGGGGCGAACGCGGTCGTGTCCAGGCCTTCCCGAGCCTCGTCCAGGCCCCATTGGCGGATGGCGCGGGCAAAACGGCGAAACAGCAGGTCGGCGTAGACGCCGTTACCGGTGAAGCGGTGATGGAACCGGCTTTCGTTCAGCGCTCCGGCGCGCGTCTGCCGGATCAGGTTCAGCACATGCTTGGCCCGGTCGGGGAATTGCTCGTGCAGCCATGACTCGAAGATCTGCCGCAACTCGTGGGGCAGCCGCAGCAGCACGTACCCAGAGTGCCGGGCGCCGGACTTCGCAGCCGCTTCGATGATCCGCTCCATCTCAGCGTCGTTGAGGCCTGGGATGACCGGCGCGCACATCACGCCCGCGGGTACGCCAGCGCGCGTCAGTTCGGCAATCGTTTGCAGGCGGCGAGCCGGCGTCGCCGCGCGGGGTTCCATGCGCCGCGCCAGCGCCGGGTCCAGGGTGGTGACGGAGACGTAGACCCGCGCGAGCCGCCGTTGGGCCATGCTCGAGAGGATGTCCAGATCGCGCAGTACGCCGGCCGATTTCGTCACGATGCTGACCGGGTGGTTGAAGCGATCGAGCACCTGGAGAACGCTTCGCGTCAGCTTCAGTGTGCGCTCAACGGGCTGGTACGGATCGGTGTTCGAGCCCAGTGCCAGCGTGCGCGGGATGTAGCCGGGTTTGCACAATTCCTTTTCGAGCAGCGCGGCGACCTCGGGCTTGAAGATCAGCTTGGTTTCGAAATCGAGGCCGGGCGAATAGCCGAGATAGGCGTGGGTCGGCCGCGCGTAGCAGTATACGCAACCATGCTCGCACCCTCGGTAGGGATTCACGGCCCGATCGAAGCCGATGTCCGGACTTTCGTTCCAGCTGATGACGGAGCGGCTCGAATCGCGGATCAGCGTGGTCGGCAGCGGCGGGAGATCGCCGAATTCGGCCGCGAGCGTGTTCCACCCGTCATCGAAAGGAGCCGCTTCCTGCGAATCGAAGCGCACCTTGGGATTGATCGTGGCGCCTCGCCCACGTCGCGCCAAAGAGGGCGCTTCCGGTATCGGGGCCGGCTCCGGCACGCCGGCCATCCTGATGGAGGCCAAAGCTTGTTGGTCGCAATCCTCCCGGTTTAGCTCATCGCTGAAAGCCGGTTCTTCGGCTTCCAGGCACTTGCCCGCGTGCGCGAGGTCCCGCATGGTGGTGTTCTCCATCCGTTCCAACGAAGATTGCAAAATTGGTTAACGGAGGTCAAGAACATATAGCGAACACTGGCGGCCTTGGCTCGCCCGTTTCCGTAGTCATCCCTGCGCTGAATGCGGCCACTGCGCTCCCTCTCGCGATCGCTGCCGTCCGGGAGGTGGGGTCGGGGAGCGAGATCCTGCTCGTGGATGGCGGCAGTACCGACAGCACCCCGGATCTGGCCCGCTCGCTTGGGGCAAGAGTGATCGCCGCCCCGCGTGGCCGCGGATCGCAACTCGCGGCCGGAGTCGCGGAAGCGAGTGCGCCGTGGCTGTTGTTGTTGCACGCCGACACACGGCTGGCTGCCGGCTGGACGAGCGCGGCTCGTGCCCACGTCGCGGATGGGCCGAACCGGGCCGGTTATTTCCGGTTCGTGCTCGACAGCGCGGACCGGCGGGCGCGCCGCCTGGAGCGGCTCGTTTCCTGGCGATGCCGGGCGCTGGGTTTGCCCTATGGGGACCAGGGATTGCTGATCCATCGCGACCTGTTGCGCTCGGTCGGCGGGATTCGGCCGCTGCCGCTGATGGAGGACGTCGATCTCGTGCGGCGCCTCGGCCGCACGCGTCTCGCGCCGCTCGGTGCGGATGCCGTAACGTCGGCGGCGCGATGGGAGCGCGACGGCTGGCACCGCCGATCCGCGCGCAACCTGCTTTGTCTCTCTTTGTATTTCGCCGGCCTGCCCCCTTCGGTCATCGCGAGGCTGTATTCGTGAAGGATGCGGTGATCGTGTTCGCGCGCGCCCCCCGGCTTGGCACGGTGAAGCGCCGGCTGGCGCGCGGCATCGGCGACCGCGCCGCCCTCCGCTTTCATACCGCCACGTTCCGCCGCGTCGTCCGCGCCCTTGCGACCGACCGGCGCTTTCGGACGGTGATCGCGATCACGCCCGATAAAGGGTATATGCCGGCCCCGGCATGCGTCCGCCGCTTCGGGCAGGGCCGGGGTGATTTGGGCGAGCGGATGGACCGCGCCTGCCGGCGTTTTCAGCGCGGCCGTGTGGCTGTCGTGGGCAGTGACATCCCCGACGTGACCGCCGCCGACATCGCCGCCGCCTTCCGCTCGCTCGGACGCGCCGAAGCCGTGTTCGGCCCGGCGGCGGACGGCGGCTACTGGCTCGTGGCGCTCTCACGGCGCCGGCCCGCGCGCCCGTTTGCCGGCGTCCGCTGGTCGAGCGAACATGCGCTTTCCGACACGCTCGCGAATTTCGCCGGAAGGCGGATCGCCTTCCTGCGCACACTGCGCGACGTGGACACGGTCGAGGAGTATCGGCTCATGCGGGTGGAATGCCGGAGCTGAGCGTCGGCCGCACGGCGCGCATGCGGCACGCCATGCGGTTGCGGCTCATATCGCCGCGGCTGTGGTTGCGACATGTCGTCTTCTGGGTCGGCGCGGTCTTGGTGGCCGTTATCGCGATCGGCTTCGCCGCAGCGTCGAACGAGGCATCCGCGCTGTTCGCGGCCGTCACCGGCTCGCGTCCCTGGCTTGCGCTGATCATCACGCCGGCGGGCCTGATGCTCTCGGTCATGCTCACGCAACGGGTCTTTCGGGGCGCGCAGGGAAGCGGCATTCCGCAAACCATCGCGGCGATTCAAATGCGGGATCGGGAGGCGGTGGCGCGTGTGTTGTCGCTCCGGATCGCCGTCGGCAAGGTGGGATTGACGCTGCTTGGCCTCGCCTGCGGCGCCTCGATCGGTCGCGAGGGGCCAACCGTGCAGGTGGGCGCCGCCATCATGTGCACGCTGGGTCAATGGCTCCGGTTGCCACGCCGCGATCTACAGCGCGCGCTCGTGCTGGCGGGCGGCGCTGCGGGGATCGCGGCCGCTTTCAATACGCCCCTCGCCGGGATCGTGTTCGCGATCGAGGAGCTGAGCCACTCCTTCGAATCGCGCACCTCGGGCACCGTATTTACGGCCGTTATCATCGCCGGCGCGACGACGCTCGCGCTCGTCGGCAATTACAGCTATTTCGGCGAGACCTCGGCGGTGCTCGATTTCGGCGCCGGCTGGACCGCTGTACTGCTGTGCAGCGTGATCGGCGGCCTGGCCGGCGGGTTGTTCAGCACGACCCTCATCATCGCGGCTCGCGGCCTGCCCGGCCGGGCAGGTGGGTTCGTCTTGCGCTATCCTTTGGCTTTCGCGGCGCTTTGCGGGCTCGCGCTCGCGACCATCGGCATCGTCTCCGATGGCCAGACTTATGGAACCGGCTACGCGCAAGCGCGCGGCATGGTCGAGGGCCATGCCCATCTCGTCGCCGCCTTCCCGCTGCTCAAGCTGGCCGCCAACGTTGTATCGTATCTCAGCGGGATTCCGGGCGGCATATTCGCGCCGTCGCTTGCCGTGGGGGCCGGGATCGGCAACGAGATCGCGCAGTTCGTTCCTGCCCCGGCCGGAGCCGTCGTCCTGCTCGGAATGGTCGCGTATTTTTCCGGAGTCGTGCAGGCGCCGATCACCGCTACCGTGATCGTGGTGGAAATGACGGACAATCAGCGGGTCACGATTCCGCTGATGGCGACGGCATTCCTCGCGTTCGGCGTCTCGCGCCTCGTTTGCCATCGCCCGATCTACAGCGCGCTCGCGGAGCGTTTTCTGGCAGCACAGGAACGCGGCCGCCGGTGAGGGCGGGTGCTTATGCGAGACCTGGATCCCCGCGTTCGCGGGGATGAGCGGACGTGTCCCCGCGTTCGCGGGAATGAGCGGAGTGTCCCCGCCTCCGCGGGGATGAGCGGAAGTGGTCTCCGCTTTGATGTGCTCCTGCAACCGAGGCATCAGCTCGACGAGGTTGCAGGGCCGGTGCCGGCTATCGAGTTGCCACAGCAGAATATCGTCCCAGGCTTCCTTCACCGCACTCGGACTGCCCGGCAGGGCGAACAAGTAGGTGCCGCCGGCAACGCCGCCGAGCGCGCGGGACTGGATCGTGGACGTGCCGATCTTCTGATAGCTCAACATCCGGAACAACTCACCGAAGCCCTCGATGCGCTTCTCCACCACGCGCTCGAAAGCTTCCGGCGTCACGTCGCGGCCGGTGATCCCGGTGCCGCCGGTTGTGATGACCGCGTCGATCTGCGGGTCCGCGATCCAGCTCCGCAATCGCCGCTCGATCCCGGCGGCATCGTCCTTCTCGATAGCGCGGGCGGCAACGCGGTGGCCGGCCTTGGCGATCCGTTCGGCCAACGCATTGCCCGATGTGTCGTCCGATTCCGTGCGCGTGTCGGAGACCGTCAGCACGGCGATGTTGACGGGCACGAACAGCCGACTCTCGTCGATGCGCGCCATATCACCTTCCCTGCTGGATCGCGCTCAGGATCCAGCGCCCGCCGGGGGAGCGTACGAAAGTCCAGAGCTCGGTCGCGGTTACCGGCTCCGTCGGGCTGCCATCCACGATGCGCCCCGTGGCGTCACGGGTGACGTCGAGCATCGAGAACTGCATCGCGACCGTGGCGTAGTCGCGTCCATTCTCCTGCCAAGCTTCCGACAGGTCGCCGCGCAACAGACGCACATCAGTGACCGTGTTGCGCACCCCTCGGCTGGAGTAGTCCGCGAGCTGCTCGGCGAAGTAGCTCACCATCTCCGGGCTCGCCAAAGCGCGCAGAACGTTGAGATCGGCAGACGACCAAGCCGCCTGCACGTCTTTCAGGATCTGCTCGAAGGCCTGGTAATCGGCCGGCGTAATCGCGACCGGCGGTCCCGCGGCTGGGCGAGCGGATCCCGATCCTCCGCCGGGCATCTGTCCGCTGCCAGGGGCCATGCGGGCAAAGAAGTTCGGTGCGCCGCCCGCGAACATCGGCTGGGTGCCGCGGAACCGGCGGAACAGCCACCGCACCACGAGCACGATCAGGAAGATTTGCAGCAGGAAGCCGAAGAAGCTGCCGATCCCGCTGAGGCCGCCGAAGAGACCGTGGCCGAACAGCAGCCCACCGATCCCGGCGCCCAGCAATCCGCCCAGCAAGCCGGACATGAAAGGTGAGCCCTGCCGATAGGGCGTGCCGAAGGCCGGCCGGCCGAAGCCCTGGGACGGGGAGGGCGCGTTCGGAGTCAGGCTCCGCTGCATGGGCTGGGCGGAGTACGGCGCCACATTGGTCGGCGGCGGCGCCGACCAGGTCCGACTGCCGCGGCTGCCGAAGGAACCGCCCCCGCCCGCCCGCGCGTCGGCCAAGCCCGGCGTCAGCGCAAAGGCCAGAGCGGCGACTGCGGCCAGAAGGAGGGATGTGCGGCGCATGGCGCCTCGCTTTCTCGTGAACATGGCTGCGGGAATATGGTGTTTCGCTTGTCCGGGGGACAGAGGCCCGCGCGGGAGAGCGCGCGAAAGTCAGGCTCCCGCCATCATCATTCCGTCCACCCGAACGGTCGGAGCATCCGTGCCGCGCTTGAACCGAAGATCGTCGGCCGGGGTCAGGTGGGCGAACATGTCGAGCAGATTGCTGGCGACCGTGATCTCCGCGACCGGCTCGGCGAGCGCGCCGTCCCGGATCATGAAGCCCGCAGCCCCACGGCTGTAGTCGCCGGTGACGCCGTTGATCCCCATGCCGATCAGCTCGGTGATGTACAGCCCTTCCTGGATATCGGCCATCAGCTCGGCCGGGGTCTGCTTGCCGGGTATCATGTAGAGGTTGCTGGGCGCCGGGGAGGGAGGGCCGCCGGTGCCGCGCGCGGCGTGGCCGGTGGTTTTCATTCCGAGCTGCCGGGCCGTCCGGCTGTCGAGCAGCCACGTGGTCACCACCCCGTCCTGGACGAGGGCACGCGCCGAAGTCGGCACCCCCTCACCATCGAACGGGCGCGAGCGAAGGCCGCGGACGCGGTGGGGATCGTCTTGGATCGTGATGCCCTCGGGGAAGATGCGGCTGCCCAGCTTGTCTTTGAGGAAGGTGGTCCCGCGCGCCACCGCCGCACCGTTGATCGCGCCCGCCAAATGGCCGAGCAGCCCGCCGGCCACTCTAGGATCGTACACCACGGGAAGTTTGGCGGTTTGCGGTCGGCGCGGATTGAGGCGGGCGATGGCGCGTTCGCCCGCCGAGCGGCCGATGGCGGCGGCATCTTCCAGATCGGCGAGATGGACCGCCGACGAGAAGTCGTAATCCCGCTGCATATCCGTCCCTTGTCCGGCAAGCGCGGTCGCCGACACGGAATGACTGGTGCGAGTGAAGCGGCCGGCGAACCCGGCGGAGGTGACGAGCACCAGGTGCATCCGCCCGTATCCGGCCCCCGCGCCCTCGGAGTTGGTGATGCCGGGCACCGCGAGCGCCGCCTCCTCGGCGGTCGCGGCGCGGGCGACCAGTGCCTCGGTGTCCGGCTCCGCTACATCGGCGAGATCCAACGGTGTCGGATCGACGAACGCGGCTTCGTCGGCGAGCCCCCCGAAGGGGTCCTCGGGAACCACGCGCGCCATCGCCACGGCGCGCTCTGCGAGTTCGGAAAAGCCGCCGGGCTCGGTGGCGGTCGAGGATACTATGGCGGAGCGGTGTCCCACGAAAACCCGCAGGCCGAGATCGCGGCCCTCGGACCGCTCGACGTGCTCGGTCCGACCGAGCCGACGCTGGACCGAGACGGACGTGCCGGCGACCAGCACGGCGTCCGCGGCGTCCGCACCGGCTTTCTGCGCGCGACCGATCAGGTCCTGCAACAGCTCGACATCGTCCATCACGCCGCCAGCTTCTCCGCGATGTCGGCGAGCGGCGGGACCCGCGAGGCCGGGCCGAGCGCCGCGAGGGTCGGGCGGCTCCGGAACAGACGAGCGGCGGCGCGTTGCACGTCGGCCAGGGTCACGGCGTTGATCTTCGCCACCGTCTCGGCGGTGGGGATGATGCGCCCGAATACCTGGAGCTGACGGGCGAGCTGCTCGCAGCGGCTACCCGTGCTCTCGAGGGACATCAGCAGCGACGCCTTTACCTGCGCGCGGGCGCGGGCCAGCTCCGGCTCGCTCACTTGGTGCTGGACCTTGCGCAGCTCCTCCAGCGTGACCGGGACCAGTTCGTCCACCTCCCGTTCGCCGGTACCCGCGTAAATGCCGAACAAGCCGCCGTCCATGTACGGAGCCGCGAAAGAGTAGATGGAATAGACGAGCCCGCGCTTTTCCCGCACCTCCTGGAAGAGTCGCGACGACATTCCGCCGCCAAGCAACGTCGAGAGCAGCAGCGCGGGGTAGTAGTCGGGATCTCCGTAAGCCACGGAGGGGAAGCCGAGCACGATATGGACCTGGTCCAGCTCCCGCGTTTCCCGGAATTCGCCGCCCTCATAGAGGCCCGGCAGATAGGGCGGGGGCGCTTCGGACGGGAGATCGCGGAAATGCTGTCCGACAAGGTCCAGCATTTGCTCGTGATCGAGCGCCCCGGCCGCCGCGACGACCACGCTGCTCGCGGCATAATGCCGGCGCATGTAGCCGGTGAGCGCCGTCCGCGGCATTTCCCGAATCACCCGTTCGGTGCCCAGCACCGGCCGGCCCATGGGCTGACGTGGAAACGCGGTCTCCTGGAAATGGTCGAAGATGATGTCGTCGGGCGTGTCGTTCGCCTGTCCGATCTCCTGCAGGATGACGCCGCGCTCCCGCTCGACCTCCTCGGGGTCGAAGGCGGAATGCGTCAGGATGTCGCCGATGATGTCGGCGGCGAGCGCCGTGTCTTCCTTGAGTACCTTGACGTAATAAGCGGTCTGCTCGCGAGCCGTGTAGGCATTGATGTGTCCGCCAACCGCCTCGATCTCTTCGGCGATGTCGGCCGCGCTGCGCCGCTCGGTGCCCTTGAAGGCCATGTGTTCGAGAAAATGGGAAACACCGTTCTCCTCCGCCAGCTCGTGGCGGGTGCCCGTGGCGACATAGGCGCCCAGCGACACGGTCTCGACCCGGTCCATGCGCTCCGTCACGACGGTGAGGCCGGACGAAAGCCGCGTGACCTGGACTGCTTCGTTCATTCTGCTTCTTTCAATCTGTGCCCGCGCAGGTTCATGGGCCGCCTCGGCCAAGCATGAGGGACGGAGGCGAGGGGCTTTAGGTAGGGGATCGATCGCGGGCGACGAACCGAAAGCCGGAATCCAGCCCTCCAAGGATGAGAGTTCCCATAAGTGTCCGCCCGGATCGCGATTGCGACACGATAGGTGTCCGCTCTCGTTTTTCCAAGAGGGACCGGTCACGCCGTCCCGGTTTGCGCCGGCAACCGCAGCAGCGCCGTGGCGCCCTGTTCCTGTTCGGACGACACTCTCAGCTCCGCGCCGACCTGCTTGGCGAGCGAACGAATGATCGTGGCCCCGAGGCTGTTCGTCTGGTCATACCCTGGCGGCATACCCACGCCCTGGTCGGCGATAACGACCTCCAGATAGCCGTTGGCGAGGACGGCCGAGGCGCGAACCGTCCCCGGCTGCCCTTCCGGGTAGGCGTGTTTCATGGCGTTCGTGAGCAGTTCGCTGACGACGAGGCCTAGCGGAATTGCCCGCTCGGCGTCGAGCTCGAGATCCTCCTCGGCGGTGCATTCGATGGTAAGGGCGGGATTGAGCTGGCCGACGTGATTGCAAAGATCGTGCAGCATCTGGCCGAAAGCGAGTGTTCGCAGATCCGCGCTCCGGTGCAGCGCCCGATGCGCTTGCGCGATAGCCTGCACGCGGGCGATCGCATCATTCAGGGCGGCCGTCGCGTCAGCATCCGTAAGCCTCGACCGTTGCAGGGTTAGCAGGCTGGCCACGAGTTGCAGACTGTTCTTGATCCGGTGGTCCGCCTCCCGAATGAGAAGGCTCTGCGCCTCCAGTGCGTGGCGAAGATCCGCCTCCTTGCGATGACGCTCGATCGCCACGCCGAGCAGGTTCGCCGCCGCCTGAAGAAAGGCGATGTCCTCTTCCGAGAAGCCCCCGGCACGTCTGCTGTCCGCTTCCAGGACGCCGAAGCCGTTGCCGTCGCTGCTGATTATGACGTTGATCGCCCCCTCGATGCCGTGTTCCAAAAGCAAGGGGGGCGTCCGGAAACGGGTTTCTTCCGAGAGTTGGTTCGAGATCACCGGTTGTCCCGAGTGAAGCGCGTACCCCGCTGGGGACGAGGTGCCCGCATCCAGCTTGTCATGGCCGACCACGCCATCCCGCCAGCCGACCCCGGTGCGGACCAGCAACTGATTTTCGTCAGGCAGATACTCGAGAACTTTGCAGAAGCCCGTGTTCAATCCTTCGGCGACCAACCGGGAAGCTTCTTGCAGAAGCGCATCGAGGTTTTCGGTTTTCAGCGCGCACGCGCCCAGGTCGGCGAGGAGTTCCCGCTCCCGGAGACGAACACGCAAGGCCCGTTCGGTGTCTTCCGATGCCATCCTTTTCCTTTCCTCCTGATGCTGAGCCGGTCTTTCCGGCGTATCAGGTGGACCCGGACCCACCCCGCGCCACATGGCGCCGCTGACTGCCCTTACGATAGAATGCGGTCATGCCCCGCGGTGATCTTTTTCCCGAGATCGGACCCTTTGAAGCCGGGTATTTGCCCTTGTCGGCGGGCCACGTGATGTACTGGGAGCAGGTCGGCAACCCGCGCGGCCGGCCCGTCCTGTTCTTACATGGAGGGCCTGGCGCCGGAGCGGGAGCCGTCCATCGGCGCTTTTTCGACCCCGATTTCTGGCGGCTCATCATTTTCGATCAGCGCGGCGCGGGCCGTTCCCGCCCACTCGGCAGCTTGATCGACAACACCACCCAGGATCTGGTCGAAGACATCGAGATCCTGCGCCGGCATCTCGGGATCGATCGCTGGCTGCTGTTCGGCGGTTCCTGGGGCTCGACGCTCGCGCTGGCCTACACCCAGGCCTGTCCCGAGCGTGTCGCGGGCTGCGTGCTCCGCGGAGTGTTTCTCGGCAGGCCGGAGGAGGTCGACTGGTTCCTCCACGGCTTGCGCACGGTCTTTCCCGACGCGCACGGCAATTTCGTGGCTTTCCTGCCCCGGGGCGAGCGCGCCGACGTTCTCGGTTCCTATCTGCGGCGGCTGACCGACCCCGATCCTGCCGTGCATATGCCCGCGGCGCGAGCCTGGTCGGTGTACGAGGGCTCGTGCAGTACCCTGTTGCCGAGCCCCGATACGGTCGCCTCGTTCGCGCAGGACCGGACCGCGCTCGGGCTGGCGCGTATCGAGGCGCACTACTTCGCGAACAATCTCTTCCTGCCGCCGGGAGGGCTGCTCGCCCGCATGGACCGGATCGGCCACATTCCCGCCGAGATCGTGCAAGGCCGCTACGACATGGTCTGCCCGGCCTGCACTGCCTTCGATCTGGCGGCCGCATGGCCCGCCGCCAGACTAACCCTCGTCCCGGATGCCGGACATTCGGCTTTGGAGCCGGGCATCCGGCGGGCGCTGGTCGCGGCCGTCGAGCGGTTCCGTCAGGGGCGCTGACCGGGCTCGGCGCGGGATGGGCCGAGCGATGAGAAGCAGCAATCGAGCGCCGCTCCCGATCGTCGAGAAACCGACCTACCTCGCACCTATTTCGAATCACAACATATTGTGATGTGTGATCTAGTTCACACTCCGGTCTGTCCTGACCTCGCAAGGTTCCGATTCCCATCCCGCTTGGGAGATGGGTGAACGCCGTGAGGAGGACGACCATGATGCGGAGCAAAGCAGCCTCGGCGACACGTTTTTTCCTGCCGGTAACGACGATTGCAAGCGGTTTTTTCCTGCTTGCCGCCGCGCCACAGCCCGCCGACATGCCAGCGCCTACGGGTGCGGACAGTCTCAGGGCCGCAGCGACGGCCATCAACGCAAAGCGCGCTGAAGCGTATCGCAGGAAAGACGTCGCCGGTGTCGGCGCGGAATACACGGCGGACGCGATCTATGTGGAACTGCTGCCCCGGCTCGACGTCATGAAAGGCCGGGCGGCGATTCAGGACCATTTCCACGAATTGATGGCCGCGAATGCTAATGATCTCACGACCAACGTGACAATGGCCGAGATGGTCAGCAAGGACGAGGCGCTGGTCGGCGGCGATTATTCTTTGGGTATGGCTGGAGGCAAGAGAATCGCCGGGCATTTCTTCCAGGGTACTCCGGCAAGAAGGGGGATCGTGGAAGATCGCCATGCAAAGCTTTGCTCGCCCTGAGCCGATCACGCCGGTCGAAGCCAGCAACTATAACAACGGCGGCTGAATTCCGCCCAGCGGTGGCCGCGTAGGGAGCGCGGCTGCCGCGCCGTGGTGGCCGCGCTCTCGCCCGATCAGCCTGACCCGCTCTGAATCACCGCGCGCCCGGTGACAGGCCGGATCCGGCCAGACTCGTTCAGTAAGTGTAGAACATTCGTTGGATTTCCTTCGTGTCGTTCGTCTTGGTCAGGGCCAGCATGAGCAGGATGCGGGCCTTCTGCGGGTTCAAGGTGTCGGACACGACGAAATCCAGCTGGTCGTCATTGGCTTCGCCGTTGCGCGCGACAATGCCATTGCCTACCCGGGCGCTGCGTACGATGATCACGCCCTTCTGGCGTGCCTCGGTCAACCCAGTCTTGGCGACGTTGGCCAGGCTGCCGTCGCCCGTGCCCGCGTGGATGATGCCTTTGTCCCCGGCAGCGACAAAGGCGTCGAGGGCGATGCGGTTCATGTTGGCATACCCGTACACGATGTCCACGGCTGGCAGCACGTCGAGATTGCTGACATCGAATTCGCTGTCGGCCGTATTCTTGCGTGTTGATACACGGTAGAAATGCGGCTTGTTGTCCTGCATGTAGCCGAGCAAGCCTAGTTCCGGCGCGCGGAAGGTGGAGAGCGTCGCGGTGTTCGCCTTGGTCACATCGCGGGCCGCATTGATCTCGTCGTTCAGCGCGACCAATACGCCCTTTCCAACGGCGTCTTCGCTGGCGGCGAGGGTGACAGCGTTATAGAGGTTGATCGGCCCGTCGGAGCTCATCGCCGTCGGCGGCCGCATGGCGCCGATGACGACGACAGGTTTGCGGCTCTTCACGACCAAATCGAGGAAGTAGGCCGTCTCCTCGATCGTGTCGGTCCCGTGCGTGATGACGATGCCATCGACATCGTCCTGAGCGAGGAGCTGATTCACGCGCTTCGCGAGCTTCAGCCAGTAGTCGTTGTTCATGTTCTCGCTGGCGATCTGGAAGACTTGCTCACCCTTGATATTCGCGACTTTCTTGAGCTCCGGCACGGCGTTGATGAGCGCGTCGACACCGGCCGTCGCTGCCGTGTAACCGACCGTCGTGGTGCTGGTCGCGCCACTTCCCGCTATGGTGCCGCCGGTCGCCAGGATCATCACGTTGGCCAATCCGGTCGGCTCCCGCGCGAAGGCGCCGGACGCCGCGAAGACGACAATGACACTAGCGACTAGCCAGGAGAGAATGGGCGCACGTTGCCCGCGCAGCCCAGCTTGGGCGGTATTTCGCATCGAACTCCTCCCTCGGTTTCCGAACCCCATTGGGGCTGCCGTTTTTGGGCGCGACATCGCCGCGCGCCGGGCAGCATATACAGGACCACCACCAATCCGCTATTGCAAAAAGTGACAGCGTGCGCGTTCGCCACTCTGGCCACGCGCGGCGATGCGGAGGAAACGTCATGACCGATAAACCCGAAAAGCCTGTGCTGCTGACCGGAGCGTCCGGCGCGCTTGGGCGCGTGCTGACCCGTGCGCTCGCGCAGCAGGGCTGGAGCCTGCGGCTCACCGATATCGCGAACTTCCCGGAGACATTGCCGGAAAGCGCCACCTTCACGAAAGCCGACCTCAATGATGGGGTGACGCTGCTGCGCCTCGCGGAAGGCTGCGGCGCGATTCTCCATTTCGGCGGCGTGTCGGTGGAGCGGCCCTTCGAGGAGGTGCTCGGCCCGAACATCCGCGGCCTTTATCATGTCTACGAGGCGGCACGCCGCGAGAAGGCGCGGGTCGTGTTCGCGTCATCGAACCACGCGATCGGATTTCACGAGCGCACAGAAAGACTGGACGACGATTGCCAGCTTCGTCCGGACGGATTCTACGGATTGTCGAAGGCGTACGGCGAACTGATGGGTCGACTCTACTGGGACAAGCACGGCGTCGAGACCGTCGCGATACGTATCGGTTCCTCCTTTCCCGAGCCGGTCGACGAGCGGATGCTGGCGACCTGGTTCTCCTACGGCGACATTGCCCGCCTGATCGCGCGAACCGTGCTCGCGCCGAAGACCGGCTGCTGCGTGATCTGGGGCGCATCCCGCAATGAGCGCATGACCTGGTGGGGCAGGGACGCCCGGGACCTCATCGGCTGGCAGCCCGAGGACAGCGCCGATTCCTTCGCTCCCCAGCTCACGGGAAAGACCAGCGGCAATCCGGTCAGCGAGCGCTACCAGGGTGGCGCTTATCCCGCGATGGACTATTCCCGCTGCGAGCCCTCGCCCGCCAAGCTGTTCGAGAAATAGGGCCGGACTTCAGCTTGCTTCCGCCCGGATCGCATCGGCAAGCGTCCCGAAGATCCGGTCCACGTCGGCCTTCTCGGCGATCAGCGGCGGCGAGAGCGCGATGATGTCGCCTGTGGTGCGGATGAGTACGCCGCCATCGAAGCAGCGCTGAAAGACGCCGACGGCCCGTTCGGTCGGGCGTTCCGGGCGTGGCTCGAGTTCGATCCCGGCGATCAGTCCCATCGTGCGGATGTCGATCACGTTCGGGAGATCTTTCAGACTATGCGCGGCTTGCTCCCAATAGGGTTCCATCGCGCGCGCCCGCCCCGGCAAGTCTTCGCTCCGATGCAGATCAATGGTCGCGATCGCGGCGGCGCAGGCAAGCGGATGACCCGAATACGTGTAGCCGTGATATAGCTCGATGCCGCCCGGCGCGCCCTCCACGATCGCGTTGTAGATACCGTCGTGTACCGCGACCGCGCCCATCGGCACGGCGGCATTGGTGAGACCCTTCGCCATGGTCATGATGTCCGGGATCACTCCGAAGCGCTCCGCCGCGAACGGCACGCCGAGCCGGCCGAACCCGGTAATCACCTCATCGAAGATCAGCAGGATGCCGTGCCGGTCGCAGATCGCCCGCAGGCGCTCCAAGTAGCCGAGCGGCGGCGGCAGCACGCCGGTGGAGCCGGCGACCGGCTCGATCATCACGGCGGCGATCGTCTCCGCCCCGTGCAAAGCGACGAGATGTTCGAGCGCGTCGGCGAGATGCGCGCCCCATACCGGCTGGCCGCGGATGAAGGCGTTGTGCTCCGGGGCGTGCGTGTGGGGCAGATGATCCACATAGGGCAGCATCGCGCCGAACTGGCGCCGGTTGGGACCGATGCCGCCGACCGAGATGCCGCCGAATCCCACGCCGTGATAGCCGCGCTCTCGCCCGATCAGCCTGACCCGCCCGGCATCGCCGCGCGCCCGGTGATAGGCGAGCGCGATCTTCAGCGCCGTGTCCGCGCTCTCCGAGCCTGAATTGGTGAAGAAGATACGATCGAGCCCTGTCGGGGTCAGCTCCGCCAGTTTCGCCGCCGCCTGGAAGGCGAGCGGATGCCCAAGCTGGAATGTGGGCGCGAAATCGAGCAGCGCCGCCTGCTTCTGGACGGCCTCGGTGATCTCCCGCCGCCCGTGGCCGGCGTTGACGCACCAAAGGCCGGAAGTGGCGTCGATGATGTCGCGGCCTTCCGGCGTGAAGTAGCGCATCCCCTCGGCGCGGGCGAGCAGGCGCGGATACGCCTTGTAGGCCCGATTGGCCGTGAACGGCATCCAGAAGGCGTCGAGATCGTTCGGACGGGGCGTGCTCGTCTGGCTCATGGCGCTCCTCCGGTTTGGGATCGCCTCGAAGCGTGGCACTGTGCGCCCCGCGCGACAACGCAAAGGGTCAGCAGCCATGCCGGATGGCCGCCTCTACCTCGGCAACCGCCGCTATTCGTCCTGGTCGATGCGCGGCTGGCTCGCGGTGAGCCTGGCGCGGCTGGACGTTGAGGAGGTCGTGATCCCGTTGTCTGGCGGCGGCGACACCGGGGCGGTGCGGCAGGTCTCGCCGAGCGGGCTCGTTCCCTATCTGGAGCATAACGGCCATCGCGTCTGGGAGACGCTGGCGATCTGTGAATATTGCGCCGAGCTCTCCCCGGCGATCTGGCCGGCGGACTTCGCCGCGCGCACCCGCGCACGCGTCATCGCGACCGAAATGCACGCGGGCTTTCGCGACCTCCGCATGGCGATGCCGATGAATCTCGGCCGGGTGTTCGCCGGATTGGGGCGCAGCGAGGGGGCGCTCGCCGACATCGAGCGGATCGAGACGCTATGGGCGGAAACGCGGCAACAGTTCGGCAGAGGCGGGCCTTTCCTGTTCGGCGCGAGCATTCAACGGCGCGGACGCGATGTTCGCGCCCGTGGTCGCCCGGTTTCTCACCTACCAGCCCGAGCTGACTGGGGAAACGCGGGCCTATTGCGAGGCGGTTCGTGCGCACCCGCTCGTCGCGGCCTGGTACGACGGGGCGGCGGCCGAGCCCGCTTCCTGGCTGCTCGATAAATACGAGAACCTCGCGTGAGCGCGGCGAACGGGCTCGATCATGTCGGCATCGCGGGCCGGGATCTGGACGATCTCGCGACGGCGTACGAGCGGCTCGGGTTCACCTTGACGCCGCGCGCGCGTCATTCCGGACGCCGGACTCCGGACGGGCCGATCGAGCCTTTCGGCACCGCCAATCGCTGCATCATGCTGCGTCAGGGTTACATCGAACTCCTCGCCGTCGTCGATCCGCGCGCGTTCAGTGACACGATCGACGAGCGCCTGGCTCGCTACGCCGGGCTCCATATCATCGCGCTCGCGGTGGACGACGCGGAGGCCAATCTCCAGCGCTTGCGGCTTGCCGGCATGGACATTCCGGGTATCGCCTATCTCGAGCGTCCGGTAGATGACACGGACCCCGACGGACCGAAGGCACGTTTCGCGCGGGTGCCGCTGCCCAACTCGCCGGAGGGCCGCATCCAGCTCATTCGCCACCTCACACCGGAAGCGATCTGGCAGGAGCGGTTCGTTTCGCATCCGAACGGTGCGGTCGCGCTGGAGGAGGTGGTGCTCGCCGTCGCCGCGCCCGCCGAAAGCGCCGCGCGGCTCTCCTTGCTCGCCGGGCGGCCGGTGACACCCGATCCGGCGGGCGGCTACGCGCTCGCCATGCCGCAGGGGCGCGTGCGCGTACTCCCGCCCGACGCGCTGACGACCGTATTTCCGGGCGCGGCGATCCCGTCGCTTCCCTTTATCGCCGGGTTCAGCGTCAGAACCGGAGACGGCAACGCGGCGGTCGCGCGCCTTCTCGGCGAGCGCGGAATTCCGCACCGGGCCGCACCCGACGGAGTGCTTGTGGATTCCGCAGTGGCAGGCGGCGCGAACCTGCGATTTGTAGCGGCTCCCTGAATGGCGCGCCTATCCAAGTCGCTCGTGCGGGCCGTGCGATTTGCTCGCTCGTTGCCGTTGAAGGTGAGCCGCACGCGAGAGTCGGATTCGGGTGAGCTGCGCGGTTCGTTTCAGTCAGTCGAAGAATGGCTTTCGTTCAGAGGGGCACACGAACAGATCAGGGACCCGGCGTATATCGAAGCGATCGTCGCCGAGGCGCGTGCCAAGGGTGCCGTCTCGGCGTTCTTCGGCCATATTCCAGCGCGCGACATCGTCATAACGGGCAGCAACTACCGAGAGGGGCTGTTCGCGGCGGGCCTTAACCCGCGCCAGCGCGCGGTCATGGATCTTTTCGCCGAGGATCCGCGCAGCCGCGACTTCGCCGATCTCCGTATCTACGCGCACGAGGCGACAACTCCGCTCGCGCTCGCCTTCCGTGGCCGCTATCCGCGCTTCTTCGGCTCGGAATACGCGCCGGATGCGGCCGGGCGCGACCGGCTGTTCCCGATCCCGGTGATCGACATCACCGCGTCCGGTTTCCCCGACGCGGCGTTCGATGTGGTGCTGAGCGTGGACGTGCTTGAGCACGTGCCGGATCTGGATGCGGCGTTGGCCGATACCGCCCGCATTTTGCGCCCCGGCGGACGGTTCCTGGCGACCTTTCCGTTCCTGGACGGAACCAACACGACGCAGGTGAAAGCGGTTTTGGAGCACGGGCGGGTGCGGCATCTCGCAACGCCGGAGTATCACGGCAATCCGGTCGATCCCGCCGGCTCCCTCGTGTTCCAGCTCCCGGGGTGGGACATCGTGCAGCGCGCGCGAGCGGCAGGTTTTCGCGAGGCCAGCATGGTGTTCTGGTCGTCTCGCCGAAGCGCTTTCACGGGAGCCGAAATCGCCGGAGTCTTCGTGTTCGACGCCCGGCGCTAGCCCGCCGCCGCCGCCCCGGCCCAGCGCCCGCTACTTGGCGGTGATGCGGTCGTTGATCTGGTCGTACTCGCTTTTGGGCATGATCCCACGAGAGACGAGCTCGTTCGTGTCGCTGTAGGGACGATGCTGGATGATCGCCTGAGCGCGCCGCCTGCTCACGTCCGGCAGAGACAGCAGATCCGCCTCCGATGCCGAGTTGATGTTGACGACTTTCGCCACCTCGCGGCCCTGGACGGCCGGGCTCGGCGTGCCTTTGGTCGCGCTGCCTTGCGTCCACGCCGGGAGATGCGATGCGGCGTCCGGGACGGGCTGGCCGGCGGGCGCCCGCGTTTGCGCCTGTGAAGCGGCAAGGGGCGCTAGACCCAGCAATAGGGCGAAGCCCAAAGGTGCGATGATCCGCGTCATGTCCATTCCTTCTTTGCTCGGCGAACTCCGCTAGCTCTCCGTCTATTGCGGAACGTGGCAAGAGCTTCCCGGTGCCACACTCGGCTCCGGATCAGTGGCAAGCCCGCCCTCCGGTCACTAGGGTCCGCCGCCCGTCATGCTATCCGATCCCGCCTCCCCGCTCGTTGCGATTGTGCTACCGCCACGCGAAGGTTTCGGTCCCGGCCGGACCGGCGCCGTCGGGCTGATCGCCCATCGACTGGCGGCGGTCCAGGGCGGCAGGCCCGACCGGTTCCGGACCCTCGTGATCGGTGGGCCGCAATCGGGGCCGTTGTTCAGTGACGTGCCATTCCAGGCGGCGAAGCCCGTCCCCTGGCTTCCGGCCAACCCCAATCGCCGCTACGCGGCCGGGGTCGCGCGTCTGTTGCGCCGGCTCCATCCCGCGCTGATCGAGGTGCATAACCGCGCCGAGATCGCGCTCGATCTCGCCCGCCGCTTCCGGCGAACGCCCGTGAGCCTGTTCCTGCACAACGACCCGCAGGGGATGGGAGGCCTCAAGACCCCGGCCGAGCGAGGGAACCTGCTGCGACGGCTCGCCCGGGTGGTCACGGTCTCGGAGTTCGTGCGCCGGCGGATGCTGGAGCAGGTGAGCGGGCCGCCGCCCGGCCGCGCGCCCGCCGTCCTGCCCAACTGCATCGATCTCTCGCTCCTGCCGCCCCCGCTTCCTCTGGAGACCCGCGAGAACCTCGTTCTCTTCGTCGGCCGTCTGGTCGCGGAGAAGGGGCCGGATACTTTCGTCGCGGCCTGTGCCGCTGCGCTGGGCCGGCTGCCTGGCTGGCGGGCGGAAATGATCGGTGCCAATCGCTTCCAGGCCGGGGGGGCGGACACTCGCTTGATCCGCGCGCTTCGCCCCGAGGCGGAGGCCGCCGGCGTCGTGATGTCGGGGTATCGGCCGCACGCCGACGTGCTCGCCGCCATGTCGCGCGCCGCCATCGTGGTGGTGCCGAGCCGGTGGGAGGAGCCGTTCGGGCTGACCGCGCTGGAGGCGATGGCCTGCGGGGCGGCACTCGTTTGCTCGCGGCGCGGCGGGCTGCCGGAGGTGGGCGGCGACGCGGTGGAATACGCCGACCCGGACGACCCCTCTGCCGTCGCGGAGGCGATCGTGGCGCTCGCTCAAGACCCGGCGCGACGGATCGCAAGGGCGCGGGCGGGCATGGAAAGGGCCAAGCTGTTCGATCTGCGCGAGACCGCCCACCGCCTCGATGCGCTGCGCCGGGAAATCCTGCGCGACTTCGCGCCCGGCTCCGCCCGTGGCTAGGCGGCGGCCGGGTGCCTATATTCGCGGGAACCTTCATGGACATGCGGAGCGCGCCCGATGGCGGAGACACGGACCAATCAAGACCAAGTGCCGGTCACGGTGCTGACCGGCTATCTCGGAGCTGGCAAGACGACGCTGTTGAACCGCATCCTGAGCGAAAATCACGGGCGAAAATACGCCGTCGTCGTCAACGAGTTCGGGGAACTCGGCGTCGATAACGACCTCGTCGTGGATGCCGACGAGGAAGTGTTCGAGATGAACAACGGCTGCGTCTGCTGCACCGTGCGCGGCGACTTGATTCGTATTCTCGGCGGCCTGATGAAGCGGCGCGGCAAGCTCGACGGCATCATCATCGAGACCACGGGACTCGCCAATCCCGCGCCGGTCGCGCAGACCTTCTTCGTCGACGAGGACGTGCGCGCCAAGACGCGGCTGGACGCGATCGTCACCGTGGCCGATGCGAAGCACCTGCCGCAACGTCTCGCGGACAGTCACGAGGCGGAGGACCAGATCGCCTTCGCGGACGTGATCGTGCTCAACAAGACCGATCTCGTCACGCCCGAGGAGCTGGACGAGGTGGAGCGGCGCATTCGCGCGATCAATCGCTTCGCCAAGATTTATCGCACGACGCGCGCCTCCGTGCCGATCGAGGAGGTGCTGGATCGGGGCGCGTTCGACCTCAAGCGCGCGCTGGAGATCGAGCCGGACTTTCTGACCGACGATACGCACGAGCATAACGACGACATCGCCAGCATGAGCTTCGAGGTCGAGAAGCCGATCGACCCGGAGCGGTTCAACGCCTGGATCGGCGCGCTGCTCGCGCAGAAGGGTCAGGATCTGCTGCGCACCAAGGGCATTCTCGCCTACGCCAACGAGGACCGCCGCTTCGCCTTCCAGGCCGTGCACATGATGGCGGACGGCGATTTCATCGGGCCGTGGAAGGAGGGCGCGCCACGGCGCAGCCGGATCGTGTTCATCGGCCGCAACCTCAACCGACCGCAGCTCCGTCGCGGCTTCGAATCCTGCCAGGCGGATTGAACGGGTGAGCGACGCAATCTCTCCGGATTTGCTGCTCGAAACCCGAGGCGTGCAGCGGAACCTGGACGCGTTCGTCGTCGGGGCGCGATTCGACCGGGGCGGACGGCACGCCGCGTTCGCGCTCGGGGACGGCACGTTGCGGCTTGTTGGCGTGGCCGACAAGGAGGATTGGCGCGAGATCGCGGCGCATGATGGAGCGGCGCTGGCGCTCGCGCCCGACGCGGCCGCAGGCGGATTTGCGACGGGCGGCGACGACGGGCGGTTTCTCCGGGTGACGCCGGAGGGAGGGGTCACGGAACTCGCTCGCTTCGGCTCGAAATGGGTGGAGCACGTCGCGAGCCATCCGGGGGACAAGGGACGCGGCCTGCTCGCCTGTGCGGTCGGGCGCGCGGTGCATTTGTTCGACGGAGCGGGCGAGAAGCTGAAAGTGCTGGAGCATCCGTCGAGCGTCACCGGCCTCGTGTTCGATGCGAAGGGGAAGCGCATCGCTGCCTCGCACTACAACGGCGCGACGCTCTGGTTCGTCGCCGCCAAGACCGACACGCCGCGCCGGCTGGAGTGGAAAGGGAGCCACACGGCGATCGCGATCCATCCCGATGGCGACGCGGTGGTGACGGCGATGCAGGAGAGCGCGCTGCATGGCTGGCGTTTGTCGGATGGGCAGCACATGCGGATGAGCGGCTACCCGGCCAAGACGCGCTCGCTTTCTTTCACCCGCAACGGAAGATGGCTCGCGACGAGCGGCGCGGATTCGATGGTGTTATGGCCGTTCTTTGGCGGCGGGCCGATGGGTAAGGCGCCGACCGAACTGGCCGGGGGCGACGGCGTGTTATGCACCGCCGTCGCCTGCCATCCCCAACAGGACACGTGCGCCGGGGGCTTCGCGGACGGGCTCGTGGTGCTGGCCGATATCGCGTCCGAAAGAGTTCTGCCGGTCATTGGTCCCGGGCGCGGTTCGGTCTCGGCGCTGGCTTGGAGCCCGGAGGGCACGCATCTGGCGGTTGGCACGGAGACCGGCTTCGCGGCGCTGATCGATTTCAGCAAGAGGTGAGGGCGATGGACGAGCGCACGCTCGCGACCGACACGGCCTCGCTCTACGAGCGGGATTTTTTCGCGTGGTGCATGGCGCAGGCCGAGGCGCTGCGAGGGGCCGGCACGGGCGGCGCGATGGTGCTTGATTACGAGAATCTCGCCGAGGAGATCGAGAGCTTGGGGAAGAGCGAAAGGCGAGAGCTCGCCAGTCGGTTGGGTAACATTCTCGAGCATTTGGTCAAGCTTCAGCACTCGCCCGCGGTGGAGCCGCGCGCCGGCTGGGTCGCCACCATCAGGCGCGAGCGGCGTGACGTGGAGCTGCTCCTCGAGGACAGTCCCAGCCTTGAGCGAGAGCTTCCAGCTCTGATCAAGCGGGCAGCGATGCGCGCGGTCCGCGATACCGTGCGGGAGATGAGCGAGCGGGGCGAGATCGGGAAAGCACTCGCCGCGACGATTGCCGCGGAATGTGGGTCGTATACTGTCGAGCAGGTCGTGGGAGATTGGTTTCCCAGCTTGGAGAGCCCGGCCGTTTGAAACCCCTCCCTTGCCGGACGGGCAGGGGCGCATCAGGAGCGATAATGGAAAAGATCACCACCGGCGGACTTGCGATGCCCAAGCTTGGTCTCGGCACTTGGGGCATGACGGGTGCTGAGTGCCGCGCGGCGGTCGAGAGCGCGCTCGAACTTGGCTACCGTCATATCGACACGGCGCAGATGTACGGCAACGAGGACGCGATCGGCGCCGCGTTGCAGGCGAGCCAGGTGCCGCGCTCCGACCTGCACATCACGACCAAGGTTTGGTGGACCGACCTATCCCCGCCTGCGATGCGCCGAGCGATGGAGCAGAGCCTCGCTGCTTTGCGCACCGATTATGTCGATCTGTACCTGATCCACTGGCCCGCGCCCGACATGGATCTGCCGCGCGTGCTGGAGATGCTGATGGCGTTGCGGCAGGAGGGCAAGACGAAGCAGATCGGCGTTTCCAATTTCACCGTGGGGCTGCTCCGCCGCGCGGTGGAGGAGGTGGGTGCTCCGATCGTCTGCAATCAGGTCGAGTATCATGTGCTGCTCGATCAGAGTGCGGTGTTGTCCTATGCGCGGTCGAAGGGACTGGCCGTCACGGCGTACGCGCCGCTTGCGAAGGGGCGGCTCGCCGATCATCCGGCGCTCGCCGCGATCGCGCGAAAGCACGGGGCCACGCCCGCGCAAGTCGCGCTGAAATGGCTGCTGGATCAGGACGGCGTCGCCGCGATTCCGAAAGCCGCCCGGCGCGAGAGCCAGCGGGCCAATCTCGATGCGCTGCGATTGCAACTCGACGACGAGGACCGTGCTGCGATCGCGCGCTGCCGAAGGACCAGCGGTTCGTCAGTCCGACATTTGCGCCGGAGTGGGATTAACATCGAAGAGCCGGCATAACCAAATCCGTCACCATCGCGGCCCGAGTCGACGCCTATCTCGACCAGGAATTGGAACGTCCTGGCCAGAGCGACAAGCGTTAGCAAGTCATGGCTCGTCAACGAGGCACTGCGCTCTTACGCCGCCCGGGAGCGCAATTTCTTGTCGCTGTCGAGGAAGGCAAGCAGGCTCTGCGTGAGGGCAAGGTTGTCGATCATGCAATGGTGGTCGCGGCATTCGAACGAATCATCAAACCGCGTCCGGAACGGTCAGGTGGACGCAGCCGGCGACGGACTACTTCTTGGGAGGTTGGATGGATCAGAGCGGATAGCCGGGCTGCTGGGTCTTGAGTCGGGAGGCGCAGTACCTCCATGCGGTCGGCGCAGTTCGAGGTCTTCCTTTCCGAGGCAGGCCGGCCAGTTCACCCGGTACAAGGGAGTTGATCCTTCGTGCTGGACGGGGGATGGGATGAGCGTGTGACTGTCGGATTGGCCCCTGGGGTATAGACGCATTCGCCTCATCGCTAGTAGATTTCAGACAGGCGGTGGATCAGGAACGCCGATATCAGGGATTAGCTGCGTATCTGGTTGCTCAAAGTCGATGAGGTAAGGACCGGCGAGATCTTTAATCTGAAAATTTTTGATCAGAAACACGCGCGCGCCGAACTGCTTGGTGTAGATCTGTTCGGCCTTATCCCAATCAGAAATCTCACATTCCTTGGGCTTTTCGGTTCCGCACTCTGCCCCCTCTGAAGGGGTTTTCTTTGCCGAAACCTAGTGGGTTCCAGTCAGACGCAATCCGGCCTATGTAAGCCCTCTCAGGGGGCTCTCCGCAGCGAAATTTGTGGGCAAGATTGCAGAAATCGCCATAATACGCGGTAGTTGCCAAGGGTTTGTCCCAGAGCCCAAGGCGCAGGCTCTCGCAGGATCGCTAGATTGTTTTCGCTTCGTCCCTGAGTTGTGAGATATCAAGATGCTGGTCCAGCTTAGCGACCCTGATATCAGTAACGACTTGCAGCAAACCTCTGGCGTTCGCGGGCGTAAGGTCAAATGTTGTCACCGGGAAAATCACTGCAGTGACATGCTGATTTTGCCAGATACATGCCGCCCACCATCCGAACACGTCGTGAACCGTATAAGCCTCGCAACTCGTGATAACTAGCAACGAAAGAGTAACGCTCTGAGCTTGGCCCCAAGCTAAGGAGACGACCTACGGCTAAATCCTGCTGAGTGCTGGGGTCATACGGAATAAGGCGAAGGAGCCAGGTGACACGAGAGTTGCATCGAAGATTGGCAAAGTTTCGCTCTGGTGGGACCCGCCGAATGCCACCCCTCGTGGCCTCGACCCAGGAAAAGGCCGGGGCGGTCGTGACAAGCACCATGCTTAATCCGAGGCAGATGAAGAACCCTGCCCGCAGCCAGCGTGGAATGTCCTCGGGCTAGAGCCCATCATCTTCAGAGCTAAAGCGCAGGTCGGAGTAGCCGCAAGGACCAGTCCGACTGCCATAAGAACAGAAGCAATACCGCCTTCTGAAACTATCTCGTGCAGCTTGACGAAGGCATCGATTGCGGTCGAAAACTGTTCCATGTCGCGCCGAACAGCTGCTATTTGGTCTTGCCCAGATTTGATCGAGTTCACTCTAAATTACACCCTCGTTGGCAAACGAGCTGTGAACTAGCTCACAGGTCCAGACGCCATCTGTCGATGGTAAGGATGGAAACACCAGGCTGCACCGACCCGATGCAGCTAGCAGACCTTAAACCTCGGTTTTCGACCGCTCGACCGGAGAACCAGGGCACCGTAGCCCCAATCATATCCTCATTCGCACGAGCGCCATGAGCTTCTCCTCCGGCCAACCCCTCAGTACCTGCGGGTCGCAACGCAGCACCATCCAGCGATAATCCGCCTCTGAATCGCCCGCCAGTATTGCCATCCATCCTGCAGATGCGTGCCCGTTCAGCGAACATCCCCCGCCTCGCGCTGGTTATCAAAGCGCTGCGGCGGGCGGCTGCGCGCTGCGCGAAGAACCTTGAGACTGCGCCGGTCATCTTTCTGCCTGGGCGCGGCTGATCGGCTGAGCAGGAGTGGCCGCGTGTCGTGGCGCAGCGGAACGAGGCTCGCTGTGCCTCAAGCTTCCGGCACCGTCACCCCAATCATATCCCCCTCGCGCAAAATTCCCGCGAGCTTCTCCTCGGGCCACCCCTCCGTGCCGGGAGGTCGCATCGGCAGCACCATCCAGCGATAATCCGCGGTCGAATTAAGGACCCGGATCGCCACACTCTCCGGCAGATGCGTGCCCCATTCGGCGAGCACGCCGCGCGGGTCGCGGACGGCGCGCGCCCGATAGGCGGCGGATTTGAACCAGAAGGGCGGGTAGCCGAGTACCGCGCGCGGATAGCAACTGCATAGCGTGCAAACCACGAGATGATGCAGCTCCGGCGTATTCTCCAACACACCGAGCGGTGGCGCGCCGCGCATCGGAATGCCGAGCGCCTCGGCGGCGCGCGTCCCGTCCTCCAGCATCAGCGCGCGGAACGCGGGGTCGGTCCAGGCCTTCGCGACCATGCGCGCGCCCTGCGCAGGGTTCGCCGCATCGGTCAGCGCGATCCGCTCGGCGATCTCCTGCGGGGAAGCGATGCCCTTGGCCGCGAGCAGGTCGCGCACGGCGACCAGCAAGCGTTCGCCATCCGTCTCCAACACGCTCATTGCAGCGGCTCCAGCCAGTGCTCGAAAATCTCGACCAGCAACGTATCGCCGGTCCCGCCCTCTCCCCAGACCGGGGGCTGATCGAACGCGACGTGATACAGCGCGCGCTTCTCAGCCGGCCGCGCGAACGCCAAATCCTCGGGGTTCGGAAACGCGCCCAGACGGCGCACCACGGTTCCGCTGAGCCCCCGCAAATAATGCGGTGTGCGGATGTGGCAGGGTCCGCGCGTCTCGGGCCAGTCGTCGCGCACGCGCACCCGTGAGCCCGGCGCGAAACCCGCCTCCGCCATCATGCGCGCTCCAGTGCTTCGCGCAGCTCGGCCTCGGTGATGACGCCGCGTCGGAGCAGATTGTCGGCGATCGAGCGGATCCAGCGCCGGTAATAGGAAAGCCGGTGATATTCGTCCTCGGGAATTGCTTCGATGCCGCGCCGCAGCTCGTCGACGCGACATGATGCCTTTCGACCCGAGAATCTGCCTTATCGCGTCGACTTCCTTGTCGAAGTCGGTCAGCGCGTGCGGCTCCGTGTCGATCGAGGCGCACATGAACTTGGAGACGCCGCCCAGATCGTGATGGGCGCGGGGCACATCCTTTTCCATGCCCGCCAGCATAGACCCGGTCGGCTCAAAACGTCAGCCGGTCAGTTCACCGCCTCTCCCGGCTGCGCGCCCCAGAACTGATCGCGCTTCAGATACCCGCGATACTCGCCGACCTGCACCTGACACCAGGTCGAGCCGGCCTCGCAGGAGCGCAGGTGAGCGAGCACGCCCGGCTTCAGCTCGGCCACGGGGGGCGCGTTGTCGTCCGGCTGGCGTCGCAGCATGTGGATTCCACCGGTGACGATCAAGGTGCGCCGTCCCGTGAGCGTCGCCTGATGCACCCAGCCCTTCGTCCCGTCCGGGTCCTTCACCAGCCGCCACACCTCGAACTCGCGCTCGATCTCAACCGGCAGATCGCGCCGCTTGTAGACCCAGTCGATCGGGTAGCGAGTGCCGGGACCGGCGCGCATGTTCACCTCATCCGACCGCAGCGCGGCGAAGCGCGGCAGCGGCAGCCCGGTCGCGGTCCCTTTCGGCAGCTCCGGCGGCTTCTGCTCCGCGGCCGGGGCGGGCTCGGGCGGCTTCTGATCCGGCGTCGGCACCGCCGCCACGCCGCCTTTGGCCGGGCCGTGCTTCGCGGGTGCTTTCTGGGCGTGCCCGGATTTGTCCGGCTGAACCGTAGGCGTGTGCTTGGCGGGTCCGACCTGGCGGACTGCCTCACGCGGCGCGGCCTTCGGCGGCTTCGGAGCGGGCGTGGCGTGCTGAGGGTGAGCGGGAGGCTTGAGGGTGCCCGTGGCGGGCGGTGTCGCGGTTTCCGCCCGGAGCGAAGCGGCAAGCGGAAGCGCGACAAGTTGCAGAAGCAAGGTTGCGCGAAGGACCGTCGCAAGGGCGTGGGCTGGCATGTGCGTTCACTGCCAAGCCGCACCGAATCGGGTCAAGTGAACCCCGCGTCAGATTGCGACGATCTGACCCTGCCCGACCTCCGAGAGAAACGTCGCGATCCCCGCGATCTCGGCGCCCTCCCAGAGCCGGCCTGGATCGAGCCGCTCGGCGCGAAGCCCAGCCTCGCACGCGATCAGGCGAATCCCGAGCTCGCGTGCGGCCTCCCGCAGCTCCGCCAGACCCGCGACGCCTTCCCGCCGGACCCGTTCGTCGCGTCCCGCATCGCCGAGGCCCGACCAGTCGGCGAGCAGCGCATGGCAGCCGGCATTGGTCGCGAACAATACGACCCGCCGTCCGAGAGCGGCGGCCCCGGTCCCAAGGACGAAGGCATAATGCGCGCGATCATGCTCGCCCGAGAGAAGCAGGATGCCGAGCGTGTCAGATCGCGCAGACAGCGGCGGCCTCGGTGCGGTGCTGCGCGAGGTGGGTGATGCGGGGGTGCGGGCCGCAAAGCGGGCAGGCGGGATCGCGACGCAGCCGCACGGTGCGGAAGCGCGTGTCGAGCGCGTCCCAGATCAGCAGCCGGCCGGATAGGCTCTCGCCGATGCCGAGGATCTCCTTCAGCACCTCCGTTGCTTGCAAGGTGCCCATCACGCCCGTCACCGCCCCGAGCACGCCGGCCTCGCTGCATGTCGGCACCAGGCCCTCGGGCGGCGGTTCGGGGTAAAGGCAGCGGTAGCACGGCCCGTGTTCGTGCCGGTGCGGCTTGAACACCGAGAGTTGCCCCTCGAAGCGCAGCACGGCCGCGGAAACCAGGGTGCGGCGCCCGAGAACACAGGCGTCGGCGACCAGGAACCGGGTCGCGAAGTTATCGCTCCCATCGCACACGAGATCGTAGTCCGCGATGAGCGCGGCCGCGTTCTCGGCCGTCAGCCGCATTGCGTGCGGCTCGATCCGCACCTCCGGGTTGACGGCCAGCGCCGCTTCCGCCGCCGAGCGCGCCTTGGGACTGCCGAGCCGCGCGACGGAATGGGCGATCTGGCGCTGAAGGTTCGAGAGTTCCACCCGGTCGTCGTCCACGACGCCGATCGTGCCCACCCCCGCCGCTGCGAGATACAGCACGAGCGGGCAGCCGAGCCCTCCCGCACCGACCACCAGGACTCGCGCCGCCTTGAGCCGCGCCTGTCCGACGCCGCCCACCTCCTTGAGGAGGATGTGCCGGGAGTAGCGGCGGATCTCGTCTTCGGAAAAATCCAGTTCCATGAAGCGAGCATATAGGGAGCGCGGTCCGCGACGAAGCCCTGTGGCCTGCTGGCGTCAAACGCCCCATAATCGCTGGAGCAAGCTACGGGCGTGCAGCGAGGGGAACAATGAACCGAGCGTCTTTCGTGCTGGGCGTGGCCTTCGCCGCAGCGCTTCTGCCCCTCGCGGCGAACGCTGTGACGGAACAGAATTTCAACGCCAGGACGACCGAGGATCTCGTGGCGCTCTGTTCGGCCAATCCCAGTGACGCTATGGGAACCGCCGCGCTCAATTTCTGCCACGGCTTCGCGCAGGGAGCGGTTTCGGTCGAGATGCAGCGCGAGGGCGCCACCCGGCAGCGCAAGCTATTCTGTTTCCCGAACCCGATGCCCTCCCGGACAACGACGCTCGAGGAGTTCGTCAAATGGGCGAAGGCCAATCCTGCGCACATGCCGGACCGCCCGGCCGATGGGCTGTTCGCGTTTCTCGCCGAACGTTTCCCCTGCAACGCGAATAGGTAAGGGGCGAGCGCGGGCGGTCTCCCGGTAGAGTCTCAGTTTGAAATTCGGCTCTCGACTCAAAGCCGATACTCGCGGACGCTACAGCGGCTGGAACATCACAAGCGCATCGACGTAGCCGCGCTGAGGATGATCGAAGGCGAGTGGAAGCCGACCGACAACCTTGAAGCCCAAGGACTCCCAGAGCCGCACTGCTCGTTCGTTGGTGCTGACGACGAAATTGAACTGCATGGCGCGGTAGCCCCGCTGTCTCGCGTGGCTGAGCGAGTGCAGGCACATCCGGCGCGCTAACCCTCGGCCGGTTGCTTGGGCATCGGTCATGTAGCCACAGTTACAAACGTGCTTTCCGCCACCCCGTTGATTTGGTCGCATGTTGTATGTGCCGAGGATCGCCCCCTCGTCCTCGGCGACGAATGTCTCCTTCTCCGGTCCGATCCAATACGCCAGCGCCTCCTCTTCGCTCATGTCGCGATCGAGAGTGTAGGTCTCACCGGCACGGATCACTGGTTCTAGAATGGCCCAGATGGCGGGCCGATCTTGCGGAACGGCAGGACGTATTAGCATGGCTCGCCACGTAGGCGCGCCGTCAGCCACGGCAAGGCTCGTCGATGCCTTCGCTTCCACCCATTGCGGACATTCAGGCCATCACGTCATCCCGTGCACGTTCCACTGCCGCTTTGGTCGTGACGGAGCAGCCCACACTTGCTGCAATCATCAGCGCAATGGCCAGCCACTGAACTGAGGCTAGCCTTTCTCCCAACATGAAATATCCGACCAATGCGGCGATTGCGGGAGCGCTGCTCGTGACAACGCCGAACACCCGGCTGCTCAATCTTTCAAGAGCCTTCATTTCCAGTTGGTAGGGCAGTGCACTCGACAAGAGTGCCACGAGAAGGCCGAGCCCAAGAACGGGTCCAAGCACAAGATTCTTGCCAGCGACTGCCACGCCGAAGGGCAGGGTAACGAGACAGGCCGCGCTCATTCCAAGCGCCACGGCCGTCCTGCTTTCTACTTGAGACGCGCGCTTACCGAAGAGGATATAGAGGCCCCAGCAGCACGCAGCCCCAATGGCGAACCCAATGCCCCCAAAATCAAGGCGCGCCTCACCACCCGGCCAAGGCACGAGCAGCAGTAGACCGGCGACGGCGAGCGCAAGCCACAGGAAGTCTCTCATTGACCGGGATGTGAGCAGGACTACTGCCAGCGGCCCACAAATCTCGATTGCGACCGCTATGCCAATGGGGATGCGCTGTATGGCCCAATAGATAAGAAGGTTCATGCCGCCGAGGGCCAGCCCATAAAGGAGCAGCCAAAAGCCTTGAAAGCGCGTCAGGGTTATCGTCCACGGCCTCGCAATCGCGAGAAGAATTAAGGCCGAAATACTCGTTCGAAGAGCGGCAACGCCCTCTGGCCCGACATGCGGAAAGAGACCCTTGCCGAGTGCCGCGCCGACATTGATCGAGATTTGAGCCGCTACGATTGCAAGGCTGGCGAGAGCAGCGGCTCGGTGAAGCATGGATGCAAATGGCGCGCTTTTGGTTCCCTCGCAACTGTAACTGCACCGCGAAACCGGGATGTCCGCTTTCCACCCTTCGCGGACATTCAAACTGAGACACTAGTGGTCTCCCGGCTCACACAATTTCCGGTGCGAACCCCGCTCCCTGCACCGCCCGGGCGAGCGCGGCGGGATCGAGCCGGGTCTGAACGCTCACCCGCTTGGTCTCCAGGTTCGCGACCAGGGAGGCCGACGGATCGGCAGCGCGAATCGCGCGCGTAATCGCCTGCACGCAGCCGTCGCAGCTCATATCGGGCACGAGAAGGTCGGGCATCCGTGGCTTCCTGGTCAGCTCGCTGTCCTGCTTCACCTGACCTGTGCGCAGCGGTCAAGCCAGATCCTCGCTTGATCGCAGAACCCTGACGGGCCTCATACACAGGATGGACCAGGTTCAAGCCGCAGCACTGCCTCAAGGTCTCGCACCGGCCGGGTCACCTCGCACGTCGGTCTCCATCGGAATCGGAGGGATGACCTGCGCCTCATGCGCCGGCCGGGTCGAGAGGGCGATCCGATCGGTTCCCGGCGTCGCCGAAGCTGCCGTCAATCTCGCGACCGAAAGCGCGCGTCTGGAGTTCCGGCCCGGCGAGGGCGGCCTCGGCCCTGTCGTCGCAGCGATCGAACGAGCCGGTTACGCGCCGGTCCTGCGGAGCGTCGATCTCGCGATCCACGGCATGACCTGCGCCTCCTGCGCAGGCCGGGTGGAAAAGGCGCTCATCCGCGTCCCAGGCGTGGTTTCGGCTGAGGTGAACCTCGCGCTGGAGCGGGCGCGGGTGGCCATCGCGGGCTCGGTATCCGAGGCGGACCTGCTGCAGGCGGTGGAGCGCGCCGGCTACCGGGCGGATTTGATCACCGACGAGAGCCAGCGCGAGCAGCCGCCGAAGCACGTCGAATCGCGGGCGGAGGCGCTGCGGGTAGCCGCGGCCGTGGCGCTGACCTTGCCGCTCGTCGCGCCCATGTTGGTCGCTCCCTTCGGCCTGCACTGGATGCTGCCCGGCTGGCTCCAGCTCATCCTGGCGACGCCGGTGCAGTTCTGGCTCGGCGCGCGCTTCTACCGGGCCGGATGGAGGGCGGTGCGTGCCGGGACCGGCAACATGGACCTGCTGGTCGCGCTCGGAACCTCCGCCGCTTATGGCCTCAGTCTTTTCACCTTGCTGACCCATCCGGCCGAGGGACACCTCTACTTCGAGGCCTCCGCCGTCGTGGTGACGCTCGTGCTGCTCGGGAGAACTCTCGAAGGCCGGACGAAGCGGCACATGGCCGACGCGATCCGGGCGCTCGCGGTGCTGCGGCCGGATACGGCGACGGTTCTGATCGAGGGGAAGCCCACAGAGTTGCCGGTCGAGCGCGTTCGGGTTGGCGACATGGTGCTGGTGCGGCCCGGGGAACGCATCCCGGTCGATGCGGTCGTGCGCGAAGGCACGAGCGACGTCGATCAGGCGCATCTCACGGGCGAGAGCCTGCCAGTGCCCAAGGAGCCGGGGGCGCGAGTCACGGCGGGCGCCATCAACGGCAATGGCCTGTTGCAAATCGAGACCGTCGCGGTCGGCGCGGAGACGGTCCTCGCCCGTATGATCCGCATGGTCGAGGACGCGCAAGCGGCCAAGGCGCCGGTCCAGCGTCTCGTCGACCGGGTGAGCGCCGTGTTCGTGCCGGTGGTGCTCGGGATCGGCCTGCTCACCTTCATCGGTTGGCTGGTAGCCGGCGCTCCGGCGGAAACCGCGATCCTGAACGCCGTCTCCGTGCTGGTCATCGCCTGCCCGTGTGCGCTCGGTCTCGCGACGCCCACCGCCATCCTGGCGGGAACCGGGGTAGCGGCGCGGCGCGGCATTCTCATCAAGGATGCCGAGGCCCTGGAACACGCGCGGGACGTCAGGACGGTCGTCTTCGACAAGACGGGCACGCTGACGGAAGGCAAGCCCGCGGTCGTCGCGATCGTCCCGGTGGCCGGCCGGGACGACGAATTGCTCTCGCTCGCCGCCGCCATTCAGGCCGGCAGCGAGCATCCGCTGGCCCGCGCGACCCTCGCCGAAGCCACGCGGCGCGGCCTCGCATGGACGGCTGCGAGCGACGTTCGTGCCTCGCCCGGTCGTGGCGTCCAGGCGTCCGTCGCCGGCCGGAGCGTCATTCTCGGCAACGCGCGGCTGCTCGCCGAAAACGGCATCGGCCACGGCGCGATCGCCGCCCGAGCGGCGGAATTGCAGGAACAGGGCCGCACGGTGGCCTGGCTCGCGGAGACCGCGCCCGCGCCGCGGCTGATCGGCCTGCTTGCGTTCGGAGACGCGGTGAAGCCCGGCGCGGCCGAGGCGGTCGCCCGGCTCGAACGTTCAGGCATTCGTTCCGTGCTGCTCACAGGCGACAATCGAGGCAGCGCGGAAGCCGCCGCACGAGCGGTCGGCATCACCTCTGTCCTGGCCGAGATCCTGCCCACCGACAAGGCGGCCACCGTTCTCCGATTGCGCGAGACCGGCGGTGCGGTCGCGATGGTGGGCGACGGTATCAACGACGCTCCCGCACTGGCCGCCGCCGATATCGGCATGGCGATGGCGACCGGGACCGACGTGGCCATGCACGTCGCGGGCATCACGCTGATGCGCGGCGATCCCGCGCTCGTGCCGGATGCGATCGAGATCGCCCGCCGGACCTCCGCCAAAATCCGGCAGGGCCTGTTCTGGGCCTTCGCCTATAACGTGGTGGGCATCCCGCTCGCGGCGCTCGGCTTCCTGAGCCCCGTCGTGGCCGGGGCGGCGATGGCCTTCTCTTCCCTGAGCGTGGTGCTGAACGCTCTCTGGCTGCGGCGGTGGCATCGGCGGCCCTTGCCGGAGCATGGCCGAGCGCCTTCAATGCCCGAAAGTCAGCGGGGAAAGCACGATGGGTCGGCTCGCGGGCAAGATTGCTTGGATCACGGGAGCGGGGAGCGGGATCGGGGAAGCGGCCGCGCACGCGCTGGCATCGGAGGGGGCTGAGCTCGTTCTGACCGGCAGGCGCGAGGCGCCCCTCCAGTCGGTCGCAAGCCGTATCGCGGAACAGGGCGGCAAGGCGCATGTGCAGCCCGCCGATCTGATGCAGCCTCAAGCGGTCGAGGCGATCGGCGCGTTTCTTCGCGAAAAGCTCGGCCGGCTGGATATTCTCGTGAACAACGCGGGGCTCAACGTCAGCGAGCGGAGCTGGGCGCAGCTCACGCCCGCGACAGCGGAACACGTGCTCGACGGCAATCTCGCGAGCGCCTTCTATTGCGTCATCGTCGCGCTTCCGATGATGCGAGCGCAGCAGGATGGCGTACTGATCCACACGGCCTCGATCGCCGGCCGATTGGTCAGTCCTCTTACCGGTCCCGCCTACACGGCCGCCAAGCACGGCGTGGTGGCGCTCAGTCACAGCATCAACATGGAGGAATGCGTCAACGGCATCCGCTCCTGCGTGATCTGCCCTGGCGAGGTCGCGACTCCCATCCTGGAGAAGCGGCCCAATCCGGTGAGCGCGGAGGAGCGGGCGCGCATGGTGCAGCCGGAGGACTGCGGCGACCTGATCCGCTACGTCGCCTGCCTCCCGAAACACGTCTGCCTCAACGAGGTGCTGATCACGCCGACTTGGAACCGCGGCTACGTTGCTTCCCTGCGGCGCAAGCTCTGAAGGGGCTGGAGATGCCGGCGAACCGACGAAAGATTCTGGTCCCGAACACGCTCGATCAAGCGGGCCTCGCCATCCTGAAGGCCCGGGAGGATGTCGAGTTGGTCAGCTTCCAGCCAGGCCTGCCCGGACCGGAGCTTCACGCGCTCTTGCGAGACGCGGCGGCCATCGCGCTCTCCTTCACGAGTTTCGGTCCGGCCGAAGTGGCCGCCGCACCCGTCCTACAGGTCGTCGCCCGCAACGGAGTCGGCTACGATGCGGTCGATGTTCCGGCGCTGACGGCGCGCGGCATCCCGCTCATGATCGCGGGAACCGCGAACTCCACCAGCGTCGCGGAGCACGCACTCTTCTTCATGCTCGCGTTGGCCAAGCGAGGGGCGGAGATGGATGCGCGGGTGCGCCGGGGACTCTGGCATCACCGTCAGAGCGGCTTGCCGATGGAAGTGTGCGGGAAGACGGTGCTGATCGTAGGCTTCGGCCGGATCGGCACGCGCACCGCCCCGCGTTGCCGGGCGCTCGGCATGAAGGTGCTCGTCAACGATCCGTATGTTTCGGCGGACGCGATCCGCCAAGCCGGATTCGAGCCGGCGCCCGACCTGGACGCAGCCCTGCCGCGGGCCGACTTCGTCAGCATTCATTGCCCGAAAACCGCCGAGACGACCGGGATGTTCGGCGGGGAGCAACTGCGGCGCATGAAACCCGGCGCCTACCTCGTCAACACGGCCCGGGGCGGCATCGTGGACGAAGCCGCGTTGCACGAGGCGCTGACCTCGGGACATCTAGCCGGCGCGGGATTGGACGTGTTCGACGCCGAACCCCCGCTCACCTCCAACCCGCTATTCGCACTGGAGACCGTCATTTTGGCGCCGCATGTCGCTGGGGTGACGACGGAATCGTACGCCGCGATGGCGGTGGCCGTGGCCCGGAACATGCTGAGCGTGCTGGACGGCACGCCCGAACGGGAGAACGTCGTCAACCCGGAGGTTCTGCGCTGAATGCGCGCTCGGCCTGCGCGGCGAGCCTGCGCTCCTGACGATGCGCGAACACGATCCCGATCCCGACCGCCACCACGGCGATGACGCCGACGCCGATCGCGACCGGCCCGGCCAGCCGCTCCGCTTCCTTGCCGAGGAAATACGCGCCGAAGCCATAGAGCCCAGCCCATAGAATCGCGCCGGCAGCGTTCGCAAGCATGAAGCGGCGCCACTCCATTTGTGTCACCCCGGCCAGCAGCGCGGCGAGATTGCGCAGGAAGGCGACGAAGCGGCCGAGCAGCACGACCTTCCCGCCATGCCGCTCGAACAGGTAACGACCGATCTTCAGCCGCTCCTCGGTCAATCCGACATAGTGGCCATAACGGCGCAACACCCGGAAGCCGAAGCTCCGCCCGATCGCGTAGCCGATCCCGCTGCCAAGTATCGCCCCAACCGCCGTGACCGCCACGACCGCGGCGATGTTCATCCCGTGCGTAGACCCGGCATAGAGCGCGGCGGCGATCACGAGGCTTTCCCCCGGCAACGGCAGGCCTATCGCTTCCAGGCAAACGAGCAACCCGACCAGGCCGTAACCGTAGTCGTGCAAGAGCCTGGTCAGTTCAGCTCCGTGGAAAAAAGACACCTAAACCTTCCCTGGTTCGTTCGGTGGGTGCATAACGCACCGGATCAGAAATCGTCACTTCGAGCCTGTTCTCCGGGGAGCTTTCGGATGTCGCAACCAGATCATGTCTCCAAGCTCGGCGTTCCCGATCCGGCGAGCCTCGACGACGATCTTCAGGCGATCTGGCGGAAATGTGTAGACAAGCTCGGTTTCGTCCCGAACGTCTACAACGCGTACAGTTTGCGCCAGCAGCGCCTGCGCAACTTCATGGCGATGTCGAACGAGATCATGCTGTCCGACTCCGGCCTGAGCAAGCTGGAGCGGGAGATGGTCGCCGTCGTGGTCTCGAGCGCCAATCGCTGCTACTACTGCCTGGTCGCACATGGCGCCGCGGTGCGGATGCTTTCGGGCGACCCGGAACTCGGTGAGATGATGGTCATGAACTACCGTGTCGCGAAGCTCGACCCGCGGCAGCGGGCGATGCTCGATTACGCTTGGAAGCTGACCGTGACGCCGTATCTGATCGAGGATTCGGACCGCGTCGCATTACGGAACGTCGGCTTGAGCGAGCAGGACATCTTCGACCTGTCCGAGACCGTGGGCTTCTTCAACATGTCGAATCGCATGGCGTCCGCCACCGACATGATGCCGAACGCGGAATATCACCGGGCCGCGCGTTCATAGTGATGCAAAGCCAGACACTTGGCGGCCTTTCCCTTCGCGTCACGCTTAGCAACTCCGGAGCGTTCGATGGCGGTCAAGCGAATTGTGACCAACATTGCCGCCCAGGATGTCGAGAGCGCCAAGGGCTTCTACGCCGGCGTCCTGGGCTTGCGCCTCGTCATGGATCTCGGTTGATTTGACATTCGCGGCCGAAGCCAGCACCGCGCCACAAATCAGCATCGCCAAGGAGGGCGGGTCAGGCACGCCGGTCCAGACCTGTCGATCGAGGTGGATAATCTCGAAGAGGTCCATGGGCGTGTCCTCGCGGCCGGCTTGCGGATTGAGTACGGACCAAAGACCGAGGCTTGGGGCGTAAGGCGGTTCTATGTCCGTGACCCGTTTGGACGTTTACTCAACATCCTTGTGCATGAATGACGGCTCGGCGGGGCAGCTTGGCGAAAGGCGCACCCCGGGCCATGATCGGCCGGGCAAAGAGGGAGCAGTCCAATGACGCAAAAATCCGCGCCGGAACCGGCGGCCGGCCCGAGAGTCGGGCTTTTCGTCACGTGCCTCGTCGACATGATCCGACCGCGCGTCGGCTTCGCCGCCCTGCATCTGCTGCGTGAGGCGGGCTGCCGGGTCGAGGTGCCGCGAAGCCAGACCTGCTGCGGGCAGCCGGCGTTCAACAGCGGGGACACCGGACACACGCGCGGTATCGCGAAGCGAGTCATCCAGGCTTTCGAGCAGTACGACTATGTCGTGGCGCCGTCCGGCTCCTGTGCTGGCACGATCCGTACGCACTACCCGGAGCTGTTCGCCTTCGACGCGCATTGGGCGGCGCGCTCCGAAGCCCTCGCGGAGCGGACTCACGAGCTGCTGAGCTTCCTCGTCGATATACGGGGTTATGCGCCGAAGGACGTGGCACTCGCCGCGCAGCGCGACCTATCACGACACCTGCTCCGGCCTGCGAGAAATGGGGGTGAAGGCGCAACCGCGGCGGCTGCTCGCGTCTGTGAAGGGGCTATCGATGCGGCCGCTGGATGACGAGGAGACCTGCTGCGGCTTCGGCGGGACGTTCTGCGTCAAATACCCGGCGATCTCCAACGCGATCGTGGACGAGAAGGCGCGAGCCGTCGAGGCGACGGGGGCGGATCTGCTGCTCGGCGGCGATCTCGGCTGCCTGATGAACATGGCCGGCAAGCTGCATCGGCGCGGCGCGCGCGTTCGCGCCTTCCACACCGCTGAGATCGTGGCGGGCATGGGCGACGGCCCGGCCATCGGCGAGCAGGCCTGAGACGATGCATCAATCCTTGCAGGTCCCCTTCGAGCAGCGCGCCGCGGCGGCGCTGGCCAATGCCACGCTGAAGACCGCGATCGACCGCACGACCGGCACCGCGCGAACCAAGCGCGCGGCGGCGGTATCGGATTGGCCTGGTTTCCCGCAAGCCCGTGACCTTGGACGCCGTATCCGGGACCACGTCATCGCCAATCTCGACTATTACCTGCTCGAGTTCGAGCGCAATGCAAAGGCTTCCGGCGCCGAGGTGCATTGGGCGGCGACCGCCGACGAAGCCTGCCGCATCGTCGTGGACATATGCCGCAAGGCGAGGGCGAAGTCCGTTACCCGCTCGAAGTCCATGCTAGGCGAGGAGATCGGCCTGCCTCACGCCCTGCAAGAGGCGGGCATCGAGCGAATCGAGACCGACCTCGCCGAGCATATCATTCAGCTTGCGGGTGATCCGCCCTCCCACATCATCTGGCCCGCTCTGCATCACACCCGCGAAGAAGTCGCCAAACTGTTCCGGGAACATCACCATGCGAGGCTGAACAGCGACGACGTTCCGGCGATGGTGCAGAGCGCCCGGCGCGAGTTGCGGCAGAAATTTCTCGACGCGGATGTCGGCATCTCGGGCGCCAATTTTCTGCTCGCTGATAGCGGCGCGGTCTGCACGGTGACCAACGAGGGTAATGCCGAGCTGACGACCGCCATCCCTCGCGTGCATATCGTCACAGCCGGAATCGAGAAGCTGGTTCCGTCGCTGTCGCACGCGATGGTCCTGCTGCGCCTCCTGGTGCGCTCGGCTACGGGCGCCGACATCACACAGTACACGACATTCTATCGCGGCCCGAAGAGGGCAGGGGACCGGGACGGACCGGAGGCGTTCCACATCGTGCTCGTGGATAACGGCCGGACGCGCATGCTGGGCGGCGCTCTGCGCGAGATGTTGCGCTGCATCCGATGCGGCGCCTGCATGAACCATTGCGTCGTGTATCGCCAGATCGGCGGTCATGCGTACGGCGGCACCTATCCGGGGCCGATGGGATCCGTGCTCACCCCGGTTCTGGACGGGCTGGCGGCATCGAAGGATCTGCCGCACGCCTGCACCTTGAACGGCGCCTGCCAGGAGGTGTGTCCGGTCGCCATTCCGCTGCCGACATTGCTGCGCGGCTGGCGCGTGAGAAGCTGGCGCGATGGGCTGGAACCGGAGACGGTACGCCGTTCGCTCGGGCTTTGGGCATTTGCGGCGCGACACCCGCCTCTCTACCGCACGCTCACCGGTATCGGCGTGCGGGCGATGCAACTCTTCGCGCGCCGGGGCTGGATCGAGTGGATGCCGCTCGCGACGGGCTGGACCCGTTATCGGAGCTTTCCGAAACCCGCCGCACGCACTTTCATGCAGCAATACGCGGCGAATCGCGGCGGGGAGCGGCGATGAGCGAGGCCGCGCGCGCCGGCATTCTCGCGTCCATTAGCGCCGCGCTGGGCCGGAAGGCCGTGGACGCCGATCGTGTCAGGGCGGAGGCATCGGCGCTGCTGGCCGAGTTGCCCGCGAGCCGCCCGGCACTCGGCGATCCATCGCTCGTGGAGCAGTTCGTGGCGCGCCTTGTCGAACCGAAGGTCGGGGCGAGCGTGAAGCGTGCCGCTGGGTTTGCCGCGGTTCCTGCCTTGGTGGCCGAGATTTGTGCCGCGGAAGGCTTGGCCAAGTCGATCGCTTTGCAGCCCGCACCCGACTTGCTTGGTCTCGACTGGAGCGGCTTCGAGACGCGGCAGACGATCGCGCCGGATGAAGCCGTCGCGATCGGGCTGGCGCTGTGGGGCATCGCCGAGACCGGCAGCCTCGTGTTCCATTCCGGGCCGGAGTTGCCGACGCTGTTTTGCTTCATGCCGATGCACCACATCGTCGTGATCGCTACGGATCGAATCGTCCCCCATCTCGAAGACTACGCGGCTCGCGCCGGATCGGAGTTGCCGCGAAACGTCAACATCGTCACCGGCGCGAGCGGGACGACGGACATTGAGGGCATTATGGTGAAAGGCGCGCACGGCCCGGGATACCTGCACGTCATTGTCGTGGACCGTTGAGACAGCCCCGTCAGCGTTCCAGCTCGGGCTCCAGCTCCGATTCCGTGTCGGCCAGGCTTTGCGGATCGATCTCCAATAGCTGCTCGGCGCGAACGGATTCCATTGCTTCCACGCCACGCAGCTTGCGTCCGACGACGCGCGTGCGCGTGCGGGCCTGGTCGATCGTCCTGCTGAAAGTACCCGCCTGACGGGCGAGCCGGTCCAGCACCTCGTCCATCTTTCGCATCTCCGTGCGCGTGGCCCCGAGGAGTTCGTGGATCAACCCCGCCTTCTCCTCGAGCGCGAGCGTCACGAAGCCGAGATGGATCGTGCGCAGCAGAGCCGGAAACAGGCTCGGGCCAAGGATCAGCACCCGGCACTGCCGGCCGACTTCGTCGATCAGGCCGGGGATGCGCGCCACCTCGGTGTAGAGGGCGTCGGTCGGCAGATAAAGCACGGCGAACTCGACCGTGATCGGCGGACAGACATATTTCGACTGGATCTTGCGAGCCTCGTCGCGCACGCGCCGTTCGAGCCCGCGCTTGGCGATCCGCTCGGCCTCGGCGTCGCCCGCTTCCGAGGCGGCTAGCAGGCGCTCGTAATCTTCGACGGGGAATTTCGCGTCGATCGGCAGGTACGGACGTTCCGTGCCGCGCATCGGCATGACGACAGCGAACTCAACCGCCTCGTCGCTGTCGGGCCGGAGCTTGCAATTGGCCTCATACGAACCGGCCGGGAGCACGTCGTCCAGCATGGCGCGCACCTGCGCCTCGCCCCAGCCGCCGCGGGTTCTGACATTGCCAAACAGCCGCTTGATGTCGCCGATCTGCGCCGTCACCGCCTGCACGTCGCCCATCGCTTTCTGCACGGCGGTGAACTGGTCGATCACGCGGTTGAAGCTCTCGTTCATCTGCTTCTCCACGGCCGCATGGAGCTGCTCGTTTACCGTCTTCTGGATCTCCGTCAGCTTGCCCTCGTTGCCCTCCCGCATCTCGCGCAGCTTGGCCTCCAACAAGGTCCGGGTGCCCTCGAACTGCGCGCCGATCTGCTTGCCCGATTTCTCCTGCCCATCGGCGAGCGCCAGCCGCAACTCGCCCTGTTCGCGCGAGAGTGTGGTCCGTACCTGTCTCGAGGCCGGTGTTCAGTTCGCCCCGGAGCGCCACCATGCGCTCGCCCATCGCCGCCAGACGATCGCCGGTATCGCCAGCCAGGCGGTGGATGGCCGCGCTCAGCATCATGCGGGTCGTCTCCGCCTCTGCGCGCTGCCCGGCCAGCGATTGCTCCGCGAGAATGCGCAACCGCTCGCTCTGTCGCCGCGCCGCGCCGCTCTGGAAGGTCGCAAGAAGGAGCAGCAGCAGCGTGGCTATGAAAGCGGCGGCCGGCGCGAAGGGCAGAAAGGCGGCCGCCTCAGCGAGGAAGCTCTGGAAGCTCATTGATTTGGTACCGCGCGATTCGCGACGATTATCGGCGATTCGGTCAAGCGAATCGACAATCGCGCCCTCCGTCGCCGATTCGGCGCGCACAGCTCCTCCCAGCCCCTTGACCGCGAGTTGGGTCCGGTGCTGCCGTTACATCAGCACGATCCGCGCGCAGCGATCCGGCAACCGGGGTGCGCCAGGTCCATTCCTCGAATGGAGACGAGCCTCGATGAGGAAAATCGGAGAATCCCAGGCGGGCGGGCACAGCGGTCTGGCTGAGCGGATCAAGCATCTCGGCGACTTCACGACCAACCCCCGTGTGCTGCTGATCTCGGCCATCGCCATTGTGGTCGGCACGGGGGGCGTGATCGCCGGCGTGATACTGCTATGGCTGATCCGGCTGGTGACCAATATCGCCTATTTCGGCGCTTTCACGCAGGCTGACCTGAAGCTCAGTCAGTCACCGCTCGGCGTCGCCGCTGTGCTCGTCCCAGTGATCGGCTCCCTCATCGTGGGGCTGATAGCACGTTACGGTAGCGAGAAAATCCGTGGCCACGGCATCCCGGAGGCGATCGAGGCCATCCTTCTCGGACGCAGCCGGCTCGATGTGAAGGTCGCTATCCTGAAACCGCTCTCCTCGGCGATCGCGATCGGCACTGGTGGCCCATTCGGCGCCGAGGGGCCGATCATCATGACCGGTGGCGCGATTGGTTCTCTGATCGCGCAGCTCCTCCCGGTGAGTGACGTGGAGCGGAAGACGCTGCTGGTGGCCGGGGCTGCCGCAGGTATGACCACGGTGTTCGGCACTCCGATCGCGTCGATCATGCTGGCCGTCGAGCTGCTGCTGTTCGAGTGGACACCGCGCAGCTTCGTTCCCGTGGCGACGGCGGCGATCATCGCTGAGGTCGAGCGGACCTGGCTCGGGCTTCCTTCGCCGCTGTTTCCGTTCTCCGGTGGCATGGAGATCTCGGCGCTCGGGCTGGGCTGCTGGGCATTGATCGGGATCTTGTCCGGCCTTTTGTCCGGGCTGTTAACGCTGCTTGTGTACGCCTGCGAGGACGGGTTCCAGAAGCTGCCGATCCATTGGATGTGGTGGCCGGCGCTGGGCGGTCTTGTGGTTGGGATCGGTGGCCTGATCGATCCCCGGGCACTCAGCGTCGGCTACGACAACATCGCGCAGATGTTGCAGGGGCACATGCTACCCGCGGGGGCGATCCTGCTGCTCGTGGTGAAGGCGATCATCTGGTCCGTGGCGCTTGGCTCCGGCACGTCGGGCGGCGTTCTAGCGCCACTCCTGATCATGGGCGGCAGCATGGGCGCCGCACTCGCGGGCTTTCTTCCGGCAGCCAGCCCCGGGTTCTGGCCGCTGCTCGCGATGTGCGCGACGATGGGCGGCACGATGCGCTCGCCGCTGACCGCGACTTTCTTCGCGGCGGAGCTGACCGGCAACACGCATGTTTTATTGCCGCTGATCGCCGCGTGCGTGACCGCGCAGGTCCTTACCGTGCTGCTGATGCGCCGTTCCATTCTGACCGAGAAGGTCGCCCGACGCGGGCATCATTTGGCGCGCGAATACCAGGTCGATCCGTTCACGCTGACGCGGGTGCAAGAGATCATGGCGACGAACGTTCAGACGCTGCCGGAGACGATGACGCTGCACCAGGTCGCCGCCTTCCTGGCCGACCCCGGCACCAAGCACCCGAGCTTCCCCATTATCAATGCGGAGCGGCATGTGCTCGGTATCGTCGATCCGCCGGCAGTGCTGGCTTGGCGTCGTGCCGGAAAGCATCGCCAGAGCACGCTTGGGGAACTCATCGTGGACCGCCGGAAGGTGCCCGTCGCCTATCCCGACGAGTATCTCCAAGACCTGGTCGATCGCATGATGGAGGCGAACATGGCCCATATTCCAGTCATCTCACGCACTGATTCCAGCCTAGTCGGATATGTCGGCTGGAAGGATCTGCTACGCACCCGAGACAAGCAGAAGGCGGAGGAAACGGAGCGCACCGTTCTCTACCGCGTACGCTGACCAGGTTGGCGCGCTGCCGCGCCTAAGCGGCTGGGAACCGCGATCAGCGTCGGTTCCCAAGTGCCTGCCGCCCGGCAATCAGAAGGAAGCGCAGGATGGCGCGTCCAAGCCCGGCCATCACGGCCGCCCAAGCTGCCCAGGCAACATAGATCAGAACGCGGGGGATTGCCGAAAGGAACTCGAGGCGGGCGGACGCGGCGTAGGCGTCCGTGCAGGCGACGTACATGCCGACCGGGAACGCCATCGACCACCAAGCCAGCTCATAGCGGAGGGGCACCTTCCGCACGGCGTGACGCCAGATATCGGTCAGCACTAACAAAGGAATCCACCACGTCGCGGTGGCCCAGAAGAGCAGGTTGCTGGCGGCGAGGAACTCCCGCATCGAGGCGGCCGGCTCGACGCCGCTGGCGATCAGGCGCACTCCGGCCAGGGTCGTGATCGCCAACGCTCCAGCGTTGATCCAGTAGGACGGCGAGAGCATCTCCGGCGGCAGCTCGAAGAACATCCAGCGGTCGAAAACGAGGACGATCACCATGATGTAGAGCATGACGCCCAGCAGGTGGAGAGCTACGCAGACGAAGATGACGATGTCCGGCCGCGGCAGCGAGGCTGCGATATACGTACCGAGCACCGCGAGCGACTGGGTGGAGACGGTCAGCAGCAGCCATCCGCCGGTTATTCCCTCCTGCAGTCCCGGTTTCGCCTCACGAATAGTCGCGAGCGTCAAAAAACCGTAGCCGAGCAGCACCCAAAGGGTCATTCCGGCAAACCAGAGCGCGGCCGCTGCGCGGTGCCATGGCGTGAATTCATAGAGCTGAACGCCGATCAGGCCGGTCGCGGCGACCACGGTAAGGAAACCAGGGCCGCGTGATGCGGTCCCAAGCTCGGCGAGCATGATGCGCGGATAAACCGCTAGGCGCGCGAGCACGATGATCCAGATCGTCCCATAGCTGAGCAGGCTCAGCCCGAACAGGCTCCACGCCGCTATCGCGTGGCCGAGCCTATGTGACGCCAGGGAAACGATTCCCGTTCCCATCACCACGGAGAAATTCGCCGGATCGAAGCGCGCCAGCCAGCCGGTGGTCGGCTCCGCGGTCATTTCAGCCAGCGCCTCGTTCGCTCACCCGAGACGCCGGGCGTCGCATTCCCGGCGCGCCGGGTCGACCTATTGCTGCAACCCGAAGAGCACCGCCGAGCGGCCCGTGATGTGGTAGGCATCGCCGATCCCGAACACCTCGCCGCCTTCGTTCTCCGGCGCGTTCGTATCAAAGACTGTGGACCAGTGACGGCCTCCCGCGCACGCGGGAAGCGTGAACACGACGACGTCGTGATGCGCGTTGAGCACGAGAAGCAGCGTGATGTCGCTCGCGGCGCGGCGGATGCCGGTGGCCTGCGCCCGGCCATCCATCAGCATCCCGAAGCAGCGCATCAATCCGTCTTCCCAGTCCTCGGCCTTCATTTCCTCGCCGGTCGCATTGATCCAGGTGACGTCCTTGACACCGAGGGCCTCGTCGAAGGCCCCGGTGAAGAAACGGCCGCGCCGCAGGATCGGATAGGCGTGGCGCAGCTGCGTCAGACGGCGCACGAAGTCGGTCAGCGCCCGTCCTTCGGGACCGATCCGCCAGTCCACCCAGCTGATCTCGTTATCCTGGCAGTACGCATTGTTGTTGCCTCGCTGCGTGCGGCCGAACTCGTCTCCGGCCAACAGCATCGGCGTGCCTTGCGAGAGCAGCAGGGTCGCAAGCATGTTTCGCTTCTGACGCTCGCGGACGGCATTCACCTTGGGCTCCTGGGTCGGGCCCTCGACCCCGTGATTCCAGGAACGGTTGTCGGAATGGCCGTCCCGATTTTCTTCGCCGTTCGCCTCATTGTGCTTGTCGTTGAAGGAGACAACGTCGTTGAGCGTGAAGCCGTCATGTGCGGTGATGAAATTCACGCTGGCCCAGGGCTTGCGGCCGCGCCGGTTGAACAGATCGGCGGAGGCGCACAGGCGCGCGGCGAGCTGGGCGGACATCCCATCGTCGCCCTTCCAAAACGCGCGCACCGTGTCCCGGAAGCGGTCGTTCCACTCGGCCCACCCCGGCGGGAACGCGCCGACCTGGTAGCCCCCGGGACCGACATCCCAAGGTTCGGCGATGAGCTTCACGCTCGAGAGCACGGGGTCTTGCCGGCAGCTGTCGAGGAAGCCGCCGCCTTCGTCAAAGCCGTACGGCTCACGTCCCAAGATCGTGGCCAGGTCGAAGCGGAACCCGTCCACGTGCATCTCCTGCACCCAGTAGCGCAGGCTATCCGTCACCATCTGGAGGACGCGCGGATGGGAGAGATTGAGCGTGTTGCCGGTTCCGGTATCGTTGATGTAATAGCGCTGCTGGTCCGGCAGCAGCCTATAATACGAGGCGTTGTCGATGCCGCGGAACGATAGCGTCGGCCCGTGCTCGTTGCCTTCGGCGGTGTGGTTGTAGACAACGTCAAGGATCACTTCGAGCCCTGCATCGTGCAGGTGCGCGATCATCGCCTTGAACTCGCCCGTGGAGTTGCTGACCGAATAGCGTGGATCGGGCGCGAAGAATCCGATCGTGTTATAGCCCCAGTAGTTCGTCAGGCCCTTCTCCAGCAGCATGCTGTCGTTGATGAAGGTGTGGATCGGCAGCAATTCGACCGTGGTGACGCCAAGGTCCCGTATGTAATCGACGACCTCCTTGACCGCGAGCCCGGCGAAGGTTCCGCGCAAACGGCTGGGTACCGCGGGATGCAGCTTGGTGTAACCGCGGACATGGGTCTCGTAGATGATCGTCTGCTCCCACGGGACCCGCGGGGGCTGATCCCGGCCCCAGGTGAAGGCGGGATCGATGACGCGGCATTTGGGCATCAGAGCCGCGCTGTCCCGCTCGTCGAAGGCCAGATCGTCGGCCTCGTCCCCCAGCGTGTAACCGAACACCTCCGGTCCCCACCTGAGCTGACCGACATGCGCCTTCGCGTAAGGGTCGAGCAGCAGCTTGTGATGGTTGAAGCGGTGGCCGTTCTCGGGATCGTACGGGCCGTGCACGCGGTAAGCGTAGACAGTGCCGGGGCGAGCGTCGGGCAAGTAGCCGTGCCAGACCTCATCCGTGTATTCGGGCAATTCGATGCGTTCCAGCTCGCGTTCGCCTCGTGCGTCGAAAAGGCAGAGCTCGACCTTCGTGGCAAAGGCGGAGAACAGCGCAAAATTCACGCCGAGTCCGTCCCACGTCGCCCCAAGCGGGTGCGGCAGACCTTCGGTCACACGCGTCTTTGGGACTGATATGGCCACCGGCGCGTGCCCTCCTGCTTCGAACCTCATGTGCGGACGCTTAAAGCGGGTTTCGCTCGGAGGGTTCCAAAGGGTCGCACTTTGTCCGGCCTGCAGTTTGGGTGAACGATAATGTGGCGGCGAAACGGAACCTGGCTAGAATCTCGCGGCCAGATTTCAGATTGGTTAGCGCCAGCAACGGAGCTTCCCCCGTGGCGTATAGAGTTGCGACCGTGTACTTTGCAGCGGAAGGCTGCGCCGACCGAAAGCGGGGGATTCCGCAGCTTTCGGCCAGCCAGACATTCGGGCGGGACAGGCGCCGGAACCCCGGGAGCCACCCTGGAGAAACGGCGAGTAACGTTAGGCTCGGGAGAGGTGTTCATGCGTATCTCTGATGTCCTGCACGCAAAAGGCGGACACGTCATTAAAATCCGACAGACCGATACTGTGATGTCCGCAGTACAGAGATTGGCTGAGCATCGCATCGGCGCTCTGTTAGTCGAGGACCAATGGATGAAGCCGGTCGGAATATTTTCCGAGCGTGACTTCGTCAACGCGATATCACACCATGGGGCAGCGGTCCTCAACTCCTCCGTTCAGCAATTGATGAGTTCGCCCATCATCACTTGCCACTCGTCCGACCGGGTCGACGCCATCCTGGCGACGATGACCACCAAGAAGATCCGCCATCTTCCTGTGATCGACGAAGGCAAGCTGCTTGGGATGATCAGCATCGGCGATCTGGTGAAGCATCGGCTGGACGAGAAGGAGCTGGAGGCGAGTGTGCTCCTGGAGATTTCCCGGATGCGGACGTGAAGTCGGCGTTCCGCTTGCACCCAAGCCGGGACCCGAGTTCTGTCCAGAATGGGTGCCGGCTGTTAGACCGCAGGTAGAACTTCACCGCAAGTTGTAAACCCTTTCCACAGGCTTATCCACAGCACTGAAGCCAGTATCTTGGGCAACCGCCAGTTCGGCGCGGGCTCGGCGAGGCGGTCGCAGGCGCGATAGCGTCCGGCGGCGACCGTGGCTACGATCTCACGTTGCCCGCTGGCAGAGTGAGGAAGCGTTTGGATGACAACGCGCCTGGGTGAACCGACGGATTCCTTGCCCGTCTCTCGCCGGGTCATGAACCTGGGCGGCTTTCTCTCTCAAGCCGCCCGGCGCTTCCCGGGCCGCGACGGCCTCGTGTGGGGCGATCGCACATGGACCTGGCGCGAGATGGACCAGCGCGTTTCGGCGCTCGCGGCGGGGCTCGCCTCCCGCGGGGTGGGCAAGGGCGACCGGGTGCTGGTGCATTCGAAAAACTGCAACGAGATGTTCGAGAGCATGTTCGCCACCTTCCGCCTGGGGGCGGTGTGGGTGCCCACGAACTTCCGGCTCACACCGGAGGACGTAGCCTTTCTGGCGTCCGCCTCCGGGGCGTCCGCGTTCCTCTGCCATGCCGATTTTCCGGAGCATGCAGCCGCGGTCGCGGCAGCCATCCCGGACTTGCGCGTTCTCGCGCGCATCGGGGCGGCGGATTTCGGCGACACCGAGTTGGGCGGTCTCATTCAAGCCGGACTCGGTGCGGTGGTCGCGAACGCGGACGTGGAGTACGACGACCCCTGCTGGTTTTTCTTCACCTCGGGAACCACGGGGCGGCCGAAGGGGGCGGTGCTGACGCACGGGCAAATGGCCTTCGTCGTCACCAACCATCTCTGCGATCTCATGCCCGGAACCACCGAGGCGGATGCCTCGCTCGTGGTCGCGCCGCTCTCGCACGGCGCCGGCGTCCATCAACTCGCGCAGGTCGCACATGCCGTAAAGAGCGTCCTGTTGCCCGGAGAACGGTTCGACCCCGAGGAGGCCTGGCGCCTCGTCGCAGAGCACCGCATCACCAACATGTTCACGGTGCCGACCATTCTGAAGATGCTCGTCGAGCATCCGGCGGTGGACCGGCACGATCACACATCGCTGCGATACGTCATCTATGCCGGCGCGCCGATGTATCGTGAGGACCAGAAGCTGGCGCTCAAAAAGCTCGGCCGCGTGCTCGTGCAGTATTTCGGTCTTGGCGAAGTCACTGGCAACATCACTGTCCTGCCGCCCGCGCTGCACGAGGCGGAAGACCGGCCGGAGGCGAGAATCGGCACCTGCGGCTTCGCGCGCACCGGCATGGAGGTGCAGATCCAGGATGAGTCCGGTCGCGAGCTTCCACCCGGCGAGACCGGGGAGATTTGCGTCTGCGGTCCGGCGGTGTTCGCGGGTTACTACAACAACCCGGAAGCCAACGCGAAATCGTTCCGCAACGGCTGGTTCCGGACCGGCGATTTGGGGAGGATGGACGCGGAGGGCTTCGTGTTCATCACCGGGCGCCAATCGGACATGTACATCTCGGGCGGCTCCAATATCTATCCGCGGGAGATCGAGGAGGAGCTACTGACCCACCCGGCTATCTCGGAGATCGCGGTGCTCGGGATGCCTGACCGGCTCTGGGGCGAGGTGGGCGTTGCGGTCGCCGTGCTGCGGCCAGGTCATGAGCTCGCGGAAGCCGAATTGATCGCGTGGATGGAGGCGAGGATCGCGCGCTACAAGGTGCCGAAACGTGTGTTCTTCTGGGACGCTCTGCCCAAATCCGGTTACGGCAAGATCACGAAAAATCTGATTCGCGCGGAGCTGGAGGCGCGCGGCCTGTTTCGGCTGGAGAGTGAAGTGGAGTCGGCCAGGTGAGCCGGCCGGTGCGCCGGGTCATCCAGCCCGGTCCCGCGCATCCTGTACGCGTAGAGAGCTGCGCCGGGCCGGTGCGCTCGATCGCGTTTCGATTGGAAGCGGGGCTGAGTCTGAACGAAGCCGTGTCACGGCCGCTGCGGGCCGCGGGCCTCGCAGCCGCGATGGTGGAGATCGGCGAGGGGCGTTTCTCCCCGCTGATCTACGTGCTCCCTGCGCTGTCACCGGACGCATCGCACGCCGCCTATTACAGCGAGATCTTCTCCCGAGGCGAGGCGCGGCTCGAATGCGCCAATGTCACGTTCGGGAATCGTGCCGGGGCGCCCTTCATTCATTGCCACGCCATTTGGGAGGAAGCCGACGGGGTGCGCCGCGGTGGCCACATAATGCCGCACGAAACCATTCTGGCCACCGACATGCCCGCACGAGCCTGGGGCTCGCCCGCCATAGCGATCGAGTCCGATCCGGATCCCGAGACGAATTTCACCTTATTTCACCCAGTAGAGCTTGCACCTGCGGCCCGCTCGCGGGAACCACGCCTGGCTGTCATCCGTGTCCGGCCGTACGAAGACATTACCGAGGCGGCCGAGGCAGTCTGCCGCAGGCTATGGTTTCCGGTCGGCTGTGGTGCGCAGCAGCATCGGAAGCCTGATCGGCGCCGAATTCGCGGATGGGCGTGTGGTCGAGGACGTCGCGACCGAACTGCTCGTCCACGAAGGCGCGATCGCGCCTGACAGCGGAGGGGAATTGCGCGGCTCTTTGCAAGTGACGCTCGTGGACACGCAAGGCAAACTGCATCACGGACGGCTTGTGCGCGGGCGCAACCCGGTCTGCATCACCTTCGAACTGGCGATCGAGGAAGTCCAAAGTCAACTCTGAGAACCATTGCGCCAGGAGAGCCGAATGGCCGGAGAAGCGTCTAGAGCGCGCTACGACATGCAGCCCGCGGTATCGGCTGCGCACGTGCCCGCACGTGGCAAGATCGTCACCGCGGCCGAGGCGGTCCGGCTGATCCGGGAGGGCGACACCGTCGCGACGAGCGGATTCGTGGGCGTCGCGTTTCCCGAGAGTGTCGCGATCGCGTTGGAGGAATTCTATCTCCGGCCGGACGAACCGGACGCGCCGCCCGCGCACAAGCCGCGCGATCTCACGCTGGTCTACGCGGCCGGCCAGGGCGACGGGAAGGGCAAGGGTCTCGACCATCTCGGCCACCTCGGTCTTGTGAAACGGGTCGTAGGGGGCCACTGGGGACTCGTGCCCGCGTTGCAGCGGCTTGCGGTCGAGAATCAGATCGAGGCCTATAATCTTCCGCAGGGCGTCATTTCCCATCTCTATCGCGACATCGCCGCGCGCCGCCCTGGCCATATCAGCCGTGTCGGTCTGGGCACGTTCGTCGATCCACGTTTCGGTGGCGGCAAGATCAACGCACGCACGACCGAGGATTTGGTCGAGCTGATGACGATCGGGGGGGAGGAATATCTTTTCTATAAGGCGTTCCCGATCCATGTCGGCATCATTCGTGGCACCACGGCCGATCCCGAAGGCAATATCTCGATGGAACGGGAGGCGCTGACCATCGAGATGCTGTCGGTCGCGATGGCGGCGCGCAACTCCGGCGGGCTGGTCATCGCACAAGTGGAGCGCATCGCCGAGAGTGGCACGCTCAACCCGCGCCAGGTCAAAATCCCGGGCATCATGGTCGATTGCGTGGTGCTGCCGGACAAGCCGGAGGATCACTGGCAGACCTTTGGCACGCGCTACAATCCGGCGTTCAGCGGCGAGATCCGTGCGCGTATGGGTGCGATCGCGCCGATGCCGCTCAACGATCGCAAGCTGATCGCACGCCGCTCCGCATTGGAGCTGAAGCCGAACAGCGTGGTCAATCTCGGCATCGGGATGCCGGAAGGCATATCGAGCGTCGCGAACGAGGAAAAGGTGGTCGACCTCATCACGCTCACGGCGGAGCCGGGAATCATCGGCGGAATGCCGGCGGCTGGCATCGATTTCGGGGCCGGGGTCAACGCGCAGGCGATCATCGATCAGCCCTATCAATTCGACTTCTACGATGGCGGCGGACTCGACCTCGCATTCCTCGGGCTGGCGCAGGCGGACCGCGAGGGTAATCTCAATGTCAGCCGCTTCGGACCGAAGCTCGCGGGAGCCGGCGGTTTCATCAACATCAGCCAGAATGCCAAGAAAGTGGTGTTCTGCGGCACGTTCACCGCAGGCGGCCTCAAGATCGCATTCGAGAACGGGGGCGTGCGCATCGCGCGGGAGGGCGCCAGCCGGAAGTTTATCCGGGAGGTGGAGCACCGCACGTTCAGCGGGCCATACGCCATGCAGCGCGGGCAGAAGGTGCTCTATGTCACCGAACGGTGCGTGTTCCGCCTCGTCCCCGAGGGGTTGGAACTGATCGAGATCGCGCCCGGCATCGACATCGAACGCGACATCCTGGCGCATATGGACTTCCGCCCGGTGGTGCGTGATCCGCGCCCGATGGACGCCCGTCTGTTCCTGCCCGAGCCGATGGGACTGCGGGAGGACCTATTGGAGCTGCCGCTTCAGCAGCGGTTTAGCTACGACCCGGAGCAGAACCTATTCTTCGTGAACTTCGAGGGCCTGCGGGTTCGGAGTTTGGACCAGGTCGCTGACATCGAACGGATCGTAGGAGAGAAGACGCGCACCGCTCCGGGTCGAGTGTACGCGATCGTCAACTACGACAATTTCTCGATTTCGCCGGATGTCCTCGATCCCTATGTCGATATGGTGAAGCGGCTCGTGGACCGGCACTACTCGGGTGCGACGCGCTACACCACGAGCGGGTTCCTGCGTATGAAGCTCGGTGACGCGCTCGCGGGCCGCGATGTCGCGCCGCACATCTATGAAAGCGCCGAGGAAGCCCGGGCGCATTTGCGCGAACTCGGCGAGGGTTCCGTAACGCAAGGATGATCGCGACGCGGCTGGCCTGAACCGCCGTTTTGCGCGACCCTTTCGGACTGAACGGCCACCCCGAAGCGGCCGCGGGAACACGGGAGAAGGGCATGGAAGCCAAGGAAACCGGCGCGAGCCGGCCGGCGGAGTCTGGTTCTGGGCAGCACGCCACATCGCGGGGAGGGGAATTTCCCGGGCTCGAGCAGGCGCTTGGACTCTGGACGTCCCTGATGATGCAGCCCGCGCTCGCGGCGGGGCAGGCCGGGTCGCACCACGAGCTGCCCGGCCTTCCCTCCGAGGGTCTGAAACAGCTCGGCCAGATGCTGACGCAGGATTCCCTGCTGCGGCCCATAGACCAGCTTTTGAACGAAAATCCCTTTCACAAGGTGATCCCGATCGACTGGGCGGAGATCGCTCGCGCGCTTCGGGTCGTGTGGCTGCGGTCCTTGAACGACCCCGCGCACAGCTTGGCCTCCTTTACCGAACTGACCTTCGACATCTGGCGCTCGGGGCTCGAGATTTGGATCGAGGCAGGGCAGCGGTGGCTGGGCGAACGGCCCTCACCGGCCGAGGCGGCGAAAGCCGAAGCCGACAAGCGTTTCGCGGCACCTGAATGGCATTCGAATCCGTACTTCCGCACGCTTAGGGAAACGTACCGGCTCGCCTCCGATTGGCTTCTCAAGCAGGGCCAGGCGGACGACATGGACGAATCCGAACGGCATCGGATCACCTTTCATCTGCGGCAGTTCGTGGATGCAATGAGTCCCACTTTGTTCCTCGCGTCCAACCCGGTGGCACTGCGGCGGATCATGGAGACCGGCGGCGCAAGCCTCGCGGACGGGGTTCGCAACTTGATGGAGGACGTCAAGGAGGGTCGGCTGAGCATGGTGGACGCGACCGCTTTCGCGCCCGGCCGCAATCTCGCCCTTTCACCGGGAAAGGTGGTCTTCCGCAACAAGCTGATCGAGCTGATCCAGTACGAACCGAAGACCGAGACCGTTTACAAGACGCCGCTGCTGATCTTCCCGCCCTGGATCAACAAGTTCTACATCCTCGACCTGCAGCCCAAGAACAGCATGGTCAAGTGGCTGGTTGAGCAGGGCTTCACCGTTTTCATGGTGTCCTGGAAGAATCCGGACGAGTCGATGGAGGACACGACCATCGAGGATTACGTCGATCTCGGCCCGCTGGCGGCGAGCGACGCTGTGCGCGAGATCACCGGCAGCAACAACATGAACACGATGGGCTACTGCATCGGCGGGACGCTACAAGCGCTGACGCTGGCATGGATGGCCGCGAAGAACGATCGACGGTTCAAAGCCTCCACGTTCATCGTGTCGTTGCAGGATTTCTCGCATGTGGGCGACACAGGCGTGTTTCTCGGTGACGAAACGGTCGACTTCATCGAGCAGCAGATGATGCAGCGGGGCTATTTGGACAGCCGCGAAATGTCCAACATGTTCAACTTGCTGCGCGCCAACGATCTGATCTGGTCGAACGTGGTCAACAATTACCTGATGGGGCAGAAGCCGCCGGCATTCGACCTGCTGTACTGGAACAGCGACGGCACAAGGATGGCCCGCGCCGCCCATAGCTGGTACCTGCGCAATACCTATGTCGAGAATAATCTGATCGTGCCCGGCAAGGTGCGGCTCAAGGGCGAGGCGCTCGATCTCCGGAAGATCAAGCAAGACATCTACGCGGTCGGGGCGGAGAAGGACCACATCGTCCCGTGGCAGGCAGCCTGGCGCATCACGCAGCTTCTGGGCGGCAAGATAAGATTCGTGCTGGCCTCCAGCGGTCACATCGCCGGGATCATCAACCCGCCGGGCGGCAAGGGTAACTACTGGGTGGCCGAAGCGGCGGGAGCGTCAACGCCCGACGAGTGGCGGCGCTCCGCGGAGCGGCATGACGGAAGCTGGTGGACCGACTGGGGCAAGTGGCTCGCGGCGCATTCGGGTGAGAAGGGCAAGCCCCCGCCGATGGGCAACGCCGCTTATCCGCCCCTGCAAGACGCGCCCGGAAGTTATGTCCTGATGGTCTGAGGCGATTTGACCGGAGAGGCAGCCCCGAGCGGCGACAGCGCGGATCGCCGGACCCAACTGGCTGCGGACCGCACCGTGTTCGCGGCCGAGCGTACGTACGCGGCCTGGGTACGAACCGGGCTCGCCGCCTTGGCGAGTGGGGTGGGCGCGAAGAAGCTGCTGGCCGGGGTTATCCCGGATTGGGGCATCTGGGCCGTGGGCAGCGTGCTCGTGTTGTTCAGTGCCTTCTGCTTTTGGGCGGCGATCTGGCGTGAGCTGCATCCGGGACCTCCGCCCCCGCGAGCGGACACGCCCCGGATTTCACGCACGACGCTGATCGTGGTGAATAGCTTCCTCATCCTCGTTTCGCTCGCCGCGCTGGTGAGCATCCTGTTCGGGCGCACGGGAGGGTGACAACTCAATAGATCGCCGGGACGAAGCGTGAAGCGCGTTGTTGCGGGCCGCTCCCCTCGGTCGATAAAATCGCGCCGCTTAGGAGAGAGGTGCGGCAGTCATGGCGGAGCCGCTGATCGTCGGCGATATTGGCGGAACCAACGCACGGCTCGCGCTTGCCGAAAGCGGTCGCATCGAGCACCTCAGAGCTTTCCAGACGACCGACGTGCGGACGCACTTTTCCGAAGCATTCCGCGCGTACAATCAGGAACTGGAGGCGCTTGGGGTGAAGCCGCCGAAGAGGGCAGCCCTGGCTGTCGCCGGCCCGGTCGCCGGCGATCGCGTCACGCTCACGAACCAAGCCTGGACCTTCTCGCGGAGCACGATGGCGACCGAGCTTGGCCTCGACCAGCTCATCGTGCTCAACGACTTCGATGCGACGGCGCGCGGCATTCCCTATCTCGCGCCCGCCGACCGCATGGCGATCGGGGGTGGGGTGGCCGGGGCCGAGGCCGACGGACCGATCGGGATCATCGGGCCAGGAACGGGGCTCGGCGTCGCGGGACTGATCCCCGTTGCGGATGGCTGGTGCGCCGTGCCGGGCGAAGGCGGACACGTCACGATGTCGCCGGCCACGAGCGAGGATAACCAGGTCCTCGAAGTACTGCGCCAACGCTGGGACCACGTTTCGGCCGAGCGCGTCATCTCCGGCCAGGGTCTGGTCAACCTGTATGAGGCGCTCTGCCAGCTTCAGGGCGCGGCGCCCCGGCCAGGCATCACGCCGCGGGAGGTCGGTTCAGCCGACCCGAGCGCTGATCCCATCTGCGGACGGGCATTCGACTTGTTCTGCGCGATGCTGGGCACGGTGGCCGGAAATCTCGCGCTGACGCTCGGCGCCTCTGGCGGGGTATATATCGTCGGCGGAATCCTGCCCCGTTTTCCCGAACGCTTTCGCAACTCGGGGTTCCGGCAGCGCTTCGAGCAGAAGGGCCGACTGACCGAATATCTGAGACGCATTCCGACCTATCTGGTCCTGCATCCCCAACCGACCATGCTCGGGCTAGCAAATCTCGGCAGATCCCGTGGGACCCCCGCCTGAAGACGGCAGATTTCGCTCCGGCGTGTGACCTACTTCACATTCTGGCCGCCGAAAAGCTGGCATCTCTTGCCTCGGCCCGGCGTCGCCCCAACACCCGCGCCGAGCCGAGCGGGCCCCTCGGCCCCTTCAATCCGGACCTTCCCTCGCGGCCCGGCTCCCCAGCCGGGCCGCACTTTTCTCGTCCGGAAAAGCCTCGCTTACAGCCCCTCGAAGAGCACCGTGCTGATGTAACGCTCGGCGAAAGAGGGAATGACCGTGACGATCAGCTTGCCCTTCATCTCCGGCCGATGCGCGACCCGTAGCGTCGCTGCCAAGGCGGAGCCGGAGGAGATGCCGCCCGGGATGCCCTCAGTGCGTGCGAGACGGCGCGCAGCCTCGAAGGATTCCTCGTTGCTGACCTTCACGACCTCGTCGATCTGCGATGTGTCCAGGATTTCCGGGACGAAGCCCGCGCCGAGGCCTTGCAGCGGATGCGGGCCCGGCGGTCCGCCGGACAGGACCGCGCTCGCTTCCGGCTCCACCGCGATCATTCTGAAGTCCGGGCCGGCGAGGCTTGAGGACCTGCGCGCAACCCGTAAGGGTGCCCCCCGTCCCGATGCCGGACACGATCACGTCCACCTTGCCGGCCGTATCGTGCCAGATCTCTTCGGCGGTGGTACGACGGTGGATTTCCGGGTTCGCCGGATTGCCGAACTGGTCCGGGATCACGGAATCTGGATGCTGCTCCCGCAACGCGCGCGCCTTTGCGATGGCCCCCTTCATGCCTTGCTCTCGGGGCGTCAACTCAATCTCGGCGCCCAAGAGTCGGAGCATCTTCTGCCGCTCGGTGGAAACCGACTCGGGCATGCTTAGGATCAGGCGATAGCCGCGAGCGGCGCACACGAACGCCAGTGCGATCCCGGTGTTCCCGGAGGTCGGTTCTATGATGACCGATCCGGGCCGCAGCTTCCCCGAGGCCTCCAGCGCCTCGATCATGCTGACACCGATGCGGTCCTTCACGCTCCCGATCGGGTTGAAGAACTCGAGCTTGAGGCAGATGTCGGCGTCGATGCCTTCCTCCCGGCAAATCCGGGGGATGCGCACGAGAGGCGTGTTGCCGATCGTCTCGGCGATACTGTCGTAGATCCGCCCGCGCAGTGGTGGATCGAGCTTGAGGGCTGATGAGGCCATGATTTCCTCCATTCCTGGGCGAAAGGCCTAGCAGTTCGTCCCCGACTCTCGCAATTCCGGCCGCCGCCAATCGAGCACCGGGAGGTACGCCCTCTGGGGTCCCTTGACCGGCCAAGAAGCCGGAAGGTAGCGTCGGACCCCAGGGAAAGCCGAAAAAGCGGACGAGGGGGAATGCCGCCCCTCTGTCCTCAACGAGAATTCGATGGAACTTCCATGCCGTCCGGGCGCGTTGCTGCGTAGGGTAGGCTTGGCGGAGGCCCCGGCACATCGAAGCCGGACCAAGAGGGGAGAGAGAATGCTCCGTAACATTGGGATTGGAACTGCCGTCGCGTTCCTCCTGGCCGCCTTGTCATCCATGCCGGCATGTGCTCAGGGCACACCGGGCGTCACCCCGCACGGGATCAAGATCGGCAATACCAACGCCTATAGCGGTCCGGCCTCCGCCTATGCATCCCTCGCGGAGGGAAATGCCGCTTTCTTCAAGATGGTCAACGATCATGGCGGCGTGAACGGCCGCAAGATCGAATTCATCTCCCGCGATGACGGCTATGACCCGTCCAGGACCGTCGAGCAGGTCCATCGCCTTGTCGAACAGGATCATGTCGCCTTCCTGTTCAATACCCTGGGCACGCCCACCAACTCCGCGGTTCGGCAGTATCTGAACGAGCAGAAGATCCCGCAGCTCTTCGTCGCCTCGGGCGCCGACAAATGGGGCAACTACAAGGAGTTCCCGTGGACGATGGGCTGGCAGCCCAGCTATCGCATCGAGGCGCAGATTTATGCGAAATACGTGCTCCGGGAAAAGCCCGACAGCAAGATCGCGGTCCTGTTCCAGAATGACGATTTCGGCAAGGATTACCTCGCCGGCTTGCGGGACGTGCTCGGCGACAAGTTCGACGCGAAGGTCGTGACGGCACCGTACGAGGTCACCGATCCCACGATCGACAAGCAGGTAGAGACGCTGCAATCCTCCGGCGCCGATGTCCTGATTACCGCGGCCACGCCGAAATTCGCCGCCCAGGTCATCCGCAAGCTGGCCGACATGGGGTGGAAGCCGCTGCATTTCATGAGCAACGTCTCGATCTCGGTGGGCGCGGTGATCGAGCCGGCCGGACCGGAGCGGGCGACCGGCATAATGACGGCGACATACTTCAAGGATCCGACCGATCCGGCGTGGGACAAGGACCCTGGAATGCAGGCCTACAAGGCCTTCTTCAAGAAATACATCCCGCGCGGTGACGTGACCGATAGCGGGTACCTGGTCGGTTACGGGGCCAGCATGACCCTGATCCAGGTGCTAAAGCAATGCGGCAAGGATCTCTCGCGCGAGAACATCATGAAGCAGGCCGCCAGCCTGCATGACCTTGAGATCCCGACCCTGCTGCCCGGAATCAAAGTCAACACGAGCCCGACGAACTATCACCCGATCCGGCAGATGCAGCTCGCCAAATGGAACGGGAAGACGTGGCAGGTGTTCGGCAACGTGATCGAGGGCGCGGGATCCTGATCCCTTCGTGAGACGCGCTTCGGCGAACCCGCGCCCCGTCAGGACAACTCCTCGTGCCATGTGCGGCCGTCGCGCTCGATGAGCGCGATCGAGGCGGTCGGCCCCCAGCTTCCGGCAGGGTAGGGGCGCGGCGCCTCCGGCCGGCTCGACCAGGCCTCGATGATCGGCTCGACCCAGCTCCAAGCGGCCTCCACCTCGTCGCGCCGCATGAAGAGCGTGGCGTTACCGCGCACCGTGTCCATCAACAGCCGCTCGTAAGCATCCGGATAGCGGGTCCCGAACGCCTTCTCGAAGCTGATGTCGAGCCCGGTCGGGCGCAGCCGCAGCCCTCCGGGACCGGGCTCCTTGGTCATCATCTCGAGCCGCATCCCTTCCTCGGGTTGCAGGCGGATGATGAGCTTGTTCGGCTGTAGTTCGGAAGCATTGGGGAAAATCGAGAACGGGGGTGCGCGGAACTACCACCACGATGCCGGAGAATTTCTGCGGCAGGCGCTTGCCGGTCCGGATGTAGAACGGGACGTTCGCCCAACGCCAAGTGTGCACCTCGGCCTTGAGAGCGACGAAGGTTTCGGTGCGGCTTCCCTCAGATCCGAGGTCGGCGGCGTAGCCAGGCACCGGCCGCCCGTCGATCGCGCCATGCGAGTATTGGCCGCGCACCGTGAGCGTAGCGGCCTCGTGCGGCGCGATCGGCCGGAGCGCGCGCAGGATTTTCAGTTTCTCGTCCCGCACAGCGTTCGCGTCCAGCGACACGGGACTGTCCATCGCGATGAGGCAGAGGAGCTGCAACAGGTGATTCTGCACCATGTCGCGCAGCGCCCCGGAATGATCGTAGTAGCCACGCCGCCCCTCTACGCCGACCGTCTCGGCCACGGTCAGCTGCACGTGGTCGATCACGTCGGTGTTCCACAAACGCTCGAAGATCGAGTTGGCGAAACGGAGCGCGAGCAGGTTCTGCACGGTCTCCTTGCCGAGATAGTGGTCGATGCGGAAGGTTTGCGCTTCGCTGAACACCTGCCCGACCTGGTCGTTGATCTCGCGCGCTGAAGCGAGGTCGTGTCCGATGGGCTTCTCCAGCACCACGCGGGAGCGCGGGGTGATGAGGTCATGCGCGCCGATATTGAGGGAAATCGGCCCGTACAGATCGGGCGAGGTGGCGAGATAGAAGACGCGCACGCGCTCCGGCTCTTGCGCCAGGGTCCGCCGTAGATCGTCCCAGCCGCCGTCCTCGGTGGCGGCGTCGAGGCGCGTATAGGTCACCCGGGCGCAGAATTCTCTCCCTGCGTTCTCGCTCCAATCGGCGGGTGCGATATGCCTTTGGAGCGCGCTCATGGCGCGTTCGCGGTAGGTTTCGTCCGAGAAGTCGGAGCGTGCGGCGGCGATGATGCGGGAGTCGGCGGGCATCTGCCCGTCACGGAAGCGGTAATAGAGGGCCGGCAGGAGCTTGCGGAGCGTGAGGTCGCCGGTCGCGCCGAAGACGACGCAGTCGAAGACGGCGACCGGGATGATCTTGGATGCCATGGTTGTGCTCCCGCGCGACCCGCCGCGCTTGTGGCGGTGCGGCGATGGTGACTGCATCGCGGGTGGGAGGGCAACTCCCGAAAGGACGGGCCAAGTGCGAAGGACCAGTTGCGGCGTGGTGGTCACGGACGGAGCGCGAATCTTGCTCGGTCACGCCACTCGCTCGCCGCGCTGGGACATTCCGAAGGGCCTCGCCGAGCCAGGGGAGAGCCTGCGGAATGCCGCGGTCCGCGAGCTCGAGGAGGAGACTGGTCTCCGCCCTGCCCCGGAGGCCCTACGCGATCTCGGCATCCATGCTTATCTGCGGGACAAGAATCTGGCCCTGTTCGCCTGGACGCCCTCGCCTATGCCCGACCCGGCCAGCCTCACTTGCAGCGCGACGTTCATACTTCCGAGCGGGGCGGCGTTGCCTGAATTCGATCGGTTCGGCTTGTTCTACTGGGAGGAGGCTCTGGCGCGGGTGGGGCGGAATCTTGCGCGCGTACTGGGCGAGATTCATCCCCTGCTGGCCGCGTGATCACGCAAGGCTTTTCGATGTCATTTCGTAGGTGCCTTTCGTCAGTCCCGGCGCATCCAGGATCCGGTGCAACTCCTGCTGCATCAGCCTCTGTCGGGCGGCATCGAAGCGCCGCCACTGGCCGAGCGGCGAGACGAGCCGGGCGGCGACCTGGCCGTTCATCGGATCGAGCCGGATGATCGCGTCGGCCAAGAAGCGGTAGCCGGCCCCGCTCACGTCGTGGAACCGTACGGGATTGGCGGCGGCGAAGCTGCTCACCAGCGCGCGCACCCGATTCGGAACCTTCAGGTCGAAATCCGGATGCGTCTGCAAAGACTGCACGGCCTGAAGCGTGCCGGGCAGCGGCGAGGCGGCCTGGATCGCGAACCACTTGTCCAGCACGAGATCTTCGTGCCGCCACTGCCGATAGAATGCGTCCAGAGCCTCGATGCGTTCCGGGCAATCGATCGCGGACAGCACGGCGAGGGCCGCGAGCACGTCCGTCATGTTCTGCCCGGCATCGAACTGCGCCTTCGCGAGCGCCGCGCCCGCAGCCTCGCCCGAGGCGGCTAGATACGAGAGACAGAGATTGCGCAGCGCGCGCCGACCGATCGAGGCGCCATCGATCCGGTACGGGCCAGGGTCGCGCAGGGCGTCGTAGCGGGCACGCAGTGCGGGACCGAGGCTTCGTCCGATATCAGCCCGGGCCTGCTCGCGCACGGCGTGGATCGCGTCGGGATCCGCGACCGGCATCTGGTCCGCCAGAAACGATTCGGTCGGCAGGGTCAGCGCCTCGGCGGCGAAGGCCGGGTCGGTATCCGCGCCGGCGAGGGTCGCCTCCATTGCCTCGATCAGCCCCGGCTGGACGCCGACCGGCTCACCTTTCCGCCATTGCGCCGCCGCTTCCAGGAGCAGGGCGGTCGCGTATTGCTGGCCGGATTCCCAGCGGACGAAGGGGTCGGAGTCGCGTGCCGCCAGGAAGCGGAGCCGATCGAGAGTCACGCCCTTAAGCTTCACCGGCGCGGAGAATCCCCGCAGCAACGACGGCACCGGCGGACCCGGTATCTCCTCGAACACGAAGTGCTGTTCGGGTTCGCTCACCACAACCACCCGCGTCCCGGTCCGCGCTTCGGCCTCACCCTCCAGCCGGGTCGGGAGTTCCTTCCCGTCCGCGTCCAGCAAGCCCAGGGCCAGAGGGACCGCGAGCGGGTATTTGTCCGGCTGACCGGGCGTGGGTGGCGTCATTTGACGCACCGTGAGGACGTAGCGGCGGGACGTTGCCTCGAACGCATCCTCGACGGTGATCTCCGGCGTGCCGGCCTGATGATACCAGCGGCGGAATTGCGAGAGATCCGCACCCGATGCGTCCTGCATCGCCTGCACGAAATCCTCGATCGTCGCCGCGTGGTTGTCGTGCCGAGTGATGTAGAGATCCATGCCGCGCCGGAAGGCCGCGCTTCCGATCAGCGTGTGCATCATGCGGATGATCTCGGCGCCTTTGTTATAGACCGTCGCGGTATAGAAATTGTCGATCGCGATGTAGCTGTCGGGCTGCACCGGATGAGCGAGCGGGCCGGCATCCTCCGGGAACTGCCCGGCGCGGAGGCGGCGCACGTCGGTGATCCGTTTCACCGCCGCGCTGCCCTGGTCCATCGTGAATTGCTGATCGCGAAAGACGGTCAGTCCCTCCTTGAGCGATAGCTGGAACCAGTCGCGGCAGGTGACGCGATTGCCCGTCCAATTGTGGAAATACTCGTGCGCGATGACCGACTCGATCCCTTCGTAATCGGCATCGGTTGCCGTCTCCGGCTTGGCCAGCACGTATTTCGTGTTGAAGACGTTGAGACCCTTGTTCTCCATCGCGCCCATGTTGAAATCGGACACGGCGGCGATGTTGAACACGTCCAAATCGTATTCGAGGCCGAACACCTGCTCGTCCCACGCCATCGCCTTCTTGAGCGACCGCATGGCGTGGGCGCATTTATCCTCATCGCCTCGCCGGACCCAGATCGCGAGTTGCACGTTTCGGCCGGAGCGGGTCACGAAACTGTCGGTGACGGAGACAAGGTCCCCGGCGACGAGCGCGAACAGATACGAAGGCTTCGGATGAGGGTCCTCCCACTTCGCCCAATGCCTTCCGTCTTGCAGGGGACCGCTCCCGACGGGATTGCCGTTCGAGAGCAGCACGGGGGTGAGCGTCTGATCGGCGCGGATGGTTGTCGTGTAGCGCGCCATCACGTCCGGCCGGTCCGGGAAGTACGTGATGCGGCGGAATCCCTCGGCCTCGCACTGGGTGAAGAAGCCTCCATTCGAGACGTAGAGACCGCTCAGCAACGTGTTCTCCCGGGGCGCGATCCGGGTCTCGATTTCGAGCGTGAACCGGTCCGGGACGTCGGGGATCACGAGCCGGGCCGGCTCGATCCGGTAGCGGTTGGCACCCAGACCTTCGCCGTCCAGCAGGATGCGCGCGAGCGTCAGACCCTCGCCGTCCAGCCGCAACGCCGCCCCCGGTTCGCCTTCGGGGTTGCGGCGGAGTGCGAGCCGCGAGAGCACCACGGTTTGGGCTTCGTCCAGGTCGAAAGTCAGATCGACCGTATCGACCAGAAAGTCCGGAACACGATAGTCAGCCAGGCGGACCGCTTGGAGCGCGGGCGGGGCTGCGGGCTCGCGAAGGCTGTCAGGCATCTTGACTCCGCTCGGTGGAATGAGGGCGAGAGACTACGGTCGGGGAAGCACGGCGGGAAGGACGGTAGCGGTCTCCCGAGGTGCCGAATCCGCTGGCGCGGAACCGCCGCGCCCGATAATTATTGAGGCAACATGTGGTGCGGATATCGGTCCATGCGCTTCGCTCTCGTTTTGTTGCCTGGCCTGGCCCTGTCTGCTTGTGCGTCGACGAGCGATCGGTATGTGCGCGACACCAGCGCGGCATGCAGCACGGGCGACCGCCTGGCCTGCGAGACACTGGCGACGCTCCATCCCCAGGCGCTGCGGGACGCGGACGCCATCATGGCGGGCATGCAGCAGGCCCGTTGGGAGCGAGAGGTCGTCCAGCGGGCGACGCAATAGCGGGCCAAGCGGCCAGAGCGGGGGCTGAGGGGGTCGCGCGCTCTCTTGGCGGTGCGGTGTGCTAGGTTGTCGGCATGAGTTCGCCTGCCCACGCCCGTATGACCTCCGACGAATTCATCGCCTGGACCATGTCGCGTCCCGATGAAGGACGTTACGAGCTCGTTGCCGGCGAGGTGGTCGCGATGGCGCCGGAGCGTTCCTCTCACGCGCTGATCAAGTTCCAGGTCGCGAGGCGGCTCGCGGAGGCGGTGGAGGCGGCCGGGCTTCAATGCACCGTCTATCCGGACGGGATGGCGGTCGAGGTGGATGCCGAGACCACCTATGAGCCGGACGCATTGGTTCGTTGCGGCGCGCCCCTGGCGGACGATGCCGTCAAGATCACCGATCCCGTGATCGTGGTCGAGGTGCTGTCGCCTTCGACCCGCGCCCGCGATGCCGGAGCCAAGCTCGAAGACTATTTCCGCCTCCCTTCGGTCCGGCATTATCTCATCGTCAAGACCGAAAACCAGAGCATCATCCACCATGAGCGCGGGACCGAGGGCGTAATCACGACCCGCATCATCCGGGATGGTTCGGTCCGCCTGGACCCGCCTGGAATCGAGGTCCGGGGTATGTTCCCGGCGTAAACCAACCCCGGTGGCGTTCCATAAACAAGTTGACCTGATGCGAATGCGATGGAATGCTTTCACCAACGTAAGTAACTCTGATTAACAGGGGGTAAGATTATGTACCGGAGGATGTTGTCTGCGGCGGCAGCTCTCGGGCTTCTTACGTCCCTTCTCAGCCAGCGAGCGCCTACACCATCCTTCCACCGGACTTTATCGTTGCTGGCACGTCCATCGCCGATTGGACTGCGGCGTGGTGGACCTGGGGAGTGCAGGCCCCAGCCGCGACCAATCCGCTCATCGATACGACCGGCGCGTTCGCAACGGTCAACAACAATGGGCCGGTGTTTTTTGTGGCTAGCACCCTCGGCTTATCCGGTCCGGTTACGCGTAGCTTCGAGGTTCCGGGTGGCAGGCCCGTTCTGGTTCCGCTGATCAATTTCGAGGACACCGAGCCGGCCGAAACGGACCCGCCTACCGCCACTCTACAAGACCGCCAGAATGCGGCAGACCGGCTCGTTGCCGGATGGCTGAGTGCAGTCAATCCAGCCAGTCTGTTCGCCTCGATCGATGGCACCCCGGTTGCGAATCCCGCCCAGTACCTCGAAGTGACCGGGTTCTTTTCGATGGGACCCGTCCAGCCCGGCAGCTTGATCGAGTCCTTCGGCGTGCCGGCAGGCGCCGAGCTGTATCCGACGAAAGCGGCCGGTTATTGGCTGATGATCGACGGGGCTCACGCCTGGGCCGCACACGCTGCACTTCGGCGGAAGCAGTGAGGCTTTCACTCCCGCGCCAAATTGCTGCTCGAATTACGAGGTTCCCGCCTTCTCTGTAGACGTGACGGACAACATTTTCGTCCCGGAGCCGGCAGCGGCCTTCCTGCTCCTGCCGGGGCTGACGGGTCTCGTCGCATTCAGTCTCGTCACCAGACGGAGAGTGGAAGGCTAAGGGCCGGTCGCCTGCGCCTCGATGAACACCTCGTAGGGCTGATCGAATAGGGCGCGAAATTCGGGGGGCATACGGAAGCCGGTCGGGTCATCCGCGATCAGATCGGTCGTTTGCGAGCGGTGGGCAGCGATGGCGCGCCGCTTCGCGGGAAGGTGGCGGCTGATGTCCAAACGAAAGCCTTGGATGGGCTCGTCGGGTAGGCCCTGCTCGTCCGGCAGCGTCCAGGCCCAGACGGGATAGGCCAGCAGCCGCGCCCCGCTCTCGCGGCAGACGGCCTGTCCCAGCCGGTAGGCCGAGACGTGATCGCCGTGTGGGTCCTGCACCCAGGTCGCGCAAATATTGCCTGCCCGATACTGCCTGGCGAGCCGCGCGATATGTTCCGCCGCTTGCGCAAAGGCAGAGCCCTCATGTGGCGAGGCCGTATCCGGCAGGCCGAGGAAGTGCAGCCGCTCCGGTTTGAGCCCGAGTGCCGCGACGGCCTCCCGCGCTTCCGCCTCGCGCAGCGCCCGCAATCGGGGCGCAGGATAGGCTCGCGAGTGCGGATGCGAACCGGTGCCGTCGGTCAGCACCGCGACCGCGATCTCGCGGCCCCGAGCACAGGCCTCGGCGATCAGGCCCCCGCAGCCGCAGCTTTCGTCATCGGCGTGCGGCGCCAGCACCAGAACCGGCTCGCCTCCGGTCATGGTGTCGTAATCGGCGACCGGCAGCGAACGGAGCGCCGCGAGCACCTCGGCCGCGCGGGCCATCAGTCGGCGGTCGCTCCCATCTTCGAGGCAAGAGCCGGCATTCGCGAACGCTTGGGCGAAAGCCAGTGCTGCAATCGGTCGAGATAGAGATAGATGACCGGGGTCGTGTAGAGGGTGAGCGCCTGGCTCATCAGCAGGCCGCCGACCATCGCGTAACCCAGCGGCTTGCGGAACTCCGATCCCGCTCCCGAGCCGAGCATCAGGGGCAGGCCGCTGAGCAGGGCGGCCATCGTCGTCATCAGGATCGGCCTGAAGCGCAGAAGGCAGGCCTGGCGGATGGCATTCAGCGGCGTCTCTCCGTCGCGCCGCTCCGCGACGACGGCGAAATCCACCATCATGATGCCGTTCTTCTTGACGATGCCGATGAGCAGGATCACGCCAATCAGCGCGATGACCGACAGATCGTAACGCACGATCATCAGCATAAGCAGAGCGCCCACACCGGCCGACGGCAGGGTCGAGAGGATGGTCAGCGGCAGGATGTAGCTCTCGTACAGAATGCCGAGGATGAGATAGACCGTGATCAGCGCCGCCGCGATCAGATAGGGCTGGCTGCTGAGCGACGATTGGAACGCCTGCGCCGTGCCCTGGAACGTGCCGGTCAGAGTATCCGGTATGCCAAGCTTCGCCACCGCCGTCTGGATCGCATCGACCGCCTCGCCGAGGGACGCGCCGGGCGCCAGATTGAAGGAGAGCGTGACCGCCGGGAACTGGCTCTGGTGGCTGATCGAGAGCGGCTGAACCGGCTTCGTGTCGATCTTCACGAACGTCGAGAGCGGGACGGCCTGACCAGTCGCGGATTTGACGTACAGTTTGTCGAGCGTCCGCACATCGCCTTGCAGAGCCGGAGCGACCTCAAGGATCAGATGATACGAGTTCGTCTGCGTGAAATACTGCGTGATCTGCCGCTGACCGAATGCGTCATAGAGTGTGTCGTCGATCGCCTGGGGTTGGATGCCGAACCGCGCCGCCTGATCACGATCGATCGTCAAGGTCGCGGTCGTCCCCGCCATCTGCTGATCGGTCGCCACATCGCGCAGCATCGGCAGGGACTTGAGCGCATCCAGCACCTTCGGCGCCCATTGATACAGTTCGGCGAGATCGGCGTCCTGCAATGTGTACTGATATTGCGTCCGGGAAAGACGCCCGCCCACGTTGATGTCCTGCGCCGCCTGAAGATAGAGGTTCGCGCCTTGGACAGCTGCGAGCTTGGGCCGGATCCGGTTGATGAAATTCTGGGCCGAGCCGCCCGTGCGCTGATCCCAAGGCTTCAGGGCGATGTAGATCCGGCCGTTGTTTCCGGTCTGGCCGCCGATGCCCGCCCCGACGGTCGAGGAATACGCCGCAACATCGGGATCGGAGGCGATGATGTCGGCAAGCCTAACCTGCAGGCGGGACATCTCATCGAACGAGACATCCTGCGCCCCCTCCGTGACACCCACGACGACGCCCGTGTCCTGCTGCGGGAAGAATCCCTTCGGTATGTAGACGTAGAGGACGCCGGTGAGCGTCAGGGTGGCCAAGAACGTCAGCAACGTGAGGAACTGGTGCCGAAGCGCGATATCGAGCGTGCGCCGGTAGAACGCCACCATGCCATCAAACACCGCCTCGATCGCGCGATACGCTCTCCCGTGCCTGCCGTCGTCGTGCCGGAGGAAACGCGAGCACATCATCGGCGTGAGCGTGAGCGAGACGATTGCCGAGACCAGCACGGCGATCGTCACCGTCATGGCGAATTCACGGAACAGCCGCCCGACGATTCCGCCCATCAGCAGAAGCGGAATGAACACCGCGACGAGGGACAGGCTGATCGAGACGATCGTGAAGCCGATCTCTCCGGCGCCCTTCAGCGCCGCCTCCATCGGCTTCATACCCTCTTCGATGTGCCGGTAGATGTTCTCCAGCATCACGATCGCGTCGTCGACCACGAAGCCGACCGCGATCGTCAGAGCCATCAGCGAAAGATTATCGAGGCTGAAGCTCATCAGGTACATCACGGCGAAGGTGCAGACGAGCGCGACCGGCACCGTGATCGAGGGAATGATGGTCGCCCACAGGCTCCGGAGGAACAGGAAGATCACCATCACGACGAGCGAGATCGAGAGGAGCAAGGTGAACTGCACATCCTCGACCGAGGCGCGGATCGTCATGGTGCGGTCCATGACCACGCTGACATGCACGGACGGCGGGATCGCGGCTTCCAGGCGCGGGAGCGCGGCCTTGATCCGCTCGACCGTGTCGATCACGTTCGCACCGGGCTGCTTGAACACGAGGAGCTGGATGCCGCGATGGCCGCTCTGCCAGCCGGCGAGCTGACGATTTTCCGCCCCGTCGACCGCGTGGCCGATATCCCGCACCCGGACGGCCGCGCCGTTGCGGTACGCGAGGATCACATTCTCATACTCGGCGGCTTTGGTGAGCTGGTCGTTGTCGTAGATCGCGTAGCTTCGGGTCACCCCGTCGATCGAGCCCTTGGGGCTGTTCACGGTGGCGTTGACGAGCGTTTGCCGCACGTCCTCGAGCGTCATGCCCATCGCCGCGAGCTTCTCGGGATCGACCTGCACGCGCACCGCGCGCTTCTGCTCGCCGCCGATCACCACCTGGGCAACGCCTGAAAGCTGCGAAATCTGCTGCGAGAGAATATTGTCGGCGTAATCGTCCACATTGATCAGGGGCAGGGCGTCCGACTGCACCGCGAGGATCAGGATCGGTGAATCGGCGGGGTTCACCTTGCGATAGGTCGGCGGGCCTGGAAGGTTCTTCGGCAACTGTCCGCCGGCGGCGTTGATCGCGGCCTGGATGTCGCCTGCCGCGGCGTCGATGTTGCGATTTAGGTCGAACTGGACCGTGACCTGCGTCTGACCCAGGACACTGATCGAGGTCATCTGCGAGACGCCGGCGATTTCCGCGAATTGATATTCGAGCGGCTGCGCGACCGTGCTCGCCATCGTCTCCGGGCTCGCGCCGGGAAGCTTGCCCGTCACGACGATGGTGGGGAAATCGACCCGGGGAAGCGGGGCCACGGGCAGGAAGGGGTAAGCGGCTATGCCGACCAGCAGGAAGGCCGCCATGAGCAAGGACGTGGCGACGGGGCGCTTGATGAAGGGTGTTGAGATGCTCATGCGGCTATCGAGGGATTCACGGAACAGCTCCTCTCCCTGGCTTCGTCCCGTTGCCTCAGCCCCCGGATTTCCGGGTCGTATCCGCCGTTGCGCCGGGTTTCGTCTCGCCCGCCCCGTTGACCGCGACGCGGGTGCCCGATTGTAGCCGAGACTGGCCGCTGACGACGACCTTCTCGCCCTCGCTCAATCCGCTGGCGATAACCGACACATGGCCGGTTTCCTGATCGACGGTCACGTCCTGGCGGGCGACGGTCGCGTCGGGCTTCACGACGTACACGTAAAGTCCATCGGGGCCGTGTTGGACGGCTGATTTCGGCACGGTCAGCACGTTCGCGCGAGTGTCGATGAGAAGCCGGGCGTCAACGAACTGGCCCGGCCACAACCTCTCATCCCGGTTCGGAAAGGTAGCCTTCAGCTTGATCGTGCCGGTACTGGTGTCGATGGCGTTGTCGACGGTGAGCAGTTCGCCCTTGTCGAGCTCGGCCTTCTCGTCCGCCGAGAGTGCCGTGACCTCGAGCTTGCGCGAGCTCATGGCCTGGGTGATGCGCGGCAGCGTTGCCTGCGGCAGCGTGAAGACTACCGAAATGGGATGGAGTTGCGTGATCGTGACGATGCCCGAAGGGTCGCTTGCGTGGATCAGGTTCCCGGGATCGACCTGCCGCAGACCGACGCGACCATCGATCGGGGACAGGATGTAGCAGAAGCTGAGATTGAGTTGCGCGGTCTGCACCGCCGCCTCGTCCCCCTGGACAGCCGCGGTGAACTGATCGACCGAAGCCTGCTGCTGATCCACCTGCTGGTGCGAAGCGAAATCCTGCCGGGCGAGCGAGGCGTATCGCGCGAGATCGCGGCGTGCGTTGTTGAGCTGCGCCTGATCCTGCGCGCGTTTCGCGAGCGCTGCGTCGAGGGCTGCCTGATAGGGGCGAGGATCGATGACCGCGATCAGGTCGTTCTGCTTTACTTCCTGCCCCTCGGTGACGGCGAAGCGCATCAGCGTGCCGTCGACGCGTGCCCGCACCGTCACGGAATAGAAGGCCTGCACGGTTCCGATGCCGTGCGCGTACACTGGCACGTTCCGACGGGTTGCGGAGGCAGCCTCGACTGGCACTCCCGCGGGCTGCGATGGCGCGGCCGGCGACGGCTGGGCGGCCGGAGCGCGCCAGACCAGCACGCCGGCGCCAAGGCCGGCGGCGGCGATGATCGCGCCGATCCACAGCCGGGCCCGGAAGCGGCGAGACCTTGGCTCGTTGTCAGCCATGCGGAAACAGCGGCGTGTTCAAGTCAAGCAATCCTCACGAGCGGGTATTGCGATGCACAATATGGGAGTGTGGCCGTTGCCGATCACTGATTGCGCCGTGAACAAAGGGTCACGTCCTGACTCTCCTTTCATTCTCACTATGCAGGAAACCGGGGGCGCTTGCGCAGCCAAACGGTGGCGGGCCTAATCTGACCGCGTGCAGCCGCACGCCCGAGGCGATGGGTCATCGACAATGAGCGGTCCGTTGGAAGGCCTGCTGGTAGTCTCTCTGGAGCAGGCCGTTGCCGCGCCTTATTGCAGTTCCCGCCTGGCGGACGCCGGCGCGCGGGTTATCAAGATCGAACGGGCTGAGGGCGACTTCGCGCGGGGGTATGATAACGCCGCGAAGGGGCTGTCGAGCTACTTCGTCTGGCTGAACCGGGGCAAGCAAAGCCTGGTCGCCGACATCAAGAAGCCGGAGGACGCGGCCCTGCTGCGCCGCATTCTCGCCAAGGCGGACGTGTTCATCCAGAACCTCGCGCCGGGGGCCGCTTGCCGGGCCGGCTTCGGAGCCGACGCGCTGAGGGCGGATTACCCGCGACTTATCACGGTGGACATCTCCGGTTACGGAGAGAGTGGCGATTACGCGAGCATGAAAGCCTACGACCTTCTGGTGCAGGCCGAGTCCGGTCTCGCCATGATCACCGGTCATCCCGCCGGGCCCGGCCGCGTCGGGGTTTCGGTCTGCGATATCGCCTGCGGCATGGCCGCCCACGCGGGGGTGCTCGAGGCCTTGATCGAGCGCGGCCGAACAGGGGTGGGGAAGAGCCTGAAGGTAAGCCTGTTCGATGGCATGGCGGACTGGATGAATGTTCCGCTGCTGTATTTCGAGGGGACCGGCAAGGCGCCCGGCCGGGTCGGGCTGGCGCACCCCTCCATTTGTCCATACGGTGCGTTCGCCACGGCGGACAAGGCTCTCGTGCTCATCGCGATTCAGAACGAGCGCGAATGGGCCGAGTTCTGCGCGCGATTTCTCGAAGAACCGGATCTCCCGCGGCGGCCTGGGTTCGAGACGAACGTTGCTCGCGTCGCCAATCGCGTGGCGGTCGACGCTCACATAGCCGCAGCGTTCGCCGATATGACGAGGGACCAAGCGGCGGCGAAGCTCAGGGCCGCCAACACCGCGTACGGGTTCGTCAACGACGTCCCGGCCTTCGCCCGGCACCCGGCCTTGCGCCGGATCAGCGTCGAAACCCCGAACGGCCCCGTCGCCATCGCGGCCCCACCGGTCTTGACCGAGGAAGGTGAGCGCGCCCTCGGTCCGGTCCCGGCGATCGGCGAGCACTCGACCGTGATTCGGGCGGAATTCGCCGCCTGAAGCTCGCGAGGCGGACCGCCGCCGCGTTCAGCCCCCTATTCTGAACTGGCGCGAAGCGATTGCGATCGGCCTCGCGCGGTAGGCGTCCAGGGAACGGCCTTGTATCGCGCCGCCGCCCATCGGGTTCAGCGGGATGATCCGGATGTTGTCCGTCCGGTTGACTGGCATCACGACGGCGACGCGGTTGCTGGGAGCTGCCGGCAGAGTTGCCGCCCAGGCGTTGGCCAGATTGGTATGGGCGTCCTGTTGCCGCGCTTCCTGCTGGCGCTGCTTCTCTTCCGGCCAAACCGCGAGGACCCGGCGCTGGTAGTCGGCGCCAAGTTCGGGGGTCGCCGAATGATAGAGCGCGGCCGCCTTGGCCCAATCGTGGCTTTGGCCGAATAGCTGGGTCAGGAAACGCGCGGCATAGGTGGCGTTCGTCTGTGGGTCGAATGCCTGCTCGAGGGTGGGGAAGGCGTTCGGGTGGTGCATCAGATTGACCTGCATGCAGCCGACGTCGATCGAGCGGACGCCTCGCGCCTGCAAGTCCCGCACCGCCGCGATCGCCTGCGCCTTGGTGTCGAAGAAGAATCCCTGCCCCTCGGCGTTGATCGTCCAAGGCCAGGGATGCCAACCGCCGGTTTGCGGGTCACGTCGCCCGCTCTCGACCCGGCCGATGGCTGCCAGCAAGTGCTCCGGGACCATGCTCGCACGCTCGGCAGCGGCAATCGCCGAGCGGCACAGGAGCCCAGGCGCTGCCGCCGCACCCGACGCAAGCTGGGCCCGCGCCTGCGCCGCGAGCACCGGAAGAAGGAGTAAGGCAAGGGCCAGACGGCGCATACGGCCGATCGTATGCAGGAAACCGTTACCGGAGTCTTGCCAGCAAGGAGCTTGGTCCCGGCTTCGTCGGAGGCGGCGTGGCCTCTAGGACACACTTGGCGCAGACGAGTGCTGCAATGCAGAAAAAGTCTTGCATGCGAATCGGGGCGACACTAGCTTGTGCATCGCAGCAATGCGGTTCGCCGCGCTGCTGCTTCTTGGACGTTTCCTCCCTAAACTTGGCGGGGCCACAAGCCCCGCCATTTTTTTATCCGCGCATCAGGTCAGCCGCTTGAAGCGAAAGCGCTCGCAACATGTCGCTCAGATCGCGCTGGAGGACGCCGAAGCGGGGACTGCGCTCGATCCGGCTCTCGTCCATGTAGAGGCTGCGATTGACCTCGATTTGCAGCGCGTGGACGCCCTGGCGCGGGCGGCCGTAATGCCGGGTGATGTAGCCGCCGGCGTAGGGATCATTCCGTCGCACCGCGTAGCCGCGAAGCAGTAATTGCTGCTCCACCCAGCGAGTCGCGGCGCGGCCGCAAGTGGTCCCATGTGCGTCTCCGAGCACGAAATCAGCCCCGCCGCCGTGCCGGCCGCCGCAACCATGGGCGGGCATGGAGTGACAGTCGATGAGCAAGCACGTCCCGAATGCATCGCGCGTGGCGTCGATCAGCTCGGTCAGCACCGCGTGGAAGGGCTCCCAATACTGCCGGATCCGCCGCTCTGCCTCTGCGAAACTCAGCTTCCGGCGGTAGATGGCTTCTCCTGAGGAGACGACCCGGGCGATCGTGCCGAGTCCGGCTCCGACCCGGGGACTGGTCGTGTTCACCCAAGCCGGGAGCGCGTCCTCGAACATGGACGGATCGAGTTCCCAGGGTTCCCGGTTGGGGTCGCAGAAAGCGCGGGGAAACGTCGCTGCCAGCAACGGCGCGCCGTAGTCGGGGGCCGCGGCGAACAGCTCTTCCACGAAGCTATCCTCGCTCTTGCGCAGGCTGAGGGGGTCGAGCCGGGACGCGGCCACGAAGTCCGGCGGATAGTCCCGTCCGGAATGAGGCGAGGCCAAGACGAGCGGCACGGTCTGCCTCGCCGGGCGCAAGACCGTAAGGGCCGGTGCGGCTAGCGTGGGCTCGGTGACAGGCAAATCCATTCGCGTATTGAAGCCGCGCGCGTCGCGTCTGTCACGAGTCTGGCTTGCGGGTGCCGGCGCACGCGCGTTAGAAGCGGGCGCGGACGGGCGCATAGCTCAGCGGGAGAGCGCCTCCCTGACACGGAGGAGGTCCCAAGTTCGATCCTTGGTGCGCCCACCATCCGCCTCCGCGAAGTAGTGCAATGCTTTTGTGACCAGGGCTGAGCCGCTCGGACACGCGGCTCCGGCGTCGTTGCGCAGCAGCAACAGCGCCGCCAACGCAACCTCCACGAGCGCAGCAGCGTGCCCGGCAGCATCATCTTCGAGTCCGTCGGGATCAATGTCGTCAACCGCAACTATAATACGGTAGGGATCGGCAGCGGCAACGACGTTGACATATTCGTCTAAAGCTGTCTCAGGCGGGCTGTCGCTGGCTCAGTCAACCCTCCCTCTCCCGCGCAACCGGGCGAGGGAGCCCAAACTTGGGTGAGAGCTGCCTCGCATGGGAGACAGCCCGCTGGGAAACGATCAAGGCGTTACGGCCGGGTTCATCGTCAGTCGCTTGCAACTTTCGAGGTCCAAGCCCTCAAGACGGTCGAGCGCGTCTTGCGCCTCGGGCTCACCAAGTGCAGCAGCCTCTCGGTACCACGAGATCGCGAGGCCCAGATCGGCCTGTATACCGTGCGCGCGTATCTGCGTCAGGAACACGGGATCGTACGTCCGGGCCAGTCCGAAGGCGCCGGCTCCGCTGCGCGCCGCGGCCGCGCGCTCGAACAGGAGCCGAGCAGAGGAGATGTCGCCCTCCGCAAGTCTCTGGTTTCCCCGTTGCACGAACATCGCGACCATCGGGGCCGGCACCGTAGCCGCGCCGGCCTGAGGCTGCGGACCAGCGCCAGGACCGGGCTTGGCTGCGTCAGTCCTCGCCGGCGGCGGGGTCAAGTCCGGCGGCTTCGGCGGAGATGAGACAGGGCGTAAATCGATGTTCGCGGGCTGCGTGGGCGAATCGGGGCGGATTCCATTATCGGCGGCGACGTTACGGGGAACAGCCGGTGTTTTGCCGGGCCCGCCGGTGACCTTCGCACCGGCATTCTCCTCCGTGGTCGCGTCGGGTTTGCCTCGAATTTCCTGAGATGGCGGCTTCGGCACCGCTTCAGGTTTGGTGCCGTTGACGGCGTTCGGCGGGCAGTGGGCGGCGGCGACCGGGGAGGGAGCAGGTGTCGGGGCGTTTCTCGACGTGCAGCTTCTCCTCAGCCGAGCCCGCCCGGCCTCCGAGGGCGAAAGCGTCACGGAAGGCGGAGAACCGGTCATATGTGGTGCTGTCGCCGCTCGCTTTCGCCTGCGCGGCAAGCTGATCGAAGCGCGCCGGCATGGAGTTTATGGCCTCCAGCTCGGGCGGCGTTGCATTGGGCACAAGAGCGAGGATGTGGCGCAACGTCTCCATTGCGTTGTCGCCTGACGGCGACGTCACGTGCCCGGCCGCGATTTGCGCCTCGAGTTTCGGTATCAGGCTGGTGATTTCGCCTCCTTGCTGCGGTCCCGAAGCCACCGGGGCGACCGCGCCCGAACCGGGCGGCGAATCGGGCTTGTCCTCGGTCGCTGCGAAGCACTGTCCGAAGGCGAGAGCGCCTGACACGACCGCGGCCGCGAGGTAGGGTGCCGTACCTCGCCTGGCGCCGAGATGTGAACGCAACGTATTTATCATTCTGAGCGGCCCCCGCCCGGAGCACCGTACGGCCCAGCCGTGACCATCTCCGGTCTCGGCGAAACTAGCCGAGAAGGCGGGGCAAGGTAAACGTGTGTGCCCAAACGATCCGGCCCGCCACCAAACGTGCGGTTCTTTGGAGGACGCCTGCAGCAGGCGGCGGCGCAGGTCGCCATGAAGGAGGAGTTCGTCCGCGACACGACCAAGAGTCGTGTGGTAAAATGATACCACAACGCTGTTGCCCTTGACGTTTCGCGCGCTTC
>CAWEHU010000015.1:0-94658 GCA_963808965.1 uncultured Alphaproteobacteria bacterium
TTTTAATCTTGGGGTCGTGGGTTCGAATCCCACCGGGCTCACCAATGAAAAACGACCAAGCACAACTTCCCCCTGCCCTTGCGGGCAGGGGGCCGGTGTAGGAACTGGCGCTAGATTTTCGTGTCGGGAGGCGGTGCAACCTGGCCGCTTGTGCCAGTGCTCGTGGAAGATGCTGCCTGGCCACCGACTTTGTCGGTCCCGTGATCGACTTCCACTTCTTCACGACGGACCGTATCGCGCACGGTCTCGACCCTTTCCGTGGCGTCTTTCTTGATGACCACCTCTTCCTTGACGCGAGCCGTTTTGGCGACCACCGCTTCCTCGGCCGTCTCCGCAACTTCGATCGTCTTCTCAGTGAACGCATCCGGCGCAACCGTGGCGCTGCCGCTCACTGGCCGACGCTCGATCGAGACGGTCTCGTCGCGCAGTCTAACCTGCTCCTCCACGGGGCGCTCGACGACATAGCGTCGGATGCGGGCAGTCCCACGCTGCACCGTCCGCTTGCCGATATCGAGCGTCTCCTCCGCAACCGGAATAACCTGTTCGGAGCCGGCGCTCATTGTGGTGCCGCCCGTCAGTCCGGGCCGGTGCCGGGTACTGGTGCCGGCGGTGCCCAGCGCAGTGGCCGCGGTCTGACCGGAGGCGACAGCCGTTCCGGTGCCAGTGGTGGAATTTCCGGCAAGACCGTACTCGGAGGCGCGCTGTTCCAAATCGGCGGGCGAGTGGGCATCCAGAACCGATATCACGCGGTCCGCCTCGTTCTCGTCTACGATGACGGTAACGACCGTCCCGCCGCTCTCGACCGTGCGCTCATACAGCGAGCGGTCGTACGTCGACGATGACGTGCCCTCTTCCCCAAGCAGCCAGGCCCAGAAACCCCCTGTCTGGCCCGACGAATAGGAAGCAGTCCCCGTCCCGCCGCTAGGGGCGAAGGACTTGTCGTAACGTTTGATGGAGTTCGACGGTATTCCAGCATTCTCCAGATCGCGGACGGCCGCGTCGGCATTGGCGGCCGTATCGAAGACGGCAACGATGGTCTCGCTAGGCATCAGGGTTTCCTTTCACTTGCTTGCGCCTCCACTTGACGGAGGTCTTCGGTGGAACGGGTGATGGCCGCGTCCTGCTCGCGCAGGGTCACGGTCTCTTGGTGCCGGGTCGTGGTCGTCACGCGCCGAATCCGGACTTCCTCCTTCAAGAAGAGGCGCCGCTCGACGATCAACACCTCCTCTATGACGGGGATCACGGTCGTATCGCCTTCCTGACGTATCTCAGGAACTGCGTCGACGAGTTGACGGACGGGAACACGCTCGATCTCTGCCTGCTCGCTCGTCAGCAACTCGTCGATTTGTTCGTCCCGTGTCTTGGTGATGGTCGAGACCCTCACACGGCCGGTGACAACACGCCGCCGGGTCACTTCCGCCTCTTCGGCGCTCAAGGGGATTGCGAGCTCTTCTGAATCAGAGCCGGGCGGCATGACCGTTCCGCTTTAAGGGTTTGAGCCAGACTTGCCTCTGCTGGCCTGGGGACCGAACCGAGGAGGAAGGTCCGGGTTCCCTGTCGCCTTAAATAGATCGTTGAGGGGAGCTGTTCGAGGCTACCCGGCCACGCGGCTCCTGCCGTTTCGCCGGGCTGCTAAAGGGGCGAATAGTCGGGCGTAGCGCAGCAGCCAGCGCGCACCATCGAGCGGACGGCCGTAAGTGACCGTGACACGTGTAGATCTTGGCCTTCCTCAACCGAAGTTGCCGGCCCAGCTCCTGAATTCTTTTTGTTCCGTCCTGGATCCAGCAGATGGCGTTTGCAAAAAGAAACGGCACCCGAAGGTGCCGCCCAGGTGCCTCCTTAAATCAGATCAAGCACGCTTGCGCCGGCGAACGAGCCCCAATGCTGCAAGACCGCCGCCTAACAGTGCGAGCGAAGCCGGCTCCGGTAGCGTCGGGATCGCACCCGCATAGACGAGCACATCGATCCCGTTACCGCCCGTGTCGGTGACATCACCGTTCGTGCTGAGACGGGAGAAAGTGGTCAGACCGGAGTTGTCGTCGAGCCAGAAGCTGATCGTGTATAAGCTTCCGGGAGTGGTTGCGATGGCCTGGGTAATCCCGTCGTACGCCTGAACCGCGCCATCACGATAGTAGAGAGTCCCGCTGCGTGGTCCCGGAGAGGAATTGCTAGAGACAACGCCGGCCGCGGCAGCCCCGAATGCATTGAGGTAGGTCCAGCCCGCTGGCGCGTTCGCTCCCACGGGGCCTAGTTCGAAGCCTGAATTCACGACAAGGTTCGCGCCGCCACCGGTCGTAACGGACACGTCGTCTAGACCGAGGAAGGCGGGGTCCTCACGGAAGGAGAAGCTGACGTTGGTTGTCGTGTTCGTGGCCGTGAAGCTGGTCGTGTATTGCTGGTAGGTGTGCGGGACGGGCGTATCATTGAGGTCCAATATCGCGCCAGCAGGCGGCCCACAATTGGTCGGCGGGTTTCCCGGCGGGCAGGGGTTGGCATAGGCTTGGCTGGCGAACAATATCGTTATAGCAATCAATAGGCCGAGCTTGAGGCTATTCCTCATTCGTTGATCCTTTCCATTCACTAGCCGCGGCAAATCGCCGGAGCCACTCCGCCCGTGGCGATAGACCATCTGATCGGGCAAGCAACCGCAATGCCACAGAGAAGAATGTCGGGCAACTTAAAGTTGAAAGCAGGACTGGCTCAGGCGAGTTGATTCGAGACCTGCAAGGCTTCGAACCGGTCCCTCTGACCCCAAATTCGAGGCGGAAACTCGGGATTGATTGAAAACGCTGCGAGCGGTCCCCTGTGGCGGAAGCATCTTCGGCCGGGTCGGCTACAAAAGACTGTAAAATCCTCCGACATCTGCGGCCACCCGCTTGCGGCGACTCCCAATGCGAGGATATGCAGCGGCCATGCTCCAGAATTCCATAGTCGAGTTCAGGCCGGAACTTCGTGGCGCTCCGCAAGGCGGGGCGATCTGGACGCTCTCCGGTCTATCACGCCGTCACCCCGTATTGCCGCATGGCACTTTGCGCGGACGAGCCTGGCGCCGGTTCGGGCTGGGCGGAGCCGCCCGCGCAGCGAGTCACTTGCCCGAACTGTCTGAGGCGGCTCACTCGTCTTTCGGGAAAGTAGGCCAACCCCTATACGCTCGTGTGTGGCCCCGCGCCGGTGAGCGCGGGCGTGGACCCTGATGGGGGTGGGCATGAAAACGCCTGTGACTTCTGCTCTGGGCCTTGATGCTCCTCGGAATGGCCTCTTGTGCCGACAACCCGAAGGATCGCGGACCCTGGCACGAGTGGCTGCACGAGAAGGGCCTCGAGTGACAGGAGGCTGGTTGCCTCTCTAGCTGATGTATGCCGGTCCGAGAGGATGAACGCCGTGCCTTCGAGCCCGTCGGCCTCTGCGCGGGCTCCCGGCCGGGTACGCGATCTCCGCCTCGATGTCGCGCGGGGCTGGATGCAACTTACGATTTTCGCGAGCCACGCCAGCGGCTCGTGGATCGGCGCCTGGCTCATATTCGGCTCGTGGGGCCTGTCGGACAGCTCCGAGCAGTTCGTCCTCCTGTCAGGCTTTACTCTCGGCAGCGTCTTCGCCCGTCGGTCGGCCGCGCGGGGATGGCGAAGCGCGGCCCGCGACATGTGGATGCGAACGGCGCGGCTCTACCGCACGCATTTCACGGTCTTTCTGCTGTTCGCGTTGCTCGCGGTTTCCGCGGGCGCGTTCATGCCGGGCGAGGCGGAGCGCCTTGGCTGGTCGTTTCTACTCGACCACCCCCTCCAGGCGATCCCTGCCGCTCTCATAGGTCTTTACCAGCCGGCCCTTATGGGGATCCTGCCGATCTTCATGTGGTGCATGCTCGCTCTCCCGATGTTCGCGGCATTGCAGGGTAGGGCCGGGGACTGGGCGCTCTGCGTTCCGATCGGGCTCTACGCCTGTGTCCGGTTGTTCGGCCTGGCGGCGCCCAGCTTGGAACCCGGCGGCGGGATCGCCTTCAACCCCTTCGCGTGGCAGCTTCTCTTCCTGTTCGGGGCCTGGCTCGGCCGTCGCGCCCTGCTGCAAGGCACGGCGCTGCCTCGGTCCCACTGGTCCCTGGCGGTCGCGCTATCGATTCTCCTGACCGGGCTCGCGCTACGTCTCGGCTGGTATGGATGGCTCCCCTGGCCCGCGCCGGTTGCGGAAGGCGCGCTGACAATCGGCAAGGAGGACCTCGCGTTGCCACGATTATTGCACGCGCTGGCCCTGGCGTGGGTCGTCGCCGCCTTGGTGCCGCGGCACGCCCGCTGGATGGAAACCGTGATCGGCCGGGCGCTCGCGGCAATGGGACGGCACAGCCTGCACGTCTTCTGTCTCGGGCTGTTCCTCTCCTGGGCCGCTTCCGCCGCCTTCCGGCTGTTGCCCGGACGATGGTGGCTTGACCCTTTGCTGATCGGCTCAGGAGCCATGCTGCTGGCTTTCGCCGCGCTGCGGACTGAACGCGCCCGTCAGGCCGCTCGATTGGCGATCGCGTGAGGGCCTAATCCCGGCGGCTCTCGTTACGTCTATCAGATAATCCTATTGAGGATCGGGCTCGGTTCCGGGCATCGTTCCGGAAATCGTTTTCTGGAACGGATACGGCTCGATCACGGGAGGCGTTTCTGGCGGTCCCCGACCTCGATGCGGAATGGCTGGAAGCGGACGGGCTCGGCGGGTTCGCTTCCGGTACGGTCCGAGGTGTGCGCACCCGGCGCTATCACGCGCTCCTACTCGCGGCGACCAAGCCACCGGCGGCCCGGGTGGTGCTTGTCAACGGACTCGAGGCGTGGGTGGAGACGGGATCGGAGCGCCTCGCTCTCACGAGCCACTGTTACCAGCCGGACGTGATCCATCCGGACGGGTGGCGGCGTATCGCCGCGTTCCGCCGCACGCCTTGGCCGACCTGGAGCTTTGCCCTCCCAGGCGGCGCAATGCTGGAATATGAGGTGCTGGTCGCGCGCGATAGCTGCGACACGGTGCTGCGCTGGCGTGTGAGCGGCGCTCCCGGCAAGATGCGACTGTTCGCCCGGCCTTTGATGTCCGGTCGCGACTACCACGCCTTGCACCACGAAAACGCTGCGTTCGACTTCGCGGCAAAAGTGCAGGGCGGGAACGTGGTCTGGCGACCGTACCGCGATTTGCCTGCTATCGCCGCGCTGAGCAATGGCGTCTACAAGTCGGCGCCGCTCTGGTATCGGGACTTCCTCTACACGGCGGAGCGGGACCGGGGGCTGGAGGATACGGAGGATCTCGCCTCGCCCGGTGTGTTCGCCTGGGATCTCGGGGCGGATGCAGCCGTCCTTGTGCTTAGGACCGGCGACGGTCTCAACCTGCGCGCCTCTGCGTACGCAGAGATGCTGACGAGAGCGGAGCGCGCGCGTCGAACGTCCCTCGTCTCGCCTTTGGCGTCGGCTGCCGACAGCTACATCATCGATCGCGGACGCGGACGGACGATTCTAGCGGGGTTTCCTTGGTTCACCGACTGGGGCCGCGATACATTCATCGCGCTGCGCGGGCTCGCGCTCGCAACGGGACGGCACGCCGATGCGGAGCGTATTCTGGATGCCTGGGCGGGAACCGTCAGCCAAGGGATGTTGCCGAACCGCTTCCCCGATAGCGGCGACACGCCTGAATACAATTCGGTCGATGCCTCGCTCTGGTTCGTCGTCGCGGTCCACGAGTTCCTTCGCGATACCACCGCGGCGCGCTATCCGGTCGAGGAGGGCATTCGCGCCCGCCTGCGCGATGCCGTCGAGGCGATCCTACAAGGCTACGTCGCGGGAACCCGCTACGCTATCGGCGTGGATGCGGACGGGCTGGTGCGCGCGGGTGTCGCCGGGCTGCAACTCACCTGGATGGACGCCAAGGTGGGCGATTGGGTGGTGACGCCCCGCATCGGCAAGCCCGTGGAGGTTCAAGCGCTGTGGATCAACGCACTGCGCATTGGCGCCGAGTGGTCCTCCGCATTGGACGGCGCTGGAGCGGCAGGCGCGCGCCTCGTTCGCGCGCTTTGCGGACCCTGAGACCGGCGGCCTCGTCGACGTGATCGACGCCGATCACGTTCCCGGCGCGGTCGATCGCAGCATCCGGCCGAACCAGATTTTCGCGGTGGGTGGGCTTCCATTCCCGCTGTTGGAAGGCGACGCGGCGCGCGGGGTCGTCGGGCTGGTCGAGCGCACCTTGCTGACGCCGATGGGGCTGCGCTCGCTCGCGCCCTCCGATCCGGCCTATGTCCCGCACTATCGCGGCGGGCAACGAGAGCGTGACGGCGGCTATCACCAGGGCACGGTCTGGCCGTGGCTGGCCGGTCCGTTCGTGGAAGCGTGGCTGCGGGTGCAGGGCGACGACGACACGGCCCGGACCCGCGCGCGCGAACGCTTTCTCGCACCGCTGCTAGCCCATCTCGAGACAGCGGGGCTCGGTCATGTCTCAGAGGTCGCGGACGGCGATCCGCCCCATCTTCCTGGCGGCTGCCCCTTCCAGGCCTGGTCGCTCGGCGAATTGATACGGATCGAGAAACTGCTTGCGCCCGCGCCACAGGACCGCTCCGAGATCGCCTTCGGAGCCATTGCATGACGATCCCGGAATCCGCCCCCGCGCCAAGCCTGCTCGACACCGAGGAAGGACGGCGGCTGCGCGAGGCCGCGGCCGATCCGGCCTGGCGCCGCTGGGGTCCATATCTCAGCGAACGGCAATGGGGGACCGTGCGGGAGGATTACAGCCCGCACGGAACCGCCTGGGACTATTTCCCGCACGATCACGCGCGAAGCCGCGCCTATCGGTGGGGCGAGGACGGGATCGCGGGGTTCGGTGACGATCAGCTCTACTGGTGCCTCGCGCTGGCTCTCTGGAACGGCCGTGATCCCATAGTGAAGGAACGCCTGTTTGGGCTTACCAATGCCGAGGGCAACCATGGCGAGGACGTCAAGGAACTCTATTACTATCTCGATGGTACGCCGACGCACTCCTACATGCGGATGCTGTACAAGTATCCGCAGTCCGCGTTCCCTTACGCCCAGCTCGCCGAGGAGAACCGGCGGCGCGGCATGGGGGCACCGGAGTTCGAGCTGATCGATACCGGGGTTTTTGAGGACGATCGCTATTTCGACGTGACGGTCGAATATGCGAAGGCGTCCCCCAGTGACATCCTCATGCAAGTCACGGTCGAAAACCGGGGGTCCGAGCCGGCGCGAATTCATCTGCTTCCCACTCTTTGGGCGCGTAATATCTGGTCGTGGACGCCTGATGCACCGCGCCCGCTGCTTCGTGCGCTGCCGGACGGATCCGTCGACGCAATCCATCCGGCGATGCCGCACCTGCGGCTGCACATAGATCAGAGAGCCGAGCTGCTTTTCTGCGACAACGAGACCAATACACGACGGCTCTATGGCGCGAACCAGCCGGGGTACTTCAAGGACGCGATCAACGACTTCATCGTACATGGCGATCGCGAGGCGCTAAACCCCCTACACGAGGGTACGAAGTGCGCAGCCTGCTCGCGGCTCGACATTCCGGGCGGGAGCAGGGCCGTCATGCGGCTTCGGCTCCGACTCGCGGAAGAGGAGGCCCCGCCCTTCTCCGACTTCGATACCGTGTTCGCGGTGCGGCGCGACGAGGCTGACCAATTCTACGCGGTGCTGCAACAGGACATCGCCGATCCGGATTCCCGCCTAGTGCAACGCCAGGCGTTGGCAGGGATGCTTTGGTCCAAGCAATTCTACCACCTCGACGTGCGCCGATGGCTGAAGGGTGATCCGGCGCAACCGCCGCCACCATCGGAGCGCCTGCACGCGCGCAACCACGAGTGGTTTCATCTGAACAATGCCGACATCATCTCGATGCCGGACAAGTGGGAATATCCGTGGTACGCGGCATGGGATCTCGCTTTCCATTGCGTTAGCTTCTCGCTGATCGACCCGGAGTTCGCGAAGTCGCAACTCGTGCTGCTGGCCCGTGAGTGGTACATGCACCCGAACGGCCAGTTCCCCGCCTACGAATGGGCGTTCGGCGACGTAAACCCGCCGGTGCACGCCTGGGCGGCCTGGCGTGTCTACCAGAGGGACAAGGCGCTCACCGGGAAGGCCGATCGCGTCTTCCTGGAACGCGTGTTTCACAAGCTGATGCTCAATTTCACCTGGTGGGTAAACCGCAAGGACGTGGAAGGCCGCAACATCTTTCAGGGCGGATTTCTCGGGCTCGACAATATCGGCATCTTCGACCGTTCGTCCCCGCTGCCTACCGGCGGATATATCAACCAATCGGACGGCACGGCCTGGATGGCGATGTACACCCTGAATTTGCTGCGCATCGCCCTGGAGCTGGCGCTTGAGGATCGCGTGTACCAGGACATCGCGACCAAGTTCTTCGAGCACTTCCTCTACATCGCCGGAGCCATGGACAACATCGGCGGCGACGGCGTCGGACTCTGGGACGAGCAGGACCAGTTCTTCTACGACGTGTTGCGGCTGCCAACCGGCGAGAGTCTCCCACTGCGCGTCCGTTCGATGGTTGGACTGATTCCGCTGTTCGCGGTGGAAGTACTGGACCCAGGAACACGTACACCCTTCCCGGAATTTGCTCGGCGGCTGCGCTGGTTCCTCGACTACCGGCCGGATCTCGCGCGTCTGGTCTCGCGCTGGCACGAGCCGGGCGCAGGCGAACGCGGACTCTTGTCACTGTTGCGTGGTCATCGGATGAAGGGGTTGCTGCTACGGATGCTCGACGAGACCGAATTCCTGTCCGACTACGGAGTCCGCGCGATCTCGAAATACCACGAGGCACACCCCTACGCGCTGGAGCACGATGGACACCGATACGCGATTTCCTATGTGCCAGGTGAATTCGAACTCCGGCCTGTTCGGCGGAAACTCGAACTGGCGCGGTCCGGTGTGGATGCCGGTCAACTACATGCTGGTCGAATCGCTGTACGAGTTCCACCGCTACTACGGTGACGACTTTCGGGTCGAGTGCCCGACCGGCTCAGGGAAATATTTGAGCCTTCGTGAGATCGCGGAGGAACTGGGCAGGCGGCTTTCGCGCCTGTTCCTGCGCGGTCCGGATGGGCGGCGGCCGGTGTTCGGCGACAACCCCATTCTCCAGGAAAATCCCGCGTTCCGGGACAATATCCTGTTCCACGAATACTTTCACGGCGACACCGGACGGGGCTGCGGCGCCTCGCATCAGACCGGCTGGACGGGCCTGGTCGCGTTGCTGTTGCAGCCGCGCGCCGCTGCACCTTGAATGGAAGCACCATGCAGATCGTCTATGCTGCTGAGCCGGATCTATCCGCCGGGGCGTTTCGTGACATCCTCCTCGCCTCGAAGCTCGCGGAGCGTCGTCCGGCGAATGACTTGCAGCGCCTGGACCGAATGCTGCGCCAGGCCGATATCATCGTAACGGCACGGCTTGGGGAACGGTTGGTCGGCGTTTCGCGGGCCATCACCGATTTTGCTTATTGCTGCTATCTTTCGGACCTGGCCGTGGATGCGGCTTACCAGCGTCAAGGCATAGGCAAATGCCTGATCGAGGAGACGCGGGCTCGCGCAGGCGAATGCGCGACGCTATTTCTCGTGGCGGCCCCCGCCGCCGAGGCCTACTATCCCCGGATCGGCATGAAGCGAGTATCAAGCTGCTGGCAGATTCCTCGGTCCGGCTAACCACCGGCGCGAAGGTTCATTCCCGGCGGCTTTTGGGAAGGAACCGCGCGAGATGTCCAGCACCGATCATCGGCTTGAACACGACCTTCTCGGCGACCGAGCTGTCCCGTCCTCGGCTTATTACGGTGTCCACACGTTGCGGGCGGTCGAGAATTTCCCGATCACCGGAACCAGCATCGCCATCTATCCCGACCTGATCAGGGCCTTGGCTTCCATCAAGGAGGCCGCGGCGCTGGCGAACAACGAGCTCGGTTTGCTCGACAAGGCGCGGACCGACGCGATCGTGAAGGCTTGCGAGGAGCTACGGGGGGGCAAATTGCTCGACCAGTTCGTGGTCGACGTCATCCAGGGCGGCGCGGGCACCTCGACCAACATGAACGCCAACGAAGTGATCGCGAATCGTGCGCTGGAGATCATGGGCCACCGGCGAGGCGAGTATCAGCACCTGCACCCGAACGAACATGTCAACATGAGTCAGAGCACGAACGACGTGTATCCGACCGCGCTCAAAGTAGCGACCTATTTCGGGATTTTCCGTCTCGTGGACGCGATGGCGGCGTTGCGCCGCGCCTTCGAGGCCAAGGCCGACGAATTCAAGGACGTGCTGAAAATGGGCCGCACCCAGCTGCAGGATGCGGTGCCGATGACCCTTGGGCAGGAATTCAGCACGTATGCGGTAATGCTCGGCGAGGATGAAGAACGGCTGAAGGAGGCCGCGATGCTCATCCGAGAGATCAATATGGGAGCGACCGCGATCGGTACCGGGATCACCGCGCATCCGGACTATGCCGGGATCGTCTGCCGGCGCCTCTCGGAAATCACCGGGATTCCACTGGTAACCTCGCCCAATCTGGTGGAGGCGACGCAGGATTCCGGAAGTTTCGTGCAGCTCTCGGGGGTGCTGAAGCGCGTGGCGACGAAGCTCTCCAAAACCTGCAACGATTTGCGGCTGCTCTCGAGCGGCCCGCGCGCCGGGCTGGGCGAGATCAATCTTCCGGCGATGCAGGCCGGTTCATCCATCATGCCGGGCAAGGTGAACCCGGTCATACCGGAAGTGGTGAACCAGGTCGCCTTTGAAGTCATCGGCAATGACGTCACGGTGAGCTTCGCCGCCGAGGCGGGGCAGCTTCAGCTGAATGCTTTCGAGCCGATCATGGCCCACAGCATCTTCAAGAGCGTCACGCATTTGCGGCAGGCCTGCCTGACCCTGGCTGAACGCTGCGTGAAGGGCATTACCGCTAACCGCGAACATCTGCGGGGGACCGTCGAGCATTCGATCGGGATCGTCACTGCGCTCAATCCCTACATAGGGTACGCCAACGCGACGGCGATCGCGCAAGAGGCTCATGCGAGCGGCCGGGGTGTTTATGAGCTGGTGCTCGAGAAGGGACTAATGCCGAAGGAGAAGCTCGACGAAGTGCTCCGCCCCGAGGTTCTGACCCGGCCCCAGCCGATCGAGGCACGAAAATAGGGCTGCGCAGCTTCGTAACCGAGGCTGATCGTCAGAACGCCGGCCCCAGATTGAGTGATGAGCGGCGGGAGGATAACGGAAAACCCAGTACCGCTGCATCAGGAACAACAAGACAGCCGAAACCGGACACACGCGAGTTGCACGAGTTCATGGGCAATTCCGAGGTGGTCCACCAAGAGCCAAAGGCCGAGCCGGTTTACCACCCGGCAACGTCGCGCAGGAACCCGTGCTGCTCCTGCTGCGGCGAGCCGTACACTGCATCGTACCCCGGGGTCAGCGCCGCACACATCGCACCGGCGCCGCCTCTACCATGCAGCGCGGATTAGAAAGCAGCAAACGCTCATGCAGGCCGAGTTTCCTGCCAGACGGGGACACCCGCCGGCTTCGTCAGGTCAGTCGTTAGAGGCAGCCGTCGGACCCCCGCGAACGTCCGCCTTAGCCACCCCCGATCGCCTTTGTGACCTTGCCGGTTCCGCCGCAGGTTTTGCAGGAGGAGCCCTGGACTTTCCCCGTGCCCTGGCAATCCGGGCAGACATCCTCGCCCGTGCCGACCGTGCCGGGCGGCGCCTCGTCTCCGGGGCGCATCCCGGTTGCAGGGTCGGTACCCTCTTTCTGAGCCGTCATGGCGAGCGTCTCCGCAGGTTGTGCCGCCTCTTAACTATCCGTGCCCGCCAAGGTTTTCCAGTGCCGATCATCGTTCGGCGCGGTCTCTCCCCGCGATCATGAGCGCAAGCCTCGATCGCCAGGCGGCCACAAGCTGTAAGAGCCGCTTAGTCGCTCAATTTTTTTGGGAGATTGAAGGCCAGGAGGTTCGCGCGATCCTGGTCCTTGGGCTGGTTCCCGCGAACCCTATAGAGCTCGATCGGCGGGGTGACGCTATCGTCACGATACAGCAGCTCCCACCGGTCGGGAAAAAGCCGTCGTGCCTCAGCGGTCTGCGGCACATGCGCCCACTCCTGCCGGTCCGGTAATTCAGCTTGGAATAGCACCAGCGGGATCGAATACTGGTCTATTGCCGCCATGACCTCGGTGGGCGAGGTGAACTTGGGTTCGTACTCCCAATGCGCGTAGCCCCCAGCGCCTAGCAGACGCGCGCCACGCACCACGACCAGGCTTGGCCGTTTCGGATCGCGCATCGCAAGCTCAGGAACGGCGGTGGCCTCAAATCGGGCGGGGCCGACGACCAGCACGGCCGCGTTCGGCGCCGTCTCACTGGCCCAGACCGCCTCGCTCGCGGCAATGAGGCCAAACTGTTTCTTCCTGGTCAGATCCGCGAGTCCGGGCAGGGACGCGGCGACCAGCAGGAAGAAGGCCAGCACAGTAAGGGTGCCGGCACGCGCCACCCCGCCCGGACGGGCCACTGCGCTCGCCGCACGTTCGGCAGCCCAGACCGCGAGAATGGCGAAGGGAGGCAATAGCGGGATCAGGAAGCGGCTGTCCAAGCCGGCGGGAACGATGAGCTGGAACACCCATACCGCGATGACGAGGGCGCAAGCGCCGATCCGGGCGTTCGCGCCCAAGTCCTGTCCAGGCCGGAGCACCGTCATCAAGAGACCAGCCAAGCCGCCAACCAGTACCAGCACGCCGCAAGTGGCAAACAGCGTTTCGGCGTTCTCCACGATCGCGGTCAGCGTATAGCCCCAGCCGAACGTATACTCGAATGCGCGCGGCATCGAAGCACCGTATTCGATGAACAAATACCAGGGACCCGCGATGACCCCGACAATGGGCAAAGGCAGCCAAAAAGACCAACGCCCCAGCAGGTCGAAGCGGCGGCTTATGAGCAGGACGAGTACCGGAAAGAGCGCAAGCGCGCCAGCGTTGCCCTTTGTCAGCAATGCCAGTCCGGCCGCGACCCCGAACAGGGCGGCATGGATCGCGCGGCCATCCTCCAGATACCGAACATAGAGCCACATCGCGATGAAAGCTTCGAGCGCGACGGCGGTATCCAGCATCAATTCGGTGCTAGCCTGAAGAACGATCGGAGCTAGCGCGAATATCGCCGTCGCGGCGATCGCACTGGCTCGGCCGAAGCGGCCCGCCGTGAATGCGTAAAGCAGCGCCCCCAGCGCCGCGGTTGTCGTCGCTGACAAGAGAAGCGCGGCGGCGCGAGACGTTGAGAACGCCAGCATCCAGACGCCCTCGATGAAATAGTAGAAGGGCGGCCAGTGCCCTATGCCTACGAGCGGGTAGTGCGACTGAAAGGCCTTGAGGAACGCCAGCGGCGACCGTCCCATTCCGTTCAGGACGTAATCATGCACCAGCAGACCCGAGACGTAGTGCGAGGCGTCATCATTGCCAAACTCGGCAGTATAAGCGCCAAGTGCCCACTGAAAACCCAGCGTGATCACAAGCACAAGCAAGAATACAGCAGCGTTCTCTCCGATCGAGGCACCCGATCGGGAGATGGCCACCGCTATCCTCCGGTCTTGCCGCGCTCTCGCCAAATCCTCTGTCGCCATTATGCCTCGCTGCTTTCCGCCTCGGCCGGCCGAACGGTCGACGGGGTGGAGACCCATCGTCGGCCGAATTCGCCAGTGCCGGGGACCGTCGGCGGAAGATTCCCGGTTTAGGCCAAGCTGGCAACCGAATTCGCGCGCTCGGGGAACTAAGCTTGGCTTGCGCCATCCGAGGTGGATAGGGCGAGGCGGAACCGCAAAGAGAAAGGGATGGACGATCCGCCGCCCTGCTGGTATTGCAATGAAGATGCTGAACGGTAAGCGGATTGCGGTCGTCCTGCCGGCCTATAACGCTGCACGGACGTTGCGACAAACCTATGACGAGATCCCGCGGGAAATCGTCGACGACATCATCCTGACCGACGATGCTAGCGCGGATGATACAGCCGCGTTAGCCCGCGAACTTGGCATCCATACACTGGTCCATGATCGCAATCGCGGGTATGGCGGCAATCAGAAAACCTGCTACGCGGCCGCGCTGGCCCGGGGTGCCGACATCATCGTGATGCTGCATCCGGATTACCAGTACACGCCGAAGCTGGTCACCGCCATGGCGTCCATGATCGCGTCCGAGCAGTTCGACGTGGTACTCGGCTCCCGCATCCTGGGCCGCGGCGCGCTCGCGGGAGGGATGCCGCTCTACAAGTATATCTCCAACCGCTTTCTGACGCTGACCCAGAATCTTCTGGTCGGGCAGAAGCTGTCGGAATACCACACCGGGTATCGTGCCTGGAGCCGGGCGGTGCTCGAGACCTTGCCATTGCTCGCCTGTTCGGATGATTTCGTCTTCGACAACGAAATGCTGGCCCAGGCGATCTGGTTTCGCTTCCGCATCGGGGAGATTTCCTGCCCGACCAAATATTTCCCTGAAGCGTCCTCGATCAACTTCTCACGCAGCACGGTCTACGGCTTGGGCGTGCTGAACACATCCGTCAAATTTCGCCTCCAGAAGCTGGGGCTCGCGCACTCGCCGCTTTTCTCGGATCTCACGACAACAAAGCTGCAGGTTTCGCGCGAGAGCCCTGCCTGATGAAGCGCCTGAGCCTTCCGATGACTACCATCGCCGGGGCTCTGGTTCTGGCGTTCCTGGCCGGAACCGCAATCGCCGCTCGAACTCTGGCCAGGCGGCATCGCCCGTGAGACCGAGCAATTCCTGGAGGTGCTGAAGGGGCTCGGCGGCGTCGGCTGGATCATCTTCGCGTCGGCTCAGATGCTGGTGGCGATCTCCGGTATCCTCCCGGCCTCACTCCTCGGGGTCGCGGCGGGCGCGATCTACGGCCTACCGCTCGGTTTTGCGCTCGCGGCTATCAGCACCCTCGCCGGAGCGGCGCTCGCATTCCTGCTCAGCCGGTCGCTGTTGCGGCCCTTCATCGCCCGTCAGCTCCGTCGCCGGCCCCGGCTGCGGAATCTCGATACGCTTGTCGCGCGCGACGGCTGGAAGTTCGTCTGCCTACTGCGGGTATCCCCGGTGATGCCGTTCGCGGCAACCAGCTATTCGCTCGGGTTCACCTCGATCTCTCTGCGAGATTACCTGATCGGTACGCTGGCATCGCTTCCCGCTTTGGGCGGGTACGTGTTCATCGGCACGCTTGCGGGTGCTGGGCTGTCTGCCTGGACGAGCGGTGCGGGGTTGGTGAGGCTCGCGCTACTCGGCATCGGGCTGGCTGCAACCGCTGTGGTCACATTGCGGCTCGGCCACCTCGCGTTGCGCGCCGGCCTGCTGCCTCCACCCTCTGGACTCGTTCCGGCAACATGGCGCGAACCAGCCGCCTCGCCAGCACCAGGAACGTGCCGACCACCCCTCCCGCCGATCCGCCGCTCCAACGAAGGCTAAGGCGGCCGGAGTCTCGCGCGCCCCCGGTTAATCAAAACGGCCCTGCGTCGGAGCGCATGCTGCGCCTGGCACGGCTGCGACAAGTCCAGAACTGAGGCGGGATAAAGCGCTCCCTATCGGTCTGCTTGCCTGAAGCGCGACATTGAACTGAGCCGCGGGCTGTAAACGAAAGCTTAGCGCCTTCAACCCGATCATGGTCCCGGTGCGGCGGCCCGTCGGAGTCGGCGGCGCATCGCACCTCGGGTTCGCTACCGCTATCCGTTCATGCCAGTCGCCGGGGGCCCCTATGCTCACTTTGCCTACTTCGCAGCGCCGAGCGCCGCGCCAGAACGGCGAGCATGTGCCCGGCACTCTCGTCAGCCTTCGCTCGGTCGTTGGCCCAGGGACCGGCCGAGGCGACCCGCTGGGTGCTGAGGGTCGGGTATCGGATCTGATCCTTCCCACCGGGGACGAACGGCGGGAAGACGCACGGCGCGAAACCGTGGTCGATCTCGTGCAGCGAGAGCTGGATGACCTCGGAGCGGAGCACCGTCGCCTCGCCCGTCGCGCCGCTTCGCTGGAGTGGACGAACGGCATTCTGAGCGCCACCAACTCCGCCCTCACGACCAGGCTTCGAGCCATCGAGCAGAGCACGAGTTGGCGGATCACAAGCCCGCTTCGTGACTTTGCCCAACGGTTCCCCCGGGCGGTGCGGGTCGCGGGCCGAACGGTTCCGCTGTTACGATCGGCCCTCATGCTCCAGCTCTCAGCCAGGCTGCGTGAGCCGCGCCGCGAACTGGCCCGTGGTCACGAGCCGGGCCGGGACGGAAAATTGCCGGTTCCGAACGGTTTTGTGCCGGAGCGGGTCGCGCTTCCCGACCCCTCGGCGCCCGTTGTCTCGGTCATTATCCCGAGCTTCGGGAAGGTGGATTATACGCTCCGCTGCCTCGCCTCGATCGCAGCGTCACCGCCGAAGGTGGCGATCGAGGTGATCGTGATCGACGACGCTTCGCAGGATATTTCGGTCGCGTTGCTCGAAGGAGTGCGGAATCTAAGGCTCATCGTCAGTGACGTGAATCGCGGGTTCCTGCGTTCCTGCAACGAAGCCGCGCGACACGCACGCGGCGAATACCTCCTGCTCCTCAACAATGACACGCAGGTATTGCCGGGCTGGCTCGATTCGCTGCTCGACATCTTCCGCTCCCAAGCGGATGTGGGCGCGGTCGGTTCCAAGCTGCTTTACCCGGATGGCCGCCTGCAGGAGGCGGGCGGGATCATCTGGGAGGACGCCTCCGGCGTGAATTTCGGACGGTTCGACGATCCCGACAAGCCGATCTACGACTATGTCCGAGAGGTCGACTACTGTTCCGGTGCCTCCCTGCTCGTCCGGCGCGACCTGTTCGCGGAGCTCGGCGGGTTTGATGAAAGCTATGCGCCGGCCTATTACGAGGATACTGATCTCGCTTTCCGGCTGCGGGAGCGCGGTCTGAAGGTGATCTATCAGCCCCGGTCCTGCGTCATCCATTTCGAAGGCGTTTCGCACGGCACTGATCTGGCCAGCGGGGTGAAGGCGTATCAGGTGCAAAACCAGATCCGCTTCCGCGAACGCTGGCAGACGACGCTCGAGACCGAGCACGCGAAACCGTGGACGACGCTGATGCGCGCACGCGATCGCGCCCGCGACAAGCCCGTCCTGCTCGTCATCGACCACATGGTGCCCGAGCCGGATCGCGATGCCGGATCGCGCAACATCCTCAATTTCGTCCGCGCGCTCCAGCAGGCCGGCATGGTGGTGAAGTTCTGGCCGCAGGACCAGGCCTACCGCCCGCATTACACGCCCGCGCTACAGGACATGGGCGTCGAGGTGTTCTACGGATCCGATCCAGGCATGTTCCGGCAATGGATCGGCGAGAACGGGGCCGAGCTCGACTATGTGCTGCTGAGCAGGCCCGCCGTCGCGTCGCACTTCCTCACCGATCTGAAGCGCAGTACCGACGCCAAGCTGATCTATTATGGGCAGGACCTGCATTTTCTGCGAATGCGCCGGCAAGCGGAGGTGCTGAACGACGAATCGATCCTGCGCGAGGCGGCCGAAATGGAGCGCATCGAACGCTGGGTCTGGCGCAGCGCGGATGCGGTGCTGCATCCGTCGGTGGAAGAAGCGGAAACGGTCGCTGAAATGGAGCCGCTCGCGAATTCGCGCGCTGTCGTTCCGTTCTGCTTCAGCCGGTTTGGTCAGACCCGGCCAGCAATTGCTGGCCACCGGCTTCTGTTCGTTGCAGGATTCGCCCATCCGCCGAACGAGGACGCGGCCGTTTGGTTCGCCGAGGCGGTCCTTCCCGAAATCCAGGCGCGGGTGCCGCGGGCGCATCTCGATATCGTGGGTTCGAAGCCGACCCCGCGGGTGCTCGGTCTCGCCGGCCGGCACATCACCGTCACTCGCGATGTCAGCGATGCGGAATTGGAGGCGTTCTATCGGGCGGCGCGGGTCGCCGTGGTCCCGCTCCGGTTCGGCGCCGGCATGAAGCTCAAGGTGGTCGAAGCGCTGAAGGAAGGCGTGCCGTTGGTAACGACGCCGGTGGGGGCCCAGGGTCTTCCGGGGCTGGCGGAGGTCGCGGCGGTGCAGTCCGAAGCGCAGGCTTTTGCGGATGCGGTCTGCCGGCTGCTGACCGATGACGCGGCCTGGACACGCGCCTCGGCCGCGCAGATCGCCTATGCCGAGGCGCGTTTCTCCGAGGAGGCCTTGCGTTCTTCATTGCTCGACGGCTTCCGGCTGCCCGAGCCGGCATAGCGATCAGCCGGGCTCGCGGAGCAGCGGGCAGAGCCGGATCGCGTTGTGGTCGAGGTTGGAGCGGATTTGCCTGCAACTCGGCCCCCGGCGCAGCCCGTAATAGGCAAGAGTTGCATCGGCGAGGCCGGTCGAGTCTTCCGGGATTTCGAGCCCCCAGAGGGGGCCGGCGTGGGAACGGATCGCCGTCTCGGTCTGCTTTGCCAGCTCCGTGCGGCTGCCGGGCTGGATGATCGTGTTGTTCGCGCCGACGAACCGGGCATCCGGAGAGGCGAAGGCCGCGACATAGGCCATCGGTGAGGAATCCAGCAGGATCACGAGACTGCTCTTCGGCAAGGGCGGCACCTGCACGGCCACGGCTTCGTCTCGCGGCTCCGCGCGTCCCCAATCCGGGTAAACCGTTAAAGGGATGACGATGCAGCAGATGCCCGCCAAAGCCGGAAGCAGCAGCCACCATCGCCCGGAGACGAGCTTGAGCAGCGGCGGCAGCAAGACGGCCCCGCAGAGCAGCTCAAGCGGTGCCAAGTAGCGCAGGATCGAGAACTGCGCCTCCCAGATCGCGAAGGAGCTCGCGAAGAAGATGGCGAGAAATGCGCTCTTCCGGTCCGGGCGCCAACGAGGAACCAATCCCTGTATCGCGGTCGTCACGAGCGAGATATAGGCCAGCAGGAAGCGCGGATCGCGCGTCGGCAGCTCGATCACCAGGGTCTGGGGACGGATCGCCCAATAGAACGGGTAGAAGAGGGCCTGCGCGACCGTCCGCGGTAGGAACCGCGCGTCGTTGAAATTCACCGGCGCGGCGAAAGGAGATCGGAAGAGACCGTTGAAATAGGGGAATAGCGGGCTACCGAAGCCACGGTAGAGCGTGAGCCACCAGGGTCCGGCGACCAAGACCACGGCGACGGCCACGCCGCAGCCGAGCAGCAGCAAATCTAATATTCGCCGGCCCGGCGGTGCAGCGTGGCACAGAAGCAGGGCTAGACCGGCGCTGATGCAGTAGGACGCCGCCGTCAGCTTCACACCCACGGCGGCCCCGAGGAGGGTCGCCGCACCTAGCACACGCCAGATCGAAGGAGCCCGGCTCTCGACCACGTCGAGCAGCAAGAGCAGCCCGCCCAGAACGAGCGATGCAGGGATCATTTCGCTCATCGTCGTCGCGAGCGTCGGCAATCCGGCCGCACCGCTTGCTCCCACCACGACGGCGAGCAGCGCGACGACCGTGCGCATGGGCATCCGCCAGGGGAGGATGCGTCGTGCGATCAGAAATGCGAGGAAGGTCGCGATCGCGTGCGGCAGCGTGAGGATCGAGTTGAGCAGCGCCGGACGCTCATTCAGCCGCTCGCGGAGCCAGAAATACACGACGTCCAATCCCGGCGGGTGGAACGTCTGTATCTGCGCGGGAGCGAGATCGCGGCCGAATCGTCCGTTCAGAATCGCGAACCCGTTGTAGAGGTGGTAATTGCGCAGATCCCAGTTCGCGTCAGGCCCGTCCTGCCAAGCCACGACGCACAGCACGATCAGAATGAGCGCGAAGGCGGCGAGCGTCGCCGACCGGCTCTGTGTGAGGTTCATGCCGGACGAAACCCTGGCGCTTCATGAAAGGGCTGGATACAAGCAGAACACAGCCGTGCTCGCAACCGAGGCGTGCCGTGCGGTGCCTTCTTGTGCGGATCGATTGTAGCCATGCGGGCACTCGGACCATTGATGAAGGCGGTGCGGTGGGCGGCGGCCGGGCAACTCCCGGACCGGCTGCGTCAAGTACGTACGCACCCGTCAGCGCGCGCGCCGGCTCGCCGCTTCGCCGTTGTTCGACGCCGACTGGTACCGGCGGTGCTATCCGGATATCGGCGACGCAGATCCGGCTCTGCATTACTTGCTGGTCGGCGCGGCGGAGGGGCGGAGCCCTGGCCCGGACTTCGATGGCGAGTGGTATCTGCGCCGCCATCCCGACGTGCTCATGCAGGGCGAGAATCCGCTCCTACACTACATCGAGCGAGGCCGGAGCGAGGGGCGCGCCATCGCTTCCGTCGAATGCGTCGGGCTGCCCCGCCTGCCGCTCACGGACGCCAATTATCGAAGCTGGATCGCGGCCTACGATACGCTGAACGACACCCACCGCGACGCGATCCGGAATCGCATCGCGGCGACGAAATCCCCGGTTTTCTTCTCGGTGATGCTTCTGGGCCAAGCTACCTCGGATAGCGGCTCCGTACTCGCGTCGCAGATCTATCCGCATCGGGAATTGCTGCGGGCCGATTCGGGCTCGCGGCAACAAGCGTGCGTGGTGATTTTCTCGTCTTTCTGCCCCCCGGCGTCGTTCTCGCCGAGACGGCCTTGTTCGAGATGGCGATGGCGATCGAAGCGGTGCCCGCAACCGATCTGCTGTATGCGGATGAGGACCGCATCGGACCGGATGGGCTGCGCGGCGATCCCGACTTCAAGCCCGAGTGGGACCCCGATCTCGCCCAAGCGCGCGACCTGATCGGTCCCACGGGCGCGTATCGCCGCGAACTGGCCGAGAGAATCGGCCTACCCGAGGCCGATACGCTCCCGGACTTTGCCCGCCACTGTGCCGCGGCGGCCGGGCTCATCCGCCACGTTCCGGCAGTCCTGTTTCACCGCACGAGCGCTCGCCGTGATTCTCCCCCGCGAACGCGAGGGAGCGGGCGCTCGCGCTCACCTTCCGTCACGGCGATCATCCCGACCCGCGACCGCGCCCGGCTGCTCGCGCGCTGCGTGGAAGGGCTGTTGCACCGGACCGATTACCCGAGCCTCGATATTATCATCGTCGACAACGACAGCCGCGAGCGGCGCACGGCACGCCTCCTTCACCGTATGCGGACCGATCCGAGGGTGCGCGTTCTGCCGTTCCCCGGACCTTTCAACTGGTCGGCGATGAACAACTTGGCCGTTCGTGAGACGCCGGCCGAGATCGTCCTCCTGCTCAACAACGATATCGACATGATCGCCCCCGGCTGGCTGGCGGAGATGGTCCAGCAGGCGATCCGCCCGGATGTCGGCATCGTCGGAGCCAAGTTGCTCTATCCGGACGGCTCGGTGCAGCACGCCGGAATCGTGCTCGGCCCGGCCGGTGCGGCGGCGCATCTGATGCGGCACGCGGACCGCGACGATCCCGGCTACCAAGGGCAGTTGGTGCTTCCCCGCACGGTCTCGGCCGTCACCGGAGCCTGCATGGCCATGCGCCGGTCGGTGTTCCTGGAGGTGGGCGGTCTCGAAGAGACGGAACTGAGGGTCGCGTACAACGACATCGATCTGTGCCTCAGGGTGCGCGAGAAGGGGTACCGGGTCGTATTCGCGCCTGGAGCCGAGCTGTTCCACCTCGAAGCGGCCAGTCGCGGCTTGGACGTGTCGCCGGAAAAGCAGCTTCGGGCGCGGCAGGAGCGGGAATACATGGTGCGGCGTTGGGGGCCGCTGGTAGACCGGGACCCGTATCTCAGCCCCAATCTGTGCGTCGTGAACGAGCGTCTCGCGCTGGCTTCCCCGCCCGCCCGCTTCCCTGCGCGCGAATGAGCTACGATTGGGCCAGCGCCGTGCGCCAGGTCGCGATCAGGGCGGACACCGTGCGGTCCCAGGTGAATCCCGCCGCGCGTGCCAGTCCCGCCTGGCGCAGCCTGGACGCCAGCGCCTCGTCTTCGATCAGGCGCAACAATGCCGTGGCGATCGCGCCTTCATCGGTCGGATCGACCAGCAGCGCGGCGTCGCCCGCCGTTTCTCCGGTCGCGGTCGTCTCGGAGGCCACGACCGGGGCGCCGCTCGCCATCGCCTCGACGATCGGCAGCCCGAACCCTTCGTAGAGGCTGGGATAGGCGAAGGCGGTGGAGGCATTGTAGAGCGCGACGAGTTCGGCGTCGGAGACGTGGCCGAGGAGACGAAGATGCCCCTCGCGCACGGCTCGCTCGGCCGTGTTGCCGGCCAGCGCCTTGCCCCACCCCCGTCCGCCCGCGATCACCAGCGGCTGCCGGGCGCGATCCGCCGCCGGAAGGCGGGCGTGAGCGGCAAGCAGGCGATCGAAGTTCTTGCGCGGTTCCAGGGTGGAGACGGAGAGGACAAAGCCACGTTCCGCGAGCCCGTGCCGGGCGAGGATCGGCTCGATCTCGGAGCTTGGAAGGAGACGGAAGGCCTCCGAGGGCGCCAGCGGCACCACATCGATCCGGTCCCGTGATACCCCGAGATGCCGCACCATCTCATGCGCGGTGAATTCGGAGATGGCAACGAGCCGCGCCGCCTGCGCCAGACTGCCGGGCAGCCGCCGTTCGATCCAGGTGACGCGCTCGTCCGGATGCAGCCCGCCGGGCAACCGCCAGGACAGGTCGTTCACGGTCACCACGGTCACGCCGTCGAACGGACGGGCGATCATATTGGTCTCGTGATAAACGACCCCGCGGCCGACCCGTCCCGCGAGACGCGCCGCCGCCCGGTTCATTCCGCGCCGGACCCAGGCGGCGCGAAGAGTCGGAAGCCCCGGGAGAGCGGCGATGCGGTCCCTCCAGGCCGCAGCCGGTCTCCCCTCGACGGAAGGGGCCAGCTTTTCCGCTTCGTCGGTCAGCCGGCCCAGGCATTCGGGATCAGCCGCGCGCCCCTGCATCATCAGCAGGAGCCCCCCGATGGCCGGATGCTCCCGCAGCATCCGCGCGATCTGGAGCGTCATGCGGCCCACGCCCGAGCGCCTGCCCAGCAGGCTGTCCGCACCGAGCAGAATTCCCAGCTTCGCCCCGTCCATTAGATTTCGTTGTAGACGGGGGCGGCTCCTGTAGTAAGGCTCCCCGGCTCACGGACCCATGCCGGGCTTGCGGGGGCGCCTCGCCCCGCCCGGTTTCTCGTCTGGCAACCCTTAACGAACGGAGACGGACCGATGGCCCGCCCTGTCCGATGGCTTGCTTTGGCTTTGCTGAGTGTCGCGATTCCCGCGCTCCCCGCTCTGGCGCAGACCGCGCTGCTCAACGTCTCGTACGACCCGACGCGCGAGCTGTATCGCGACATCAATCGCGCGTTCACCTCGGCCTGGCAGGCGAAGACCGGCCAGCGCGTGACGATCAACATGTCGCATGCCGGCTCTGGCACACAGGCGCGCGCCGTGCTCGATGGGCTACCTGCCGACGTCGTCACGCTGGCGCTGGCCGCCGATATCGACGCACTCGCCAAGCGCGGGCTGCTGGCACAAGACTGGCAATCGCGCCTGCCCGACAACTCCTCGCCCTACACGAGTACGATCGTTTTCCTGGTTCGGCAGGGTAATCCCAAGGGCATCCATGACTGGCCGGACCTGCTGCGGCCCGGCATCGGGGTCATAACCCCGAATCCCAAAACCTCGGGCGGCGCCCGCTGGAATTTCCTGGCGGCCCTCGGCTATGCGCAGCGCCAGCCGGATGCGACTGAGCAATCGGCGGAAGAGTTCATGCGTCGCCTGTTCCGGCAAGTGCCGGTGCTGGATACCGGCGCCCGTGGGGCGACGACTAGCTTCGTGCAGCGGGGACTCGGGGATGTGCTGCTGGCTTGGGAGAACGAGGCGTGGCTGGCCCGCGCCGAGTTCGGCCGCGACAAATTCGAGATCGTCTATCCCTCGGTCAGCATCCGCGCGGAGCCGCCGGTTGCTCTGGTGGACACGGTGGTGGACCGCAAGGGGACCCGTCAGCTCGCTCAGGCGTATCTCGACTTCCTCTATACCAAGGAGGGTCAGGAGATCGCGGCGAAGGACTACTATCGGCCGCGAGATCAGGAGGTCGCCGGCCGCTATGCCGAGCGGTATCCGCCCGTGCCGATGTTCGGCATCGAGAATTTCGGCGGCTGGACCGCGGCTCAGACGAAATATTTCGCCGATGGCGGGTTGTTCGATCGGATCTACGCGCCGGGACAGTAACTCGTCGGCGGTTCTCGCATGAGCGCGGCCACTCTCGCCATCCTCGCGCCACGCAGGCGTAGCCCGGTTCCCGGCTTCGGCCTGACGCTCGGTGTCACCCTCGTCTGGGTGGGCCTGATCGTGCTGCTGCCCCTCGCGGCGCTCACGCTGCGCCCGTGGGAGCTCGGCTTCACCGGCGTCTGGCGCTCGCTGACCGAGCCGCGGGTAGCTGCCTCACTCCGGCTCAGCTTCGGCACCGCCGCCCTGGCCGCGCTCGTGGACGCGCCGCTCGGGTTGCTGATCGCGTGGGTGATGGTGCGTTATCGCTTCCCGGGCCGGCGGCTCGCTGATGCGATGATCGACCTGCCGCTGGCGCTGCCAACGGCGGTCGCGGGAATCGCACTCACCGCGCTGTTCGCTCCAAACGGCTGGGTGGGGGCCTTCTTCCACCGGTTCGGGATCGAGATCGCCTACACCCCGGCCGGGATCGCGCTCGCCCTGATGTTCGTCGGCCTGCCCTTCGTCGTCCGAACGGTCGAGCCGGTCGTGATGGACCTGCCCATGGACGCGGAGGAGGCCGCGGCAACACTCGGCGCGACCCGTCTCCAGGCATTCCGCGCCGTGATTCTGCCCGCTCTCGCTCCCGCCTTGCTCACGGGCTTCGGGGCCGCGCTGGCCCGCGCCGTGGGCGAGTACGGATCGGTCATCTTCATCGCGGGCAACATGCCGATGCGGACGGAGATCGCGCCGCTGCTGATCGTGATCCGGCTCGAACAGTTCAACTACGCCGGGGCCGCGGCCCTCGGGCTCGCGATGCTGCTGATCTCCTTCGGCATTTTGCTGCTGCTCAATGTGGTGCAGCGGCGGCTTCGCCCGCAGCCGGCGTGAAAGGCGCTCTGGGATGAGCGGAATTCAGATGACACGGGGTGCGACGCGGGAGGCGCCGGCGGTGGAGGCCGGCCTGACCGTCATCACGCTTATACTGCTCGGCATTCTGTTGCTGCTGCCGCTGCTGGTCGTGTTCACGGAGGCGTTCGCGCGCGGCCTCGAGCCGGTGCTGCGGACTCTTACGGATCCCGACGCCCTCAACTCGATCTGGCTGACCCTGATCGTGGCCGGGATTAGCGTTCCGCTGAACGCTGTTTGCGGCATCGCCGCGGCTTGGTGCATCGGCCGTTTCGATTTCCCTGGCCGTAGTCTGCTCACGACCTTGATCGAACTGCCGTTCTCGGTCTCGCCGGTGATCTCCGGCCTGGTCTGGGTCCTGCTGTTCGGTGCGCATGGCTGGTTCGGCCCGGCCTTGGCCGCGGCGGGTATCCAGATCATGTTTGCCTTGCCGGCCCTCGTCCTCGCCACGATGTTCGTCACCTTTCCTTTCGTCGCGCGCGAACTGATCCCGCTGATGCAGGAACAGGGCGCGATGGAGGAGGAAGCCGCGTTGACGCTTGGCGCGAATGGCTGGCAAACCTTCTTCCGGGTTACTCTCCCGAATGTCCGCTGGGCGTTGCTGTATGGAGTTCCTGCTGTGCAATGCCCGCGCAATGGGTGAATTCGGAGCCGTATCCGTCGTATCCGGGCGCATCCGCGGCCAAACCACGACGATGCCGCTCTACGTCGAAGCGTTGTACAATGATTTCGATACTGTGGGCGCCTTCACCGTGGCCGCGCTGCTCTCGCTCCTCGCGCTTCTCACGCTGGTCGTGAAAGCCGTGCTCGAAATCGCGTATCGGCCGGCGCCGGGGGGCCGTGCTGTGAGTCTGGAATTGCAGCATCTCCGCCGGGAATTCGGCGGCCTCGCCGCGTTGGACGACGTCAGCCTTACGGTTCCCCGCGGCGAGTTCCTGGCCCTGCTCGGGCCGTCAGGCTCCGGAAAGACCACGCTGCTGCGCGTGCTCGCGGGCCTTGATTTCGCGAGCAGCGGACGCATCGTTATCGGCGGACGGGATATGAGCGGTGTGCCGGCCCGGCTGCGCCGCATCGGTTTCGTATTCCAGCATTATGCCCTGTTCCGCCACATGACGGTCGCGCGGAACATCGCCTTCGGGCTGCACGTGCGCCCGCGGAGCAATCGTCCACCGCCCGCCGTCATCCGTGCCCGGGTCGAGGAATTACTGGAGATGATGGGCATTCCCGAGCTTTCCGAACGAATGCCGAACGAAATCTCGGGCGGCCAGCGCCAGCGCGTGGCGTTGGCCCGTGCGCTCGCGATCGAGCCGGAACTGTTGCTGCTCGACGAGCCATTCGGTGCGCTCGACGCCAAAGTCCGCCACAATCTGAGGATCTGGCTGCGCAAGCTTCATGATCGGATGGGTCTGACCAGCATCTTCGTCACCCACGATCAGGCGGAAGCCCTGGAGATGGCGGACCGGGTCGCCTTGATGCGCGCCGGCCGGATCGAACAGGTGGACGTGCCGGACCGTCTCTATGCCGAGCCGGCCAGCGCCTTCGTCCATGAGTTCCTCGGTAAATCAGTCCGCCTGCCGTGCAGCGTGAGTTCCGGCTGGGCGCATTTCGACCCGCTGCCGCTGCGGGCTTTGCAGACCACCTGTCAATCCGGACCCGCGGTCGCCCTCATTCGGCCGCATGAGATCAGGCTGACCGGAGAGTCCGGCCCGGCCGTCGTCGAGACCGTTCACGCTTCGGGTCCGCTCGCGCATATCCGGCTGCGGGTCGGGCAGCTCGATATCGAGGTAACGCAGCCTTTTGGGTCAGCGCTTCCCCGGCCGGGGGAGCGTTGCGGGATCGATCTCAGCCTCGCTCGCATCTACCCGGCCAACGGAGGCCCGGCCGCCCGCGTCTCCTCCTCCGGTCGATTGCGGAGCCGCTTCGACGCTTTGTCCGGGTCGTCATGAGATAAGATAGAGTTCACCTTCGGCGGGCGGCGCGGTATCGGGCAACGGGGGCGGTCGGAGCAAGCAATGTCCTGGACAAGCGGAAGCGGCAATCTGGCTGGCCGGCACACGATCACGCATCGCTGGGGATGGTTTGTCGGCCTTGGGGTCGTACTGGTCCTGGTCGGAATCTTCGCCTGGTTCGAGGTGGTCGCCGTCACTCTGGCGAGCGTGATCTTCATCGGCGCGGCGATGCTGGTGGGTGGCGTGTTCCAGATCGTCCACGCCTTCATGATGCGCGGCTGGGGAAGCTTCCTGCTGAGCCTGATCATGGGCGTGCTATACGTGCTCGGCGGATTGCTGATCATGGACGAGCCTCTGGCGGGCTCGGTCGCGATCACTCTCTTTCTCGCTGTGGTGCTAGTGGTCGCCGGGATCATGCGGATCGTCATGGCGCTGCAACACCGTGACATGGCGGGATGGGGCCTCATGCTGGCCAGCGGTATCGTCACGCTGCTGATCGGCCTGATGCTGTATCTGACTCTGCCGTGGTCCGGTCTATGGGTGCTCGGGACCTTGATCGCCGTGGAACTGGTGGTCCACGGAATCACCTGGATCCGTTTCGGTCTCGCTTTGCGGGCGCGAAATCGCGCCCTGATCTGATGAAGGCCGATATTTGCTTGGACGCGATCTTTTAGGGAGGAGAATGCGGATGAGTGATAATATCTACAACGTAGTCGAACTCGTCGGCACGTCCGAGGAGAGCATAACGAAGGCGATCGACGTCGCGATCGCCAAAGCATCCCAGTCCATTCGCCGTCTCGGCTGGTTCCAGGTGATCCAGGTCCGGGGATCTGTCGAGGATGGAAAGGCCTCTCGGTACCAAGTCACGCTGAAGGCGGGCTTCACGCTCGAGAGCTGAACCTGGTGCAAAAGCCCGCGCCGTCAGGTGCGAATTCAGGCGGGCCGGAGGCGTCTTGCTTCCGGCCCGCCATTCCGATCAGAAGCCTATGACGGCATCCGCGGCCAGGGTGACTTGATTGCGGCTCGTAAAATCGACGAAGGCTTTCGTGTTGGTGAGCGTCCGGTCGTAACGGATCTCCGGACGGATCATGAAGCTGGCGACGTGGTCCGAGACCCAAGGCAGTGTCGGCTTGTAGGTAAGGCCGAGCGTGAACTCGCTGTAGGTGGCTGGCCCGGCCCCGAGGACCGTTGCCGGAAAGCCCAACTGGGCATTGATGAAACCATGATTGCCGGGGAAGGCCGCCACGAAGAAGCCCTTCTCGTCGCGATATATCTCCGCCCGCGCGTTGAGCGTGACAGCATCGTTGAGCGCGTAGGAAACGTATTGGGCAGCCCCGTAGGCGTTGGCGGCGAAGTTCGAGTTGTTGATCAGGTTGAGCTCGGTCGTGAATGCGAGCTTGTCCGTTGCCTTGTAGGTTATGACGATATCGTTCTCACTTCTCCAACAGCAGTTCGCCTTCGGGACGGTGCGGGTCGGATTTTCCGGGCCGAAATGCGACAAGGCGAGAATGGTCAGCTTGCTGTCGAGCAGCGTGAGGTTAACGCCTGCGAGTCCGGCGACCGCTCCGTTGTTGTCGCCTGCTCCGAAGGTGGTGTTCATCCCGGTATCCACCCCGCCATACACGTCTAATATCGGGTTGACGTGCGTGACCGCGATGGCGCCCGTGTGGACATACGGCAGGCCGAAGTTGAAGATGTAGGAGTGTGAGTAGAAGGGATTGGTCGAAGGGTCGATTGTCTCGTAGCCGAGCGGGGTCGGGTACTGGCCGACCTTCAGGTCGATGCCTCCCGCCGTCAGCCAAGGCAGATGCGCCTGAACGTTGGCATTGATGAATGCGAGCTGATTCCGGCTGGCGAAAGTCGAGTTCAGCTCGCCCATGAACTGAACGTAGCGCGCATCGGATCCGTAGAGCGCCTGGATCTGAAACCCGAAATCATAGCCAGTCGCCTTAGGATCGGGCAGTCGCTGCACCGACAGCAGAACCTGGTTCAGCAAAACCTGATTCGACTTGTCGGTGAACAACTGCCCGAAGTTGAGCCCGTTCTGCGGGGAGTATGGGTTGATGGTCGCGCCGACATCGAATTGCGCGCCGAGTTTGATCGAGCTGAACCAGGAGCTCGGTGGAGGCGGCGTTTCCGGCCCAGGGGAGGCGGGCTTGCCGGTTTCGGGCTGCACCGGTTCAGGCGCCGTGGCCTGAGCGAAAGCTGGTTCAGTCAAAGCAGCTGCGATCAAGGCGCTCAGCAGCCAGGGCGAAGCCTGGCTCGCTCGTAAACGTCGCATGAGTTGATCTCCAGATTTCTTCTTTGAGGCGGTGCTTGGAGAAGCACGGGGGAGGGCTCCCCGAGAAAGCGAGCCCTCTCCCGAATGTCAGAACACCTGTTCGCCGTGCAGCACGATATCGAGGCCCTCGCGCTCCTCCTCGGTGTCGACCCTGAGGCCGACCAGCGCTTTGGTCACCATGAGAATGATCAGGGTCATCACGCCGCTGTAGACGAGCGTGACCCCCACGGCGATGCACTGCATCTCGAACTGCGCGAGTCCGCCGATGTTTACGCCATCCGGATGGTCCGCTGTCGCCGAGAGCGGCCCGTAGGCGAAAACACCGGTCAGCAGGGCACCGATCATACCGCCCACGCCGTGCACGCCGAAGGCGTCCAGGCTGTCGTCATAGCCAAGCATGTGTTTCAGGCTGGTCGCTGACCAGAAGCAGACCACACCCGCGACGATGCCGATGATCAGTGCGGGACCAGGCAGCACGAAACCGGAAGCCGGCGTGATCGCCACCAGCCCGGCTACCGCGCCGGAGATCGCGCCGAGCACGGAGGGCTTACCCTTGGCCGCCCACTCCGCGAAAGCCCAGGCCAGCGCCGCGGCGGCCGTGGCGATCTGCGTCACGGTCATGGCCATACCCGCACGCCCGCCGGCGCCGACCGCCGATCCTGCATTGAAGCCGAACCAGCCCACCCAGAGCAGCGACGCGCCGATCACGGCATAGGCGAGGTTATACGGAGCCATGTTGTCCTGGCCGTACCCCACCCGCCGGCCGAGCACGAGGGCGCATACAAGGCCAGCAATGCCGGCATTGATATGGACGACCGTGCCGCCGGCGAAATCCGCGGCACCCGGAAGCCCGAACACGCCGGAGCCGACCCAGCCAGTCGGACTCCAAACCCAATGAGCGATCGGCGAGTAGACGAAGAGCGACCAGAGGACCATGAAGATCACCAGCGCCGAGAACTTCATGCGATCGGCGAACGCGCCGGTGATCAGCGCCGGGGTAATGATCGCGAACGTCATCTGAAACATCATGTAGACGGTTTCAGGAATCGTGGTGGGCACCGGGGAGTCCGTCCCGGCGCCCAGTGTAAAGGGCTTGTCCCAGGCATCGCCGATGCCTTGCAGCAGCAGCCGTGACAGGTCGCCCACGTAAGCATTGCCGTTTGTGAAGGCGAGCGAGTAGCCCGCGACCATCCAGACGATCGTCACCAGGCAGCAGATCGTGAATGACTGCATCATGGTGGCGAGCACGTTTTTCTTGCGCACCATGCCCGCGTAGAACAGGGCAAGACCCGGAACCGTCATCAGCAGCACGAGCGCGGTGCTGGAGAGCATCCAGGCCGTATCGCCGGTATCGATCTTGGCCGGGGCATCCTCGGCGAATGCGGGCGATGCGGCCACGACAATGGCCAGCAACGCCGTCAGTCCCCATGAGAAGCGGGGGCGGTTCATTTTCATTTTCTCTCTTCCTCGCAGCAGATTCAGAGTGCTTCGGCGTTGATCTCGCCGGTGCGGATACGGATGGCGCGCTCGATATCGGTCACGAAAATCTTTCCGTCTCCGATCTTGCCGGTGTGCGCCGCATGCGTAATTGCCTCGACCACTTGTTCGGCGAGGCTGTCCGGGACGGCTACCTCGATCTTCACCTTCGGGAGGAAGCTGACGTGGTATTCCGCGCCTCGATAAATTTCCGTCTGCCCCTTCTGCCGGCCGAAGCCCTTCACCTCCGAGACGGTGAGGCCCTGTACGCCGAGTGGTGTGAGCGCCTCTCGCACGTCGTCCAGCTTGAAGGGCTTGATGATGGCGATGATGAGCTTCATGTCGCTGCCCTGTTCTTACGGTTCATTGGTCGCGCCGCCGTGAGCGGCCTGCCACACCGGGCTAATCAAGAATCGTGCCGGACACCGGAAAGGACTGAATTCCCTGGGCGGGTGCCCAGCGGGAGCAGGATTCGCGCTTCGAGGTCGTTTGGGAAATTCGAGGCGTGCTGAGATCGCACAGAAGCCGGGCAGGTGCCTATATTTTGGTCGGCTCAGTAAGGAGAGCGGAAGCAGGTCTCTTCACTGTCAGCCGCCAGTCGGTACGCGCGTCGAACGCGATTTCAGGATGCCGACACTCCGGCGAAGGGTGTCCTCCGCCCGTGTGACCGCCTCCGCCATTGTGTCGCCGGCCCGCGGCCGCCAGGGCCTGTGCGGATGATCTCGGCGAGGTCTGGTGCTGCATCGACTCGGACGCGACCACCGCCAGCGACCCCAGCGTGGCGACCACATCATGCGGGAGGCGATCGTCATAGACGATTGGGGCGTGGTCCTCGGGAGACGCACCCTGCTCCGACCACCGCGCGAGTATGTCGCGTAGCGCCTCCTCGTCCGCGCATCCTCCGAAGATTCCGCCGGGTTGGTTTCGCTGCTCCTCGAAATCCCTGAGTGAAAGAGCGCCCCGCCAGTTTCCCAGGCGAGGCGCCCTGTCGTGCAAGCGCGGGAGATCGGCGCCGTCGGGCGCCGGACCGGTGTCAGACGGAGTAGTACATCTCGAACTCGACCGGGTGGGGCGTGTGCTCGAACTTGTAGACCTCGTTCCACTTGAGTTCGGTGTAGCTCTCGATCTGGTCCGTGCTGAACACGTCGCCCGCGAGGAGGAATTCGTGGTCGGCCTCTATGGCGGCGAGCGCCTCGCGAAGGCTGCCGCAAACCGTTGGGATGCCTTTCAGCTCATCGGGCGGGAGATCGTACAGATCCTTGTCCATCGGATCGCCGGGATGGATCTTGTTCTTGATGCCGTCCAGCCCGGCCATCAGCATCGCGCTGAACGCGAGATACGGATTAGCGCAGGGATCCGGGAACCGCACTTCGACGCGCTTCGCCTTCGGGTTCGTGGCGTAGGGTATGCGGCACGAGGCGGAGCGATTGCGTGCGGAGTAGGCCAGCAGCACCGGCGCTTCGAAGCCCGGTATCAGCCGCTTGTAGCTGTTGGTCGCCGGGTTGGTGAAGATGTTCAGCGCCTTGGCGTGCTTGATGATTCCGCCGATGTAGTAAAGGGCGGTTTCGGACAGATCCGCGTAGCCGTTGCCGGCAAACACCGGCCGTCCGCCTTTCCAGATCGACTGATGCACATGCATCCCGGAGCCGTTGTCTCCGTAGATCGGCTTCGGCATGAACGTGGCCGTCTTGCCGTAGCTGTGCGCGACATTGTGGATGCAGTACTTGTAGATTTGCAGATGGTCGGCGACGCGCACCATCGGGCCGAACTTCATGCCGAGTTCGTGCTGCGACTGTGCCACCTCGTGGTGATGTTTCTCGATCACCACGCCCATCTCGCCCATGGTCGACAGCATTTCCGCCCGAAGGTCGCTTTCGCTGTCCACCGGCGGGACGGGGAAGTAGCCGCCCTTCACGGTCGGGCGGTGGCCCATGTTTCCTTCCGGATAGTCCTTCAGCGAAGCCTGCGGACCTTCCATGCTGTCGAGTTGATAGATGCCGTAATTGGGGCCGGTGCCGAACTTCACGCTATCGAAGATGAAGAACTCGGCTTCGGGGCCGAAGAACACGGCGTCGCCGATGCCGGAGGCCGCCATGTACTGCTCGGCCTTCTTCGCCGTGCTGCGCGGGTCGCGGTTGTAGGGCTGCCCCGTCGAAGGCTCGATGATGTCGCAGAACAGGATGAGGCTGGGCTTGGCGGCGAACGGGTCCATCACCGCAGTCTCCGCGTCCGGCATGAGGATCATGTCGGACTCGTTGATCGCCTTCCAGCCGGCGATCGAGGAGCCGTCGAACATGATGCCGTCGCGAAAAGCCTCCTCGTCCATCGTCGATACGTGTTGGGCGGTGTGCTGCCACTTGCCGCGCGGATCGGTGAACCGGAGATCCACATACTCCACGGAATGCTCGCTCAGCATCTCCATGACTTTGCCCACGCCGTTGGCGCCGCCTGCGGGCTTCTTCGACATCGCTCGGTTCTATCCCTCTCGTGATCTGTCGCGGATGCGTTGGCCCGGAGGCCTCGTCTACGCCCCGGGTCGGCCGGGTCGCGTCAGGAAAAGGAGCCGCCCCGCGCGGCTCCCGATGGACGGCCGTTTAGTCGTTTCCGCCGCCGGCCGGAAGCGGCTTTGTGCTGCCTAGATCGCGTCCTCGCCCCGCTCGCCGGTGCGGATACGGATCACCTCCTCGACCGTGGAGATGAAGATCTTGCCATCGCCGATCCGACCCGTGCGCGCCGCGTTCACGATCGCTTCCACGGCCCGTTCGGCGAGATTCTCGTCGCAGACAAGCTCGATCTTCACTTTCGGAAGGAAGTCGACGACATATTCGGCGCCCCGATAAAGCTCGGTATGGCCCTTCTGGCGGCCGAATCCCTTAGCCTCCACCACCGTGATTCCCTGCAATCCAACCTCGTGCAGAGCTTCTTTCACCTCATCCAGTTTGAACGGCTTGATCACCGCCTCGATCTTCTTCATGCGCGTTCAAGAACCCGGCGAACCGGGCCTCCTCCCTCGATTGCCTGCCCTGGTCGCCTGATGCTTATTCGGCAGCGGCCGAGGTTTGCATGCGGCGTGCCACCCCGCAATCCGCGGAGCGCGCGCCTCTGCCGCTCAAAGCGGGCTGCGCCTGTGGATAGAATTGCGGCTGCCGACGCCTGTTTATTGGGCATTCTGCGCTTGGCCGATTGTTGAACGCCCAAGCGACCCGCCGCATATTCCGCCGCCCCGCCCAGCGCCGCCCGGGCGCGTCAAGGAGATCGAACCGACGTGAAGACCGTGAACTCCCTGCTCGCCGCGACCGGCACGACCATCTTTACGGTAATGTCGGCGCTGGCCGCTCGGCACCAGGCGATCAATCTCGGACAGGGCTTCCCGGATACGGACGGGCCGGCCGATATGGTGAAGGCCGCGGCGGACGCGCTCCAGGACGGGCGCAACCAGTATCCGCCGATGACCGGCGTCGCGGAACTGCGCGAAGCCGTGGCGGCCGCCAACGATCGCTTCTACGGTCTTTCGGTCGATCCGGCGACCGAGGTCGTGATCACCTCCGGCGCCACCGAGGCGATCACCGCCTGTCTCATGGCGGTGATCGATCCGGGCGATGAGGTGGTGCTCATCGAGCCGCTCTACGACACCTACCTGCCCGTCGTGCGGCTGCTCGGCGCGGTGCCGCGTCTTGTCCGGCTGTCGTCACCAGGCTGGGAGTTGCCGCGCTCCGAACTGGCGGCCGCCTTCGGCCCGAAGACCAAGGCGCTCCTGCTCAACACGCCCATGAACCCGACCGGCAAGGTTTTCACCGCCGCCGAACTCGCCTTCCTTGCCGATCTGCTCCAGAGGCATGACGCCTACGCGATCTGCGACGAAGTCTATGAGCACCTCACGTTCGACGGTTGGCGACACGTGCCGCTGATGTCCCTGCCGGGGATGAAGGACCGCACCATGCGGATCGGCAGCGCGGGCAAGACTTTCTCGCTTACGGGCTGGAAGGTCGGTTACGTCACGGCCCCGGCCACGCTCGCGGCGGTGGTCGCGAAGGCCCATCAGAATCTCACCTTCACCACGCCGCCGAACTTGCAGCGGGCGGTCGCATTGGGGCTCCGGAAGGACGACGCCTATTTCGTCGCCCTCGCCACGGACTTGCAGGCCAAGCGCGACCGACTCGCCGACGGCCTCGCCGGGCTTGGGATGAAAGTGCTGCCGACGATGGGCAGCTACTTCGTGACCGCGGATTTCGCCCCGCTTGGGTTCGCCGGGGACGACGTGGCTTTTTGTTGCTACATAACCGAGCAGGCGGGGGTAGCCGCCATTCCGGTTTCCGCTTTCTATCAATCCGAACCGCCCCGTCGTTACGCGCGCTTCGCTTTCTGCAAGCGTGCGGAGGTGCTGGATGAGGCGATTTTCCGGCTCGCAAGTCACTTCGGCGCACGCGCGGAGCGCAGATTGACGGCGGTTGGCTGATCGTCCTACACGCCGCCCTGCTGGCATGGCGGGCGTAGCTCAGTTGGTAGAGCGCCAGGTTGTGGTCTTGGATGCCGTGGGTTCGAATCCCATCGCTCGCCCCAGCTGGAGCGAACCCATCACCCCGCGCTCACGATCCCGTGATTGCGCCGCGACGGAAAACCCGGCATCGTTCCGCAAATGAGATGGGCAGCAATCGGGGCGCTGATCCTTGCGTCCTCCGGCGCGACCTGGGCGGTGGAGCGCGGCAACCCCTTGGAGGGGTTGTGGCTTACGCAAGACGGGGGCGGGGTCATTCGCATCTCGCCCTGTGAAACCGGGCTCTGCGGCTGGATCGCCGGGCTCGACCTCGAGCCGGGTGAGGCGCCGCAACGCGATCCGCAGGGCCGCTCTCAGTGCGGCTTTCCGCTGATCGGGGGACTCCAGCAGACCGCGCGCAACGAGTGGCGGGGCGGAATAACCAATCCGCGCGACGGCAGAACTTATGATGCGCGCCTGTCGCTCGATGAAAGCGGACGGCTCAATCTGCGAGGCTACTTGCTCGTTCCTCTCTTCGGCTCGAACTTAGACTTGGACCCGCTATAGCGGCAGCGTGACCCCCGATTGCCGGATGGTCTCTCGCTAAACCGCCTCGGTTAGCGGGTTCGCGGCATCGGAAAGGTCCGCGCGAGGCCTTCGCGGAGCGGAATCGGATGCACGCCAAGCGTCTCGGTCATGGCCCCGATATCGAACGCCTTGTCCTCCAGCAGACGGCGAATCTCGGCGGGACTAATCGCCGGGATCAGCGGAAGGAACCGCGTGAGGGCGGCGGCAGCCATGAGCGGCGCGGCGGGGATGGGCAGTATGCGCGAGGCGGGCAGGCCGGCGGCGTGCGCGACCTCGCGAACGAAATCGGCGTAGGGAAGGGGGGCAGGGCCGGCAATCGTGATGGTGTGCGGCCCGCGCCAGGCGATGTCGAGAGCGGCGCGGAGACAGCGGGTCACGTCATCCTGATAGATGGGCTGGACCAGGGCCTTGCCGCCAGCCGGCAGCGGCAGGACAGGGAGGCGACGCAACAACGCGGCAAGGCGCTGCACATTGTCCTCGCCTGCCGCGCCATAGATCATCGTCGGGTGCAGCATCACGCCGCTGCGCCCGGAGCCCAGGAAAGCTGCCTGACCCGCCAGCACGCCTCGCGCGTGCTCATCGGGCCAGCGGGTGAATTTGCGCGTGCTGCCGAGGAAGACGAAACGTGCGTCGGGCGGCGCGGCTTTCAGGATCGCCGGCGCATGGCGGGCGTGCGCGCAGGAGACGATACAGGTCGCGTCACGCAGGGCATCCCGGAGCCCAGCCGGCTCGGTCAGGTCGGCGCGGCGCGGTTCACCGGAACCGGAGAGGCCCCCCTCGGTCCATTTAGCGGGATTGCGGATTACCGGGACGAAGGGCAGCCGCTCGGTCGCCAGCGCCTGGCACAGCGCGGCGCCCGAGCGGCCCGAGGCTCCGATGATATGGATCGGCCCGGTCACGAGGGCTCGCGATACCGGCGTGGCCCCCCGAACGGCGGCGGAGGAGATGTGCGGCGCTCAGGGTTCTGGGTCGCTCGCAGGATGGAACAAGCGCTCCCCAGCGACCACGTAGGCGCCGATGGCCTGTTGCCCTTCCGGTGAGACCAGCCAGTCCGCCAGCCTTTGAGCGGGTTCATGACTTTCCGGGGAATGCTCCTTCGGATTGAGCGTAATGACGTCGTAGCGGTTCAGCAGGTCACGGTCGCCCTCGACCATAATCCGCAGTTCGCGCTTGTTGGCAAAGCTGAGCCAAGTGCCCCGGTCGGCAAGCGTGTAGGCATCCATTGCTGCGGCTACATTTAGTGCCGCGCCCATCCCGCCGCCGATGGCACGGTACCAGCCTCCTTTTCCCTGTTCAGGGTCGACCCCGGCTGCTTTCCAAAGGCGCTTTTCCTTGGCCTCGGTGCCGCTTTTGTCGCCCCGCGAGACGAACGGGGCCTGCGCGTCCCGGATCGCCTTGAACGCGGCGACCGCATTATGGGTCCCACGGATATGGGCCGGGTCAGCCGCGGGTCCGACAATGATGAAATCATTCCAGGCGATCTCCTTCCTGGCTACGCCGTGACCTGCGGCCATGAATGCCTGCTCGGCATCCGGGTCGTGAACCAGCACAAGATCGGCATCACCGCGCGCCGCGATCGCCAATGCTTGCCCGGTGCCGACCGCCACCACGCGGACTTCGATCCCGGTTTTACGGGTGAACGCCGGCAATATGTGCTGCAATAGCCCGCTATCCTCGACCGAGGTGGTGGAGGCGAGCACGATCGATGAGCTCGACCCGACATCTCCAGCCGCCGTTGAAAGACACGCAGCGAACAGCGCCAGTGCGGAGAATAGCGTGGCCGAAAGGATGCGGCAGAACTTCACGACTGGATTCTCTCGTGTAATGGAAATCGGCGGGCGCCGCTGATCGCGAATGCAGCGGCGCTGACCGCGATGCTGATAGCGACCAGCACGAGGCCGAGTGCCAGGGCGAATGCCAGATTGCCCTTGCTCGTCTCCAAGGCGATCGCCGTGGTCATCGTCCGGGTATATCCGGCGATGTTCCCACCCACGATGATGATCGCGCCCACCTCAGAGATCGTCCGTCCGAAACCAGCAAGGACGGTCGTCAGAAGCTGGGCCTGACCGATTGCCAATAAGTGGGGGATCGACCCCAAGGGGCTGGCCCCATCCACCTGCAATGCCGGTCCATACTCCTTCCAGATTCCCTCCAAGCTGCGGTGAGCCAGGGCCGTGACGATTGGCAGGGCGAGCAGGATCTGGGCCATCACCATCGCGCTCGGAGTAAACAGGAGGCCGAGTCCACCGAACGGGCCGGACCGTGAGAGCAGCAAATAGAGAATGAGGCCGACCACGACCGGCGGCAGGCCGAGTAGCGCATTGGCGAGGAGAATGAGTGCGCGGCGGCCAGGAAACCGCAAAACCGCGAGCGCCGCACCCAGCGGCAAGCCGGTCGCCGCAGCGATGAGCGTCGCCGAGGCGCTCACAGTGAGCGACAGACCCACAACGCGCAGCAGCGTGAGGTCCGGGCCAAGCAGGAGACCGATCGCGAGGCGGCAGGCTTCGAGAATGTCGGCCAATGCTACCGCGTGGAGGGGACGGTGGACGGGAAGGATGCTTAGCGATGGTTAAGCCCTCTCGCCAATGCAGGCCGCCGTCAACGGCCTTAAGCCGTGCTGATAGGGGAGGGGCACGCTTTCGTCCGATGTGCGAAGCTCGCCGCATAAGGGGTCTGTCCCGACCGGCAACCGCCATGCCTGCGCCCCGTTGAGCCCGAGCCGCCGGGCTTTTCCGGATCAGTGAGGAGAGCACGATGCGAGACTTGCGCAACAGCACCGTCGTCATCACCGGCGCGTCCAGCGGCATCGGCCGTGCGGCGGCGCTGGCTTTCGCGCGTGAGGGCGCCAATCTCGCGCTGATCGCCAGACGCAGCAACGCGCTCCAGGAACTGGCGGCCGAGTGCGCGGCCAAGGGCGTGCGCGCGATCGCCCTCCCCGTGGATGTCACCGACGCGGACGCAGTGCGCCGCGCCGCCGAGACCGCTTCCCGTCGATCCGGGCGGATCGATGTGTGGATCAACAACGCGGGCGTAGGCGCGGTGGGCCGGTTCACGGACACGCCGGTCGAGGCGCATGACCAAGTCGTGCTCACCAATCTGATCGGCTACATCCACGGCGCCCATGCCGTGCTGCCCTACTTCCAGCGGCAGCCGACGGGCGGCGTCCTCATCAACACGATCTCCTTCGGCGGCTGGGTGCCCGCGCCCTTCGCCGCGGCTTATGCCGCGAGCAAATTCGGGTTGCGGGGGCTCTCCGACAGTCTGCGCGCCGAATTGGGAGACTATCCGCTGATCCATATCTGCGACGTCTTTCCCTCTTTCATGGACACCCCCGGCGTGCAGCACGGCGCCAACTATACCGGGCGAGAGCTCAAACCCGCGCCGCCCGTGTACGCGCCCGAGCGAGCGGCGGAGGCGATGGTGCGGCTCGCGCGCAATCCGCGAGACGCCGTGACCGTCGGCGCGGTCGCGAGCCTCGCCCGGATTGGCTACGCGCTGCTCCCGGGCCTTAGCCGGTGGATGATGCGCAGAGTCATCGAGACCTATCTGCGCCAGGCCTCGGACAGGGGCGTGACCAGCGGCAATCTGTTCCGGCCGGTCCGCCGGGGCCGCACGGCTAAAGGCGGATGGCGCGCTCCCGGCAAACGGGCTCTGGGCGCCGCCGGCCTCTCGGGGCTGGCGCTGGTCGCTGGGTTCTATCTCGCGCAAGCCGGAACGCGCTCCAGCGGCTCGTAGCGTTCGCAGGCGCGAGAGATGCGTCGGCACCCGTTCCGCCTTTTGGAGGTGCTGTCGGGCGTGGCCGGCCGCCTCGTCGCCGCGGTGATCTGGCTTCCGCTCGTGCTATTGGCGACCGCGCCGGCGCGCGCGGCCTGCGAGATCGTCAGGGTCGGTGAGTCTCCGGTCAGTGACGTATTGGGCTTTGTCGTCATCCCGGCCTCGATCGACGGTCAAAGAGTGTCGCTGCTGCTCGACACGGGTGCCGCTGCTGGGCTGGTCACGCCGGATGCTGCCGCGCGGCTCGGTTTACCCGGCGATCCGCAGCACGTCACATTGCTCCAGGGCACCGGAGGAGATGCCGGTTGGACCCCGCACGTGCTGATCCCGCGGCTCGAAATCGGCGGGTTGATGGTGCACGGGATAACGGCTCCGCTCGGCGGGCTTCCTGCGCTGCCTCGAGTTGTCCCCGCCGTGGCGGGATTACTGGGCGCGGACCTGTTGTCCCGGTTCGACCTGGAAATCGACCTTCGGGAGCACCGGGTTGCGTTCTACCGCGTGACCGAGGGCGGAGAGCCGGGACTGTGTGAGGAAGCCGCTTTGCCTCCCTGGAAAGGAGCGTTCGACACGATTCCCCTCCGCCGGTCCGGCGACCGCCTCCTGGCCGATATCGAGGTGAACGGGCAAAGCATGACCGCGCTGATCGACACCGGCGCGCGCTCGCTCATCCTCAGCACACCCAGCGCCGAGCGGCTGGGTGTTAGCCCCGAGGCGCTGGCGCGCGATCCGGGCGGCATCACAGGGGGCGTCGACATGCGAGAGGTGCTGTTCCACTGGCATCGTTTCGCCTCCTTGCGCATAGGGCGCGAGACGATCCGCAACCCGGAACTCACTGTGTCCTCGCTGGACGAGGAGGCGGACCTGCTTCTCGGATCGACCTACTTCGCAACCCGACGCGTGTGGCTGTCGTACGCGACTGGCCGCATGTTCGTGCAGCCATCCTCGGGACGGTAAAAGGGGGCGTGGTTCCCCACCCAGAAACTCCGTGCGAAACTGCCCAGGCTTACGGAAGGGGAGGCGGTCGTGCTCAGGCTGGGATACAAGGCGTCGGCTGAGCAGTTCGGACCGGGGCAGCTGCTGGATTTCGGCTGCGCTGCGGAACAGGCCGGGTTCGACTCCGTCTTCATCAGCGACCACTTCCAGCCCTGGAAGCACACGGACGGACATGCGCCGTCCTCGCTCGTCTGGCTCGGCGCGCTAGGCGCACGCACCTCCCGCATCGTGCTGGGAACGAGCGTGATGACGCCTACCTTCCGCTATCATCCCTCCATCATCGCGCAGGCTTTCGGCACCTTGGGCGTTCTGTGTCCGGGGCGGGTGGTGCTTGGCGTCGGCACCGGCGAGTCGCTCAACGAGGTGCCGTCGACGGGCATGAAATGGCCGGAGTTCAAGGAGCGGTTCGCCCGGCTGCGCGAGTCGATCGCGCTTATCCGCCAACTCTGGCGCGAAGAGCGCGTCACCTTCGAGGGCCAGTATTACCGGACCGAGAACGCGACGATCTATGACAAGCCGGAGACGCCCGTTCCGATCTATGTCGCGGCCGCGGGTGCGCTCGTTGCCAAATATGCGGGCCGTGCCGGAGACGGTTTCATCTGCACGAGCGGCAAGGCGCGGGAGCTCTACACGGAGACGCTGTTGCCCAAGGTCGAGGAAGGTCTGGCGGATGCCGGACGCGACACGGCCGGGTACGAGAAAATGATCGAGATGAAGGTATCCTTCGACACCGACCGCCAGCGTGCTCTTGCGGATACGAAGCACTGGGCCGCCCTCGCCTTGTCCCCGGAGGAGAAGACGCATGTGGAGGACCCGCGCGAGATGGAGCGGCTCGCCGATGCGCTGCCCGTGGAGAGAACGGCGAGCCGGTGGATCGTTTCGGATGATCCGGAGGAGCAGGTCGACCGGATCCGACCCTATGTCGAGATGGGATTCCGTCATCTTGTGTTCCATGCGCCGGGGCCGGACCAGCTGCGCTTCCTGCGTCTCTATGGGGAGCGCGTGCTCCCGAGATTGCGGCAGGCATTCGCCTGAGAGGCATGAGCCGGATCGCCTCGCTCGAACTGCTGGCCCTCCCCGGTGTGCCGATCGTGCGTCCGGGCGACGATTTGCCGGCGCTGATCGGGGACGCGCTGGACCGCTTGGCGGTCGCGCCAAAAGCGAACGACGTGCTCGTGATCGCACAGAAAATCGTCTCCAAGGCCGAAGGACGCTACGTCGTTTTGGCGGATGTCGAGCCTTCGCCCGAGGCGGTCGCGCTCGGTGCGGAGATCGGCAAGGATGCACGGCTCGTGCAAGTGATCCTGTCGGAATCGGTGCGGGTCGTGCGCAAGCGCGCCAACCTGCTCATCATGCAACACCGGCTCGGGTTCGTGATGGCAAACGCGGGCGTGGACCACTCGAATGTGGAGTCCGACAGTGCCGCGGAACGCGTGCTGCTGCTGCCTCGCGACCCGGACGCCAGCGCCGCTTCCATTCGTGCGCGGCTCGGCGCGCGATTCGGCATCGCTCCTTCAGTGATCGTGAATGACAGTTTCGGCCGGCCCTGGAGGCGCGGGGTAACGGGCGTCGCGATCGGTGCGGCGGGGCTGCCCTCGCTCGTGGACATGCGCGGCAAGCCCGATCTTGTCGGCCGTCCGTTGCAGGTGACACTGGTCGCACTCGCCGACGAGATCGCGGCGGCGGCTTCGCTCGTGATGGGGCAAGCCGACGAGGGCCAGCCAGCGGTGCTCGTTCGCGGGCTCGGCTGGTCCGCACCGGAAGCTCCCGTGTCGCAACTGGTCCGACCCGCGGAAGAGGATCTGTTCCGGTGAGCCGGGTTGTCGCACTTTCAGGCGGGATTGGCGGGGCCAAGCTGGTACTGGGCCTAAGCCGCGTGCTGCCGCCCGAGGATGTGATGGTCATCGGCAACACCGGCGATGACTTCGAGCATCTTGGGCTCAGTATCTCGCCCGATCTCGACACGATCATGTACACCTTGGCGGGGACTCGATAACCCGCTGCTCGGTTGGGGTCGGCGCGACGAGACCTGGTCGTTCATGGAGACCCTGGGCACATTCGCCGGCGAGACGTGGTTCCGGCTCGGCGATCGTGACCTCGCGGTGCACGTCGAGCGCACGCGGCGGCTGCGCGCGGGGGAAACACTATCGGCGATCACAGGCGATTTCTGTAGGCGTCTTGGAATCGGGCCGCGCCTGCTGCCGATGAGCGACGATCCCGTGCGGACCCGCGTGCGAACCGATGAGGGCTGGCTCGATTTTCAGGACTATTTCGTTCGGCGTCAGTGCCGTCCGGTGGTGCGGGCGCTCGCTTTCGCCGGAGCCGAGCAAGCGGCGGCGAACCCCCAATTACTGTCGGCGCTCGCCGATCCTCTGTTGCGCGCGGTCGTCATCTGTCCGTCCAATCCGTTCATCAGCGTGGAGCCGATCCTCGCCGTGCCGGGCGTGCGCGAAGCCGTCGCCGCATGCGGCGCCCCGGTGCTGGCCGTCTCGCCCATCGTGGGTGGGCGCGCGGTGAAAGGCCCGACGGCGAAAATGATGCGCGAACTCGGGCTCGAAGTAAGCGCCGCGACGGTCGCCGAGCGTTATCGGGATTTGCTGGACGGCTACGTGGTGGACGAAGCGGACGGGGCCGGGGTCGCCGGTGTGCGCGTGTTCCCAGCATCCAGCTTGATGACAAGTCTCGCCGAAAAGGAGGCATTGGCGCGCGCTGTGCTGGATGCGGCCGACGCGATCCGGCGCGACCGTGCATGAGTGCGCCGGATATCTGGGCCGTCGTGCCCGTGAAGGAGATAGAGGGCGCCAAGCAACGTCTCTCTTCTCTGTTGACGCCGGCTCAGCGGCGCGCGCTGGCCGAAGCGATGGCGGCGGATGTGCTCGCGGTGCTCGCGCGCGTGCCGGCGCTTGCGGGAATAATGGTGTGCACCGTCGATCCCATCGCGATCCGGCTCGCCGCACGATGCGGGGCGCGCGTGCTCACCGATGGGGCGCGCGACGGTCACACCGGCGCGGTGATGGCGGCGGCCCGGATGCTCGCGCGGGAAGGGAGGGGCGGTATGCTTACCGTGCCGGGAGACCTTCCCCGCCTCACTCGATTCGGAGGTTGCCGCGGTGCTGGAGGCGCATCGCCCGGCGCCGTCCTTCACCATCGTTCCAGCGCACGATGAGCGTGGCTCGAACGCCGTCCTGATGTCGCCTCCGGAGGCGGTGCCGCTCCGCTTCGGGGACGACAGCTTCCTGCCACATCTCGCGGCGGCGCGGCGCGCGGGGATCGAACCGGCGGTTCTACGCCTCCCCGGGATTGGCATGGACGTGGACCATCCGGCTGACCTCGCGGTCCTCATGCGCATGGATCCGCCCATGCGCAACCGGACCTTCACGTTGCTGGAACGCCTCGGCTTACTGACGGCCGGTACGGCGTGAGCACCACCGGCGCGAGTTGGGCGGCGGTGAACGACGCTGCCGTGCGATCCCGGGCAGCGGGCCGGTAAAGCGTATCCCGCTGTTGCGGCGTGCGGCCGAGGGAGCGGATCAGTGCCTCCATCCCTTCCGGCGGCAACTCCTGCCCGTGCTGCGTGCCTGCCGCGCGGGAGATGCTTTCGTTCATGAGTGTGCCGCCGAGGTCGTTCGCGCCGCCCGCAAGGCAGGCCGCGGCTCCCTCACGTCCCATCTTGACCCACGATGTCTGGATATTTGGGATGAGCGGGTGCAACACGAGCCGCGCGACGGCGTGCATCAGCACCGCTTCGCGGAAGGTCGGGCCGCGCCGCGCTTGGCCGCGCAGATACATCGGCGCTTCCATATGCACGAACGGCAGCGGCACGAACTCGGTGAAGCCGCCCGTCTCCTGTTGCAAATCGCGCAACGCGAGCAGGTGTCGCGCCCAGGCGCGAGGGGTTTCGGCGTGGCCGAACATGATCGTGGAGGTCGTGCGCAAGCCCGTCTCGTGCGCGGCGCGGATGACCGAAAGCCATTGCGCCGTGTTCACCTTGTCCGGGCAGATGATCGCGCGCACCGCGTCATCGAGGATCTCCGCGGCCGTGCCCGGAAGCGTGCCGAGGCCCGCCCCCTTCAGCTCGGCGAGGAAACGAGGAACCGGCAATCCGATGGTCGCCGCGCCCTGCCATACTTCGAGAGGCGAGAAAGCGTGGATGTGCATGTCGGGGAGGGACTTCTTGATCGCGCGGCAGATCGCGAGATAGGTGCGCCCGGTGTAGTCGGGATGAATGCCACCTTGCAGGCACACTTCCGTTGCCCCGCGCGCCCAGGCCTCTTCCGCCCGGCGGACGATCTCCTCAAGCGCCAAGTCGTACGGCTGCCCGCGCAGGCTCTCATGCGTCTTGCCCTTCGAGAAGGCGCAGAACCGGCAGCGGAAGTAGCAGATATTCGTATAGTTGATGTTGCGGTTGACGACATAGCGCACGACATCGCCGCTCATACGCCCGTCGTAGCGCATCCGCCGCTTCGGTTATTTGCACGAACGCGCCGTCGCGCGCCGCGAACAGGCGCTCGATCTCCGACTCGGCAAGCCGTGCGCCCGCGCTTGCCTTGGCGATGATGTCGCGGAGGTGGGGATCGGAGGCGGCGAGATAGACCGGCCGCTTTCGCGGCGCTTGCGTCAGGCCGGGCGCCCAGGAATCGTCGCGTGCCAATCCGTCCGTATCCATCGCGCGGCGCACGTGCGGCGCGACCGCTGCGTCCAGCCATCGTTCGGGCGCGAGCGCGTAGGCGGGATAGACCGGCAGACGCGCCACCAGCGACTTGCCCGCACGCGCCGTACGGCGGGCGAGATCGTCAATCGCGGGCCAGGGTGCTTCCGGGTTCACGTGGTCGGGCGTCACCGGCGAGACGCCGCCCCAGTCGTTGATTCCCGCGCCGATCAACTGCTCGTAGCCGGCGGGCGTGAGGTTCGGCGGGGCCTGGATGTTCATCTCCGGCCCGAGGATCAGGCGCGCGGCAGCGACGCTCCAGCGCAAGTCGTCGAGATCCGGCTCCGCTGCGCCGGCCCGTTTGGTGCCGGGCTTGGCGCGGAAATTCTGCACGATCACTTCCTGTATATGGCCGTGCTGCCGATGTAGGTCGCGGAGTGCAAGAAGCGCATCGAGGCGCTCGGCGCGGGTCTCGCCGATGCCGATGAGAATGCCGGAGGTAAACGGTACGCGAAGCTCGCCCGCCAACCGGATCGTCTCCAGCCGGACGGAAGGGTGCTTGTCGGGCGACCCGTAATGGACCTCGCCCTTGCCGCACAGGCGCTCGCTGGCCAATTCCAGCATGAGGCCCTGGCTCGCGCTCACGGTCCGCAGCAACGCGATCTCGTCTCGCGTCATCACGCCGGGATTGGCGTGCGGCAGCAGCGGCGTTTCCTGCAACACGAGCGCACACATCGCGCGCAGGTAGTCGATCGTCGTCGCGTATCCGAGTGCGGCTAGCGCGTCCTGCGCAGCGGCGTAGCGCAACTCAGGCTTGTCGCCCAAGGTGAACAGCGCCTCCGTGCAGCCCGCGGCGGCGCCGGCCTGGGCGATCGCCAGCACTTCATCGGGCGACAGATAGACCGCTCGCCCAACATGCGGGCGTTCGGCGAAGGTGCAGTAGTGACAAACGTCGCGGCAGAGCTTGGTGAGCGGGATGAACACCTTGCGCGAATAGGAAATGAGCCGCCCGTGCACGGCATCCCGCGCTTTTCCGGCGGCCTCGGTCAGCTCCGTGAGCGGTGCCCGCAGGAGCCACTGCTTCAACGCGCTGTCACCCATGTCGGGTGGTGTATCGCACTCCGCCCCGCGAGGCTATCGTGCAGCCGCCCTTCGTGCCGGCGCAAAAAAGCGAGAGGAACAAATGCAGATCGGCTTCAACCTGCCGGTGACAGGCAAGCTCGCCAGACCGGACGTGCTCGTGCGCCTTTGCGTTGAGGGCGAGGCGATGGGCTTCGATTATGCGACCTTCTCCGATCACATCCTGATGCCGAAGGATGTGGCCGCGCGCTATCCCTACACCGATAGCGGCGAGTTTCCGTCCGGGTCGCTCAAGGACTGGTTCGAGCAGCTGACCACGATGGGCTTCCTCGCGGGCAAGACCTCGCGCTTACGGCTGCTCTCCTCGGTCATGGTCGTACCGTATCGCCCGGCCGTTTTCGCGGCGAAGATCATCGCGACCATGGATGTGCTGTCGGGCGGACGGATCGCGCTCGGCGTCGGCGCGGGCTGGCTCCGCGAGGAGTTCGAGGCGCTTGGTGCGCCGCCCTTCGAGCAGCGCGGTGCCGTGACTGACGAATATTTGCGAGCGTTTCGCGTGCTCTGGACCGAGGATTCACCGCGCTTCGACGGCAAATTCGTGAAGTTCGACAACATCGATTTCAATCCCAAGCCGGTGCAGAACCCGCTGCCGGTCTGGGTGGGCGGTGAGAGCGGTCCGGCGATGCGCCGAGCCGCGCGGCTTGGCGACGGCTGGTATCCGATCGGCGTCAACCCGAAGAACCGGCTCGATACGCTGGCGCGCTACCGGCAAGGCGTGGAAAAGCTGCGCGGCATGGTGCGCGAGGCGGGACGTGATCCTGGCAATTTCGGCCTCGCCTACCGGGTGCAGACCTTCGGCGAGAAGCTGCCGGATAAGGCCGATGACGGCGAGCGCCGGCTGTTCTCGGGTGGCGCACAGGACATTGCCGCCGATCTCCGCGCCTTCCGCGATCTAGGCGTGGCCCAGGTGGATTTCGGCTTTGCCGCCGGGACGGAAGAGGAGACGCTGGCGCGGATGCGCCGCTTCCGCGAAGACGTGGTCGCGCGGCTCTAACCGGGAGGAGCGCAATGAAGCTCGGTTTGGTGCTCCGGCTGACGTTCATGCCGAAGCCCGCTCTCGATATGAATGCGGTGCTCGAGGCCGAGCGGCTCGGCTTCGAACTCGGTCTGGTGCGGCGAGGCGTATGGCTGCGACGCGGTTTCGCCGATCGCCTTCGTGCTGGCGCGCACCAAGTGCATCCATGCCGGCACCAGCATCATGCAGATGCCCGCGCGCACCCCGGCCTGCGCCGCCATGACCGCGATGACGCTGCAAGCGCTTTCGGGCGGGCGTTTTCTTTGCGGCGTCGGCCCTTCCGGTCCACAAGTGGTCGAAGGGTGGCACGGTGTCGCCTACGGCAAGCCGGTCGTCCGAACGAAGGAATACATTGCCATCATTCGCCAGGTCGTGGCCCGCGAGCGACCGCTCGCGTTCGATGGCGAGCACTATCAGATACCCTATCACGGCCCTGGTGCGACCGGCCTCGGCAAGCCGCTGAAGAGCATCGTGCATGGCGATCCGGCCTTGCGGATCTACACCGCTTCCATCACGCCCGCCGGGCTGCGTAGCGCCGGTGAGGTCGCGGACGGCACGTTACCGATCTTCATGTCGCCCGAGCGAACGGAACTCGTCACCGCGCCCGTGCTCGAGGGAATGGCGAAAGCCGGCAAGCCTGCCTCGCTCGCGGGGTTCGACATCGCACCCTACGTCCGGGTCAGTTTGGGCGACGATCTGGCCGCCTGCCGGGACGCGCTGCGGCCCGAGCTCGCGCTCTACATCGGCGGAATGGGAGCGCGCGGCAAAAATTTCTACAACGACGTCGCGAGACGGCTCGGCTACGAGGCGGAGGCGGCGAAGATTCAGGACCTGTTTCTCGCCGGGCACAAGGACGAGGCGACCGCCGCGGTTCCGGATAAGCTGATCGACGAGATATCGCTGATCGGCCCGGCCGCGCGGATCAAGGATCGGTTGCAGGCGTGGAAACAGGCCGCGCGGGATCACAGCATCGGCACGCTGGTGCTCGCCGGGGCGGATGCGAACGCGCTCCGCATCGTCGCGGAGGCCGTGCTGTAGCTATGGAGGCGGCGCGGCTCGCAGTCGATATCGGCGGCACCTTCACGGATCTGGCGCTCGAGAATGCAGGGCGGCGCGCGACCGCGAAGGTGCTGACGACGCCAGCGTCGCCGGAGCAAGGCGTGATAACCGGCGTGCAGACGATTCTACGCTCCGCCGGGATTGCGGCCGCCGATATCGGCATCATGATCCACGGCACGACGCTCGCTACCAACGCCTTGATTGAACGGAAAGGGGCGAAAACCGCGCTGCTTACGACGCAGGGCTTCCGCGACGTGCTGGCGATGGGCAACGAGAGCCGATACGACCAGTACCGATCTCAATATCGTATTGCCCGAGCCGCTCGTCCCGCGCGCGCTGCGGCTACCGGTGCCGGAGCGGCTGGACAACGACGGCAAGGTGCTCCTGCCACTGGACGAGAGCGCGGTCCGCGCGCTCGTACCTTTGCTGCGGCGGGAAGGCGTCGAGAGCATCGCGGTCGGCTTCTTGCACGCATTCGTCAATCCCTCCCATGAGCGGAGAGTGCGAGAGATTCTTTCCCACGAACTGCCCGACCTGCCCGTTTCGCTCTCGTCGGAAGTGTCGCCGGAGATGCGGGAATGGGAGCGTTTCTCCACGACCGCGGCCAACGCCTATGTGCAGCCGTTGATGGCGCGCTACCTGCGTCGGCTGGAGTCGGAACTGCGGGCACTCGGCTTCTCCGCGCCGATCTTCCTCATGCTGTCTGGAGGCGGTCTCACGACCATCGAGACGGCCTGCCGGTTTCCGATCCGGCTCGTCGAAAGCGGACCAGCGGGAGGCGCGCTCTTCTCCGCCCATGTCGCGCGGCAATGCGGGCTTGAGAACGTGCTCTCGTTCGACATGGGCGGCACGACTGCGAAAATCTGCCTGATCGACAATTACGCTCCGCAGACGGCGCGAACCTTCGAGGTCGCGCGCGTTGGGCGGTTCAAGAAAGGTTCGGGCGTGCCGCTTCGCATTCCGGTGATCGAGATGGTCGAGATCGGTGCAGGCGGCGGTTCGATCGCTCACGTCGATACGATGGGACGGATCGCGGTCGGACCGGAGAGCGCCGGGGCCGATCCGGGACCGGCCTGCTATGGTCGCGGCGGGATGCGGCCCGCGGTGACGGATGCTAATTTGCTGCTCGGCCGTTACGATCCAGCGCGTTTCGCCGGAGGCGCGATGCAGCTTGATCCCGCAGCTTCCCGCACCGTGCTCGCGGCCGAGGTCGGCGACAAGCTGCGTCTTACGCCGGAACTGGCGGCGCTCGGCGTGATCGAGATCGTCGACGAAAACATGGCCAACGCCGCCCGCGTTCACGCCGTCGAATCCGGAAAGACCTACGAGGCCCGCACCATGATCGCGTTCGGCGGCGGCGGCCCTGTCCATGCCTGCCGGGTCGCGGAAAAAATCGGGATCACGCGGGTCCTGGTCCCGTCAGGCGCTGGAGTCGGCAGCGCGATCGGTTTCTTGCGTGCGCCGGTCGCGTACGAAGTGGTGCGCAGCCTGTATCAGCGGTTCTCCGCTTTCGATCTCGATGCCGTCAACGCGCTGCTGCGCGAGATGCAGCAAGAGGCCGCGGCGGTGGTCGCTCAGGCTGGGCTCGACATGAAAACAGGCGAGAGCCGCATCGCCTATATGCGTTATGTCGGGCAGGGGCACGAAATTCCGGTGCCGTTGCCCGCGCGGCCGCTCACCGCGGCGGACGTCCCGGCGATCCGCGCCGCTTACGAGGCCGAATACACCAAGTTTTATCATCGCCCGGTGCCCGGCTCCGATGTGGAGATCATGAGCTACGCCGTCAGCGTCGCAACCCTTCCAGCCGAGCCTGAGACCGCTCGCGATGCCGGACCGGTCCAACCCGGCTCGGCAGCTCATCCCGAACGCACGCAGAGCGTACCAGACACGGTTTCCGGCGAAGTGTCGGAGTGGAGCGTCCACGTTCGCGCGGCGCTTCCGGAAGGCGCGTGCCTCAGCGGTCCGGCGATCATCGCCGAGGACGAGACCTCGACGCTTGTCGGCCCGGGCTGGACGGCCACGATCGACGGTTTCGGGTATGTCGAACTGACGCGAGAGGCAGGGTGATGCGGGAACCGGACGGCGCGCTGGCGCAGATCCAGCGGCAGGTGATGTGGAACCGGCTGATCGCCGTCGTCGAGGAACAGGCGCAAACCATGATCCGCACCGCGTTCAGTACCACGGTGCGGGAGGCCGGCGATCTTTCGGCCGGCATCTTCGACCTCAAGGGCCGGATGATGGCGCAGGCGGTGACCGGCACGCCCGGACACGTCAATTCGATGGCCGAGAGCGTCGGTCACTTCCTGCGCAAATTCCCTGCCGAGACCATGCGGGAGGGAGATCATTACATCACGAACGACCCGTGGCTCGGCACCGGCCATCTGCACGATCTTACCGTGGTCACGCCCGCTTTCCGTCGCGGGCGCATCGTCGGCCTGTTCGCCAATACGGCGCACGTCATCGACGTGGGCGGGCTCGGCATGGGGCCGGAAGGCCGGTCGGTGTTCGAGGAAGGCCTCTACATCCCGATCGTGAAGTGTTTCGACCGGGGAGCGCCGAACGAGACGTTCTTCGACTTCATTCGCGCCGGCTCCCGGCTGCCGGTCGAACTGGAGGGCGACGTCTACTCGCTGTGCGCCTGCAACGACGCGGGAGCCGCGAGGCTCGTCGGGATGATGGACGAGTTCGGGATGGACAGCCTGGACGAACTCGCCGAAGCGATCTTTGAAAGCTCGCTCCGCGCGACTCTGGCGGAGATCGCGAAGCTGCCAGGCGGGACGTACCGTGCCGAGATCGGTTCGGATGGCTACGACGAGCCCGTGACCCTGCGCGCGGCCATGACGTTGCTGGGGGACGCGATCGAGGTGGACTACGCCGGCACTTCGGGTCTTTCCACGCGCGGCATCAACGTGCCGCCTGCCTATTGCCGCGCTTATTCCTGTTTCGGCATCAAGGTCGTGGTCGCGCCGGAGATCCCAAACAACTGGGCGAGCCTGCTTCCGTTTCGCATAAAAATCCCCGAGGGATGCATCCTCAACGCGCCGCGTCCGTCGCCCGTATCGGTCCGGCACGTCATCGGCCATTTGCTGCCGGATCTGATGATGGGCTGCCTGCATCAGGCCGTGCAGGCGCGCGTCGCGGCCGAGGGCGCGTCGGCGCTGTGGAACCCGCCGCTCCGGGGTGGGCCGTCGGTCTCCGGCCACGCCCGCGGCAACCGTCCCGTGCTGCCGGATTTCGAGATCATCACGTTCAATTCCGGTGGCACCGGGGCACGCCCGGCCCTCGATGGGCTGGACGCGACCGCGTTCCCTTCAGGCGTGCGGACGATGCCCGTGGAGGCGACCGAGAACGTCGCGCCGGTCGTGTTCTGGCGGAAGGAGTTGCGACCGGATTCCGGTGGCGCCGGGCGCACCCGCGGCGGCACCGGCCAGATCATGGAGATCGGGACCAAGGGCGATCTCGAATTCGCCGTGAACGCCACGTTCGACCGGATCGCGAACGCGCCTAAAGGCCGCGAAGGCGGCATGCCGGGCGCGGCGGGCGTCGTGGCGCTGAAATCCGGGCCGAAACTGCGCGCCAAGGGCTTCCAGTTGATCCCGGATGGCGACCGCCTGATTCTGGAGCTGCCGGGCGGCGGAGGGATGGGAGATCCGGCGCATCGCGACCCGGCGAAGGTCGCCCAGGACGTGCGGGAGGAGCTCGTCTCGGCGGAAAACGCCCGGACGCTCTACCGGGTCGCGCTGGGGGAGGACGGAACTCCCGAGGAGGCGACGACCAGGGCTTTGCGGCTGGAGCCAAACGCTGCTCAGCGCACCGTGCCGTAGGACGGCGCGCCGATCCCAGGGCAGGAGCATCCCGAGCCGAGGGGAGCGGCGGCCGATAGCTGGCACCGATACACGCCAGCGAAGCACATCGTTCCGTAAGCCGTGCCGGTTCGCGGCGGAACCATGGCGGCGGGAGGAGGAGGTTGATACACGACGGGGGGCGGCGGCGCGTAATAGGTGGGGGGCGGCGCCACCACGACGGGCGGCGGGGCATAGTAGTAGGGCGGCGGCGCGGGCTCGATCCACACGCCACCTCGCCAATAGGCGTCGGCCTGGTTTGAGAGCGCGAGCGCGATCAGGAAGCCCGTGCCGAGCGTCATCGCGATCCGTCGCTTCATTGCTGCGCCTCCGAATCCCCCTGGATTCACCCGGCTCAGAATATGGGTTTGGCATCGGGCGCACCATCCTCGGGCGGCTGTCGCCTCGAAGGTAATCCTATCTTCAGATTGTTCCCCCTATGTTCCACCCAGAGGCTGGTTCGCAACGGAGGGGTGTGATGCACGAGGGTGGGTTTTTCGGAAGCCGGACGATGACGGCGGACCGCAATGCGGTGGATGCGCTGATCGGCTCGCGCATCCGTCTGAGGCGGAGCGTACGGGGCTTATCCCAGGAGAAGCTCGGGGACGCGCTGGGGCTAAGCTACCAGCAGGTACAGAAATACGAGCGGGGGCAACATCGGGTCAGCGCCTCCCGACTGGCGCAGATCGCCCGTATTCTGGGAGTCGAGATCAGCTTCTTCCTCGATCCGGACATGGCGGAATCCGAAGACGACGATCGCCGGTTGCTTCAGTGCCGGGAGACGCTGGAATTGATCCGCGTTTACCACCGGATCGGCGATCCGGCGCTCCGCAAGCGGGTTGTCGACCTGATCCGTTCGATGGGGGAGGCGAGCCCTTCCCTTACGTAACCACACGGATCTGCGATGGTGGCTGGAGCGCAACCGCCTGAGGGGCCTCCCGTTGATGGGGTGGGCCGCTGCCGGGTGCGGCGGCTTCAAGGACGCACACCCTGAAACGCGAGGACAGCAATGGCAAGTAGCGGTCAGCAAGGAACGGGCAAACATCCGCACAAAAGCGCCGAGGAACCCTATCCCCACACCAAGGACAAGGGCGAGCACGAGCGCAGCGGATCGGCAAAGGCCTCGTCGGGTGGCGGCGGGTCCGGCAAAGGCTCGGAGTCAGGACGGGGGCAACAGAGCGGAGGGTCGCAGCAGCACAGCGGCAGCCAGGGCTCTGGTGGCGGCGATGACCTGAAGGCGCGCGAATACAAAGACGAGCAGGGTAACGTTCACCACCACACCCGCACCTATCAGGAGCAGCATAAGGGGGAGAACAAGAAGTAATTAACTCCCCGGACCTGAAACGGCCGCTCCGCTCGGGGGCGGCCGTTCGCTTGCCCGCTTCCCTTAACTCGGCAACCTCGCGCATCAACAAACGTTGACCGGACGCATCTCTGAAGGATCACCGTCTTGGGCAAGGTTCGGGTCGGCATCATCGGGGTGGGTAACTGTGCCTCTTCGCTCGTTCAAGGCGTCAGCTACTACCGCGATGCTCCGCCCTCGGAGCGCGTGCCCGGCCTCATGCACGTCGAGCTCGGCGGCTATCACATCAGGGACATCGAGTTCTCGGCGGCTTTCGACATCGCTGCCTCGAAGGTTGGGCTGGATCTGAGCGAGGCGATCGGAGGGGAGCCCAACAACACCCACGTCTTTGCGCGCGTGCCCGCGAGCGGGGTGAGGGTGCGGCGGGGTCCGACCATGGACGGGCTCGGAAAGTATCTGCGGGAGTGCGTGCCTGAGTCCGACAGCCGGCCCGAGGATGTCGCTTCCGTGCTGCGGCGGACAGAGACTGAAGTGGTCGTCTCCTATCTGCCGGTAGGATCGGAGGCCGCGACGAGATGGTACGCCGAGCAGGCGCTCGCGGCCGGCTGCGCGTTCGTGAACTGCATCCCGGTGTTCATCGCCTCGAATGCGGAGTGGCGCGCACGCTTTGCCGCCAAGCGCCTGCCGCTGCTCGGCGATGATATCAAGTCCCAGGTCGGCGCGACGATCGTGCACCGGATGCTCGCCAATCTGTTCCGCGAACGCGGCGTTCGATTGGATCGCACATACCAGCTGAATTTCGGCGGCAATACCGACTTCATGAACATGCTGGAGCGCGACCGGCTGGAATCGAAGAAGTTGTCCAAGACTCGCGCCGTCACCAGCCAGCTTCCCGAACCTCTGGAGCCCGGCATGGCGCATGTCGGGCCAAGCGACTACGTGCCGTGGCTCACCGACCGGAAATGGTGCTACATCCGCATGGAGGGGACTACGTTCGGCAACGTGCCACTCTCTTGCGAGCTGAAGCTGGAGGTCTGGGATTCGCCCAACTCCGCCGGCGTGGTGATCGACGCCGTGCGCTGCGCCAAGCTGGCGCTGGACCGGGGCATCGGTGGCGCACTGACAGGGCCTTGCAGCTACTTCATGAAAAGCCCGCCCGAGCAGTTCACCGATCACGAGGCGCAGCGCCGCACCGAAGCCTTCATCAGCGGCCAGTCGGAACGCTAGCAGATTCGCATTCCGGAGGCGCGTCGGCATGTCGGCCACGACAATTCACCTTGTTCGCCACGGCGATTACAGCCAACTCGGCCGCGTGCTGGCCGGACGGACGCCCGGCTATTCGCTGAGCAAGCCCGGGCGCGAGCAAGCGGATAAAGTCGCCGCCGCGCTCGCGAGACGGCCCATCCTCGCCGTGGTTTCGAGCCCGCTTGAACGGGCGCAGGAGACGGCGGCGCCCATCGCGGCACGGCACGGGCTGGACGTGACGATCGACGCCGATCTCAACGAAATTGATTTCGGCGCGTGGACGGGCTCCGAATTCGCGATCCTGCACGCAACGCCGGAGTGGCGCGCCTTCAACGTGTTTCGCAGTACCGCCGAGATACCGGGTGGCGAGACGATGCTCATGGCCCAGACGCGCGGCATTGCCGTGATGCGTCGCCTATGCAGCCGGTTCCCGGTCGGTGAGGTGGTCGCGGTCAGTCATGGCGACGTAATCAAGGCGGTGCTGGCGCATTTCCTCGGGGTAGCACTCGATCTCTTCGCGCGCATCGAGATCGCCCCGGCTTCGCGCACCGAGATCATCATCTACGAGCAGGACGTGCGGATCATGGGCGTGAACCTGCCTCCAGGCGTCTGAGATCGGCCGCTAGCCGTTCGAGCGGTGCGTCCCAATCTCCCTCCTTCGCTTGTCGGTACAAACGCATCGAGGGATACCAGGGCGAGTCCGCACGCTCCTGCATCCAACGCCAGTCGGCATGCCGCCGGAGGAGCAGCCAAACCGGAGTTCCGAGCGTTCCGGCCAAGTGCGCCACCATCGTGTCGACCGTGATGACCAGGTCGAGCCCGGCGATCAAGCGCGCGGTCCGCAGCATGTCGGTGTCCCGGTCGTGCGCGTTGATGAAGCGGTGTCGCAAGGCCGCGTCGGCGGCGGCGCCGCGCTGTAAGCTGACAAGCTGCATTTCGGCGAGATTCGCACGCGGCCAAAAGCTGCGCGAGCGGCACGGAGCGCGCGGGGTCCCAATCCCCGGCGGACCAGCAGAGCCCGATCGCGCGCGCGGCCATCCGCAACGGCGGAACCCGGAGCACAGGCGGCGGCGGGATCGTGGACGGCATCACGCGAAGGGCGTGCAGCAATTCCATGATCTCCAGATCGCACGCACGGGGCGCGGCGGGAGAAGCGGGCTGGAACGGGATCAGCTTGCCGGGACCGGGCAGCATCCGGAGCAGCGGCACGAGAGCGGGTTGCGTTTCCACGTGCAGCGAGGCGGTGCGGCGCGCGAGAGTCGGCAAGAAGCGGGCAAACTGGAGCGTGTCGCCCAGCCCATGATAGCAGCGTACCAGCACATCCTTGCCGTCGAATGGCCGACCGTCCCAGACCCAGCGAAGATGATACGGCAGGTTGCAGTCGTCGTGAGCGGCCGGATCGCGTGCCCGTAACACCTCGTCGCTGATCGCGTGTGCCGCCGCGAAATCTCCGGCGCGCATCGCCCGCATCCAGGCGGCCTGCGGATCATGCTCCATGCGTGCGCTGGAGCAGAAACGCCACTCCGTCCCATAACGCGAACGGTGCCGTTCCATCGCGGACCAGATCGAATCCATAATCCTCTGCCCAGCGAAAGGCGTCGGCGCGATCCTCATCCAGGCTCCGGTATGACAGATTAAGGATGGCGAGCGCGCCACCCGGACGGAGCACGCGCGCCGCTTCGGCAGCGTGCCGCTCCGCGACTCCCGCCTGCACGAGATAGGGGAAGCTGTCCACGGCGAGCACGAGGTCGAATGAGCGGTCACGCAAGCGGGCGAGATCGAGTCCGGACGTGACGGCGAATCGCAGAATTTTCACGCGCATTCCGCCGTTGCGCTTCGTCAATCATGCCCGGGGAAACGTCAAGTCCGAGCACCGATCGTGCGCGAGGTGCGATCGCGAGTGCGACCCGGCCAATGCCGCAACCAAGATCAAGCACGTCCTTCTCCAAGCCGAGAAGCCGCTCTTCGTTGAGCCAGGCGAGCAACTCGGCGGTGGCTCGGTCCAGCACTCCCGCGTCGCCCAGAGAATAAGCGGCCACGCTCGCTTCCGGCGAGAGAGCGACGGCACGATCGAACATCGCGCGGATACCGTCGAGCGCCGTGGCCGCATGATCCACCCCGGATTGCTCAACGAGGCGGCGCAACCGCGCCAGTGCTTCGCGCCTCTCGAGCGCGATCCGAGCCAGCGCATGGTATCCCGCGGCGGTGAGCTCTGTGGCTGCCTGTTCGGGCGAGCAGCCGGACAAGATCAGGCGGGCCAGGGCCACCTCGGGAGAGATGCAGCCGCGACGGTTGAGCTCGGCCGGATGTTCGCTCATGGCAATCCTAACGGCGTGAGCCGGATCGCGGAGTTCATGCGGTCGTTTCCGCCCCAGGCGTATTTGTAGGCCTCCTTGCCCCGCAGGAAATGCAGTTCGCGACGTCCCTCGGAGATCGCCTGTTCTATCATCGTCCCCAGCAGGATAGTCCCCGGACTCTGGAAGGCGAACGCGGGATCGAAACCGCTGAGATAGAAAAACAGGCGATCCGTCCCGGCGAGCAGGGCATAGATCGCGGCGGCGATGACGTGACCGATGCGGAGCACCTGGAGACGAAGCGCGCCCATCGCGAGAAGCCCGGGTGCGGCTTCACGATGAAAGGCGCGTACGCGGGGATCGGCGAGCACGCCGGCTTCGCCGAGCGAGGTCCAGCGCATCGCGTGCAGCCGCACAAGCTCGTCGAGCAGCGAGGAAACGGTTGCTTCCGTTGCGGTTTGGATCCTCCAGCCACCAGCGCGGTCCGCGCGGTGCCGGTTCATTCGCAGTTTGCGAAACATGCGCGCCGGGATCGCTTGCCCGAGCCCTGGCGCCGCTTCGGGGATCGTCAGCACCGGACACGGCTCGGTTTCGTATCGCGCCATGCGCCAGCCAGCCGGACCCCGCGTTTGGCGCAAGGCCGATCCGGGCGGGAGATCGATCAATTCGCAGGCCGTCGCGCGATCCGCGCCGGCCGAGGTCAGCGCCGCACGCAGCAAGGCGCCGGCCGTATTCGCCGGCGCGTCGGGCGCTATCAGCGCGTCGCAGTAATCGGTAATGCCCACGCCGATCGGCAGCAGTTTCCGCTCGCCGCCGTCCTCCAGCAGATAAAGCGGCAACAGGCTGGAAAGGCGGGCCTCCTCGTATATCACCGCGATCCGCGGCAGACCGGTACCGAACTGGCGCCACCACGGAAGCAGCCATGCAGGGGACTGAAACGGGGTGGCCGAGGGCGTCCGTCGCCACAGCGCCTCCCATTCCGGCCGCAGCGCGGCCATGCTCCTCTCATCGGCAATCAGATCGAGCGCGAGCGCAGTCACACCGAACCCGCCGCGAGGCGCTGGTAAAGCGCGAGGTATTGCGCCGTCATCCGCTCGAGGGAGAAGCGCGTGCGGGCGACCCGGCGGCATTCTTCGGCCTCTATCTCCTCCGCCCTAACGATAGAAGCGGCCATTTCGCCGACGCCGTTGACCAGGAAGCCGGTACGGCCATGCTCGACGATTTCAGCGAGCGCGCCGCTCGGGAAGGCGATGACCGGGGTGCCCGAAGCCGCAGCTTCCATCGCGGTGAGCGAACTAGTCTCCGGCGCGAGGCTCGGGATCAGGACGCAGCGCGCGGCGGCCAGCAAGCGGCGCTTGCGCGCGAACCCCACCGCGCCCAGGAATTTGCGGCCGCGATCCAGGAGCGGCCGAACCTTGCTGGCGAAGTAATCGGTATGCGCCGGATAGGGAAAAACCTCGCCGGCTATCAGCAGCGTCACCCCTGCCGCGTGTGCTGCTTCCAGAGCGAAGTGCTGGCCTTTCTCGGGGCAGATCCGCGCGAGCATGAGTGCGAACCCGCGTCGGGTGCTCCGGGCGGCGAAGGCGTGAACCGCAACGCCATTGGCGATAGGCGGCAATAGCTGAGTCCCTGCCGGGCACTCGTGCTGTTGCGCCAGCGAGACGCAATGCAGCCAGGTAGCGGGCCGGGACGGTTCGAGCGAACCCGGCGGGTACCAGCCCGGCGGCAAGTGCAGCGTCACGATCACGGGCGGCCCAGGCGGGGGCAGGCAGGAGGCGAAGTCGAACCCATGCATATGGATAAGATCGACCGGCCAGCGATCCAAGGCCGCCGCGATCGCCTCGCGCGTGTCTTGCTGCGCCCGGGCGCGTACGGGATCGGTGATTGGCTGACCGACCGGCGAATAAGGCGTTTCCACCAACTCCCCCTGGACGGAAGAGCCGCGGCAGCCGACCACGATTGAACGGTGGCCCGCGGCGACCAGCGCGGAGTTGAGCGCCGCGAGGACCTGCTCCGAGCCGCCGACCGAATCCGGTCCTACCGGTGCAAGCGAATAGCCGACGCTCAGCACCGTGAGCGGGCCGGCTTCCCGCATCAGCCCGCGGCGGCGGTCGGAGCCAGCGCGGACCCGGTGTGGCGTCCGGGCGCATAGCGCCGGATCATGCGCGCGCAGAACTCGGCGAACACCTCCGGCTCCTTCGGGGGAGCGGTGTAATGCGGCCAGGTGCCCTGATCCTCGGGCGTAAAGCAGAACGTGACCGTGATGTCGAAAGGTTCGAGCGCTCGCATTTGCCGGTCGAACCACGCCTCGGCGTTGGGGCGGTACCAGTCGGCCCAGCTCAGCCCGGTGCGCAGGTAGGTGACGCCGAGATCCCGCATCCACCGTACCGCGTCATCCAGCCGATGATCCTCGAAATGGAACCATTGGCAAAGGCCGAATTCCGGCGTGAACTCCGAGAAAATTCCCGCAGCTCGTTTCGGGCGCCCGTTCTCGTCCAGCAGCCCCATGTGGAAGTGGCGATAGGTACGATGACCCCTCCGCCTCTCTGTGGCGGGTCGTGGCTGGCCAGGCCGCGGGAAGATCGTACAGGCTGTACCACTGGATGCGCGGGGTCCGACCGCTCAGGAGTTCGGCGGTTCGCCGGAGACCCCATTGCTGCACCTCTTCGGCGCCGAAGCTGGATACGCCCACCTCGGAGACCCAGACCGGCAGATGCGTCACGCCCCGGATGCTGTCGATCTTGGCGGGCCACTCGTCGATGAGCCAGTGATTCCAGTCGAGCGGAAAGCCGTGTACGGCGACCGCATCGACCGCGTCCATCACACCCTGCCCCGCGATCAACCGCATGAAATCCGGGTCGATCGGGGAGATCCCCCCTAGTACGCGGGGCAGCCCCGGCGCTTCCGCGGCGATTGCCTCCCCGGCGAGCCGAGCCATGCGCGCGAAGATCGTCCAGCCCGGATCGACTCGAAATCCCAATGGGATTTGTTGTTCGGCTCATTCCAGATCATGGCGGCTTCGATCATGGCTTTCCTACCCGCGCCGGCGCTGCGGTTCCCGAGCCGGATAGACGGCCCCGTAATCTCCCGCGTTCCGCTCGATTCGGCGACAGATGAACACCTCCTCCTCCGGGTGAGCCTCGATCGTAAAACCGGCGCTGCGCACCATCGCCGCGGCGCACGCGCGATTTGGCGCCCACCAGTTCGTCGGGTCGTGTGCGTAACTATGCTCGATAAAGTGCAGCTTGGGGAATGCGGGGTCGTCGAAGATCGCGGTTTCCCAGAACTCGTAATCCTCGCGGAGCTGCATGGTGGCGTCGCTGCCGCGTTGCATGGATTGGAACACGAGCAGGTCTTTCGCGGCGTGTTCGTGGATGAGGTCAAGCGCGAGCAGGGGATGCCGCAGGTGATAGAGCACTCCAATGAAGAAGACGATGTCGAACCGCTCTCCGAGCGCCGCGACGTCGTAGACCGACAATCGGGTGAACTCGATATCGAGACCTTCCACCTCCGCGGCGAAGCGCGCCTGCGCCAGATAATCCTCATCGAAGTCGATGCCCACGAACTCGTGCCGCGCCCCGGCGCTTCATCTCCATCGCGTAGAAGCCACCGTTGCAGCCGATGTCGAGCACCGTCTTGCCCGTGAGATCAGCGGGGATCGCGTCCGCGAACCGTGCCCATTTCACGCGCGGATAATCGCCGAGAAAATGCTCCGGCGCGGTCTGGACCCCCTTGAGATCGATGTTATGAAACCAGGGGCCGAGCGCCCGAGCGCGCTCGCGGATCCGCTCCGGTGTCCACGGACCCGCATCGACCGTCGTACTCATGCCCGCAGCCCTGTTGCGCGCGCGGGGTTGGCGGGCGACCGGCTTAATGGCGAGGCGGAGAGGATCGCGCCGTCCTCCCGCGCTTCCAGCAGCCGGGTTGCTTCGCGGTAGCCGTTGAGCGTTCCGACATCGACGTAGCTCTGGCCTGCGCGTGCGCCCCACGCCGCTCCGCCCGCTTCCAGATAGGCGTTCACCAATGTGCCGATATACTGGTCCTGCTTTTCCCGCCGTATCCAGAGTGCGTGCAGCTCGTACAGAACCGCACCGGGCAGCTTGAACGCACCCCAAATCCAATGTGAGCGCGCATCGCGGGCTTTCACTTGCACCTGGCGCACGCGCCCTTCCGGATCGGTTTCCACCGCATCGAACAGCTCGGGCCGGTCAACCGGGAACAGCAGGAAGGAGAAACGGTCGTTCGGCAAGGCGCCGAGCGCATCCTCGGGAAACCAGATCGTATCCGGAAGGCCGACGATAACCGGCTCGTCGGCCTGAATCAGCGGCAAGGCGCGGAAGATCGCGTCACAGAGGCCGCAGGCCTCGTCCTGGATCACGTAAGCAAGGCTCGCACCGCCGATCGAACCGCCATAATACCGAAGTATGTCGGACTTCCAGGGCGAGATGACGAAGCAGATTCGTGTCGCGCCGCCTCGCAGCATGCGGTCGACCAGATATTCGCTGACGGCGCGCGGGCGCTCGGCGCCGCTCTCGTCATGCCGGCTGCCCACGGGCAGCAGCTCTTTCGAGAAGGCGAGGGGCTGGATGCGCGTGCCGTTGCCGGCCGCTGGGATTATGCCCCACATCTCGTTCAGGCCTCCTCGCTCACGCCACTGCCGGCCACGTACGTCTCAAGCGCGGCGATCATCTCGCGCGCCCTCCGGGTTGCGGTGTGCTCGTCCAGTGTCCGTTCGCGGGCCCGGTGCGCAATCGCTTCAAGCTCCCCAGGCGGCAGCGCCAGCGCGGCCAGGGCCTCGCCGGTCGTCTCAGCGATGAGGATCTCCCGTCCAGGCTCGAAGAACGCGTCGAGCCCCTCCCAGCAATCGCTCAGGATCGGCGCGCCGCAAGCCGCGGCCTCGAACAACCGGCCCGAGGGGCACCATCCCATGCGCGCCATCGCGCTCCGCGTGACGTTCAGCGTCAACCGCGACGCAGCGTAGAAGCCGGGGTGCGCCGCGGGCGGCACGTGCCGGACGAACCAGATATTGGGCGTCCAGGGGAATGACGCGGGATACTGAGCGCCGCCGATCACGAATCGCTCGGCGGGCAGCCGGCGAGCGGGCTCGACGAACAGCCGCTCCAGCGTCGCCTGCCGGTCCTCCGCGTAGGTGCCGAGATAGGAAAGGGCGGCAGCGTAGTGCGGGTCCGGCGGAGCCGGGTAATGCAGCTCCGGATCGACCGAGCCATAGAGTGGGACGGCGCGACGCGCTCCAAGCCTTTGCCGTAATGCTTCCAGCGCGCCACCGCCTGTATAGCTCAGCACCAGGTCGAAGCCCGTCAGCCCGTCCGGGCCGATATAACTCGTCTCCTCGCCGGCCGCGATCCGCTCGAGCGTCACTGGCGTGTCGAGATCGTAGAAGCAGCGCACCGGCACGTTGCTGTCGAGCACCAGTTCCGTCGCGGCGATTCCGTCCGGGCAGTAGGACGTGACCATGCCCACATCGGCCTCGGCGAGCGAACGTCTCGCCTGCGCCAGCGCCTCGCTCCAGTGGGAGTAGAGCACGAGCGTCCCTCCGCCTGGCAGGGCGGTAAGGTCTCTATGTTGAGCGTAATAAGGTGCGTCGCGCTCGAAGAAGGTCACGGCGTGGCCGTCCTTGGCCAGGGCTCCGATCAACGCGCGCCAGAGCGCTCCGTGGCCATTTCCCCATGTGGAGCTCACGGCCAGGCCGAAGATCACGATCCTCATCCGCCGCGGGCTCTCCGTGGTCGAACCATGCTGAGCTTACTCCTGAAGCGGGGACGCGCTGGCACACACCGGGCCGTGAACGAATGAAGGAACGGGGGGTTGCAGATCAGGGCCGGAGCAGCAGCTCCCGAAGCTCGTGCAGACTCTCGGCGATGGTCACGCATTTGCGGCGGATCGCCTCGGTGGGCAGCAGCAAGTCCGGAACCATCACCGCCATCATCCCGGCCCCGTGCAGCGCCTCGATGCCATGATGCGAGTCCTCGACGCCGAGGCAGCGGGCCGGCGGAACGCCCAATTTCCGGGCCGCCTTCAGGAACGGTTCGGGATGCGGTTTCCCATGCTCGACATCATCGCGTGTGACCACCGCGTCGAACAGTTCCAGCAAGCCGCAGCGGCGCAGATTGGCGTAAGTCGTGTTCTCCGTCGCGGAGGTCGCGAGCGCCAACGGCAGCGCGCGTTCCCGCAGGCAGTGCAGCAGCTCCGTCGCTCCTCGCTTCAACGGAATCCCCCGGCGTACGGCGGCGCGTTTCCGCTCGTAGTAATGGGCGAGGAAGGGCTCAAGCGGGAAATCGCCGCCGAAATGCGCCTGCACCAAAGCTCCGCGCTCGCGGGTCGAGAGCCCGACGAGGGAGCTGTAGAAGTCCTCGCCCACCGCAAACCCGAGAGCGGCGGCAGCTTCCGTGAATGCGGCGCGGTAGAGCGGCTCGGTGTCGAGCAGGATGCCGTCCATATCGAAGACGAGCCCGTCCACCGGGTAGGGAAACGCTCGGCGGGCGAGCGAGGGGCAGGAGACTGGCAGATCCATCCGGCCCCGTTCTGTTGGTGTGTCTAAACGTCAGATGGCTTCGCCTCGTCAGGACGCATCCTGGCAGTGGACGAGTTTGAAGAACCGGCTTGGGTGGTCTGTGGTGGAGTTCGCCTGGCTCATAGCCGCCTCCGGCTCAGCTTAGATGGCCGGTAAACGCCAGCCACGACGACGGGTTTGCGGCGCCCTGGTGGCGACCTTCGCACGGAAGGCGCGGGCCGCTGGACGCGGCCTGCTTGCTGCCCATATCTCGTCCTCGGCAGAAGGAATAGGGAGGGCGCCCGCATGGCGGATCTGGTCCGTTCCGGGGAGGAGATCGCCACGCTGGGCGGCGGCTGCTTCTGGTGCCTGGAGGCTGTCTTTAAGGATCTGCGCGGCGTGCAGCGGGTGCTGTCGGGCTATGCCGGCGGCAACCTCGCACATCCGACCTACGAGCAGGTCTGTACCGGCCGGACAGGACACGCGGAGGTGGTACAGATCGTATTCGACCCGAACGAACTCGCCTATGCGGATCTGCTCCGCGTTTTCTTCACCATACACGACCCGACGACGCGAGACCGTCAAGGCAACGATGTCGGGCCGCAATATCGCTCCATCATCCTGACCCATTCCGACGCGCAGCACGCTATGGCGGCGGCCGTCATTCGCGAGCTAACCGACGCAAAAGTCTGGGATCGCCCGATCGTTACGGAAATCAAGCCGTTGCAGGCGTTCTATCCAGCGGAACCGGAGCATCACGATTACTTCGCGCGCAACCCGTATACCGGCTACTGTCAGGTGGTGGTCGCGCCAAAGGTGCAGAAATTCCGCAAGACTTTTTACGACCGACTCAAATCCGCCGCGGCTTGACCACCGGGACAGAGGAGAACGGACGTGAGTGCAACCGAGCGCGCGGAATTCGATCGCAGCGCCGAGGATCTCGGCAACATCGTCGAGTTCGGCCACCTCAATATAACGGTCCCGGACCAGCTTCAGGCGACCGTGTTCTACATCACCGGCCTTGGGCTGACCCGCGACCCGTATCTGGTCACGGGGGTGGAGAACATGTGGGTGAACGTGGGCCGCGCCCAGTTCCATCTGCCCGTCCGCAAAGCGCAGGTGGTTCGCGGCGTGATCGGGCTCGTGTTGCCGGATCTCGAGGCCTTGCTGCAACGTCTTTCGGGTGTGCGGACCCGGCTCGGCGACACTAAGTTCGCCTTCCGGGAAACTGGTTCCGTGGTCGAGGTGACCTGCCCCTGGGGGAACCGGTTCCGCTGCCATGCCCCGGAAGCCCGGTTCGGCCCGGTCGCGCTGGGGATACCCTATGTCGAGTTCGGCGTGCCCCGAGGCGCGTCCGACGGGATCGCTCGATTCTATCGAGAGTTTGTGGGCGCATCCACCACGACAGCCGACGACGGTAGTGGGCCGTGTGCCTATGTTGGCGCCGGCGACGGAACGCGGCTGATTTTTCGGGAGACAGAGGTTCCGTTGCCCGCTTTCGATGGCCACCACATCCAGATCACGTTGCAGGACTTTTCCGGGCCACATCGCCGACTGCTGGATCGGGGGCTAATCACCGAAGAGAGCGATCAGCACCAGTACAGGTTCCAGGACATCGTCGATCCGGGCCGCCGCGAGGTGCTCTTCACCGTGGAGCACGAGGTGCGCAGCATGAGGCACCCGCTCTTCGCGCGTTTCTTGGTGAACCGGGATGCCGGGGTGACGCCCCGGAACTATCGGCCGGGGCACGAGAGCTTGAGCTGGGCCACGCCCTTAGCTGCGGGACCACCGCGTGCCGTCTAAGCGCGCTTCGCTTCCCGGACGGGCCTGTGCCATCCTATGCTCCGCCTAACCAGCCGATTGCGTGAAAAGGGGATCAGCCCGTGGCCGACGACCTCGACCAGCTCTGCATCAATACGATCCGCACGCTCGCGATGGACGCGGTGCAACAGGCCAATTCCGGCCATCCGGGCACGCCGATGGGGTTGGCCCCGGTCGGCTACACGCTGTGGAACGGCCGGCTGCGCTTCGATCCGGCCGACCCGATCTGGCCCAATCGCGACCGCTTCGTGCTGTCGGTCGGGCACGCTTCCATGCTGCTCTATAGCCTGCTGCACTTGACGAAGACGCAGGCGGTGGACGAGCGCTACGAGGTGCTCGGCCGCCCATCGGTAAGATTGGACGACATCAAGCATTTCCGTCAGCTCGACAGCGCCTGTCCCGGCCATCCGGAATACCACATGACCTCCGGAGTGGAATGCACCACCGGACCTCTGGGTCAGGGAGTCGCGAACAGCGTCGGCATGGCGATCGCCGAACGATGGCTTGCAAGCCACTACAACCGGCCGGATTTTCCCATAATCGACTACGACGTCTATGCGCTCTGCGGCGATGGCGACAACATGGAGGGCATTTCCGGCGAGGCGGCCTCGCTCGCCGGGCACCTGCGGCTCTCCAACCTGTGCTGGATCTACGATTCCAACAAGGTGACGATCGAGGGTTCGACCGCGCTCGCCTTCAGCGAGGATGTCGGAACGCGGTTTCTGGCGTACGGCTGGAACGTGGTGCGGGTGCGGAACGCGAATGACACGAAGGCGATCAATATTGCGCTGGACGATTTCAAGCGCGAAACCGGCCGTCCGACCCTCATCATCGTCGAGAGCCATATCGGCTACGGCGCGCCACACAAACAGGACACGTCGGCGGCGCACGGAGAGCCATTGGGTGAGGACGAGATCCGTGGCGCCAAGCGGTTCTACGGCTGGCCCGAGGACGCGAAGTTCCTCGTACCGGACGGAGTGTACGAACACTTCGCGGCCGGTATCGGCGCGCGGGGTGCCAAGCTGCGCGAGGAATGGAACGCGCTGTTCGAGAAATATCGCGCGCAACACCCGGATCTGGCGCACCAGTTCGAGATGATGCAGCGGCGCGAGCTGCCCGAGGGATGGGAGCAAGGTCTGACCGAGTTCCCAGCCGACCCGAAAGGCCTCGCGAGCCGGGAACTCGTCCGGCAAGGTGCTGAACACGCTGGCGGAAAGAATCCCTTGGCTGCTCGGTGGGGCGGCCGACCTCGCGCCTTCCACCAAGACCATGCTCAAGAACGAGGGCTCGTTCGAGGCGGACTCCTACGATGGCCGCAACTTCCATTTCGGCATTCGCGAACACGCGATGGGCGCCATTTGCAACGGCCTCGCCTTGTCGAAGCTGCGGCCATTCGGATCGGGCTTCCTGATCTTCTCCGATTACATGCGCGGCTCGATCCGGCTCTCGGCGATCATGGAGCTGCCGGTCGTGTTCGTTTTCACGCACGACTCGATCGGGGTGGGCGAGGACGGGCCAACTCACCAGCCCGTCGAGCAGCTGGCGAGTTTGCGCGGCGTCCCAGGGTTGCACACGATTCGTCCGTGCGATGCCAACGAGGTCTCCGAGGCGTGGCGCGTCGCGCTGAGCGCGAAACACCAGCCGTCCTGCTTGGTGCTGAGCCGGCAGGCGCTGCCGACGCTCGACCGGAGTAAATACGCCCCCGCCCGCGGTCTCGCCCGAGGCGCCTACGTATTGGCTGACCCGCCGGACGGAAAGCCCGAGGTCATTCTGATGGGAACGGGGAGCGAGGTAGGACTCTGCGTCGCGGCGCACGAGGAGCTGGCGAAGGAAGGCGTGCGCTCGCGCGTGGTCAGCATGCCGTGCTGGGATTTGTTCGAGCAGCAAGACGAGGATTATCGCAGCGAGGTGCTGCCGGACGATATTCGCGCCCGCGTGGCCGTCGAGCAGGCGGCGACGCTGGGGTGGGACCGCTACACCGGGCGGCACGGCGCGATCATCGGAATGCACACATTCGGGGCCTCCGCGCCGCTCAAATCCCTGCTGGTGAAGTTCGGCTTCACCCCCGAGGGCGTCATCAAGGCCGCGCGGGCGCAGATCGCGCAGCAGAAGCAGATGAAACAGGCCGCGGAGTAGGCGCGGCGCATCGAGGAGCCTGACATGAATCCGCTGAAGCAGTTGGAGCAATGCGGCCAGTCGCCGTGGCTCGATTTCGTCCGCCGAAGCCTGATCCGGAAAGGGGAGTTGCAAACGCTGATCGAGCGCGACGGCCTGAAGGGCGTCACGTCGAATCCCTCGATCTTCGAGAAGGCGATCGGGGAGTCTGACGAGTATCTGGACGACATGCAGTCATTCCAGGCTCAAGGTCACGAGGATGCCGGCGAGATCTACGAATACCTCGCCATGGGCGACATCCGCGCAGGCGCCGACGTGCTGCGGTCCGTGTTCAATTCGACCGCGCGGCGCGACGGCTATATCAGCCTCGAATGCTCGCCCTATCTCGCCAACGACACGGCGGCCACGCTGACCGAAGCGCGGCGGCTGTGGAAAGCGGTCGGGCGCGACAACCTGATGGTGAAAGTGCCGGGAACGGAAGCGGGGGCGCCGGCGATCCGAACTCTGATCGGCGAAGGGCTGAATATAAACGTCACGTTGCTGTTCGGGATTCCGGCCTACGAGAAGGTCGCCGAAGCCTACATCGCCGGTCTCGAAGATCTGGCTCAACGCGGCGGTGATGTCTCGCGGGTGGCGAGTGTGGCGAGCTTCTTCGTCAGCCGAATCGACACGCTGATAGACAAGCGGATCGACGCGGCGGCGGGCAAGGGCGGCGACAAGGCCGCACTGGAGGCTCTGCGCGGGAAAGTGGCGATCGCCAATGCCAAGCTCGCCTACGCCCGCTACAAGGAGTTGTTCGCGGGGCCGCGCTGGGAGGCGCTCGCGGCGAAGGGCGCGCGCACCCAGCGGCTGCTATGGGCCTCCACGGGCACGAAGAATCCGGCGTATCCGGACACGCTCTATGTCGACACGCTGATCGGCCGGGACACGGTGAACACGATGCCGCCCGCGACGATGGACGCGTTCCGGGATCACGGCCATGTCAAGCCGGATGCCGTGGAAGAAGGCGTGGATGAGGCCCGCCGTGTGATGCAGCAATTGCAGCAACAGGGCATCTCGCTGGATGAAGTAACGTCCGAGCTGGTCGTCGATGGCGTCAAGCTGTTCGCAGACGCTTTCGATAAGCTGCTCGGGGCGGTCGCGAAGCGGCGCAAGACGGCGGAGACAGCGGCACCTCAATCCAACGCGGCGGAGTAGAGCGATGCCGGACACGTCTGTCATCGGACCGGCCGGTGAGGTGCTCTCCGTGCCGCCCAGGCGTCAGGCGCAACCGCCCGGGCCCTGCGCGATGGTGATCTTCGGTGCCGGGGGTGACCTCACGAAGCGGCTCCTGTTCCCGGCCCTATACAACCTCGCCCGGACGAAGCTTCTGCCGGAGAACTTCGCGATCATCGGGGCGGACTTGGCAGACCGCTCCGTCGAGGATTGGCGCAACTCCCTGCTCGACATGCTGCGCGGTTTCGTGGGTAACAAGGCGAGCGAGAGCGATCTCGACGCGATCGACCCGTCGGTCTGGGACAAGCTCAGCAAGTCCATGTCCTACGTGCAGGGGGACATGACGCATCCAGACCTGTACCACAAGCTTGGGCAACACCTGAAAGAGGTGGCGAGCAGCCAGCAGACCGGGGAGAACGTACTCTTTTACCTCGCGATCGCGGACCGGTTTTTCAGCACGGTGGTCGAAAATCTCGCGCAAGCCGGGCTCACCGAGGAATGCGAGAACGGCAAGCAGGCGCGCTGGCGGCGCGTGGTGATCGAAAAACCGTTCGGCCACGACCTGAAATCAGCCAAAGAGCTGAACGCGAAGGTTCTGTCAGTATTGAGGGAAACCCAGGTCTTCCGGATCGACCACTTCCTCGGGAAGGAGACGGTCCAGAACATCATGGCCTTCCGCTTCGCCAACGGATTGTTTGAGCCGATCTGGAATCGCGACCGCATCGACCATGTTCAAATCACCGTTTCGGAGACCGTTGGCGTGGAGCGGCGCGGCCGTTTTTACGAGCACACCGGGGCGCTCCGCGACATGGTGCCCAATCATGTCTTTCAGCTTGTCGCCATGACGGCGATGGAGGCACCGGTGCGGTTCGACGCGGACGCGATCCGCGGCAAGAAGGAAGACGTTTTCGCCGCGATGGAGTCGGTCAGGGTCGAGGACGCAGTGCGCGGCCAGGTACGGGCCAGGCACGGTGCTGGGTGAGCAGGTCCGGGGCTACCGCGAGGAGCCGGACGTTTCACCAAACTCAGGTGTGGAGACCTTCGTGGCTATGCGACTCCGCATCGATAACTGGCGCTGGGCCGGCGTGCCCATCTACCTGCGGACCGGCAAGCACATGAGCCAGCGCACGACCGAGATCGCCATTCGCTTCAAGCAGGCACCCTACGCCCCCTTCGAGAACACGCCCGTTTCGACCTTGCGCCCGAACTGGCTCGTGCTGCAAATTCAGCCCAACGAAGGAATCAGCCTGCAATTCGAGGTGAAGCGGCCGGGGCCGGTCGTGGATCTGGCGCCGGTCCGGATGTCCTTCCGTTATAGCGATTGGTTTCCGCAGGAACCGAATGTCGGCTACGAGACGCTGATCTATGACGTGATGATCGGCGACGCCACGCTGTTCCAGCGGGGCGACATGGTCGAAATCCACCTGGCGCGTGGTGCAGCCCGTGCTGGATACCTGGGCGGCCGAGACTCCGGGTGATTTCCCGAATTATGCCTCCGGGAGCGAGGGTCCGGCCGCGGCCGACGCTCTGCTCGAAAAGGACGGAAGGGCGTGGCGGCCCATCCCGACACCCGAGCAGACCAGTCGCAAATGAGCGGAGATACAAGAATCGCTCTGCTGCTTGCCGACGTGGATGGCACGCTGGTTACCCAAGACAAGGTGCTGACGGAAGCCTCGCAGGCCGCGGCCCGGGAAATGCGCGCGGCGGGCGTGAGCCTGGCGATCACGAGCGGGCGGCCGCCCCGAGGAATGCGCATGCTGATCGAGCCGCTCGCGCTCGACACGATGGTCGCCGGATTCAACGGCGGCGTTTACACCGACCCGCAGCTTCGCGTGCTGGACCAGCGCAGTCTTGACGTCCAAGTGGCCAAGGAAGCGCTCGGGATTATCCTCGAATCCGGGCTGGATGCATGGATTTATACGGGAGACGACTGGCTCATCCGAGACCCGAAGGCGCCGCATGTGGCGCGTGAGGCTTTCACCGTCCAGTTCGAGGCCAAGATCGTGCCGTCCTTCACCGACGCGCATCTCAGTAACTGCGTCAAGATCGTCGGGGTGTCCGACGATCATGGGCGAGTGGCGGCGGCGGAGAAGGCGGCTCAGGATACGCTCGGCGAACGAGCCTCGGCGACCAGATCGCAGCCCTATTACCTGGATGTGACGCATCCGGACGCCAATAAGGGCGCGGTCGTCGAGCGTCTGTCGCAGATGTTGTCCATCCCCAAGGAGCGGATCGCGACGATCGGTGATGGGGCGAACGACGCGTTGATGTTCCGCAAGAGCGGATTCAGCATCGCGATGGGAAATGCCGCGGACGAGGTTAAGGAGCAGGCCAGCGTGGTGACGGACAGCAACGAACAGGACGGATTCGCCAAGGCCGTACGCCGCTACATCTTGGACGCGGCTCGATGAAGCCTGCGCAAGGAACCCTGCGTGTTTTCGAGAACCCGGACGATTTGGCGCGGGGCGCGGCCGAATTCCTGTGCGAGGCCGCGGAGCGCAGCACAGGCAGGTTCGTGGTGGCGCTGAGCGGCGGATCCACGCCGAAGCCGCTGTATCGTCGCTTGGCCGAGGATCCACTTAAAGGCCGCCTTCCGTGGCAGCGAGTGCACTGGATCATGGGCGACGAGCGCTTGGTCCGCGAGACGGATCCCGCAAGCAATTTCGGCATGGTCTGCGACACCATGTTGTCGCACGCGCCAGCGCCCCGCGAGAACATCCATCCCGTCCCGACCGAAGGGGTGTCGCTCGACGAGGCCGCCGAGCAGTACGAGAAGACACTGCAACAGCTCTATGGCAGCGCGACTCTCGATCCGAGCCGGCCGCTCATTGATGTGTGTCTGCTCGGAATGGGAGATGACGGCCACACGGCGTCGCTGATTCCGGGGCAGCCGGTGCTGGAGGAGCGGCGGCGCTGGGTGGCGGGCGTCGGGCATGGCAGGCCGGAACCACGCATCACGCTGACCTATCCGGCACTGGACAGCAGCCGGATCGTCGCATTTCTGATTGCCGGCAAAGGCAAGCAGGCGATTCTGGATCAGGTGCTTTCGGGTGGCAGTACCGTGCCGGCGGCGCGCGTGAAGCCGGCGGGCGAGATGATCTGGTTCGTGGATCGCGAGGCGGCCGGGAGATGGGCTGAGTGAGCGATGTCGATGCCCAGAAGCGCGCGGCCGCGGAGGCCGCCGTAGCACTCGTTAAAGACGGGATGGCGCTTGGTCTGGGCAGCGGCTCGACCATGATATTCGCGGTGCAGGCGCTTGCGCGCCGCGTGCGGGAGGAGGGATTGCAGGTCCGCGGCGTGGCGACCTCGGTGCGCACCGAGGAGCAGGCGCGAGGCCTCGGCATTCCGCTTACTGATTTTGCTTCCGTTACAGGTCTGGACCTCGCGATCGACGGTGCGGACGAGGTGGAAGCGGGCACGCTTCGGCTCATCAAGGGCTTGGGCGGCGCCCTGCTGCGCGAGAAGATCGTTGCGGAAGCGGCGCGGCGCTTCGTGGTCGTCGCGGACGCGAGCAAGGTGGTCAAGCGCCTGGGCGAGCACGCTCCTGTGCCGGTCGAGGTGGCGCGCTTCGGCCATGAAATGACGGCTCGGCGCTTGTCGGGTCTCGCAGGCCGGCCCGTGCTGCGGCGGGGGGCCGATGGGGCGCCGTTCGTCACGGATAACGGCAATCTGATCTATGATTGCCACATCGGTCCGATCGGCGAATCGAAGTCGCTGGACATAGCGCTGGGCAGCATCGCGGGCGTGGTTGGGCACGGGCTGTTCCTGGAAGGTGTGGAGCAGGCGATCATCGGCGAGCCGGATGAATCCACGCGGGTGATGCGACGCTCCGTGTAATAGCGGAAAGGCCGGAACCGGGGGAGGGCACGGTGCAACAGGACGAGAGCGGCAGCGGCCGTACTTCGCGGAAGGTGGCACCTGTCTGGGCGGAACTGCCAGACGCGATCAGCAAGCCCGTGGTCGCTGTCGTGATGGGCGTTTCCGGTTCCGGGAAGACGACCGTGGCGGCGCTGCTCGCAGCGGCGATGCACTGGCACTTTCAGGAAGGCGATGACCTGCATCCGGCAGCGAATGTCGAGAAGATGCGCGGCGGACATCCGCTGAACGACGCCGACCGGCTGCCCTGGCTCCATGCGATCGCCGGCGTGATCGACCGCTGGCGCGCTGATGGTAAATCCGGGGTGCTGACGTGCTCCGCTCTGAAGCGCGCCTATCGCGATCTGATCATCGGAGAGCGTTCGGGTGTGGCCCTGGTGTATCTGAAGGGCTCCCGCGAGGTGATCGGTGCGCGCATGGCGGCGCGACATGAGCACTATATGCCGCTCGCGCTGCTTGACAGCCAGTTTGCCACACTGGAGGAGCCCACAGCCGACGAAAACCCGATCGAGGTGGCGGTCAAGGGAACGCCGCCGGGAATTGTCGAGGAGATCGTTCGCCGCTTGGCGGAGCGCTTCGGCTGACAGGAAGCTGCTCCGGTCATAGCGATGATGAATCGGCCCGCACACTATCGGCGATGGACAGAGGTGCATTGAAGACCACCCGCCGTGCGTTCTCCGGCGCGGCCCTGGCTTTGGCGTGTGCCGGAACGCTCGGTTCTGCTCGCGCCCAGTCCGAAGTCCGGCTTGGGGTTTTGCAGTTCGGGACGGTGCAATGGATTGCCGACGTGATCCGCCGAAACGGTTTGGAGGCGTCGCACGGGATAGCGCTTCGCACCTTGATCCTCGCCAACAGCGATGCCGGGCGGATCGCGCTGATGGCGAATTCGGCGGACGTCGTCGTGTCGGACTGGCTGTTCGCCGCCGCCCAGCGCAGCGCCGGCACGCGGCTGTGCTTCGCGCCTTTCTCGGATGCGACAGGCGGCGTGATGGTGGGTCCGGACTCGACCCTGGGCGGACTGACGGACCTAAAAGCGCGAAGAATCGGGGTTGCGGGAGGATCAATCGACAAATCCTGGCTGCTGGTTCAAGCAGCCGGGCAGGCGAAGGGCATTGATCTTGCCCGAGCCACACGGGTCGCGTTCGGCGCCCCGCCGCTGTTGAACGCCAAGCTGCTCCAGGGCGAGCTAGATGCGGTGCTGACCTACTGGAACTTCGCCGCAAGGCTGCAAGCGGCGGGATGCCGCCAAGTCGTTTCCGTGGCCGACTGCGCGCGGAGTCTCGGCTTGCCCCCGCCGTTGAACCTTGTCGGCTACGTGTTCCGTCAGGAATGGGCTGACGCGGATCCTGCCAGGATCAACGGCTTCCTTCGAGCCGCAGCCGAAGCCGACCGGCTTCTCGCCAGCTCCGATGCTGAGTGGCATCTGGTCCGCCCGCTCATGGATGCGCCCGATGACCGGCTATTCGAGACGCTGAAGCAGCATTACCTCGCCGGTATCGCCCACACCACGGCCGAGCAGGAGCAGCGGACGGCCGCCCGGGTGCTGGATGTCCTCCTGCGCACGGGCGGCGTCCAGGCGACCGCCGGGCTCGAGCGACTTCCTGAGGGACTGTTCTGGCCCGTGCCGGATGCGGCCACATAGGAACGGCGCTCGCCTGCTGCTGATCCGGGGCCTGTCGCTGACGGGTTTCATGGTCCTGTGGTGGCTTATCGCTCGCGAAGCGGCCGCCCCGCAGCTTCTGCCCGCGCCGGAGAGGGTGGCCGCGTTCGCATGGAGCGCGGCTGCGAGCGGTGAGATGGCTCGCCAAATCGGCGCGACCCTGCTGCGAGTGGCCGCGGCGTTTGCCTTATCGATGACCTTCGGAGCAATCGGCGGCTACGCCGCAGGACGCTCCGCTTCAGCGAATGCCGTCATGGATCCGTGGCTGATCGTGGGGCTGAATCTGCCGGTGCTGGTCGTGATCGTGCTCGCCTATATCTGGGTGGGATTGAACGAGATCGCGGCGGTGCTGGCCGTCACGATAGCAAAGACGCCCTCGGTGATGGTCATCATGCGAGAGGGCACTCGCGCACTCGATCCAGGCCTCGAGGACTTGGCTGCGGTCTACCGGCTCCCGCCACTTCGTCGCGTGCGGCGCATTGTGTTGCCGCAGCTTGCGCCGTATCTGGCCGCCGCCGGGCGGAGCGGGCTCTCGATCACGTGGAAGATCGTGCTGATCGTCGAGCTGCTCGGGCGTCCGGATGGGGTAGGGTTCGTGCTGAACCTCTACTTTCAGAGCTTCAACGTGGCCGGTATTCTCGCCTACGGCCTCGCGTTTGCCGCCATCATGCTGTGCGTCGAATCGGCGCTGCTGCAACCGTGGGAGCGGCGCGCCAATGCTTGGCGGCTCGGCGCTTGAAGTCGCTATCGAAGCTAAGGATTTCGTCACGACAACCGGACAGGTCCGCCCGGTCCTGCGCGCCGTGCGCTTCGTCGCCCATCGGGGCGAGATGCTGGCTCTATTCGGCCCGTCCGGCGTCGGCAAGAGCACGGCACTCCGCATCATTCTCGGGCTCGACACCGATTTCCGGGGCTATGTTCGCTGTCGCGAACGCCGCATCGCAGCGGTGTTCCAGGAGCCGCGACTGGTACCTTGGCTCAACATTCTCGACAATCTTCGGTTGGTCCTTCACGGCTCCGACCCGGAGCCCGATCTATCCACGTTGCTGGACCAGGTCGGATTGGCAGGCGGCGAGCATCGCTTTCCGCGCGAGCTCTCTCTCGGAATGGCCCGGCGTGCGGCGCTGGCCAGGGCGCTCTCGGTCGAGCCGGCGCTGCTTGTGCTGGATGAGCCCTTCGTTTCCCTCGACCCATCGCTCTCGGCACGTCTGGCCGCGTTGGTGGCGCAGCGCGCGCGGAAATTCGAGACCCTCGTATTGCTGGCGACACACGATCTCGATCAGGCGCTCGGTGTGGCGCATCGCGTGCTCGTCCTGTCCGGGCAACCGGCGACCCTCGCCGAAGATCGCCGGGTGCCCGATCCCGGAGACACGAACGGCATCGCGAGACTGCGCGCCGACCTACTGGCCCGCTTTCCGTTCTTCGGTGCCCCGGAAGAAGGGCTCGGATAAGGCGTGATCTTGGCTGGCCGCGCGCATTACACTCAGGGATGGACCCAACATGGAGGAAGCTAAGGTGTTTGTGGTCGGCGTGTTGTATCCCCCGAGTGCGCAATTCGACCTGAAGTCACTATCTCGACACGCACATTCCTCTGGTTCAGTCGTGCTGGGGCCAGCTCGGCCTCAAGGACGTGCGTGTCCTGCGCGGGAAGGGTGGTCCGGGCAGTGACGCTGCGATCTATGCGACCGTGGCGCTGCTGAGCTTCGAGCACCACGACTCTTTCCAGGAGGCAGTCAAGCAGCACGGGAAGGAGGTGATGGGCGACATCCGCAACTTCACCGACGCCGAGCCGGTGATGCAATTCTTTGAGCCGGTCGGGTGAACGCAAAAAATTGACGCGGCTCGTCAACCGGCCTTAGTGTCCAAATCTGGACATCGAGGCGTTGCCGTGACCGCGAGGCCATCTCGGAGGCAAGGTTCCCTTTCTCCCGACCCGATGCTTCCGGATGAGCATCAGTTCTCGGCGGAAAATCGAAAACGACTGAGCGGGCCGGCGCTCCGGACTTTCGGGGCGATCGCCGATCTCTGGAAGCTGACCGAGGCCGAGCGGCTGCTCGTGCTCGGCCTTCCGCCGCGTTCCACGTATTACGGCTGGCTCAAGTCGGCACGCGCGCACCACGAGCTGACTCTGCCACTCGACACGCTGCTGCGGATCTCGGCGGTGCTCGGCATCCACAAGGCGCTTCGCATCCTGTTCGAGACGGAGCCGGAGGGTGTGGAATGGCTGAGGGGACCGCATGACGGCCTGGTATTCGGCGGCAAACCGCCGCTTGCGCTTGTAACCGGAGGCACCCAGGACGGGCTGCTGATCGTGCGGCGATTTCTCGATGCGGCGCGCGGCGGCCTCTACATGGAGCCGAACGCGACGGACAATGCTTTCGAGCCTTATACGGAGGCCGATATCATTCTCCCATGACCGGCGCCTTCGCGGCCGCGCCGCGTCCGGCCTATCGTCTCATCGCTTCACGGTTCCCCCCTGTCGACGTTTTCGACACGGTGGCGAGCGCCGAGGATGCGCGCGCCGTCATGGAACTTGAGGGCTGGACCAATGACCGGCTGGTCGCCGAAAGGTTGGTTCGTCTGCCGGAAAGCGAGTGGGTGTCACGGCCGGCCGAACGCCAGCGTGGTGATGGCCGCTTTCCTGCACACGGCGCCCGCGGGACTGCAATTCAGCTCGCCCGACCTCGGAGCCTGGTATGCGGCGGCATCGCTCAAGACATGCGCTTTCGAGGTCGCGCATCACCTTCGGCGCGAGATCATCGCTCGAAAGCTCGTCCAAGGGCGGCGGGTTTACCGTGCTTATGCGGCCAGGCTGGAGGGCAGTTATCTCGACATCTGCGGCCAACGCGAAGCTTGTCCCGATCTCTACGCATCCGACAGCTATGCGGCCTCACAGCTCTTCGGTGAGCAAGTGCGACGCTCCGAGGCTGCTGGGATCCTCTATGACAGCGTTCGCCATGAAGGCGGTACGAACGTCGTCGCTTATCGGCCACGCAACATCCTGGATGTCGCCCAGAGCGCACACTACGAAATCATCGTGCCGGCGCGGGGGAAAGTGATCATGCGAGCCTTGTCCGGATCGAGCTCGTAACACCTACAGGCCGACCGCCTATTTCCAGCTCGACAGGTAAAACCGCGGAATTTCGTCCTGCGAGGGTTTGAAATTCAGCTCCCGTGAGAATCCGTACGTGATCGAGTAGGTATAAAGTGGCACCCATAGAGCGCGCTCGGTAATCAATCGGATCGCATCCGAATAATTCTTCCGCCGCTCGTCCGGATCGATGGTCGCGCCGCCCGCCTCGACCAGCTTCTGCACTTCGGGGTCGCGGGCATAATCGGCTTCGCCGCCGGTGAAGAAGTACGGCAGGACCGCGGAGACATCGTTGATCGAGTAGCTACCCCAATCGCCCGCGTCCATCGGGTTTTTGCCCGCTTTTGCGCGCTGCACCTCGGGTGCGGTCTGCATGATGGTGAGGCGGGCGTTGATTCCCACCGCCTTTAGGTAATCCTGCATGGCGTTTGCAAGCGCCGGCAGTTCGTAGGTGACAAGTTCAGTGTCGAATCCGTCCGGGTATCCAGCATCGGCAAGCAGCTGCTTCGCTTTGCCGGGATCATAATCGTAGCGTACAGGCCGCCGTGCCGTCGCAGCCGAATTGCGTCGGAAAGCATGGGGTATCCAGGGGACGCGATCCTCCCTGCATGATTTGCCTGGCCATGCTCCCCCGGTCGATCGCATGAAAGATCGCTTGGCGCACTTTCAGATTGGTCAGGGGATTTCCCTTGCCCGTACGTCCCGCCGCATCGAGGCTGATATAGCCGATCCGCATGGATTCCGCGCGCAGGGCTTGCAGCGTAGGCACGCGGCTGATGGTATCGGACAGGTCTGGACTGAACTGCCATATCCAATCGACGCGCCCATTCAAAAGATCCGCCAGGTCCCGTCCGCTCACCGGATCTTGGTGGATCACCACGTTTTTGATGGCGGGCTTGCCCTTAGGACTGTCGACGTAATAGTCGTCGTAGCGCTCCAGATCGATCTCGTCCGTGCCCTCGGTCCTGGTGATCCGGTACGGGCCGGATCCCACCGGCGCGTGCGAGTAACCTTCCGGGCCGACCTTCTCGCGATACGCCTTCGGCCAGATAGGCAGAACCATTGCGATATATTCGATCGCGGCGGGAAACACGCGCTTCAGCCTTAGCCGCACATGCGTGTCATCGATCCGCTCCGCGCCGGCCAGGTATTGGTAGTTGCTTGGCACCGAAATGTTCGGATCGGTGGTTACGGTATTGACGGTGTAGACCACGTCGTCGGCCGTCAGCGGGTCGCCGTTGTGGAATTTCACATCCGGGCGCAGCTCGAACTCCAGGGTGGTGTCGTTAACCCACCTGTATGATCGTGCAAGCAGGCCCTTGATTTGAAACGTTGCGGGATCGCGGTAGACAAGTCCGTCCCAGACATGCAGAGCCAACACCAGGCCGTTGCGAAGCGGGTTGTAGTAGGGATCGACATTGGTGACTTGCGTTCGCCAGGTGACACGGAGCGTGTCGGCCGATTTCTGTGCGTAGGCCGGCCCTCCCGCCAGCCCCGCTGCCAGAACCAGGCCGCCGAGCCACGCGCCTCTGCGCATCGCTTTCCCCCGTCACACTCCCGTTCGCTGAACCTAGGAGCAGGGTTGGGCCGCCCGCAAGCCGCGTCGTGGGTTCCGCTATCAGCCCATCGACGAGTTGAACGACCCGCCGTCGATCAGGAGATTCTGCCCCACGATGAAACCGCTCGAGGCGGCGCACAGGAAGGCGCAGGCCTCGCCGAACTCCCCTGGATCGCCGACCCGGGCCGCCGGGTTCGTTTTCGTCCTGTCGGCGATCACGTCCTCGATCGGGCGACCGGAAGTCTGCGCCAGGTGCTCGAAATTGCTGCGCAGCCGGTCGGTCATGAATGGACCGGGGAGCAGATTGTTGATCGTGACATTGTGGCGCGCCACTTGCCGCGCGAGCCCGGCGACGAAGCCCGTGAGGCCCGCACGCGCACCGTTGCTCATTCCCAACTCCGGGATTGGCGACTTCACCGAGCCCGAAGTGATGTTGACGATCCTGCCGAACTTGCGGCCGCACATTCCGTCGATCACGGCTTTGATGAGGAAGATCGGCGTCAGCATGTTGGCATCCAGCGCGCGAATCCAATCGTCGCGGCTCCAGTTGCGAAAGTCTCCGGGCGGCGGGCCGCCGGCGTTGTTCACAAGGATGTCGGGCTCCGGGCAGGCGGCCAGGGCGGCGGCGCGGCCCTGCTCCGTCGTGATGTCGCCCGCAACGGGCGTGACCTTCGCGCCGGTTTCGCGACGGATCTCGTCGGCGGTCCGTTCCAGCGTCTCGGCCGTGCGCGCGGTTATCACGACTTCTACGCCCTCGCGCGCGAGCGATGTCGCACAGGCGCGGCCGAGCCCCTTGCTCGCCGCGCAAACGATTGCCTTGCGGCCTTTGATTCCGAGGTCCATCGCGTGTTTTCCCCCTCAGTTGCCGTTAAACGGCAATGGCCAATAGCTTCCGCCGGGTCTCCTCAGGGATCGCCAGCGGCCGCTCCGTCGCCGCATCGACGAATACATGGACGAAATGGCCCTCGGCGGCTGCAAGGTCGTCGTCATTGCGGAAGACCGCGACCTCGTAGCGGACGGAGCTGCGGCCGAGTTCCTTGACCCGGACGCCGACCGTGACCCGGTCAGGAAAGGCGACCGGCTTGTGATAGCGGCACATAACCTCCGCCACCACGCAATGTATGGGTCCCTCCAGCAGATCGACGACCCCGGCGGTGATTTCGAAATAGGTCACGGCCGTGTCGAAGTAGGCAAAATAGACGACGTTGTTGACGTGCCGGAACGGATCGTTGTCGTGCCACCGCGTGGTGATCTCGTGGAAGAAGCGATAATCGGTGCGAAGGCCGGGCGGGTGTCGGGTCATGCGTCTCGATTGCTGCCGTTGATCGGCGCGGGACTACACCGGTTGAGAGGGCTCGTCCATGGGGGCCGCGGGCCCGGGCCATGGGGAGCGCCCGCCCTCGAGCGCGCGCTCTGCCGCGCCTGCGATGGCGGCGTCCACGATGCGCCGCTCAAGTTCACGCAGCGCACTGGCCGCTGCCGGAGACGCCGATCCGCTCGGGAGCGCGGTCCGGAGCGCGCCGAGGGCTTCCAAGAGCCGCCCACGCGCGGCGAGCACCTGCGCCAAGCCAAAGTTCGTGCTTGCGGAATGGGCCTGCTGTCCGCGTGCGTAGCGAAGGTGCCGCTCGGCCGCGTCGAGATCGCCTTGTCCATGCAGCGCGAGGCCGATCCCGCGAGTCGCCTCTACGAAGCCGGGCTGGAGCACTGGCTCTCAGGCCGGATCGGTGCGGCGCCGGTGCCGCAATGCCGCCACAGGCCGGCAGCTGACTTACCCCAGCCGCATACCTCAGCGCCGTCAGCCAGAGCGACCGCGGCCTCTCGGATGAGCTGAGCCAGGCAAATACTTGACCTGCGGAAGGGGGTCGAGCATGTTCCGGCCCCGCCTCGCGCGTCGTGGCAGGCGCGTGCTGGCGCTTACGGGGATTGAGAGAGTATGGCGAAAACGAATACCGTTCAGATCAGGCTCGTGTCGACGGCGGACACCGGCTATTTCTATGTGACCAAGAAGAACGCCCGCACCAAGACCGGCAAGCTCGAACTGAAGAAATACGATCCGGTCGTCCGCAAGCACGTCGCCTTCAAGGAAGCCAAGATCAAGTAAGACGCGGCTTTCGAGTTCGGGGCGGCCTGGGTTCACCCCGAAGCAGCCCCCGTCGCGACCCTGTTTCGGCCCTGGCGCTTGGCCTCGTAGAGCGCCTGATCGGCAGCGTGCAGCAATCTCTCGGGGCTCATCGCCTTCTCGGCGTCGCTCTTGCATGCCACACCGATACTCACGCTCAAGCGGTGCCGGCCGCCGTCCTCGCAGGTGAACACCAGCGATTCGATTGCCATGCGCAACCGCTCCGCCGCCCCGAGGGCGTTCGATGAATCGGTGCCGGGCATGACGATGACGAACTCCTCGCCGCCATAGCGCGCGATCGAATCAAACACACGGGTATTGCCGCGCAGCGTCTCCGCGATCGCCTTCAGCGCGCGGTCGCCCTCGGCGTGACCGTGCTCGTCGTTGACGATCTTGAAATGGTCGACATCGACCATCAACACGGCGAGCTCGTTCGGCGGCCCCGTGTCCAGCAGCCCGCGCAAGTGACGCATGAGATAGCGCTGATTGTAGAGGCCCGTCAGCGGGATCCGTGAGCGCCATTTCCAGCGCATGTCCGAGGTCGGCCCGTAGCCGGTCCTGATAGAATTTCCGGCGGATCTGGTTGCGCGCCCGCGCCCGTAGCTCGTGCTCGTCGACCGGGCGGACGAGCCAGTCGTTCGCGCCGAGATCGAAGCCGCGCAGAATCCGATTCCGCTGCTCCGGGTCGGCGATGAGCAGCAGGGGAAGTTCGTGCGTCGCGTCCGAGGCGCGTAGCCTGGAGGCGAGTTTCAGCGGATCCTCGGCCACGAGCGAGAGGCTGAGCACGATGAGGTCGAATGGAATGGCCGCGCTCAGCGCCAGCGCCTCGGCGCCGCTGCGCGCCCGGCCGGGGGTGATGCCCTCATGTGCCAAAGCATCCTGGATGGTCTGCGCGCCCAGGTCCCAGTCATCCACCACGAGCGCGCGCGCCCCCGCGACAGATGGAACCCCGACCCGGTCGCCGGTCAGTCCCAGCGCCCGCGCCGTCTCGCCGCGTGCGCGCCACTCGTCCAGCATTCGCTTCAAGCGCACCAGGCTGCGCACTCGCGCCAGCAGCGTCTCGAACTCGACCGGCTTGGTCAGGAAGTCGTCCGCTCCCGATTCGAGCCCGTGCACGCGTTCGGACGGCTCGCCAAGCGCGGTAACCATCACGACTGGGATATGGAGCGTGGTGGCATCGTCCTTCAGCCGGCGGCAGGTCTCGTACCCGTCCATCCCCGGCATCATGATGTCCAGCAGAATGAGATCGGGCTGCCACGAACGGGCAAGCTTCAGGGCCTCGTGCCCGTCCGGAGCGGTGGCGACCTGGTAATATTCGGCCGACAGCTTGGCCTCGAGGAGGCGGGTGTTGGCCGGCATATCGTCAACGACCAGGATGCGGGCAGTCATTGGAAATAGCGCATTTTTTTCTGATCGGGGCCGATTTTCGGATCGAGAGGCGGGCGAGCGACCCGGATGCGGGTCCGAGCGGCTTATCTCAGGATATGCTTGATCGCAGGTTAGCGGAAGCGACAGCGCAAGCGTAGGGGACCTCGTTAGAGGAAACCGGTGCTGAACCACGGAACCGCGGCGACCAGGATCAGGCCCGCCAGCACCGCGGCCAGATACGGCCAGATCCGCCGCATGGCCAGATCGGGCGAGACACGTCCGATGGCGCAGGCAGCATAGTAGCCAACCCCGAACGGCGGCGCGAACAGGCCGATGCCCATCGCGAGGATCACCACCATCGCGTAATGGACCTCGTTGATCCCGACCTGCCGGGCGATCGGGAACAATAGCGGCCCGAACAACACGATCGCCGGTATCCCCTCGAGCACGCTGCCCAGGATGACGAAGGCGACTATGGACACCGCCATGAAGCCCCAGGAACCGCCCGGCATCGCGGCCATCGATTGCGCGAGCTGATGCGAGAAGCCGGATTGGGTGAGCGCCCAGGCCATCCCGGTGGCCGTGCCGATGATGAGCAGGATGGCGCCCGATAAGGAAGCCGTCTCGACCAGCATCGGATAGAGACGCCGCCACTCGAATTGACGGTAGATCAGCAGCCCGGCCAGGACGCTGTAGGCGATGCCGATCGTCGATACCTCGGTCGCTGTGGCGATGCCCTCGATCACCGCCGCGCGGATCAGGAAAGGCAGGGCGAGCGCCGGCAAAGCAATGAGGAACGCGCGCAAGACGGCAGCGGGCTTCGCCCGAGCGACCCCACGCATATCCTCCGAACCGGAGCGATACCGGGCGATGAGCGCGAGCGCGAGTGCGAGCACCGCGGCCGGCATCATTCCGCCGGTGAAAAGCGCCGCGATCGATACGCCAGTGACCGAGCCGATCGTAATAAGCACGAGCGAGGGCGGGATTGTCTCGCTCATCGCGCCGGACGCGGCCAGCAGCGAAACCAACTCACCCTGATGGCTGCCTCGCTTCACCATCTCCGGGAATAGCACGGGCGCGATCGCGGCCATGTCCGCCGCCTTCGAGCCGGAGATGCCGGATACGAGATACATCGCTCCCAGCAGCACGTAGGAGAGGCCGCCCCGCACGTGCCCGAGCACCGAGGCGAGGAACGCGACCATCGCACGCGCCATCCCGGTCATCTCGATCAGCGCGCCGAGAAACACGAACAGCGGGACCGCGAGCAGGATGAGGCTGCTCATTCCCTCGTCCATGCGCGAGACGACGACGGTGAGCGGCACGCGCGTGAGCGTGGCGAGATAGGCGAGCGTCGCGAGGCCGAAGGCGAAGCCGATCGGAACCGAGAGAAGCACGCCGGCGCCGAGCAGCAGCACGAAGAATAGCACGAGGTTCCAATTGCCCGCGTCCTTCAGGACCGGCCCCGCCCAGTGCAAGGCCAAGCCCAGCACCACGATCACGATTATGCCGAGCAGCGTATCCTTCCAGCCGAGCCGGAACAGCCGGGCAAGTGCGTTCAACAGCATGAGAGCCGCGCCGGCGGGCAAGGCGGCCGCCCGGAAAGTGTTGTGCAGGCCGAGCGCGGGAGTCTCGATGAACCACTCGTCGTCCGCATAGTCCCAGGCCGACGGCAGCAGTAGCAGCAGGAACGCCGCGACGGCGCAGATCGCCAGTGCTTCGGCCCGAGCCCGGCCGGCCGGCGAGAAGCTCGCGACCACCGCGGTGAGGCGCATATGCTCCGACCGTTGCAGCGCGATCACGCTGCCCAGCATGGCGAGCCAGAGAAACAGCAAGGACGCCAACTCGTCGGACCATACGAGAGGGCTATGCAAGGCATAGCGAGAGATCACGCCGGCCAGCAGCACGATTATCTCGGCGACGACGAGAATGGCCGCGGGCACCTCCGCGATGACGCGAAGCACCTTCTCGAAAACCTGGGCTCCGGCGGTCGCCTCGCCGGGGGCGATGGCGACCGTGGTCATGCGAGCGCGCCGACGTTGCTCTCGAGGATGCCCCAGGCCTGGTCGCCAAACTTCTTCTTCCACTCCGTGTAGAAGCCTGCCTTCTTCAGTGCATCACGGAAGGAATCCTTGTCGACCTCGAAGAATTCCAATCCGTTCGCCTTGAGGTCGGCCGCGACCGTGTCGTTCAGCTTGGCGAGATCCGCTCGCTCGTCTTCAGCCGAACGGTTCAGCTCGCGCGCGACGATCTGCTGGATGTCGGGCGGCAGCGCCTGGAAGGAGCGCTTGTTGGCCAGCATCCAGAATCCATCCCACATGTGGCCGGTCATGGAGAGGTATTTCTGCACCTCGTAGAGCTTGGCGATCTGAATGAGCGTGAGCGGGTTCTCTTGTCCCTCCACGATCTTGGTTTGCAGGGCGGAGTAGACTTCGCTGAAATTGATGCTGGTCGGCGCGGCGCCGAATGCCTGGAACATGCTGGTCCAGAGCGGGGACACGGGCACGCGGATCTTGAATCCCTGCAAATCCTGCGGCGTCTTGATCGGCCGCGTCGAGCTCGTGATCTGGCGGTAGCCATTGTCCCACATTTTTTCCATCCCGATCAGGCCGCGCTTTTCGGTCTCCGCTCGCACATAGGCGCCGAGCGAACCGTCCATCGCCTTCCATACCTGGTCGTAGTCCTTGAATGCGAAGCCGATGCCGTTGATGGCGGCCGCGGGAACCAGCGTCGCGAGGATCAGGCCTGACAGGGTGAAGAAATCGAGGGCGCCCGACCGGAGCTGCGAAAGCATGTCGGTATCGGAGCCGAGCTGGTTGTTCGGAAACAGGGCGAATTCCATCCGGCCCCCGGTCGCGTTCTTGATCCGGTCGATGGCCTCCTGCTGGCGCACGGTTTGCGGATGGGTAACAGGCGAGTTGTTGGCGAGCTTGTAGCTGAACTCCGCAGCATGGCTGGGGCGGGTGCGGATCGCGAACAGGGGCAGGGCTGCGGAGCCGGCCAGGACGGCGCGGCGGCTCGGAAGGGGCATGGCTGTCTCCTCTCGCGACGTTTTCCGGAATCCGTAGCAGAAGGGTCCGGGACTGCCCAGCCGCCGGGAGGAGTGGGGGATATCCGGCCGGGAGCGGCTGTCATGGAAGCTTCACGGAACTGCAATCTGGCCGTCTTGCTGCCCGCGTAGGGTCCGGTCCCGTGGCAACCCGAGGAGGATGCATGAAGCTCGTTACCTCGATCCTGGCCGTGTCCCTGGCCGGCATCACCGCAGCCGCGCAGGCACAACAGATCACCGGCGCTGGCGCCACGTTTCCCGCGCCGGTCTACGCGAAATGGGGAGAAGCGGCGAAGGCGGCGATCGGCATCGAGCTCAATTACCAGGCGATCGGATCCGGTGGCGGGCAGACCCAGATCCTGAACCGAACCGTCGATTTCGGCGCCTCCGACGCGCCCATGGATCCTGCCAAGCTGCGATCGGGCAACCTGCTACAGTTTCCGACCGTGATGGGCGCCGTCGTTCCGATCGTAAATATCCCGGACGTGAAGGCGAACGAGCTGAAGCTGACCGGAGAGGTGCTGGCCGACATCTTCGCGGGCAAGATCACTAAATGGAACGATCCGAAGATCGTGGAGCTGAATCCTGATCTGAAGGTTCCCAATCTGGCGATCGCGCCCGTGCACCGTGCCGACGGGTCGGGGACCACGTTTGTTTTTACTTCATACTTGTCGGCGGCAAGCCCCGCATGGCGGGACGAGGTGGGCGTCAACACCAGCGTCAGCTGGCCGGCCGGAGCGGGCGCGCGCGGCAATGACGGAGTCGCGGCGACGACGAAGAACACCCGCGGCGGTATCGGCTATGTCGAAAACGCCTACGCCACGCAGAACAACCTTGTCACCACCCAGTTGCGCAATAAGGCCGGGAAGTTCGTGAAACCGACGCCGGACAGCTTCGCCGCGGCCGCCGCGAACGGCGACTGGACGCGTGCGCAGGATTACGCCGTGAACCTCATCGACCAGCCTGGCGACGACAGCTGGCCTATCGTGTCCACGACGTTCATCGAGCTGCCGAAAGACCCGAAAGATCCCTCGCGCGGCCTCAACGTCATCAAATTCTTCGACTGGGCCTACAAGAACGGTGATCCGATCGCCACGCAGCTGGAATACATTCCGCTGCCCGATGCGGTGAAGAATTCCGTGCGCGACCGCTGGCACTCCGATCTGAAGGGCCCGGATGGCAAGCCCATTCTCTGAGGTCGGGTCAGGCGGCCGGCGCGTGTGCCAGCCATCCAAGCGAGAAGGCGAGACTTGCAGCAAGCCGCGTTGATAGCAGCAGATAGGCCCCGAAGCCGAAAATCGAGTTTCGGAGATGCACTGTTCGCGTTCGTCACTCGCGCGTCCGGCATCTTCGTGCTGGTGCTCCTTGGCGCGATCATCGTTGCGCTGTTCCTGGGCGGGCTGCCGGCGTTTCGCCGGTTCGGCGTTCCGTTCCTCTGGTCGGCTCGATGGGACCCGGTTCGCGACGTGTTCGGGGCGGCGGTGCCGATCTATGGCACGCTCGTCACGTCGATTCTGGCGCTGACCGTGGCCGTGCCATTGTCCTTCGGCATCGCCTTCTTTCTGACCGAGCTGGCGCCGGTATGGGTCCGGAGCCCCGTGGGCACGGCGATCGAACTGCTCGCGGCGATCCCCTCGATCATCTACGGCATGTGGGGCTTCTTCGTGATCGCGCCGCTGATGGCGCGATACCTGCAGCCCTGGGCGATCGACACGATCGGCGAGGCTCCCATGATCGGCGCCTTGTTCCAAGGACCTCCTTTCGGGACCGGCATCTTCACCGCCGCGTTGATCCTGGCCGTGATGATCGTTCCGTTCGTCGCGGCGACCATGCGTGACGCATTTCTTGCCGTTCCGTCGGTATACAAGGAGTCGGCCTACGCCGTCGGCTGCACGACCTGGGAAGTCGTGCGCTCGATCGTGCTGCCCTATACGCGCACCTCGGTCGTGGGCGGCGTCATGCTGGGCCTGGGGCGCGCCCTGGGCGAGACAATGGCTGTCACCTTCGTCATCGGCAACACGAACAGGATCGCGACCTCGTTGTTCGCCCCGGGCAACACCATCGCCTCGCTCGTCGCGCTCGAGTTCCCGGAGAGCGAGGCTGGAAGCCTCAAGCTGGCTTCGCTGCTGGCGCTCGGGTTCATTCTGTTCGTGATTTCGTTCATCGTTCTCGCCATCTCGCGCATGCTTCTGAGGCCGGGATTGAAAGCATGATCGAGGCGCGTCAGTGGAATGCGACTGCCGATGGGAGCGGTGCGATGAGAGCGACTGCCGGCGCCCTGGGCTCCTTGCCGGCGAAGGACGCGCAGGCGGCCGCTATACTCGGCAGCCGGCGTCGCCGCTTGAACGTCGTCGTCGAGATACTTTGCGTGCTCGCGACAGCAATCGGCGTGCTGCTTCTCGCCTCGATCCTCTTCTCCCTGTTCTGGCGGGGGCTAGCCGGCTTCAGTCTCGCGGTGTTCACGAGAATGACGAAGCCACCAGGCTCGGGCGGCGGACTACTGAACCCGATCGTCGGCAGCCTGATACAGACCGCGCTCGGGACCGTAATAGGCACGCCGATCGGGCTGCTGGTCGGCACTTATCTCGCCGAGTATTCCCGCAACTCGGCGCTCGGGAACGCTGTCAGATTCGTCTCCGACGTCCTCCTCTCAGCGCCTTCGATCCTGATCGGCTTGTTTGTCTACCAGTTGATCGTGCAGCCAATGGCGGGGTTTTCCGCGATCGCGGGCGGGATCGCGCTCGCGGTCATTGTCATTCCGATCGTCGTCCGCACGACGGAAGATATGTTGCGGCTGGTTCCCGTTTCGCTTCGGGAGGCCGCGGTCGCTCTCGGTGCGCCCAAGTGGAAGGTGATTCTCCGGATATGCTTTCGGGCCGCACGGGATGGCATCACGACCGGCATTTTACTCGCGATCGCCCGGATCGCGGGCGAGACAGCTCCGCTGTTGTTCACGAGCCTTGGCAATCTCAACTGGTCGCTCTACCTGACGAGGCCGATGGCAAGTCTTCCGGTCACTATCTACCAATACGCAGGGTCTGCGTACGAGGAATGGGTGCAGCTCGCCTGGGTCGCGGCGCTGCTTATCACGGTAGGTGTGTTGGCGATCAACGTCGTGGCGCGCGCCTTTCTGCGCGGCGGGAAATAGGTGCGCATGGCGGCAACGGAGCAGGCGGTCGGTACGATAAGAGGGGGTACGCCGAGTTCAGCCGGACCGCGGCGGCGGTGTCCAGCCGACACTGGAGACGGAATCGCACCCGCCTCGGGTTGCAATTCGTAACCTGGAGTTCTTCTATGGCGGCCACCGCGCACTGAAAAATGTCAATCTCGATCTTCCGAGTCGCCGGGTGACCGGAGTGATCGGTCCGTCCGGCTGTGGCAAATCCACACTGCTGCGGTGTTTGAACCGGATGTACGATCTCTATCCGGGCCAGCGCGCGACCGGGGAGGTGCTGATGGATGGGAAGAACATCATCGCGCCCGGCATCGATCTCAACGCGCTCCGCTCTCGTATCGGCATGGTTTTCCAGAGGCCGACTCCCTTTCCGATGTCGATCTACGATAACATCGCCTTTGGCGTGAAGCTGCACGAGCGACTCTCCAAGTCCGAGATGGATGACCGGGTGGAGTGGTCGCTGGGGCGGGCGGCGCTGTGGGGAGAGGTGAAGGAGCGGCTGAGGACCTCGGCGATGGGCCTCTCGGGCGGCCAGCAGCAGCGGCTTTGCATCGCCCGCACCATCGCGATCCTCCCAGAGGTGATCCTGTTCGATGAGCCGACCAGCGCGCTCGATCCGATCAGCACGCTCAAGATCGAGGAATTGATCGACGAGCTGAAGAGCGAGTTCACGATCACGATCGTGACGCACAATATGCAGCAAGCCGCGCGCTGCGCCGACCAGGTGGCGTTCTTCTATCTCGGCGAATTGGTGGAAGTCGGCAGCGCCGTGCAGATGTTCACGGCCCCCCGCGAGCGCCGGACCCAGGAATACATCACCGGGCGGTTCGGTTGAGCGTCAACGGAGGATAGCCATGTCCGAAGTACCGCAACATCTCGTCCGGAGTTACGATGAGGAGCTGAAGCGCCTGCGTAACCTCATGACCGAGATGGGTGGCATCGTGGAGAACCAGGTGGCGCTTGCCGCCGAAGCCATCTTGAACAGAGACGCCGCCGCCGCAACCCGCGCCGTGGAGCAGGACCCGAAGGTCGATGCGCTGGAGCGCGAGGTCGAGCAGTTCGTGATCCGGATGCTCGCGTTGCGCCAGCCGATGGCCGGCGATCTTCGCCAGATCGTGGCCGCGCTGAAGATCACCGGGGATCTCGAGCGGATCGGCGACTACGCGGCCAATGTCGCCAAGCGCAGCATCGTGCTCGATCAGTTCACCTTGCCGTACAGCCTCGGCGGACTCGCGCACATGGCGCGCATGGTCCAGGAGAATCTCAAGCGGACGATCGACGCGATCGGCGAGAGTGACGCCGAGGAAGCCTCGGAGGTATGGCGCTCGGACCAGGTGATCGATGATATCTACAACGCGCTCTTCCGGGAGCTGATCACCTACATGATGGAAGACCCGCGCAACATCACGCCCTGCGCGCACCTGCTGTTCATCGCCAAAAACCTAGAACGGGTGGGCGACCATGCGACCAATATCGCGGAAAAGGTGTACTACGCCGCGAGGGGGGAGACGCTGCCGGAGAGCCGCCCCAAGAGCGATGTGTCAGCTTACGCCGTCGTTCGGCCAAGACAGTAGCGTCGCGGCCGGTTGAACAGGAGAAAGCAGGATGCCGGAGGGCAGTTCCAGTCTCGCGAAGCCGCTGGTTCTTGTCGTCGAGGATGAGGCGGCGCTCGCGACCATGCTGCGCTACAATCTTGAAAAACAGGGGTTTCGCGTGGAGGAGGCGGCGGACGGGCAGGAGGCGTTGACCCGCATCGCGGAGATGTCGCCCGATCTCGTGCTCCTCGACTGGATGCTGCCCGTGATGTCCGGCATCGAGGTGTGTCGCCAAATCCGCCGCGGAACGAGGGGACGCGACCTGCCGGTCATAATGGTGACGGCGCGCACCGAGGATCAGGACGCCGTGCGCGGACTGAACACGGGCGCGGATGACTACATTACGAAGCCGTTCAGTATGGACTCCCTTGTGGCGCGAATGCGCGCGTTGCTGCGTCGCACGAACGCCCTTCCGGCGAAGGCCCAGCTCAATTTCCACGACGTGACGGTGGATCTCGCCGCCTACCGAGTGCAACGAAATGGACGGCCGATTCATCTCGGGCCTACCGAGTTCCGCCTGCTTGCGTTTTTCATGCAGCATCCCGGCCGCGTCTTCGCGCGCGAGGAAGTGCTGGACGCGGTCTGGGGACGCGACATCCACGTGGAACCGCGCACGGTCGACGTGCATATCCGCCGCCTGCGCAGAGCCATGAACGCGGAAGGCGAAATCGACATCGTACGAACCGTGCGGGCCGCGGGTTACGCTCTGGACACCGAGCCGGTTTGAGCTGTACCCGCGCGGTTTTTTCGGCCTGCTCGCCTCGACGCCGGCCGGCTCCGGTCGCATGATCCGCGCCCGGTCGGCACCGAGGAGGCCCAGCATGTATCCGAACGTCCTGCTTTTCATCGACGGCACCTGGACTGAGAGCGCGGCGGGCAGGAGCATCCCGGTGCCGAACCCGGCGACGGGCGAGCAGATCGGGACGGTGGCGCACGCCGAAACCGCCGATCTCGATCGCGCGCTGGAAGCGGCGGAGAAGGGATTCGCGACCTGGCGCCGCGTCTCGGCCTATGATCGCGCCAAGCTCATGCGCAAGGCGGCCAATCTTCTACGCGAACGCGCGGACTTGATCGCGCGGCTGATGACGATGGAGCAGGGGAAGCCGCTCCCGGAAGCGAAGGGCGAGACCCTGGCCGGGGCTGATATCATCGACTGGTTTGCCGAGGAGGCGCGCCGGGCCTATGGCCGCGTGGTTCCGGCGCGGACCGAAGGCGTCTACCAGCTCGTCATCAAGGAGCCGGTCGGGCCTGCGGCGGCGTTCACGCCGTGGAACTTTCCGATCAACCAGGTGGTGCGCAAGCTGTCCGGCGCCCTCTCCGCCGGATGTTCCATCATCGTGAAGGCGCCCGAGGAAACGCCCGCTTCGCCGGCCGAGCTGATCCGCGCCTTCGCCGACGCGGGCGTTCCGGCGGGCGTGGTCAATCTCGTCTACGGCGTCCCGGCGGAAATATCCGAGTACCTGATTCCGCATCCGGTGATCCGCAAGATCTCGTTCACCGGATCGACCGCGATCGGCAAGCACTTGGCCGCGCTGGCCGGGCGGCACATGAAGCGCGCCACGATGGAGCTGGGCGGCCACGCGCCGGCGATCGTGTTCGACGACGCCGATGTGGATGTCGCGAGCAAGATCCTGTCCGCCAACAAATACCGCAACGCCGGCCAGGTATGCATCTCGCCGACGCGCTTCCTGGTGCAGGAGAAGGTGTATGAGAGCTTCGTCGATAAGTTCGTCGCCGCCGCGAAAGCCGTGAAGGTCGGCAACGGCCTGGAGAAAGGCACGATGATGGGGCCGCTCGCCAATCCGCGGCGTGTGACCGCGATGGAAACGATGATCGGCGACGCGGTGAAGCACGGGGCCGAGCTACGCACCGGCGGCAACCGGATCGGTAACAAAGGCAACTTCTTCGAGCCGACGGTCTTGACCAACGTCTCGAAGGAGGCGCGGGTGATGAACGAGGAGCCATTCGGGCCGCTCGCGGTGATCGCGCCATTCGGCAACTTTGACGAGGCGGTGGAGGAAGCGAACCGGCTTCCGTTCGGCTTGGCCTCCTACGCCTACACCCGCTCGGCGAAGACCGCGAACGCAGTCGCGGCCGCGGTCGAGGCGGGGATGATGTCGATCAATCATCACGGCTTAGCCTTGCCGGAAGTGCCGTTCGGCGGCGTGAAGGATTCGGGCTACGGCTCGGAGGGCGGGTCGGAGGCGATCGAAGGCTATCTCGTCACCAAGTTCGTCTCCCAGGCGGGATTGTAGTTCTCGGCGAGTTGCCCGCGCCTGACATTTTCCCGCGCGCGGCCCGTTTCCCTGATACACTCTGTAACTCTCCAAGGGAGGAGCAGATGAGAAAACTCACCGTGGCTCTCGGGGTCTTCGTCCTCAGCGCGACCGCCGCAATGGCGCAGGGCACGGTTCTCAACGCGGATTCCCTCAAATGGGGCGAGGCACCAGCGTTTCTGCCCAAGGGGGCGCAAGTGGCCGTGGTCTCAGGAGACCCCAGCGGCAACGGACTCTATGTCATCCGCGCGAAGATGCCGCCCAATTACCGGATCCCGGCCCACCATCATCCCACCGCCGAGTATGTCACCGTGCTCTCCGGCGAGTTCCACCTCGGCATGGGCGACAAGCTCGATTTGAGCAAGGGCCAGGAACTGCGGGGCGGTGGCTTCGCCGAAGCTCCGGCGGGCATGAACCACTATGGCTGGACCAGCAGCGAGACCGTGATCCAGGTCCACGGCCAGGGTCCCTTCGCGATCGTCTATGTCAATCAGGCCGACGATCCGCGCAAGGCGCAGTAAAGATCGCGCGCTGAACTGGGGTGCGAGGCCTCTACGGATCCCGTTTTAGCAAGAGTGCCACGCCCTGCGGGAGATTGCGGAGGAAGGGCCGGCAAGGATCATCGTCGACGACGAACGTTGGTTGCGGGGACAGGATTTGAACCTGTGACCTTCAGGTTATGAGCCTGACGAGCTACCGGGCTGCTCACCCCGCGTTGGTGTGTGTGGGATAGGCTTGAGGACCTGGCGGCGACCTACTCTCCCGCGTCTTGGGACGCAGTACCATGGGCGCTGGGGGTTTTCACGGCCGAGTTCGGGATGGGATCGGGTGCGGACACCCCGCCATGGCCACCAGGTCGTCAAGCCTATCCAGTCGCCAGTCTTCGGTCGTCAGTCGTCGGACCGAAGACTGATCAGGTTCTGGTAGTTGTGTGTGCTGCGAGTGGGCCTGCGCTGCTTGTCTGACGACTGACGACTGTCAGCCGACGACTGGATCGATGATTGCTGCGCATGGTGGCTCCCTTGCGGGAGATGAGATCGAGCCGATCGGGCGATTAGGCCCGGTCAGCTCAGTGCGTTGCCGCACGTATACACCCGGCCTATCGACGTGATGGTCTATCACGGCCCTCCTGGGAGTTACCCCTGGGAGACCTGGTTTCGAGGTGGGTTTCCCGCTTAGATGCTTTCAGCGGTTATCCCGTCCGCACATAGCTACCCGGCGGTGCCGCTGGCGCGACAACCGGTGCACCAGAGGTGCGTCCATCCCGGTCCTCTCGTCCTAGGGACAGAATCCTCTCAAGTCTCCTTCACCCACGGCAGATAGGGACCGAACTGTCTCACGACGTTCTAAACCCAGCTCACGTACCACTTTAATCGGCGAACAGCCGAACCCTTGGGACCTGCTCCAGCCCCGGGATGTGATGAGCCGACATCGAGGTGCCAAACCTCCCCGTCGATGTGGACTCTTGGGGGAGATCAGCCTGTTATCCCTAGCAGTACCTTTTATCCGTTGAGCGATGGCCCTTCCACGCGGGACCACCGGATCACTATGGCCGACTTTCGTCTCTGCTCGAGCTGTCACTCTCGCAGTCAGGCGGGCTTATGCCATTGCACTCAGCAGCCGATGTCCGACCGGCCTGAGCCCACCATCGCGCGCCTCCGTTATGCTTTGGGAGGCGACCGCCCCAGTCAAACTGCCCGCCATGCAGGGTCCCGGACCGGGCTGACCGGTCGCGGTTAGACATCAGAAGCGCCCAGGGTGGTATTTCAAGGATGGCTCCACCAGAGCTGGCGCCCCGGCTTCCAAGCCTCCCACCTATCCTACACAGTGCTCCCCTGATGCCACTGCAAAGCTGCAGTAAAGGTTCATAGGGTCTTTCCGTCTGACCGCGGGTACCCCGCATCTTCACGGGGAATTCAATTTCGCTGAGCCGATGCCGGAGACAGTGGGGAAGTCGTTACGCCATTCGTGCAGGTCGGAACTTACCCGACAAGGAATTTCGCTACCTTAGGACCGTTATAGTTACGGCCGCCGTTTACCGGGGCTTCGGTTCGGAGCTTGCACTCCTCCCCTTAACCTTCCGGCACCGGGCAGGCGTCAGACCCTATACGTCGTCTCTCGACTTCGCAGAGCCCTGTGTTTTTACTAAACAGTCGCCACCCCCTGCTCTGTGCCACCCCCCGATG
>CAWEHU010000016.1:0-379773 GCA_963808965.1 uncultured Alphaproteobacteria bacterium
GATATCGTCCTGGACGATCGCTGGAACCGCGATCTCGATCCAATCGGCGCGAGGCCGTTCGTGGTGGGCGCTGTCGCGCGAGCCGGTACCGCCGCGGAGGCGGAGCGGGCGCGTAATACGCTGACGCGGCGCGGTCCTGGTCTTCCCGAAGCACGCGGTCCCCTTATAAGCAGGATTGCGCAACATCGCCCACACCGTGGAGCGCTCCCAGCGCGAGAGCTGCTTGCGCGTCGGCACACCTCGTTTGTTGAGCAGGCGCGTAATGGCGCCGATGCTCATGCCAGCGACAGTGTAATGATCGTAGACCATGCGGACGATGTCGGCTTCGACATCGATGATCTCGTACCTGGCTGCCCCATCATCGCTCTTACAAACGTAACGATAGCCATAAGGCGCGCCGCTGAGCACATTGATCTGCCCTTGGCGCGCGCGGTGGCGCTTGCCGCGGCGTGATCGTTCGAGGATCTGTGCCCGCTCATATTCCGCGATCATGCCCTGGAACTGCACCACCAGCTGGTCCTCCGCCGTCGCTGCCTGTGGCGCCTTGATGAAGACGGTTTCGACGCCATGGCGCGCGAGCTCTTCGATCAGAAGGATCTGATAGGCGTATCTGCGGCTCAGCCGGTCGGGCGCATGTACCAGCACGGCCTCGATCTGGCCTTCGGCCGCGAGATCGCGTACCCGTTCGAGGCCAGGGCGCACGAGGGAGGCACCGCTATAGCCTTCGTCTTCGAAGACCCATTCCGTTGGGACCTGGTAGCCGCGGCTCCGCGCAAAGTCGATCAGCGTCGCTGTCTGGCTGGCGATGGTGTTCTCCTCCCGCTGCCTGTCCGACGACACTCGTGCGTAAATCGCCGCAACCGTCATTGCCGTTCTCCACCACCCTGGAACACTCGCCGACGATCCGGACCTGCCCGGGAACAAGGAGCTCGTAGACCTGCTGAAGCTTGGCGCTGAACAGACGGTCAAACGTGTAATCAAACCGGACTTGGTACCGATCCCCTCGTGATCGTGGGTCAGCCATGCCCACGTACGGCCGCGAGAAAGGCCGTGATCGCGCGCGTCACGATCTCGCTGAGTGTCAAGCCGCTGACCACCGAATAGGCCCGCACATCGCGCACGATGTTCGCCGGCACCTTCAGCGTGATCGGCACCGATGGCGCGACCAACGGCACCGGCATGGCCGATCGCCTGAGCCTCCTGAAGGTAGCGATACGCCTGGCGCCGGGAGAGCCCGAACCGGCGAGACAGCGACACGACCGCTTCCGGCATGCCAACCCCCCGCGCCAGCAAGCTGTGCGCGGCGTTCAGTCGCTCGGCCTTCTCGGCAGCGGTCGACCGCATGAGACATACGCATATTACCTTTTATGACGCAAGTCAAGCATTGACCGGCACCGCCACTGCTCCACTTCGCGCTCGAACCGAAAGTTACCTTTTGCGTTCAGGGCTCAGGGACCGTGTGGTCCAGATGTCGGCAGTGTTGATCATCGGCCCCATCTTCGAGGCGGACCTACTGCCTCAGCAGTATGGCTTTCGCCCCGGGCTGGACGCCAAGATGGCTCTCCGACGGGTCTATTGGCACGTGACGCAGCATGGGCGGCGGGAGATAGTGGACGCGGATTTGCGCGACTACTTCACTTCGATCCCGCACTCGCCCCTGATGCGCAGTCTGGCTCGGCGCATCTCCGATGGGCGTATGCTTCGCATCATCAAGAGCTGGATGACAGCTCCCGTGGTAGAAGTCATCGGAGGGCAGCCGGTTCAGACCACCGAAGCGAAGCGGACAAGGCGAGGAACCCCGCAGGGTGGAATCATTTCGCCTCTGCTGGCCAACCTCTACTTCCGACGCTTCCTGCTGGCCTGGCACAACCACGGCCACCGGGACCAACTTGATGCCCACATCGTCAATTATGCCGACGACTTCGTCATCTGCTGCCGACCCGGCAACGCAGAGGCAGCGATGGCGCGAATGACGGCACTGATGACGCGGCTTGGGTTGGCGGTGAACGCGACAAAGACCCGGATCGCCCGGCTGCCGGAGGAGGCCTTTGATTTCCTCGGCTACACGGTCGGTCGCTTCCACGGAAGGACGGGCGCCCCTATATCGGCACCCGGCCGTCGCGGAAGGCGGTGAAAAGTTTGCTCAGACGCATCCACGGGCGAACCACGCGACAGTGGTATCCGGACGATCCGGCCAGCACGGTCGGCCGCATCAGCAGCATCCTACGCGGCTGGTGTGGCTACTTTGACCAGGGCCCGGTGGTGAAGATCTACGATCTTATCCGCGCATACACGGAACGACGGGTCCGCCGCTGGTTGGTGCGTCGGACGGGACGGAAAAGGCACCGGGTTTCGCCAGATCCCGGACGAGTATCTCTACGAGACGCTTGGCCTCTATAGCCGTCCCGCGACGACGTGTCGACCTGCCGAGAGCGAAGGTCTGATGGAGCGGGAGAAAGCCGGATGCGGGAAATCTGCACGTCCGGTTTGACGAGCGGGGACAGGAAACGGGGCCATGCCAGCCCGGCTTGAGGGGGCGGAGCGAAAGCACTGCTGACAACCCGGCGGGCGACTACAGCCACCGCGCCTGTCCTCGACTCTACCCATCTCGATCCGCCCGTCGTCGAGGAACGCGATCAGCCCCGGCCAGTGGCGCAACGCGTAGCGCATGGCCTTCGCGAGATCGGACACTCCGGAGACGCGCGGCGACTGATCCTCCAGCCAGGTGTGCAGAGCCTCGACGATCGGCCGACTTCGCTCCTGCCGTACGCTCGTCGATGTTCGGCCGGATGACCCGCGAATCTCCGCCTCGATCGCGTAGAGCGCGCGGATGCGTGCCAGCACCTCGGCCGCGAGCGGCGACTGCGTCGAACGGGAAGTCGATAGAACGGCCGCCGCATGTGCGCCCAGCAGAAGGCGAGCCGGATCGAATCGTCCGCGCGATCTCCGGCCAGCCGCTTGAACCCAGCATAGCCGTCGACCTGCAGCACGCCGCGGAAGCTCGCCAGGTGCGCGGCCGGACGCGCGACCCTGCGGTCCTCGGAGTACACATACGCCGCCGACGGGATGGCTTGCGCCGCGCCACGGCCGATCATCGACCGCATAGCACCACAGCCGGCCGGTCTTGGTCCTGCCGCGGCCGGGATCGAGCACCGGCAGCGTCGTATCGTCGGCGAACAGCTTGTCGCGACGCCAGCACCGTGCTGACGATCAGGTCATAGAGCGGCGTCAGCCACCAGCAGGCGCGGCCTACCCAGTTGCTCAACGTGGAGCGATCCAGCGTCATGCCCTGGCGCGCCAGCATCTGCGCCTGGCGATACAGCGGCAGTGAGTCGCAGAACTTGCTGACGACCACATGCGCGATCAGCGCCTCGGTCGCCATGCCGCCATCGATCGGCCGCTCCGGCGCCGGCGCCTACCACGATGCCACCTCGCAGCTGCGGCAGCCATAGCGCGGCCGGCGCGTGACGCGCACCCGCAGCTGCGCCGGCACGATGTCGAGCTGCTCGGTGCGCAGTCCTCACCGATCACGTGCAGCGCACCGCCGCAGCACGGGCAGTCGCGGTCTTCGATGTCGATCACCACCTCATCGCGCGGCAGGTGCGCCGGCAACGCGCCATGATTGCGATTGGGCCGGGCGCCTCGCCGCGCGCCGTCTGCCCGCGGCGTCTCGGCAGCATCCTGCGCCGGCCTGGTTCGCGGCGACCGTCTGCTCCAGATCCTCCAACCCGAACTGCAGCTGATCGGCTCTCAACTGCTCGGAGCGGCGGCCAAACCGATGGCGTAGCAGGCGCTGGATCAGCATGCGGAGTTTGTCGTTCTCGGCGCCCATCTCCTGCACGACCTCCCGCAGCATCTGCTGCAGCAGAGCTGGATCGTCAGGCAAGGCGGTCAAGATCGATCTGCACGCCGCAATGGTGCACGACGCCGTCGCGTCGGCGCCAGCAATTCGCCAGCCTCAGCCAGTTTTTATCCGGCCAACTCCGGCGTGCGCCACGCCGCGCTGGCGCGCGCCACTCGCACCCGTCCAGCGAAGGCCTACAGGAATATCCCGTCTGGTGAACCTGATGAATCATTGGTCGAGGTGATCCAGGTTCTGGATCCGCGACATCCTCTCTATGGGCGAGCGTTCCGCGTGATCTGCCGCTCGTCGCACAGAGGTGGCAATTTTCCACCTTCATATGAAGTCGAGCATCGCGGCGGGACAAGTCTATTGGTTCCAATATCTGCAACTGAACCTTATGGACTGAACGCGAATTGGACGAAATTGAGTATAGAGGCGCTTTGCGAGCTTATATCAGCGGTCGAATGTCTCGAAAGCGATGAGTATAGATCCGAAAGATCTTTGGGCGACACTGCCATCGGCTCTACAGCGCCAGATCGTCAACGACATCGCCGCGGTTCTGGCGGAGATGTCTCGTGAAGTCCGAACTGGTCAAGCCGGCCCACTTGGCGCGCAAGGCCGTGGTCTATATCCGGCAATCGACACCCCATCAGGTAGTGAGCAATCAGGAAAGCCTGCGACTCCAATACGCGTTGCGCCAGCGCGCTCGCGAACTCGGATGGCATGAGGCCGATATCGATGTGATCGATGCGGATCTTGGCCTGAGCGGGGCGTCGGTTGCGCAGCGGAGCGGCTTTAAGGAACTCGTTGGCCGGGTTGGGCTCAGCGAAGTGGGTCTGATCCTGTCGATTGACGTCACGCGCCTGGCGCGCAACTGCTCCGATTGGTACCCGCTCTTGGATATCTGCGGCCTGCGCGGCTGCCTTATCGCCGATCGTGACGGGGTCTATGATCCGGGCAGCGCCAATGGCCGGCTGCTTCTGGGGCTGAAGGGGACGATATCGGAGCTTGAACTGCACACGATCCGCAGTCGCCTGACCGCCGGCCTCCTCGCCAAGGCCGAGCGTGGCGAGTTGGCGCTCACTCTGCCGATCGGCTTCCTCCGCGATCCGACCGGTGTGGTCACCAAGGACCCCGACATGGCCGTTCAGGAACGGCTGGGGCTTGTGTTCGAGATGTTCCTGAAGTTCCGCACCGTGGCCAAGGTCATGCGCCTGCTCAACGATCGTGGTTTCGACCTTCCACGCCGCGACCGGCATGGCGATTTGTGTTGGGCGCGAGCGACGATCTGCTCGGTGGCGGCGATCCTGAAGAATCCCGCCTACGCCGGCGCCTTCGTCTATGGCCGCACCCGCATGCGTGCACTCGCGCGCGACAGCGCGTCACGGGCGAAAGCGCCGCGGCCAATCGAGGAATGGCGAATTGTCGTGAAGGGCCGGTATCCTGCCTACGTCGACTGGCAGACTTATGAAATGATCCGCAGCGTCATAAGAGACAATCGGGCCGAATACATGCGCAACAAGACGAGGGGCGCTCCCCGCGACGGCGATCTTCTGTTGCACGGTATCACCTGGTGCGCGCGATGCGGTCACAAGATGTACGTCCGCTACAAGGGCGGCGGGCAGTATGTATGTAACCATCTGCGCTCCAACGAGGGCTTGCCGGCCTGCCAGTACATCCGCGCCGCGCGCGTAGACACTGTTGTCGCGGATGCCTTCCTGACGGCCCTGGCGCCGGCCGAGCTTGATGCGCTGTCGAAGGCGCGCCGAGCGCAGCAGCAGGTGGAAACGGCGCTGCGAACCAGCGCGGAACGGCAGCTCGAGCGCAAGCGCTATGCCGCCGCGCTGGCCGAACGCCAATTCAACCGCGTCGACCCCGACAATCGTCTCGTCGCCGCGGAACTTGAGCGACGCTGGGAAGCGGCCTTGAGCGAGGTCCGAGCGGCCGAGGAGGCGCTTGTTCAGCAATCCTCTCCACAGGCCGTCGGTCAAATGGGGATAGGCAAGGTCTTGCATGGCAAGGTCGTCCACCTCGCGGGACGCCTCCCGCAAATCTGGGAGGACCCAGCCACTACGGATGCTCAACGCAAAGCGCTATTGCGGTGTCTCGATTGACAAAGTTGTGCTCGACCGCGGTGAGCACGATGTCGCTCTGGTCAGGATTGTCTGGCGGGGCGGCGCTGTGACCAATCTCGAAGTCAAGATGAAGGTCAACTCCGTCCTCAAGCTCACGCGAGGTACGGAAATGCGTGATCGTGTGCTCGATCTTGCCCGCGATGGCATCCCCGATGACGAAATCGCCTCGACCCTCACCGGCGAGGGCCATCGCTCCCCAACCTGCGAAAACATGGTGCTTCCGATCACAGTGGGGCAGATCCGGCGCGGCGCCGGAATCAGGGTAACCGAGCCGCGCACCAGATGGTCCCATGACACAGGCCTGCTCAGCGCTCCGCAGCTCGCTATCCGGCTAAATATCCCCGTGAACTGGATTTACGTGCAGATCAGGCAGAAGCGCCTTCTCATCGATCGACAGCCGACCGGAGCTTACCTCTTCCAGGACACCACCGCCGTCCTCGATGCGGTCAGAAACCTCCGGAACCACACCATCAATCGCCTCGACCTTAGAATTTGTCAGCCTCACCAGAGGGGGCTTCAACATGCGTGATCGAGCAGCGTCGACAGCTGCGCCGGCGTCAGCGTCACCACGCCGTCCTTGGCCTGCGGCCACACGAATTGCCCGCGCTCCAGGCGCTTGGCGAACAGGCACAGTCCCTGGCCGTCCCAGAACAGCACCTTGACCAGATCGCCGCGGCGGCCACGGAAGACGAACAGATGGCCACTGAAAGGATCTTGTCCGAGCACCTGCTGCACTTGGCGCGCCAGACCATCGAATCCGCGGCGCATGTCGGTCGCGCCGGCGGCGAGCCAGACGCGTGTGCCGGCAGAAGGTGAGATCACCCGCGCAGGGCCGCCAGCACACGACGCAGCGATGCCAGACTGACGCCCGCATCAACGCGCACGCGGCTGCCGTCCTTGAGTTCGATCTCGATCTGGCCGGCGGCACGCGACGTGACCTCTCGCTCGGCGCCGGCACCGGATCCTGCGGCTCACGTGCGGCGCGGACCGGCAGAAAAACGGCCGGCGGCGATCGCGCGAGCGTGCCCTCGCGGACCTGCCGTCGCCACGTGAACAGCAGCCCCGGATAGACGTCGTGGCTCGCCGCAACCTGGCGCACGCAGGCACCCGGTTCATACGTCTCCGAAACCAGGCGGAGCTTCTCGTCGATGCTCCATCGCCGCCGGCGCTCACGCCCACTGACGATCTCCACCGTTCGATCCGTCATTGACCTTTCGCAGCACCTTAACCTTAAAGCCGGCTGTAAGGTCTCACCCCTGCACAAGGCGATCCCGTGCCGCTAGGCGTGCGAGCCCGGACGCTTACGGACCTGCTGGATTTGACCGGTGAGCTCCGCCGCGCCGAATTTGCCACCCCGGCCGCTGGTGCCGCGTGGAGCGGGTGCCGGGCTCGCCTTGGGCCGCCCGGGGCGCCGGCTTCTGGGGCGCTTTCGCGGCCGCTTTGGTGCGGGGAGGCGAGGTATCCGCGGCTGATTTCTTGCCCGGCCCCGGTCTTGCAGCCATGCTTGTGCCGGCTATCCCGGTCTTCGAAGGTCGGCCGCGGCGCCGCGGGCTCGTGTCGCCGCTGCTCTCTCGCGGGGGTTCAGGCGGTTCGCGTGCTATGGTCCGGGGCTAACGCGAGCGCGCCCGTGGGATGCGGGGCAAGACGGGTAACGGACGACCCGGCCGGGCAAGCATTGCTGGAACCACGAGCCGGTAGAGGTGCCGTCACCTGAGGTGCTGGGCCAGGTACTTGTTCATCTCGAACATGGTCACCTTCTCCTTGCCGAACACCTTGCTGAGCGTGTCGTCGGCCAGGATCTCGCGGCGGTCTTGCGGATTTTGCAGGTTGTGCACCCGAATGTAGTCCCAGACTTTGCTGACGGCTTCGGCCCGGGACAGGGTGCCCGGGCCGATCACGGCCGCCAGCTCCTTCGACGGCTGCAACGGCTTCTTTAGCGCGTTCGACTTGCCGCCTCCGGGCGTCTCGGGTTGCTCAGCTTCTCCGGTTTGTTGCTGGGCATGGGTTCTCCAGAGGTCAGAATGGCGTTCCTAGTCCGAAGTTTGCGGGGCATTGCAGCGCAACTGCTTGATCCGACTCGATCTTTCCCGGCTGGGCTTGGCGGCTTACTGGACACTCATCATAGGTGCTCAGAGCAGGTTCGGAACGGCTGTGTTTGACGAAACCGGGTCGCTCGGAAGCCGAACGGCGCCGTTCGGGTCTCGGAGAGCGGCCGTTCTGGGACAGCATCCATTAACATCCGCGAATCGGATCACATTCGGCCGCGCCGGGGCAAGCCCGACCTATGGACACAATCTGCCAGTCCGTATAGGCATTTTGCCGCGGAAACACTGGGCGAAATGGCTCTCGCAAGCGCAAACTTCGGCCTAGTTATTACCGGCGTGGCACGAGCCGAGCCAGGACGTAGCCAAGGACGCTCGTAACCAGGAGTCCCGAGAGCGGCTGTCGGTCCACCTGCGGCCGAGGAGGGTCTTCGTCGCCACACGCGCCTGGTCAGCGACCTCGCCATAGGCTTCCCGCGCGTTGCCGGCGACTTCGCGGCCTTTGTCTTCGAGAGCCAAGGCAGCCAGGGCCAGAGTCAGCAAACCCAGGACCCACTTCGGAGCACGAGGCCGCCGTGGAGCGCTGGCTGCGGAATCAACCGCGACGGGAGGCCTCCGAGGAATCGCGGTCTGAATTTTGCCATAAGTCTGGAGTGCGCCCCTGCGGGTAGCCATCGCCGTCCTGGCAATTGCGGGCGGGTTAGCCATTCAGGCTTCAACACCCGCATACGGTGGTATGACCGTTGGGGAAGGTGGCATCCCAACTATTACCACCCTCATTACTACCACCCCTACGGCTACCATCCTTATCACCGTTACGGATACGGCTACTACACCCCCACTACTATCGCCCGCAGTACTACTATCGTCGGTATTACTGAGTATCTGGCGGAAACTCGTCTAGCCGTTAGGGACAGCGAGACGACTGAGAAATTTCGTCGCCACGAGGCGGCTCCAGCGTCCGACGTAGAGTTCGTAGGCTTCGCCCGCTACCCACATCCGGCCCTGGCCGGCTCCCGAACTGGGCTCCTCTTCCGCGATCATTGTATGCGCCTCTCAGCGTCGATTTCCGTTCCGGCTACAGCTCGCCTTCAGTGCTGCACTAAGACGATTTCGAGGCGGGAGGAGCAAGGGAGGGCTTCCCGTTGCCCTCAGGACTGCCCGCGGCAGCCCCCCGGTGCCTCGCGTCGAAGGGCGGGCAGAGCGAGGCGTATCCCTGGATGATGGCGGCGAGCCGTCCGGTCAAGGTGGCGTAGGCGCGTGCGCCGGCGAACTCGGGGTAAGGTGGTTGGCCATCAAGGATGGGGGGCGGGGCAGGGGAGGGCGCCCTGGCTCTGGCCCCGCAGCTCCCAGGCGCGCAGATGGCTGGCACCGCCTTTGATCCTGTGGCAACCGCCAGAGTGCCTTTGACATGAAAGCGTCCTCGGTGAGCGCGGCTCGGATATAGCCGCGGAGTGCTGCATGATGTCCGCTCGTGCACGGCCGCGCGAGCGAGAGCGGTGATTCAGCCAGCACGCAGCGAGTGTGGCGTGATCCGACCGTCGCGGTAGCCGGCTCAAAAGCGTGCTGGCGCAAGATCAGCCGCACCGCCTCCGCCGACAGCCGGTCCGCCCCAACGCGACGCAGCTCCGCGCTTGGGAGGCTTAAGCGATATGAATCGGCCTAATTACGGCCGCTCACTTAAGCCGGAACGCACTATAAGTTCCTCTTCGAATGTCTGAAAAGAAGAAAGAGCCGGGACCGGACCGGCCGGCGCCGGAAATTGCGGCGCTCCCCGTGACCACGCCATTGCTCCGGACCGGCGGTGGACGCAAAATCCGCCGGCGATGCGCTCCTTCCACGCGAGCAGGCCTGAATTCCCGGGTTCTTGCGTTTATCCGCAGCAGACTTCCAGCGCCCGGGCTGGTGCCGTAAGGTCATCGACGGCTAGCGGAGCGAGGAATCCATATGCGGCCCGGAACCGAATTCGAGCGGCGCGAGCGTGGCTTTTCCGGTTCCAGCCGGTTTGCAGACGGATGTGTCGCTCGTCCCTGACAATCTGGTGGCATTCGCTCTGCGCGCGCTCAGCGCCCGGGCCGCCGCCCAGACGCTCGACCTCCAGTATTACGTATGGGATGAGGACGTGACCGGCCGGCTGCTGATCCGGGAAGTGCTTCGAGCGGCCGATCGAGGCGTGCGGGTACGGCTGCTGCTGGACGATCTCTACGTGAGGCGGACCGAACGTGCCCTCGCAACGCTCGCGCAGCACCCCCGCATCGAGGTCCGGCTGTATAACCCGTTCCAACTCCGCTCCTGGGGATTGCTGGGCGCTGCGGTCGAGTTCTTATTTGCCGGCTACCGCTTGAACCACCGTATGCACAACAAGGCCTGGATCGTGGACGGCCGCCTCGTGATCGGGGGTGGCCGCAATGTCGGCGACGAATATTTCGATGCTTCCAGCCAATTCAACTTCCGCGACCTCGACCTTGTCGTGGCAGGCAGGGCGACGTCCCAGGTCCTCACGCTTTTTGACCGCTATTGGACCGACCGCCGGGTCCGCCCCATCGACCAGGTCGCAGCTTCGCGCCCAGTAGGTGGCGGACTGGACTCGATCCGCCGCAAGCTCGACGTCGTCGCAAGTTCGGCTTCGGCCCCTGCTTACCTGGAACGGCTGCGTGCTCTCCCGAACCTGGCGGAGTTGCTGAAGGCAAATCGCACCGTGCTCGGTTCGGACAAGGTCCGGTTCGTTGCCGACCCGCCGGGCAAGGGGCTTGGCCGCCGCCGTTCTCCCGGCATGCTCGAAGCGGTCCGAGGCGCGCTGCGCCCCGCCCGGAAGCGTGTGGTCCTAATCTCCCCTTTACTTCGTGCCGGGCCGGCGCGGGACGCGGACGCTGACCACGCTAGCCCGCCGCGGAGTGTCAGTCTCGGTCTTGACGAACTCCCTGGCGGCCACGGACGTGCTTGCAGTCCACGGCGGCTATGCACGCTACCGCCGCCGGCTGCTCCAGGCAGGGATCGAACTGCACGAACTCAAGCGCGGCGGACAACAAGGGCAAAGCCTTTTCGGCTCAGGGGGCGCCAGCTTGCACACAAAAGCGTTCGCGGTGGATGACGAGCTTTAGCGAAATCGCACTCGTACTGCCGCAGGGAAGCACCCTCAGCAGATCACTTGCGATATGTGCATGCCCTAGCGGGAAGATGGGGATGAGCGAAAACGGGAGGGTGATCGCTCATCCCAAACTCGATCAGTCGGAAACGGTTTAACCGCCGCGTCGCTGTTCGATCTGCTGATCGAGCGGGCGCAGCGTCTGGTCGGCGGTGCGGCGAATAGCGCGGATCACGGTGGCGCTACCCTCCATCAAGGTGTTCAAGTAATCGCGCACGAACCGCTGCTGCAGATCAATGAAAGCGGTGGGACTGGCGAGACGGAAAAACTCTTGGCTGGCACGCAAATTTGTTTGCAGAATGCGTTCCGCAATCCCCGCCATGCTCTGTTGCAAATCCTGTAGACCACCCCGCGCCGCGTCCGGCAGCGCCATGATCGTGCGCAAGTGTTCGGTAGCGCCCTGAACCGTCTGGGCCATTGCCCAACTCACCTCCTCGAACTGCTCAGTCGCGGTCTGTAGGAATTGCTGCTGCCCTTCGGCCAAGTTCCGCACCTCCCGGCGAGCCGCGTCTCCGGCCGTCTCGCTCATTCGGCGGACCGTCTCCGCATTTCCTTCAATGCCGTGCCGTGCCGCATTAGCGGCGGCTTCGCCCTCGCGAAGCAGGGTTTCGACCCCCGCTCGGCCGGCCCGCTCCGCTTGTCCCGCGCCTCGATCCGTTGATTGTTTCGTTTCGGAATTATTGACCATTTTACGTCCCCGCATGCGTTGGAATTTTCAGGGTATTCACTTCAAGTCATTCAGACTTGGCCACCCGGAGAGGGCCTTTACGGCAACACTGAAGCATCGCTCCGGTAAGAGCGGTTGGTGTGCGCTGCTTCTGAGCTTCGCCAGACAGGATTCAGCGGACCTCGGGTGCGCGAGCGATCTGGCTCCGCGTGGCGCACCTTCTTGATGAGGGCCGTCCGCCTCGCTCTCGAGGACGGTTGTATATACCGCACGGATTAGTTGTATGACAACCTCGTTGCGGTAACGAAAACGTGAGATGACCTCGGGGGGCCCGCGCTCGCGGCAGGTCGAGTCCGGGCGCATTCTCGCATCGGGGCGGCTGACAGTGATGTGCCGCGAACACGAGAAGGAGCGAGAAATGGCCGCCGACATGTATCCCGAGCCCACGCGCGAATTGGCGCGAAAGCGGCGCGCCCTTGCACCCGAGCAGCAGTCGGCGTTTGACGCTTTCAGCAAAGCGGCTTTCGCGGACGGCGCGCTGTCGGCAAAGACGAAGCAGATCATCGCGGTCGCGGTCGCCCACGTAACGCAATGTCCGTATTGCATCAAAGGCCATACCAAGGCGGCCCGGCGCGCCGGTGCGAGCGCCGAGGAGCTGATGGAGGCGATCTGGGTGGCGGCCGAAATGCGCGCTGGCGGAGCTTACGCCCATTCCGCTCTGATGCTCGCCACCCTCGATGAGGATGTCCCGAAGGCTCAGCCGGCTGCGGTCGAAGGTTGAACGGGAACGCCGGGCGACACCTCGCCTCCACCCCTTCGGTCAGAACGGCGGAGCTTTCGAGCGGCCGCTCTGACCGAAACCAGCGGGAAGCCGCTCCCTATCTCTGGTAGCCGACGGAGCCTGTCGGATTCCTGGGTGGGGCTTCGCTGGTCCTGTCGGCCGCGCCGGCGCCTGAGCCCTGGTAGCCCATGGAACCGGTCGGGTTGCTGGGCGAGGTCGAATCCATTCGCCCGGTGTCCGTGCCGGGACCTTGATAACCCATCGAGCCGGTCTGATTGGCTGGCGGAGCCGACGTGAGGGTGTCCCTCGTTCTCTCGGTGTAGTCCGATTTGCACGCGGCGAGGCTAAGCAGCGCGGCGACGAGCAGCAGATGTCTCATGGCATTCTCCAGATAAGAGCGCGGTTGCGATCGCCAGGCGGGATTCGTTGCGAGGATAGATTGTTACTCGACCAAAGGATAAGGGCCAATCCGGGCGCGGCACAAGCCATTCGCATCCTTCCCAGAGCACGCCAGCCCTGGACCGCTCGAGCGGCTCGCCAAGAAGGTGGCCGAGGTTTCCGGAGGTGCGAAACATGTAGGTTTGACAGGCTCGGTCGAACCCGGCCATCTTGAGCGGCAAACCGAGGGGAGCCCCGGCAGGGGGCTGAGATACCGCTCTAGGCGCGGTGACCCTGGAACCTGAACCGGGTCATGCCGGCGGAGGGACGGGACCTTTCCTCGCTAATCATCCCGCATCCACCGCTCCAGACCCAGAGGAGACGCGGATGACCGTCCAGACCAAGCCGAGCAGCGTGACAACGGGGCCGATTGCCGGATCGCGGAAAATCTACACGAGCCCAGAGGGCCGGCCCGACATTCGGGTGCCCTTCCGGGAGATTGCGCTGGACCCGTCCGCGCGCGAGACGCCATTTCGCGCCTACGACACCTCGGGTCTCTATACAGATGCGACCGCCAGCATCGATCTCGCGTCCGGGTTGCCGCCGCTCCGCCGCGAATGGATGACCCGACGCGACTTTGGCTTTGTTCCGGCGCGCGGGGTACGGCCCGAGGACAACGGTGGGGCTTCGGGTGACCGTCTGGTGCCGCCCTGTCCCGCCGACCATCCCGTGTTGGCCGGCCGAACGGGCCAGCCAGTCACGCAACTCGAGTTCGCACGCGCCGGCATCGTTACCGAGGAGATGGTCTACGTCGCGCATCGCGAGAATCTCGGCCGGTCCGAGGCGCTCGCCGGAGCCGCCGAACGCCGGGCCGATGGCGAGGATTTCGGCGCTGCGATTCCCGAATTCATCACCCCGGAATTCGTCCGCAAAGAGATCGCCGCCGGACGCGCGATCATTCCCGCCAACATCAATCATCCCGAATTGGAACCAGTGATCATCGGGCGCAATTTCCTCGTGAAAATCAACGCCAATATCGGCAATTCCGCCGTGACCTCCGGCGCCGCCGAAGAGGTCGAGAAGCTGGTATGGGCGATTCGCTGGGGCGCGGACACGGTCATGGATCTCTCGACCGGTCGGAACATCCACAACATCCGCGGCTGGATTCTGCGCAACGCGCCGGTGCCGATCGGCACCGTGCCGATCTACCAGGCGCTCGAGAAAGTAGACGGGGAGCCCGACAAGCTCGATTGGGAGGTGTTCAAGGACACCCTGATCGAGCAGGCCGAGCAAGGCGTCGATTACTTCACGATCCATGCCGGTGTGCGGCTGGCGTATGTGCCTCTGACCGCTCGGCGGGTCACGGGCATCGTCTCGCGCGGCGGCTCGATCATGGCGCGCTGGTGCCTGGCGCACCATAAGGAAAGCTTTCTTTACGAGCGATTCGACGAAATTTGCGACATTATGCGCAAATACGACGTATCGTTCTCGTTAGGTGATGGGCTGCGTCCCGGTTCGATCGCTGATGCGAACGATGCCGCGCAGTTTGCCGAGCTCGAGACCCTCGGCGAACTGACCAAAATCGCCTGGGACAAGGGCTGCCAAGTGATGATCGAGGGCCCCGGCCACGTGCCGATGCATAAGATCAAGGTCAACATGGAAAAGCAGCTCGCCGAATGCGGCGAGGCGCCGTTCTACACGCTCGGCCCGCTGACCACGGACATCGCGCCGGGATATGACCACATCACATCCGCGATCGGCGCGGCCATGATCGGCTGGTTCGGCACGGCGATGCTCTGTTACGTGACGCCGAAGGAGCACCTCGGGCTGCCCAATCGGGACGACGTGAAGGCGGGCGTCATCACTTACCGGATCGCAGCGCATGCCGCGGATCTCGCCAAAGGACACCCCTCCGCCAAGCTGCGCGACGACGCGGTTTCGCGGGCGCGTTTCGAGTTTCGCTGGGAGGACCAGTTCAATCTATCGCTCGACCCGGATACCGCGCGCAGCTTCCACGACGAAACCCTTCCGAAGGACGCGCACAAGGTCGCGCATTTCTGCTCGATGTGCGGACCGAAGTTCTGTTCGATGAGAATCACGCAAGATTTGCGCGCCGATGCCGAGCGGTTGGCGGGACTGGAGCAAAAGAGCCAGGAGTTTCTCGAGCACGGGAAGGAACTCTACGTTCCGGCGGCCGAATAAAGGCCACAGCTCCGGCCGCACGGTTCACCCGCGCCCCGATTAAGACGCGAGGGAGGCGGCGCTCAGCCTCCCTCGGCCACCGGTGCGACCACGTGGATGACACGGCTCGCGATCATGTCTTTGGTCTTGGCGGCGTAGGCGGCCATATGCGGAGTGGCCGAATGCGCCTTGAGCGCGTCCACATTCTCCCATTTCTCCAGCACGATGAATGTGTCCGGGCCGAATTTGGTCTGCATCCCGCCGAGTCCCTCGGCGTCTACGGCCGGTCCGTATTCAATGCAGCCCGACTCGGCGTGGACGGCGGGCATGTTGGCCCGGAACTCCGCGAGGATGGACTCGCGCAGCCCAGGTTTGGCGGTGATGATGGCGACGACGTGAATCATTGGGATCCTCCTCTTCTCTTCCGGCTGACTACGGCTGCGTGCTCTCCCTAGCATGTCAAGTCATGCAGTCCGGCCGCCCCTGTAGCGCCTGCGGGGTGCTGCGGTTCGTGGCACTCGGAAGTCTGTTATTGAAGTTATAGGAACTTCTGGTTACCTAATGACCGCACCATCCGCCCCACAGCGGGCTTTTGAACGGCAGGGCCTTAGATATATCCGATGCGGGCTGCAACTGCTGAGCAATTGTCCGCGCCATTGCTGCGGACCTTGCTGTCTCAATCGGTCTCGGAATCGGCTACTATTCGGCTCAAGGGTCCGGTTGCGCGCTCGCCTTGGTCGAAGATCTATCTCGGTGACGGGAGCGCATTCGAAAATCCCATCGTGGTCAAGGTCTGTACAGACCCAGCGACGGGGGCCCCGGCGTCGGAGGTAGCAATCGATGCCTATAACGCCCTGGAGCGGTTTGCACAGCTCGCCTCCGGCGATCCTGTTCTGCGCTGCCCGGAGCCGCTTTACGTTTTTCCGGAAGAAGGCATCGTGGTCGCCGAGTGGATTGACGGTCCAAATCTCGAAAAGGTGTTCGCAAGAGCGTCCGCCGCCGAAGCTGTCGAGGCGGCTAGGCAGGCCGGTAATTGGCTCGGTCGCCTGCAACACCTGACAGAGTTGCACTCCGCCCCTCTACCCGTAGCCGCGCTCCTGGAAGGCCTCGACGAAGTTTATCGAGCTAACCCCAGGGCATTTCGCACCGTAATTCGCAAAGCGACTATGGACGTGCTGCGGCGAACAGCCCACATCGTCGCCGAACAGGATGTTTTGTGGACGAGCAGCTACGGGGATTTCAAACCCGCTAATCTGATTTGGCGAGAGCGTCGCCTTTACGGGCTGGACATGAACGCAGGCCCCCCGGGCCCGGCCATCGGGGACGTGGCTCACTTCCTCAATCATACGGCGACGACCATTTCCCCCACCGGTCTGTTTGTGCCTCTCACGGGGCGTCTGGAGCGCGCTTTCTGCGACGGATATGCCCTGGATGGCGGCCGGGAACTTCCCGAATTGCCCCTCGCATGGACCAGGCTGGCGAACGCCGTGCGCCTTCGAGCAAATGCCGGATCCTGGTCCCGCCCGCCCCGCTTATGGATCACCAACTGGATGCTCGATCGTTTGCTGTCGCGCCTGACAGCCGAGGTCTCGAACCTAGCTGACGCTCAGGCTCGCGTCACGGCCCTGTAAAGAGGAGGCCCGGGCTTGGCGGGCTGCGGAAATCTGGGGCGAGCGCAGCTACCAGCGGCTTGCTGTCCACTCGAATCGGTGTCGCGTTTCGTTACATTGGAAGGACTTGATATGGCTGTTGGTTACGGAAAGGGTTGGGATCCAGCCAGTTTCTACAAAGATGATGCCATCGCTGGGTCGTATGACGAGCAACGTTTCCGTAGCTTGGCCGGCCGCGTCTACAATCATCTGGAGAAGCGCCTGATTCGCCGGGCTTTCGCCGATGTTCCTCGTGGGTCGACAGTCGTCGACGTCCCTTGCGGGACCGGCCGCTTGGCTGAGGTTTTGCTGGAAGAGGGCTTCACAGTCGTTGGGCTCGATATATCCGAGTCGATGCTGGGCGTCGCCCGTTCGCAACTCCGGCGCTTCGATCGCTTTCGAGGGCAACAGCAGGATGCTAAAGCCCTCGGCAAGTCCGGACTGCAGTTCGAAGCCGCGCTTTGCGCGCGGGTCCTGATGCACTTTCCGCTTCCCGAGCAGATCGAGTTCCTCCGCAACGTGGCCGCGGTTACAAGAGGGCGGGTCGTGTTCACGCAGGGTCTGGATACCCCCTATCATCGGCTGAGACGCATGCTGAAGCGGGTTCTCAGGCACCAAAAACCGGCGGTTTATTCGCTCTCCCCGAAGGAGGCGGCCGAACTGATATCCGCCGCCGGCCTCCGAGAAATAAAGCGCTATCGCGTCTTGCCCGGCATCAGCGAAGCACTCGTGTTCGTGACGGAAAAACGCGCTCCTTTGTCGTAGAGCTCCGGCTCCGACAGCCGGTCCGGCAGCAACCCAGGATAGGGGCGCTTCCAGTTGTACTGGAAAGGCTCTAAGCACCTCCTCGCCGCCCCCGCCAGCAGCGCGGAGTGCGGCGGTTGGGGTGCATAAGGGGCCTGGGACGGTCAATGGCGGAACGCTCGCGCGCACTGCGGGTCGCGGTCCAGATGGACCCGATCGAGACCATCAGCATAGAAGGCGACTCGACCTTCGCGCTGATGTTGGAGGCTCAGGCCCGCGGGCACGCCCTCTGGCATTACGAGGTGCGCCACCTATCATTGCGGGAGGGAGCGAGGGCGGGACGCGCAGGTCGAGAGGAGCGGCTGTTCGCCCGTGCGCGATCGGTCACCGTCCAGCGGGTGGCTGGCGATCACTACCGGTTCGGCGAGCTGAGATCGCTCGATCTCGCCGCGATGGACGTAGTGCTGATGCGTCAGGACCCGCCGTTCGACATGGCCTATATCACGGCCACACACATGCTGGAGCACATTCATCCGAAGACGCTGGTGGTGAACGATCCGGCCGCGGTGCGCAACGCGCCTGAGAAGATCCTGGTGACACGATTTCCGGATCTCATGCCTCCGACGATGATCACCTGGGATCTGGAGGCAATTCGCAGTTTCCGCGAGGAGCATCGGGACATCGTGGTGAAACCGCTCTTCGGCAACGGCGGCGCGGGGGTGTTCCGAATCAAGCCGGATGACGAGAATCTAGCCGCGCTGCTTGAGATGCACTTCGCGCGGTCGCGCGAGCCATTGATGTTTCAGCGTTACGAGCCCTCGGTCCGGCAAGGCGACAAGCGGATCATCTTGGTGGACGGTGAGCCGATGGGCGCGATCAACCGCGTTCCGGCTCACGGTGAGGCACGGTCCAACATGCATGTCGGCGGCCGGGCGGAGAAGACCGGGCTGTCTGCGCGGGACCGTGAGATATGTGCCCGCATCGGACCGGAGTTGCGGGCGCAAGGTCTGATCTTCGTCGGTATCGACGTGATCGGCGATTGGCTGACGGAAATCAACGTGACGTCGCCGACCGGGTTGCAGGAGGTCGCGCGCTTCGACGGTGTACACTTGGAACAACAGATCTGGGATCGTATTGAATCCAGGGTCGCCGCAGCCTGACACTATGCACCGGTCGTGAAGCACGGTACTGGCGGGCCGTTCACCGTCGGCTTGAAAATCAGGCGGACCCTTTGGCCGATTTTCAACCTCTCGAAGTCGCAGTCGACGATATTCGTCATCATCGTCGTGCCCTCATCTAGGGTAACGTAAGCGATAACGTACGGGCTTTCCGTGCGGCGCATCACGCTGAAGGCGTAGATCGTGCCATTGCCCGAGCCCGTCACGAACTCGGTCGCCTGGCTGAAGCAGAACGGGCATAGCGCTCGCGGATACCAATGCGCCTGACCGCAATCGGTGCAGCGCTTTACGATGAACCTGCCCTCGGCGGCAGCGTCCCAGAAAGTTTTGACTTCGGGATTTGCGTCAGGGCTACCGACGAAGTGCAAAGTGCGTTCCGGCATCGGGCTTACTCCCGTTCCAGAATCAGTGTGGCGCTGCCGTGGCGGGTTCCGAGCGACCCACCGGTGCCGTGCGCAAGCGCGAGATCGCAGTTCTTTACCTGCACCGCCGGATGTGCCTCGCCGCGGAGCTGACGAACTGCCTCGATCACTTTGGTGATGCCACCGCGATTGGCCGGATGATTGTTGCACAATCCGCCGCCGTCCGTGTTGAAAGGCAGCTTGCCTTGACCGGAGATCAGGTTGCCGTCCGCGACGAAGCGGCCGCCCTGTCCCTTTTCGCAGAACCCGAGATCCTCGATTTGCATCAGCACGGTGATGGTGAAGCTGTCGTAGATCGAAGCGTATTTGATATCGGCCGGCATCACCCCCGCCATCTCGAACGCGGCAGGGCCGGAATAGCGTGCGCCGGTATAAGTGAGATCCACACGCCCGCCCATCTGGCCCTTCACCGACTCCCCGGCGCCGCGTAATTTCACCCTCGGTCGATCGAGTGCGGCGGCGATCTCCGGCTTCACCACGACCAGGGCGCCGCCCCCATCGCTGATGACGCAGCAATCGAGACGGTGCAGGGGACTGGCGACGATGGGGGAGTTCACTACCTGCTCGACGGTCACGACCTCGCGCAGCACGGCGTTCGGATTGTGCTGGGCGTGGTGCGAGGCGGCGACCTTGATCCAGGCGAGCTGCTCGCTCGTGGTGCCGAATTCGTGCATGTGACGCATCGCGCACATGGCGTACATATTCACGATTGTTGGCGCGTACGGGTACTCGAACTGCATTTCGGGCTGTGCCGGATCGCCGGCACGCGGAGCCGTTCCCGTCGCCATTCCTTCGCTGCGTGGCCGCCCCGCCAGGGTGATCAACGCCACGTTGCAGCGTCCCGCCGCGATGGCCTCCGCCGCATGCGCGACCAGCATCAAATAGGAGGAGCCGCCGATATCGGTGGCATCCACGTGCCGCACGCGCAGGTTCATATAATCGACCATCGAGAGCGGGCCCATGCCGGGTGCGTCCCCCGCGCAGAAATAGCCGTCGACCTCTTGCTTGGTGAGCCCGGCGTCTTCCAAAGCGCCCTTGGCGCATTCCGCGTGAAGTTGCGCCACCGACTTGTCGGGCGCCCGTCGGGTGGGGTGCTCGAAAGCACCAGCAATATAAGCGCTCCCCTTCAGATTCATCCCTGGCTCCATTCGGTCAGCACGAGTATACTTGCGGGTAGTATCTCCGCCAGTCGTTTGCACGTGTGCCTCGCGCGGTCCGGGAACCGTTGCCCGCCTGGACGGGTATCCCGAGTTTTGGGCCGGAGACGATGACAAATATCCCAGAGAGCAACCCGATCGAGGTCGAGCTCAAACTCCATCTGCCTCCCGGTGGACGCCCGGCGTTGGAGCGACTTCCCGTTTTTCGCGAGGCGAGCGCGGAACGGCGGCACGAGGTCAGCACCTACTTCGACACGCCCGCAAACGACCTGCTGCGCACGGGGGTAGCGCTACGTGTGCGCCGCAGCGGTAACCGTCTGATCCAGACCCTGAAGAGCCAGAACTCAGGAAGCGGCGTCGCGGCCTGGCGCGGAGAGTGGGAATGGGAGGTGAACGGCGAACATCCCGATCTGGCGCGTCTCGACGACACCCCCTATCGCGATCTCGTTGCCGCTGTCGATGGCCAACTACGCCCGGTCTTTACGACTGACATTCACCGCACGACGCGCCTGTTGCGTTTGGGAGACGCGGTCGCCGCTGAAGCGGCACTTGACGAAGGACGGATCGTGGCCGGCGAGGGCAGCGAGAACGTGAGCGAGCTCGAGCTGGAGCTGAAGAAGGGGCAGGATGTCGGCGCGCTCTACCGGTTCGCGCTCGAAATCCATGCCTCGACCCCACTCAGGATCGCCGGGGAGAGCAAGGCTGCGCGCGGTTACCGGCTTCGCACCGGGAAGCCGACGGGAGCCCGGAAAGCAACCAAGATCGAGCTTCCGGAGACCGCCCGCGCTTGCGAGGCCTTCCGGCTGATCGTCGGCAGTACGCTTGCTCACCTCATCGTGAATACCGTGCCCGCCCGTTTGGGAGACGCCGAGGGTACCCACCAGATGCGTGTCGCCCTGCGCCGTATGCGCGCGGCGCTCACGTTATTCGAACGGCATCTCGAACGGCACGCCGTCGCCCTATTCGAGGAGGAACTGAAACAGCTCGGCCGGCTTTTCGGGGCTGCGCGGGACTGGGACGTGTTCACGCTGGAGACGCTGCCCAAGGCTGGCGCGGAGCACCCGCGAGCGGATTGGCTCGGGATGTTGCGGCAGGTCGCCGAAGCGCGGCGTGAGGACAGCCACCGCGGCATGGTGAAGACCCTGCAATCCCCCGACTTCACGCGTCTTGTCCTCTCTCTCTCGGCATGGATCGAGGACGGGGTGCGAGAACCAGCGCTGCTCGGAGGCGGCGGTATGCAGAAAGACGTGCGCGATCTCGCACCCGACCTGCTCGACCGCTTCGCGCGAAAAGCGAGGAAACGAGGTCGCGCCATCCGCGGCCATGACGAGGAGGCCCTGCATGCCTTGCGGAAGTCGCTCAAGAAACTCCGCTACGGCGCCGAATTTCTCGGCAGCCTTTACAAGCATAAGGCGGTCAAAGCCTACGTAAAGAGTTGCGAGGATCTGCAGGAAATTCTCGGCTCGGTGAACGACGCGCAGGTAACGATCGATACCGCCCAGAGCTTGGTGCGCGAAGGGCATCCGGATCTGGCGCCGGCGCTCGCAGCGCTCGCGCCCTGGTGTGAAGCGCGGCGCAAGAAGTCGCTCCACTCCTTGAAGCGGGCCTGGAGCGACTTCCGGGCTGTGCCGCCTTTCTGGAAGTGAGAACGGAAGCGGGCTAACCTACCGGACAAGCGACGAGCAGCGCCCGTGATCCAGCCAAAGCCTTTTGCCCCAGCCTATGCTCCGATCCCCGCGAGCGACCTGCCGCTTCTTCGATTTCTCAAGGCGGCCCGCACGAACGCTCTGCAAATATGGCCGCAGGCCGCCTACCAGCAGGACTGCCTAATCCAGAAATATCTCGGCCGCGCTCAAATCCTGCTGAATCTGCCGGAAGCCATTCACCACGTTTTGGTCGAGAACCCGGGCAATTACCGGCGTTCGCCGGCCTCGGTTCGCATTCTGCGTCCCCTCATGGGTACGGGTCTGCTGCTCAGCGAGGGCGACGACTGGAAGCTCCAGCGACGGACCATCGCGCCGGCATTCGCGCCGCGCGTGATTCCGCTCCTGGCTCGCCATATAGCAGGCGCCGCGGCTGAGGCGGTGGCCGCGCTGCACGCGCAGTCTCGCCAGCCAATTGATCTACTTGCCGCCATGCAGTTCCTGGCGCTCGAGATTGCCGGCCGCTCCATGTTCTCGATGGAAATGCGCGAATACGGCCCTGAGATGCGCGCCCAGCTCATGCGCTTCTTCGAACGTCATGCGCATCCCTATCTGCTCGACTTGCTGCTGCCGAGTTCCATTCCGGCTCCGCGGGATTTCGCGCGCTGGCAATTCCAGGCGCGATGGATGCGCCTCGTCGAGCGCATGATGCAGGCCCGCCTGCGCGCGCCGCATCTCGATGTTCCCCGAGACCTGTTCGATCTGCTGATCGCCGCGCGTGATCCGGAAACCGGCGCGGGGTTCACGCAGGGACAGCTCCGCGATCAAGTGGCCACGATGATCGTCGCAGGACACGAGACAACGGCGGTTACGCTGTTCTGGTCGCTCTACCTGCTCGCCTCGGCCCCGGACGAGCAGGAGCGCGTAGCGGAGGAAGTGCTGGGCCACGATCTCGGGCCGGACACGGCGGGGGAGGCGCTGGCGCAGCTTGATGTAACTCGTGCGGTGGTGAGCGAGTCCATGCGCTTGTTTCCGCCGGCGTTTACTCTCGCCCGCCAGGCGATCGGGGAGGATGCGTGCGCCGGCCTTACGATACCGCGGGGCTCGGTTATCCTGATCGCGCCTTGGGTGCTGCACCGGCATCGCAAGCTGTGGCGCGAGCCGGATGCCTTCGACCCCTCCCGCTTTCTTCCGGGTGCTCCGCCCCCGCCGCGCTTCGCTTATCTTCCCTTCGGCGCGGGTCCGCGGGTCTGCGTCGGCGCGCAGTTCGCTATGGCGGAAGCGACGCTCGTGCTCGCCAAGCTAGTCCAGAACTTCCGCATCACGCTCGGCGATACCCGGCCCGTGCTGCCCTGGGCGGTCATAACCACCCAACCCGATCACCGTCCGCCCTTCCGGCTCGAACCACGCAACCCCACCCTGTCGCTCGCCGCGTAGCTTTCACTGGGCGGCTCGCATTCCCGCCCGCTTTTGCCGGGCTGAATCGGTCCGGAAGCTCTCTTCGATATGCGCGGCCAGCGCGTCCGTGACAGGCTGCTGTGGCCGTCTCCCGCGCATCATCAGAATGCCGAAATCCGGCAATGTCGGTAGCCCCTCGTCGGCTCGGAGGGGCCGCAGCCCTTCCGGCAGCCAGGACAGCGCCGAGACGGTGACCGCAAGTCCTGCCATGACCGGTGCATAAGTCCCTGCCTGCGTCCCGGAGGTATAAGCCACCCGATATGGTCGTCCCGCCTTCTCCAGCGCGCGAACGGCCGCGCGGCGCCAAGCGCAATCCTGGTGCGCCAGGGCGAGCGGAAGCGGACTCTGTCGATGCGGCGCGTACCGGGTCGAGGTGATCCAAGTGAGGGGGCCGCGCCATAAGGACGTCACGGGCACGCCGCGCGGCTCGTTGCCTTCCGAAATCAGCGTGAGATCGAGTTCGCCCGCCCGAAGCTGATCGACCAATTGATTGGAAGGGAGGCAGAGCACGTCTACCTCAACCGCTGGATGTGTTTCAGCGAAACGCATGAGGATGGGCGGTAGATAGCGAAAGGCATAATCGTCCGGAGTTCCGAGCCTCACCCGTCCGGCGATCGCGGGCGCCCGAAAGGTGCCCAGCACCTCGTCGTTTAGGGAGAGGATCTGTCGCGCGCGGGTCAGCAGGTACTGGCCGTGCGGGGTCAATTCGACGCGGCCGCCTTTGCCGCGATGAAACACCTCGTGGCCCAGCAATTCCTCAAGCCGCTTCACCTGCATCGAAACCGCGGACTGCGTGCGCCCAACGGTAGAGGCGGCCCCCGTGAAGCTGCGGCCCTCGGCTATCAATACGAAAACGCGGAGCAGATCGGGATCAATGGCGTGCGGAGCGTTCACAGCCATCAAAATATCTGATTTGAAGTATTCACGCAATTCGTTTTGCTTATCTTAGGTCGTCCGCGAAACTCCTCCCGTCGCACTCCTGATGGAGGGAGGATCCTATGAGTTTCCGCAGTGTTTCCGCCTACGCTCCCCAAATCCTGCCCCGTGATGGATCACGCATCCGCTCTCTCGTGGCCTTCTTCGCCGAGATGGTTCGCGCGATCGAGACTCGGCGGCAACTCGCCGAGATGGACGACCGGATGCTGTCGGATATCGGGATTTCGCGGGCTGAGGCACAGGCCGAGACCGACAGATTAGCCTGGGACCTCGGTCCGCCCCGCCGGTCGGAGGCTGAACGGGGCGCGAGCAGGCGAGTCCGCCGGGGCTGATCGATCCGCACGGCGCAAAAAGCACACAGGATCGGGGCGGCCGGGCTCTCGAAGCTCGGCCGTTTTCGTATCGACAAAAAATTTCGATCCGCGCAAATGCAGCAATCCCGCCGGTTTTTTGCCACATTCGCTGCGTAGCACAATAATTGACGAACGCAGCCCGGGCGCCTCAACGTTCCTGCGCAAGCGGCGTTTCATAGCATCGGATACCGTCCGGACAACGTGGAGGCCGTTCATCATGCGCGTCGCTCAGGTTTCTCCGCTGTTTGAAGCGGTTCCCCCGAAGCTGTACGGCGGAACCGAGCGGGTGGTCGGAAATCTCACCGAAGAACTGGTCGGTATGGGTCACGACGTGACCTTGTTCGCCAGCGGAGACTCGGTTACTTCGGCGAAGCTCGAGGCGGTGTGGCCGAAGGCGATCCGGCTCGATCCGAGCATACGGGACTGGATGGCGGCCTATGCACGGATGCTGGAACTGATCTACCGGCGAGCCGATGAGTTCGACGTTCTGCACTTTCACATCGACTACTTCCCATTTTCGCTGTTCAGCCGGCAGCCGACCCCCTTTGTCACCACCCTGCACGGGCGGCTCGACCTTCAGGAGTTTGCGCAAGTCTATAATCTGTTCCCGCACGTTCCCGTCGTATCGATCTCCGACGCGCAGCGTCGTCCGCTGCCGCGCATAGGTTGGCTCCGTACTGTGCTGCACGGCATTCCGGAGCATCTACTCATGCCGCAGCCGGTTCGGCCGGGATATTTCGCCTTCCTCGGCCGCGTCTCCCCGGAGAAGGGATTGGACAAGGCGATCCGCATCGCCGGCCAGTGCGGCGTGAAGCTGAAGATCGCCGCCAAGGTGGACAAGGCCGACCAGGACTATTTCGACGAGGAGATCCGGCCGCTGCTCTCGCAGCCGCATGTCGAATTTATCGGCGAAATCAATGATGCGCAGAAGCCCGAATTCCTCAGTGGTGCGCATGCGCTGTTGTTTCCGATCGACTGGCCAGAGCCATTCGGCCTGGTCATGATCGAGTCGATGGCATGCGGAACCCCGGTGATCGCCTTTAACCGTGGCTCGGTACCAGAGGTGGTCGACGACGGCGTGACCGGCTTCATCGTGCGAGATGAGGCCGAGGCCGTCGCGGCGGTGAGTAAATTGGACATGCTGAGCCGGAAACGCGTGCGCGCGCAGTTTGAGACGCGCTGGACCGCACGCCGCATGGCGCAGGACTATCTCGACGTCTACGACCTACTGTGTCAGACCGACAGCCCGAAGCTGCGCGCCGTCGCGGATTGACTGGCCGTTCGTCTTCTGCCGGAGCTCACTGATATCGGAGTTGACTGCGGGGAATATTCGCGCTGCGCTTGCCCTGGCTCACAGGCCAGGGAGGTTCCATGACGGATGCAGCATCGCCGGCCCCGTCCCATCTGACCGAACCGGGCGGAGCGTTCCAGACGCTGCATGAGTTCGTTCAGGCAGCGCGAGACAAGCTGCCGGATAACATTTGGGATTATCTGATCGGCGGCACTGAGACCGAGACGACGGTGTTGCGGAACCGCCATGCGCTCAATTCCATCGCCCTCCGTCCGCGCGTCTGCCGCAATGTGTCGTCGGTTGACTGCGCCGCGCGATTCCTCACCCGTCCGATGCGGTTGCCCCTCATGCTCGCGCCGGTCGGGTCGCTGGAATCCTTTCACCCTGGAGGTGCCGCCGAGGCGCACAGGGGTGCGGCGGCTTTCGGAGTGCCGATCATAGTCAGCTCGGTCACACAGCCTTCGCTGGAGGAGACCGCGCGCGCGGCATCCGGGCGCCGCATCTTCCAGCTCTACGTCCGAGGCGACGACGCTTTCGTGGACGACTATGTCGCGCGCGCGATAGATGCGGGTTATGAGGCGTTCTGCATCACCGTGGATTCCGCCGTCTACAGCCGGCGGGAGCGCGACATTACCAAGCGGTTTGTCAAACCCTGGCGGCAATCCGCCGAGGGACTGGCCTATCAGGCCGGTTTTGATTGGAACAAGGTTGGCAGGTTCAAGGAGAAGCACGCCGTTCCGTTAATGCTGAAGGGCATTGCTACGGCAGAAGACGCGGCGACCGCGTGCGAACTCGGCGTCGATGTCGTGTACGTCTCGAACCACGGCGGACGACAGCTCGATCACGGACAGGGCGCGCTCGACGTCTTGCCGGAGGTCGTGGAAGCGGTAAAGGACCGCGCGTCCATCGTGATCGATGGCGGGTTTAGCCGCGGCACCGACGTCGTCAAGGCGATCGCGCTCGGCGCCGAAGCGGTGGCGATCGGCCGCCTCTACTGTTACGGGCTGGCTGCCGCCGGAGAGGCGGGTGTCGTTCAAGTCCTCGAACTGCTGGAAACCGAGATCGCCGTCGCGCTGGCCCTTCTCGGCGTGACGAGTTTGGCGGAACTTGGTCCAGCGCATCTGACCGCGGCGCATGCGGTAGCGCCTCCGCACGTCCATAGCGCGTTCCCGCTGCTGGATATGCGGCACCACGCACCATTCTCACCCACGACGCCGGACGAGTTAGACTGACCCGCATGTGACATAACCGGCCCCGGCGCGCCTGTTCCGAACGCGGCTGGTGCAAGGCCCTTGTTACTCCGCCGTCCATCCGCCGTCGACAACAAGGCTCTGCCCGGTGATATAGGCCGACGCCGGCGAGGCAAGGAATACCGCGAGCCCGGCGATGTCGTCCATCACCCCGAAGCGGCCGAGCGGCGTGCGAGCGAGCAGACTCGCAGCGATCGATTCGTTCTGCCGCATTCCGGCTGTCAGATCCGTCTCGAAGAAGCCCGGAGCGATCGCATTGACGCGGACGCCACGCGAAGCCCAATCCAGCGCCAAGGCTTTCGTCAACAGCTCCACCCCGCCCTTGGTCGCACAATACGGCACCGCCCGCCGGAGGCCGACATGGCCCGCGGCGGAGCTGACATTCACCACCGAGCCGGAACCTCGCTCCACCATCACCCCGCCCAGATGCTTGCAGCAGAGAAAGACGCCTGTGAGGTTGGTGCCGATGATGTTCTGCCAATCGGCGAGGCCAGTCTTCTCTATCCCGCGGTAGATGGGATTTACCCCGGCATTGTTGATCAGGATGTCGATGCCGCCGAACAGGCTAACCACGGAATCGCGCAGCGTGAGAACGTCGTCCTCTCGCGACACATCGGCCAGAAGTGCCGAGACATCCAGCCCAAGCTGCCGCATGGAGATGGCGGAGGCGTCCAAGGTGCCTTGCGTTCGTCCGCAAATCACGACCCGCGCCCCGAACCGTGCCAAGCCTTCCGCCATGCCGCGACCGATACCGCGTCCGCCGCCGGTGACAATCGCCACCTTGCCAGTCAGATCGAACAACGTGTCACGCATGGATGCCGCTTGGCTCACCAGTTGGCTCCATGCTTCATGATCCGTTGTGCCAGACTCCACCGGTGCACTTCCGATGGGCCATCATAGATGCGGAACCCGCGCACTTCGCGAAAAATGCGCTCCACCAGCGTTTCCCCTGTGACACCCTGGCCGCCCAGCACCTGAACGCATCGGTCCGCGACACGCCAGATCGCTTCGGAGCAGACCACCTTTGCAATGCTCGACTCCGTGCCCGCTCGCTCGCCCTGATCGAGCAGCCAGGCCGTGTGCCAGATGGTCAGCCTACTCGTGCGGATATCCATTTCATTGTCGGCCAGCATGAAACCAACCCCTTCATGCTCGCCGAGCTTGCGGCCGAACGCCTCGCGCGTTCGCGCGTACTCCGTCGCAATATCGTGCGCGCGTTGAGCCGCTCCCAGCCAGCGCATGCAATGGGTCAGCCGCGCCGGCGCGAGTCGCACCTGCGCGTACCGGAATCCGCGGCCAGGTTCGCCGAGGATGTCGCCGGCGGGCACGCGCAAGTCGGTGAAGCGAACGATCGCGTGGCCGCCGGCGAACCCCTGGTCCAGCGTATCCATCGTCCGCTCGATTCGGATGCCGGGCCGGTCCATGTCGGCGAGAAACATCGTCGCCGCGCCGTCCTCTCCGCGCGCCATGATGATGGCAAATCCCGCGCCCTCGGCGCCGGTGGTAAACCATTTCAGGCCGTTGATGACGTAATCGCCGCCGTCCCGCCTAGCGGTGGTGGCGAGTGCAGCCGGGTCCGAGCCCGCCCCGGGAGGCGGCTCGGTCATGCAGAAACAGGAGCGGATCGCGCCCGAGGCCAACGGTCGCAGCCAGCGCTCCTTCTGCGCGGGCGTCGCGACCGCTTCCAGCAGGTGCATGTTTCCTTCGTCCGGGGCGGAGACGTTCATCGCCAGCGGCCCGAGCACCGAATATCCCGCCTCCTCGAACACCACGGCTTTACCGACATGCGAGAGGCCGAGCCCCCCGAACTCGGAGGAGACGTGCGGCGCGAGCAATCCCTCCCCTGCGGCCATTGCGTTCAGCTCGCGCCGTAACGCATCTGAAGGGCCGTGCCTTGTCTGGCGCGAGTCCTTTTCCATCGGGACGATCGATCCCCGGATAAAGTCACGCGTCCGCTCCTGTAATGTCCCGAGGTCCGGAGGGATTGCGAAGTCCATCGCGAAACTCCCGTCAGAAGGCGCGGCCCTGCGCGATGTCGAGAGTGAATTCCAGAAGACCGGTGCCGATCGCGGAAAGGCCGGCATAGCGCGGATCGGTCGTCGCACCGGTGCGGTGGCGATAGCCGAGCTGGAGGAAAATCACCCCGAGCTTGTACATGCCCAGCACGCGATGGAACAGGAAGGCGGACATGTCGCGCCCGCTCAGAGCCGCGTAGCACTCCACCGCCTCCCGTCTCGTGAGAAAGCCGGGATTCGCGGTCGGCATCTGCGCCATATCGTGCATCGCCGGCGGGTCGTCCGGCTCCGCCCAGTAGCTCAAGGTCGTAGCGAAATCGAACAACGGGTCGCCGCGCGTGCCTTGATCCCAATCGACGACCGCGACCGGGGAGAGATCGCGCCGTGCCAAAATCATGTTGTCCAGCTTGAAATCGTTGTGCAGCAAGGCCGGCTTACCGTCCGGTACCCGGTGCTTGTCCAGCCATTCCCCCAAGTCCGCGTGTAGCGCCTCGGTGCCTTCCTCCTGCACCAGCACGCCGCGTTTGCGCCATCCGGCCACGGCGCGTTGGAGGAATCCCTCCGGCTTGCCTAAATCGTCGAGCCCGATCGCGCGGGTATCTACCGCATGAATCGCGGCGATCGTTTCCATGAGCACTTGCGAGAGCCGCGCGCCCGCATCCGGCCTGCCGGCGAGCTCCGGCGGGAGCGTCGAGCGGACCACGATGCCGGGGCGGAACTCGATAATCTGGAACGGGACGCCGATCACCGAAAGATCGGTGCAGAGGTGGATACTGCGCGGGATGAAGGCGAGTGCATCCGGCAACCGGCTCAGGATGCGATGCTCGCGGGCCATGTCGTGGCTGCCTGGGGGTAACTCGCCCGCCGGCGGACGCCGCAACACGAAGGGCTTGCCCGCGACGTGGATCAAATAGTTGATGTTGGCGAGACCGCCCTTGAACTGGCTCGGTAGCGGCTCTGGGTCGAGCGTCATGCCGTGCTGCGCGAGATGGGCCCGCACGGCCGGCCAATTCAATCGCACGCTCTCGGAGGCGGGCCGAACCTCGGTCAAGGTCTGATCCAAGCTGTCCTCACTCCGGCTATGTTGCGACCGCTCACACTCCAATTCTTGCCCGATGGCGTCAAGGCGGCGAGCATGCCGCACGGTGGGTCTCCGCGCGGGTGCGGGCGGTGGACGGGGTAGGGCAAATCGCCGAGGCGGTTTCCTGAGAAACAGCCCGGGAGCTTTGCCCCTTTCCTATGCAGCGATGCGAAACGTCTTCGGAATACCGGCCTTCGGCAGCTGACCGTGCATCGGTTCTTTCGGAAGGCCGTCCCGTAGGATCGTCCGCGCTTCCAGCAGCTTCGGCAGGTCGATCCCCGTGTCGAAGCCCATGCTCTCCAGCATGAAGACCAGGTCTTCGGTGACGATGTTGCCGGAAGCTCCGGGCGCGTAAGGGCACCCGCCGAGTCCGGCCAAGGAGGCGTCGAAGTTGCGGATCCCCTCTTCCAGCCCGGCCAGGGCGTTGGCGAGGCCGAGCCCGCAGGTGTCGTGCAGGTGGAGCCTGGTCAGCTTGCCCCCGATCGAGGCGTGTACCGCCCGCACCACTTCCTTGATCTGCGCGGGGTTGCCGTAACCGACCGTGTCGCACAGCGAGACCGAATCTACCCCCGCCTCCGCGAGCCCGGTCGCGACCTCCACGGTCTTGGCCGTCGGTACCACACCGTCGATTGAGCAGCCAAAGGCGGTGGAACAAGCGGCCTCCACCTCCATCCGCCGTGGCCGATCCTTCACCCACTTCGCGATCCCGCGCACCTCCACGACCTGCTCGGCCGGGGTTCGGTTCAGGTTTGCGCGGCTATGGCCCTCGCTGACCGAGACCGGGATGACGATGCGATGCACGCCGGCATCATAGGCACCTTGCGCGCCACGCAGGTTCGGGACCAGAGCTACGACCGTCAGACCGGGAATTTCGGCGCTCCGGCGCGCGACTTCGGCGGTATCCGCCATATTGGGAATAACCCGTGGCGGCACGAAGCTCCCGACCTCGATCTCCCTCACGCCGGCGTCGGCGAGTGCCTGGATCCAGCGGATCTTGGTGGCGGTCTCCATCCGGGACTTCGCCATTTGCAGCCCGTCGCGGGGACCGACTTCGCTGACCGTGACCTTCTGTCTCATTTCCGAGCACTCCGCTGGGCAGGCCGCCGGGGCTTGAGTCTGCGTAGAAGAGGAGGCGGCGAGGACAGGGTGGTGTTGCCCGCGCCCGGGCGCAAGCAGGCGCGCGTCCGAGGATCGAGCGCCGGGGAGCGATGGACAAGCCGGTGCGGCGCGGCTAGTGCAACGCACCATGATCCACGGCAAAAGGATCGCGGCCGTTCTGTCGGGACAGGAGCCCGGCGGCTGAAACCCGCGACGCGCGAGATCGGCCCATTAACCGCGATCCGGGGCTTCGCGGCCCTGTGGGTTGTCGGACATCATCTCGTTCCCGCGTGGTATCCGAATGCGACGGGTTGGGTGCCGACGCTCTTTCTCACGGGTTACGCCGCGGTAGACGTTTTCTTCGTCCTCAGCGGCTTTATCCTGGCGACCGTTTATCGCGACCTCGCCACATCCGAGACGCCGATGTTTCTGCTGAAGCGTCTCTGCCGCGTCTATCCGCTCCATGTCTGCATCATGGCGGCGCTGGTTGCGGCCGCGTTGGTCAGTCCGCTATCGGGTGGGAGCGTATCGAAGCCCTGGGGGCAGCTTCCTTGGGTCGGCCTGATGCTGCAATCCTACGTGCTCTCTGAAACCACTTGGAATCCCCCGAGCTGGTCCGTTGGCGTAGAGCTGCTCTGTTACGCGCTTTTTCCGGCCGCTGTGTGGGTGTTGCGCCGGATTCCGAAGCGGTTGCTGGCCGGACTCGCTTTTCTGCTTGCGTGTGCCGAATTCAACGTCCTGCAAAGCGTGGGCGGCGCTGTGGTCGGGCTTGGCGCGATCTTGCGCGGCATTGCGGGCTTCTCGCTCGGTGCAGCGCTGGGCTCGTTCGCGCAAAGCTTCGGAAGATTGCCGGAGCGGCTCGCCAGCGCGGGACAGCTATCGGCGCTCGCCGGACTCGCTGTCGCGATCGTTCTGTGCCGGTCCGCGCCTATAGGGCCGCTTTCCGGCCTACTGATCTTTTCCCTCGCATGCGAGACGGGGCTGATCTCTCGTGCCCTCGGGGGGCGCTGGTGCGTGCGGCTAGGGACGATCTCCTACTCCATCTATTTGCTGCACGCGCCATTGCTGTTCGCCTTCGGCAAAATCTCGGCGGGCTGGAATGGCGCAGCCCGTGTCGCGATCTTTCTCCTGCTGCTGCTCGCGAGTTCCGAGTTTACCTATCGCCTCATCGAAACGCCCGGCAGGCGGTTACCGCGGACGCTTATGCAGCGTCTTGCCGCTCACCGGCCCGCGCTGAGCGCCGAAGGAAACAGCAACCTGTAATCGTCCGAATCCAACTCCTCTCCGCGTGCCGCGACGGCGAGGTCGCGCGCGAGCCGGTCGGCGATCGCGACCCTGTAATGCAGCGCGTCCCAGTAGTTGTCGTCCGTGCGCGTGATCGGGCTGGGCAGCATGAAGTCAGCAACCACCGTGTTGGGCACCTGGGTCGCAATCTCCGCGACACGCTCCTTGCAGGCCTGCCACACTCTGCCCATCGAGCTATCAGGTTGTATCAGGACGTGGTTGTACGGGGCGAAATAGAGCACCTTGCTGGTTCGCGGTGACAAGTCGCCCAGCGCGGCGCGAAGCATGGACAGCGAAGCGAATCGCCAAGTCGCGGGTGAGCCGCCGATTTCCGCGCCGCCCATCGCGGCGGCATCCTGTTTGAGATGGAGCGCCACCCGGGCCCGGTCGTATTCACTGTCATCGGGCACGAAGCTGGTGTATCCGTCGAGGCCATAACGCGACCGCTTCAGCCCCGTGACGTGCGCGAACTGGGCTACCGCTTCGGTCAGCGCGTAGATATTGAAGAGTTCCCGATAGCCGCGCCAGCGACCATCGCCGTACATCCATTCAGGAAACGGACGCGGCGTGTATTTCTGGACGTCGCCGATCCCGCACCAGGCGATATCCAGACCGATGATCACAACCGGTGCGTCGGGGTGATTGCGTGCGAACAGTCGCAGGATGCGAGCCTGCTCGTACGCGGTCGCCGCGTTCATGGCCAGATTCACGAAGCGTGCGCCGAATTCCTGATCTAGAATCACCGGCCGCAGCAGGCGGCTGGTTGAGGTGCCGATCACGGCGCTGTCGAATTTTGGCGAGCGCGCGAGCGCCGGAAAGGAGAAGCGGGCGTTGGTGGAGATCGGCGCCCGGGCCAGCGGAGGCGAGAGGGGCAGTATGTCGAACGGATCGACGGTGACGATGAAAGCGTAGATGAGCGCCACACCCCCGAGCGCGATCCCCAGCATCAGCTGGAAGAAGCGCCGCCAGACACGAGCGGGTTCAGAACTGGAAATAGATGAAGACATTCTGCAACCGGCCGCCGATCAGCAGCAGCAGATAGACCATCGCAAGCCCAGCCGGAGCCGCGAGCCAGGCGCGCGGGCGTAGAGCCTTGAGCGCCGCCTCCTGGCTGGTCGGACCTAGCAGCGCGACCGCCGCCCCGCCCGCGAGAGCGACCAGGCCCGTCGTGTCGAGCGCGACGCCCGCGAGTCCGTGAAATCCCGCCATCGACGCGAGCACGCCGCCCGCCGTGGTAAAGTTGGGCGCGCGGAATAAGATCAAGCACGCGCTCACGAACAACAGCGTGAGCGCCCAGCCGAGGGTGCGCGGCATGCGCAACCCTCGCTCGCTCCAGAGATGGTTCGCTGCGAGCGCCACTCCGTGCAGCCCGCCCCAGACCACGAATGTCCAGTTCGCGCCATGCCACAACCCGCCGAGCAGCATGGTCAAGACGACATTGAAAACCTGCCGTGCTTGCCCGCACCGATTGCCGCCGAGCGGGATGTAGAGATAGTCGCGCAGAAAGCGTGACAGAGTTATATGCCAGCGCCGCCAGAAGTCGCGGATGGAAGTCGCGCGATAGGGAGCGTTGAAGTTGAACGGAAGCCGCAACCCGAACATCAGCCCGAGCCCGATCGCCATGTCCGAGTAGCCGGAAAAGTCGAAATAGATCTGCATTGTGTAGGCCGCACAGGCAGCCCACGCCTCTCCCGCACCGAGCGATGCGCCGGTCGCCTTCGCGAATAGCGGATCCACGATCGTCGCGAGCGTGTCGGCGAGAGCGACCTTCTTCGTGACGCCGATCAGGAATAGGACGAAGCCGCGCGAGAGATTCTCCCACATTTCGTTCCCGCGCGGGTCGGCCCGGAACTGGTGTATGATTTCGTTGTGCCGAACCAAGGGCCCCGCGATGAGCTGCGGGAAAAACGTGACGAACATGCAGAAATCGAGGAAACCGTAGATGTGCTTGTCGCCGCGCCTGAGATCGATGAGGTAAGAGATCTTTTGGAAGACGAAGAAGCTGATCCCGAGCGGCAGGATCAAACTCCAGGGCTGCCACGCCTCGCCCAGCACGCCGAACGCCGTCCCGCGCAAGAAGTCGGCGTATTTGAATACCGCAAGGACGGCGAGATTCAGCACCACGCCGAGTACCGGAATCCATTGCGCACGCCAGCTACCGAACCATTGAGCAATCAGCCAATTGGCGATCGTCAGCCCGGCCAGAAGCGGCACGAACCGCACATCCCACCAGCCGTAGAAAGCGAGCGAGGCAAGCACGACGAACGCCTGACGCCACGCCCTGTGAGCAGCGAGAAGGTAGTAGCCGCCGAGCACGATCGGGAGAAAGACAAGTATAAAAACTTGCGAGTTAAACAGCATGGAACGCCAGCGCCAGCGTATCGATGAGGCCGGCTAATCGAGCAATTCAAGAAGCGCCGCGATCAGCGCTGCGCGGGGTGCGAGCTCGCGCCAGAGGATATGCTCGTGACTGGCGTGGGCTCCCGATCCGGGGCAGCCCAGGCCATCGAGCGTCGGAACCCCGAGCGCGGCCGTGAAATTGCCGTCCGATCCGCCACCGCGATGCTGCTTGGGCATGTCGATGCCAAGCTCACTGGCCATCCCGCGCGCCCGCTCATAGAAGGCGGTGATTGCCGGCGTTTCGATAAAGGGGGGACGGTTCATCTGGCCGGTTACGGTGATCCGGCATCCGGAGGTCAGCGGAGCGAGTCCGAGGTACAGTCGCCGTCAGCCGCTCCCCGGCTTCGGCCGTGGGCACCCGGAGGTCGATCTCACACCCGGCCTCGGGCGCAATGACGTTCGGGCGCGAGCCGCCCCAGATCGGCGCGATGTTCAGGGTGATCCCTGCGTCTAGATCCACCATCTCGTGAATTCGGAGAATCTGGTGCGCGAGCTCGACGACGGCCGAGGCCCCATCCTGAAAGCTGCTACCCGAGTGTGCCCCCTTGCCTTCCACCCGCATGATAAACCGGCCCACGCCTTTGCGGGCGGTAGCGCAGGACCCGTCCGCGCCCGCTGGTTCGGTAATCAGCACGTAGGCGCTGTCGGCTCCCTCTCGCTCGATCAGTGCCCGGCTCGTAGGACTGCCGACCTCCTCGTCTGGGGTGAGGAGCAGCGTGATTGGCCGCTTGGTCCGCACTCTCTGGTTCAGGATGCTGCGAACGGCGTGCAGGGCGATGAAGCTGCCCGCCTTCATGTCGAAGATGCCGGGCCCGTAGGCGCGGTTGCCGTCCACCCGGTAAGGCATCGCCTCCAGGGTGCCGGTAGACCAGACCGTGTCGAGGTGTCCGGCGACCAGGATCGGCTTGCCCTCGCCCGGGGTACGCGCCACAAGGTTGTCGCCAAACCCGTTTCTGCCCGGGATGCGGTTGAGCGAGGCTCCTGCACGGGCTAGCTCGCCTTCGGCGATGTCCATAAGGCGGTTCACCGCGGCGGGGTCGGTCGTCGGGGTCTCCAGCTTGACCCAACCAGAGAGTTCGTCCAGCAGTTCTTCGGAGCGGCCCACATCGGTTTGTGGCATCGATTCGTCCACGCGGTTGCCCGGAAGGCGGGGGTTTGCACCCGAACCGAGGGCTTGTCCATGTCGATTAGCCGGGCGGTTGACCAATGCCTTCCCCGCCCGTTGTCTGTCACCCATGCAGATTTTTCACGACTGGCGAAATCTCCCGCGCTCCGCACGTGGCGCCACGGTCGCGCTCGGGAACTTTGACGGCGTGCATCTCGGCCATGTCCGGGTGGTGCGCGCCGCGCACGCCGCCCGGCCCGAGGCTTCACTCTCGGTGCTGACCTTCGAGCCGCACCCGCGGGAGGTGTTTCGCCCGGACGACCCGCCGTTCCGGCTGACGCTGTCCGCTGAGCGGGCCGAAGCCCTGGCCGCTCTCGGCGTGACCGTGCTGTTCGAGCTGCCGTTCGACCACGCCTTTAGCCTTATGTCGCACGAGGCGTTCGTGACCGAGGTGCTGCAGGAGGGCCTCGGCGCGAAACACCTCGCCTGCGGCTTGGATTTTGCCTTCGGGCATCGCCGGGGCGGCGACACCACATTTCTTGCGAGGCGCGCGGAAGAACTGGGGATCGGACTCTCGCTGGTTCCCGCACTGGCCGATGCCCAAGGCCCGCTTTCGTCCAGTCGTATCCGGCGGGAGTTGCAGGACGGCTATCCCGAGCGTGCTACCGCCGAGCTCGGCCGGCCCTGGACCATCCGCGGCGAGGTGGCGCACGGCGACAAGCTGGGCCGGACCATCGGTTTCCCGACGATCAACGTGCCACTCGGACGCCATCTGGAACCTGCCCGGGGGGTCTATGCTGTCACCGTGCGGTTGCCCGACAGGAGCGTGCTTGCTGGCGTCGCCAATATTGGGCGTCGCCCGACCGTAGGCCCCGGGCTCGAAAGCCGGCTCGAGGTCTATATGTTCGACTTCGAGGGCGATCTGTACGGTGCGGAAGTGGCCGTCGCACTGCACGCCTATCTACGGCCGGAGGAGAAATTTCCGAGTCTGGAAGCAATGAAAGTCCAAATCGCGGCCGATGCGGCCGAGGCGCGGCGAATCCTTGACCCCGCCGCCCGGCCCTCAGCATAGTCGGGCGCATGGGACCCGTGTATAGGGCTGCGCGAATTACCGTCCCGGCATCTCGCTAGATCGCCGGGATCCCCTACGCGCCCCTTCACCATTTCGCGGCCTCGGCCGCCCGAGACCTGTTCCATGAGTGATGCATCAGACACCGAAGCCCCCGTGCGGGACTACCGGGACACGGTATTCCTGCCGCGAACGAGCTTTCCCATGCGCGGCGACCTGCCGAAGAAGGAGCCGCAGATCCTCGCGCGCTGGGAGCGGACGGAACTGTGGCGCAGGCTCCGCGAGCAATCGCAAGGCCGCCCGAAATTCATCCTGCACGACGGCCCCCCATATGCGAACGGTCACCTGCATATCGGCACCGCACTCAACAAAATCCTGAAGGATGTCGTCAACCGCGCCCGTCAAATGGCGGGATACGACGCCGATTACATCCCGGGTTGGGACTGCCACGGCCTGCCGATCGAGTGGAAGATCGAGGAGGAGTACCGCAAAGCCGGTCGCGACAAAGATGCGGTGCCGGTACTGCAATTCCGCGCCGAGTGCCGGCAATACGCACGGCACTGGATGGATGTGCAGCAACAAGAGTTCCGGCGTCTTGGTGTCGAGGGAGACTGGGCGGGACGTTACGCCACGATGGATTTCGCCTCCGAGGCGGCGATCGCCGGGGAGATGGGCAAGTTTCTGATGAACGGGGCGCTGTATCGCGGCCTGCGCCCGGTGCTCTGGAGCCCGGTCGAGAAGACCGCTCTGGCCGAGGCGGAAGTCGAGTACCACGACCATACCAGCACGACGATCTGGGTGCGCTTTCCGGTTGTCCACCCATCGGTTCCCGCGCTATCCGGTGCGTCGCTGGTGATCTGGACCACGACCCCCTGGACGATGCCGGGCAACCGCGCCATCGCTGCCGGAGCGGAGTTCGATTACGCGCTCGTCCACGTCGATGACGTCGAGGAAGGGTCGCTCGCGCGCAAGGGCGAGCGGCTGCTGGTGGCGCTGGCCCTGCTGCCGCAGTTCCTGGCGGATGCCGGCATCGCCGCGCATCATGTCGTCCATGTGTTCAAAGGCACGGAGCTGGCTGGCACGGTGTGCGCGCATCCGTTGCGAGGGCGCGGCTACGAGCAGGATACGCCGGTGCTGCTTGCCGATTTCGTGACGACCGAGGCCGGCACCGGCTTCGTTCATATCGCGCCGGGCCACGGGGAGGATGATTTCGTCCTCGGCCGCGCGCACGGAATCGAGGTTCCAGAGACAGTCGCCGACGACGGAACGTTCAACGCCTGGGTTCCGCTTTTCGCGGGAGTGCATGTCTACAAGGCTGACAATCCGGTCTGTGCGGCGCTCACCGAAGCGGGCGCGCTGCTCGCGCGTGGCAAACTCGTGCATTCTTATCCGCATTCCTGGCGATCGAAAGCGCCGCTGATTTTCCGCGCGACGCCCCAGTGGTTTCTCAGCATGGATGGGCCACAACGCATCCGTGAGAAGGCGCTCGACGCTATCGCCCGAACGCAGTTCGTCCCCGAACAGGGCCGCAATCGCCTCCAGGCGATGGTCACCGGACGCCCGGATTGGTGCGTTAGTCGGCAGCGCGCCTGGGGCGTGCCGATCCCCGTATTCATCGAGCGCGCCACCGGCGAGCCGCTGCGCGATCCGGCGGTAATCGCACGCGTAGTGGCCGCTTTTGCCGCGGAAGGCTCCGACGCGTGGTATGTATCACCGCCATCGCGCTTTCTTGGCAATGATCGTAACCCGGAAGAGTACGAGCAGGTCACGGAAATCATGGAGGTGTGGTTCGAGTTCGGGCTCGACCCACGCTTTCGTGCTGGAAGCGCGGCACCTGCCCTGGCCCGCAGATTTATATCTGGAAGGCTCCGACCAGCATCGCGGCTGGTTCAACTCGTCCCTGATCGAGGCCGTGGGTACGCGCGGGGAAGCCCCCTTCAAGGCGGTGCTGACGCATGGCTTCGTCATGGACGAGCAAGGCCGCAAGATGTCGAAATCGCTCGGCAACGTGATAGCGCCGCAGGAAGTCGCGGATAAGTACGGCGCTGACATTCTGCGCCTCTGGGTGATGATGTCCGACACCACCGAAGATCTGCGCATAGGGCCCGAAATCCTGAAGCAGCAGGCCGAGCTGTATCGGCGGCTCCGCAACACGCTGCGCTGGCTGCTCGGCAGCCTCGCCGGCTTCCGTGACGATGAGCGCGTCAGCTACGAGGAGATGCCGGAGCTGGAGCGGTGGGTCCTGCACCGGATGACGGAGCTCGACGCGGGCATCCGGGCGGCCACCGAGAGCTACGCCTGGACCAACGTATATCCCGAGCTGCACGCTTTCTGCGCCGCGGATCTTTCGGCCTTTTACTTTGATATCCGCAAGGACGCGATCTACTGCGACCGGCCCGACAGTCTGCGGCGTCGATCGGCGCGCACGGTCCTGGATCATTTGCATCGGTCCCTGACAATCTGGCTCGCCCCGGTGCTGTGCTTCACGGCGGAGGAGGCATGGAGCGCACGGTTTGGCGAGCAGAACAGCGTACATCTCGAGACCTATCCGGAGCTGCCAGGGCGCTGGCGCGATCCCAGCCTCGCGGCCAAGTGGGCCGAGATCCGCGCGGTCCGGAGCCGCATCACCGCAGCTTTGGAAGTGGCGCGGCACGAGGGCAGGATTGGCTCCTCGTTGCAGGGAACTGTCGAGCTTTGGTTGAGCGCCGAGCAGCAGAAGCTGCTGACCGAAGAAGAATGGGCCGAGGTCGCGATTGTGTCTTGCGCAAGGATGCATCCCGGCCTTCCCGAGGATACTGTTTCCGTTTCGGTTGCCGCTGGATCGAAATGCGCCCGTTGCTGGCGCGTGCTGCCCGAAGTGGGCCAGCAGCCCGGCCACCCGGGGCTCTGCGCCCGGTGCGCCGACGCGGTCGAGTCCGGTCTGGTCTGTCGGGCGGCCGCATGATGCGAGCGTCTTCTCCGACATGACCCACACCGGTCACACCGGTCTCGGCCTGCTCGTCGCTTTCCTCGTGCTGGCGGCCGACCAGGCCAGTAAGTGGTGGGTGCTGAACGTGCTCCATCTTCCGGAAGTCGGCCAGATCGTGTTGCTGCCGATTCTGAGTCTCACGATGGTCTGGAACCGGGGCGTCACCTTCGGGCTCCTCAATAGCTTCGGAGGGTGGAGTTCGCTCGCGCTCGCCGCCGTGGCACTGGCAGTGGTGGTTGCGCTCGGTGTTTGGCTGCGCCGGGCCGAGTCGCGGGTGGTCGCGGTCGCGCTCGGCGCCATTGCGGGTGGGGCGATCGGCAACGTGATCGACCGCCTGCGCTTCGGCGCCGTCGTCGATTTCATCCACGCCCACGCCTGGGGTTGGTCCTGGTACGTTTTCAACGTCGCCGACGCGGCGATCGTATGTGGGGTCGCCGCGCTCGTACTGGAGAGCCTGCTGCCCAAACCCTCGCGCAATACCCCGGACGGTATGAGGCAGGGTTGGCCCTGACCCGAGGCTTGCGGTACGCGGACCCCGCGATTAAGGAGGGCCGATGATGCGATATGCGACCCCTCTGCTGCTTGCCGGCCTCGCGGCATTGGCCCTGTCTGCCTGCGGCAGCGATGACGTGACGCGGAAATTCGGTACCAGCCGCGAGGGCCAGGAAGAGGTCCGGGCCAGCGCCCTGCCGCCACTCTCGGTTCCTCCGGTTCTCGCCCAACGGCCCCCACGCGCCGGCGCGCGCCCGCCCGATGATGCAGCTATCGCGGGGTCGGCGGGTACTCCGAGCGTCGGGGCACCCCCGGTCACACCGGGGCAGGATGCGCTGATTGAGGCAGCGGGTCCCTCCGCTCCGGCGAACATTCGGGAGCGGGTCGACCGGGACGCGCAGATCGAGCGTCAGGACCCGGGCTTCACCGACGCCCTCTTGTTCGGCCCCCCGGAAACCCGGCAAAGCGCAGGCGGCGAGCCGATCATCCAACATGGTAGCAAGAGTTGGCTGGGCAGCATCTTCTAGGCCGGCGCAGGCCTCGCGGCATGACCGTCGTTACGCCCTTCATCCCGCTTCGGCGGGCCAGGTTGGCCGCCCGGATCCGCAGCGTGCTCGTCCTTGCCGGCCTTGCCCTCACGATCACCGGCTGCGGGGACAGCATCACCCGCACGATCGGGCTGGTCCGGGATGCTCCCGACGAGTTCACAGTGACTACTCGCGCCCCGCTCGCCATGCCGCCGAGCTTCGACTTACCGCCGCCGACGCCCGGATTGCCACGCCCGCAGGAGACGCCGGAGCGCATCCAGGCGGAGGAGGCGTTGGTTCCTCAAACGGCGCTCGGCGCCGCGCCGGCCGCCGAAACGCCGGGACAGAGAGCGCTCGTCCAAGCCGCGGGTCCGCCTGCGCCGTCAGATATCCGTCGCGAGGTCAACGTTGAGGCCAGTCTCGATCGCCCGAGGCAGACCTTCACCGACCGGCTCATGTTTTGGCAATCGCCTCCGCCGCCCGGCACCGTCGTTGATGCCGAGAAGGAAGCGCGACGCATTCGGGAGAATGCAGCCCTCGGCCAGAGTGTGGAGAAAGGCGATACGCCGATCGTGCAGCCCAAGCGTCGCAGCCTGCTCGGGACCATTGACCCGTTCTAAATCCCGGCCGGTTCTGGAGGCCGAGCGAACAGGCTAGAGTCGCGCGTCATGGAGTCGCGCATCCGCCTGCTGCCCGAAACGACGGTAAACCGCATCGCCGCGGGCGAGGTGATCGAACGGCCTGCCGCAGCGGTGAAGGAGCTGGTGGAGAATGCGCTTGATGCGGGCGCCCGCCGGATCGCGGTGTCGCTGGAGGAAGGCGGCATAACCGGCATCGAGGTTGCCGATGACGGCGTCGGGATGAATGCCGCCGAGCTTCGGGTGGCGGTGCAGCGCCACGCCACCTCCAAGCTCCCCGACGACAATCTGGTGCGCATCGCGACTCTGGGATTCCGGGGCGAGGCGCTGCCTTCCATCGCATCCGCGGCCCGCCTCGCCATCACCTCGCGCCCGCGTACCGTCGAGCACGCCTGCATGATCCGGGTCGAAGGCGGTCGGGTATCCGAGGTCGCGCCCTGCGCTGGACCGCCAGGGACGCGGGCGGTGGTGCGCGACCTGTTCTTTGCCACGCCGGCGCGGCGGAAATTCCTCAAGCATCCTCGCAGCGAGGCCGAGCACGCTGAGGCAGCGCTCCGGCGGCTGGCGCTTGCTGCGCCCGGAGTTGCGTTCCGGCTGGAGAGTGACGGGCGGTTGATCTTCGATCTGCCGGCGCAGGAATCTCGGGCGCGTGTAGTGGCGCTGCTAGGACGGGAAGCGGCCGGCGCCTTGTTGCCGATCTCGGGCGAGCGCGGTGCCCTGTCGCTGAGCGGATACGTTGGCACTCCGACTCTGACCCGGGCGACAGCCCAAGCGCAATTTTTGGTCGTCAACGGGCGGCCGGTGGCCGATCCGATGCTGCGGGCCGCGGTGCGGGTCGCCTACCGCGCGGTGATCGCCACGGGACGGCATCCGGTGGTGGCGCTGTTCCTCGATCTCCCGCTCGATGAGCTGGACGTGAACGTGCATCCTGCCAAGACCGAACTGCGCTTTCACGACCCCGGCGCGGTGCGGTCGCTCATCATCGGCACGATCGGCCGCGTGCTGGCCGGAGGTGCGGCGACTGCCGTGCCCACGTCCCGGCCTCAACTCGCGTTAACGCCGATGCGGCCGCCGAGCACGGGTCGGTTCCCCGCGCCGGGATTCGCCGAAAGCCAACTACCGCTCGCGGACGGGCCCGCCGCGCGCGTGCTGCCGGACCCGCTTCCTGTTCCCGGATATCCACTCGGCGCGCCCGTGGCCCAGGTGCTGGACACGTACGTGATCGCCGTCGCCGACGACGGCAGCCTCGTTCTGGTCGATCAGCATGCCGCTCATGAGCGCCTGACCCATGAGACCCTGCGCGCGCAGATGCTCGATGGCGGCGTACGTGCGCAGCCGCTGCTGCTGCCGGCGGTTATCGATCTGCCGATGGCCGATGCCGCGCGGCTGCTCGCGCGCACGGCGGAGCTGGCGCGGCTCGGCCTGGAGATCGAAGCCTTCGGTGGTGGGGCGGTTTTGGTCCGGGCGCTTCCTGCCGCCCTGGGCGCGCCTGACCCACGGCCGCTGCTGCGGGATCTCGCAGACGAACTGGCTGAGATCGAGGAGAGCACGATGCTCGCGGCCCGGCTCGATGCGGTCATCGCGCGCCTCGCCTGTCATGGCAGCATTCGTGCGGGAAGGCGGCTGGCGCCTGCGGAGATGGATACCTTGCTGCGCCGGATGGAGGCGACTCCGCGTGCCGCGACGTGCAGTCACGGCCGCCCGACCTTCCTCAAGCTTTCGAGGGCCGAGATCGAGCGCTTATTCGGGCGTCGCTGACCGCGACAGCGTTGCGACCCGCCATTGCGCAACTCGCCAATGGTCGCGCAAGGTTCCGGGCTCCGCGCCCGTACGGGTATCAGAATGAGCCCTTCCACACCCGGCCAGCACTCTGCCCCGGACCCACCCCACAAGCCCGAAGCGATGGTTCCCTGCATCAGCTGCCGGGCGCTCATAAGCCGCGAAGCGAAGCTGTGCCCAACCTGCCGCTCCTATCAGGTCAACTGGAAAAACGATCTCGCCTACTTTGGCAGTACGGCGGGGTTTATCGCGATCCTCGCTTCCGCTGTGACCTTCATCTCGGGCCAGCTCGCCGAAGGCTGGCGGGTTGCCACATGGAAGGACATCATCCAGCCGGTCTACTTCGAGTATCCGGGTGACGTCGCGTTCATCAACTCAGGCGACGGCGATGCCGTGGTCGCGTCGGTCGATGTGACCTGGGGTAAGTCGCCGCGCAACACGGTCAACATCCCGATCAACAAACCGGTGCCGAAGGATGGATTCGTGGTCGTGACACTCAAATCACCGTTCGAGGATCCGTTGAATATCGATAACGCACACTGGGCCAAGAATACGACAGGCGTGCCCAGCCCGAAACTGTTTGCCGAGTCGATGCGCTACGGCGACCGGCGCCGCTGCGCCGAGCACCATTTCTACAACGCCGGCCACCTTGTGTTCCGGCGTATCGACGGGCTGGAACCGGACAAGCGCCTGGTCAGCGCACCGGTGATTGCGAATCTCAATATCGTGTCGCTGCACTCCGGCGCGGTTGTCACGACGCCCCTGCAAGATATGCGGGTGACGTTTCTGTTCATCCCGGGCAATCGCCCGGAATGCACCGATGAAGCCTTCGAGCTCAGGGGATAGGTCTTCAACGGGCAGTTAATCGCCCAAACGCCGGCTCGCCCCCTCAAGATCCGGCGGGTACCGCATCCGCTCCGCGTGGCCGTCCTGCACGATCGGGGGCCCGCCGCGAGCACGGGGGCAACCATCTCTAGTTTCTAGACTTGCGCACGCAACAAAAGCTCCTTCCCGCTGTTGCTCCCAAGCACCTCGGGATTTACCGTTCGCTCGAACGGCTCGGTACAGAGCCCGTTGGGAAACGTCTGGCTCAAGAGGGAACGCAGTCAATGAATGTCTCCCGCCGAACCGTCTTGGGCGCCGCCGCCGCTGCATCCCTGCCCTGTGTCGGGCTCCGGGCGGAGGAGCCCAAAATCAAGATCGGTGTTCTGACCGATCTCTCGGGACCCTACCGCGAGACCACCGGCCAGACCTCGGTGATATGCGCACGGCAGGCCGTCGAGGACTTCCGTGCCTCAGGCGGAAAGCTGGATGTCGAGATAATCAGCGCCGACCACCGCAACGATCCCGCGCGGGGCGCCCTCATCGCGCGCGCCTGGTGCGACCGAGCAGAAGTTGATGCCATCGCTGACGTTCCGAATTCCGGGGTCGCGTTGGCTGTCGCGAAGATCTGCCGGGAGAAGGACAAAATGTTGCTGAACGCTAGCGCGACGGCCCTGGCGCTGACCGGCGCGCAATGCAGCCCGAACACGATCGTTTGGAGCTTCGACAATTATACGCTCGCCAAGTCGACGGGCGGCGCGATGGTGAAGACCGGCGGCGATACATGGTTCTTTATCACCGCCGATTACGTCTTCGGGCATTCACTGGAAGAGCAAGCCGCGAAGATTGTGACCGAGTCAGGTGGAAAGGTGCTGGGCCACGCGGTCTATCCGTTTCCGGACACATTCGATTTTAGCACGCAACTGCACGAGGCAGGCAAGAGCGGGGCGAAGGTGCTGGGTCTAGCCAATTCGGGGACTGACGCGCTCAACTGCATCACTCAGGCTCAGGATCTCGGACTCCGTGCTTCGGGTCTCAAAATCGCTCCGTTGCTGATGTACATTACCGACGTGCACGCGCTCGGACTTCAGCTTGCGGGCGGGCTGAACGTGACCGAGACATTCTACTGGAATCTAAACGATCGCACCCGCGCCTTCACCAATCGCGTGCGCCCGAAGACCCCGAATAATTTACCCAACCAAGCACACGCGAGCGTCTATTCAAGCGTGCTGCACTACCTCAAGGTGGCTGCGGCAATGGGAGCGGCCGAGGCGAAGAGGAGCGGGGCCGCGACCGTGTCGCGCATGAAGCAGACCCCGACCGATGACGACGCTTTCGGAAGTGGCAGCATCCGCGAAAACGGCCGTGGCGTGTTCCCGGCCTTTCTGTTCCGGGTGAAAACCGCTGATGAGAGCCGCGGACCCTGGGATCTATACGATCTCGTCTCCACGACGCCGGCAGCGGAGGCCGTGCGCCCGCTCGGGCAGACCGGATGCAATCTCGTGCACGCCTGAAACGTCCCGTTCGCTTCCGCCTCTCCGCGGGAGGGGCAGCGTGCGCCAGACCTCCTCGGTGGACGGGCGGCGGCTCAGGCCCGCCGGAGCAGGAAGAGCGCCTGTTCCCCGAACAGGTTGGCGAGGCGCGGGAATCTTCGCCAGGGGGCCCGATTGCCGGCGTCGTCAGCGGCTAGCCAGCGCTCGACCGCATAGCCCTCCTGCCGGCAGAGGTCGAAAAAATCGTTGATCGTGCAGGGATGTATGTTCGGCGTCTCGTACCAGGGGCGGTCCCACGTCGGCGTCATCGGCATTCGGCCCTGGCGCAGCAATTGCCATCGGACCTGCCAATGGCCAAAATTTGGGAAGCTGACCACTGCGCGCGCGCCGATGCGCAACATCTGCCGCAGTACTGCAAGCGGTCGCTCCACCGCCTGCAAGGTGCGCGACAGCACGACATAATCGAACGCGGAATCGGGATAATACGCGAGATCTGTGTCGGCGTCGCCGTGCATCACCGGCAAACCGTGGGCTACCGCGCGCGTGACCTCGCCCATGTCGATCTCAATTCCGCGCGCGTCACAGCCTTTTGTGCGAAACAGATGATCGATGAGCGTGCCATCTCCGCAGCCAATATCAAGCACGCGCGCGCCGGGTGCAATCATTTCGGCGATGAGACGCAGATCAACTCGCATGTTCTTGGCCACGAAGCGGATGGCTTCGGGGGGAATCGGCGACAGCTTGTTCATCCCGGCGCAAGACCCGCGTGCAGCGCACAGCCCTCCAGGAAACCTGCGAGCGTGCGATGGAAGTCCGGTTCGTCGAGCAGGAAGGCATCGTGGCCCTTGTCGGTCGGTATCTCCACAAAGCTGACATTTGCCCCGGCCCGGTTCAGCGCCCGCGCCATGTCCCGGCTCTCGGCGGTCGGAAACAGCCAGTCGGAGGTGAATGAAACGATACAGAAGCGGGTCCGGGTGCCGTGGAATGCCGCCGCGAGATCGCCTCCATGATCCGCCGCCAGATCAAAATAATCCATCGCGCGGGTGATTGTCAGATAGGAGTTCGCATCAAACCGACGCACGAACGTACTGCCCTGATAGTGAAGATAGCTCTCCACCTCGAACATGTCGCCGAAGAGGCTGATCGCTTCCTGGCTATCCTTCGGCGCGGCCTGCAATCTGCGCCCGAACTTGCGCGTGAGCGCCTGTTCCGAGACGTACGTGATGTGTGCGCACATCCTCGCGACGGCGAGGCCGCGAGCGGGAATCCTGCCTGTCTGCCAGTAGCGTCCGCCCTGCCAGTCGGGATCGGCGAAGATCGCCTGGCGCCCGACTTCGTGAAAAGCGATGTTCTGCGCCGAGTGATACGCCGCAGCGGCGACCGGCACCGCGGCGAACACGGCATCCGGGTAAGAGGCGGCCCATTCCAGCGCCTGCATACCCCCCATCGAGCCGCCGAGCACCGCGAACAGGCGCCGAATGCCCAGGTGATCGATGAGGTGCTTCTGTGCGCGCACCATGTCGCGGATAGTGACAGGCGGGAAGTCGGTCCCCCACGGCTGGTCCCCGTCGTCGCGCAAGCTGCGCGGGCCCGTGCTGCCCATGCATCCGCCCAGCACGTTGGCGCAAATCACGAAGAAGCGGTCGGTGTCCACGGGCCGCGTCGGCCCGACTACCAGATCCCACCACCCTTCCTTTCCCGTCACCGGGTGCGTTTCGGCGACATATTGATCGCCGGTGAGGGCGTGGCACACGAGCACCGCGTTCGACCGATCGGCATTCAGGGTTCCGTAGGTCCGGAAGGCGATATCAACCCGGCGCAGATGCGCCCCGCAGTCCAGCGTCATGCCGTCCTGGAACGTGACGTGCTGGTGCGGGATCTCGGTAAGTGTGTCTGCCCGATCCATCGATGGCCTGCATAGGCGCATGAAAGGCGGCGAAGCAACCTCGGATGCGCACGCCAAAACGTGCATGCGCCAGGGTTTCCAGCCCAACGAGGTTCCGCTATCAGTTCCGCCCCCTTCTCGGCTAGCAGGGGGCTACCAAGCACCATCAAGTCGCAGGCGCATATCCAATGTCCGCTCCGCCCGATCTCGCCGAGACCGCGACCGCCTCGCTGGGTGATCTCGCGGCGCTCCGCGCGGAGCTGGATCGCCTCGACGATGCGTTGCAGGATCTCCTGATCGAGCGCGGTCATGCCGTCGTTCGGATCGCCGAGTCGGGCGGCAAGGGGCGGGTCGCCCTGCGTCCGGGACGGGAGGCGGCGATCATCCGCCGGCTGCTGTCCCGCCATTCGGGCCCGCTCGCGCCTCAGGTGCTGGTGCGGATCTGGCGGGAGTTGCTGGCCGGAACTACTGCGATGCAGGGCCCGCACCTCATCGCGGTCTGCGATGGCACTCCAGGTTGTGGCTTAACCCAGACGGCTCGGGAGCACTTCGGAGCCCTCACGCCGGTGAGGGTACATCGCCGCCCCACCGAGGCGCTTCTCGAGGCGAGGACCGGCACGGCGAGCGCGGCCGTGCTGCCGATGCCGTCCGAGAGCGAGGCCGCACGAGACGCTTGGTGGACCGACCTGCTCTACCGACAAGGCGCGGGGGAAGCGCGGCTTCATGTGGTGGGACGCCTGCCGTTTTGGTCGCCACGCCCTGAAGGCGCCCCGCGTGAGCAGGGGCTGATTGTCTCGGCCATCCCGCCCGACCCTTCCGGGCACGACCGCTCTCTCGTCGGGCTTGAAACCAAATCCGATATTCGCGACGGGAGCCTGACGGTCTCTCTGGCCCAGCTGGGGCTGCGGCCCGAGGCGATGATCCTAGGTCGGGATGGGGACGCCGCAGGGCTACGGGTTCTGGTGGAGATCGAGGGTTTCGTAAGTGAGACCGACCCGCGGCTCAGCGCCTTGGGCTCGGCGCTCGGCCCGGCATCGGTACTCGGCGCGTACGCTGTCCCAGTCGAGGAGGCCGCTTGAGCGCACCTCGTCCACGCCCGGAGATCCTGCGCATTTCGCCGTATGTGGGCGGCGAGTTCCAGGTCCAGGGCGTTAACCGCGTCATCAAGCTGTCGTCGAACGAGGGTGCGTTCGGAGTTCCGCCCGGAGCCCAGGAGGCTATCCGGCGGGTTGCAGCCGAGCAGCACCGCTATCCCGACGGCACTGCGACCGAGCTGCGGCGCGCGCTCGGGACGCGGTTCCGGCTCGATCCCAGCCGCATCGTCTGCGGCGCCGGGTCCGACGATCTCATTATCCAGCTCGCGCTCGCTTATGGCGGCCCGGGCACCGAACTGCTGATGACCGAACACGGCTTCTCCATTTACGAGATCGCCGGCCAGTATGCCGGCAGCCGCGTCCTCAAGACCCGGGAACGCAACCTCACGACCGACGTCGATGCGCTGCTGGCCGCCGTGTCGCCGGCAACCCGCACCGTCTTTATCGCCAATCCGAACAATCCGACCGGCAGTATGTTGCCGCAAGCTGAGGTGGAGCGCTTACGTCGCGGGCTCCCATCAGAGGTCCTGCTGGTTCTCGATGCCGCCTACTCCGAGTACGTTGATCTTCCCGATTACGATCCCGGAATCAAGCTGGTCGATGCCGGCGAGAACACTGTGATGACCCGCACGTTCAGCAAGGTGTTCGGACTCGGCGGGCTGCGGGTCGGCTGGTGCTATGCGCCTGCTGGCGTCGTGGACGTCCTGAACCGGGTACGCGCGCCGTTCAACGTATCGGTTGCTGCGCAGGCCGCCGCGATCGCGGCGCTAAATGAGCCGGGTTGGCTTGAGAAGAGCCGTGCGCACAACTCAGCTCTACGGGACCGGCTTTCTGTAGAATTGCAAACGGCCGGCGTCAAGGTCTGGCCCAGCGTATGCAATTTTCTTCTTGCGGACTTCGAGAGCGAAGAGCGCGCGAATGAGACCAACGCCTTCCTGCGCGGGCGCGGTCTCATTGTGCGGGCGGTGAAGGGCTACGGTCTGCCGACTTGTCTTCGCATCACGATCGGGACCGAGGAGGAAGTCGTGCTCGTCTCCGAGGCGGTCTCTGCCTTTATGCGGACTCATGCCTGAGCCGCTCTTCCGAAGGCTTGCGCTGATCGGCATCGGTCTGATCGGGAGCTCGGTCGCGCGGATCGCGATGGAACGCCGCGACCTCGCGTGCGAGGTCGTCGCCAACGCGCGCACCCGCAAGACGCTCGACCGGGTTATGGAGCTCGGCATCGCGCACCGTGCGGAGATCGACCCCGCACGGGCGGTGGAGGGCGCGGATTGCATCATGCTTTGCGCGCCGGTCGGTGCTTATGCGGAGCTGGCCCCAGCCATCGCTCCCCATCTTGCGCCGGACTCCATATTGACCGATGTGGGTTCGACGAAACAATCGGTCATGCGCGACGTGGGGCCGCTGGTGCCGGCGGGCGTCCATTTCGTTCCAGCGCACCCCTTGGCAGGCACGGAATACTCCGGGCCGGATGCGGGCTTCACCTCGCTATTCGTGAACCGCTGGACCTTGCTTACGCCGCCCGCGGGTACGGATGAACAGGCGATCGGAAGAATCGCGGAGTTGTGGCGACGCTGCGGCTCGATGGTGGAGACGATGGAGCCGGGCCATCACGACCGGGTTCTGGCGATCGTCAGTCATCTGCCGCACCTGATCGCCTTTACCATCTGCGGCACCGCTGACGATCTCGAAGACGAGAGCCGACAGGAGGTGCTCCAATTCGCCGCTTCCGGCTTCCGCGATTTCACCCGAATTGCCTCATCCGATCCCGTAATGTGGCGCGACGTTTTCCTCAACAACCGCGAGGCGCTCTTGGAGATGCTGGCGCGGTTCATGGAGGACGCCCAGGCGATGGCTCGTGCGGTACGTTGGGGAGACGCGGCTTATATCGAAGACAAGATCCACCGCGGGCGCAAAATCCGCCGGAGTCTTATCGAGCTGAAGCAGGCTTGAGGCCGGGCAGGGATTGTCAGTTTTGGCCTATGGTTGGGCCTGAAAAAGCCCATCCGGCTCCGTCCTTGTATACCCTGCCCTACAGAGGCCGGTTGCAGTTGCGGGCACGGAGTAGAGCATGATCGCAGCGCGTTTGGTGAAGATCATCATGGTTGCCTCGATAGCACTGTTCGCTTGCATCGTGGCATTCGATAACATCACCGATTACGGCACAAATTTCGAGTTCGTCCGCCATGTTCTCAGCATGGACACCACGTTTCCGGGCAATGCCCTGATGTATAGGTCGATCGACAATCCGGCGTTGTGGCACCTCGGGTATGGGATGATCATTGCTGGCGAGGGTCTGACCGGTCTCGCATTCGCCATCGCAGCGGTCGAACTCGCTCGCAACCTGCGCAGCAACGCCGCACAGTTCGAGCGCAGTAAGCGGTTTGTATTCGTGGGTGCCGGCCTCGGATTCCTGGTCTGGTTCTTCGGCTTTATGGTGATCGGAGGCGAATGGTTCGCCATGTGGCAATCAACTCACTGGAACGCACAAGAGGCGGCTTTCCGCTTTTATCTGACGCTTCTCGGAGTGCTGGTCTTCGTGAATCAGGAAGACCCGGAACTGGATTCACGATGGTGAAGGCAAGACTGCGGCCCACGTAAAATGGTCCTCCTTTGCCATTCCTGCTTAGCCTTGGAAAAGATGTTACACGGCGGTCGGACGGATCAGCGCTCCATGCCGGGTCTCGCCATTGAGGCACAGCGCCGCGATGTGCGCCGCCACGTCTGCGGGTTTCGCCAGCTTGGCGCGATCCTCTCCCGGCATCGCCTGACGACGGAGGCGCGTTGCCACCGATCCGGGATCGAATAAGTTGACACGTAGGCGTGTCGTCTTGACCTCGTCCGCCCAGGTCAGCACCAAATGTTCCATGCCGGCCTTGGTGGCTCCATAGGCACCCCAATAAGCCTTCGGCCTGCGTGCTCTCGCGTCCGTGAGGAATACGGCGCGGCCTGCGTCTCCAGCTTGGAGCAGCGGCGCAGTGGTGCGGATCAGCCGCCAGGCCGCGCTGAAATTGACACCCACGACGTCCGACCAATCGTCCGACAGGATGTGCGGCGCCGGGGTCAGCCTGCCGAGCGCGCCGGCGGCGTGAACCAGGATGTCGAGCCGCCGAAAGCGCTCGAACAGGCTTGGTCCGATCGCGTCGATCTGCGGACCGTCACGAAGGTCGAGCGGCAACAAGCTAGCCGAGCCGCCCAGCGCGCGAATGCAGTCGTCGGTCTCCTCAAGACCTCCCTGCGTGCGGGCGGTGAGAACCACATGCGCCCCCAGCCTCGCTAGCTCCAACGCGACGGCCGCGCCAATGCCCCGGCTGGCACCCGTGACCAGGGCCACGCGGTCGTCGAGACCGCTCATCGCTAGCTTTCGGTCAGAAGAGAGAGCTGGCGATCGGCATTGTCCGCGAGATCGGGGAGTGGGATCGGGTAATCACCAGTGAAACAAGCATCACAATAATGCGGTCGGGCGGCATCACGCGCCGACTTGCCCAGCGCACGATAAAGCCCGTCGAGCGAAACGAAGGCAAGGCTGTCCGCGCCGATCAGCTTGCCCATTTCAGCTACGTCATGCCGGGCGGCGAGTAGCTTGCCGCGTTCGGGCGTGTCGATGCCGTAGAAGCAGGAATGCGTCGTGGGCGGCGAGGATATGCGCATGTGGACCTCTGCGGCTCCCGCCTGGCGCACCATCTCCACGATCTTGCGACTGGTGGTGCCGCGCACGATGGAATCGTCCACCAAAATCACGCGCCGTCCCTCCAGCACGGGGCGATTGGCCGAGTGCTTCAGCTTTACCCCGAGATTGCGGATGTGATCGGTCGGCTCGATAAACGTACGGCCGACGTAGTGGTTACGAATAATCCCAAACTCGAAGGGGATGCCGCTCTCCGTTGCGTAGCCCACCGCGGCCGGGACGCCTGAATCAGGAACTGGCACTATCACGTCTGCAGCTACGTGGCTTTCGCGCGCTAACTCCGCGCCGATGCGCTTCCGGGCCTCGTACACCGGCATCCCCTCCATGACGGAATCAGGCCGGGCGAAGTAGATATACTCAAAAACGCAGAACCGCTCGGGGCTGCGGTTGAAAGGTTTGACGCTGTGTACTCCCTGATCGTTGATAACGACGATCTCGCCCGGCTCCACGTCACGCACGAACTCCGCGCCGATGATGTCGAGGGCGCACGTCTCGCTCGCGAACACCCACCCGCTCCCCAGACGTCCCAGAATCAACGGGCGCACGCCCAAAGGGTCGCGCACGCCCAATAGGCATGCACTTGACAATGCAACTAGCGAGTAAGCCCCGACGACCTGTTTTAGTGCGTCGATTAGCCGGTCCACGACCGTAGAGTAGAGGCTAATGGCAATCAGGTGGACGAACACCTCGCTATCGGTCGTGGACTGAAAAAGACAACCACGACGCACCAGCGCTCGACGCAGAATATGGGCATTCGTGAGATTGCCGTTATGCGCGACCGAAAAACCGCCGAACTCGAAATCCGCATAAAGCGGCTGGACATTGCGCAGGACAGTGTCGCCCGTCGTGGCATAACGGTTGTGACCAATGGCGTTCAGGCCGGGGAGCGAAGCGATCACGCGGGCGTCGCCGAAATTGTCGCCGACCAGGCCCAGGCCTTTATGCGAATGAAAGCGCGCTCCGTCGAAACTCACGATGCCGGTCGCCTCCTGCCCCCGATGCTGGAGAGCGTGCAGGCCTAGCGCCGTCACCGCGGACGCGTCGGGTACATTCCATAGCCCGATGACCCCGCATTCCTCGTGGGGCTTGTCGTCCTCCGCCGCCCGCGAGTCGGTCGTCCTGTGCATTGCGTGGTCTCCTACTCCCGCTCGGCCGGTCTTCCGGTCGCCCGCCCCTGCGGGGTCGCGTGCAGCAGCGCAGCGGCGGTGGTTTCGCGTCCGCCCGGCGGCGCATAGAGCCGCGGCCGATACTCGGGCGGAAGCTGCGCCACGACCCAGTTCGCACCCCGGTAGGCGATTGGGAGCGTGCGGGCCTGCAACACCGGTGGAGGCCAGCGGTCCACAGGGATCACGATCCCTCCCGCGATATAGGCAACCACCACCAGCGCCGCACCCCTAGCGAGCCCGAATACCAGACCCAGCGTTCGATCGAGTCCACCGAGCACGGAGCGGCGGACCAGTGCGCCGATCCAACCCGAGACAAGCAGCAGCACGAGCAATACGACGATGAACACAACGCCGAAGGTCACCGGATCGACCAGATCGGGAGCGCCGAGCCAGTCGCGGAACTTCGGCCGCGCATACGGAAAAGCCCAGATCGCGGCTATCGCCGCACCTATCCAGGCGGCCACCCCCAGAACCTCCCGGACGAAACCGCGCAGGAAGGCGAGCAGGGCGGAAATCGCCAGGACACCGAGGACGACGAGGTCCACCCAGGTCATCGAACCGTCCTCTCAGGGAACAGGCGCGTATATCGGGCCACACGAAGTCTTCGCCAAGCGATCATCCGGTGTGGCGGCCCGTTTCCGCACCGAATTGCGCAACTAAGTCCGAGAGGTGGCCGATTTCCTGCATCCGGAGCCCTTCGGGGGCAACGGGAGGTCGGTTCCCGCGTGCAACCCGGCGAGGCAGGCAGGCGGCGTCGAATCCAAGCTTCGCCGCCTCCTTGAGCCGGGCCTCCGCCTGTGCCACCTGCCGAACCTCGCCGGAAAGGCCCACCTCACCGAAGTAGACGGTCCCCGGGCTGGTCGGCCGATCTGAGGCAGCGGAGGCGATCGCGGCCGCCACGGCCAGATCCGCCGCAGGTTCATTTACCCGAAGCCCGCCAGCTATATTAAGGAAGACATCGGCCGCGTTCAGCCGCAGGCCGCAGCGGGCCTCCAACACCGCAAGCAGCATACCGAGCCGTCCGCCATCCCAGCCGATCACCGACCGGCGTGGCGCCCCTCCGGGGTTCGATGCCAGCAACGCCTGCACCTCGAGCAGCACCGGGCGCGTGCCCTCGAGACCCGCGAAAACGGCGCTGCCGGCAACGTTGCCGCGCCGCTCCGCCAAGAAGAGGGCCGAAGGGTTGGCTACTTCACTGAGGCCGCGGTCGGTCATTTCGAAGACGCCGATTTCGTCGGTTGCGCCGAAGCGGTTCTTGACCGCGCGCAGGATGCGGAACTGATGGCCTCGATCACCTTCGAAATAGAGCACCGCGTCGACCATGTGCTCGAGCACGCGGGGGCCCGCGATCGTGCCTTCCTTCGTCACGTGCCCGACCAAGGCAAGCCCGAAACCGCGAGACTTCGCCAGCCGGATCAATTCGAAACTGCAGGCCCGTACTTGACCGACCGTGCCGGGCGCACTTTCGATGCTGTCAAGCCACATCGTCTGGATCGAGTCGATCACCACCAGCGCGACTTGCGTTGCCTGCTCCAGGCCGGCAGCGATGTCGCGCAGATTGATGCCGACGGCCAGTTCAAGCGGCGCATCTGTAAGATTGAGCCGGCGCGCTCGCAAACGTACCTGCTCAATGGACTCCTCCCCGGAGATATAGAGCACCCGTTTGCCGACCCGAGCGAGTGCCGCGGCCGCCTGGAGTAGGAGCGTCGATTTGCCAATTCCCGGATCGCCCCCGACTAGCACGGCGGAGGCCGGGACGAGTCCGCCCCCGAGCACGCGGTCCAACTCCCCGATCCCGGTCGCGTCCCGGGAAGGGGGCTCGGCGGTCCCGGCCAAGCCCACGAAGGCGATCTTCTTCGCGGTCCCGATCTTGTTGGCTATCCTGCCGGGGCGGTCCTCCTGCGTTTCCTCTACGATAGTGTTCCACTCCCCGCAGGTCTCGCAACGTCCTGCCCATTTGGAAGTGACCGCACCGCAGGACTGACAGACGAAGCGGCTCGAGGCGCGGGGCATCAAGCGTCCACGAACTTGCTGAATGCGGCATGACGACGGTCTCGGCATGGGCGAGCACGTAGGCCGCCGCCCGGCGGCAGATCGGGGTGCCGCGGGAGTGCAGAAGGGCTGCCAATTATCAACTTCACGGCTGGCTGATGCTCAACAGCGCCTGTCCGCCGGACGCGCCCGAAGCCGTTCCGACAGCTACCCGCCACGGCCGCGTCCCGCCCAATAGCTCGGTAATCCTGCCAGTGCAGTGCTTTCTCCTCCGGGTCGTTATGGTCGCTCGCAGGCGCAAGTCTCAGACCGGCACCGGTCAGCAATCGCTCTAGCGCGTCGAGGAGCGTTGACGGGGATGCAACCTGCGCTATGGCCGAACACGACCCGTCGTCCCCCGAGATGACCACGAACTTTCCCATGGAGTTCGTCGCGTCGTATGCAATCCCCGGCCGGCCCTTCAGGAAAGCCTCCTGGCCTTGAGGCGGTAGCGGAGGCAACCTCACCCCTCCCGCCCATTGACGGAGAGCCTTCGCGTCCCCTGCAAAGCGCACGCAGCTTTGCACGAATAATCCGGCCATCTGCTCCGCTCCAGCCTCCGCTCGACCCTCCGCCCATCCCGGGGACGCGAGAACGAGTGCCGACGCCAGTGTAGTGAGCAAAACCCTCATTCATTTGGGTCCAAAGCCCAGCGCCTCCGTGGTGAGCGCAGCAGGGCACCTGGAGCGCAGTTCGGCGACGAGCCGTACAGCTTCGGATCAGGGCGATCATAGGCCCGTTCCCATGGAGGAAACCGGAAGTTGGTTGGCCAGTCCGCGTGTGATGGTGCCGACGCTCGGATTTGAACCGAGGACCTACTGATTACGAATCAGTTGCTCTACCACTGAGCTACGTCGGCCCGGGCTGGGATGCGCGGCCATATACCGCTCCCTCCTCGGCGGCGCAATAATGGCCGGCCGGCGGGTCCCGCCAAGTCAAATGCGGAAGCATCCATGTGAAGCACCTCAACCGGTTTTGGCACGGTCCGAACCCGACGTCCCCGGCGAGGTGTTGTCGGCCACGCGCTGCATCGCCCCCGCCATCAACTCGATCTGCCGAGCAATACGAGAGAGAGCCTCAATCGCATCTCTTCCCCGCGAAGTCGGGACGAGGCTTGAGCGAAAGCACCGGGGCACCCTGTGACAGCGCTTGCATGGACTCCGCGATCCAATTGCGCCAGCAAATCCAGTCGTCCCGCGGCAGCGCATCGCGTAGACCCGGTGTGAGCTGCATTGCCGAGAGCCGCCCGGCAAGCCGCCGAAGCGCGGCATCGATGACCAGGGCCGCCTCCAACCTGAAGCGATCCGCTTTTCCGGGCTCCTGCAAGGCGCGCGAGAGAGAGCTCTCCATGTTGTTGCTGGCGACCCCCGCGGCGCGCCGCGCCTGATCTACTGTTTCCGGTGTTGCCTCCCCAACGATCGCGGACAGCTCTTCCGTCGCATAACGTCCATGGGCTTCAATGGCCATCCCGATCTCCTGCCGTAGCCGGCCAGGTTCCCAGGCTGGCCACATTACCAGGCAGCCAGCCAGGGCGAGGACTCCACCGACCAGCGTGAAGAGCGCCCGCATACCGACAATTTCCCACTCGCTGGTGCCGGGCCGCCCGATTTCCGACAGCAGGACGATCATCGGGGTTACGGCCGTCATGAACAGGCCGAAGCTGACCTGACGCACGGCTAACGCGATCACCGCCAGAGGGAAAATCGCGCCGGCCATTGCGATCGGAGTCCTGCACGCTGTCGCGATTAGAGCGGCGATCCACCTCCTAGGACCGTCCCCCCTATCCGCTCCAGGGCCCGCGTAATGGTCATGGCGAACTGAGGCTGCATCGTCAGCACCCAGGTGATCGTCAACCAGTGTTGATACGGCCCAGCCCAAATGACCGACACAGTGATCGCCGGGACCGCGACAACAGCGACGCGCAATGCATGACGCAGCGAGAGCAATTCCCAATTGAGATTGGCCCTGAGTGGGCGGACGATTCGGTCCCATAAAGGCGGGCGTTCCCCACTTTTCAGCGTCCCCGCTAAATAGTTCGCAGGTAGGGCCAGGGTCTGCGCGATCCGTAGCCGCTCGACCAGGACGGCTCCAATCTGCCGAAATGGACTCGCAAGCGGCAAGGTGGCGAGTTCCTCTGCCAGCGCGTTCATGGATCGGGCGATCTGGGGATTCGATTTCACATCATCGGAGACAATACCGCGCGCAAGCACTACTAACAGTGCACGCACGCGCCGCAGAACGCGGTCAATCGCCGCGCGGTCAGCCGGCGCCTCTCCCCCCTCCAACAAATCGCTAAAGGCTATCATCGCACCGAAAACCTGATCCGCAACTTCCAGACGGATCAGGCTCTGCGCTCCACGGGCAGACACCGCACCCCGCACACGCACGGTATCCATCACGGCCGCGCGCGCCTGCTCGATCGCGTCCCGGACGCCCCGCCGATGCGCCCGCGCGTGCTCTTCCCAGGCGGTCTCGTGCAGCACATCCGATCGGAGCTTGTCGCGAAGATCGTGCACTAACTGAGCAAGCGCTCGATAGGCCCGCGCCACCGCCGCTCGGGCGGGAAGGTAGGGATGGACGCGCCAGATGACCATAGTCAGCACGGTCGCCCAGAGTCCGCCCCGCGAGGAACGCGCCAGCGAGCACGCCCGCCTCATCGAACCCCAATGGCTGATCGAGCGCGAGCACGAGAGCGACGCTCAGCAAATTGCCGAGGACCATGGCGGACTGGCCGTAAACTCGCAGGAAGGAAAGGCAGAACAGCCCGAGACTGGCCAAGGGCAGCGCGGCGGCCAATCCGCCATTGCGGGCTAGTCCCGCGCCGGCGGTGATGGCGGCGCCGGCAAGGGTGAAGCCGAGCACAGCCGGCAAACGGCGCTGAATCGGACCGCCCTGGTCGCAAAGGCAGGCCAGCCAGGACGCGAGCGCTGCTTCCATCATGAGCGGCCACTCCAGCCACTCATTTAGGGCGACGATGACAGCAACGGACAGCGCCGCCCGAAGTCCCTCGACGATATTGATTGCTTGCAGATCGAGGGTGATCGGGAGTTTGGAGAGATCCGCCTCCGGGTGACGGACGATTGCGCCGAGCAGACGCCGCACAGACGTCACGTCCGGCATGAAGGGCTCGCCTCTACATCGCACTCAAGCGCGCCTGCTCCATCGCCTCGGCATGGCCGGCGCAAGCCCGCTCATGCCAATGCGTGGAGCCCGCGGAATTAAGCAGCCTTGGCCATACCGCGCAGCACGTAATGCAAGATACCGCCGTGACGGTAGTAGGATACCTCATCCATCGTATCGAACTCGGCAAAGCACCGGCACCTGATCGGTCTTCCCGTCGGGGCGATGGATGACGAGCGTGAGATCCATCCGGGGAGACAAACTCTCGAGCCCGAGAATATCGATCGTCTCCTCTCCGGTGAGTCCGAGGCTCTTTCGGTTCATCCCGTCTTTATAGGTAAGAGGCAGTACCCCCATTCCGACGAGATTGGAGCGATGAATGCGCTCAAAACTTTCGACGATGACCGCCTTGATCCCGAGCAGCATCGTGCCCTTCGCTGCCCAATCGCGAGATGACCCCATCCCGTATTCCTTGCCCGCAAACACCACGAGCGGTACCCCCTCCTTCTTGTACCGCATCGCGGCGTCATAGATCGGCAGCTGCTCGCCTGAGGGATAGTGTTTGGTGATCCCACCCTCGATTGAGGGCACCATCTCGTTGCGGATTCGGATATTTGCGAACGTGCCGCGCATCATCACTTCGTGGTTGCCACGGCGCGCACCATAGCTGTTGAAGTCCTTCTGCTGGACCTGATGCAGCATAAAATAGTCGCCCGCAGGAGAGGCCTTGCGGATGGAACCGGCTGGGCTGATGTGATCGGTCGTGATGTTATCACCAAGCACCGCGAGGATACGCGCGCCCTTGATGTCCCCGACCGGCTTCGGCGTCATCGTGATATCTTCAAAATACGGCGGATTTCGTACGTAGGTGGAGCTGTCGCTCCATCCGTATGTCTTGCTGCCAGTGTCCACCTGGATCGTCTGCCACTGTCTTGGACCCTTGAACACTTCGGCATAGCGGCTAAGAAACTGGTCACGGCCAAGGCTAGACTGCACAACTTGCGCGATTTCCTGGTTTGAAGGCCAGACGTCCTTCAGGTAGACAGGCTTGCCGTCCTTATCGGCTCCGAGCGACGCCGTCGTGATATCCTCGTTCATTGTGCCGAGCAGCGCGTATGCGACCACCAGCGGGGGGCTCGCGAGATAGTTTGCCCGCACGTTCGGACTGATACGTCCCTCGAAATTGCAATTCCCGGACAACACCGAGACGGCAACGAGCCCATTGTCCTCGATCGCATTGGCGATTTCGTCATCGAGCGGCCCCGAGTTGCCGATGCAGGTGGTGCACCCATAACCGACTGTATTGAACCCAATTGCATCGAGATCCTGTTGTAACCCGGACTTGTTCAAGTATTCCGTGACCACCTGAGAGCCGGGCGCGAGCGAGGTCTTTACCCACGGCTTCGGCGCGAGTCCGCGTGCACGCGCCTTCCGCGCCACTAGGCCTGCGGCGACCATCACGGAAGGGTTGGAGGTATTCGTACAAGAGGTGATCGCCGCGATCACAACATCGCCGTGGCCGATCTCGTAATTTCTTCCCGCAACCTTCACCCGTTTCTCGGTGTCGTTCGCCGGGACACCGAGGCTCTTCGTGAGTTCCACCTTGAATGCGGACGAGGCATCCCTCAGCGACACTCGATCTTGGGGCCGCTTCGGGCCGGCAAGGCTAGGCTGCACGGTGGAAAGGTCGAGTTCCAATGTATCGGTGAACACCGGGTCAGGCGTGTTGGTATCGCGCCACATGCCCTGCGCCCGGCAATACGCCTCCACGAGCGCGATCCGGTGCGGGTCGCGCCCGGTAAGCCGCATGTAATCCAGTGCCACACTGTCAACCGGGAAGAAACCGCAGGTGGCGCCGTATTCAGGCGCCATGTTGCCGATCGTGGCCCGATCGGCAAGAGGGAGGTTGTCCAGCCCCGCGCCGAAGAACTCGACGAACTTGCCGACGACGCCCTTGCGGCGGAGCATCTGGGTTACGGTGAGCACGAGATCCGTAGCGGTTGCACCTTCCGGCAGCTTCCCCGTGAGCCGGAACCCGATCACGTCGGGAATCAGCATAGCGATCGGCTGGCCGAGCATCGCAGCCTCAGCCTCAATGCCCCCGACGCCCCACCCGAGCACGCCCAGGCCGTTCACCATGGTTGTGTGACTGTCCGTGCCGTAGAGCGTGTCCGGATATACGACGGTCTTGCCGTCGGCCTCCGACATCCATACCGCCTGGGCGAGATACTCGAGGTTCACCTGATGGCAGATCCCGGTTCCCGGAGGGACGACCCGGAAATTGTCAAACGCCTCCTGACCCCAGCGCAGGAAAGTGTAGCGTTCGCCATTACGCTCGAACTCGATGTCCACGTTCTTCTGCAACGCGCTCGGCGTTCCGTAGGCGTCCACCATCACGGAATGATCGATCACCAGATCGACCGGGACCAGCGGGTTGACCTTTTCGGGCTTGCCCCCGAGGCGAGTGATGCCGTCGCGCATCGCGGCCAAATCGACCACGGCCGGCACACCGGTAAAATCCTGCATAAGGATGCGGGCGGGGCGGAACGGGACCTCCTTTGTCGAACTACCCTGTTGGAGCCACTCGGCAATCGCACGAGCGTCGTCCACCTTGTAGCTCTGGCCATTTTCGAAACGGAGCACGTTTTCCAGCAAGACCTTGAGCGACACCGGTAAACGAGTGACATCGCCAAGTTGCTTGGCCGCGACCGGAATCGAGAAGTAATCGTAACTCTTGCCTTCCACGGCGAAGCTCTGCCGCGTGTTAAGCGTGTCCTGCCCCAATGCTGTCATGGCCCGCTCGCCCTTTAGGGGCGCCCCTGTGTTGTGCAGCGCGGGCCACCGTGGTTAAGCCCCCCTGGGGCCCGAGACGGCCGCGCACAGATTAGGTGGTCCGGCGACCGGGCTTAAACCATACAAGCCGAGCAGCGTCCACAGCCCGGCCATGCGATGAACCGACGGGGGTGGATTTGTTACAGGCCGAGGGCTTGGCGGCATTCCGGGGCGAGCGGTTGGTTTTTCACGATCTCTCTTTCACGGTTGCCGCTGGAGGGGCCCTGCTGCTCACCGGGCCAAACGGGTCCGGTAAATCTACCTTGCTGCGCGTGCTAGCCGGACTGGTACAGGTCGAAGCGGGGCGCCTACTGTGGAACGGCTTGAACGCTGTGGGCGAGTTCGATACCCACGCCGCGCGCGTCGCGTATGTCGGTCACCAGGACGCAATCAAGCCCGGCCTCACACCGGCGGAGAATCTCCGTTTCACCGCGCGCGTGAGCGGCGGCTCCGTGAGGGAGGCGCTGGACCGCGTGGGCCTCGGGCCCCTGGCAGATTTGCCCGCACGAATGCTGTCGGCGGGGCAGAAGCGTCGGTTGGCATTGGCACGTCTCACGCTATCCTCGGCCCCGCTCTGGCTTTTGGATGAGCCAACGCTCGGCTTGGATGCGGGCGCAGTCGCAAATTTTGGCACGCTGGTGGCGGCTCATAGGAGTGTTGCCGGGATCGTCGTGGCGGCAACCCATTTGCCCCTGCCTTTGCCGGGAGCGGCCGAGCTCCGGCTCGAATGACGCTTTTCGTCGCTTTATTATCGCGCGAGCTTCGGCTCTCGTTCCGCCATATTGGAGACACCCTAGCGGCGCTGCTGTTCTTCTTTCTCGCGGCTTCGCTATTTCCTCTCGCGATCGGACCGGCGCCCGACACCCTTGGACGGCTCGCGCCGGCAATTGTTTGGGTCTGCATGTTGTTCGCCGCGCTGCTCCCACTGGACCGGCTTTTCGGCGCCGACTACGAAGATGGATCGCTCGACCAGCTTCTGCTGAGCGGCCTCCCGCCCGCCGCATTGGGTTTGGCCAAGGCCTGTTCCCATTGGCTAGTAACTGGTTTGCCACTCCTTATCGCCGCGGCACCCCTCGCGACCATGCTGCGCCTGCCGTCCGGCGCTCTCCTGGTGCTGCTTGCGGGGTTGCTGCCGGGAAGCGCGACTTTGTCTCTCATCGGTGCAGCGGGAGCGGCTATCGTGCTCGGCTCGCGCAGGGGCGGCGTGTTGTTGCCCATTCTAGTCCTACCGCTCGCGACGCCGGTGCTGATCTTTGGGGTTTCCGCTGTTGAGGCTGTCTCCGGCGGTGTAAGCGCCCGCCCTCACCTGCTGCTCTTGGCTGCCCTATTAGCCGCTAGCGTGCCAGTTTTCCCGCTCGCCGCGGGCGCTGCGCTGCGTCATGCGGCAGAATAGAGACGCCTCGAAAAAAACATTCAGCCGCCACCCCGACTCCTTCAATTTGTAGTTGAATCAGTAATGTTCTCCATGTACACGGGATCGTGAGGAGAAGCTGCAATGTCCCGGGCGGAGTGGTGGCGCGGCGCGGTGATTTACCAGATCTACCCGCGCAGCTTTTTTGACAGCAATGCTGATGGAATCGGCGATCTCCCAGGTGTCGCCACCAAACTTGATCACGTGGCGAGCCTTGGGGTGGACGCGATCTGGCTGGGGCCGTTCTTTGCGTCCCCGCAAAAAGACTTCGGCTACGACGTCGCGCACCACACTGAAGTCGACCCAGTATTCGGCACTCTCGAGGATTTCGACAAGCTGGTCCGCCGAGCGCACACTTTGGGGCTGAAGGTGCTCATCGACCAGGTTTGGACCCATACCTCCGACCAACATCCCTGGTTTACCGAGAGCCGGGCAGATCGCCGGAACGAACGGGCGGATTGGTATATTTGGGCTGATCCGGCACCGGATGGCACCCCGCCGAACAACTGGCTGTCAGTTTTCGGCGGCTCGGCGTGGACCTGGGACCCGCGGCGCCGACAGTACTACCTTCACAATTTCCTAACACATCAACCCAAGCTGAATTTACGCAATCCGGCCGTAATGGCAGCATTGCTTGCAAGCGGCGAATTCTGGCTGCAGCGCGGCGTCGACGGCTTCCGGCTCGACGCGATCGATTTCCTGCTCCAGGACCCACATCTTCGCAGCAACCCTGCCGTGCCCCGTCCGGCCGAGACGCCCGTAAAACCATTTGGATTGCAGTATCACGTGCACGACATGCTGCAACCGGACGCGTCCGCTCTGATGGCGCAGATCCGGGCGTTGACGGACCGCTATCCGGGGGCGGCGACATTGGCCGAGGTTTCGAGTTAGCCAGGCGCGTTGGAGCGCGTGATCGCCTACACCGAGGGCGATCGGCATCTTCACATGGCGTACACTCTGCGGCCGCTCCGCGGGGCCTTCGACTGGCCGACAATTCGGCAATTGCTCGGCGAGGTCGCCGCCATCGGGGAGGTAGGATGGGTCTGCTGGTCATTTAGCAACCACGACGTCGAGCGTGCGCTCAGTCGATGGAACCCGCGCAAAGGAGAGGCGGAGCCCGAGCCGGCTTTCGCCCGTTTGCTGATGGCGTTGCTCCTGTCCCTACGAGGCAGCGTCTCGCTTTACCAGGGCGAGGAACTCGGCTTGACCGAGGCCCAGCTGGCGGCTGAGGACCTTCGGGATCCGTTCGGCATCGCGTACTGGCCCGAATTCCGCGGGCGCGACGGATGCCGCACGCCGATGCCGTGGGTAGCCGGGGAGCCGCACGGGGGCTTCACGACCGCGCCGGCCCCGTGGCTCCCTGTACCGAGCTCGCATCGCGCCCAAGCAGTCGACGTGCATGAGGAGGATGCGGAAGCTCTGCTGCATGCGTTCCGGCGCTTCCTCAGCTGGCGCCGCTCGCAGCCCGCCCTGATCCGTGGCCGGCTTCATCCGTTGCCCGTCTCGGAGCCACTGGTAGGATTTCTGCGCGAACATGAGAGCGAGCGTGTGCTCGCGCTTTTTAATCTTTCGGACGGGCCGGTCACGTTCGGCCTTTCCGATTACGCGGAGGTGCGCCCACTCCCCGAGTGCGGATTCTCTATGGAGATCGAGGGCGACATCGCGATCCTCCCCGCTTACGGGGCCTTCTTCGCCTCCGTGGTACCCGCGCATGAATGGCAGGAGGAAGCCGGCGGTGGCCTTCGCTTGAAGGCCGGCTTCCGAACAAAGCGTTGATGGCTCCCGGAGTAGGACTTCGAACCTACGACCCAGCGGTTAACAGCCGCTTGCTCTACCAACTGAGCTATCCGGGATCCGTGCGGGGCGTCCCTATAACCGAGGGGAGGGCCGGACGCAACGCGATCCGCCTGAACGACCACCCTTTTGGTGTGATCGCCCCACAAGCCATCCCTATCCCGCGAACGATTGAAAAACCCTGATCCGATGCTGCGGAAAGGGCGCACTCCTGGCTCTGAGACGCCGCTGCGCTCACTCAGCCCTTGGCCCTCTCGCCAGCGCCTCCAGATGCGCTATGGTCCGCCGCGTCGAAGCGAGAGTGGCGGAACGGTAGACGCAGTCAACTCAAAATCGACCGACCAAAAGTCATGGGGGTTCGAGTCCCCCCTCTCGCACCAGCGCCGCGCTTGCGCTCACCGCAACGGCCAGACCATTGCGATCAGCCAAGTCCCGAACACCGCGACGATGATTGTGAGCGGCAGTCCAAGTCGCCAGTAGTCGCCGAAGCGGTAGCCGCCCGGCCCCATGACGAGCAGGTTGTTCTGGTGTCCTATGGGGGTCAGGAAGTCGCAGGACGCGCCCGAGCGCAACCGCCATCAGGAACGGGTCTGGTGCGAAACCTAAATCTCTCGCGACGGCCGCCGCCACCGGCCCCATCACCAGCACCGCCGCTGCGTGGTGCATTAGGGGGGTGACCAGCATGGACACGATGAGCACCAGCGCCAAGGCCAGCACCCCAGGAAGGTGCAACGCCACGGCTGCGAGCCCGTTTGCGATCAGCCCGGCCGCCCCGGTCTCTCGCACCGCCTCGCCCACGGGGATCAGACAGGCCAGCATGACGATGATCGGCCACTCGACGGACTCGTAGGCCTCCCGCGGGGTGATCGAACGAAACAGCACCACCAAGACGGCGGCGAGAAAGAAACCGATCTGCACGGCCAGTAGGCCTGCCGTGATCAGCCCCATCGCCCCGGCCAGGACCAGAACCGGAAACAGCCCGGCGGTCGGGCGGCCCAGTGTGAGATTGCGCCCGGCGAGCGGCAGGCACCCGAGCCGGGACAGCATTTCGGGTATCTGGGCCGACCGACCTTGGAGCACCACGACATCGCCGGTATGGAATTCGGCATGCCGCAGCCGGGTCGCGGTGCGCCGGCCGGCGCGGCGGATGGCCAGCAGGTTCACCTCATAGGTCTGCCTCAGTCGGACCTCCTCGGGGCTCCGGCCGATCAAGGGCGAGTCGGCCGTCAGCACGGCCTCGACCGTCTCGAGTTCGTCATCCTTCCCGGGGCGCGTGAGCGCGTCGATTTCCTTGGCGCCGAGGAGCTTCAGCCGCGCCTGATCCACCACCGGCGTGAGCGCCACCGGATCAGCCTGCAGTACCAGCACGTCACCCTGAAAAAGTGTCCAGTGCCCGCCGGGGATATAGCGGCGATCGTGCTCGCGGATGATGGCATTGACCGAAATGTCACCGTCCGCGAGCGCCTCCAAGTCGGCGACGGTCTTGCCCACCATCGGCGAGCCCTCGGTGAGCAGGGCCTCGGTCGTGTAGTCCTCGATCGCGAAGCGTCGGTCCGGTGTGGCCTGACCTTTCCGGCCCCGCGGGATCAGGCGCCAGCCGACGCTGAGGAACAACACCGCGATGATGGATAGGGGCAGCCCGACGGGGGTGTAGTCAAACAAGTGGTAGGGTTGGCCCATGACCTGCTGACGCACCGCGGAGATGAGCAGGTTGGGTGAAGTGCCGATCTGCGTGATGGTGCCGCCTACCAGGGAGCCGAACGCGAGCGGCATCAGATAGCGCGAGGGCGGTCGCTGGCTGCGTTCTGCAGCCTGGATGGCAATCGGAATAAAGATGCCGAGCGTGCCTACGTTCTTCATCACCGCCGAAAGGAAGGTGACAGAGGCTGTAAGCGCACCAACCTGTAGCGTCGTGGTCCGCAGCCTCTGCAGCACGCGCCGCATCGCCTTCTCGATCACGCCCGAGATCGCGATCGCGCGGCTCAATACCAGCACCGAGGCAATGATGACGATCACCGGATTGGCGAAGCCCTCGAAGGCCTTCCCAGCCGGGACCACGCCGGTCAGCGACGCCGCGCAAAGGGCAAGAGCCGCGACCACGTCGTAGCGAATGCGGTCCGACACGAACAGCACCAGCATGGCGCCAACGATAGCGAGTGATTCGGCCTGGTGGAGATTCACTTTGGGTTCCGAGCGGACGCGATCACGCCTAACGCGCGATTCCGATGCTCGATCCCCCGCAGGTGGCGTGCCTAGTTCAGGAAAATCTTGCCCGGGTTCAGGATGCCACGCGGATCGACCGCGGTCTTGATCGAGCGCATGACGGCGAGCGCCTTCGCGCCGTGCTCCTCTACCAGGAATTCGCGCTTGCCCATGCCGACGCCGTGCTCACCACTGCACGATCCGCCGACCGCGAGGGCCCGGGCGACGATCTTGCGGTCGAGCTCCCAGGCTCGCGCCAGTCCGTCCGCCTCGGGCGGCACCAGGATCATCGTGTGGAAATTGCCATCCCCGACATGGCCTGCGATGGGGGCGACCAAGCCGGAGGCGCGGATGTCCTCTTGCGCGCCGAGGATCGCCTCATTCAGGCGGGAGATGGGCACCACCGCATCCGTGACGAACCCTTGGCGGCCGGGCTGCAAGGCGAGCGCCGCCCAGTAGACATCATGACGCGCCCTCCAGAGGCAATTCCGCTCGCCGGGGTCGGTCGCCCACTGGAACCCATGCCCGTTGCAAGAGGTAGCCATCTCCTCGGCCTGTTTCGCGTGCTCGGCCACCCCGGCTTCGGAGCCGTGGAACTCGAAGAACAGCGTGGGCGCCGGCTCCAGCCCCTGGAGCTTAGAGTAAGCTATGCAAGCGCCCATCTGCACCTCGTCGAGCAGCTCCATCCGTGCGACCGGGACGCCCATTTGTAAAATGGCGATCACGGTATCCACCGCATCGCGCAGTGTCGCGAACTGGCAGGTAGCGGCCGACATGGCTTCGGGGATGCCGTGCAACCGGAGCTGGATCTCGGTGATAACCCCGAGCGTGCCCTCGGACCCGATGAAGAGATGCGTGAGGTCGTAGCCGGTCGCCGATTTGCGCACGCGACCGCCGGTACGGATCACGCTGCCATCGGCCAGCGCGACGGTGAGGCCTAGCACGTTCTCTCGGATAGTGCCGTAGCGCACGGCATTGGTGCCGGAGGCGCGTGTCGCGCACATGCCGCCCAGCGTGCAGGCGGGCGTGCCCGGATCGACCGGAAAAAACAGGCCCTGGTCGCGCAGGTGGTTATTCAGCTGCTCGCGGGTAACGCCGGCTTCGACGCGGCAGTCCATATCGGGCTGACTCACGTTCAGAATCCGCGTCATGCGCGAAAGGTCAAGCGAGATGCCGCCGCGCACGGGCGTGACATGACCTTCGAGCGACGTGCCTGCGCCGTACGGGGTCACGGCTACCTCGTGCGTGTTGCACAGAATCAGTAGGCGGGCGGCTTCCTCGGATGTTTGGATGAAGGCGACCGCGTCCGGCATGTGCGGCGGATACGCGTCCTGGCCATGCGAGTGATGCTCTCGAAGAGAGACGTTGGTGGTGACACGATCGCCGAGAAACTCTCGGGCAGCGGCGACCACCCGTTCGGCCTCACTTGACATCCTCGCACTCCCTCTTCCCATCCGAGAGGATTGGACGCGCGGGCATGAGGTGGCAAGAGAGCGCGGTAGGTCGTATGATTCGCGGACCATGATCCTCCCGCCATTCAGAATTTCCGTGTGCGGCATCGAGGAGCTTGGGGGCCACTGCACCGCAGGGGTCAGCCACGTGCTCTCCATCCTTGATCCGGATTGGCCGGTCCCGGTGGCCTTCGGCTCTTTCGGCGAGCACGAGCGTCTGGAGCTGCGTTTCCATGACGTTATCGAGGCCGAGCCCGGCATGATCGCCCCGGACCTCGAGCATGTCCGAGCACTGCTTTCCTTTGGGAGGGGTCTCGCGCCCGAGTTCGCACCTCTTGGTGCATTGCCACGCAGGCGTGTCCAGGTCCACCGCTTCCCTTGCGCTAATTCTCGCCCAGACGCTCCCGGGCTGCCCAGCCTCCGCCATTTTTGCCGAGTTGCTGCGGGTGCGGCCGCAGGCCTGGCCGAACCTGCGCATTGTCGAGCTAGGTGACGCAATGCTGGGCCGGAGTGGCTCCCTGACTGCCGCGTTGCATAGGCTTCACCGGGCTAAGCTCGAAGCGCAGCCGGAACTGGCGGAGGCGATGGCTGCAGCCGGGCGCGCGCGCGAGATCGAGCGGGCCTTACAGGACAGCGCTCGTTCTTGCTGATCCGCCCGAAGGTGCGGCCCCGCGAATTGCATCATGGTTCGCGCTGATGGACGAACCGGCGGCCCGCTTGACCGTTGACCTTTCGAGGGAGAGGCCTGACGAAGTCAGGCGAGCATCCGAAGGCGAGGTCTAGACCCGCCTTTCTGGGTGCCGATCCTCAGCAACATCGAGAAACAATAGGAGCCGTTCATGTCAGGTACTACCTCCGGCACTTCTGTCAGCTCCGGCACCGGGACACCGGCCACGGACGAAACCAGCGACCTGATCGCCTCCGATAAGGTCGAGGGGACCGCCGTCTACAACCGCAAAGGGGAGCGGCTGGGCACCGTGTATAATTTCATGGTGAACAAACGTTCCGGCCAGGTCGCTTATGCGGTTATGTCGTTCGGCGGCTTTCTTGGCATCGGCGACAGCTATCATCCGCTGCCCTGGAACGTGCTGACCTATGACACCGGGCTGGGCGGATACGTGGTCGACCTCTCTCGCGAGCAGCTCCAAGGCGGGCCGTCCTATTCGGCGAGCGAGATGCCGAACTGGTCCGACCAGACATATACAAATCGCATCAACCAGTACCTACGGATCACCGTCCAGTATCTGACCAGCACCACATGCCGGCTCGCCTGCGGAGTTCAGGACGCGTAAGCCGCTGATGTGTGCGACGCTCTGAATGCCCAGCGCGAGCCGCTTCGCTGCCGACCGTGGCCGAACCGTTGCCCGGCGCCGGACAGGTCCTAATTGGCGTCCGTGCCGGCGCGGCCTGCTGCACCGATCTGCACGTGCTCCGACGGCGGACCTAACCAAGCCGAAGCTGCCGCTCACTCCCGGCCACCACGGCCCACATGGTAGCTCAGGTCGCGCGCTGGCGGGCTGGGAGGCTAAGTATTCACGGCCCGGGCGACCGCCGGGCACAGGATTTCGAGCGAGCTTTTGGTGCTCTCTGGGGGGCGGATCGGACCAGCCCTCACCCGCACCCCTCGACGGCTGCGATCATCTTTGTGCCCGTTGAGGTCGCTCGGCCAGAGCGGACGGCGCTGTCCGGGGCACCCAACGGCGATCCCCTCTCCCTATGATATTCTCACGCACGGTGCGTTCGGTCGCCAACCTCAAAGACAGGACGGGGCGGAATTCGAACTCGCGCCGAAGATGCCTGTGAAGGTGCAGCCGAAGCCGTACCGGCTAGAGGACGCAAACCAGGCGCTGGACGATTTGCGCCACGGGCGGCTGGAAGGGGCTGCGGTCCTCGTTCCGTGAGCGGCGCGTTGACGCACTAATCCCCGTGAGCCTAGCGTCGTGGCCAATGCAGGTGGGGACGCGCCAATGGCGAACAAGCTCAAACAGCGGCTGAAATCGGGCAGGGCTTGCCTTAACGGCTGGCTCGCGATCCCCTCCGGCTTCTCAGCCGAAGTGATGGCCCAATGCGGCTGGGACAGCGTGACCGTCGATCTGCAGCACGGCGTCCAGGACTATCTCTCGATGGTGCAGTGCTTTCAGGCGATGCAGCCGCATCCAATCACGCCACTTGTGCGCGTGCCCTGGAACGAGCCGGGCATCGTCGGGAAGGTCCTCGATGCCGGTGCTATGGGTGTAATTTGTCCGATGGTTAATACCAGGGCACAAGCCGAGCAGTTCGTCGCGGCCTGCAAGTATCCGCCCGCGGGAACGCGCAGCAACGGCCCGATCCGGGCGGCGATGTATGGCGAAGCGACAAGCTACCAGAAGACCGCGAATGACGAGATCCTGGCAATTCCTATGATCGAAACCGAGGAGGCGCTCGACAATCTAGAGGCGATCCTCGACGTGCCCGGGATCGACATGATCTATGTCGGGCCGAGCGATCTCGGGTTCTCGCTTGGCCTCATGCCGATCATGGATCGCGAGGAGCCTAAGATCCTGGAAATCTACGAGCGGCTGATCCGCGAGACAGCGAAGCGGGGCATCTTCGCGGGGATGCACACGGGAAGTGCCACCTACGCGGCACGCGTGATCGGCATGGGATACAGGTTCACGACAATCGCCAACGACAGCGGGTTGATGGCGCGCGCGGCGATGGAAGCCGTGCAGTCGGCCCGCAAGGTGGCGGGCGAGGTGGCGAGTTGACGCCGATTTCCTCTGAACACGGTCTCCAGGACAAATTAGATCAAGGAGTAGAAGCATGAGCCCGCCCCCGGTGATCCGCCTTCATCCCGACGATGGCGTGGTGATCGCCCGCGCCACGCTGCTGCCAGGCGCGCCCGTCGCGGACGGTGTCGCGGCAACCGAGCGCATTCCCGCCGGCCACAAGGTCGCCATCCGCGCCCATGCCGTAGGCGAGCCTGTGCGCCGCTATGGGCAGGTGATCGGCTTCGCGACGCAGCCGATCGCCGTCGGCCAGCACGTGCATGTGCAGAACATGGGTATGGGAGAATTCGCGAAGGACTATGCCTTCGGCCAGGACGCGAAGCCGACAGAGATGATCGAGCCTCCCGCAACCTTTGAAGGGATTCGTCGCTCGGACGGGCGGGTAGCCACGCGCAACTATATCGGTCTGCTCACGACGGTGAATTGCAGCGCCACGGTCGCCGGGCTGATTGCGGGCGCTTTCAAGCGGAACCCTTATATCGGCCTCGAGCCGCTTGCCGAGTATCCCAACGTCGATGGCGTCGTGGAACTGACGCACAAGACCGGCTGCGGTATGGCGCAAGGCGAGCCGCTTAAGTTGCTGCGACGGACGCTCGCGGGCTATGCGCGACACCCCAACTTTTCGCATGTCATCGTGCTCGGTCTCGGCTGCGAGGTGAACCAGATCGGCGGGTTGTTGCAAGAGCACAAGCTGAGCGGTCGCGTGCGCAGTATGGACATCCAGAGTATGGGCGGCACGCGCAAGACGGTGGAAGCTGGCATGGCATTCGTCCGGGAAGTGCTCGCTGAATCGAATCAGGTGCAGCGTGAAACCGTACCCGCGAGCGAGTTGGTTGTAGCACTGCAATGCGGTGGATCGGACGGGTATTCCGGCGTTTCCGCTAACCCGGCGCTCGGCGCCGCGAGCGACCTCGTCGTTCGCAATGGCGGTTCCGTGATTCTTTCGGAAACCACCGAGACCTATGGCGCCGAACACCTGTTCACCCGTCGGGCGGTGAGCCGGGAAGTGGGCGAGAAGTTGGTTGAGCTCATGAAATGGTGGGAGGACTACACCGCCAAGAACGGCGCGGAGATCAACGCCAACCCGTCCCCCGGCAACAAGGCGGGCGGGCTTACAACCATCCTAGAGAAATCACTCGGAGCCATGGCAAAGGCGGGTAGCACCAACCTTGTCGATGTCGTCAAATACGCGGAACCCGTAACTGCCAAGGGCTTCGTGTTCATGGATACGCCCGGTTACGACCCCGTTTCCGCGACGGGACAGGTGGCGGGGGGTGCCAATCTCGTCTGCTTTACGACCGGCCGCGGCAGCGTGTTCGGCTGCAAGCCGTCGCCCTCCATCAAGATCGCTACCAATACGCCGATGTATCAGCGCATGGAGGAGGACATGGATGTGAATTGCGGCACCATCCTTGATGGCGACGAGACGGTCCAGCAAGCCGGCCAGAGGATCTTTGACCTCATCCTGCGAGTCGCGAGCGGCGAGCGCACGAAGAGCGAGCAGTCCGATTTCGGGGCGGCCGAGTTTGCGCCTTGGCAGCTTGGCGCGACGGTTTGAGCCCTGGTGATCACCGGCATAGGACCAGGGTGACGGATAACCTCAACGGTGAGATAAGATAGCCATGAAATTCCGCGCTCTCGCCGCAGCAGGCACGCTACTCCTGATCGGGGCCGCCGCGAACGTTGACGCCAAGGTGCTGATTTATTGTTCCGAAGGCTCGCCGGAAAACTTCAATCCGATGCTCAACACGACGGGCACGACGTTTGACGCGAACCTGCCGGTATATAACCGGCTTGTCGAGTTCGGGATCGGCACCACGGAGGTCGGGCCCGGGCTCGCCGAGAGCTGGGATATCTCCGAGGACGGCAAGGTCTACACTTTCCATCTACGCCAAAACGTAAAGTGGCAGTCAAACAAGAACTTCAAGCCGACGCGCGATTTCAATGCCGATGATGTGCTGTTCTCGTTCGAGCGGCAGTGGAAGGAGAGCAACTCCTATCACAAGGTTTCCGGCGGCGGCTATGACTATTTCAACGACATGAGCTTCCCAAAACTGCTCGCGTCTATCGAGAAGGCGGACGACTATACCCTGAAGTTCACACTGACCGAGCCGCAGGCACCGTTCCTTGCGGACCTGGCAATGGACTTCGCGTCGATCCAGTCAAAGGAATACGCGGAGGCATTGACCAAGTCGGGCACTCCGGAGCAAATCGACCAGCAACCGATCGGAACCGGACCTTTCGAGCTGGTAAACTATCAGCGAGATTCGACAATCCGTTACCGGCCGTTCAAGGACTACTGGGGGCCGAAGCCGAAGATCGACGGGCTCGTGTTCTCAATCAACAAGGACCCAGCCGTTCGCCTTGCGAAGCTGCGCGCCAACGAATGCCAAGTTATGGCTTATCCGAATCTGGCGGATCTACCGTCGATCAAAACCGATCCCAATTTGCAAATGCAGCAGCAGCCTGGGTTGAATATCGGCTATCTCGCGTTCAACGCTCAGAAGAAGCCGTTCACCGATAAGCGGGTGCGCATTGCGCTTAATCTGGCGATCGACAAGAAGGCGATCCTGGACGCGGTATATCAAGGTGCTGGTGAGCCGGCCAAGAACCTTATCCCGCCGACCATGTGGTCCTATAACGACGACGTAAACGATTTCCCGCACGATCCGGAACAGGCAAGAAAGCTGCTCGCTGAAGCGGGCTATCCGGATGGATTCGAGTCGGATCTCTGGGCCATGCCTGTGCAGCGGCCCTACAACCCGGATGCCCGCCGAATTGCCGAGCTGATGCAGTCGGATTTGGCGAAAATCGGCGTGAAGGTGAACATCGTCAGCTACGAATGGGGCGAGTACCGCAAGCGGTTGCAGGCCGGCGAGGCGCAAATGGCCGAGTTCGGCTGGACCGGAGACAATGGCGACCCCGACAATTTCTTCACCCCGGTCGCGAGCTGTGCGGCGGCCCGTCCGGGCGGCGGGAGCGCGTCTAAGTGGTGCGACCAGCAATTCGACGATCTTATCAAGAAGGCGGCGACGATCAGCGAGCAGGCCGATCGCGCCAAGCTGTATAAGCAGGCGCAGGTGGTAATGCATGAGGAGGCGCCGTTCTATCTGATCGCCCACTCGGTCGTGTTCATGCCGATGCGCAAGGAGGTGGTGGGCTACAAAATGAGCCCGTTCGGGCGGCACCAGTTCAACGAGGTAGAATTGAGGTAGGCCCCTTCACCCCGGCTACGTCCCGCAAAGGGAGAGGGAGAAGTAAACTTCCCTCCGTCGCGGCAGGGGATCCGGGAGAGGTGGAGACAAAAGAACCATGCTGCGCTTCCTGCTGCGACGTATCGGGGTAATCATCCCGACCTTCATCGCAGTCACGTTCATCAGCTTCATGCTGATCCGGCTCGTGCCGGGCGACCCGATCGAGGTACGCGTGGGCGAGCGTGGTATCGCGCCGGAACGACTTGCGCAGCTACGGCACGAATATGGCCTCGATCAGCCGCTTTGGAAGCAATTCCTTGATTATGAATCCCAGGTGCTTCAGGGCGATCTTGGCAGCTCGGTCGTCACGCACGATTCCGTCTGGTCGGAGTTCACGGAGCTGTTCCCGGCGACTCTCGAACTCGCCATCTGCGCGATGCTGTTCGCCGTGGTCGTGGGAATGCCACTGGGCGTAATCGCGGCGGTGAGGCGCGGTTCGGTATTCGACTATGGGCTGATGGGACTATCCGTGACCGGCGCCTCGATGCCGATCTTCTGGTGGGGACTGATGGTAATCCTCATCTTCTCGGTGAACCTCGGCTGGACGCCTGTGTCGGGACGCATCAGCGACATGTACTTCTTCGATCGCGTGACCGGCTTCATGCTGATCGACAGCCTCCTTTCCGGCGAGGACGGAGCGTTCGGTTCCGCGGTCAGCCACCTCATTCTGCCTTCGATCGTGCTCGGCACAATTCCACTCGCGACGGTGGCGCGCATGACTCGCTCTTCGATGCTCGAAGTGCTCGGCGAGGACTATATCCGCACCGCGCGCGCGAAGGGCCTTGGCACGGTCCGGGTCGTGATCGTGCATGCGCTGCGCAACGCGCTAATCCCGGTGGTGACCGTGATCGGGCTGCAAGTCGGGACGCTGCTCGGTGGCGCGATTCTCACAGAAACGATCTTTGCCTGGCCGGGAATCGGCCACTGGCTGGTCGAGTCGATTCAGCGTCGCGACTACCCGGTGTTACAGGGCGGCACCTTGCTGGTGGCCACGCTCGTGATGTTGGTCAATCTCGGCGTCGATCTCACTTACGGCTTCCTTAATCCGCGGATCCGGCACTGATGTCCACCACGAGCGATCCGGCTGTTGCCGAGACTGCCGCGATTCGCCCACCGCCTGGTCGCCTCTCTGGATTCGTCCACTCCTTCGCCGAAAACAGGGGCGCTGTGGTCGGCTTCGTGGTCATGGTGCTCCTGATCGCTGTCGCGGTGCTGGCGGATGTCGTCGCGCCGCACTCACCCATCGAGCAGTTTAGGCAGAACTTCCTAACGCCCCCAGCCTGGGAGAATGGCGGCAGCATCGCCTTTCCGCTTGGCACCGACGACCTGGGACGGGACCTGCTCTCGCGCTTGCTTTACGGCGCCCGGCTCTCGCTGCTGATCGGCCTCACGGTGGTAACGCTGTCGCTTGCAGCGGGCGTGGTGCTCGGCCTCACGGCGGCGTTCGCGGGCGGGACGGCTGATACGATCATCATGCGGCTGATGGACATCGTGCTGGTGTTCCCGAGCCTGCTGCTCGCTATTGTCATAGTGGCGATCCTCGGTCCGTCGCTGTTCAATGCCATGATCGCGGTATCTGTCGTCACGCTGCCGAACTACACCCGGCTCGTGCGCGCGGCCGCACTGTCCGAGCTCGTGCGCGATTACGTAACCGCGACGCGCTGCGCCGGGGCGGGCACGTTGCGCCTCATGTTCGACACCGTGCTGCCAAACTGCACCGCGCCGTTGATCGTGCAAGCGACTCTCGGCTTCTCCTCGGCCATTCTGGATGCCGCGGCACTCGGCTTCCTCGGTCTCGGTGCGCAACCACCAACTCCCGAATGGGGCACGATGCTCTCGGGCGCCCTGCAATACTACCAGCGCGCCTGGTGGGTGCTCGCTTTTCCGGGCCTCGCCATTCTCGTCACGGTGCTCGCCTTCAACCTGTTCGGCGACGGACTGCGTGACACGCTCGATCCCAGGCTGAAGCGGTCATGACACTGCTCACGATCCGCAACCTCACTGTCGAGTTTCCGAGCGGGCGGGGCTTATTTCGTGCCGTGGATCGGCTCGACATGGATGTTGATGCGGGCGAGGTGTTGTGCGTCGTCGGGGAATCCGGCTCCGGCAAGAGTGTGTCGATGCTCGCCGTGATGGGGCTGATCGGCTACCCAGGCCGGGTGCGCGCGGACGTGCTGCGGTTCGATGGCCTCGATCTACTGGAACTCTCGCCGGCGCGACGGCGTCGGTTGCTCGGCAAGGACATGGCGATGGTGTTCCAGGAGCCGATGTCCTCGCTGAACCCGTGCTACACGGTGGGATGGCAGATCGCCGAGACGCTGAAGGCGCATGGTCAGGCCGCGCGCCGGGATGTGCGCGGGCGCGTCGTGGAGCTGCTCGGGCAAGTCGGAATTCCCGCGCCGGAGTCGCGCCTTTCGGCATTCCCGCATCAACTCTCCGGCGGGATGAACCAGCGCGTGATGATCGCCATGGCGATCGCCTGCAATCCGCGCCTCCTAATCGCAGACGAGCCGACGACGGCGCTGGATGTCACGATCCAGAGGCAGATTCTGGATCTGCTGGTCTCCTTGCAACGGGACCGCGGCATGGGCCTCGTGCTGATCACGCACGATATGGGAGTGGTTGCGCAGACCGCCCATCGCGTGCAGGTGATGTACGCGGGACAGATGATGGAGGAGGAATCCACCGAGCGCCTGCTCGCCACCCCGCGTCACCCCTATACTGCCGCGCTGCTCGAGGCTTTGCCGGAACGTGCGCTCGGCCACTCGCGCCTGCCGACCATTCCGGGCGTGGTGCCAGGAATCGACGACCGGCCGAGTGCTTGCCTTTTCAACCCACGCTGCCGGTTCGTGCTACCGCATTGCCGGGCGATCGCGCCGCCGCTGGATGGCGAGCCGGGCTCCCGGGCTCGCTGTCATTATCCACTGGATCCGCAGGGCCGACCGACGCACGGCCATCCAGCGCGCACCGAGGAAGCGGCTTGAGCGCGACTTTGATGGAAGCACGGGATCTCCGCCGCTATTACGTCGCGGGCGGCGGCATGTTCGGGAGAAAATCAACCGTCAAGGCGGTCGATGGCGTCTCGTTCCCACTCCGCGAGGCGGAGACGCTGGCGATCGTGGGCGAGTCGGGGTGCGGGAAATCGACTCTCGCGCGCATGGCAACGTTGTTGGAGGTGCCGACCGGAGGCGAGTTGCTGATCGACGGCAGGCCGACGGTTTCCGCCTCGGGCGCGGAGCGGCGGCAACTCCGGCTCGCGGTGCAGATGGTGTTCCAGAACCCGTACGGGTCGCTGAATCCACGCAAGACGGTCGGCGCTACCCTGGAGGAGCCGCTTGCGATCAATCGCCGCGGCAGCAAGAAGCAGCGCGCCGAGGCGGCGCGCGCCATGATGGCGAAGGTCGGGCTACGCCAGGATCATTACGGGCGCTATCCTCACATGTTCTCGGGCGGCCAACGACAGCGGATCGCCATCGCCCGTGCGCTGATGCTTAACCCGCGGGTGGTGGTCGCCGACGAGCCGGTATCGGCTCTGGATATCTCGATCCAGGCGCAGGTTCTAAACCTGATGATGGATTTGCAGGAGGAGTTCCGGCTCGCGTACCTTTTCATCAGCCACGACCTGTCCGTGGTGCGGCACATCGCCAAAGACGTGCTGGTGATGTACTTCGGCCGGGTCATGGAGCAGGGGCCGAAAGAGACAATCTTCTCCGCGCCGCGCCATCCCTATACGCGCATCCTGCTGGCGGCGACACCCACCGTGGATGTCACGCATCACGTGCAGGCCGAGACGATCCGGGGGGAGTTGCCTTCCCCGCTCAAACCCCCTGTCGGTTGCGCCTTCGCAAGCCGGTGCCCGTACTCCGATGGCCGCCGTTGCGTGGCGGAGCGGCCGGAACTTCGGCCGCTGGAGGGGCATTTGGTGGCGTGTCATTACGCCGAGACGGTACGTGTGGGTGGGCGCGAACCGATGCCTCTACCTGGCTGAAGGCTCGGCCAGCCTAAGCGGACGTGCAATCGTTATGGTTTGAGTTTTGCGTCGACTTGCATCTCCCGAGCGCATTGGGCCATCAGAGCAGCGTTCTCTAGGCGCCTCGGCGGAGGCTCTCGGCCAGAGCCGCGGGATCGGTGACGGGGAGGCTGCATCGGCCGCTCCGGCACACATAGGCCCCTGCCCCTTCCACTCCAGCCGTCTTGCCGTGCGCCGGATGCCCGGTCGGCAGGGTGTCCGAGGAGGGAACGCGAAGGACTGCGATGCTAGGATCCGGCGCGGCGAGCGCGGTATCGACCAGCGCCTGCGCCAGCGCGTGGACGGGCGGGCCGACAATCACGGCACTCGCACCCTCCTCTAACAGGTCGGCGGCCGAGAGCAGGGTCGGCGACATCGCGAGCTGATCTTCGTTTCCGGTGAAGGCGCGGATCACACCCTCGCAGCGCGTCCGCCATATTGGATCGCCAGTCAGATGGAAAAGGCGCGCGAATACCTCGGCCATCATGCCGTTTCCGGAAGGCGTCGCGCCGTCAGTCGCGGTACGCGGCCGCGCTGCTTCCCCGAGCGGCACGTCGGAGGCGTCGAGAGCGGTCGTGAAGAACGATCCAGCTTCATCTGCAAACAGATGGATGGCCGCGTTGGCAAGCTGCCGCGCCTGTGCGAGCCGCCGCTCGTCCCCCGTGTGCTCGAACAGCGCGAGCGCGGCCCGCGCCATGGCGGCTTGATCTTCCAACAGGCCGGCGGCGGTCACCCGGTTCAGCCGCCATGCATGATGCACGCGCCCATCCGCCCCGCTCATGCACGCGAGAATGAACTCGAACGCCGAAGCGGCGCGGTCGAGCCAGTCGGGGCGTTTGAAGACCGCGGCGGCGCGGCATAGTGCCGCGATAGCGAGGCCGTTCCAGTCGGCCAAGACCTTGTCGTCGCGCCCGGGCCGGACGCGCCGCGCACGAGCTTCGAACAGAACCCGGCGGGAGCGGGAAAGCCCGGCTTCCGCCTCGTTCGTCCCTCGCGGGGTGACGCGGTGGAGAATAGTGTGGCCTTCCCAGTTGCCGCCGCCCGTTACGTCGTAAGCCTCCTTGAAAGCCGCCGCATCGGGGCCGAGCAATGCGTCGATTTCCGCTTCGGTCCAGACGTAGAACTTCCCTTCCTCGCCCTCGCTGTCCGCGTCTTCGCTCGCAGCGAAGGCGGCATGTCCGGCCGGCGTGCACGCCGCCGTCATGTCGCGGTTCATCCAGTCCACGGTCTCCGCCGCTCGCTCAGCGTAGAGCAGGTCCGGCGCTGCGGCGTGGGCGAGCGCGAGAAGCTCGAGGATCTGCGTGTTGTCGTACAGCATTTTCTCGAAGTGCGGCACGAGCCACACCGCGTCCGTCGCATAGCGCGCGAAGCCGCCGCCGAGATGGTCGTAGATACCGCCCTGCGACATCCGGTGCAGCAGCAGATGAACCGCCTGTTGTCCCTCCGGGTGCCCCGTGCGGAAACCGTCCTGCCACAGGAAACGAAAGATCGGCGCGTTAGGAAATTTAGGGGCGCCACGAAGGCCGCCCTGCTCCGGGTCGGTCAGGCGGAGTAGGGCTCCCGCAGCCCGATCGAGCAGCGCGGGGGTGAGCATCGCGCCCAGCCGCGGCGCCGATAACGCGGCAAGTGACTGGCGAAGCGCAACGGTATTATTACGCACAATTTCGTCACCACTGCGATACGCTTCTGCAACAGCTTGCAATACCTGGCGGAAGGAAGATCGTCCCCAACGGGGTTCGGGCGGAAAATAGGTGCCGCCCCAAAACGGAGAGCCGTCGGGAGCGAGAAACATCGTCAGCGGCCAGCCCCCGTGCTCGCCGAGCGCCTGAAGGGCTGCCATGTAGAGGTGGTCGATGTCCGGCCGCTCTTCGCGATCGACCTTGATGTTCACGAACAGCCGGTTCATCAACGCCGCCATTTCGGGGTCCTCGAACGACTCATGCGCCATCACGTGACACCAGTGACAAGCGGCGTAACCGATCGAGAGCAGGATCGGTTTGTCCTCCGCCTCGGCCTCAGCCAATGCCGCGGGTCCCCACGGCCTCCAATGCACCGGGTTATCGGCGTGCTGCAAAAGATAAGGCGAGGTCTCGTGCCTCAGCAGGTTCGCGGGGTCGGCCATGCCGGGTCATCCTTGCGCGGGTTTGGTCGGCCCGGACCGTGCTCTCGCGAAGCCGGTCCGCCCATCCCAGCGGGGGTCGGGCCTCGACGTGGAAACCGGCAAAGGCTTCCACGCCCCGCGCTCCGTTGAAGAGCAGTCCTATGATTTGGCTGGTATCCGTAGGACCTGACCGGGATAGATGTGATCGGGGTCTTTCAGCATGGGCTTGTTCGCCTCGAAAATTTGCATGTAGGCGTTAGCGTTGCCGTAATGCTTCTTCGCGATGGCGGAGAGCGTCTCGCCGCGAACCACGGTGTGAAACTCTGCCTCCGGTTCGGAGGTGTTTGTGGTGATCTGATCCTGGACGGAGGCGATCCCGGCGATGTTGCCTGCGGCCAGAATCAGCTTCTCACGTGTGGCGGCATCAGGCGCCGAGCCGCTGACGTGCACTTTGTCTCCGTCGACGGTGACCTGGACGTCTTGGGCCGACAATCCCTGCCGCTTCAGTTCGGCCGCGATCGCCTCGGCCTGCGGCGGGGGCGGTGGGGGCTTACTCTCGTCTTGCACGGCGTCGCCACCACCAATCCCAAGCAGCCGCCCCGCGGCCTTCACGAAACTGAACATGCCCATGTCTGCTTCCTTCTTGTGGGTGTGCAATAAGGTTGGTTACCCGGGGGCTCTCGCGCCAGTCAATTCGAGCGAAGGGGCGACAAAGGGCGGATCCCGTCCGCTATCCACAGTCGAAAAAAAGCCTAAACGGTTCGGTCGATCAGGGGGTATTCTTTGGCAACAGAAATCGAGGGAGGCACGAGATGAGCGGAATGCTGGGCCAACTGCTTGGCGGGCTGATGGGAGGTGGGCAGCAGCCCGCGCAACAATCGCCCATGTTTGCCATTTTGCAGCAGGTGCTTGCGTCCGGCGGGGGCAGCGGCAGCGCGGGAGGCGGAGGCCTCGCGACCCTGATCTCCCGCTTCCAGGCGGCTGGTCTTGGCCAGCAAGCGCAGTCTTGGGTAGGTACCGGTCAGAATTTGCCGGTCGCCCCGGATCAGCTAGACCAGGTTTTCACACCTACGCAGATCAACTCCTGGGCACGGCAGGCGGGAACCTCGCCCGACGCCATGCGACAGGTGTTGTCGCAGGCGTTGCCGCATGTAGTCGATCACATGACCCCGGGTGGTCAGGTCCCGCCGCCATCCGCCGATCTCTCTGGTCTCTTGATGCGCGTGCTGAGTGGCGGGACGACCCGGCAAACCTAGCTGGCGCAGTGCTCGCGGCGATCCCCCGCCTTCCTTGATCGGCCAAACGGGTTGGAGGGGGCCCTTGCTTTGGTCAGAACTGAGCGTCGGGCGAGAGCACGATGCAGTTGGTTCGGCTGCGGGTGAGTTTCTGGCACGCCTCCACCGCCGCCTCGCGTGAGAGGCCGGTAAGCCTAGCGCGGTAGAGCGTTCCACGGGACTGGCGCACGGTCGACACGATCGGTCGCCCCGTCTCCAACGGATCGCGCGCGCGTTGCTTCGCTTCGCCGGCCGCCGCGTGGGCCTGGCTCTGGTTGCCGAAGGCGCCCACCTGAACGGCCCATCCGCCACTGGCCGGCCCTCCGCGATGCAACGGGATCGGCTCCGCCATCGCGGACGGGATGAGATGGAAGCCCCGATGCGCAGGAGGCGGCGCGACGGCCATCGCGCTTTGAACCCTCGGTGGGGAAACCATGCGAGGCGGCTCTGGAAGCTGCGCTACGCGAACCGCTCCACGCGATGCCGCGCGCCCGTTCCCCGCGCTCCGGCTCTGGGCGACCTGAACCGGGCGCCCGTAGCGCGTACCGGGCGGAATCTCGATCGGGAGCACGTTCATCGCGTAGTCCTCAGCCGGTGAGCGATTTACCGGGTGGCTGTCCATGACGTAGGGACCGATCATCGCGACGTAACGACGAGTCTCATCCGGCAGCGAGCGGGCATTGCTCAGATAATCGTCCAGGCGCTTCGGGCCGGCATTATAGGCGGCTAGGAAGCCCGGCGAGCCGTAGATATCGTACATTTCCCGGAGATAGGCCGCGCCCGCCAGGATGTTGTTGTGCGGATCGTAAGCGTCATCGCCGAGATCGTAGCGGGTCCGCAGCTCGTCATAGGTTTCCGGCATGACCTGCATGAGGCCCATCGCGCCGACCCAGGACGTGATGAGACGGCCGTTCTGATACATATTGCCGCCCAACTCGACGTGCATCACTTCACGGATCCAGCGCTCGGGCACGTCGAAGCGGTTGGATGCCTCGGTTATATACGGACCCCAGGGATCGCCGGCCGGCCCTGGCGGCACGTAGTTGCTCCGGGCGCGCGCCTGGTACCGAACGGCCTCCCGACTCTGGTTTACCACTGTGGGCGCGTGCCCCGCGCAGGCCGAGAGCATCGCTAGTACGGCAAAGCCGCTCAGCGCTCGAATTAGGGCAGCATGGCTGACGTATTGACGGGCAACAGAGCCGTAGGGACGAATCATCCGCTTCGAACCTCCGTCAAGGCTCGACCAAAGAATGGCCGGAGGAATCCGGCTGCCGGGACAGCAGCCGCTCAGGTGGGCACTCAGGAACAGCCTCTAAGGCCTTATCCCACCCTATTGTTTCAGGCAAGCGACGTGTTCTGATGAGCGCAGGGGTTCTCGACCATTAGACGCGTCAGTGTGCCCAAACGGCCCTATTCGGAGCCTGCAGACTCGGGCGCGAGGAGGCGAAAGAGCCCAAAATGACCCGGCTTCACTTGTCCGTGAGGCTGAGGCTGAGCGCCTTTCCAAAGCAGCATAAGCGGGCGACTCGAAACAACTCGCGACGGCCCCGGCACTCGCGGGTTGCGGCAAGCGGGTGGATCGAGGTACGCCCCGGCCGCCATGAGCGCCGCCCTGCAGCACAGTCCCGTCCCGACCGCCCGGGCCGCAGTGCTCGAACTAACTTCGGAAATGTCCCTTCGCGCCCGTAATCGGCTGGCGTTCGCGGACTTATCCGAGGGTCTCCGAATGTGGCGCCTGAGTTGGATTCTCGGCTGGCTCGACATTCGGCTGCGCTATCGCGGGTCCCTGCTGGGGCCGTTCTGGCTGACCCTATCGACCAGCGTCATGGTCGCGTCGCTCGGCTTCTTGTACTCGACACTGTTCCAGATGAATCTGACGGAGTACCTGCCGTTTCTGGCGCTCTCGCTCGTGCTCTGGAACTTCACCCAGACGCTTGTCTCAGATGCGTGCGGCTGCTTCACGCAGTACGAGGGCACCATCCGCTCCATCCGGATGCCCTATTTTCTCTATGCGATCAGAACCGTGGTGCGGAACGTCCTGGTGCTGGCGCACAACATCGTGGTGATCGTGGCCGTGTACGCGATCTTCGATGTTTGGCCGGGCTGGACGGCGACGCTGGCGGTTCCGGGGATCGTGCTTTGGCTCGTCAACTCCGTCGCGGTATCGTTGCTGCTCGGCGCATTTTGCGCCCGGTTTCGCGACATCCCGCCCATTGTCGCTAGCGTGATGCAAATCGCCTTCTTCGTCACCCCGATCATCTGGAAACCGGAGCTGGTCGGGACGAAGGCCCGATTCCTGCCGCTGAACCCGTTCTTCTCCCTCATGGAGGTGGTGCGTGCGCCGCTGCTGGGAGAGGTTCCGGGTCATACTGTCTGGGCGACGGCGATCCTCTACAGCTTGGGACTGTGTGCGCTCGCCTGGGCCTTGTTTTCGCGCGTGCGCGGCCGTCTGGCGTTTTGGGTGTAGGCCATGGCGGCTATCGAAATAGCTGGCGTGTCCGTCTTTTTTCCGCTGTATCACGGCAATAGCCGCAGCCTGAAGAAGACCGTTTTCGCCGCTGCATCCGGCCGGCTGGGCCAAGACCAGCAGCATCGAGTCGTTGTAGAGGCCCTGCGCGACATCTCTTTTACGCTGCGGAGCGGCGACCGGCTCGGGCTCATCGGCGGCAACGGCGCGGGCAAGACGACCCTGCTCCGCACGTTGGCGGGGATCTACGAGCCCGTCATCGGGCGCGTGCGGGTGGAAGGCAGCCTCAACGCACTGCTCGACCCCAATCTTGGCATGAACCCGGAGCTGACCGGACGCGAGAACATTCGGCTGCGCGGGCTGTATAACGGCCTTTCGTCCGCGGCCTTGAGCCGCCTGGAGGAGGACGTGCACGAATTCGCCGAGCTGGGCGATTTCCTCGACCTCCCAGTGCGAATTTACAGCTCCGGCATGGTCGTCCGCCTCGGTTTCGCATTGGCAACCGCAATCCGTCCGCAGATTCTCCTTATGGACGAGTGGTTTCTGGCCGGCGACGCGGAGTTCATGGAGAAGGCACGCACTCGGCTGGAAGACATGGTGCGCGGCGCGGAAATCCTGGTGCTCTCAACCCACCAGGAGGACGTCGTGCTCAGCTGGTGTAGCCGGGTTTTATGGCTGGACCAGGGCCGGGTGCGCGATGACGGCACGGCGGCCGATGTGCTTGAACGTTACCTTCGTCGGCCGCTGCGCGTATCCGATCTCGAGCACGTGCCCACGTAGGAGAGCGCCCGCAGCCTATTTTCCGCCCGCCTCGCGCCCGAGGACCTGCGCCATGTATTCCGCCGGGCTGAGATGCCGGCTGGCGGCCTGATTGGCCAGAAGCTGGGCGAGACTCGGCCGTAGCCGCACCGTGGCGACGACATGGCCTTCGGGCGGGGCGACGTACGTGGCGATATCCTGCTGCACGCGCTCGTTCAGCTGCATCAGCCGCGCGCGCTTCTGCGCATTGCTCAGCCCCTGTGCGTTAGCTACCGCCGGACAGAACGCGGCGTTCACCGTGTTCGTCAGCGCCGCGTCGGAGATGCCTGGTTGCTGGGTGCGGAGCGAGCTGATGAGCTCGTCGATGCGGCTGCCGACCTCGGATGGGTCCCCGCCAGCGATGAAGTTGGCCTGCGCCGGGTCTGCAATGACGTTCGAGATAGTGCCCGAGCCCACGCGGGGACAGTCGAAGTCGCGCGCCGCCTCGCTGCCGGCCGCACCCACGTTCGCGACGGCGCGCAAGCTGGCGACCATGGTGGGTGTGGCGTTGGCCGGCGCCTTGTTTCTCCAGCCCGCACGGATGTAGTTGGCGATATCGGCGATGTTCTTGTCGCTTAGCGCGCCGGCGAAGCTCGGCATCTGGCCGTAGCCGCCCGTACCTTGTAGCCCTTGCAGTACCGCGACGATGATGTCTCTCGGCTGATCCGCCGTGACGGCGGCATTGCCGGCCAGATTCGGCACTGCACCCGGAATGCCTCGTCCGTTATCCTGATGGCACTCAGCGCAGTTCGCGAGATAGAGGTGCTGACCGGCGCGGAGATCGGCGGCGGTCGCGCTGCTCGCGGCCACGATGTTCTGCCGTTCCGGCCCTTCCTTAAGGAACACGGCGATGGCGCGCACGTCCTCATCGGTGAGATAGTGCAGGCTCTCGTGGACGACTTCGGCCATCGGCCCGAAGGCGACCCCCATCGCCTTATCAGCCCCCGAGCGCAGAAACGTGACGATATCGGGCAATGACTTGTCGCCGATCCCGTCGAGCGGATCGGACGAAATATTGGGCGCGAGCCAGTCCTGCACCGCGCCGCCGGCGAGGCTCTCGCTCACCTCGGTCCCGCCCATGAGGTTCCGCGGCGAGTGACAGGCACCGCAATGTCCGGGACCCTCGACCAGATAGGCGCCACGGTTCCACTCGGCCGAGTGGTCCGGCTTGTACTCGTAGACGCCCGGACGGAAGAAGAGCTCGCGCCAGATGAACAAGCCGGCGCGGATGTTGAAGGGAAAATCCATCGCGCTCGGCGCGCGCGGCGCGAACACGGGCTTCAACGTGAACAGATAGGCCTTGATCGCGAGCACGTCCTCGCGGGTCATCTTGGTGTACGACGGATACGGCATCACCGGGTACAGATATTCGCCCGAGTGGCCGAGGCCCTCATGCAGAGCGCGATCGAAGTCGTCATCACTCCAGCGGCCGATACCGGTGTCCGGGTCCGGCGTGATGTTCGGCGAGCTGAGCGACCCAAAGGGGGTGCCGATCTGCAACCCGCCGGCAAAAGGCGTGCCGCCGGGCTGCGTGTGACAAGGCATGCAGTCCGCCGCGCGCGTCATGTACTCGCCGTGAGCCACGGTATCGTCTGCTGCGGCCGCCGGTCCGGCGATGGTTGCCGCCGTCAGCAGTGCGATCAGGCAGGCGTCACGCAGGCCAGGCCACATGGCGGGATCCTTTCGCATTACGATTTCCGATTACCGCTTCCCTCGCGTGACGATCTGCGTGGGGTTTACGAAGCGCAGCGCGATGAGCGGGATTCGTCCGCGTCCAGGCGAGCAACTCGTCCGTGCTCCCGGGCGGCTGCTTCATCTTGTCCGGCATGTATTCGAGCAGCGGGCCGGCCGGGCAGTTCCGGCGCCGGCGCCTGGCTGTAAGTGATGCGCGACACAAGTTTCGGGTGCGCGCGGCGATAGCGTCCGCCGCGTGGTTGCGAGTGTCTTCATTAGAGTTGCCTCACCTTCCGGAGATGCATTAGCGCCCATTCCGCAACAATCAGTCTCTCTCACCCCCGCGCTCGGCGCAATGCGTCACGCGGGGCAGTCCCGTCCCGAAGAAACGCGACAGCCGGTAACGACACCTCTCGACAAACCCGGCGCAACCGGACAGGTAGGGACCGGGACCCTCACGCGCGCTGTCGGGCGCGCCCGACCAGAGGACACGCAAGCATGGATCGCGTCGATGCCGCCGGCCTGAAGATCGCCCGCCCGCTCCACGATTTCGTCGCTACGGAAGCAGCCCCCGGTACGGGCGTCGACGCGGCGGCGTTCTGGGAGGGTTTCGCCGCGCTGATCCGGGACCTGGGACCCCGGAACCGGGAGTTGCTGACGCGCCGGGACGCGCTCCAGGCGCAAATCGATGATTGGCACCTTCGGAATCGCGGCAAGCCGGCCGACCATGCCGGCTACATCGAGTTCCTACGCGAGATCGGCTATTTGCAACCCGAGCCCGCCGATTTTGCCGTTGGCACGACGGGCGTGGACCCGGAGATAGCCACCATCGCCGGCCCGCAGCTCGTGGTTCCGGTGACCAACGCCCGCTATGCACTGAACGCCGCCAACGCCCGCTGGGGCAGCCTGTACGATGCGCTGTATGGCACCGATGCGCTGCCGCAGGACACCACCCCCACTCTGCAGGAAGGCACTGGGGCGGCGCAGAGCGGCGGGCTCAACAAGGTCCGGGCCGCACGCGTGGTCGCCCGGGCGCGGGAGATTCTCGATCAGGCGGTTCCTCTCGCCGAGGGCAGCTACGGCAGCGCCGTCGGCTTCGCGATCGAGGGCGGGAAGCTGTCCGTCGCCCTGCAAAATGGCGAGAATACCGGGCTGAAGGACCCCACCCAGCTCGCCGGCTATCAGGGGGACGGCGCTTCGCCGTCAGCGGTACTGCTCAAGCATAACGGCCTGCATATCGAACTCAGGATCGACCGCGCCCATCCGATCGGCCGCGATGACCCCGCCGGAATCGCTGACGTGATCCTTGAATCCGCCATCACCACCATCCAGGACTGCGAGGATTCGGTCGCGACGGTCGATGCACCGGACAAGGTGCTCGCTTACCGCAACTGGCTCGGGCTGATGCAAGGCACGCTCGCGGACACGTTCGAGAAGGGCGGGCGGACGGTGACCCGGCGGCTGAACGAGGACCGCAGCTTCACGAAGCCGGATGGCGGAACGCTGACCTTGCCCGGCCGCAGCCTGCTGCTGGTGCGGAATGTCGGCCACCACATGTATACCGACGCCGTGCTTGACGCCGACGGCAACGAGATCCCGGAAGGTATGCTCGACGCCGCCGTTACCTCGCTGATCGCGATGCACGACCTCAAGCAGACCGGCAAGCTGCGCAACAGCCGGACGGGTTCGGTTTACGTCGTGAAGCCGAAGATGCACGGACCGGAGGAAGTCGCCCACACGACCGAGATCTTCGGCCGCGTTGAGGACATTCTCGGCCTCCCGCGCAATACGCTGAAAGTGGGCATCATGGACGAGGAGCGCCGCACCTCGGCCAACCTCAAGGCCTGCATCCTCGCTGCTCGAGACCGGCTGGTCTTCATCAACACGGGTTTCCTCGACCGCACCGGCGACGAGATCCACACGTCGATGGAAGCCGGGCCGATGATCCGCAAGAACGAGATGAAGAACACGCCGTGGATAAAGGCGTATGAGGATAGGAACGTGGATGTCGGCCTGTCCTGCGGGTTGCGCGGCCGGGCGCAGATCGGCAAGGGCATGTGGGCCGCGCCGGACCGGATGGCCGACATGCTGGCGCAGAAGATCGGCCATCCGCGCGCCGGCGCGAATACCGCCTGGGTTCCCTCGCCCACAGCCGCAACGCTGCATGCGCTCCACTATCAGGAGGTGGATGTAGCCGCGCGGCAAACGGAGTTGGCCAAGCGCGAGCCCGCGAAGCTTGACGATCTGCTCACCATTCCTGTGGCAGACCGTCCGAACTGGAGCCCCGAGGACGTACAGCAGGAGCTCGATAACAACTGCCAGGGCATTCTCGGTTATGTGGTGCGCTGGATAGACCAAGGCGTCGGCTGCTCGAAGGTGCCGGATATCCACGACGTCGGGCTGATGGAGGATCGCGCGACTTTGCGCATCTCCAGCCAGCACATCGCCAACTGGCTGCACCACGGCATCGCGTCCCGGGAACAGGTGATGGAGACGCTGAAGCGCATGGCGCAGGTGGTCGATCGCCAGAACGCGGGGGATCCGAACTACAAGTCGATGGCGCCATCTTTCGATGGGGTCGCGTTCAAGGCTGCGTGCGACCTGGTGTTCAAGGGTCGCGAGCAACCGAATGGCTACACGGAGTTCATCCTGACCGAGCGCCGGCGAGAGGCGAAGGCCTCAGCCTGAACGGTCCTATGACTGAACGGCGCGGACCCGCCGCTCAAGCTTCACGCCGGGTCCGCTCTCAGCATGTAGCCGGCGTTTCGCACCGTGTGGATAAGCGCCGTCGGGAAAGGCTTGTCTACCTTTTGACGCAGACGGGAGACATGGACGTCGATGACGTTCGTCTGCGGATCGAAGTGGTAGTCCCAAACGCCTTCCAGCAGCATCGTGCGGGTCACGACCTGGCCGGCATGGCGCATTAGGTATTCGAGCAAGCGGAATTCGCGCGGCTGCAAATCGATCTTCTGCCCGGCCCGCTTCACCTGGCGAGAGAGCAGGTCAAGCTCGAGATCGGCGACGACCAATTTCGTTACGGGGCCGTCACCCTTGCCCCGCCGAGCCAACGCCTCCACGCGCGCCAGCAGTTCGGCGAAGGCGAAAGGTTTCGTGAGATAATCGTCGCCCCCCGCTTTGAGGCCGCGGACCCGATCATCCACTTCGCCGAGCGCCGAGAGGAATAGCACGGGAACAGGGTTCTTCTGAGCGCGCAATGTTTCCAGCAGGCGCAAGCCGTCGATCCCGCCCGGCAGCATCCGGTCCAGGATCACCGCGTCGAACGCTTCGCTCGCCGCCATGAACAGTCCGTCCCGGCCATTATCCGCGTGCTCCACGTTGTGCCCGGCCTCCTTCAGCCCGCGCACGACGAAGCCGGCCACGTCCTTGTCATCCTCGACGACCAGAATGCGCATTGCGCCAAGATCTCCCAGAAGGCGTTCACCCGGCCGATTCGGGCGGCCGGCGGCCGACGGTCACGGAAACATCCATATCCCGCCCCTGACGACGGACCGATAGGCGCACGTTATTCCCAGGCGGCGTGGCCGCAACAGCGCGGATCAGGCCGCGGGCGGTATCCACCTTCTCGCCATTCACCGCGGTCACGACATCGCCGATCCGCACGCCGGCGCGTGCCGCTGGGCCGTTGCGATCCACGCTGGCTATCGCCACGCCGGATATATCGCCCGGCACGTCCTGGACCGAGACGCCGAGCCAGCCCCGGTCGATGTGGCCCTTGTTGCGAAGGTCGGAGACGATCGGCTGCACGATCTCGCTCGGAATTGCGAAGCCAATCCCGACCGATCCGCCGGTCGGCGACACGATGGCCGTATTGATGGCCACCACCTCCCCGTTCATGTTGAAGGTCGGTCCGCCCGAGTTACCCGGATTGATCGGGGCATCGAGCTGCAGAAAGTCGTCGAACGGCCCAGCACCGATGTCCCGGCCCCGCGCCGAGACAATGCCCGCGGTGACGGAGCCGCCCAGGCCGAAGGGATTGCCGCAGGCCAGGATCCAGTCGCCGACCTCGACCTGATGACTATCTCCCCACGGAACATAGGGCAGCGGCTTCGGAGAACTCACCTTGATGACGGCGATATCGGTCAACTCGTCAACCCCGATCACGCGTGCCGGCAACTCGGTGCCATCCGACAGCGAGACGACGATCTTATCGGCATGCCCGACCACGTGGTTGTTGGTCACGATCACCCCCGACGGGTCGATGATGAACCCCGAGCCGGCACCCATCATCTGTTCGCGCCGGTTGCGGAAGCGGTCGCGGAATTGGCGCTCGAACGGAGTTCCCCGCAATTCCGGCGGAAGCTGCGCCAGCACGTCCCCGCCCGTCACCACTTCGGTCACGGCGATGTTTACGACCGCTGGCAATACCTTCTTAACCAGGGGTGCGAAGCTATCGGGCGCGACTCGAGCCGAAGCTCCGTCCGGCGCGGCGGCGCACGCGGAGAGCAGCAGGGTGACGGCCATCAGCACGGCCCGCGCGTGGCGCAAGGCAGGATGGGACACGGCGATCATGGATCGTGAATACTCCCGAACGGAAACGGGTTTATGCAGCAAATAGCATCGCGCGCATACGCAACAAGATTGTTCCTTCGCCGCGCGGCGGCATCCGAAGGCCGGGCTGGTTGACGAGCCCCTGGAGGGCTCGGGTCATGTGGCAATGAGGCGCGGGCAGATAGCCCCGGTTATCGCGATCATCGCGGTGCTGCTTGGCGGCACGTGGTGGTGGCGTGACCGCACGCGGGATCCGGCCGCCTGGCAGGGATACGTGGAGGCCGATTATGTCAAGGTTGGCCCCACGCAGCAGGGCCTGCTCACGGCCGTCGCCGTCGCCAGGGGCGATCGGGTTCAGCCCGGGGCCCTGCTTTTCCAGCAAGACGACGTCAACGATCGCGCCCTCCGCGATGAAGCGGCCGCGCGCCTCGCCGAGACGGAGGCGCGGCTCGCCAATCTGGAAGCGACCAGCCGGGCCACGGAGATCGCCCAGGCTGAAGCCGACCTGGCTGATCTTCGCGCTACCCGGGACCGGGCCGAAAAGGATCGGGCCCGCGCCGAGGCGCTGGTACGCACGGGCGCCGTGACCTTGCAGCAACTGGACCAGTCCCGCGCCGACGCACTCTCGGCCGCCGCTCGTGTGCAGGCCGCCGAGGCGAAGCTTGCGCAAATGCGCGCACCGCTGGGACGATCGCAGGAGATCGCGGCCCAGAGTGCCATGATCGCCGAGGCCCGGGCGCAACTGGAGCAGGCCGAATGGCGCCTCGCCCAGCGCCGCGTCACCGCTCCCGCGGCCGCACTCGTCGCGGATGTCTATGCCCGACCCGGCGAGACCGTCGCCGCGGGCGCGCCCGTTGTCTCCCTGTTGCCGCCGGAGAACATCCTGATTCGCTTCTTCGTGCCGGAGACGGTGCTCCCGCGCATTCATCCCGGCGGGCAGGTGGCCGTGACTTGCGATACCTGCCCGCCGAACCTCACCGCGACCATCAGCTTCGTCTCTCCCGAAGCCGAATACACCCCGCCGGTCATCTACAGCGAGTCGACCCGGGACAAGCTCGTCTATCTGATCGAGGCCCGGCCAGGCGGCGGCCGAGCCAGCCAGTTGAAGCCGGGACAGCCGGTCACGGTTCATCCGCTCGACGAGAACGCGGCCGGGTCATGACCGCATTGGCAATCGACGTGCACGGCCTTCGCAAAAGCTTCGGGACACGAAAGGTCGTGGACGGGCTCGATCTCCAGGTCCCGGAAGGCGAGATTCTGCGGGTTCCTCGGGGGGAACGGCAGCGGCAAGACCACAACCATTCGCCTCCTGTGCGGTTTGCTGAAGCCGGAAGACGGGGGCGGCACGTGCCTCGGCCTCGATCTGATCCGGCAAGCACCGGAGATTCGGCTCCGGGTCGGTTACATGACTCAGCGCTTCAGCCTGTACGGCGACCTGACCGTCCGGGAGAATTTGGAATTTGTCGCGCGACTTTACGGGATGCGCGCCCGTGAGCGGGCGATCGCCGACGTGCTGGAACGCATGGGCCTCGCCGATCGCGCCGGCCAACTGGCGCAGGAGCTTTCCGGTGGCTGGAAGCAGCGCATGGCGCTCGCGGCTTGCATCCTGCACCGCCCGAGGCTGCTGCTGCTCGACGAACCGACGGCGGGTGTAGACGCGAAGGCGCGCCGCGAATTCTGGGATCTCATCAACGACATGGCCGCCGAGAGCATGACGGTGCTCGTCTCGACCCACTACATGGACGAGGCGGAGCGGTGCACCCGCGTCGTTTATCTTTCCGGCGGGCGGCTGATCGTGCAAGGCACGGCCGAGCAAGTCGTGCGCGACGCCCATCTCGTGGTATTCGAGGCGATCGGCGACGAAATGGATCCGGTGGCGCGGAAGCTGCGGCATGCGCCTGGCGTCGAGAGCGCCGCCATTTTCGGACGCGCCTTGCGTGTCGTCGGCCTGGACCGCGCGGCGCTCCGGGCGGCGATCGACGGCTTAAAGGATGCGCCCGCCTTGTCGTGGGAGGAGGTTCCCGCGCGGCTCGACGACGTTTTCATCCATCTCTTGCACGAACAGGAGGGCGCGCCGTGAGACGCTTCTCATTCGCCCGGTTTATTGCCGTTCTGGGCAAGGAATGGACACAGATGCGGCGCGACCGGGCCACGATCGCGCTGACGGTGGCGTTGCCGCTGATTCAGCTGTTTCTGTTCGGCTACGCTCTCAATGCCAACCCCCGCCATTTGCCGACGGGGGTGCTCGCCGCGGATCATTCGGCCTACACTCGCACCCTGGAAGCGGCGCTGGTCAATACCGGTTACTTCGATTTGCGCCAGTTCGGCACCGAGCGCGAAGCGGAACAGGCGCTCGCCCGCGGCGACGTGCTGTTCGTGCTGAACATCCCCCCTAACTTCTCGCGCGACGTCGATCGGGGTGAGAAACCAGCGATGCTGCTGGATGCCGACGCCACGGACCCGGTGGCGATCGGCAATGCCACTTCTGCCGTCGCGGCGCTTAATGCCCGCGTCCTCGCCCGCGATCTGCCGCCAAATCTCCAGCCCCAGCCGGTGGCTCCGCCATTTCAGGTGGTGCTCCACGCGCGCTACAATCCGGAGGCCGTGACGGCCCTCAACATCGTGCCCGGGCTGATCGGGATGATCTTGACGTTTTCCACCCTAGTCATCACCGCGCTTTCCATCACGCGGGAGCGCGAGGCGGGCACGATGGAGAACTTGCTCGCGATGCCGGTCCGGCCTCTGGAAGTGATGCTTGGTAAGATCATTCCGTATGTGGGGCTGGGTTATGTGCAGGTGCTGCTGATTCTGGCGATCGCGGTGACCGTGTTCGGGGTGCCGGTACGCGGGTCGATTCTGCTGTTGCTGCTGGCGCTCGGCGTCTTCATCGCCTGCAATCTGGCGCTCGGGTTCACCTTCTCCACCCTGGCCAAGACCCAAATGCAGGCGCAACAATTGGCTCAGTTCGCGCTTCTGCCGTCGATCATGCTGTCCGGGTTTATGTATCCGTTCCAGGGCATGCCGGCCTGGGCGCGAGCCGTCGGCGAGGTGCTGCCCCTGACGCACGCGATGCGCATCTGCCGGGGCATTCTGCTGAAGGGTAACGGCCTGCAGGAGATCGGCCCCGATCTCTGGCCCATGGCGCTGTTCGCTCTATTGGCCGGCGTGATTGCCGTGCATTCTTATCGCGAAACGCTGGATTGACGCGATGGGCGCCGGCGTGAGGGCACGTCTTCGCGCCGATGAACGGAAAATTACTCGGCCACCAGGACCATCCACGACACGCCGAAACGGTCGGCGACCATGCCGAAGCGCTGGGAGAAGAAGGTCTTCGTCAGCGGCATCTGCACCTGTCCGCCGTCACCCAGAGCAGCGAACAGCCGCTCGGCCTCGGCTTCGCTCGTTACCGAAAGCGTTAGCGAGAAACCTTGAAAGCTCGGCTGGCCCTGGCACCGGCCGTCCGACGCCATCACCGTCGAATCACCAAGGCGGAAGCTCGCGTGCATCACCTTGTCTTCGGCGCCGGGCGGAACCATTCCGGGCTGTGGAGGCTCGGGGCTGTCCTTGAAACGCATCAGCATCGTGACCTCGGCGCCGAGCACGTTTCGGTAGAACTCGACTGCCTCCTCGCAGCGCCCATCGAAGAAAAGGTAGGGTTGAACTTGCATCGCGAATCCTTTCAGGATCGGGCGTTACAGGTGCGGGTAGCGGCTGCCGCTCTCCTCGTTCGCCGGGAATAGAAGGATTATACTACCGGAGAGCAGGTGCAGGCCATCGACAGCGGAGGGACTCGGTATGGACGAAGACAGGTTCAATATGGCGGTTCGCAAGTTTCTCAAGGTGGTCGGCGTTACGTCGCAACGGGAGATCGAGAATGCGGTCCATGAGGCAGTGCGAGCGGGCAAGCTGGGAGGGAACCAAAAGCTGCGAGCCAAGGTCACTCTCGAGATCGCGGCGGTTAACCTGACGCACGTGGTCGAGGAGGACATCGAGCTTGGCTAAACGCTATCTCGAGGGTAGTGGGCCGGCGAGAAGGGGCGCGAGATCGACCGACGCCGCCATTGCTTCGTATCCGGCGCGGTTGGGGTGCAGCTTCTCCCCTGGCCCGCCCGTGGTGCTCTCGGGAACGAACTCGGGCCGCATCTCGCCGGTAACGGGATCAAGCGTGGCCCGGTCGAAGTCGGCGACGCCATCAAACAGTCCCCCGGTGCGGATGAACTCGTTGAGGGCCTTGCGCTTGCTGTCCTGTTCGGCGTTGCCGTGCGCGGGACTGGTGCTGCCCAGCGCCGTGGTGACCGTCGCGCCGATCACGCGGGCACCTGGGAAGCGGTCGCGAATCCGCGCAACACCCTGCTTCATCCCGGCGATCACCGCGTCCGCCGATGCGTTGCCGTTCTTGCTGAAGTCGTTGATGCCCTCTAGCCAGATCACCGAGGTCACTCCGGACAGGCTGAGAACATCGCGGTCCAAACGGTCGAGCGCCGAAGGGCCGCCGGGGGTCGGCTGCGACGGCGAGTAGCTGGCCGGGCCAATCACCTGATTGCCGCCGATGCCTGCATCGACCACCGCGATGTGGTAAGTACCCTGGGCATGAAGCCGTTGCAGCAGGACATCAGGCCAGCGATCGTCGCCGTTCATGGTGCTGGCGGTGCCATCGGTTATGGAATCGCCCAGAGCGACAACCACGCGGCTGTCTTCCGGCCCTGCCATGTCGAGCGCATCGAGGAAGTACCAGGACGCCGTGCTGAACGGAAACTCTAGGACGCCGTCCGAATCCCCCTTCGCGCCGGCGCCCGGTGGCGTGACATAGGAGGTCGTCAATGCCTTGGCGTGCCACGTCATGGGGCCGCTCTCGCCAGCCACATGGAGGCTGACGGCAAGTCGTCGACCGAGCAGGGCCGGGTCCGCCGCTTCACGCACGAAGGGCAGGGCCACGGGATCGCTCCACACTGCCTGACCAGGCGGCACTGTTACCGATGCTTTGCCGCCGAACGACACTGCTCGATTGCTGCCAGGCTCTATTACCGAGCCGGAACGCTGCAGGCCAGCAAATACGCCATCGAAAGTCACGGGCAAGGTCCCTAGCGCATTGGAGAGCCGCAGTCGCATTTGCGGCCCCCAATAGCTGGGACGGACCATGAGGCGAAGAGTCTGGTCCCGTGCGCCCGTCTCAGCGGAGGGAAAGGCGAAGCGCAGGTCGGGCTGCGCCGACGGGTTGCCGACCGGGTAGGGACCCTGCACCGATCCGGTCCAGCTCGTGACCCAGTGGAGCGTCTCCGCCCGCACGGATACGACACCGCTGACCAGAAGGCAGGCAGCGAGCAGATAGTGCCGCAGGCACATCACGCGTTTCTCCCAAGCGGCTCATCGCCGCTCGATTGTTGAAATCTGTTACGGCGAGCAAGTCGCTGAATCCGCGGTCGATGTATACGGCCGCCAGCGGTTCGACGGAGGTGGCAACTATGCGCGCCGTCTCGATTAATGCCAGTGTCTCGACCGCTGCGGCGTGTCGTCAAGCGCTCGCCGGGGCAGGCTCGGCCCTCACGAGCTGGCCGGGCTTGCCCTCCTCGCGGCGGAAGACGAGCCGGTGATCGTGGAATTGCGCGACGGTCGGGCGGTGAGCGATGGAGACGATCGTCGTGTCCGGCAATTTTTGCTTGAGCGTGCGATAGAGATGTGCCTCCAGACTCCGGGTCCAGGCTCGCAGTCGCTTCGTCGAGAAACAGCCAATCGGGCTTGGCGAGAAGTGCGCGGGCGAGGGCGACACGCTGCTGCTCGCCACCCGAGAGGCGCTGCGCCCAGTTCTCGTCATCGTCCAGGTGCGGAACGAGACCGGGCAGGCCGGCATCCTCGAGAGCCTGCTCCATGGCGTGCTTCTCGAAAGCGGAGGTCGGCGCGGGATAGGCGATCACGTGACGCAAGGTGCCGAGCGGGATGTAGGGCCGTTGTGGCAGAAACAGGCAGCGCTCCGTCGGCCGCTCTACCTGGCCCGAGCCAAACGGCCAGATACCGGCGATCGCCCGGAACAGAGTGGATTTGCCCGAGCCGGACCGGCCCGTCACCACGACCGAACTCGCCAGGCCTGAACCTGAGATTGGCGTTCCGAAGTAGACTGGCGCCGTTCGGTAAGTCGAGCGTGAGGTCGCGCAGGTCGATCGCGTTGGTACCGGTGTCGGCCAGCCCAGATTCCTTCGCGCGCCGCCGCGCGTGCCGCGACGATCGCCCGGTGGAACGTGGTCAAACGCTCGACGGTAGCGCGCCAGGAGGCGAGCGAGGCGTACGCGGTCACGAACCAGGAAAGCGAATCCTGCACCCGACCGAAGGCGCCAGCCGTCTGAGTGAGGCCGCCGAGGGGAAGTTGGCCGGCGAAGTATCGCGGCGCGGCCACGATGATCGGGAACACCACAGCCACCTGCTCGTAGCCGGCGATGAGCGAGTTCAGCAGCTTGGTCCGCTGCATGATCGCCCACCAATTACCGATCACGTATGAGAAGCGTCGTGCCAGGTTATCCTTTTCTTCCTCCTCGCCTCCGTACAGCGCCACTCCCTCCATATTCTCGCGTAGCCGTACGAGAGCGTAGCGGAAATCCGCCTCGACCCGCTGCTGGCGGAAGTTCAGCCCAACCAGCGGTCGGCCGACCAAGTGTGTCAGAGTCGTGCCGATCGCCGCGTAGATCAGCGCAACCCAGACCATGTAACCGGGGATGGTGACACCGAGCAGCGTCAGCGGTCCCGATAACCCCCAGAGAATGCCGACGAAGCTGAACAGGGAAACGATGTTCGACAAGAGGCCGAGACCGAGCGAGAGGGTACTGTCCACGAAATCGCGCAGATCCTCCTGGATCCGTTGGTCGGGGTTGTCGGTGCCGACCGCAGGCCGATCGGTCGTGAGACTGATGCGGTAATAGGCGCGATCCGCCAGCCACTCGTTGAGAAATCGTCCGGTCAGCCAACGCCGCCACCGAATCTGGAGCCACTGGTTCAGATACGTGCGATACACCGCCACCACGATGTAAACGGCCGCGACCCCGCAGAAGCCTGGCATGAAGCCGATCTCGGTGCGTCGATACCAGAACAACAGCGCAATGAACGATTCCCAGTCCTTATTCTGCAGCGAATTGTAGAATTCGCGGTTCCAGAAGCTCAGCACGACGCTCATGCCGACGAGCGAAAGATTCAGCAGGATGATCGTGAGCAGCAGGCCACGAGCGGACCACTTCTCCTCGGACACGTAATAAGGTCGTGTGAGCCGCCAGGCATCTCTCAGGAAGGGACCAAGACCGCGCATGTGCAAGTCATCTTTCGGAGGAATGAGAAAGGGAGGCGTCGAGATCGCGCAGCCACGCAGCCAGCCTCTTGCGGTTCACGCCGAGATCCGACCGGCCATAAACGCTGCGAGAATACAGGATCAGCGTCCTGGCGTCCTCCCCCTGCGTTTTGATTTGCGCGGTGACGAGGTCGGGGAAGTTGAAGACTGCGCTCCGCGCCACCCAATGCGCCTGGAGCTGGGCGGCGTATTCAGCGGCCGGATAGGTTCGCTTCTCGTGCGCGGCGATGTCCTTCACGGCGGCATACAAGCGGATTCCGGCTACCGAATAGCGATGGGTCACCAGGTCCGGCGTCGGCTGGAAATCCTGTGGCGCGGCGAGCGCGCTGTTGGGCGTTGCCGGGCGCTCCAGATGCGCGAAGTCGATCAGCGCCGGTCGGGGCAGGCCCGCCGCGCCGTGCGCCGCGCAAGCTGGCAGCGCAAGACCGATGAGCCAAGCCAGCGGGTTCATGCCGTCGGGCCCGGGCGGGCTGGTCCGATCTCCCGGCCAAGCTCAAGGGCAACTCACGCGTTCGAGGCGGCAAGGCTCGCTCATGGCGAGGGAAATGGCCCGGAACGGCTGACCCGACAAGTTACCGTAGGCGTAAGGGCCGATCAGAAGCGGTCGCGAAGCCGGGCGGCGGGAAACCGGCCGGCTGAACAGAAAGCCCTGGCCCTGGTCACAACCTATCCCCGCGAGAAAGTCCCGCTGGGCTTCGGTCTCGATCCCCTCGGCCACCACCGTCAACCCGAGCGCGCGCCCGGTGTCGGCTACCGCGCGAACGATGGCCGTGTCCTCCCGGTCATGCGGAACCTCGCGCACGAGCGAGCGGTCCAGCTTCATGACCGTGAGCGGCAGACGCTTGAGCATCGCCAGGCTCGCGAACCCGGTCCCGAAATCGTCGAGCGCGAGCCCGACTCCGAGGTCACGGAGGGCGGAGAGTGTGAAAAACGTTTCCTCTCCGGCATCGACCAGCAGCAATTCCGTCAGCTCCAACTCGAGCCGGTCGGGGCTGAGGCCCGAGTGATGGAGCGCCTGCGCGACCTGGGCCAGCAGGACGCCATCCTGCAATTGCCGGGCGGAGACATTCACCGAAAGCGTCAGGTGCTTCGGCCAGGTTGCCGCCTCGGCTGCCGCTTCCCGCAGCACCCACGCGCCGATCGGCGTGATCAGCCCGCACTGCTCGGCCAGAGGGATGAAGGCGTTCGGCGGAACCAGACCCCGGCGCCGGTGCGGCCAACGGATCAGCGCCTCGGCTCCGACGACCTCACCGCCTGGGAGGGACAGCCTCGGCTGATACTCCAGTGCGAACCCGCCCTGGGTCGTCGCGAGCCGTAGATCCTGCTCTAGTCTACGGCGCTCGGCGGCTTCCGCGCGGGCGTCGGGGCCGAGCCTGGGGCGGCCGCGGGCCGGGCGGGAACAAACGGTGTCTACAGCCAGATGCATGGGATTGATCTCGGGTGATTGACGCAATCCAAATCTACGTCTCAACCCTTGCCAGACGGTTTACGCGGGCAAAAATTGCGACGAGCTGAAGAAGAGGGAGACGTCGCTCTCTTATCGAGAGGTGAACGGGTCGATCGGGTATCGCACTCCGGTCAGGCAGAGGCCGTCCGCCGGCGCGGTCGGACCGGCGGCGGAGCGATCGCGCCTTTGTAGGGCGGTGGCAACCCTATCGGGCTGCCAACGCCGCTCCCCGACCAGCTTGAGCGTCCCAACCATGTTGCGGACCTGGTGGTGAAGGAAGCTGCGCGCCTCGGCGAGGACCTCGATCATGTCGCCGTTCCGTGCGACGTCGAGCCGGTCCAGCGTGCGCACAGGGCTGCTCGCCTGACAGGCCGCGGCACGGAAAGAGCTGAAGTCGTGCCGTCCGACCAGCATCTCGGCCGCCTCCCGCATAAGCGCCGGATCGAGCGGCGCTTGCACGTGCCAAACGCGGCCACTTAGCAGGGCGGGACGGGCGCGGCGATTGAGAATGCGATAGCGATAGGCACGCCCGACCGCCGAGAAGCGGGCGTTCCATCCCTCGCGGGCGGGAGCCGCTTCCAACACCGCCACGGGATGCGGCTTCAAGTGGTAGTTCAGTGCATCGCGAGATTTGTCCGGCCGGGAAACGCTCGGGAAGCGAAAGCTGAGCCACCTGCGCCTCGGCGTGCACGCCGGCGTCGGTGCGGCCCGCGACCGCGCTCGCGACCGGGCGCCCTCCGTTCAGGCGCGACGCGGCATCCTCAAGCACAGCTTGCACCGAGACGCCGGCGCTCTGGCGTTGCCAGCCCACGAAGGGGCCGCCATCATACTCCAGCCTGAGCGCCCAGAGACGCATAACCGGGGCCGCTTCAGCCAAGCCGTGTTCCTGGCCGCACGGGATGCCCGCGAAGGAACGCCTCCACCTCCATGGCCGCGCGGCCGGGGCGCTGAACCCGCAGGAGCCGGACGGCTCCCGCCCCGCATGCAACCGTGAAATGGCCGTCGAGCACCGTGCCTGGGGGGCCGCTAGGCTTCGGCGGGTGCGGCCGCGAGAACCTTGAGCGGCTCGCCGGCCAGGGTGGTGGAGGTGCCGGGCCAGGGATTCAGAGCCCGAACCTGCCGGTCGATGAAGCACGCATCGCGCGTCCATTCGATCCGCCCGTCTTCCCGCGTTAGCTTGGGGGCGTAAGTCGCGCCCGCTTCCGGCTGGGGGCAGGGGGGCGGGTTCTCGGCAAGCGCGCGCAGGATCAGCCGGGCGCCGATGTCCGCCAGGATATCGTGCAGATCGGAGGCGGTCGTCGTGGGCGTGATCGGAACGGCCTCGCTCAGCAGCATCGGGCCGGTATCCAGGCCCGCGTCCATGCGCATGATGGTGATTCCGGTCCGGTCGTCGCCCGCGAGGATCGCCGCCTGAATGGGAGCTGCTCCGCGCCAGCGCGGGAGCAGACTGGCGTGGATATTAAGGCAACCTCGCCGGGGGGCGTCGAGCATGGCGGGGGGTAGAATGAGGCCATACGCGGCGACCACAGCCGCGTCGAGATCGAGAGAAGAGAACGCCTCCTGTGCAGCCAAATCGGTTCGCAGCCGGGTGGGGGTTCGCACCGGAATCCCGAGCCGCTGGGCCGCGACGTGAACCGGGCAGAGGCGAACCGCCTGACCCCGGCCCGCCGGGCGGGGCTGCTGGCAATAGACGGCGGCGATCTCGTGCCCGGCCTGATGAAGCGCCAGCAGCGCCGGGACCGCGAAAGCTGGACTGCCCAGGAAAGCGAGGCGCATCAGAGATTGCGGGCCGCGTCTTCGCGCTTCTGCCGCATCTCCTTTGCTAACCGCCGCATGATCATGTTGCGCTTCAGATTGGAAAGATGATCCACGAATAGCACGCCATCGAGATGATCGATCTCGTGCTGGAGGCAGGCGGCGAGCAGACCCTCGGCCTCGATCTCCTGCTTCGCTCCTTCCCGGTCCAGGAATCGCACCTTCACCCGCGCCGGGCGGGTCACGTCGGCGTACTGGCCGGGAAGCGAAAGGCAACCCTCCTCCCGAGTGGCCAACTCGTCGCTGTGGGCGACGAGTTCGGGATTGATCAGCGTAATCGGCGCGGGCTTGTCGTCCGGCATCAGATCGACGCACCGCGACACGAAGCCCGACTTCGACTTGCGGCGCGGCAAGGCCGATCCCGGGCGCGCGATACATGGTCGCGAACATGCGGGGCAGCAGGTCGCGCAGGGTGTCGTCGTCTTTCCGACTGACGGGGTGAGCGCGGATTCGAAGCGCCGGATCGGGCGCGATCAGGATCGGAAGAAGCTCGATCGTCTCGGCGGACATGACCGGCATGTAGCCGTTGGAAGTAGCTGGATCAACGCCGGTTTCCTGGGCTTAGACCCTTGCAACAGGCCGGTTCAGCGCCAAAATCACCGCCGTCAGGATGCCGATTCGGGTCCTGGCGGATGCTTCGCTCGCAGGAGGGGGCCATGACGACCCGTATGTTCACATCGCCGATGTTCCTTGGCTTCGACCATCTCGAGCAGATGCTCGAGCGGGCGTCGAAGACCTCCTCGGATGGCTATCCGCCCTACAACATCGAGCAGACCGGCCCGACCGGGCTTCGGATCACGCTCGCGGTGGCCGGCTTCACCATGGATGACCTGCAGATCACGCAGGAGGACAACCAGCTGGTTATCCGGGGCCGTCAATCGGACGACAGCCAGGGCCGCGTTTTCCTGCATCGGGGGATTGCGGCGCGGCAGTTCCAGCGGGCTTTCGTGCTGGCCGAGGGTATCGAAGTGAACGGCGCGTGGCTGGACAACGGGCTGCTCCACATCGATCTCGCCCGCCCGCAACCGGAAAGTCGTGTCAGGACCATCCAGATCGGCAAGCCGGGGCAGGGTAATGGCGGAAGCGGAACGGTTTTGGAAGGCGAGCCGGAGCAGAACTGACGGGGGCCGCTGAGCGGACCCGAACAAAGGGGCAGGGTGTGGCGTTACAATCGCGGAAGCCCTGCCTGGCAGGAGAAACAGTAGATGAACATCAATACACCTGATGGCCCTGGCGGTCTTCCTCCGGGAGTGACCAACGAGGAGGAGGCGGACATTCGCCACTTGTCCGCCGTTCAGCTTGCCAAGCTGGGCGTTGCGCAGGTTGCTTACGTCAAGCAGATCATCCTGAACGGAGCGCCGGCCTTCGCGATCCACGCCGCCGATGGCACGCCGATGGCGGTAGCCGGTGATCGCGAAGTCGCCATGGCGGCAATTCGCCAACACGAGATGGTGCCGCTCTCGGTGCACTAAGCGGTTGTATCCGTGGGTGGGAGTCACACCTCGCCCGCGGTTGCGCCTAGAGTTGGCGCTCTCGCTCGCGCGGCGTCGAACATCATTCCGCTGATGATCCGGTAAAGGACTTCTCCTCAGGAGCAGCGCTCGTGTAGGCTTGGATACCTGGGGAGAGGGATCGTCATGCCTCGGATCGCCGATGTAATGGTCGAAACGCTCGCATCAGCGGGCGTCGAGCGGGTCTGGGGCGTGGTCGGCGACTTGCTTAACGGCTTCACGGACGCATTGCGTCGGACCTCCATCAAATGGATGCATGTGCGTCACGAGGAGGTCGCGGCGTTCGCTGCGGGTGCGGAAGCGCAGCTCACAGGTAAGCTCGCCGTCTGTGCTGGTAGTTGCGGACCCGGCAATCTCCACCTCATCAACGGCCTGTTCGATTGTCATCGTAGCCGCGTGCCGGTGCTCGCGATCGCGGCCCACATCCCAAGCGCCGAGATCGGCAGCGGGTACTTTCAGGAGACACATCCGGAAAACCTGTTCCAGGAGTGCAGCCATTTCTGCGAGCTAGTTGGCAGTCCGGCGCAGATGCCGCGTGCAATGGAGATCGGCATGCGGACCGCGCTCCACAAGCAAGGTGTGGCAGTGCTGGTAATTCCCGGCGACGTGGCCCTCCAGCACGCCGGCGATGCCACGGCGGGACGCTGGACGGAGGTGTTGCCGCCCGCGATCATGCCCTTGGAGAGCGAGATCGAGCGGCTTGCGGCACTGCTCGCCGAATCTGAACGCGTGACGCTTCTTTGCGGGGCTGGATGCGCGGGCGCGCACGATGAAGTTGTCGCGCTTGCGAGCGCCCTCAACGCACCCGTCGTTCACACGCTACGTGGCAAGGAGCATGTGGAATACGACAATCCGTGCGATGTCGGCATGACCGGCTTCATCGGTTTTGCATCCGGCTATCACGCGATGATGGAAGCCGACCTCCTGTTGATGCTCGGCACGGACTTTCCGTACCGCCAATTCTATCCAAAAAACGCCAAGGTGGCGCAGATCGACCTTCGGGGAGAAAATCTGGGGCGCCGCACAAAGCTCGATCTTGGAATTGTGGGAGATGTGAGATCGACGCTTGCCGCCTTGCTCGCCCGGCTTAGCCCGAAAAGCAACCGTTTCTTTTTGGACAGGGTGCGGGATCACTACCGAAAATCTCGCAGCGATCTCGACGCGCTCGCCGTAGGCAAGCCCGGTGTCTCTCCGATTCATCCCCAGTTTCTCGCGCGGGAAATCGACGGCGCCGCCGCGGAAGACGCGGTTTTCACCGTCGACGTCGGCGAAACCACGGTTTGGGCCGCGCGCTATCTCACCATGAACGGCCGCCGCCGCCTGCTCGGATCGTTCATCCACGGGTCCATGGCGAACGCATTGCCTCAAGCTCTCGGCGCGCAGGGAGCTTATCCTGGACGGCAAATCGTCTCGCTGTCGGGTGACGGCGGGTTCTCCATGCTCATGGGAGACATCCTGTCCCTCCGTCAGCTCGGGTTACCGGTGAAGATCGTGATCTTCAATAACGGTCTGCTCGGCTTCGTGGATATCGAGATGAAGGCCGCGGGCTTCCTGAATGTGGGCACCAACCTGAAGAATCCCAATTTCGCTGCTATGGCAGAGGCGATCGGCCTGCTCGGCATCCGCGTGGAGGATCCGGAGGATGTTCGCCCGGCGCTCGACCGCGCTTTGCAGCATGACGGACCAGCGGTGGTCGATGTCGTAACCAATCCCATGGAGCTGGTCATGCCGCCGAAGATAAAGGCGGAACAGGCGATCGGCTTCAGCCTTTATGCTGCGCGCGCCATCATAAACGGCCGCGGCGACGAACTCGTGGAGCTTGCTCGAACCAGCCTGTTCTGAGAAATCCTCCACCTGACCGACTCATGATGAGGACGGCCCAGAGCCTGCCTTTCAACTAGACTCGTTTTAGGCCGACTGGAACGCGATAACGCAAAAATTCCGTTCATCCCCGCGCAGGCGGGGAGCCAGGTCTCTCGCATTATGAATGGTGGCATTGTTTCGCGGGACTGGATTGCATGTTCGGCTCCCCTGCTTATTGAGGGGGACGCCGGCGGGCACTCCGGGACTGGATGGGTCTTGAAGACCGTGGGAATCTCGGACCCGCCGGCGTCGCGGTCTTGCACGCGTACGGGAGTCGGGGCCATCGCCCGAATGCAATCCGGCGTGCGGACCAGAACCGCAGCATGTCGGAGCCGCCCATGCAAGACAAGCTGTTCATCGGCATCGATGTCGCCAAGCACTGGATCGACATCGCCATCCACGGCGGGCCGTCTCGCCGCATCGACAACACGCGCCAAGCCATCCAGGCTTGGCTCGGCACGCTCGACCACACCAGCATCGCTCTCGTGGCGTTCGAGCCGACCGGTGGCTATGAACGCGCGCTACGCCAATGCCTGCGCGAGGCAGGCGTGCCGTTCGCCCGCGTGCACCCCAATGAAGCCGCGGCGTTCCGCACCCGGCGTGGCGTCAAGGCCAAGACCGACCGGCTCGATGCCGGCCTGCTCGCCGACTTCGCCGCTCTCGAACTCGCGGGCCGCGGCCTCGCGTCGCTCGTCGAAGGCAACGAGGCGCTGCGCGAGATGGTGGTTCGCCGCCGCCAGCTCGTCGATACCTTGCACGCCGAACGCTGCCGCGCCGGCACCGCGCAGGCCAGCGCGGTCAGGCAAACCCTCGCGCAGGTGATCGCAGCGCTCGAAACCGTGCTCGCCCAGCTCGAGGCCGAGATCGCCGGCGCGATCGAGGCCGACCCGGCGCTCGCCGCCGCCCGGAGAAACTTGCAGACCGTGATCGGCGTCGGCCCGGTCTGCGCCCACACCATGCTTGCCGAGCTCCCCGAACTCGGCCGCCTCTCGGGCAAGGAGATCGCCGCCCTGGTCGGGCTCGCGCCGCACACCCGCGACAGCGGCAAGACCCGATCCCGCGCCATCACCGGCCACGGCCGGCCCGGCGTGCGCCGCGTGCTGTTCAACGCCGCCCGCGCCGCGATCCGCTGGAACCCGGTCATGCGCCGCTTCTACGAGCGCCTCACCAGCATCAATCACCGGCCCGGAAAGGTCGCGCTTACCGCCGTGATGCGCAAAATCCTGGTCACGCTCAACGCCATGATGCGCGACCAACAACCCTGGAAACATGCATGACAACCAACCGGCAATGGATGCAGCGCCTGTGGAGTTGTGGGCAGCCAAACCTGTCCACAAATCCACAGGCCTCCATCCGCCCCGCTTGACACAGAACACGGGAGATTCCCGCTTTCGCGGGAACGAACGGGGGTTGGGTAGCCGCTCACAGTCAGCCCAAAACGAGTCTAGCGCGCCTGCGTCAGGCGCCTTCCACCGCCTCGCCCATCGACAGCAGGCTCGCATTGCCGCCTGCCGCGGTGGTATCGATGGCGAGCGTGCGTTCGGTGATGAACCGGTGCAGGTAGTTCGGCCCACCGGGCACCGGATCACCGCCAGGAACAGTCAGGCCATCGCCGGACAGCACGAGCGGCACGATCCTGTCATCCCGCGCGCCCAGTGCCGTCTGGATTGACTTCGCTTCGGTGATCGGTCCCGCGACAGCGACCCCGTCGACCCGCCGGTCTGACGCGAACGTCTCGACGCCGCCATCCGACACGGCGCCGACCCTCAGCACGCCCGGTGGCAAGCCCGCCTCTTCGAGTGCGCTGCGCAAAGCAACGAGACCCTTCGTGGGCGGTCCGACGGCGATCACGGCGTTGCCGCTGGCGAGGGCGGCCGTCACTTGGCCGAGCGATGCACTGCGGGTCGCGCCGGGTGGGGCAACGCAAACAAACACCCCGCGGGGATGAAGCGAAAGCTCGTCCTGTTCCCCGGTCGGCCCCGGCATCACCTCCGGCGCCCCCATCTCGCGGCGCGCCTGCTCGGCGAAGCTGTAGAGGAACTCGGCTGCCTCGGCGCCGACCTCACGCTCGATCCGCTCCGCCGCTCCTTCGAGAATCACCGCCCGCCGGTCCGCGGGCATAGCAGCCCAGACCCGATGAGCCTCCTCCGCCTCAGGCAGAACAGACGGATGCAAGGCTTCGCCCCGGCCATCGGCTGCCTCGTCGACGATGGGGGCCGCAGCCGTATCGCCTTCCACCACCTCCTTGGCGAAGCGCGGGACATAGTGCGGACCGCCGGCTTTTGGCCCGGTTCCGGAGAGGCGTTCGCCACCAAACGGCTGCACCCCCACCACCGCGCCGATCTGGTTGCGGTTGACATAGGTGTTGCCGATCTGCGTGTGGCCGCAAATGTGCCGCACGGTTTCGTCGATGCGGCTGTGGATGCCCATCGTGAGGCCATAACCGGTGTCGTTGATCGCCTCGATTACCTGATCGAGGCGGCTGCCGGGATAACGGATCACATGCAGGACCGGGCCGAACACCTCACGCTGCAAGCGCGACAGGCGATCGATCTCGAAGGCGGCCGGCGCGACGAAACTGCCGTGCTCGGTGCGGGGGCCGACCTTCACGCGGCGGATCAGCCGGCCCTCGCCCATCATGCGTTTGATGTGACCGTCGAGCATGGCCTTGGCCTCGTCATCGATCACCGGGCCCACATCCGTCGACAGGAGGGCGGGATCGCCAAGCACGAGTTCGTCCATGGCGCCGGCGAGCATATCGATCACCTTGTCGGCGACGTCCTCCTGCACGAACAGCACCCGCAACGCCGAACAGCGCTGGCCGGCGCTCTGAAACGCCGAGACGCAGACGTCATTGACAACCTGTTCCGGCAGCGCACTGGAATCCATGATCATCGCATTCTGTCCGCCGGTTTCGGCAATAAGCGGCGGAATCGCTGAGGTGCGGCGGGCGAGCGTGCGGTTGATGATCTTGGCGACGTCGGTCGATCCGGTGAAACAGACGCCCGCGGTCCGCGGATCCGCCACGAGCGCGCCGCCGACCGTGGCGCCGTCACCCGGAAGAAGGTGCAGGACCTCGGGCGGAACGCCGGCCTCGTGCAGAAGACGCACGGCGGCGGCGGCGATCAGCGGTGTCTGCTCGGCCGGCTTGGCAATCACCGCGTTGCCCGCGACCAGTGCCGCGACCACCTGACCGGTGAAGATCGCGAGCGGGAAATTCCACGGACTGATGCACACAAAAATGCCCCGTCCGAAGAGCCGAATCGAGCGGCGTGCGTCAGCCGGCACGCGCAGCGGGTGTTCACGACCGAAATCATGCCTGGCGCGCACGGCGTAGTAACGACAGAAATCGACGGCCTCGCGAATCTCGGCCACCGCGTCCGGCACCGTCTTGCCAGCTTCCAGCACGGCGATCGCCATGAGTTCGCTCATCCGCGCTTCCATCAAATCGGCGGCGCGCTCCAGGCAATTCGCGCGCTGCTCGACCGGCAGAGCATTCCACCCTGGGACCGCCGCTTCCGCCGCTTCCAGCGCCTGCTGCACGTGCTCCGGTCTGGCGTCGGTGACATGACCGACGGCGCGGCGGCGATCGGCGGGCGAGGTGATCGGCCGTCCGCCGCCATCGAGCAGCCGGCCGGCGATGATCGGCCCGGCATCGAAGGTCATCGTTTCCGCCTGGGCCATTTCGGCTGCGAGCGCGGTGAGCGTCGCCCGGTCGAACAGGTCGACCCCCTTCGAGTTGCGTCGCTCGGGTCCGTAGACATTGGGCGGAGTGGGGATGCGCGGGTGGGGAATATAAGCCAGCCCGCTTACCTGCATGACGGGGTCGGCGATGATTTCCTCGATCGGCAATCGCTCGTCCTGGATGCGATTGACGAAGCTGCTGTTCGCGCCGTTCTCGAGCAGCCGCCGAACCAGGTAGGCGAGAAGGTCCTCGTGCTGCCCCACTGGCGCGTAGATTCGACAGGGTATCCACATTTTGCCTTCGCCGACCACGAGATCGTAAAGCGCCTCACCCATCCCATGCAGTCGCTGAAACTCGAAATCGCGGCGGTTACCGGCGAATTCGAGCACGGCCGCGACCGTGTGCGCGTTGTGCGTGGCGAATTGCGGGAAGAATGCATCCGGATTGGCAAGCAGTTTCTGCGCGCAGGCGAGGTAGGAGAGGTCGGTCGAAACCTTGCGCGTGAACACGGGATAGCCGGTAAGTCCGCGCTCCTGGCTGCGCTTGATTTCGGCGTCCCAGTAGGCGCCCTTCACCAGCCGCAGCATGAGCCGCCTGCCGTGGCGGCGGGCCATGTCGGCGAGCCAATCGAGCACGAAGGGGGCTCGCTTCTGATAGGCTTGCACGACGACCCCGAAGCCATTCCAGCCAGCGAGATCGGGATCGCCTGAAACGGCCTCGATCACATCGAGAGAGATGTCGAGGCGATCGGCTTCCTCGGCGTCGACCGTGAGGCCGATCTTGGCCGCCTTGGCATCGACGGCGAGCGCCTTCAAGCGCGGCGCGAGCTCATCCATCACGCGCTTCGCTTGGGCCAATTCGTAGCGCGGATGCAAGGCCGAGAGCTTGACCGAGATGCCGGGTCCATCAACGATTCCCTTGCCTTCGGCCGCGACCCCGATCGCCGCGATGGCTTTCTTGTAGGCGGCGAAATAGCGGTCGGCATCCTCCATGGTACGGGCGGCTTCGCCGAGCATATCGTAGGAATAGCGGTAGCCACGCCGTTCGAGCGCCTTCGCGTTCTCGAGCGCCTCGTCGATGGTCCGGCCCATGACAAACTGCCGGCCCATGATCCGCATGGCCTGGTTGACGGCCTCACGGATCACCGGCTCGCCAAACCGGGCCACCAGCCGCCGCATCGTCCCACCGATCGACTGGCCCTCGAAGGTGCCGAGCCGGATGACTCGGCCGGTGAGCATTAGCGCCCATGTCGAGGCATTCACGAACAGCGACTCGCTCTTGCCGAGATGCTTTTCCCAATCGGCATGGGTGAGCTTGTCGCGGATCAGCCTTTCCTGGGTCTCCTTGTCCGGGATCCGCAGCAGCGCCTCGGCGATGCACATCAGGGTGACGCCTTCCTGCGTCGAGAGCCCGTACTCCCGCAGGAAGGCATCGATTCCACCTTTACCGACCCGGTTCGCGCGCACCCCCTCGACCAACTTGCTTGCCGTCGTGGCGATGTGCTGCCGTGTTTCGGGCGTGATCTGGAGCCCATCGAGCAGCGCCTTCACCCGCGCGGTCTCGTCGGCGCGGAACGCAGCCCCGATCGCGGCTCGCAGAGGCGTCGGCGCGGGTATCGATGACTCGAAGACCATCGTCATGGATGTAGCTCCCCCTCTTACCTCGCCGCTTCTCCCTTGGGCGTCGCTTTCGTCAGCGAGACCCTCTCACGCTACCGCCTTTGGGGCGCCGAAGACTTCCTCCGGAACGTGCGAGACAATGTGGCGGACGGCGATGCCGTACTTGCTCTTTGCCCGCTCCACGATGTCCTGCCGAAGCCAATTCGAGCGCTCGTCCGGGAGCGTGGAGATGACGATCAGGTCCGGCCTGAATTCGCGCACCGCATCGTCCATCGCGTGCAGCGGCCGGTAGTCCCCGAGGTCCCCATCAACTCGCAAGCCTTCGCCGCGAAGGATGGAAAGGACGCTGTCGAGACGGTGCCGGGCCGCGGCTACCATGGCGTCGGACGACCACGCTGCCCCCTGGCCGGTGTCCAGCGGCTGCGCGGGCGCGCAGACAAAGTACTCCGCCTGACGTTCGTTCTTTAGCCGACGCAATTCGGCGAGCAACGCGTCTGCCCCGACCGTCTCATTCGCGACGACGAGGACACGAGAGGCCGTGGTGGTCTCGGGAGCGGTCTCGGGCTGCGGAATGCCCGTCGCGGCCGGAAGCGGCCGAGGCGCGGCGGCCGGCAGCGGTGCACCCTGACGGAGGCGGCGGTTGACCGGATACGCGGCGAGCACGACCACAAGCGCGAGTAGACTGAGGAACAGCTGTGACTGCGTATCCTCGCGAAGACCCATGGAGATAAGCACGCCGACCATCGCCGCGATCGTGAGCAGGGTGAGAACGGGGTAGAACCACATCTTCACGCGCAGGCGTGCTGGCGGGATCTTCGGCCGCAAGGCCAACTCGGAGATGCAGATCAGCAGATAGGCGAATATGATGATCGCGCCGGAGGAGTTCAGCAGGAACAGGAAGACGGTCTTCGGCGAGACGTAGGCGGCGACGACGCAGAGATAGCCGACCAGCGTCGAGGTCAGGATCGCCGTCACCGGGACGCCGCGCCGGCTGGTGGTGAGGAGCATGCTGGGAGCTTCGCCACGCCTGGCCAGCACGAACAGCATCCGGGACGACGTGTAGAGACCGGAGTTCAGGCAGGACAGCACCGCGGTCAGGACGACCGCATTCATCACGTTAGCCGCCCAACCAATACCCATCCGCTCGAAGGCGGAGACGAAGGGAGACGCCCCGAGCTCCTGCGAGTTCCACGGCAGGATCACCGCCAGCAGGAAGATTGAGCCGATGTAGAAGATCAGGATGCGGGCGATGACGGAGTTGGTCGCCCTCGCAATCGCCCGCTCCGGGTCGTCCGACTCGGCGGCCGCGATTGTGGCGACCTCGGCGCCAACCATCGAGAAGATGACGACCACGATGCCTGAGAAGATCGAGCCGACCCCGTGGGGGAAGAATCCCCCATGCGCCGTCAGGTTCGAGAAGTCCAAGCTGTGACCGGGCCAGAGGCCGAGGACGTAGAGGGCCCCCAGCAGGAGGAAGGCGCAGATCGTGAACACCTTGATCCCGGCGAACCAGGTACTCGAACTCGCCGTAGGAGCTGACCGAGTACAGATTGGTCGCCGTCATCAGCAGCAGCAGCCCCAGCGACATGATCCAGAGCGGCACATCCGGCAGCCATTTCTGCAGGATCCCCGCGCCGGCGACCGCCTCGAAGCCGATGACGATCACCCAGAAATACCAGTACAGCCAAGCGACGGAGAAGCCGGCCCATCCGCCCAGCGCCTGCCTGGCGTAGTCGGCGAAAGATCCCGTCGAGGGATTGGCGGTCGCCATTTCGCCCAGCATCCGCATGACCATTACGATCAGCACGCCGGTCAGCGCGTACGTGATGAAGGCCCCCGGCCCCGCCTCGTTGATGACCACACCCGAGCCGACGAACAGCCCGGCGCCGATCACCCCGCCGATGGCGATCATGGTCAGGTGTCGCTGTTTCAGCCCCTTGTGTAACTGGGAGCCCGCTGTCTGCGCCATTGCGTTCAATCCTCCCGAGACTTTCGCTTGCTGCGTTTTTGAACCGAGCTAGCTTTATTGGCTCAATGGATTTGCCCCTCAACTGGGAGGAGCAAACTGGGCCTATGATAACCGCTATCCGCTCGGGACAGTCTAGATCACCAACTCATAAATTGACTAGCGCGAGGCAGTTCGCGTCCTGCTTTACGAAGCGGGAGCGAACCGCTCTGGAATGCTGGAGCTCGATTGAGATCCGGCCCGCGCACTCCCGTCAACCGCGGCGACCACATGTGCGCGCCAGCAGGCCGGACAGATGAATGCACCCCGACCACGCCCCAGAGTTCGCCAAAGCTCTCACCCGCAAAAGGGGTTGTCACAGTTCAATAAGCTTTGCCCGCCTCGGGAATCTCAATTATGAGTTTATGGCCTAGCCGGCCAACACTGGGATAGCGAAAACGCTTGCCTCAACGCTCATTGTCGGAGCAGGTGCGGTCCCGGCCGAGCTTTATTGTCCGGTTATAACGAGTGCGCGGAGGGAGTAAGGTTATGTCTGAATCGGTTCAAGAACCGGCCCTGAGAGGGCTCGCTCTGCTCCACAATTCATCTTTGAACCGAGGCAGCGCGTTCAGCCTCGCAGATCGCCGCAAGCTCGGTATTGAGGGATTCCTTCCGGCGGTCCCGGATACGATCGAGACGCAGATTGCCCGCGTGCATCTGCAACTCTCGGCTCTCGACAATGACTTGCAAAAATACCTCTTTCTTTCCGACTTGCAGTCTCGCAACGAAACCTTGTTCTACGCTGTCCTGATGGCGGATCCCGCGGCATTCATGCCACTGGTATACACGCCGACGGTCGGCGAAGCCTGCCAGAAGTTCGACCACATCTTTCGGGCCGCACGGGGCTTATATTTGCCGATTACGGCCAAGGGACGACTGCGGGAAATCCTTGCCACCTGGCCCCGAAGAGATGTGCGCTTTATCGTCGTGACGGATGGAGAACGCATCTTGGGTCTCGGTGACTTGGGAGTCGGCGGCATGGGGATTCCGATCGGGAAGTTGTCGCTGTACACCGCCTGCGCCGGAGTGCCTCCCGAGCTTACGATGCCGATCATGCTGGATGTCGGAACCAACAATCAGGCGCTCCTAGAGGACCCACTCTATCTGGGACTACGTCAGAATCGTGTTCGCGGCAAAGCGTACGACGAGTTCATCGACGAATTTGTGCAATCGGTGCAGGGCCTGTATCCCAAATGCTGCCTGCAATGGGAGGACTTCGCCAACTTCAATGCGGTTCCTATTCTCGCGCGCTATCGCGATGCAATCTGCACCTATAATGATGACATTCAGGGCACGGCAGCGGTCGCCCTTGCGGGGATCCTCGCTGGCTTACGAATCTCCGGGCAGAAGTTGACTGACCAAAAGTTTCTTTTCCTCGGCGGAGGGTCGGCGGCCACCGGCATCGCCGAACTCATCAGTCAAGCCATGGTTCTGGAAGGAGCGACGATCGAGGCCGCGCGCGCCCACAACTGGTTGTTCGACATCCACGGGCTCATCGTCGGTTCCCGCACGGACCTCGCCGACTTTCAGAAGCCTTTCGCGCACGACCATCCGCCGATGGATACTTTCGTTGCGGCGATCGAGGCGATCAGGCCTACGGGGATAATCGGTGTAAGCACCGTCCCAAAGCTGTTCAACCAGGCGGTTATCGAGGCAATGGCTCGGATCAACGACCGTCCGATCATCTTCCCCTATTCGAACCCGACTTCCCGTTCAGAATGCACGGCGGAAGAAGCTTACAAATGGTCTGAAGGGCGTGCCATCTTCGCTAGCGGCAGCCCATTCGCGCCGGTCGAATTCGGCGGCCGCAGATTTGTTCCGGGTCAGGGGAATAACGTCTACATCTTCCCGGCAATGGGCATGGCCGTACTCGCGACGGAGGCGACACGAGTGACGGAGGAAATGTTCATCATCGCCGCGAAAGCCGTCTCCGAGCAGGTGACGGAGGCCGATCTCGGCATGGGCCTAATTTACCCGCCGCAGAGCAATATCCTGGAGGCCTCGCTTCATACTGCTGGCCGCATAGCCGCTTACATCTTCGACCAAGACCTCGCGCGGGTTCCGCGACCGGATGACATCGATGAACACGTCCGTGCCCGTGCGTATCGTCCGGTCTATACGACCTGATCAGGAATTCAGGAATGGTAGCGGCGGACGGATTTGAACCGCCGACCAAGGGATTATGATTCCCCTGCTCTACCGCTGAGCTACGCCGCCGTTGGCCCCGGGAGGGCGGGAGATAGCGCTGCCCGGCTCGCTCCGTCAACCGTCGCGGGCTGATCCGGAGCCTGGATGAAACCGCCGCCCAGGACCCGGTCCCCGGCATAGAACACACAGGCTTGGCCGGGCGCGGCAAGGGCAGGGTTGGCTAAGTTTACGAGGGCGCCCTCGCCAGCCGGCCGCACCGTCGCAGGATGCGGGGCGTCTCGGGCCCGGAGCTTGACTGTGCAGGGCAGATCGGTCTCGGGCCGCTGGGTGAGCCAGTTCACCTGGCGCAGCCGGACCGAGGTGCGGCCGCTTGTCGGAGAACCGACGAGCACCTGCCGCCGAACGGGGTTCAATCCGACCACCACCTGCCGCTCGCCCCTATCGTGCGAGGCGGCGGCGAGCCGCTTTCGTTGGCCGACCGTGTATCGCGCTATGCCGTCGTGGCGCCCGAGCACGCGGCCGTCACGCGCCACGATCTCGCCCGGCGCGAGCGCATCCGGGCGCAACCTGCCAACCACGTCGGCATAGCGCCCGGATGGAACGAAGCAGATATCCTGGCTATCGGGCTTCTCCGCAACCGGCACGCCGAGCCGGGCGGCCTCACGGCGCACCGCCCTTTTGTCCGGCATCGCGCCGAGCGGAAACAGGGAAAACGAGAGCTGCCCAAGAGTGGTGGCGAAAAGGAACCAACTCTGGTCGCGAGCCTGATCGAGGGCGCGATGCAACTCAGGGCCGTCTGGTCCATCGACGCGCCGCACATAATGGCCGGTCGCCAGTCGCTCAGCGTTCAAACCCCGCGCGAGCGCGATCAGATCCGTGAACTTGACCGTCTGGTTGCAGCGCACGCACGGCACCGGCGTTTCCCCCGCGGCATAGCTGTCGGCGAACTCAGCTATAACGGCGCTGGCGAACCGCTCCTCGGCGTCGATGACGTAATGCGGGATCCCGAGATGATCGGCGACACGGCGCGCATCGTGGATGTCCTGCCCGGCGCAGCAGGCACCCTTGCGCCCGCTCGCCGCGCCATGATCGTACAGTTGCAGGGTTACGCCGATGACCTCGTGTCCCGCTTCGTGCAGCAGCCCTGCTACGGTACTGCTGTCCACTCCACCGGACATGGCGACGAGGATACGCATTGAATGTTGGAACTGCCGCGCTCGACGGGCCGCTACTCGTTCAGCAAGTTACGGCTGCCCGCGGGCAAGCGCACGACCAAACCGTCGAGCTTGTCGGTCATCACGATTTGACAGCCCAGCCGGGAGGTCTGTTCCAGCCCGAAAGCCAGATCCAGCATGTCCTCCTCGTCCTCGGTGGGATCGGCGAGCTTGCCGAACCAGGCCGGGTCGACGATGACGTGGCAGGTAGAGCAGGCAAGCGACCCCTCGCACGCACCTTCGATGTCCACGCCATGCTTGTGGGCAATCTCCAGGACGGACAGTCCGAGCGGCGCCTCCACCTCGCGGCGCGTGCCGTCACGTTCAAGAAAGGTCATCTTCGGCATATGGCGGCGCGTTCCGTTCAGGCCGCCGCTGCGGCGGTCAACGCTGCGTGGGCGGCGCCAAGGGCGGCAGCCGCATAGTCGATTTCGGCGGCCGAGGTAAAGCGTCCGATCCCGATCCGCAAGCTCCGGGAAGCCGCCTCCGCCGACAAGCCGAGACTGCTCAGTACGTGTGAGGGTTCGATCGCGGCCGAGGAGCAGGCCGCGCCCGTCGAAACACAAAGATCCGGACAACGTCGGATGATGTCGGCAGCGGTCGTGCCCGGGAAGGTCACGTGAAAGATTCCCGGAGATTCGCGCCTCGGCGGAGCCGTTAACCCGAAGCCCCGGGATTGCTTCGCGCAGCCGAGCCAACAGGCGGCTCCGTAAGACTGCGATGCGATCGGCCTCCTCCTTCATCTCTGCTCGTGCCAAGCGGCAAGCCGTCCCGAAGCCGACGATCAAGGGGGAAGGAAAGGTCCCAGGCCGAAGCCCACGCTCCTGTCCTCCGCCCGAGAACAGCGGCGCAAGCCTTACCCGTGGGCGGCGGCGCACGAATAAGGCGCCGACCCCCTTCGGGCCGTAAATCTTGTGACCGCTGAGTGAGAGCAGGTCTACGCCCCAAGCCTTCACATCAACCGGGATTTTTCCGGCTGCCTGCGCCGCATCCGTATGGAACAGCGCGCCGGCCCCCTTCGCAATGGTGGCGAGCGCCCGAATATCCTGCACCACCCCGATCTCGTTGTTGACGGCCATGATACTGACCAGAAGCGTAGGATGCTCAAGCGCCTCACGCAGCATGTCGGGATCAAGCAAGCCATCCGGGCGAACCGGCAAGAGGACCGGGTCGAACCCCTCCCCCGCTAGATCGGCGACACAGGCCAGGGTGCATTTGTGTTCGGTGGAGAGCGTGACGATGCGTCGACGGGGATCGCCGGAGAGTCGCGCGTGACGAGCAGCGCCCTTCAAGGCCAGATTGGTGCTCTCGGTCGCGCCCGAGGTGAAGATGACCTCCTTCGGGTCCGCGCCGATCAGCGCAGCCGTCTCGGCACGCGCCCGTTCCACGGCGGCCTCGGCGCGCTGCCCCATCGCATGGTCAGTGCTATGCGGATTCCCGTATTCCTCGCCGAACCAGGGCAGCATGGCGTCCAGAACTCGGGGGTCGCAGCGGGTCGTGGCCTGATTATCCAGATACACCGGACAACTCGGCAGGTACAGGAAGCGTCATGGAAGGCCATGTAGTCTCAGGCGGCTCGGGGCGCCAGGGCGGGACGGAGCTGGGCCGCCATCGCGGCGTATGCGGGGATGAACGCTTCGACGTCCGATTGGCAAGCGTTCCAGGGTAGCGAGACGCGGATGGCCTGACCGGCCAGGGGGCCAAGGCCCATAGCCGCGAGGACGTGGCTCGCAGAGATCTTGCCCGAGCTGCAGGCTGCACCGGCGCTGACCGCCACACCTGCGAGATCGAGCGCGATCACCTGCGTGTCGCCTCGTACCCCCGGCAGGATGAGGCAGGTCGTATTGGGAAGGCGCTCGGCTCCGCCGCCGCAGACCACCGCTCCCTGGGCAATCGCCGCCCGTTCGATGCTGTCCCGCAGGTCGGCTACATCCGGGGACGGCTGCGCTGCCGAAGCGGCGGCCGCGAACCCCGCGATGGCGGGCAGCGCCGGCGTGCCGCCGCGGCGGCCCCGCTCCTGCCCGCCACCGCCGATGAGGGGAGCAATGGAGGACAACTCGGGCGCGAGCAGCAGCGCCCCAGCTCCCGTCGGACCGCCCAGTTTATGCGATGACAAGGCAATGCTATGCGCTCCGAGAGCGGCGAGATTCACGGGAAGGCGACCCGCGGCCTGTACGGCGTCGACGTGCAACAACGCGCCGAATTCGGCGACAGAGGCGAGCTGCCTCAGCAACGGGCTGGAGCACGCCGGTCTCATTGTTGGCCAGCATCAGGCAAACGAGCGCGTTTGGTGTTCGCCCCAACAGCTCTTGGAGCGCACTCAGGTCCGCAACTCCTTCCTTATCGACGGGCAACACCGCGGCACCGGGGAGGGCGTTCCGTATGGCGTCGTGCTCGACGGCGCTGACGATGGGTCGGCGGCTCTGTCCGAGGCCGTGAACGGCGAGTGCGTCCGCCTCGGTGCCGCCTGACGTAAATACCAAATCGGCCGGCCGGGCTCCGAACCGATCGGCGAGCGCTTCCCGTGCGTTCTCGAGAACGCGCCGAGCCGCCCGGCCCGCAGCGTGGACCGAGGATGGATTGCCGACAGACTCGAATGCCGAGACTACCGCGGCGCGGGCCTCGGGACGCAGCGGCTCGGTCGCATTGGCGTCGAGATACGTCACGAATAACTCACGGGCGAGCGATTGAGGGCTCGGCTATTCCGCAGCGGACCGCCGCCGCGGTTGCGGCGCGTTACTCGCCAGCCGGGCTACCCGCGCCTCCAGTTCCGCCAACTCTGTGCGGAGCCCCTCCAGATCGCGGAGGAGCGGATCCAAGGAATCGTCGCAGGGGGTTCCATAAGCGTCAAAATCGGCCCTGGACCGAGGCAGCTCGCGGTCTACTGGGCGGGCCGGGATGCCGATGACCGTCGTTCCGGCGGGTACGTCGCGGACCACGACAGCGTTGGCGCCAATTCGGGCATTGTCCCCGATCGTGATCGCGCCCAGTACCTTTAGCTCCGGCACCGATGATCACGCCGTCGCAAATGGTCGGATGACGTTTACCTCGAAGCGAGCTGGTACCGCCAAGAGTGACCTGGTGGTAGAGGTAGACGTCATCACCGATTTGGGCGGTCTCCCCGATCACGACCCCCATCCCGTGATCGATGACAAGCCGTCGACCGATCTGTGCCGCTGGATGGATCTCAATGCCTGTCATCCATCGGCCGATATGGGACAAGAGGCGGCCTAGCAAGCGAAGTCGTGCGCGCCATAAAGCGTGCGCGGCTTTGTGGAACATTTGCGCATGGAGACCGGGATAGCACAGCAGCACCTCCAGCCCCGACCGCGCGGCGGGATCCCGTTCCCGGTAAACTCTTACAGATTCTCGCAGAAACATGAATGCCATGCGACAATTCCGTTATGAAAGATCGGTCGTTCAACCTATATTTCGCCCACCCTGGAGCCTAGAGCCCGTTCCGGGGTAAGCGGCCAGCCGGGGCCGAGAACATGGGTTGAAAGTTGCGATCTTGCGGCAGCACCTCGCTGCCGTGCCCGAAGCTAGTTACTACCCACCCCGTGGGTCAAGAATGCGGAGGGCCGGGGATAACGGCGGGATCGCGGATCCAGGTTTTCGAGTCCGGCCCTGCTAAGGGGTTTACGGAGCGAATCGCTTGGGTCTTTGGAACCCGTGCGGAGCGGGTCGGTCAGGTCGGCCGCCTGTCCCGCGGGTCGCACAGAGGATGGAATTCGGAACGCCATGCCTGAAGTGATGTTTGCTGGCCCCGACGGCCGGCTGGAGGGTCGTTACCACCACTCTAAGGAGACAGGCGCGCCAGTCGCTCTGATCCTGCACCCGCACCCACTGCACGGCGGAACGATGAATAATCGCGTAACTTTCGCGACTTACCAGTCGTTTCAGAAGGTGGGGTGTTCGGTGATGCGGTTTAATTTCCGCGGGGTGGGGCGGAGCCAGGGGCGATACGACGGCGGCATCGGCGAGATCGGCGATGCGGCGGCGGCGCTCGACTGGATGCAGGCGGTGAACCCCAACTCGGGCGGGCTCTGGATCGCGGGCTACTCGTTCGGCGCCTTCATCGGCATGCAACTCCTGATGCGCCGGCCGGAAATCTCCGGCTGGGTCAGCATCGCGCCCCCCGCGAACCACTACGATTTCGGCTTCCTGGCACCCTGTCCCTGCGGCGGGCTCATGATCCACGGCGACGCGGACGAGCTGGTGCCGGAGCCCGCCGTGCGAAAGCTGGTCGAGAAGCTGAACACCCAGAAGAACGTGCATGTCGACTACCGCGTCTTCGCCGGCGCGGATCACGTGTTCGCCGACCAGGCGGACCGGATCGCCGAAGCGGTCGAGGATCACGTCGGCCAGGCGCTGGCCCGCCGGGCGATGGCGCTCGCGGCCGACTGACGCAGCCCCCGGTCCACCTCGAAAAGGCGGGCTTCGGCCCGCTTTTTTCGCGTCCGCGAGCATAGCCATCACCACCCAGTCTTCACAATATGTGGTTGCTCGCGCGCCTCTCTCCCCTTATATGTAGCGAAGAACGAGGGGGCAGCGGCATGGACGGCGGAGCAGCCTGGATACCGGCGGAGGCGGAGACCCAATCGCGCGGCATGCCCGGCGTGGCCTTCGGGGAGGCTCCGCTGCCCGCGCGCCCGCTCGATCCGGGCATGGGCGTCGCCGTCGCCCGGCGAACCGTATTCCGCCCGGAGGATGAATCCTGCTTCGGCCGGGTCGCCGACCGGGTCGCCCTCGGCAACATCGCCCTGCTCGGTCCGGACCCCGGCCCGGAGGCGGAAACCGAGCGCGCCCGGCTCCGCAACGCGATCGCGACCGGCGCGCTCATCACCTCCGGCCGCCATCTCCAGCATGGCGACGCCTCCCAGCCCAGCCGCAACATGGAGGTGTTCACCAACTGCGCGACCGCGATCGCCTCGTTCGCCAAGTTCTATCTCCTGCTCAACGGCTCGGGCGTCGGCCGCGCCTATGACGACGCGCTGATGGCGGTGGATTGGGCCGAGGCGCCGAACCTGCTGCTCTATCTTTCGCCCGCGCATCCCGATTACCCGCGTGACCCGGAGGGCCTGCGCCGATTCGGGATCGAGCTCGGCGTGCTGCCCTGGGACGCCCCCGCCCGCCTCAGCCCAGCGCAGGCCGATTCGGTCCGCGCCTGCATCGCCCGCGAACTGCTCGCCGCTCCCCAAGCGGCGCCCGCCGACGCGCTGATCCACACGGTCGCTGACAGCCGTGAAGGCTGGGCGCGTGCCGTCGAGATCCTTGAGGCAATGGCGTTCCGCCGCGAGCGCGACCGCACCCTCGTGCTCGATCTCTCGCTGGTCCGGCCGGCGGGCAGCCCAATTCGCGGCATGCAAGGCCGCCCCGCCTCCGGCCCCGTGTCGCTGCTTCGCGCGTTCATCAACATTCGGCGCGAGGTGATCGGCCCCGCCCGCGACCGGCGCATGGAGCCTTGGGAGCAGGCCCTTCGGATCGACCACCATCTCTCGGTCGAGGTGCAGGTAGGTGGCGCCCGCCGCGCCGCGCGCATGGCGACCAAATCCTGGCGCGATCCGGGCGTGCTCCGCTTCATCCGCGCCAAGGCCGAGGGCGGACTCTGGACCGCCAACAACTCGGTGATGGTGGATCGCGAATTCTGGGACCGGCTCGCCGCCCCCTCGTCTCGGCCGGCGAGGGGAGAGGGAGTTCGAAAGCCCCCTCCTCCCGGCCGGCGAGGGGGTTGGGGGAGGGCGAACGGGAGAAGACTCCCTCATCCGCCACGCCCGCGCCGTGTTCGAGGAAGCGACTGCCTGCGCCTGGATCAACGGCGAGCCCGGTTTCATCAACGCCGACAAGCTCGAGGACCATCGCACCGGCGCGGCCTGGAACCGTCCGGCGCACGAGGACGGGCGCGGCTTCCGCAGCTCGCGCTACCAAGTGGACGAGGCCGCCCCGCTGCTGGCCGAGCTCACCCGTCGCGCCGCCGGCTCGCGCTTTCCCGTGACCACCAATCCCTGCGGCGAGATCGCGCTGCACGTCACCGGCGGCTATTGCGTCATCGCCGATTTCGCGCCGCTGCTCGCCTGCCCCGCGCCGCTCAATTCGATCGCGCCCGGCGCGGCGCCCGACGACGTGGCGGCGCTGTGGGATGCGCGGGCGGAAGACGCGGTGCGGCTCGGCGTCCGGTTCCTCATGCGCGCCAACCGGATGGACGCGCTCTATGCCGACGAGGTCGCGCGCACCAATCGCATGGGCATCGGGCCGACCGGCTTGCACGAATGGGCCTGGATGCGCTTCGGCTTCACCTTCGCCGACCTGCTGGATGAGACCCGGTCGGCGCCGTTCTGGTCCACCTTGCGCCGCTGGTCCGACGCGGCGAAGGACGAGGCGAACGCCTATGCGGCGGAGCTCGGCTTGGTGCGGCCGGTGACGGTCACGACGATCAAGCCCGCGGGCACGACGAGCAAGCTGTTCGGCCTCACCGAGGGCGCGCATCTGCCGGCGCGGCGGCAATATCTGCGCTGGGTGCAGTTCAAGGGCGAGCGTGACCCGGCGACCGGCGACTGGCTGCCGGGCGCGGATCCTTTGCTCGCCGAATACGAGGCGCGCGGCTATCCGCTGCGCACGCTGCATAGTTTCCCGGGCATGACGATCGTCGGCTTCCCGACCGTGCCGCTCATCATGCGGCTCGGCTTGGGCGACGGGCTGGTCACGGCCCCGGAGGCGAGCCCGGCGGAGCAGTATCATTGGCTACGGTTGCTGGAGCACCATTGGATCGGCGCCGAACAGGGCAATCAGGTGAGCTACACGCTGAAGATTTATACCGACCGGCACGATCTCGCTGCGTTTCGCGAAGTGGTGTTGCGCGAGCAGCCGGAAGTGCGTTGCTGCGCGGTGCTGCCGACCCGCCCCGATCATGCGCTCGGTTACGAGTATCTGCCCGAGGAGGAAGTGCGGGCCGAGCATTTCGCCGCGCTGGTCGCGGGTATCGAGACGGCGGAGGCGGGCGAGGGCGTCGATCTCGCGCATCTGGCGTGTGCCGGCGGGGTGTGTCCGATTTAAGGCGGTGAGCCGCTTCGTGCCAGAGCGGGATGATAGTTCTGGCAATCGGCGGAGCGATTCCCGAATCGGTTAAGGTCTGATTCAACCTGCTGGCTGGGCAGCAGCAAGCGGCCGGAAGAGCGTACGCTCTCCCGGCTTTGGCTGTCGGTTGTTATCAGGCTTGCGCCCGGTGCTGGAGCGGTTGCACCGCTTGCTGGGCAATTTGCCCGACCAGCTGCCACAATCTCGCGTTCGCGGTCAGCGTGTTGCGCACGAGTTCCACGTAGAGATCCCGCTGGACTTCGGCAAACTCCACTGGCGAGTTGCACTTGGCAAGATGCCGGCGCTTGTCTTCAATACTTCCCATCGACTGCTGGAACAGATCGAAGTAAGCGCGCTGCCACTCTTGCAGGCCACGTCCGACGCTCGTCCATGAGTCGAACAACGCACGCACGTCGACGTCGGCGCGCTCGGCGGCCTGGCGATACACGTCGGTAACGTGGGCTGTGGTTTCCACCAGACGCCGGCTCTGCTCCAAGCCCGCATCCGCTAGCGGGCGCTGGACTCCGGCGATGGCGCGCAAGCCCGACATTGCCAAGTCATGGCCCTGGTCGGCCGCACGTCGCGTTGCATCAGCAGCCGCTTCGGCAGTGCGCCTCGTGGCATCGGCGGTCGCCTCCGCGGTGCGCCTCAAAGCCTCAGCGCTCTTCTCACCACTCTGCCGGGCTTCCTGGCCTGCCTGGTCCGCGACACTGTGGAGCCTACCGCGATCCCGGGCCTCGGGCTGGTTCCGGTCGCCTGTCTCTAGCGGGTTTTCTTGCTTCCGAGGTCTCAGCCATCATCACTTCCTTGTCGTTTTGCGTATCGCATTTCGGTCAAAGTCCGCCGTCACGGGGGCTCGCGCCATATCTTCGTGGTGCAAGAGCACGGAAGGAACCTGTGACGGATCTTGCGGGGTTGCCAGACGGATTCAGCGAGTCTCGGGCGCATGGCGATCTGGCTCCGCCGCATGCGCTTTCATAGCGAGGTCCGCCGTCGCCCTGCGTGAACAACGCATGACGATGCATTTCATCTAGACGCAGTTGGAGGCCGTATCAACCGTGGTAATTGAATTGTCGCCTGTGGCGAATACAGCACACCCACGCGCCGTTGCTCGAACATCAAGGGCGGGCGACACCTGGTTGAGACTCACATCCGTGCAGCCCGCGGGCTGCTTGCAGAACGGTCGAGGCGCTGTGGACCTTGCTCGGCAAACTGCTCGCAGAATTTCCTCCGCGGGAATGCGCGAACTATTTCGCTCATTGCGGATACAGGCCAAACGGAAAGTCAGGATGATTCCGCTCTAGGTTTGAAACGCGGCCGAGCACTTGCCGATGTCATGTAGCCGCGGCATCGGCTCAACGACGTGGACACAGTCAAACTCCTTAACCGTGTCCTTGAGGGGGGCGACGATCGCCCGAAGAAACGCTCGGAAATCTCTCGATGCCCCAACTCCAGCAGCTCAGTGTCCACCGAGTGCGTCGATGTTTCGAAGCCTCGTGGGCCATGTTGTGGATCCGATAGACACCGGGCGGGTCATTCGGAACGAAGACGTCCTGTCTCAATGTGGATTCGCGTGGCTGGGTCGAGACCCTCAAACGGGTTCGAGTACGATCGGACCCAGGAAGTGATTGAAGTTCTCTTTGTGCGCGGTCACGCGTGAAATCCCACCGGGCTGCGGCATAGGTGAGGAGGTGACACCAAGAGCACAATCCGCCGCAGAACCGTCCGCTTCCCACCCTAAGCGGACAATGGGGAGTCCAAGTCGCTTTATGAGACGAGGAAGTAAGAAATATAGCAAGACACCTCCCCGCACTCAGTTTCAAGGAGAACCCGACATCGCGTCGGGCTTTCCCAAACCTGCACTAGACTGCGATGCCAGCTTGCCGCAGCAATTGGTCCTTGAAGAGATCAGTGACCGTCTGCCTGACGGCCTGATGACTTTGGCCTAGGGCCGAACCCCAGAGAGCCGGATCCCAGCTCACGAGTTTCTAAAAAGATTGGCGAGACGTTGAAAGAGAACTGGCAGAACTTTCATTTGCTAAACCGTGGTGTAGTTGTGGTTGCAAAAAACATTGAGTACGACAACAAGTCACAACGCGCGAGGCTAGTCCAGAGTCGCTTGAAAGTAAGATATTATACCAGTGGCCCTGTCCGATGACCCTTCCCGACCCGAAGCGGACCTTCAGTTCCTGAAGCGGATCGTCATAGATGTGTCGGGAGCGAAAGTTGGGCTTTGGTGGCTCAGAAGATAAAAGCCGCCAGCGGGCTCTCATTCCTCGTTTACAGCGGGTCCTTGTGTACAGGCCACCGCGACGCGCGACGGCCATTTGCTGAATCCCCACCACGGGATTAGCAAAGCGCACACGATGAAATTGTCCGGGATGCTGACATGGGAGGGAAATGGAGTAATCGTATCCAGTGGGCTGGATTTATCCGCTAACTCGACCTCGCCACCATGCTGGGCCTCCGCATCGGGGAACTCAGTGGTGCCTCCATCGCCACACCGAGGGAGCGCGAGCGCATCCGTGATGCAGATCCTGCAGAGCCGATGTCGCGTCAGGCTGCTCAACTGAGCTCGCACTGCGCGTTATTGGTCAAGAGCAACGACCATTTCCTTTCGTGCGACCTGGCCACTGGGGTCGTTGATGTCCTTGAACTCACTTACCTTAAACCAGTCAGTGCACTTCTTATACCTTCAGCCCTAAACGTTTCTCGTCATATATCCGAATCTCGTTGATTTTCCGAAGACTGCCCTCATAGTACCCGAGGGAAACTCAGCTGCTGCTGATCGAAGAGAGATAGCATCCGCGGGAGTATCTTATCTACTCTTCAAGTTCGGCTGGCTCCTTCTCAGGTGCTCTCGAGAAACGCGTCGAGACATCTTTCTTTTACGCTCGATGAGACCAGAGGGCGAGCAACGACTTTACGGGCTGCTCGACGGGGGGAACACGACCAAGCGCATCAACCTCTGGCGCCAGGAAACTTGAATGCCCTTAGCTAGACTGGAGCAAGGAGAAAGCATGGCTGGAACTCGAAGGACTGTTAGCAGAGCGAATTCGTTGCGATTTTTTTAAGCTCCTACGTAGCCAGCAGCGACTATGTGAGGTATGTAGCTCGCGCTGATTGCGGAGCCGTGCTGCTCCCAGAACTCAACCGGATCTCTCCCGCCACGGACACACGTCCCGACTTATCTGCAACCGCCAAGAACCTGAACGCCGCGTATACGATGGCGTGGTTCTGTCCGTGCACTTCGCCAAAGACGCCTGGAATACGGTCGAGGGGTCGGCGGTGATGGTTGCCCCGGGCATCGCCTTGGCCGCCGCGCACGTCATCGAGCCTCTGATTCCCCTATCATGGCGGACGGGCTCGGCATCTTCTGCACGGGGTACACGCCCTTGGGGCCAAGGCATTGGCGTGTCAGACATATCACTAAGGCCAACCTCACGGACCTGATTATTCTTTCTTTGGATTACGCATCCCCCGTGCCACCCGACGGTCGCTTCGTTCAGGCGATGGTGACGGCGAGGCTACCTGAGATCGGGGAACTGGTGATGATCGCGGGTTTCCGAGCGTCGGACGAGCACGTGCCGGTCGAGGAGGGCATGTGCTTCCCAGTTGAGGACGGGCACCTAAGAGGGGAGCAGAGCTTCGAATTGGGGTTGGTGAGGTGACTCAACACCACCTCAACGGACGGGGCTCGATGCCGCCCGGCCCGGCCATCGAAGTTGCGTGCTCAACTTCTGGCGGGATGAGCGGCGGCCCAGCTTTTGATCAGAACGGGATGCTAGTTGGCGTATTCTCAGTGTCACTCAATAAATCCGATGGGCGCGGACCTTCCCAAATTTCGCTACTGGCGCCTGCGTTAGTGCAAACGATCACTCCGGCGTTCCTACCGCATCTCTATCCTGGACCCGTCAGGCTCTTGGACTTAGACCCCAACCTCTGCGGTGTCGTCCAACGCGACGTCATCCACTCAATCACCGACCTTGAAACCGGCATCATTCGCGTGGAAATGAGGAGCTGGCCGGGTTGATTTTGTCTGCGCCCCTCTGAAATCAGCTCGGAACCTGCCAATCGCGAGTGTCCGCAAAGGGTCGCCAGCGGTCATCGGGCAGGGCCGCTGGTATTTCTAATTACCGGGACCGAGCCGAATTCCTGCCGATAGCGGCGTGGAGGAGGATACTCGCCAACTTCCCCACGCTTTTTTAGTTCTCCGAGCTGTAGAGGTTTCGTGCCGCTCGGCGGAGAACGCGCCGTGCATTTCCGCCATCGAGCTCCCGCAGTTCCCGCTCGTTCAGCGCGAATTCAGGCAGCCATTCGAGAAGATGCTCGGCGAGGCCGTCGCTCCGCCAAGCGCCACCCTCGTATCCCGCGCACATGGCCAGCAGACTTGGTGCTGGCGGCAGCTCGATCTTGCTGACCAGCACGTTGAGGAATGGATCGGGCTTCCGCTGGTAGATGGTCATCGCCTCGGATGAAGGCATATCTCGTCGGACCCACGGAAGGGCCGGGACTCTGGCCGAAACAGTATCACAGGAACTCAGTCAGCCGCTTCAGCGTGTCCACAGTCAGGGGCGTAGGCAACCGGCGGGCCTTCGTCCTAATGCCACTCGGAAAGCTCAATCACCACCCCCTCGGGACCTTCCAGGAAAACGAGCTTGCGCGAATGGAAGTCCAGCGTTTCGTTCCGGGTCTCGAACCCGTTCTCGCGCATGCGGCGAACTTCGGCCTCGATGTCATCCACGGCGAAGCAAACGTGGTTGAGGCCGATCTTGTGTAGCTCACGGATATGCGGATCGGGGATGCTTTCCGGATGACGATAATGCAGCAGCTGAATTTCAGTTCGCGGGGTGGCGTTCTCCAGCACCAGCGTCACGTGGTCCGCCTCGATTTCGGGCACTCCCATATAGGAGGCAAAAGGCTCGCCGGTGATCACGACCGAAACCGCTTCCTTGAAGCCCAGCAGGGCAAAGAACCGGCGCGCTCTGTCGAGATCGCGCACAACGATCGTCAGATGGTCAAAGCGCCTTACCATCTCCGCCCTCCTGCTCGCCCTGTTAACAGGATTATCCGATCATACGCCTTTCGCCGCCACGCTTGGACGCATCCCCGGCTCCAAAAGGCGTCCGCGTCGCCTCTGCTTCCGGGAGAAGATGCCGTTCCAGCCGCTCCCACAAGGGATGGCGCGATCAGTCCCCGACCCTCATCCCAAACGATCTTCTTGCCCCATCCACCCCGGCCATGTTAGAAATCCTAACAACAGACGATACGGCCCATGCCCCGCTCCCCCTTCCGACGCACCTCCCGAACAGCACCGCCTTCCGCTGGCGCGACCGGCCGCTTCGCTCGGCATCCGCCGTCCATGAGCAGCGCCGCGAGATCGTGCTGGACGTCGCCGAGCGGCTGTTCGCGGAGCGCGGCATCGCCGAGGTTAGCTTCCCGCAACTCGCCACCGCCGCGGGCCTCAACATCGCCTCCGCCCGGCTGCATTTCGGCAACGTTGCGATCCTCCTCGAAGGCGTGCTCGACCGCCACATCGATCGCATCATTGACCGGCTCCGCATATTCGACGAAGCCGCCGCGGAGACGGACCCCGCGCTCCGGCTCACCAACGCGATCGGCGCGCTACTCGATACGATGCACGCCCGCGCCGCGGCGCAGCGCTGCTTCGTCGCAGGGATGCATGGCGCGTCGCCGCACCTCGCCCGCTCGCTCGCGATCCGCCAACGTTACGTCGCCCACTGGTTTGCCGGTCTCATTTCCGCCGCGGTGCCGGGCCTCGAAAGCCGCACCGAACTCACGATGCCCATTGCGATGAGCCTGCTCGGCATGGCGGCCTGGCACGTGCTCTGGTTCCGCGAGCCCGCCGGGCTGTCGCGTGACGAATACGCGACTCTCCTGGCGACGATGGTGATCGAAGGAGCCCGGGCCGCGCTCGGCCGCAATCTCGGCGGCTGGGAAGGCGCGGATGAAGCCTGAGTCCGCCGCCGCGCCGCGCCCGCTCCGCGACCCACGTACCCGCACCCTCGCCGCACCGCGCTGGAGCGTGGTCCTCGCCCGCCGCGCCCGGTTACGCCGGGAGGCCGCGCGCACCGTCGCGGAAGCCGGCCTCGATCGCTTTGACCTCAAGCGCATCGCCGCGGCGGCGGGCGCGGAATGGACGCGGGCGCGCAACCACTACCCCACGAACCGGGCGCTGCTCGCCGACATGGTTCGCTGCCATCACCAGGAGATCAGCGACCGAATGGTCGAGGCGGTGCTCGCCGCCCGCAATTTGCCCGAGCCCGACCGGCTCGAGTCGCTCGTGGTCGCCTTGCTCGACGCGCTCGCCGCCGCGCCCGACGCCCATCGCGCGAGCGTCGCCGCGATCCACGCCATCCCCGCCATCGCCCACAATGGGCGTCACGCCCAGCGCTGGCTGGCGGCCCAGCTCATCGAAGCCCTCCAAGCGGCAGCACCCGAGGCGCGCGGCCGGCCCCTCCTCGCCGAAATCATCGCCTGGTCGCTGCTCGCCCTCGTCGAACTCTGGGCGCTCCGCCTCGATGACGCCGAAGGGCTGAGCCGCGGCGCCTGCGGCCGCCTGCTCGCCACGATGGCGACGGAAGCCGCCCGCGCCGCAGCCAGCCCCCACTCCAACCATCTCCCGTAAACGGAGGGAGGTTCGCTCCCCCTCTTCCGCTCGCGGGAGAGGAGCGCCGGACCCTACCCGTCGGCGCGGGGCACCCAGGGAATGCGAGCGACCTCGTCGCGCCGCGGTGGATTTTGCGGGCTTCCTCGGGCGGTCATTGGACCCGTTCCGAGGAGCGGGCATCCGCAGATTCCCGGTGCGTGATCGCGGCCCCGGTCAGCAGCGGCGCGATTTCGCCGCGGCGCTGGAGATTCAGCTTTTGCAGGATGTTGTGCACGTGGTTCTTGATCGTCGCATTGCCCAGCCGCAGCCGGCGGGCGATTTCCTTGTTCGGGAGACCGCGTGCGACCAGGGCGGCGATTTGCCGCTCCCGCGAAGTAAGCGGCGCATCGCCCGAAACGATCTCCCGGCCAGACGATAGGCTCGCGACCCGGCTGAACAGCAAAGCGGCGATACGCGGCGAGCACACCAGTTCTCCCCGAACCGCGCGCTGAACCGCCGCGACCAAATCCTCGATCGACCCGTTCTGTGGGACGTAGCCGCAAATTCCTGCTTCGGCGCAGGCCAGCACGTCGGCTTCCACCTCCGCTACCGCATAGGCGACCACACGCAGCGTCGGCACGATCAGCCGCGCGTGCCGCGGCATGGCGAGGCTGTCGCGTGCCCCGAGATCCAGGAGCATGACCTCAGGTTGCAAGGAGCCGATCTCGCTCAGAACCTCCGCACAGCCGCCAGCGCCAAGGACCTCGACGCCAGGCTGGCCCGCAAGGCTGCCCGTCAGTCCCTCTCGATACAGGCGAACGTCACTGACCACGTAAACCCGCGGCGCGGCGCACCGGCCGCGCGTGTGCACATCCATGCTCTCCCTCCCCCAGGGACGAGTCGTCGGAGCGAGCCAATTACCCGCAACCCAGCGGGGACGTTACAGAAGGTTACATAGCACGTCTGGACTCACGGCTGCTTGCCCTTCTTCAAGGGAGGATAGCAGATCCGTCCGCAGGCGCGGTGAACGGGGTCACAGCTTTGTGAGATATCCTAAAGGAATCCAAGGCTGCTCGCCTAGGGATTCTCCCCCTGTTTCCCAATTCGGCGCCAAAGACGCGCTCAACTCGTGCAAGCCGGGTTCATAGGCAGGAAGGCCTGATCGGCCGGAATTGTCGCGATGGCCTCGTAGTAGTCCCACGGCGCCCGACTCTCCGACGGGGATTTCACCCGGTAGACGCTGAGATCGTACAGCACTCGCCCGTCGGCTCGGATCGAGGCAGGGCGGCCGAGGTAGTCCACCGGCAGCGCCCGCATGGCCTTGTTCACCGCGACCGAGTTAGCCGTACCAGCCTTTTGCATTCCCTTCAGGAAATGCAAGCTTGCGGTATAGACTCCGGCTTGCACCCTGGTCGGCATGGCCTTCTGCGTAGCCAAAAAGTGCTTGGACCAAGCACGCGAAACGTCATTCTGGTCCCAGTAGAAGCCCGATGCGAACGTGAAGCCTTGGGCAACTTGCAGACCGAGCGCGTGGACCTCGGTGATGTAGATCAGGAATCCAACGAGCGTCTGGCGTCCGCTCGTTTGCACGCCGAACTCGCCGGCTTGTTTGACCAGATTGACGAGGTCGGCGCCGACGCTTGCCAGCCCGATGACTTGCGCTTCCGAGGCCTGGGCTTGCAGCAACATCGACGAGTAGTCGGCATTGCCGATCGGGTACTTGACAGTACCCAGCACCCGTCCTCCGTTCGCGGTAATCACCTCGGTCGCGTCGCGTTCCAGCGCCGCCCCGAACGCATAGTCGACCGTGATGAAGTACCACGTCTTCCCACCCGACTTGACGATATGAGTCGCGGCGCCAACGCTTAGAGCGTGCGTGTCGTCCGCCCAGTGGGTGCTGACCGGGGAGCAGGTCTTGGACGTGAATTCGGTCGCCGCCCCGGCGGTGATCATCACCGTCCGGTTCTTCTCCTTCGCGACCTGCTGAACAGCCGAAGCGACGGAGGTCACAGGCAGATCGACGATCGCGTCGACTCCGGAATCGGTACCATTGCCTCGCCAAGCTGGCGGCGATATCGGGCTTGTTCTGCGTGTCTCCGTGCACGATCTCGATCGGGCGTCCGAGCACGGTGGAGCCGAAATCCGCCACCGCCATTTGCGCCGCAAGCACCGAGCCTTTGCCACCGCTGTCCGCGTAAGGCCCGGTTTCGTCCGTCAGCACGCCGATGCGAACGGGGCCGGCGTTCTGTTGCGCCCGTGCGTCCCGGGCTCGCACCAGCGGTCCCGCGGCAAGCAGCGCCCCTCCGCCGAGCGCAGCGCGCCGTCCGATCAAATTGGTTGCCATCGACATTCCCCGATTGATTGCGACCATTATTGCGCAGGTAGAACCGTGGCCCGGCACTCGCCGAAGCCGATCGGCGCGACGCCATCGCGGCGGGCGCGGGCACGCAGGATGACCTCGTCCCCATTCTCCAGAAACCGGCGCGTCTCGCCTGAAGCCAGCTCGATCGGCTTCCGCCCGCCCTGGGTGATCTCCAGCAGACTGCCGAAGCCGTCCTCGGTCGGGCTTGAGAGGGTCCCCGTGCCGAGCAAGTCGCCGGGCCGCAGATTGCATCCGTTGCAACTGTGATGAGCGATCATCTGCGCGACGGTCCAGTACATGTTACGGGCGTGCCCGAGCGAGAGCCGATGCGGCGGCAGTCCCTGATTCCGCAGGCCCTCCGTCGAGAGCAGCACCTCGAGTTCCACATCCAGCGCTCCCTCGCGCTGGTCCGTCGCGTCGAGCAAATACGCGAGCGGCTGCGGATCGCCTTCGGGACGGGCCGGCTGGGCGATTCGATACGGCGCGAGCGCCTCCGGCGTGACGATCCACGGCGAGATCGTCGTCGCGAAATTCTTCGCCAGGAACGGACCGAGCGGCTGATATTCCCAGGCCTGGATGTCGCGCGCCGACCAGTCGTTCAGCAGGCAGAAGCCGGCGATGTGCTCCCGCGCCTTATCGATCGGAATAGGCTGGCCGAGTTCGTTGCCCGGCCCGACCCAGACGCCCAGCTCCATCTCGTAATCGAGATTGCGGCACGGCCCGAAGCTCGGGACCGTCTCAGCCGCCGGTTTGCGTTGCCCGTTCGGCCGCCGGAATGGCGTGCCGGACACCCGGATCGACGAGGCGCGGCCATGATATCCGATCGGCACGTATTTGTAGTTGGGCAGCAGGGGATTGTCGGGCCGGAACAACCGGCCGACATTGGTCGCGTGGTGGATGCCGACGTAGAAATCGGTGTAGTCGCCGATCTCGGCCGGCAGGAGCATGGTGCAGTCGGCCGCGGCATGGAGCATTCCCTCCAGCTTGGCGCGTGCGGGCGAGCCCTCGACAAGCAACTCCGAGAGCTGGGTGCGCAGAGCGCTGCGCGGCGCCGCCCCGAGCGACAAGAACCCATTGAGTGTGTTGCTCGTAGCCGCTGCGAGCGCGCGAGCCGCGTCACCGCCAAGCAGGCGCGCCGTGTGCATCGTCGGCCAGATCGAGGATCTCATCGCCGATGGCGATGCCGCCGCGCGGCTCGCTTCCGGCCGAGGGGACGAAGACGCCGAATGGAAGATTCTGGATCGGGAAGTCGGGGTGGCCGTTTGCCGAGGCCACCCAGCTGCGCCGCCCGGGATCATGCGTGAAATCGAGCGCTGACATTCGCAAGACTCCTATCGTTTCATCGAATTGAACTGGGTTTCAGGCACTCTGCTCCCGTGCCGCGGCCACGCGCTCGAGGACGCGCTCGGCATTGCCGACCTCCTCGGCGAGCAGCAGGGCGAGGCGGGCCAAAAAGCGCGGAGTGTCGGTCTCTCCGGCGGCATCCACGCCCTGGCTGATCGCCTCGAACACGCGCTCGAGCCCCTCTTCTCCCAATCCTCCGTTGCCGGCCTGCGCCGCCTGCGACGCGGCCGGCGGAGCTGGGACGCTCGCCGCCGCCGCAGAGGAAGGAGACGCCGGCCGCTTCCCGATCGCCACCTCCAGCGCCGCGTTGACCGCGGCCAGGTCCGGGTCGGGAAGCCGCGCCGCGACGTGTTCGTCCGGGCGGACGAGATAAACGGGGAAGTCGTTCGCGGCGAACTGCTTGGCGAGCGCGCCGTCAGAGTTGATGAGCTGGCGCGTGCCCGCAGCCGCTTCGACCGCGGCGAGACCGCGCTCGGAGCCGACGAGCACCAGCTCCAGCGGAACGCCGGCTACTTCTGGCGCTCCGAGCAGCGCGCCGGTCCGCTTCGGATCTCCGATCGCATCGACGAACACCAGGAGCGTGAAACCGCGCGGAGACAGAGCGTCGTGCAAGTGTCCGCTCGCGCTTTCGCCCACGGGTGCCGCGATGATTGCAGCCGGAGCATCGGGCAATGGCTCGCCAGGCTTCACACCGGTATCGGAGGGAGTCGCGTCCGGTTGGATGACCGGCGAATCATCGTACACGTGGGAAGAGGACTGGCGCGGATTGATCAGCGGACTGGCCCAAGGGTGCTCGGCGGCGAGCGACAGCACGGCGTCGCGCATCAGCCGGAAACCCGCGCTGGGCGGCGACATGAACCAGGTGCTCTTTATCGCCTGCTCGTGATTTTCCCGCGTCGCTCGCCGCCGCTCATGGCTGTAACTGTCGAGCAGCGCCTCCGGCGCTTTCCCGCTTGCCACCAAGGCCAGCTTCCAGCCGAGATTATGGGCGTCGTCGATCCCGGAGTTCAGGCCGCGCACCCCGAAGATGGGCACCAGGTGGGCGGCGTCGCCGGCGAACAGCACGCGGCCGTGGCGGTACGAGTTCGAGCGACAGGGCGAGCGCCTTGTACAGGCTCTTCCAGACCATTCGCCAAGGTGCGCGCACCCCCATCATGTCGAGCTGCTGTTGCAGCCGCGCCGTGACGTTCTCGTCCCGCAGCGCTTCTTCCGGATCCTCGTCGTCACGAAGCTGGTAGTCGATGCGCCAGACGCCATCCGGCTGCACGTGCAGAATGACGGTCGAACCGGGGTTCGCCGGCGAATCGAACCAGACGTTCCGCTCGACCGGCCGATCCGCCCCCTGCACTTCAATGTCGGCGATGAGGTAGCGGCTCTCGTAGGCGGTGCCGTGCAAATCCAGTCCCATTTGCTCGCGCATGACCGAGCGGCCCCCATCCGCCGCGACCACCCAGTCGGCGCGAAGCTCGTAATCGCCATCCGGCCCGGCCACGGCGAGGGTCACGCCGGAAGCATCCTGCCGGACGCCGGTTACGCGGTTGCGCCAGCGAATCTGGCCGCCGTCGCCCAGGGTCTTCAGGGCATCGAGCAGGAACTGCTCGGTATAGAATTGCTGGATATTGACGAAGGGAGCGTGCCGGTCGCCTGCCGCGTACGGCATCTCGAGCCGGAACACGAGCTGGTCCCGGTAAAAAGTGCGTCCCCGCGACCAGGGCAGGGCCTTCGCCTCGAAAGCAGGCCCCGCTCCGACACGATCAAGAATTTCGAGGCTCCGACGCGAGATGCAGATGGCGCGGCTGCTCCAGGCGACTTCCTCTTTCGCATCCAGCACAACCGGACGGAGCCCTTGGCGCGTCAGTTCGATTGCCGCGATTAGCCCGACCGGCCCCGCGCCGACGATCGCGACTTCGGCCCGGTTCCGGGTCGGCGTCGAGACATTCTCCCGGCCGGATACATCTGTGACGCGCTCGTCCATGACCCTGCCTCCCCTTTTTTGTTCCTGGACCCGCAAGCTGCACGAGAATGCCGGGTTGTGTCTGCCCCCTTCTGCTCGGTCGCTTGCAGCGCGGCATATTTGCCCGGCAAGCCTTGGGCCGGTTTCGCTCCGGCCGGAGCGCGATCATTTTGCTTTGTCCACGAAAACCTGTCAGGATAGGATCTCGTGCCGTGCTGAGACGACGCGCGAACGTGAGCGGCTTACGTTTTTCTCGGTTGACGTTACCGTCCGCTTTCCGGAGTGCCAGTCGTGTTGAACAACATCCGGAGGTCGCGTGCCATGAAGCACTTCTTATTTGCCGTGCTGGCTTCGATCGGATTGCTCGCGCTTGCGCCGTCGGCGGGCGCCGTCACTTGCGCGAATGGAGTTTACCGCGCGGGGTGCGCCGGTCCGAATGGTGCGGCCGTCGTTCGCAAGCAATACCCCCAATCTGGGGCCTACTATCATCCGCACTACTATCGTCCCGGTGCTCCGGTCAACTGTGCGGCGGGCGCTTACCGTGCCGGATGCGTCGGACCCAATGGCGCGGTCGTTCACCGGCGCTATTACTGAAACGCTTGCCGGCCGGCGCCGCTTCGGATCACCGCGAGCGTGTGCTGCGCGATCATCGCTTCCTCGTCGGTCGCGATTACGTGCACCGCCACGCGGCTGTCGGCTTTGCTGATGACCTGCTCGCCTCGCCGGTTCGCCTCCTCATCGAGCGCGAGTCCGAGCCAGCCAAGATGAGCCGCCACTCGCTCGCGGATTTCCGGCGCGTGCTCGCCGATGCCGGCGGTGAAGACGAATCCATCGAGCCCGCCCAAGACGCTGACCAACCCACCTGCTTCGCGGGCAAGACGATACACAAACAGCTCGATCGCCTCGCGCGCCCGATCATCCGGACTGGCCAGCAGCGTGCGCATGTCGCTCGCGATCTCCGAGACCCCGAGTAGGCCGGATTTGTTGTACAGCACGTCTTGCACCTGGTCCGCGCTCATTCCGTGCGTCTGCTGCAAGTAGAGGATCGCACCTGGGTCGATCGACCCGCATCGGGTACCCATCACAAGCCCATCCAGGGCCGTGAGACTCATCGTGGTCTCCACGCTGCGTCCGTCGCGCATCGCGCACAAACTCGCGCCATTGCCGAGATGCGCGACAATGACCCGAGCGCGCGAAAGCTGCGGCGCTATCTCGGCGAGTCGGCGGGCGATGAACTCGTAGGAGAGCCCGTGGAATCCGTAACGGCGCAAATCCTCGTGCCAGTGTTTTCGCGGCAGCGCGAACCGCGTCGCAACTGCGGGCAGAGTGTGATGAAACGCCGTGTCGAAACAGGCCACCTGAGTTAGAGTTGACCGCAGCCGCGCGATTGCGCGAATCGGCGCGAGGTTATGGGGCTGGTGCAACGGCGCGAGCGGAACCAGCCGCTCCAGTTCCTGGAGAAGCGTGGTGGTGATCGGAGCGGGCTCGATATGCCTGGGTCCGCCATGCACGATGCGATGGCCGATCCCGATCAATTCATCCGCGCCGAGATGAGCGTCGGCCAGACCCAGCACTTCCGGCAGGAAATCCTCGTGCGTTTCACGGCCGCCTTTGGGCCAGCGACGCTCGTGCAGCACCTTCCCGGCTTTATCCTGCGCGACCAGATGCGGGGCCGAGCCGATTGCTTCCACTTTTCCGTGGAAGGCGCGCGCGATCTCCTCCCGCGCTCCGGTCTCGAACAGCGCGAACTTGATGCTGGAGGATCCCGCGTTCAGCGTCAGAATAGCATTCGGCATTCGTGACCTCGTCTGGCGCAGATCTCATCGAACGCCCCGCACCACAATCAACATCTTGATCAACGCCGTATGTTAGGCCGCGTGAAAGGATAAAGCCGAGCTTAGGGTTGGAAGGTCAGACGTGCCCATACCCGCCGCCGCCAGGCGTCTCGATCGCGAACACGTCGCCCTTGGACAGCTGCGCTTCCGCGGTGCTGGACAGATTCTCCCGGGCGCCATCGGCGCGTTCCACCCATTGGCAGCCGGGAGCTCCGTCGGACCCGCCTTCAAGCCCGAAAGGCGCAACGGTGCGGCGTGAGGAGACGATGACCGCCGTCATCGGCTCCATGAAGCGGATGCGGCGTACAACCCCCTCGCCACCGCGCCATTTGCCCGTCCCGCCGGAGTCGCGGCGGATCGAGAACTGCTCCAGCCGCACCGGATAGCGCAGCTCGAGGACCTCGGGATCGGTCATGCGGGTGTTGGTCATGTGGCTGTGGACGGCAGAGGTCCCATCGAAACTGGGACCGGCGCCGGTGCCGCCGCAGATGGTCTCGTAGTACTGCCGCGTGGCGTCGCCGAAGAGAAAGTTGTTCATCGTCGCCTGGCTACAGGCCAGGGCGCGCAAGGCACCAAACAGAGCATTGCAGGCCGCCTGCGAGACCTCGGTATTGCCCGCCACCACTGCCGCCCCGGGCATGGGCGACAGAAAGGTGCCCGGCGGAATGACGATAGTGATAGGCTTTAGGCAACCATCGTTCAGGGGGATGTCGTCTCCCACAAGACAGCGGAACACGTACAGGACCACCGCCCGGGTCACCGCGGGAGGGGCATTGAAGTTGTCCTCGCGCTGCGGGCCGGTTCCAGTGAAGTCAACCGTTGCAGCACGCTCGGCACGATCCACCGATACCGTGACCTTGAGCGGCGATCCGTTATCCATCGTGTAGGTGAAAGACCCGTCGCCGATGCGGTCGATGACGCGCCGGACGCTCTCCTCGGCATTGTCCATCACGTGCTTCATGTAGGCGTGCACGATGTTCCAGCCGGTACTGGGTCACGATGCGCTTCAGCTCCTGGACGCCCTTCTCGTTGGCTGCGACCTGGGCCTTGATATCGGCGACATTCACGTCAGGGCTGCGCGCCGGGTATCTTCCTGAAGCAAGCAACGTGCGAAACTCGGCTTCCCGGAAGCGTCCTCCATCGACCAGGAGGAAGTCATCGATGACCACGCCTTCTTCCTCCAGAGTGCGGGAAAAAGACGGCGTCGATCCCGGCGTCAGACCGCCCACGTCCGCGTGGTGGCCGCGGCTGCCGACGAAGAAGAGCAACTGCTTTCCTTCGTCATCGAAGACGGGGGTGACCACGGTCACGTCGGGCAGGTGCGTGCCCCCGTTATAGGGATTGTTCAGCGCCACGACGTCGCCGGGCTTGAGCGTGCTACGACGGTGCCGCAGAACCGTCCGGACGCTTTCTCCCATGGCCCCCAGATGCACCGGCACGTGCGGCGCATTAGCGACCAAATCGCCGCCCGCATCGAAAACGGCGCAACTGAAATCGAGCCTTTCCTTGATGTTGACGCTGAGCGAGGTGTTTTGCAGGACAGCGCCGGTCTGCTCGGCCACGTTCATGAACAGGTTGTTGAACATCTCGAGCAACACGGGATCGGCCTTGTCAGTCCCGACCGCAATCCGCGTCTCGCGGGCTTCCGTTCGGCGGAGCAGAACGTGATCGCGCCCAGTAATCTCGGCAGTCCAGCCGGGTTCGACCACGGTGGTCGCGATAGCCTCGCGGATCAGCGCTGGACCCGAGATGCGGTCCCCGGCTTGTAGCGTGGTTCTCTCGAACACCGGGGCGGTATGCGCCCTGCCGCCGCTCCAGATCTCCACGGTATCCAAAGGCTCAGGGGAGCCCGCTGCGCGCCGAGGCAGGTCTGCCTCATGCACGGCCTCGCCGGCGGCGATCACCTCCACGGCGACCGCCTCAACGGTGATTGGGCGCTCTGGGGTCGCGAAGCCGAACCGGCCGCGATGGGCCTCGGTGAAGTTTCGAACCACCTCCTCCATGGGGCCGAGATCCACGATCAGCGCTGCCTCGGTTCCGGCATAACGGAGATGCAATAGGCGTCGCGCCGTGATCCGGCCGGGCTCGGCGCCCTGTGCGATCAGCGCCTGTCGAGCGTCTTCCGCCAGCGCATTGGCCCGGCTATGCAGGCTAGGCATCTCCGCCTCCGCGAGCCTGACCTCGACCGACTGCTCGCGCATGACCGTCTGATCCGCCAGCCCCATGCCATAGGCCGAGAGCACCCCCGCGAACGGATGGATGAACACGGTGTCCATTCCCAATTCGTCGGCAACAAGGCACGCATGCTGACCCCCAGCGCCGCCGAAGCACTGCAGCGCGAAACGGGCGACGTCGTGCCCCTTCTGGACCGAGACCTGCTTGATTGCATTCGCCATGTTGGCGACTGCGATGCGCAGGAATCCCTCGGCGACCTCGCGTGGGTCGCGGTGCTCGCCGGTCGCGTTGGCGACCTTCTCGGCAAGCTCGGCGAAGTGTGCGCGCACCGCCCCCGCATCGAGCGGCTGGTCACCGTCCGGTCCGAAAATCGCAGGAAAATGCGCCGGCTGGATCTTGCCTACGCAGACATTGGCGTCTGTGACGGTGAGCGGACCGCCCCGGCGGTAGCTTGCCGGGCCAGGATTTGCGCCCGCCGAGTCCGGGCCCACGCGGAAACGGGATCCATCGAAGTGCAGAACGGAGCCGCCGCCGGCCGCGACCGTGTTGATCGCCATCATCGGGGCGCGCATGCGCACCCCGGCCACTTCGGTCTCGAAAGCCCGCTCGAACTGGCCTGCGTAGAGCGCGACATCGGTTGAGGTTCCGCCCATGTCGAACCCGATGATCTGATCGAGCTTGGCCATTCCGGCGGTCCGAGCCGCCCCCACGATGCCTCCCGCCGGGCCGGACAAGATCGCGTCCTTCCCCTGAAACCGCGAAGCTTCGGTCAGCCCGCCATTGGATTGCATGAAGTAGAGACGCACGCCTTCCAGCTCGGACGCGACCTGATCGACGTAGCGGCGCAGGATGGGCGAGAGGTATGCGTCCACCACCGTGGTGTCGCCGCGCGGGATCAAGCGCAACAGCGGGCTAACCTCATGGCTCGTGGAGACCTGGGCGAACCCGGCCTGCCGCGCGATCTCCGCTATACGTGCCTCGTGCGCGGGATATTTCCAGGCGTGAATCAGGGCGATGGCGCAGGCCTGCAGCCCGTCTGCGCGTGCCTGTTCCAGCGCCCTGTGAGCTTCGCGCTCATCCAGCGGCTCGATCTCGGCACCATCCACGGCAACGCGGCCGCCAATCTCGACCACGCGCTCATACAGCAGAGTGGGGAGGGTGATCTTGAGATCGAATAACCGCGGCCGCGCCTGGTTGCCGATCCGCAGCGCGTCGGCAAAGCCCCGGTTGACGAGAAGCAGGGTGCGCTCGCCTTTGCGCTCCAGGAGCGCATTGGTCGCCACCGTCGTGCCCATTTTGACCGCCTCTACTATCCCTGGCGGGATGGGAGCGCCGAGTGGGAGGCCAAGCACCGACTTGATGCCGGCGAGTGCGGCATCGCGGTAGCGTTCCGGGTTCTCGCTGAGCAGCTTGTGCGTGGTCAGCTTACCTTCAGGATGGCGTGCGACGATATCCGTGAAGGTGCCGCCACGATCGATCCAGAATTGCCAGCCGCTCATGATCGTTCCTCCATCGCTTGTGTTATCTTGACCCGCTTGGCTCGCGCCGTTCGCTAATGATCATGGCGAGGCTGCTCTGATTACATGCACTCGAATAGAGTGATTGCAGCGCAACCGGAGTCCGTCGGGGCTCTGCGTGGTCTGCGTGAGCGCCGCTGCCGGGTTACAGTCTAGCTTGGCCAGGGCTTCGTCGGCTTAGAACTCGTTTTGGGCTGACTGTGAGCGGCTACCCAACCCCCGTTCGTTCCCGCGAAAGCGGGAATTTAGTCCGGCGAAACAATGCCACCATTCATAATGCGAGACTGGCTCCCCGCCTTCGCGGGGATGAACGGAATTTTTGCGTTAACGCGTTCCAGTCAGCATAAAACGAGTGACTCGTTTTGGGCTGACTGTGAGCGGCTACCCAACCCCCGTCGTTCCCGCGAAAGCGGGATCCAGTCCCGCGAAACAATGCCACCATTCATAATGCGAGAGACCTGGATCCCCACCTGCGCGGGGATGAACGGAATTTTTGCGTTATCGCGTTCCAGTCAGCATCCAGTCAGCATAAAAAGGAGTCTAGGTTGCGCAAACAGTCGCGCGACCCTCAGAGAAGCTGGCCCGCACTTGCACTGGCGGCGGTGCAGGCCGGCAAAACTGAGGAACACCTACGGCGTAGTTCCTCTTCCCATGAAATTCATCACCAGGACGACAATGAAGATTATGATGAAGATGTAGAAAAGGATCTTTGCAATCCCAGCAGCCGCTCCGGCGATGCCGCCGAAACCGAGCACGGCGGCGATTATCGCGATAACCAGGGCGACCAGTGCGTAGTAGAGGAAGTTCCCGGCCGGCATGTTTAGACCTCCGATGACCGAGCCGTGAACGCAGCAAAACAGTCTCGGTTCTGTCCGACTGATGCCGACGAGCGCGCGGGCGTGCCTCAGCCGGCCCTCACTCCAACCATCCTCCGTAAACGGAGGAGGCATTCGCTTCCCCCTCTCCCGCTCGCGGGAGAGGGCCGGACCCTACCCGTCGGCGCGCGGCACCCAGGGAATGCGGGCGACCTCGATTCCCTCGTCGGCCAGGGATTCCGCCTCGGTCGGGGAGGTTTCCCCGTAGATGCCCCGGCGGTCGCTCTCGCCGCGATGGATTTTGCGGGCTTCCTCGGCGAATTGCGGGCCGACGTAGTCGCAATTCCTCTCGACCTCCGAGCGCAGCCGCTGGAGCATGGCGCGCATGTGATCGGGCATCGGACCGGCCGCGGCCATCGGCGGGCTGGGCGACGGCTCCGGCTTCGGTGCCGGCGCGGGCACCGGGGGCTCGCGGGCGCCGCTGCTCACCGCCGGGGCCATCAGCGCGCGCCGAACCCGCTTGTCGCCGCAGACCGGGCACTCGAGCAGACCGCGTTCGGCCTGACGGTCGAAGGCGGAGCTATTCTTGAACCATCCATCGAATTGGTGGTCCTCGCTGCATCTCAACTGGTAGTGGATCATTCTCCATCCTAACGAACACCGCTTGTCCAGGAAATGGCGAAGTCTCGCTCTTGGCGCAAGTGAATCCCGCAAAGCCAGTGACATCGTCTCCTGGAGCTGGCCGGCATTCACACGGTGAAGGCGATGCCCCGTTCCGGCACCAGGACGCGGCCGCCTCCATCGCCCATGGCCGCGATGAACGGGTCGGGCGTCTGCACCAGCGGGGGAAAGCTGCCGAAATGGCAGGGAAGGACCGTTTTCACGCGGGGCAGGAACCGCTGCATCGCCATCGCCGCCAGGCGCGGTCCCATGGTGAAGCGATCGCCGATCGGAACCATCACGACATCGGGCGCATAAATCTCCCCGATCAGCGCCATGTCCGAGAAAATGTCCGTGTCGCCCATGTGATAGACGGTCGGCTCCGGCCGCTCTTTCGGCGTCACCACCGCGCCGTTCGGAAGCCCGAGCGAGTGCGCCATGCCGGTTTCATCGACCTGGCCGGATGAATGGAATGCGATGGTCAGCGATACGGTGAATTCCCCGAGATCGACCGTGCCGCCGGTATTCATCGGTTCCATTCGTTCCAGCCCCTGCCGGGCGAGCCACATGCAGAGCTCGAAATTCGTGATTAGCGTCGCGCCGGTCTGGCGGGAGATCGCCACCGAATCGCCGACATGGTCGGAGTGCCCGTGCGTCAGCACGATATGGGTCGCGCCGGCCGAAGCCGCTCCTGGATCGCCCACGAAAGCCGGATTGCCGGTGAAGAACGGGTCGATCAGGACGACTGAGCTGCCGAACTCAAGCCGATAGGCCGAGTGACCGAACCAGGTGATCTGCATGACCGTGCTCCTCCCAACGATGAGCGGGAGCATAGGCGTCGAACCCCGGCCGGCAAGCCCGCCGATCTAGCCTGATCGCCTCGGCTATTGCTGCGGGTGCTGGCGCTTCCACTCTTGCGCCATGAGGTTCCACTGAGTCTGCGCCTGCTGCTGCTTCTGCTGCTGCTCCCATTGCTGAGCGCGCTGCTGTAGCACCGCCTGGTTCTGCCGCTGCTGCTGCTCCCATTGCTGGGAGCGCTGCTGAAGCACGGCCTGGTTCTGCTGCTGCTGCAACTTTTGCTGCTGGTCCCATTGCAGCGCTCGCTGCTGCACGACCGCCTGGTTCTCCCGCTGTTGCTGCTGCCATTGCAGCGCGCGCTGGCGATTCGCGGCATCGTTCTGCCAGTCGCGCTGACCGCCCTGGTTCCACCGGTCCCAATCCGGGTGAGCGCGCCGCCATTCCGGGTCACGATACCAGCCGCCATCACCCCAAGCCGGAGCCGGAGCATAGCCGCCGACGACATAACCGCCGCTCGGAACATACCCGTACCCGGCCGTAGGCGCGTAGCCGTACCCGTACTCGGCGCCCCCGCCATAGGCGACGGCGGGCGGCGCTGCCTGATAGCCGGCGCCCGACCAGCCTTGCTGATAATCCGCGCACCCCGCGAGCATCACCGGCGCGGCTATAACCGCCGCCCGCATCGCCAACCGCATTCTCCCGCTCATCGCACCGCCTCCCGCTGCCCTCAATTGACACCAGGGCTGTGGCTGGAACGTGGCGGAGGCGCGCCGGTTGGCCTTTGAAGGATCGGGCCGGGTCAACCGGTCAGGCGGCCAACTCCGGCGCGAGGTCCGCATGGAAGCGGTTCCCGGCGGTCGTGGGCTTCACGACACCCGTGCGGATCACGAAGTCGGAGAAGTGCTCGCCGGGCTCGCGCCCCCTGGCATAAGCCTCGAACAAGGGAGCCAGGGCCGCGACGATGGCCGCGTGTCCGACATCCTTGCGATAGAGCTTGTTCATCCGCGTGCCGTTGAAGGCGCCGCCGAGATACAGATTGTAGAGTCCAGGGCCGCGCCCGACCAATCCGATCTCGGCCAGGTAAGGCCGCGCGCAGCCGTTTGGGCAACCGGTGCTGCGGATTGTGATGGCGTCGTGCGCGAGTCCGCACCGCTCCAACTCCGTCTCCAGCGCCGTGACGAGGTCGGGCAGATAGCGCTCGCTCTCGGCCAATGCCAGGCCGCAGGTCGGCAAAGCCACGCAGGCCATCGAATTGGCGCGCAATCCGCTGAGCGACACATCCAGCCCGTGCTCGGCCATCAGACGCTCGATGCCCGGCTTCTCCGCCTCGCCGATGTTCGAGATGATGAGGTTCTGGTTCGTCGTGATGACGAAGCTGCCCTGATGCACCTCCGCGATCGCGCGCAACCCGCTCATCAGCGCCCGGCCGGGCAGGTCATGCACGCGGCCGTTCTCCACGAACAACGTGTAATGCCAGCGCCCGCGATCGTCGCGGCTCCAGCCCAGCCGGTCGCCGGACCGGTCGAGCGTGTAAGGCCGCGCGGGCTCCAGCTTGTAGCCGAGCCGGGATTCGAGCTCGGCGACGAACTTGTCGAGACCGTAACGCTCGATCGTGTACTTCATCCGCGCATGACCGCGATCGGACCGGTCGCCCCAGTCGCGTTGGACGGTGACGATCTTCTCGCAGACATCCACGACTTGCTCGGGGCGACAGAAGCCGATCACGTCGCCGGTGCGCGGGAACGTGTCGGGCTGTCCGTGCGTCATGCCCATGCCGCCGCCGACCACCACGTCGTAGCCGGCTATCCGGCCGTCCTCGACAATGGCGATCAGGCCGATCTCGTGCGCGAACGCGTCGACATCGTTCAGCGGCGGCACCGTGATCGCGATCTTGAACTTGCGCGGCAGATAGGTGCGGCCGAGGATCGGCTCCTCATCCTCCTCGCCGCCGATGACGCGCTCCTCGTCCACCCAGAATCTCGTGCCAGGCGCGGGTGCGCGGCAGCAGATGGCCGCTGAGCTCGCGGGCGAGCGCCAGCACCTCGGCGCGCAACGCGGGCTCATAAGCGTTCGCGCTACAGATAACGCCGCGATTCACGTCGCCGCAGGCCGCGATCGTGTCGAGCATCGCGTCGTGGATGGCCCGGATCGCCGGCTTGAGATTGCTCTTGATGATGCCGTGGAATTGGATCGTCTGTCGCGTGGTCAGCCGGATGGTCCCGTTCGCCCGCTCATGCGCGATGTCGTTGACCTTGAGCCACTGCCCGGGCGTCAGCTCGCCGCCCGGAATGCGCAGCCGGCACATGAAGATGAATGCCTTCTCCATCTTCTTTTTCGCCCGCTCGGCGCGGAGATCGCGATCGTCCTGCTGGTAGATCCCGTGGAACTTCGTGAGCTGGGTGTCGTCCTCCGGCACCGAGCCGGTGATGGCGTTGCGCAAACTGTCCGCGATGGTGCCGCGCAGGAACCGGCTATTCGCCTTCAGCGCCTCGTTGCGCGAAAGCTCGCTCATATGCCGCCACCCCGCGCATCCACGACAGCGCTGCGGTCATGAATGCCGCACTCCGTCTTGCCGAGTCCGGCCCAGCGGCCGGCACGCTGCGGCTCGCCCGGCCGCACCGGACGGGTGCAGACCCCGCAGCCGATCGAGCGATAGCCCTGCGCCACGAGCGGATGCGGCGGCAAATCGTGCCGCTTGGCATACTCGGACAGATCCGTCTCGTCCCAGAACGCGAGCGGATTGACCTTGGTGCGGCCGTCCTGACCCAACTCGATCAGCTCCAGCTCTTGACGCTGGCCACCCTGGAACCGCTTCCGCCCGGTGATCCAGGCCTCGAAACCCTCGAGCGCCATGTCCAGCGGCTCCACCTTCCGGTGCCAGCAGCAGAGGCTCGGATCGATCCGCCACAGCGTCCCGTCCGGGTCCACCTCGCGAAGCGCCGCCGGATCGGGACGCACCGAGCGCACGTCGGTCAGCCCAAGCCGGCCGACCAGCGTGTCGCGATAGCGGAGCGTCTCCGCGAACAGCTTGCCGGTGTCGAGAAACACGACCGGCACCGACCGGTCCACGCCGGCGACGAGATGGAGCAGGACCGCGCTCTCCGCCCCGAACGAGGAGACGACCGCGATCTTGCCGGGAAACACGCGATGCACCACCGCGCTCAGCAGCGTTTCGGTGCTCCAGCCCTCTTCGAGAGCCGTACGGTTCAGTTGCATCAGTAGACGTCTTTCAGGTAGCGCCCGGACTTCTGCAATCCGCGCAGATACTCGGCGGCGGCCTCTTCGGTGCGGCCGGATTCCGCGGCGATGACGCGCAGGAGCGTGCCATGCACGTCCTTCGCCATCGCCTTGGCGTCGCCGCACACATAGACGGCCGCGCCCTCTTCGAGCCACGCGAACAGCTCGCGCCGCGCCTCCCACATCCGGTGCTGGACGTAGATCTTCTCCCGCTGGTCGCGCGAGAAGGCGAGATCGACGCGCGATAGCAGACCGGCCTTCGCCCAGTCCTGCCATTCGAGCTGATAGAGAAAGTCGTGCGTGAAGTTACGCGCGCCGAAGAACAGCCAGTTCCGGCCCGTGGCGCCGGCCGCCTCTCGCTCCTGGAGGAAGCCGCGGAACGGCGCGACGCCGGTGCCGGGGCCGATCATGATGACCGACTGGCCGGGATCCGCCGGCAGGCGGAAATGCGTGTTCGGCTTCAAGTAGACCTTGAGTTGCTGGCCCGCCTTGCGCCGCTCGGCGATTTCCGCCGAGGCGACGCCCTTGCGCACGCGCCCGTGGCTCTCCCACCGCACCGCGCCGATCAGCAGGTGCGCTTCCTCGCCGACGGCGGCACGGCTCGACGCGACGGAGTAGAGCCGCGGCTGCAACGGACGCAGCAGCCCGGTGAGCTGATCGGCCGAAAGCCGGTGCGGCGCCGCGTCCAGCAGGTCCACAAGTTGCCGGTCGCGCATGAACTCGGCCGCCTGCGCCGGATCCTGCACGAGCGCGCCAAGCTTCGTCTCGCCGGTCAGCGCGGCGTAGTTCGTGATCTGATCGCGCGTGAGCGTCGTGAGGTCGAACCGCTCCGACAATGCCTCGCGCAGCGCGGCGTCATCGGCCAGCCCGGCGCGCGTCAGGACATCATCGACCAGCGCCGGATCATTGGTCGGCACGAAGCCAAGCGCGTCGCCCGGCTCGTAGGCGATGCCCGACCCCTCGAGCGAGAGCTCCAGGTGGTAAGTCTCTGTGCTCGAACGGCTGCCGTTGAGGTTGATGATCTCGTTGATCTCGGCCTCGAACGGGCGCGTGCGGCTGTGCGCCTCCTCCTCGCTCGCGGCGGGACGCGCGAAATCGACATGGATGACGGCGGCACCCGCGTCCGGTTCCAGCTTGCGCAGGCTCGCGTCGATCCACTTCTTCGCCGGCGTTTCGTAATCGACGTCGCAATCCACGCGCGGGGCGATGCGCTGGCCCCCAAGCTCCGCCAGCCGCTCGTCGAACCGCTTGCCGGTCTCGCAGAAATTCGCGTACGCCCGGTCGCCCAGCGCCAGCACCGCGAAACGCACATCCGCGAAGCGGGGGGCCGCATCGGACATCAGCGCGGCGTAGAACGCCTCGGCCCGCTGCGGCGGGTCGCCCTCGCCCCAGGTGCTGGCGATCACCAGCAAATTGCCGGCCCGCGCCACCTGCTCGGGAGTCGCGTCCGCCATGTCGAGCGTCTTGGCGGCGAACCCCATCCGCTGCGCCGCCTTGCGCGCCGCCCCGGCCAGCGACTCGGAATTCCCCGACTCGGTCGCGTAGAGAATCGTCAGCGGCGCCTTGGCAGCGGGCGGGGCCGCGGGAGCCGCGCGCGTTTCCGTCGCCGCCTGAAACCCGGCAATGTAGCCACTCAGCCATTGCCGCTGCTCGGCCGTGCTTCCGGCCACGAGCCGCTTGATCTGCGCGAGCTGGTCCTCGGCGAACGGGGCCGCTCCGAGCGCGGCGGACGAGATGGGCATCGCGGTTCTCCTTCAGGCGGTGGCCGCGCGAGCGCGCGGGTCGTGAGCGGCGGCGGTCATCGGTTCGGTCTCCTGCCAGCGCGCGAGCAGCGCCCGCAGCCCAAGCACCGGGCCGACCACGATCAGCGTCGGCGACCGGCGCGGCAGCGTGTCCGCGACCGCGGCGGCGGTCCCAAGCGTCGCGAGATGGACGCGCTGACGGGGGGTGGTTGCATCGGCGACGAAGGCCACCGCCTCGTCGGGGGGCCGTCCCGCTTCGATCAGGCCGGCCGCGATCGGCCCGGCCTGCCGCAGCGCCATGTAGAACACGAGCACATCCGCGCCGCGCGCCAGCGCTCCCAGATCAAGATCGGCGGGAAGCGCCCCGTGCGAATCGTGCCCGGTCGCGAAAGCCGACGCTGCGCCCCAAGGTGCGGTGCGTGAGCGGAATCCCGGCGCTCGCGGTGCCCCCGAGGCCGGCGCTGATTCCCGGCACGATGCGGAACGGCACTCCGGCAGCCGCGAGCGCCAGCGCCTCTTCGCCACCGCGCCCGAACACCAGCGGGTCGCCGCCTTTGAGGCGGACCACCCGCAAGCCCTCGCGCGCCAGCGCGATCAGGCGCTCGTTGATGCGGAGCTGATGCGTGCGCGCTCCGCCCGCCCGCTTGCCGACGGACTCGAGCCGCGACGTCGCGACGAGCTCCAGGATGTCCGGCGCGACGAGCGAATCGTGCAGCACGACATCGGCGACCGAGAGCGCGTGCGCCGCGTGCAGGGTGAGCAGGCCCGGATCCCCGGACCGGCCCCGACCAGCCAGACCGAGCCGGGCGCGAAGAGGGGGGCGGCCAACCGTTCCGCTGCGCGCGCAAGGGCCGGACGGCTCACGAAAGCCAGCCTGCGGCGTCGATTGCCGCATTCGTGCGTTCGCCGAGTTCGGCGAGCGACCGGCCCTCTTGGCGCCAGCGGTCCCGCAAGGCGCCAATCTCGGCCAGACGGTCGGCCCATTCGGCGCCGAACTCGTCTGCGAGCCGGCCCCGGATGCGCGCGGCCAAGCCTGGGCTGCGCCCCCCGGTCGAAACAGTCAGCAGCAAATCCCCCCGGCGGATTTCGGCCACGCTGTGAAAGTCGCAGAGCGGGGTGACGTCCTCCACGTTGACCAGCACGCGCCGCGCCCGCGCGGCCTCCGCGAGAGCGGCAGCCTCGTCCTCCGGCAGCCCCACGACCCACAGCACGGCAAGACCGGCCAGATCGGCGGCGTCCGGGAGCCGGGCGCGCAGGTTCTGACCGGCTTCCGCCGCGAAATCAGGTGCCGCCGCGTCGCAGAACAGCAGGGCCGACCCGGCGCCCCCAGCCCGCAAGGCGCGAAACCGCTGGAGCGCCTTCGGCCCGCGTCCCGCCACGGCCATCGCGAGGCGGGTTGGGTCGAGAGCAACGGGGATCACGGCGTGCTCCGCCCGACCGGCTCGGCCGTGCCAGCGCGCCGGAGGAAGGTTGCAATGTGGCTAACGCTCGACACGAGGCTTGCGCACGCTCCAGGGTGACGGGGGCAGGCCCAAAGTGAGCCGGGCCTGGAGCTGTTAGAGAATGATTATCTCCCGAAACGCAAGGTGGGCCGGGTGAAAAAGAAACTTATTCTACTGGCTGCCGTTATTCTTAATAGAGTTGCTGGATCGCCCGATCATGGTGGAGTTTTGTCGCCAGCGTTTTTGGGCTGACTGCTCAGCGAGCGGTGCCTCCTCCCCGTTCATCCCCGCCAAAACCCGAGCTCCAGTACGATGCAGGCCACGAAACGTCGCCTGGAGTCCGGAACCGCGCCTGGCGCTTGGGCAGCTGGATCCCCGCCTTCGCGGGAATGAGCGGAAGGGAGGCGGGGATGAGCGGAAGGGAGGCGGGGATGAGCGGAAGGGAGGCGGGGATGAGCGGAAAGGGGAGAGAGATGACCAAATTCCCCGTTCATCCCCGCGAAAAGCGGGGATCCAGCACGATGCAGGCCACGAAACGTCGCTGGTCCGGAATCGCGCCTGGCGCTTGGGCAGCTGGATCCCCGCCTTCGCGGGGATGAGCGGAAGAGAGCGGGAATGAGCGGAAGGGAGGCGGGGATGAGCGGAAACGGGGAGAGAGATGACCAAATCCCCCGTTCATCCCCGCGAAAGCGGGGATCCAGCACGATGCAGGCCACGAAACGTCGCTGGTCCGGGATCGCGCCTGGCGCTTGGGCAGCTGGATCCCCGCCTTCGCGGGGATGAGCGGAAGAGAGCGGGAATGAGCGGAAAGAGAGAAAGAGAGATGGCGCGACAATGGTCCCAGACGCCCTGAAACCGAGCAAGGTCTCCGATCACCCGATTGGGATGATGCGTCGCGCTGATTTCAGCCCAACCGAAGGAGCGTAGGGCTTCGCGCGGAGTTTGGGCGCACTCTAAAGACCTCGCCGCATGACCGACGCTCATCCCGAACTCGAACAAGGCACCGATCCGGACGCCCCGGCCCGGCGCGCGCTGGCACGCCACAAAGCCGCGGCGACAGGGCTTCTGGTCCTCATGGGCGTGCTAACGCTCGGCTCGTACGCCCTGCCGGAAGGCTGGTTCGCGGATCTGTTGCAGGCCTCCGCCAAAGCCGGCTTTGTGGGCGGCATCGCGGACTGGTTCGCGGTGACGGCCCTGTTCCGGCACCCGCTCGGCTTGCCAATTCCGCACACGGCGATCATTCCCCGGCAGAAAGAGCGGCTGGGGCAGGCCCTCGGCCGGTTCGTGGCCCGGCACGTCTTTACCGAGGACGAGGTGGCCCGGATCCTCGGCCGGCTGGATCTCGCGGGCATCTTGCACCGCTTCCTCGCGGATCCCGCATCCAACCGGCCAGCGGCCGAGGGGTTGGCCGGGATGATTCCGCGGCTGCTCGCAGGCGTCGAGGACGGGCGAGCCCGGCGGCTGATGTCGCGCATTGTCCCGCGTCTGCTCGGTGGACCCATGGCCGGGAGCGTCGTCGCACGCGCGCTGCGCGGCATGGTGGAAGGGGGCCGGCACCAGGAGGTGTTCGGGTTCATTCTCGCCCAGTTCAAAACCCTGCTCGCGAGCCAGGAGGCAACCCTGCGCGCCGTGATCGAGGAGCGGGTGCGGGAGCAGGGCGGCCGGCTTGTCGGCTGGGCGCTCGGGGCCTCCATCGCGCGCCGTGTGCTAAGCGCGGTGAACGCCGAGCTGGACAAGATGAGCCCGGACGGCTCCGAGCTGCGCGCGGCGTTCGACGAGTGGGTCAAGCGCGAGATCGTCCGCATGGAGGAGGACCCGGCCCGCGCCGCCGAGATCGGGCGCGCGATCCGGCAAGTCGTGGCGCACGAGACCGTGCAGGTCTGGGTGTGGGACATCTGGGTCCGGTTGCGTGCGGTGATCGAAGCAGACGCCGCGCGGCCGGACGGCCGCACCGTCGCTTATCTCGAAGGCGCGCTGGCCAATCTCGGTTGGATGCTGGAGAGCGATCCGCAAACGCGCGCCCGCGTGCAGCGTGGCGCGGAGGCGATCATCGCCCGTCTGCTGCCTGCCGCGCAGGCCTATCTTTCCGATTTCATCGCCCACGTCATCGCCGGCTGGGACACGGAGACCATCACGGACCGGCTCGAATTGCGCGTCGGCAAGGATCTGCAATTCGTTCGGGTGAACGGGACCCTGGTGGGTTTCCTGGTCGGCGGGGTTGTCTACGCCGTGCTGCGGGCGACATTCGGATTCAGTTTTTGATGGGAGCGGGATCGGTGCGGCTTTCCGTCCTGGATCAGTCCACCATCGTCAGCGGGCGTTCGCCCGATGCCTCGATCCGCGAGAGCATCGCGCTCGCGAAGCACTGCGAGAATCTGGGCTACGCGCGGTATTGGCTCGCCGAGCACCACAACTCCGCGGCCATCGCCGGAACCGCACCGGAAGTGCTGATCGCCGCCATCGCGGCCACGACGGAGCGGATCCGCGTCGGCAGCGCCGGGGTGATGCTGCCCCACTACGCCGCCTTCAAGGTGGCCGAGCAGTTCCGGGTGCTGGAGGCCATCGCCCCCGGCCGGATCGATCTCGGCTTGGGCCGCGCGCCCGGCTCCGATATGCGCACGGCCTACGCCCTGAACCCGAACGCGGACACGGCGGCCGATCGCTTTCCCGCGCAAATTCGGGACCTGCTGGCTTGGCTCGCGGGCGAAAAGCTGGCCGAGGGGCATCCGTACCGGGACGTGATCGCCCATCCGCGCGGGCCGAGTGTGCCGGAGGTCTGGATTCTCGGCAGCTCCGATTACGGCGCGCAGGTCGCGGCGTTCTTCGGACTGCCGTACTGCTTCGCCCATTTCATCACCGATGGACGCGGCACGGAGCAGGCGCTCGCGATCTACCGGCAAAACTACCGGCCGAGCCCGCGCCATCCCGTTCCGTACGCCGCTTTATGTGTTTGGGCGCTGGCGGCGGACACCATGGCGGAGGCGGAACGGCAATTCGCTTCCCGTGCGCTCTGGCGACTGGGCCGCGACCGTGGAATTTACGCCCCGCTCCCCTCGCCCGAGGAGGCCGCCGCCTACCCGTACACCGATGCGGATCAGGCGAGGATCGCCGAGGTGCGTTCGCGCGCCATTCTCGGCACGCCAGACGAGGTGGGCAGCCAGCTTCGTGCACTCGCCGACTCCACCGAGGTCGAGGAGGTCGCAATTCTCACAACGGTCCACGATCCCGAGGCGCGCCGGCGGTCGTACCGGTTGCTGGCGGCGGAGTTCCGCCTAGACGCGGAACACGTCCCGCCCGCCGCGGGCTGAGCGCCGGGCTCGCCAAAGCTGGAAGCGGAACGCCGCCCAGGCGACCAGACCGGCGCCAATCGCGACCGGGATGAGCGCGAGCGCGAACCACAGGGCCAGAATGAGAGCCGCGAGGACGCCCGCGAGCACCGCCACCACCAGCGCGGTCCGGGCGATGCGGGTCGCCAACGGTGTACGGGGTGGTTCGCGGAAGCGACCGTCCGGGGTCATGTCCAGTTGGGGCGTTTCCCGAAAAGGCATGTTGGCGAGGTGGCCCGAAACCAACTCTGCTTCAAGAGTGACCCGCACAAGTCCCGGTGCGACAGCGCGCGGTCATTGCAGCGGCACTTTGAGATTGAGGCTCGGCATGGGCTTCGCCCGATGCTCCTGCTCTCCCTGCACGGTCGAGCCGGGCAAGTAACCCTGTCCCAGATTGTAGTCCTTCGGCTGATAAAATCCGGGGCTGATCTCCGGCCCCTGGCTCCGGTTGAGGGCCTCAGGAGCCGTTATCGCTCCGTTCGGCACCGGGGCCGCAAGGTAGGGCGAGTCGGTGTCGGGCGGGATCGGCGGAAGTGGCAGCTCTTCCGGGGGGCTCACATCCAGCGGTATCGCCTTGCGGGGTGCCGCCGGAGCTGTCGAGACCAAGCTGCTGAACAGAAGCAGGAGTAGGGGGGTTCGACTTCTCATGGGGGACCCTCCGGCAAGTCCGCGTCCGGCCGCGTCATGCCGCGGGGGTCCGCCGGCGGATTCCGGGCCGGGGCTCCGAGCGGCAGGGTGCCGATGCGACGGCACGCATGCAAGGACCAGTGAACGGACGGAAAGGCGATTTCGTTCCAGGGAATATCGTTCCAGGCGAACAGGCCTACCTCCAGGCTCTCCGGGCCAGCGGAGAAGGCCGGCCTGCCCGTTCCGGCGAAGCGCGCCCGGAAGATCACCTGCACCTGGCCGATCCGGCTGATGCTGAACACGCCGAGAATACCGTCCAGCTCGATTTCGGCGCGAGCTTCTTCCCGGGCCTCCCGGCGTGCGCCTTCCTCGATGGTTTCGCCGAGCTCTAGGTAGCCGGCGGGCAGCGTCCAGAATCCCCGCCGGGGCTCGATCGCGCGCCGACAGAGCAGGACCGCGTCACCGGCCAGGACAACGGAACCGACGATAACCTTCGGATTGTCATACGCGATGTGCCCGCATTCCGGGCATACCAAGCGCTCCCGATCATCGCCTTCAGGGATGCGTCGGACAAAATCCGGCATGGCGAAAGGGTGAGCCTTCCGCCCGAGTTGATCAATAGCTCGTTCGAACCGTCCCGTGAATCAGCGAGCGGCCGGCTTCTGCCCGCTCATTCCTCGCCGGACCCCTTTTTAGACGGACAAGTCCAACAGCGAGCCGCGAGGTAGAGTGCGGTTGCCGGTCGGGACTGCTTGCGAGCCCGAGGGCAGTCCGGGCAATTGCTGGAGCGGCGCGGGCTTCGACTCGGGGCTCAAGGCGCGCGCCGGGTGAATCGGCGAGGTCTGTCCGAGGCGCGACTGCGCGACGCTTGCCGAGAAGGCGGAGAGAGAGCCCGTCGAGATCATGCGTAGGATCATCAGTCGCATTGGTTAACAATGCCTGAATCGTGTCGAAAAAGAAATGGCTGCTTTCAGGATTTTTCGGGGGCACAGCCCTCACCTAGCTAGCCCGAAGGTGAACGGGACGGTCCGCTCGGCACGCACGTCGCCCCAACTCGGAGCCGCGGCGTAGCCCGGCTGGCGAAGCGCCAGGGTGAGGAGCCGGTCGCCCTCGACCAGGATCAGATCGAGCGCCTCTAGCCCGTCCAGCGCGCGGCGCAGATCATCCGCGCTCGCCATATTCCTGCACGAGGGCTCTCCACGGCCGCGCTTGCCAGCAGGCTCGCAGCAGGAACGCCGCCGCACCATCGAATCGTTGCGTCCAGGGCGCGCGGCCCGCACGCCCTTCCTCCACCTCGACCGTGCAATCGTCGCGGCTCCAAAGGGCGAGGCGGCTGCGCGGCTGGCCTTCGCGCCACGCCGCGGCCGCGCGTGCCGTCTCGGCGACCGCTTCCGCCAGCTCGCCGGAGGCGCGGGAGCTTATATCGAAATGGTAGGCGAGCCGCGCGACGATTTCCGGTGAAAACGGGTAAATGTAGGCGTAGGCGGGGTTCGGGCTGATCTCGATCCCGAAACTCTCTGGACGCGCCCAATAAGGACTGAAGCGATCGGCGCGCACCGGTCCGCAGACGGAGGGCGGTTGCAGATGCCCGAGCTTCGGTATCACGGCCGCGATCGCCCGATAGTTCTCCGCCGTTTCGCCGGGAAAGCCGTGCAGCAGATTCCATTCGACGAAAAGGCCGTTCTCGGCGGCGAGTTTCAGCGTCTGCACGTTTTGCAGCATCGTGCAGCCCTTGCGCATCAGCTTGAGCACATTCGTGTCGAGCGATTCGATTCCGGGCTGGATTTTCTTGATGCCGGCGCGGGACAGCGCGGTCATCTGCTCGGGCGTGATATTCGCCTTCAGCTCGTAGTACGCGGTGATGCGCGGCCCGTCGCGGGCGAGGCGCGGAATGAACCTATCGAAATAACGGTAGTCCAGGATCGCATCGACATTGACAAGGTCGGCCCCGAATCGGCCGGCAAGATACGAGACTTCCTGATAGGCGCGATCCTGCGACTTGCTGCGGAAGGCCATCGCATTGCCGTTGATGCCGCAGAACGTGCAATGATGCTTCTGCCCCCACCAGCAGCCCCGCGAGGTCTCGAACAGCGCCGTCGGCCGCGAAATCTTCGTGGCCGCAGGAGAGGCCGCGTGCTGGGCGAAGAAACCCTCGAAATCGGGGTAGGGGAGGCAATCGAGATCCTCAATCATCTCGGCCCCCGCTTCGTCCCCGGCGGTCGCGTGCGCGCGCTCTATCATGCCGGCGACAGGTGCGGCCGAAGCGCCGGCGAGAACGCGACGCACGTAGGCCGGGAAGGCGCGGTCGCCCTCGTCGATGCACACGGCGTCGATGAACTCGTATTGGCGAAGCAATTCCATGCCCATCTCGCCCCGGCAGTTCGCGCCGCCGAACACGACCACCGTCGCGGGGCGGCGTGCCTTGATCCGTCGCGCGAGCGCGAGAGAGGCGCAGTTCTGCTGAAACGAGGTGGTGAAGCCGACGATATCGGGCGCGTCCCGCTCGACCGCATCGAGGCAGGCATCGAGGAAGCCCGCGGCCCGCTCGCGTGCCCGTCAGCACCGCATGCATGCGCTCGAGCGAGAAATAGGAGCCGAAGCGTTGCTGGAGAATTTCGGTGAGATAGGAGAGATCGAGCAGATCGCGGTCATGCGCCTCGGCCGCGAAGATCCACTCGCCCACGAGCGAATGATAGATGCCCTGCTCGTCGATGAGCGCCTGATTCGCCGCACCGATCATATCGGCGAAGCGCAGAAATTCGTAGCGAAGCTTGACCTCGATCCCCTCGGCCTCCAGCGCCGGTTTGAGGAGACTGAGGCCGATGCTCGGGAAATGAAGCGACGGAGAACGGCATCGAGAGCAGAAGCACCCGATGCCGCCGGCTGCCGCGATCAGCAGTCACCCGCTCTCCCGACCCCGTCCATGCCGAGATCCTGCGCGGCCTTGTCGAACGCGCCGTGCGGTCCACCGAGATCCTTGAGGAATTTGATCGTCTTCGGGCCTCGCGCGTATCCGAGCTCGTCCAGCACCTGCCCCGGATCCGTGAGCAGCCGTTGGCGGAATTTCGGATCGATCAGCGCCTTGCCGATCAGGTGCATGATGTCCTCATGCTGGACGGGGTTCTGTTTCGACGAACTTGGGGGAGTGGCCATCGCTATCTCCTTAGCGTTCAGGTTCCGGTAGCAGCGTAGGCGATGCCGCTCGGGTCGCGGCCGATCTCCCTACGCATCTCCTCGGCGGCTGGCCGCATGCCCATCCGCTCGGCGAGTTCGATCGCGGCCGCGTAGTCGGCCGACGCCGCTCGATTCATGTCACCGTCGGCCATCGCGATCCGCGCGCGTGCGCGCAGCGCCATCATCTCCACCGGCTTGAGACCAAGTGCTCTCGCCTGGGCCAGGGCTTCCGCTGCGGCGGCCCGCGCGCCTTGCAGTCGGCCCGCGGCCGCGAGCGCTTCGCTCAGCACCGCCTTGCACCAAACCTCGAAGGTGCCGAGCCCACGCAAGCGCGCGCGTGCAACGGCCTGTTCGAGCAGCGTGATCGCCTCGTTCGGCTCACCCGCCGCGATCAGCGCAGCCCCGAGATAGCGCGCGATGGACGGGAAGAGAACCTGGATGTCGCCCTCGATGCAACGCTCCATGGCAAGCCGTAGCTGCTCGATCGCGCGCTCGGGCTGCCCTTGCATCAGGAAGCCCACCGCCCGCGCCAGAGCCGCGTAACTGAGATCGTACAGCCGCGCCGTCTCTTCCGCGATCGCCCATGCCTCGTCCGCCGTCCGGCGAGCCGCCCCCGCTTCGCCGATCATGGCCTGGGTCATCGCGAGCCCGCTCAGGAACAGCACCGAAGGCGTGCCGGTCGTGCCGACATAAGCGTGCCTGGCTGTCCGCATCAGGTGTTCGCGGTCGGCTTCGAGAAGTTCGGCGGCCCCGCGGAGATCGCCGGCAAACACCAGCGTCTGGCAGAGCGCGAAATCGGCGCCGAGCATCAGGACGGCGTCGCCGAGCTCACGCGCGAGCTCACGGCCCTCCCGGCCCGCTTTCTCGGCCTGATCCAGGCGGCCCAGCAGGGCCGAGATGTTCGCCTGTCCGGTGCGGGCGATCGCCAACAAGCGCGTGTCCTCGACGACGCGCGCCAGCTCCTCGGCCTTGTTCAGGCAATCCATCATGCGATGGATATCGGCCGTCGCCGCGAGCGCGACGCGAAGGCCGAGATGGATCTCGATCATCCGCCGCTGATCGACCTGCTCCGGCGTCAGATTCTCGAGCGCCGCGAGCGCCTTCTCGAAGCAGTCGATCGCGGCGTGATGCAGGCCGCGATCGTTGGCGCGATGGCCGGCGAGATGCAGATAGCCAATCGCCTTTTCGTAGGCTTCCGCTTTCAGCGCGTGCTCCGCCAAGCGCTCGGTCCATTCGCCGATGCGTTCGGCGTAATGTTCTTCGATCGCCCGGCAGACCGTCTCGTGCAGCGGGCGCCGGCGCGAAATCGGCAGGGTCTCGTACGAGACCGCGTGCGTGAGCGCGTGCTTGAATCGCAGCACGGTGCCGCCGGGATATTTCGTCTCGAACAGGAACTCACCCGCCTTGAGCTGGTCGATCTGCTCGTCGAGCAGCTCGTCCGTGCGTGCGGCGACCCTCAGCAGCAGATCCCGCTGGACTTCGGCGCCGATGACCGAGGCGACCTGCAGCAGCGAGCGGGCGCCCGGCGGCAGCCCGTCCATGCGCGCCGCCAGCACACCTTGCACCGTCTCCGGGAGGCGGATCTCGTTCAGCTTCGCTTGCAGCCGATGGCCGCGCAACCCGCTCTGCATCACGCCCTTGTCGATCAGCAGCCTCGACATTTCTTCGATGAACAGCGGCACGCCGCCCGTGCGTTCGACCAGAAGCCGGCACAAGAAGTCGATCTCGGGATCGGGACCGATCAGCTGCCGGATCAGCAACTCCGCGTCCGTGTCGTCGAGCGGCGGTACGTTCAGCAACGTGTAATAGCTATGCCGGGCCCAATCCGGCTGGAATTGCGGCCGGAACGAAGCGACGACGAACACCCGCGACATGCCGAGCGAGTCGACCAGCTTGTCGAGCACCTCGTGGCTTTCGGGATCGATCCAGTGAAGATCTTCGACCACCAGCACGAGCGGCCGCTGGCTCTCGCGCGCGAGGAGAAGGTCTCGCACGGCCCGGGCCGCGCGCTTGCGGCGCTGCGATGGGTCGAAGCGTCCCCATTCCGGCACGTCCACCGGGTGTTGCAGCAGCCAACGAATTGGCACGTCTCCGAGAGGATCGGACCATTGAACGTGCCGGCTCGCGGCTGCGAGGCGCCCCTCGACCTCAACGCGGTCGTGCCGGTCGGTGACGCCCAACACGGAGCATAGCAGGCAGGAGGCCAGCATGAAGGGCGTGTGCACGTCATGCGAACTCGCGGCGGCGCGGACGATCTCGGCGCCGCCGATCGCCGCCGTGAATTCGTGGATCAGCCGCGACTTGCCAGCGCCCGTATCTCCGCTCACGCCGACGATCTGTCCGCGACCCTCGCCCGCGCGACGGTAGGCGCGTGCGAGCGCGGTCATTTCGAGCTCGCGGCCGGTGAACGCCGTCAGGGCCTGGGAGCGGGCGCGCATCTGCCAGCGGTCGAATGAATTGACTGCGCCGAGCAGCTGAAACACTTCGAGCGGTCGCGGGCTGCCACGGATCGAGAGGGCGCCGAGCGAGCGGGCCTCGACAGCGCCCTGCGCCAGGCGGAAGGTGGTGGCCGAGACGTAGGCGGTACCGGGCTCGGCCATGCTTTCCAGCCGGTTCGCGGTATGGGCGGTCGCGCCGACCGCGTCGTAATCGACGGCTAGGTCGTTCTCGGTCGGGCGGACGAGCACCTGCCCGGAATCGAGACCGATACGCACCTGGATACGCGGATCGGCGAGCACCCGAATTGAATCGAGGATGGCACAAGCGGCGAGGCAGGCGCGCACGGCGTGATCTTCGTGGGCGATCGGCGCACCGAACAGGCCCATGATGCCGTCGCCCTGGATGCGATTGACCGTGCCCCCGTAACGGTGGACGCCTGCGATCATCGCTGCGAGCGCCGGGTCAAGCCAACTGGTCGCGACCTCCGGGTCGCAATCCGAAACCAGCGCCATCGAGCCGCGGATATCGGCGAACATGACGGTGGCGAGCTTGCGCTGCCCGCCGATCAGCTCCGGCGGGCGTCGCGGCGTGGCGGCGCGGATCAGCTCGGACGCACGCCCTTCGAGCTTTTGCGGCAGCCCGGACCGGGCGTGGCGCGCCTGAACCGATAACGGCTCGCCGCAGTTCCCGCAGAAGCGCGCGGCGGCTCGGTTCTGGGTTTTGCACGCGGGACAGATCCGCCCGAGGGCCGCACCGCAACCGTCACAATGCGCGTAGCCTGCGGGATTGGCGGTCCCGCACTGCTCGCACAACGATGGCGACGGGGCACTCATCTGCACCGCATCTGATACTCCGGGAAACGGTATGCGGGTATAATAGAATTGCAGCCGGATTACCGTGACCTGGATCACACTCAGGGGGTCAACCGATGGTTGAGTTGCATGGCAAAGGGCGCCCTGTCCGGAAGCCGCACCGCCTTCGCCGAATGGATGGCCCCCTGCACGCCTTGCCGGACAAGGAAGACGAGGAGGACCAGGCTTTCAAGCCGAGTCTCGCCACTGTCCCCGATGAGGTGCCGCTCGCGCCTTACACGGCTCTCGCTCTACCGATCATGGATCAGCGCGACGAGCACGCTTGCACCGGGTTCGGATTGGCCGCGGTCGCCCACTATCTCATTCGCCGTCACGCACCGCAGTCGGCCCATGTACCCGTAAGTCCGCGCATGATGTACGAGATGGCGAAACGCTACGACGAGTGGACCGGCGTCAATTACCAGGGCTCGAGCGCACGCGGCGCGGTGAAGGGTTGGCACAAGCACGGCGTTTGCGCCCTTTCGCTCTGGCCCTACGTTCCGGGCCAGATCGACCGCGAACTGTCACCGCCGCGACGCAAGGACGCGGCCAAGCGCCCGCTGCTCCGTTACGAGCGTGTGGAGGAGACCAATCTCGCGGCGATCCGAGCGGCTATCGCGGAGATCGGCATCGTTTTCGCGACCGTACAGGTTCACCAGGGCTGGCGAAACGTCGGAAGCGACGGACACATCCCGTTATCCGAGGACCAACTCGGCACGCACGCCTTCGCCTTCGTCGGTTACGACGACGAAGGCTTCTGGCTACAGAATTCCAAAGGCCCGGATTGGGGCAAGGGCGGGTTCGGCTATCTCAGCAACACGGACTGGGCCCGCAATGGCCTGGACGCCTGGGTCGCGCATCTTGGGCCGGTAGCCGCCGAGGTTTAGAACGAAAGCCTCCTCTCCCGCTTGCAGGAGAGAGTTGAGGTGAGAGTCAGAGCGGGAAGGAGGATGCCGCCGAAAATCAGCGATCCTCGCACAACTCCGCCGCGAAGCTCACCGCGGCGCGCCGGCTGGTAAAGGGATAACGGACCCGGTCCGCGTCCGTCCGTACCTGGTACGTCTGCTCTCGGAAAATGAAGGCGACGACAACGTTGCCGGTTTCGCGAGAGTATCCCCGCGCCAAAATCTGGTGCCCGGTCACCGCCGGCTCCGGATTCAGAAGGAGTGCAGCCATTTGCGTTCCCTCAACCTTAGATGGCAATACTTATAAATTCACCATCGCAGGTAATCAAGCCAGATTTTCACGGAATCGTGAAAATCTGCCTTACGCCGGGCCGTCACGACACCTTGAGGTGAATCCGCAACCTGCGGACGGGCTGGTCCCGCTCCCAGGGGCGGGCGAGCCGAGCGTTGATAATGTAGTCGCCCGCGCGTGCCTCGACCCGGAGATTGCCCCCTGCCGCCCCGCCGAGCCTGCCGGCCTCGGGAACATCCCGAGGCGGCCCATCATCCAGCTGCTCCACCCCATCGGGCAGATCAAGTTCCCAGCGGTAGCCGGTCGCCGGACCATTGGCGATCGGGAGCGTGATCGGTTGCCCGGAAACCCCCTCGATCTCGACTTCTTCCGGATCGGCCATCCTCTTTACACGCCCTCCGCTATGCCGCCGGCGACGCTCCACCAGCCTCGCCAACTCGTATCACCCGGCTGCCAGGCAGCGGTATAGATGCCGTGGTCGGCGCCGACGCAGAACACGTCGAGCTTGTCCGTGCTGCGGGACACGCCGTAGACGGACGTGCCGGGAGCCGCGATCCCCCCGGCGATCCGCCACCAGCCTTGCCAGCTCGTATCACCTGGCTGCCATGCGGCGGTATAGATGCCGTGATCCGTGCCGACGCAGAATATGTCGAGCTTGTCGGCACTGCGGGACACGCCGAACACCGAGGTATTTGGCGCCGCGACGCCGCCCTGTATGCGCCACCAGCCCTGCCAGCTCGTATCACCCGGCTGCCAGGCCGCCGTGTAGATGCCCTGGTCCGAGCCGACACAGAATACGTCGAGCTTGTCGGCGCTGCGGGACACGCCGAAGACCGAAGTGTTTGGCGCCGCGACGCCGCCCTGTATGCGCCACCAGCCCTGCCAACTCGTATCGCCCGGCTGCCACGCGGCCGTGTAGATCCCGAGATCCGCGCCGACCGCGAAAATGTCGAGCTTGTCGGTGCTGCGGGACACGCCGAAGACCGAGGTATTTGGCGCGACCTTCAGGTCCCCGATCGGCCACCACCCTCGCCAGGACGTGTCGCCCGCCTGCCACGCGGCGGTGTAGACCCGTCTGTCGGTCCCGACGCAGAACACGTCGAGCTTGTCCGGGCCGCGTGACACCGCATGGATCGATGTCCCTGGAGCGGCGACGCCGCCCTGTATGCGCCACCAGCCCTGCCAACTCGTATCGCCTGGCTGCCACGCGGCCGTATAAGTACCCTGGTCGGTGCCGACGCAGAATACGTCGAGCTTGTCGGCGCTGCGCGACACGGCGTGAAGGAAGGTCGCGGGCGCGGCGACCCCTCCCTGTATCTGCCACCATCCGCGCCAGCTCGTGTCCCCTGGTTGCCACGCGGCGGTGTAGGTTCCGTGGTCAGTTCCGGCGGCGAACGCATCGAGCTTGTCGGCACTCCGGGAAACCGCGGTCACCATGCGCAGCGTCGCTGGAGCGATCACGCCGTGGCAGCCGTAAAACGCTTCGTTGTCGATGCCGCATTCGCCGTACCCGATTTTGAAGAAACCCGCGCCGGTACCGTCCGGGCGTGCCGCGCCGCCAAAGCCCGTGCCCCACGAATTGCGGCAGATCCAAGCCTGGTCGGCGTCGGAGTAGCCGATCACGAGGACAGCGTGCCCGCCTCGGGCATTCCCGGCGACATGACGATAGACGCCACCTCCATAGCTGTCGAAATCCTCGTAAACCGTGAAGCCGCAGACCAGCGGTCCCACATTCGCGAGATAGGCCTTTCGAGCGTCGCCCGTCCACGCGCTTACATCCGTTATGTAATAGGTGTGGAAGGCGCGCTGGTTCTCCGGCCGGCAATGCGCGATCCACAGATGTTCCGGGTCGTTCGGATCGCCGACGGGCGGATTGTCGAACGCGGTCATGTAGGGGAACATGGTGTCGGTCATCACGCCGCGAATTTTGACCTGATTCAGCGCGTCGCCGTTATTCCAGCCGCCGCAGTTCGCACCGTGCGAGGAGCAGAAATGTTGGTCGGCTTCCGAGAGTTCGAGGTTGACCGCTCCCAACTCGATCCCCGCCATCGCACCGACCAGGCCCGTCGTCGCGAAGGACACGCACGAGCCGCACCATCGCTGGTCGCGCACCGGCCCGATCACGCCGCCACGGCTTCGCCAATCGAAGGAATTGGGAAGCTCGGGACCGGCCGAAGGAGCCGCCGCCGAAGCTGCGGCCTCGCCGGTTGTCTGTCTCGCCACGGACAGATTCGGGAGGCGGACACGAGCGATCTGCTCGGCCACGAGGCGCGCTTTCTGGATTTGCTCCGGGGGTGATGGCTGCCAACCGAGCGCGTGCGGCGGCTCGTTCGGGGGGAGCGTACGCACCACCCAGGAGTGACCAGCCTTGGCGATCGCTTCGGCCAACTGTTTGGGGTCGAGAACAGCCATTTGTATCTCCGAACGTTTCGATGCGGGTTATGTCTCGATCGTCCTCGTTCACCGGCGATACGTGCGGAAGCGGCAGCCGCGTCCAAGCAGTTCCACGGTTTACGATTATCTGGGCCGACTTTTTCCAGACTGGTGTCCCGCCCGGCTTCCAGAGGCACAGACCTTATCGCAAGCCTTATCGGATCCGCAACAAAAAAGCATGCGATTGTCGGCGGGTCGCCATTTTGTGACGAAACCGAAGCGAACGCCCTCGCATCGGGCAGGTCATGGCGCGGGAGCTGACCTCGAACGGTACCGGCTTCCGGAAGCCTAAGACGTGTGGGCGGTTCTGGCTGACCAGCGTTCCTGTCCGTCCGGGGAAGGCTCACATGGGGTCATCTTTGCTCCGGGCCCCGGAACCCAGCATAGTGCGCAGCGCTGAGGGTTAATCCTGGGAGGGAATGTGACCATGTCGGCAAGTGCCTCTGTCCCGGCGATGTCTGCGACCGACCACCGCAGGAATCTCACGCGAGCAGCGATCGCCTCCACCATAGGGACAACCATCGAGTGGTATGACTTCTTCCTTTACGGTACCGCCACGGGGCTGGTGTTCGGCTCCCTCTTCTTTCCAAACGATAATCCGCTGGTAGGCACCCTCAATGCGTTCGGCATCTATGCCGTGGGATTCGTGGCCCGCCCGATCGGCGCCGCCATCTTCGGCCATTACGGTGACCGCATCGGGCGAAAATCGACCCTGATAGCCACCTTGATGTTGATGGGCGTGGCCACGGTCCTGGTCGGGGCCGTCCCGACCTACGCGACGATCGGCATCTGGGGCGCGATCATCCTCACGGCGCTGCGCTTCATCCAGGGCGTCGGGGTCGGCGGCGAGTGGGGCGGGTCGGTGCTGATGTCCATGGAATGGGCCGGCAGCAAGGCCAGCCGTGGCCTCGCGGCATCCTGGCCCCAGATGGGCGTCGCGGCGGGGCTGTTCACCGCCAATCTTGCCGTGCTCGCTTTCAGCGCGTGGTCGGGGGACGCTTTTCTCACCTGGGGCTGGCGCATCCCCTTCCTGATCTCGGTGGTGCTGATCGGCCTCGGGCTCTGGATCCGGCTCGGGGTGGAGGAGTTCCCGACCTTCAAGCGCATGGAGTCCGAGGGCCGCATCGAGAAGACGCCGGCGATGACGGTGATACGACGGCACCCGAAGGAGATCATCCTCAGCGCTCTGGCCCGCATGGGCGAACAGGCCCCGTTCTATGTCTTCACCGCTTTCGTCTTTTCGTATGGGGTCGGCACGCTGAAGCTATCACGCGATCTGCTGCTCATCGCGGTGATGGTGGCATCGGTTGTTTCCCTCTTCACCGTGCCGTTCTCGGGCCACATCTCCGATCGCTTCGGGCGGCGACGCATCTATATGCTCGGCGCGGTGCTCACGGGTCTCTACGGGTTCCTCTATGTCGGGCTGCTGAACACGACGGCGCCCGCACTGGTGTTCATCGCTATCGTTGTCTCGTTGATCCCGCACGACATCATGTATGGCCCGCAGGCCGCGTTGATCGCCGAGTGCTTCCCGGGCCGGCTCCGCTACAGCGGAGCTTCGATCGGATACCAGCTTGCCTCCGTCATCGCCGGCGGCCCGGCCCCGCTTATCGTTGCTTACCTTCTCGCTGTGTACAAGTCGGGCTGGGTGATCGCTTGGTTCATCCTCGCCTGCGCGATCATCAGCCTGATCGCGACCGCGCTGCTACCCGACTATACAAACCGGGACATACCGGAGCATTAGGGTCAGCCCTCACCCTCATTTCGTCACCCTGACTGTCCCCTCTCCCGCTTGCGGGAGAGGGTCGGGGTGAGGGTTACGTTTCAGTTCACGAGGCGGGTGGCACCCGTCTGAGCACAGCCTCGAGCTCGTAGCGTTTGATCTTGCCTGTCGTGCTGCGCGGCAGGTCGGCCTCGGTCACGAAACGCACTTCCTTCGGCAATTTGTAGTTGGCGATCCGTCCACGGCACGCCGCGATGACATCGTCCTCCGTCAGGCGGGGATCGTTCGGCACCACGAATGCGACCGGCACCTCGCCCCAGCGCGTGTCGGACCGGCGCACGACGACCGCCTCGGCGATGTGCGGGGAGGCGAGCAGCAAGCGCTCGATCTCGGCCGGGTAGATGTTCTCGCCGCCCGATTTGATGAGGTATTTGCGGCGGTCCACGAAATCGAGCGTGGTGTCGGGATTGCGCACGAACACGTCGCCCATGTGGAACCAGCCGCCGCGAAAATCCGCCGCGTTGGCCTCGGGATTGCGCCAATAGCCGCTGAACAGGCTCGGGCCGCGCATCGCAAGCTCGCCCGGTTCGCCATCCGGCACGTCGCGGTCCTCCTCGTCCACGAGCCGGATGCGGCAATACGAGCTCTGCAATTTCGGCAGCCGCTCGGGCGCCGCGCCGATCGGGATGACGCCGCGGCCCGCCGGAGGCGAGCCGGTCTCCGTCGCCCCGAACGAGTTGCGATACGGCGCTTGCAGCAAGGTCGTGATCTCCGCGAGCTGGTGGCGCGGAACGAGATCGGCCATAGCACCGATGACGCTGATCGCGCGCGGCCGCGCGCCGCTGCGGCGCAGTTCGGCCGAGACCTGTTCGATCATGCCGGGCATGAGCGTGAGATAGCCGATCTCCTCGCGCGCGATGATCTCGACCAGCTTGCCCGCGTCGAACCGGTCCATCACCACGACCTTGCCGCCGTTGGTGAGCGTCGTCATCGAGTAGTCGGTCGCCGTCATGTGGAATAGCGGCGCCCAGGCCACGAAGCCGCGTTCGGCGAACGCCTCGCGGCTGATATCGACGCAACTGATCATGCCGCGCGCGACCATCGCGCGCTGGCTGATGAGCGCGCCTTTCGGCATCCCCGTCGTGCCACTCGTGTAGAGGATCACGAGCCCGTCCTCGGGCTCGGCGAGGTCGGGCGGCTCGTGCGCTGCCGCGCTGGCGAGCGCCCGCTCGTATTCCTCACCCAAGGTCAGCACGCGCGGCGCGCCGTGATCGAGCCGGTCGAGCGTCGCGGCGTGCCGCTCGGACACGACCGCCAGCGCGGGCTCGGCGAGGCGGATGCAGTGCTGCATCTCCGCATCCGCCTGCCGCCAGTTCTGGCACGCGAGCGTGACACCGAGCTTCGCCGCCGTGAGCAGCAGCTCAACATATTCGGAGCGGTTCTCGGACAGGATCGCGACGCGATCCCCGCGCTTCACCCCGCGCGCAGCGAGCGCGTGCGCGGCCCGGTTCACCCGCTCATTCAGCGCGGCGTAGGTGAGGCTCCGTTGCCCGTCCTCCAGCGCGACGCGGGCGCCTCGCATGCGCGCCTGTTGGGCGAACAGCGTGCCGACGGTAAGTCCGGCGGCGGTGATCGCGAGGTGCGAGTTGATGGGGCTGTCGGACATTGATAGAGCCTCGTTGGCGTGAGCCGGCGGCCTGAGAAGAAGATTGGGTGCAAGTCGGCGAAATCGCCTCTATGCGCCGAGGCCGAGCAGCTTGCGCGCCTGCGCGGGCGATGCGACCTCCATTCCCAATTCGCCGATGATCCGCACGGCGCGCTCGACCAGTTGCGCATTGCTCTCGGCGAATACCCCGCGGGCGAGATAGAGATTGTCCTCAAGCCCGACGCGCACATTCCCGCCCAGCACCGCGGCTTGCGCTACCATGGGGAATTCGTGGCGGGAGATGCCGAAAGCGGACCACACCGCGCCCGCCGGCAAACCGCTCCGCATCGCGAGCATCGCCTCGGTCGTCGCCGGTGCGCCGCCGGGAATGCCGAGGCAGAGTTGCAGGAAGGGGGGCGCGTCGAACAGGCCCTGCTCGACCATGCGCGCGGCCAGCGCCACGTGTCCGAGATCGAAGACTTCGAGCTCCGGCTTCGCGCCCGCCTCGCGGATCAGCTTCGCCATCTTCTCGATGTCGCGCGGGATGTTCACCATCGCGTGCGGACCGAAATTCATGGTCGCTACGTCGAGGCTGCATATCTCCGGCCGCAACGCGAGCACGTGCTCGACGCGCGATTCGGGACTCGCGAGCGCGCTGCCCGGACCGGCGCGCGTCGGGTCTTCCGGATCGGGAACGAAGCGGGCGCCGGGGCCGGTCGTGAGATTGATGATCACATCGGTTCCCGCATCGCGCACGCGCGCGACCGTGTCGCGATAGAGTCCGACGTCACGGCTCGGTTTGCCCGTTTCGGGATTGCGCACATGGATGTGTACAATCGCCGCGCCCGCGCGGTGCGCGGCCAGCGCCTCGCGGGCGATCTGCTCCGGCGTGATCGGGACGTGCGGGCTGACGCCTGTGGTGTCGCCGCCGCCGGTGAGCGCGCAACTGACGATGACGGGTCTGGTCACAGCGTGAGCCCTCCATCCACGACGATCGTTTGTCCCGTCACCATCGCGCCCGCGCAGGCGAGGAACACGATTACTTCGGCGATGTCCTCCGGGGTGCAACGCCGTTTCAGCAGCGCCGCTTCAGCCGAGTTGCGCTTCCGGTCCTCGGGCCAGGCTTCGGTCCACGGCGTATCCACCGCCCCCGGCGCGACGGCGTTCACGCGCACCTCCGGCGCGAGTGCGCGCGCGAGATTCTTGGTGAGACTGACGACGCCCGCCTTTGTCGCGCCGTAGGCCATGCTGCTGCCTTTCGCGTGCAACCCGGCGATGGAGGCAAGGTTCACGACCGCGCCGCTCGACGCACGCAAGGCTTCCGCCGCCGCCTTCGTGCAACGGAACAGGCCCAGCAGGTTCACGCTGATGACGCGCTGCCACAGCTCTTCGGTGATGAGGTCGAGGCGCGGCCATTCCACCGGCTCGCGCACGCCCGGCGTGCCCGCGTTATTGATCAATATGTCGAGCCGGCCGTCGAGACTCGCGATGGCGGCGGCGACCATCGCTTCGGCATCGCCCGCGATCGCGACGTTCCCCGGCGCTTCCACCGCGCGCAGCCCCGCTTGCCGCAAACGTGCGACTTGCTCCGGACCACGCGGGTCATCCGGCAGGAAATTGATGGCGACCGTCGCGCCGGAGCGCGCCAGCAGTTCCGCGCTCGCGAGCCCGATGCCCGACGCGCCGCCGGTAACGAGCGCGGTACGGCCGGCGAGTTCGTAGGTCGGCATGGCGCGGCTCCCGCTTAGGACTTGACCAGGGCGCAGCCTCCTTCCGATAGCGGGCGCCACGCTTCGTCCGCTGGCGTCGTCGCGACAAGGTTCAGCACGTCCCAGTGCGACTTGCTCTCGGCCGGGGTTTTCGCCGCGAATAGATAGGCGGGCAGCAGCACGAGCCCGTCGGCGCGGATCGACGCCGGCCCGAACGCATCGTCGTCCGTCGGCATCGCTTTCATCTGCGCGACCGCGGCCGCGCCGTCGGCTTTCGCCTTCGCGACGCCCATGGCCGCCACCGCTTTTAGATAATGCAGCGTGCCGCCATAGCATCCTGCCTGGATCATGTTCGGCGGTGCCTTGCCCGGCATCTTGTCAAGCACGCGCTTGGTGAAGGCGCGGGTGCGGTCGTTCAGATCCCAGTAGAAGCTTTCGGTGAGAAACAGGCCCTGCGCGAGATCGAGGCCGATCGAGAGCACGTCGATGGGATGTGCGAGCAGCGCTGCAAGTTTGGCCTGCGGCGTGAGGCCGAATTCGTGCGACTGCTTCACGCAATTCACCATGTCCGCGCCGGCGGAGGCGAAGCCGATCACGTTCGCGCCGCTCGACTGCGCCTGGATCAGATAGGAGGAGAAATCGGTCGTTTCCGGGAACGGGTAGGCGGCGCGACCGAGCACCTCGCCTCCGGATTTCTTGACGAACTCCGTCGCGTCCCGCTCAAGCTGCTGGCCGAAGACGTAATTGGCGGTGATAAAAAACCACTTGTTGCCGCCACGCTTCACGAGCTGAGAGGCGGTGGACCGGGAAAGCATGTACGTGTCGTACGACCAGTGGACCGTGACCGGGGTGCATTGCGAGCCGGTGAGGTCCGTGGTCCCCGCGCCGGTGTTGATATAGACCTTGTTGCGCTCCTTGGCGACCGAGTTGACGGCGAGCGCGACCGATGAGGTGGGCACGTCAAGGATCACGTCGACGCCTTCCGTGTCGAACCACTGCCGCGCGATCCCCGCACCAACATCCGGCTTGTTCTGGTGGTCGGCGGAGATGACTTGCACCGCGAAACCGTGCCCGCCACCGAACTCGTCCGCGGCCTGGCGGGCGCACGCCACCGAGCCCTCGCCCGTGTTGTCGCGATAGGGGCCGGAGAGATCGGTGAGAACGCCGATCTTCACCGCCGGGGTTTGCGCGCGGGCATGGCGCGCGAACGCGAGGGCGGCGGCGGAGCCGAGCAAGGTGCGGCGGGCCAGGTGCATTGGTTTCCTCCGTTATTGTACCGCCATCTCGATCACCGCGTCGGCCGCGAACGCGCCCTCGCCTTCCGGCATGGCGAACACCGGATTGAGGTCGATTGACCGCAGGCGCGGCCCGGCCTGATGCGCGAACACCGAAAGCCGCGCGAGCATCCGCGCCAGAGCCGGCACGTCGGCGCGCTTGCGGCCGCGCGCGCCCAGCAGCAGCGGCGCGCCTTTGATGCTGCGGATCATCTGCTCCGCCACGTCCTCACCGAAGGGGCAGCGGCGGAACACGACATCCTTCAGGATTTCCACGAAAATACCGCCAAGGCCGAACATCGCGATAGGTCCGAACACCGGGTCGCGGTTGATGCCGAGGATGCACTCGACGCCGCCCTGGAGCTGCTTCGCGACCAGCACGCCCTCGATCCGCGCGCCCGGCGCCGCGTCCCGCGCGCGTTGCAGCAACGTCGCGTGTCCGGCACGCACGTCATCGGCATTGGCAAGCCCGAGCAGGACGCCGCCGATCTCCGATTTGTGCAGGATGTCGGGCGAGAGAATCTTCAGCACCACCGGGTAGCCGAACCACTCCGCCGCCTGCACCGCGTCCTCTTCCGAGGCGCAGACGCGCTCCGGCGCGGACTCGATGCCGGCTTCGGCGAGCAGCCGCTTGGCCTCGGCCTCGGTCGGCGTGAGCTCGGGCATCGTGAGCGGGGGGACATCGGGCGGGGGTGCGGCGTTCGCGCGCTCGAATGCCGCGCCGAACCGGCCCATGGCGTGGATCGCGGCGACGGCCCGCGTCGGATCGCGGAACACGACGAAACCGTCGCGCTCGAATTCCTCCTCCCGCTCGGCGGGCGCGAGCACGCTCAGAACGTAGAGCCGGTCCTTGTGGCGCTCCATCGACGTGCGTAGCTGGACGCGGAGTTCGGGGCCGATCGAGGATGACGCGCCGACCGAGCTGAAGAACGCCAGCACCGAGGCGTAACCGCCCTCGTCCAGCATCACGTCGGCGAACCGGCCGATCATCGACATGTCGTTGAACACCTGCGCGGTGCAATCGACCGGATTGATCGGCGAGGCGAACGGGATGAGTTCCTTGAGCCGCTCCTGCGCCTCGGCCGGGAGCTGCGGCATCGAGAGGCCGAGCGACTCGGCCGCGTCCGAGATCAAAACCCCAGCGCCGCCGCTGATCGTGATGACGCCCAACGTGTTGCGCGCGGGATAGACCCGGCGCGTCGCGGTCTGCGCGATGTCGAGCAGCTGCTCCGTCGTCTGCGCGCGCACCACGCCGAACTCCGCGAGCACCGCGTCCGTCACCGCGTCGTCACCCGCGATGGATGCGGTGTGCGACTTCGCCGCTTCGCGCCCGAGCGCGCTGCGGCCGACCTTCATCATCACGACCGGCTTGCGCGCCTGCCGGGCCGCCTCCAAAGCGGCAAGGAAGCGCTCCGATTCGTCTGATGCCCTCGGCATAAGCGGCGATCACGTCGGTATCGGGATCTTCCGCCATCCAGCCGATCACGTCACCGAGCGTCACGTCGGCCTGGTTGCCGGTGGTGACGCAAATCGGCGTACCCATGCGGCGGTCGCGCGCCTCGGCGTAAAGATGCGTGCCGTACGCGCCGGACTGGCTCGCGATACCGATGCGGCCGGCGCGCGGGAAGCCGCCCTCGAAGCTCGTCGTGAACATGGGGTAGAAGCCGATGCGGCTGTTGAACAGGCCGAGACAATTCGGCCCGAGCAGCCGCATCCCGTGCGCGCGTGCGTGCCCGACCAACCTGTCCTGCGCCGCCGCTCCGTCGCTGGTTTCGGCGAAACCGGCGGTGAACACGATGACCGCCTTCACTCCGCGCTTGCCGAGATCGTCCACCGCCTGCACGGCGAGCTCGCCCGGGACCGCGACAATCGCGACATCCGGCGTCTCCGGCAGGTCGGCGACCGATTGATACGCGGGCAGACCCTGGATCTCGCGCCGCTTCGGGTTCACCGGCAAGATCGGGCCGGCGAAATTCTGCGCCAGCATGTAGGCGATCGGCCGTCCGCCGATGCGCGTCGGATCGGCGGACGCGCCGACGATCGCGACCGAGCGCGGCGCGATCAGCCGCGTGAGACTTCGCGAAGCGCAATTCAGGCTGCTGGACGGGTGGACTGGTCATCGCTTGCATCCGTCCCGATCAGGCCGCCCGCGCCGGCGACGATGCGCAAATGATGCTCGGTGTCGCCGAACTGCAACTCGATCATGGTCAGCCGCTTGAAGTGGTGCGCCGGCCGGTACTCCATCGTCATGCCGATGCCGCCGTGCAGCTGCACCGCTTGCTGGCTGACGAACCGGGCCGATTGGTTGACCTGCACCTTGGCCGCCGAGATGGCGGTGCGGCGCTGCGCTGCATCCTCGGCATCGGCCATCATCGCCGCGTACATCTCCATGCTGCGCGCCTGCTCCAGCGCGATCATCATGTCCACGGCGCGGTGCTGCAACGCCTGGAAGCTGCCGATGGAAACGCCGAACTGCTTGCGATCCTTGAGGTAGCCGACCGTCGCCTGGTGCAGCGCCTCCATCGCTCCGACGGCCTCCGCACAGAGCGCGGCGATCGCGCCATCGACCACACGCTCGATCAGCGCCAGCCCGCGATCCTGTTCGCCGATAAGCGAGTCGTCGCCGACGCGTGCGTCGGAGAGCTGCACCTCCGCCGCGCGCATCCCGTCCTGCGTCGCATAGCCGCGCACGGCGACCCCCTCCGCCTTCGGATCGACCAGGAACAGGCTGATGCCGTCCCGGTCGCGCCTGCCGCCCCCGGTACGGGCGCTCACCACGATGCGGTCGGCGCAATCCCCGTGCAGGACGACGCTCTTGCTCCCTTGCAGCGTCCAACCCCCATCCGCGCGCTGCGCCTTCGTGGCGACGTCGTGCAGATCGAAGCGGCTCTGTGGTTCGACCTGCGCGAAGGCGAGCTTCATCGCACCCTCTGCGATGCGCGGGATCAGCTCGGCGCGTTGCTGCTCGCTGCCGCCCAACCGCAGGAAGCCGCCACCGAGCACGACCGTCGCGAGATACGGTTCGAGCGCGAGCCCGCGACCGAACGCCTCCATGAGAATCATCGTCTCGACCGGGCCGCCGCCGAATCCGCCCGCGCTCTCCTCGAACGGCAGCGCGAGCAACCCGAGTTCCGCGTATTGCGCCCAGAGCCGTTCGCTCCATCCATGCGGCTCGCGCTGATACGCCTTGCGTTTCTCGAAATCGCCGTACTGATCCTCGATCAGCCGGTCCACGCTGTCCTTCAAAAGCCGCTGATCGTCGTTGAGGTCGAAATCCATGCGCGGCCTCTTTCACAAACCGAGGATGGCCTTGGCGATGATGTTGCGCTGGATCTCGTTCGAGCCGCCATAGATCGAGAGCTTGCGCAGGTTGAAATAGGTGGGCGCGACCGCGTCGGCCCAGTCCGGCCCCGCCGGCGGCTCGTTGCTTCCCGCCCCGCCACCATCCGACCGGTACGGCAACACGTACGGCCCGGCCACTTCCATCAGCAACTCGGTCGTCGCCTGCTGCAATTCCGTGCCCTTGATCTTGAGGATCGAGGTCGCCGGATCGGGCTTGCCCTTTTCGCGATGCCGTTCCGCCGCGACGACGCGGAGCTGTGTCATCTCCAGCGCCTTGAGGCCGATCTCCACCGCAGCTAGTCGCTGGCGGAAACCGTCATCGTCCCACAGCACGCCCTCGGCCGCGGGCACCTTGGCCGCGAGATCCTTGATGTAGCGCACCCGCATCTTCGAGACGCCGACTCGCGCGATGCTGGTGCGCTCGTGGCCGAGCAGGAACTTGGCGTAATCCCAGCCCTTGTTCTCCTGTCCGACTAGGTTTTCGGCAGGCACCCGCACATCATCGAAGAACACCTCGTTCACCTCGTGCCCGCCCTCGATCGTGATGATCGGGCGCAGCGTGATGCCGGGCGTCTTCATGTCGATGAGAAGGAAGCTGATACCGAGTTGCTTTTTGGCGGACGGGTCGGTGCGCACCAGGCAGAAGATCCAGTCGGCGTACTGGCCGAGCGTCGTCCACGTCTTCTGGCCGTTGACGATGTAATGATCGCCCTCGCGCCGTGCCGAGGTTTTCAGCGACGCGAGATCGGAGCCCGCGCCAGGCTCCGAGAAGCCCTGACACCACCAATCATCGAGATTGGCCGCGCGGGCGAGAAAACGCCGCTTCTGCGCGTCGGAGCCGAATTGGGCGATCACCGGCCCGACCATGAACACGTTGAACGAGACGAGCGGCGGCAGCGCCGCTTGCTGCAACTCCTCCTGGAAGATGTAGGTCTGCACCGGCGACCAATCCTGCCCGCCCCACTCTTTCGGCCAGTGCGGCACGGCCCAGCCGCGTGCGTTCAGCGTGCGCTGGCTGAGGACGTAATCCGCCTTCTCGATCTTGCGACCCTCGCGCACCTTGCGCCGGATCTCGGCCGGGATCTGCGTGCGGAAAAAGGTCCGGACTTCATCGCGGAACGCGATTTCCTCTGGCGTGAAGCGAAGGTCCATCGGCGTGTTTCCTTCCGTTCCCCTCCCCCAACCCCCTCCCGCAAGGGGAGCGGGCTTCTTCCCCCCTTTCCCGTTGCGGGAGAGGGCCGGGGTGAGGGATCATTTCTCGTCCTTGAGTGACCCGAAACCCGCGCCCTCCGCCGCGAGCCGGGCGAGCAGCGGCGCGGGTTGCAGGCTCGCTTCTCCCGTCTGCGCGGCGTAGTTCTCCAATCGCCGGGCAATGTGCGCCAGGCCGATGCTGTCGGCGTACCACATCGGGCCGCCACGCCAGGCGGGCCAGCCGTAGCCATTGAGCCAGATCACGTCGATGTCGCTCGGCCGCGCCGCGATCCCTTCATCCAAGATGCGCGCACCCTCGTTGATCATCGGGAACACCAGCCGCTCGATGATCTCGTCGCGTCCGATGCTCCGCCGCGCGATGCCCTGTTGCTCCGAGATGTTCGCGATCAGCCGCTCCACCTCGGGATCGCGTGCCGGTTTGCGCGGATCCTCGGCGTAGCTGTAGTAGCCGCGGCCGGTTTTCTGGCCGAGCCGCCCTGCCTCGCACAGCGCGTCCGCGATCGGTGCCCGTTTGCCCTGCGCCTTGCGGATTCGCCAGCCGATATCGAGCCCGGCGAGATCCGACACCGCGAACGGCCCCATGCGGAATCCGAACTCGGTCATCGCGGCGTCCACCTCATGCGGCAACGCGCCTTCGAACAATAGCCGCTCGGCCTCGCGCGTCCGCTGCGCCAGCATTCGGTTGCCAACAAAACCATAACAGACGCCGACGACGACGGGCACCTTGCCGAGCTTCTGGCCAAGCGCCACCGCGGTCGCCAGCACGTCGGGCGCCGTCTCCGCGCCGCGCACCACTTCCAGAAGCCGCATCACGTTCGCCGGGCTGAAGAAATGCAGCCCGAGCACATCGCCGGGCCGCTTCGTGGCAGCGGCGATCTCGTTCACGTCGAGATAGGAGGTGTTGGTCGCCAGAATCGTGCCCGGCCGTGTGATCCGGTCGAGTTCGCCGAAAATCTGCCGCTTGAGCGGCATATCCTCGAACACCGCTTCCACCACGATGTCGGCCTCCGCCGCGGCGTCCATTCCGACCGCACCCTGGATCGCCTCGCGAAATTCTTCGGAGTCGGCGTGGGAAAGGCTGCCGCGCTTCACGGACGCTGCGTAGTTCTTGGCGATTCGCTCGCGTCCCGCATCCAGCGCTTCCTGACTGGTCTCGATGAGGGTGACGGGGATGCCGGCCTGCGCGAAGCACATCGCGATTCCGCCGCCCATCGTGCCGGCGCCGAGCACGGCCGCGCGGCGGATCGGGCGCTGTCGGATGTCCTTGGACAGGCCGGGCACGCGGGCGCTGGCGCGCTCGGCGAAGAAGGCGTAGCGCAGCGCCTTCGAGGTCTCGTCCTGCACGAGCCGCTCGAACGCCTGCCGCTCCAGCACCATGCCTTCCTCGAACGGACGATCGAGCGCCGCGCGCACGGCCTCGACGCAGGCCGCAGGCGCGGGTAGCCCGCGCGCCCGCTTCAGCGCGGCCGCCGCGGCTTTCTCGAACTCCTGCCGACCCGCCGGATCGGATGGCGACGGGGTCAGATCGCGGGTGCGCCGGAGCGGAGTGCCCGCGGTGGCGAGCTTGCGCGCGTGCGCTATGGCCGCGCCTTCCAGATCGTCCTCGGCGATGGCGTCAATGAGGCGGAGCTTAAGTGCGCGCTGTGCCGAGACCGGCTCGCCTGTCACGATCATCTCGAGCGCCGCCTCCGCGCCGATGAGGCGAGGCAGGCGTTGCGTTCCGCCTGCGCCCGGCAACAAGCCGAGCTTCACCTCCGGCAATCCGAGCTTTGCGTTCGGTGAGGCGATGCGGGCGTGGCAGCCCATCGCGAGTTCGAGCCCGCCTCCCAAGGCAGCGCCGTTGATGGCGGCGACGATCGGCTTGCGGCATTGGTCGAGCGCCGCGATCACCTCCCGCAAGGTCGGACTCTGCGGGGGTTTGCCGAACTCGGTTATGTCGGCTCCGGCGACAAAAATGCGCCCCTTCGCCGCGAGCACGACGGCCTTCACGTCCTGCTGTTGCCCTGCGCGATCAATTTCCTCGACGATGCCCGCGCGGACGCTGGCTTTCAGCGCGTTCACCGGGGGATTGTCGATCGTGAGGACCGCAACCCCATCCTCGACCCGCACGCTGACGTTGTCCATGCGCGGTTTCCTCCCGGCTAGCATCTTCCTTTGCGCCCCAGCTTTCGCAAGAGCCAGGATGGAGGCGATTACATTTTCGCGAGAGGCGTGGTTTCTGCCGCAAGCTGCGGGCGCAATCTCGCGCTGCGGCGCAGCATCGGGCTCGCGAGCACCTTGCGGAGGGCGCGCGACTGTGCCGATGCTTTGGCGGAGCGCTGCACCACAGAGGGAGGTCTGCCATGCCCGTAACTCGTCGTGGGGTGCTTGGAGCCGCTTCGCTGGCAGTCACGCTTCCGATGACGCGAACCGGACGCGCCGAGGCTCCGACGATCCGCATCGGCGTGCTCACCGACAAATCCGGCCCATACAGCGATACGACGGGCATCGGGTCCTATGTGTGCGGTAAATATGCCGCCGACGAGTTCGGCAACGGACACGGCTTCAACGTCGAAGTGATTCACGCCGACCACCAGAACAAGCCCGATATCGGTGCGAATATCGCGCGCAAATGGTACGACCGCGACGGCGTGGATATGGTGCTCGACGTGCCGACTTCCTCGGTCGCGCTTGCCATCGCGGCCGTCACGAAAGAGAAGAACAAGGTATTCGTGAACTCCGGCGCGGCCACCGCCGATCTGACCGGCGCGCAGTGCTCACCGAATACGGTGCATTGGACCTACGACACCTACATGCTCGCCCACTCGACCGCGAGCCAAGTGGTCAAGATCGGCGGAAACAAGTGGTTTTTCATCACCGCAGATTATGTGTTCGGCCAACAGCTCGAACGCGACGCCTCCCGCTTCGTGAAGGAAGCCGGCGGGAGCGTGCTGGGCCGCGCTGCCTACCCGTTCCCGACCACGACGGATTTCTCCTCATATCTGGTGCAGGCCCAGTCGAGCGGCGCGAACGTGCTCGGCCTCGCGATGGCGGGCGGTGATGTATCAAACTGCGTGAAGCAGGCGCATGAATTTGGGCTGACGCCGACGATGAAGCTGGCTGCGTTGCTGTCGCAGCCGGCGGACATCGAGGCGATGGGCGTGGAAATCGCGCAAGGTCTTTACATGACCTCGACTTTCTATTGGGACCTGAACGACGGCACGCGCGCCTTCACGCGGAAGGTGCAGTCGCAGATGCCGAAGCAGGAGCCGCCGAACATGATCCAGGCGGGCTGCTACGCCGGAACGCTGCATTACCTGAAGGCGGTCGCCGCGATGGGAGCGGCGAAGGCGAAGGCCGACGGTGCGGCGGTCGTCGCGCAGATGAAGGCGATGCCGATCGAGGACGAGGCCTTCGGCTCCGGTCGCATCCGGGAAGACGGGCGGGCGTTGTTCCCGGTGTATCTGTTCGAGGTGAAGGCGCCCGCGGAGAGTAAAGGCAAGTGGGATCTGCTGAAGCTCGTGGTCACGACCCCGGCGGACCAGGCTTGGCGGCCGATGTCGGAAGGCGGGTGCGGGATGGTGAAGAGCTGAGGAAGCGAGTCGATGCAGGTCTCGATTATCGGCGCGGGCACGATGGGGCATGGGCTCGCCCTCGTGTTCGCGTTGGGCGGCCATGCCGTGCGGCTGACCGACAGCGATGCGGCCGTGCTGGAACGGGCCGGGGCGTTGATGGAGGGGGCGCTCGCCACCTTGCGGGAAGCCGGGGAGGCGGATGCGTCCTGGACCTCCGAGCGGCTCGCCGGCGCGATCCGACGATGCGCGACTCTCGCGGAGACGGTCGAGAGCGCGGAACTCATCGTGGAGGCGATCATCGAGCAGCCCGAGGCGAAACGGCGGTTGTTCACGGAGATCGACGGGCTCGCGCTCGAGGGTGCGATCATTGCCAGCAACACGAGCCATCTCGATCCCTTCCCGCTCATGCCGGAGCGGCGGCAATCCCGCGCGGTGATCGCCCACTGGTACACGCCTCCCTATCTCGTCGATCTCGTGGATATCGTCGGCGGGCCCGGCACCGATCCGGCGATCGTTGCCAAGATGCGCGATACGATCACGGCGCTCGGGCAGGTGCCGGTCGTGCTCCGTCGGTTCATTCCGGGCTACATCGCCAATCGCATCCAGGCGGCGATCGGTCTTGAGGTGAACTGGCTGCTCGACCAGGGCTATGCATCCCCCCGCGAGATCGACAACTCGATCATCCACGGCCTCGCCCTGCGCATTCCGATCCTCGGGCATCTGGCGAAAGGCGATTTCACCGGATTGCAGTTGCTGCAACACGCGCTCGCCAACCGCAGCTACGCGCCGCCGCCCGCGACGGGGCGGAGCGAGACCCTGGACCGGCTGGTATCGGAGGGGCGTACCGGCGTGCTGGCCGGACGCGGCTATTTCGATTGGGGCGGTCGCGATCCCGCCGATTTGTTCCGGGAGCGCGACCGCAAGCTGCTCGCACTGAAGCGCGCGATGCGCGAGGTGGGGACCATGCGCGGCCAATGACGGACGGGCCGGACCTCACTGATCGCGCCAGCTTCGAGAACTGGGCGACGGAGAACGTGCGCTACGGCGACACCGACCGGCAGGGCCACGTCAACAACGCGGTCTTCGCGACCTATTCGGAAAGCGGCCGGTCCGCGTTTCTCCGCTCCGCCGCCTTGCCCGCGTTTCCGGCCGGGTGCTGGATGGTGCTTGTCGCGATCACGATCGAGTTTCGCGCGGAAGTGTTCTGGCCGGACCAGGTCGATATCGGCACGACGGTTCTCTCGGTCGGGCGCAGCTCCATCACGATCGGCCAAGGCATGTTCACGAGCGGCGGATGCGTCGCGACCAGCCGTAACACCGTGGTTATGGTCGATCAGCAGACGCGCCGCCCAACCCCGCTGCCTGCCGAATACCGGCAGGCGCTCGCCGGCATGGCGCACCTGCGATGATCTAAGCGGATGGCGCGCCTGCGATGCGGCGGCGGGACTTGCCCTCGAGCGGCGAAGCGGCGAATAGGAGCGCATGAACGAGGCTTCCGTCACGGCGCCCGCTCCGGCGGCCGAGGGACTGCGCTACGACTTCCGCCAAGCCGAGCCGCATTGGCAACGGGTGTGGGCGGAGCGCGGCTGCTTCCGCGTCGAAGACGTGCCCGCGGACGGACGGTCCAAGTACTATGTTCTCGAAATGTTCCCATACCCCAGCGGAAAGATCCATATGGGGCACGTTCGCAACTATACGCTCGGCGACGTGGTCGCGCGTTACAAGCGAGCGCGCGGTTATTCGGTGCTGCATCCGATGGGATGGGATGCGTTCGGCCTTCCGGCGGAGAATGCGGCCCGCGAGCGTGGCGTGCATCCCGCTGCCTGGACGCGCGAGAACATCGCCGCCATGCGGGGCGAGTTGCAGCGGATGGGACTGTCGCTCGACTGGTCGCGCGAGTTCGCGACGTGCGACCCGGATTATTACGGGCAGCAACAACGGTTGTTCCTCGACCTGTTGCGCGCCGGCTTGGCCGAGCGAAAGGAAGGCTGGGTGAACTGGGACCCGGTCGATAACACGGTGCTCGCGAACGAGCAGGTGATCGACGGAAGGGGCTGGCGGTCCGGCGCGCTGGTCGAGAAAAAACGGCTGCCGCAATGGTTCCTGCGTATCACACGCTACGCGGTCGAACTGCGCGCGGGACTCCAGGACCTGCCGCGCTGGCCCGAACGCGTGAAAGCGATGCAGGAGAACTGGATCGGTTTCAGCACCGGCGCACGCGTGCGTTTCCACCTTACCCGGCCGGAAGCCTCGATCGAGGAGGTCGAAGTCTATACCACGCGCCCCGACACGCTATTCGGGATGTCGTTCCTCGCGCTCGCGCCTGAGCATCCGCTGGCCGCCGCGGTCGCAGAACGCGACCAGGCGGCTGCTGCTTTCGTCGCCGAGTGCCGGCGTCTCGGGACGAGCGAGGCGGTGATCGAGACGGCGGAGAAGGAGGGCTACGACACCGGGCTTCGGGTTCGTCATCCGTTCATCGAGGGCGCCAGTTTCCCGATCTGGATCGCCAATTTCGTGCTGATGGAATACGGGACCGGCGCGATCTTCGGTTGTCCGGCGCACGACCAGCGCGATCTGGAATTTGCCCGCAAATACGCTCTTCCCGTGGTGCCGGTCGTGCTGCCGCCAGGGAAAGATGCGGCGGATTTCGCGATCGGAGACGAGGCTTATGACGGGCCGGGCACGATCTTCCATTCCGGGTTCCTCGATGGCATGGACGCGGAAGCGGCCAAGCGCGAGGTCATCGCGGAACTGGAGCGGCGCGGCACCGGAGAGGGCGTCACCAACTGGCGGCTGCGCGACTGGGGTGTGAGCCGGCAACGGTATTGGGGTTGCCCGATCCCGGTCATCCATTGCGCGACGTGCGGCATCGTGCCGGTCCCCGACGATCAGTTACCGGTGTTGTTGCCCGAGGATGTGCGCTTCGATCTGCCCGGCAACCCGCTCGATCACCATCCGACCTGGAAACACGTTGCCTGTCCGCGATGCGGCGGGGCGGCGCGGCGCGAGACCGACACGTTCGATACGTTCGTGGACAGCTCCTGGTACTTCGCGCGCTTTTGCAGCCCGCACGCGGCCGAACCGGTCGCGCGTCCCGCGGCCGATCATTGGCTGCCCGTCGATCAGTATATCGGCGGGATCGAGCACGCGATCCTGCACCTGCTCTACTCGCGCTTTTTCGCCCGGGCGATGAAGGAAACCGCGCATCTCGGGGTCGAGGAGCCGTTCGCGGGGCTGTTCACGCAAGGCATGGTGACGCACGCCAGCTACCGCACGGTGGACGGGCGCTGGCTTTATCCCGAGGAAGTCGAGCGGCGCCCGGATGGGGTCGCGGTCGCACGCGCGACCGGCGAGCCGGTGACGGTCGGGCGCGTCGAGGCAATGTCGAAGTCGAAGCGCAATACCGTGGACCCCGGAGCCATCATCGCGCGATACGGGGCCGACACGGCCCGCTGGTTCATCCTGTCGGACAATCCGCCCGAGCGCGACATGGAGTGGACCGAGGCGGGGGTCGCCGGGGCGTTCCGCTTCACCCAGCGGCTGTTCCGTCTCGTCGATGCAGTGCCGCCGGCGGATCCGGAGCGGGAACCGGCCGCAACAGGGGAGGGCGCTCTCGCCTTGCGGCGCGCGACGCACCGGACGATCGCCGCGGTGACGGAGGCGCTGGAAGGGTTCGCCTTCAACGTGGCCGTGGCGCGGCTCCATGAGTTCGCGAACGCCATCGCCGATGCCGAACGGGGCGCGAGCGGGGAGGGGCTCGATGGCGCGAGGCGTGAGGCGGTGGAGGTTCTGGCCCGGCTGCTATCCCCGATGATGCCGCACCTCGCCGAGGAGATGCACGCCCACCTCAATCCAGGTGGTTCCGCGCTCGTCGCTCGATCTGCCCTGGCCGGAGGCGGACGCCTCGCTCGTGAAGGCCGAGCATTTGACCATCGCGGTCCAGGTCATGGGCAAGCTGCGGGGCACGGTGACGGCTGTTCCGGACGCGGACCCGTCGGAGGTGATAGCGGCGGCGGAAGCCGAGCCGAATGTCGCGCGGGCACTGGCGGGGAAGCGAATCCTCAAGCGCATCCACGTGCCGAACAGGATCGTCAATTTCGTGGTCGCGGGCTGAGGATGATGCGCCGCCGAGAGCTTCTTGCGTTGAGCGCCGGGTTCTCCCTGGCGGGGTGCGGTTTCCGGCCGGTCTACATGCCCACGGCGTCAGGCGGGCCGGGGATCGCGCAGCGGGAACTCGGTGCGATCAATGTCGGGATCATTCCCGACCGGCCCGGTCAGTTGCTGCGGCAGGCGCTGCAAAAGCGCTTTGAAGGGTCAGGCGGGGGGGCCGCTCAGAAATACGATCTCGGCGTTGATTACAGCATTGCCGGGGAGGGTATCGCCATCCTGCAGGACAACTCCGTGACCCGCATCCGCCTGATCGCGCGAGGGAACTGGACATTACGGGCGCAGGACCCGGGCGGGACACGGCTTGCTTCGGGCTCTGCACGGGCGCTCGATGGCCTCAACATCCTGGACCAGCAATTTTTTGCCGCCGATCTGGAGAACGAGACCGTTCAGCGTCGCCTCGCCGAGCAGATCGCGGACCAGATCACGCTCCAGCTCGCGGCCTATTTCCGCCACCATGCAGCGACTGCTGCCGCCGGGTAGAACCCGGTGAAGATCGATGCCCGGAGGGTCGCGGGATTCCTCCGCGATCCCGGGGCCTGCCGTGTCGTGCTTCTTCACGGCGAGGATTCCGGCCTGATCCACGAGCGGGCCGAACTGCTCATTGCGGCCGTGCTCGGCTCCTCCCGCGATCCTTTCCGGTTCTCGGAGCTGGACCGTGGCATGACTGCCCGGCTCGACGAGGAGGCGTCGGCTTTGTCTCTGACAGGGGGACGTCGCGTGGTCCGGGTCCGAGAGGCGACGGACGCCGCGGCCGTCCCGGTCAAGGCTGTGCTGGCGGGCAAGGCCGAGGCGCTGGTCATCCTCGAAGCGCCGGGACTTTCGACCCGGTCGAAGCTGCATACGCTCCTTGAGCGAGCCCCGGATGGCGCATCTATCGCCTGCTATAACGAAGAGGGACAAAGCCTGGAGCGGACAATCCAGAGTACGCTTGCCGGGGCCAAGGTGACGGCGGACACTGACGCGGTCGTCTGGCTTGCCTCCCAGCTTGGGGCAGACCGGGCGGCCACGCGGCAAGAGCTTGAGAAACTGGCGGTGCATGCGGGAGCCGGTGGGCGAGTGAACGTTGAGATGGCTCGCGCCTGTGTCGGCGACTTGGGCGGGCTCTCCCTCGAGGATGCATTGTTCTCGGCCACCGAGGGCGAGGTGGCGAAAGCGGACCGGGCCATCGAATTGGCTCTATCCGAAGGCGCGAGCGCAGTAGGGGTGCTGAGGGCCGGGCTTATGCACCTGCAGCGCTTGCACCGGATAGCGGCGTCTATCGCGGATGGCGTGCCGCGCGAGAACGCGATCCGCGCAGCGCGGCCTCCTGTGTTCTTCAAGCGTATCGGGTCCGTGACGCGGGCTCTCGGCCTATGGACCCCCAACGCACTGGCGGCCGCTTCGATGGCCTGGGGAGAAGCCGAGCAGGCCTGCAAGCGAACCGGAGCGCCAGCCGACGCACTCTGCAAGCGAGCCGTGCTCGCCTTGGCGTGGCGTGCGGCCGAACGCAGAGCAAGATCAAGCCCGGCTGAGTAGCGCCACCAGCCCGTCGAGCTGATCCAGGCTCGAGTAGTGAAGTTGAACGGTGCCCCCCGGACCCCGATGGCCGATCTGCACCCGCAGTCCCAGCTTCTCGGCCAGCTCTCGCTCGAGAGCTTCGGTCTCCTTGTTCCTCCCGGCGGGTCGCCTCAATTCCTCCGATGCCGGCGCGGGCCGCCCGGCGACCAGGGCTTCGGTCTGCCGGACGTTCAGACCGCGAGAGATCACCGCCAAGGCGGCTTTTTGCGGTTCCGGATGCATCAGCAAAGCACGGGCGTGACCTGCTGAGAGGCTGCCTTTGCGGACTTCCTCCTGCACCGGGGAAGGAAGGTTGAGCAGGCGGACGGTGTTCGCGACATGACTGCGTGACTTGCCCACCGCCCGCGCGAGCTGATCCTGTTTGAGCCCAAACTCCGTGCCCAGTCGCCGGTATCCCTCCGCCTCTTCGATCGCGTTCAGATCCTCCCTTTGCAGGTTCTCGACCAGGGCGCCGGCCATGGCATCCGCGTCCGAGAGGCCGCGCACGAGTGTGGGCACTTCATGCAGCCCCGCCAGCTGAGCTGCGCGCCAGCGCCGCTCTCCGGCAATGATCTGAAAGCGACCCGAGGACGTCGGATGCGGCCTGGCCAGCAATGGCTGAAGAATGCCCCTGGCCTTCACCGAACTCGGTAAGCTCGGCAAGGCTATCCGCCTCTAAGGGTGCCCGGGGCTGGAACGGACCTGGTTCAAGCAGCTCGACCGGCATCTCGCGAACCCCCGCACTGGGAGAAATGCTCGGGAGTTCACCGAGCAAGGCGGCGAGTCCCCGGCCCAAACGAGGCCCCGCGTCCTTGCCGGTCATGCCGTGGCCTTCTTCCCGGCGAGCTCGCGTTTCAGCAACTCGCCGGCAAGCCGGACATAGGCTTGCGCGCCGGAAGAGCGGAAATCGTAGAGGAGGACGGGCTTGCCATGACTGGGCGCTTCCGAAATCCGGATATTTCTGGGAATGACGGTTTCGTAGACTAGGTCGCCAAAAAAGCCGCGCGAGTCCGCCGCGACGAGTTCGGAGAGGTTATTCCGTCGGTCAAACATGGTCAGCACGATCCCCTGCAGAACGAGAGTCGGATTGAGCCCACGCCGGACGAAATCGATCGTGCGCACGAGGTGCGAAATGCCTTCTAGGGCGAAAAACTCGCATTGCAGCGGAACCAGCACGGCATCCGCCGCGACGAGGGCGTTGAGCGTGAGCAGGCCGAGACTGGGCGGGCAGTCCACAAGGACGAAGCGGAAGGGACTTGGACCGAGCCGGAGAGGCTGGAGGGCTTGCCGCAAGCAGGTACTCGCGCCGCCGCATCTCGACGAGCTCGATCTCAGCTCCCGCCAGATCAGGCTCGGCCGGAATAAGCCAGAGATCGGGAACCTGCGTCGGCTGCGCCGTTTCGTCGAACCGGCTGCCCCCGGAAAGCAGCCGGTAGCTGCCTGGCTGCCGGTCGGCCGGACCGAGCCCGAGGCCGGTCGAGGCGTTGCCCTGCGGATCTAAATCGATCACGAGGGTGGTCCGACCCGCGGCGGCGAGAGCGGTGGCCAAATTGATCGCCGTCGTGGTTTTCCCGACCCCGCCCTTCTGATTGGCGATCGCCAGTATGCGGGGCGGGGAGTTTGGTACTTCTATGTCGAACTCAGGAGGGAGCTCCGGCAGGGGCGATCTCGCTGATGCGTAGGATGGTCGCGTCTGGCGCGGTCCGACTCGGGAACCGTTCCACTTGCATCTGCCACTGCCGGCGAGCCTGCGTCAATTCCGCTTCCACCGACGCTCCCTTTAGAAGCAAGCAGACGCCGCTACTCGGTTGCAGCAAAGGGTGGGCGGCTGCGAGCAGTCCAGGAAGTTGCGCGAAGGCGCGCGCCGTGACGAGCGGGGCGGGAGGGAGCGATGCGAATTCGGCCCGGACTGGCTGTACCCGCACCGGAGCTCCCGTGACGCGGCCAGCTTCTCGCAGGAACGCCGCCTTGCGCTGGTCCGCTTCGACGAGATCGAATTGGACCCCGGTTGCCAGAGCGATCACCAATCCGGGCAGGCCGGCTCCGGAACCGAGATCGATCGCGCGGGAGACCCCGGCCGGAAGCAGGTCAATCAGTTGCAGGGAGTCGAGGATGTGCCTTTCCCATAAAGCGGCTTCGGATGCGCGAGCGATCAAATTGATCCGCCGGTTCCAGCGCAACAGGAGGGCCGCAAAAACTTCCAAGCGCTGCTGCGTCGCTCGCTCGAGTTTCACGTGAAACGCTAACCGGGCGTCCGGCCGCGTACATGAGCAGCGAGGGCCGCCAAGGCGGCGGGAGTCATCCCTTGAATGCGGCTGGCTACGCTCAGAGTAAGCGGAGCGGTCGACGAAAGCTTGTCACGAAGCTCGCGAGAGAGCCCCCCGACCTCGTCGAACCTGACCCCGGCCAGGGAAACCGCCTCCTCACATCGAAGGACACGAATTTCGGCGTTCTGGCGCCGGAGATAGCCGGCGTAGCGGGCTTCGGCTTGCAGCTGAGTTCAGCACCCGGCCGGGCAAGCTGCTCAGCCATGGGAAGGCGGTGAGCAGCCGCGGCCCGATTTCCTCCTCCGCGCCGAGGAGGTCCAGCACGGACTGCCATCGCCCGTCACGGCGCAGTTGGAGCCCGGCCTTTTTGAGGGCGGCGGGTGCACCTCCTTCGGCCTCAGCCCGGAGTTCTCGCCGCGTCGAGTGACTCGGCAAAAGAGCGGAACCGCCCTTCGCGTTCCTTCCCGACGCAACTCCAGGCCAGCCCCTTCGGTGTGACACGGAGATCCGCGTTATCGGCTCGAAGAGTAAGCCGGAATTCGGCCCGGGAGGTGAACATCCGGTACGGCTCGCTGACCCCCTGCGTCGTTAGGTCATCGATCAGCACGCCGATATAGGCGTCGGCGCGATCCAAGCGAACCGGATCGGAGCCCCCAGCCCGTCGGGCTGCATTGAGCCCGGCCATCAGACCCTGCGCCGCCGCCTCCTCGTACCCCGTCGTACCGTTGATTTGCCCCGCCAGGAACAGGCCTGGCACACGCTTCACCTCGAGGGAGGGCAAGAGCGAACGAGGATCGATATAATCGTACTCGACCGCGTAGCCGGGCCGCACCATGGCGGCGCGCTCCAAGCCCGGTATGGTCGCCAGCACGGCTCGCTGCACCTCTTCAGGCAGGCTGTTCGAGATCCCGTTGGGGTAGACGAGATCGCTGTCGAGGCCCTCCGGCTCAAGAAAAAGGAGGTGCCGGTCCCGTTCCGCGAACCGCACCACCTTGTCCTCGATGGAGGGACAGTAACGCGGCCCCCGCCCGGAAATCCCCCCGCCATAGACGGCTGACCGGTGCAGATTCTCGCGGATGATCGCGTGAGTGGCAGGGGTGGTCGCGGTGATTCGGCAAGCGATCTGCGGGTTTTCGATACGATCCGTCATCGTGCTGAACGGCTCGGGTGTCATGTCGCCGGGGTCGGAAGTGAGTTCCTCCCAATCGATCGTGCTTTTGGCGAGACGGGGCGGGGTTCCTGTCTTCAGGCGGCCGAGCGGAAGGCCGAGATGACCGAGGGTGCGAGCGAGACCGATCGAGGGTGCCTCTCCGAGGCGGCCCGCCGGGATTTGCTTATCCCCGATATGGACCACCCCCCGGAGGAACGTCCCCGTCGTGAGCACGACGGCACCGGAGGCGATTCGAGTCCCATCGGCACAGCGGACCGCGCGTATCCCGGTTGGGCCTACTTCGAGGTCGTCCACGCCTGAGCCGCGGATTTCGAGCCCCTCTGTCGCGGCTAGCAGGTCGGACACGGCACGGCGGTACAAGCCCCTATCGGCCTGAGCCCGCGGTCCTCGGACCGCAGGCCCCTTGCTCCGATTCAGCAACTTGAAATGAATGCCCGCTCGATCGGCGGCTCTCCCCATGATCCCGTCGAGAGCGTCGATCTCGCGGACGAGATGGCCCTTGCCGATGCCGCCGATCGAGGGATTGCAGGACATCTCTCCGATCGTGTCCAGCCGATGCGTGAGAAGCAATGTCCGAGCGCCCACGCGTGCCGCCGCAGCAGCGGCTTCGCAGCCGGCATGACCGCCACCCACGACGACCACATCGTACGATTGGTCCATCTACTTTCCGATGCAGAATTGCCTGAAGATCGTGTCGAGTACCGGCTTCCACGCCGACGGCCCCGGTGACACGGCCGATCGCGCGAAGTGCCAAGCGCAAATCCTCGCCCCGTAGCTCCGGGAGGCCACTTGCCAGTGCGGCTTCCAAGTGCGCGACCGCCTCGACCAGCGCAGCCCGGTGTCGGGCCCGCGTCAGCGGGGGTGGCCCGGCAAGCTGTGTCAGGAGCTGCGCCTCACATGAGAGCCGTTCGATCAATCTGTCCAACCCCCTTCCGGTTCGGGCACTCACGGCGATCGCCCCGGTCGGAGGCGTGCCACCCAGGTCGACCTTGTTGAACACGGCCAGAGTTTTGCCCGCTCGGTGCGGGCCGGTTTCGGGGGACGCGGAGGGGTCGGACACCTCGACCACGAGGTCAGCCGTGGCGATGTGTGTGCGCGCTCGCCGCACCCCTTCGGCCTCGATGACGTCCTCGGCGTCCCGGAGACCGGCGGTATCGATAAGGCTCACGGGCACCCCGCCCAACTCGACCCGGACCTCGATCGCGTCGCGCGTCGTACCGGGCATTTCGGAGACGATGGCGACCTCGCGCTCCGCGAGCGCGTTCACCAGGCTCGACTTCCCGACGTTTGGAGGCCCGGTCACAGCGAATACGAGCCCCTCACGCAATCGCTCGCCCCGCCGCCCATCATCGAGATGGCCGGCGATGTCCGCTCGCACCGCCCTAAGCTCGGACAAGAGAGCGGCCTCGACCTCCGGCGGTAGATCTTCATCCGGAAAGTCGATCAGAGCCTCTTGATGTGCGAGTGCAAGCACGCAGCCGGTCTGCCCATTGTCCGTAAACAGCCCCGAGCCCGCCCTCCAGTTGCCTGAGAGCCTGCCGCCGTTGGGCCGAGGTCTCAGCCTGTACCAAGTCCCCGACCGCCTCCGCCTCAAGGAGATCCATCCGTCCATTGAGGAAGGCGCGGCGGGTGAACTCGCCAGGCTCGGCGGGCCGGGCTCCGAGCCTGACCAGCGCTTCCGCCACCCCGGCTGATACGGCCCGCCCGCCGTGCAGGTGGAACTCGGCTGAATCTTCGCCGGTATAACTTCCGGGTCCGGGCAGCCAAATGACCATCGCCCGATCCAGAATCTCCCCGCTCGGCTCGCATACGGCGCGTAGAACGGCCCGCCGGACGGGAGGTCGTCCCCTGCACAGGGAGTTCGAGCACATGCCCGCTCATCGGTCCGCTGATCCGGAGAACGGCGATCGCCGCACGTCCCGCTCCCGAGGCGAGTGCGAAAATGGTGTCTGTCTCAGCGAATCTCACGCGGCAGCATCAGATCGGGCAATCGGTTCCCATCGCGCACATGGATCGCCAGAACGCGGTCCACATCCTCCGTGGAACGGAGCTGGTACCAAATTCCCTCGGGATAGATAACGAGGCACGGCCCATGTTCGCAGCGGTCCAGACACCCGGCCGCATTCACCCGGATGTGGCCCAAGCCCATCGCCTTGGCCTTGGCCTTCATGTGATCCCGCAGCCGCTCAGCCCCGCGATTCGCGCACGATCCTCTCGGGTGGTTCTCGGGACGGCGATTGCAACAGACGAACAAATGCGCCCGGTAGTAAAGGGGAGGATCGTTCTCCAGCCGCTCGCCCATCTCACCTATCCCATTCCTAACAGTCCGCTCAGACCCCACGACCTTGCGGCGTCGTTACAAATGCCTGCCACAGCTTGGCTGCCTCGGCCGCGATGTGGACCGCGTGATGGTGCTAGTCAATCGCGGTATTGATGGTTCGAAGCGCCGGGGCGCCTGCAAAGCGAGCCTGCGTCGAAATTCGCCTCGGTATGCCCGTCGCTTCGGGGCGGCAGAGGCACACTCACGGCCGAGAGCATTCGGCGGGTTCTCGCCGGTGGTCGTGAACTGGCTCTTTTGCTCCGGTTGTGGCCTTTGGCCTGAAGCTCACACTCTCCGACACTCCCGGGAAGCACTCATGCCGCCGATCATCTCGCCGCTCGCCGTTCCGCTGACCGAACTTCCTCCGCTGGCGGGCGTGCGCCTCGCGGCGACCGCGGCGGGCATCAGATATAAGGACCGGACCGATCTGGTGATGGCGGAGCTGGCGCCCGGCAGCACCGTGGCCGGGGTGTTCACGCGCAATCGCTGCCCCGGCGCGCCGGTCGATTGGTGCCGCAACGTGCTTTCCGGCGGCAAGGCGCGAGCGGTGATCGTGAATGCCGGAAACGCCAATGTTTTCACCGGCAAGGCCGGCCGGCAAACTTGCGCCGAAACCGCCGCCGCCGCGGCCCGCCTGCTGGACTGTCCCGCCAAACAGGTGTTCCTCGCTTCCACCGGCGTGATCGGCGAGGTGCTGCCGGATGAGCGGCTGATCGCCGCGTTGCCCACCCTGCATGCGGGTTTGCGTGCGGAGGGATGGGAGGACGCGGCTCGCGGCATCATGACCACCGACACGTTCCCAAAGGCGGCGACGCGCACGGCGATCATCGGGGAGGCCGAGGTGCGGATCACCGGCATCGCCAAAGGCAGCGGCATGATCGCGCCCGACATGGCGACGATGCTGTGTTTCGTATTCACCGACGCCAAGATACCCGCCGACCTGCTCGACCCGATGCTGCGCCATGCCGTCGACGCGAGCTTCAACTGCACCACGGTGGATTCCGACACGTCGACCTCGGATACCGTGCTGTTGTTCGCGACGGGCCAGGCCAAGCACCCGCGCGTGCCGCCGCGCGACGCCGGCAACGGCACCAGCCGGTTGCTGCGGAACTTCGGCACGAAGCTGAACGAGGTGCTGCTCGATCTCGCGCTGCAAGTGGTGCGGGACGGCGAGGGTGCGCAAAAGCTGGTGCGCATCGACGTGAGCGGAGCGGTTTCGGCGAAGTCGGCGCGGCGGATCGCGCTTGCGGTCGCCAATTCCCCGCTGGTCAAGACCGCGATCGCCGGCGAGGACGCGAATTGGGGACGGATCGTGATGGCGGTCGGAAAGGCGGGCGAGCCGGCCGACCGCGACAGGTTGTCGGTGGCGGTCGGCGGCGTGTGGATGGCGCGCGAAGGCGGTGTGGTGCCGGGCTACGACGAAACCCCGGTGATCGCTCACATGAAAGGGCGCGAGGTGGAGATCGCGATCGATCTCGGGCTCGGACGCGGCAAGGCGACCGCTTGGACGTGCGATCTGACGCACGGCTATATCGACATCAATGGCTCGTATCGCTCATGAGAGGACCGGCCGCCCGCCGTTATCGAAGTAGGGCGAGCATGTCCGCGAACGCAATGAGACGATCGGCTCGTGATTGGCGGGAGAGATTGCGCGATCCAGCGCTCACCGCGCTGGTGATCGTGCAGATCGTCGCGATTTTTCTCCTCACTCCGCTCGCCGCTATCGGCGTCCCTGTCCCTCCGCTGGCCGGGCTCGTCCTCATGCTCGCGGTTGTGTCCCTCGTCGTGCTCGTGTCCCGCACGCGCTGGGCGCTCGTGCTCGGCACGACTTCCCTGATCGCGAGCGTCGGCGGCGTCGTCGTTCGGGAACATTGGCACTCGCGCGCGACCGACATCGCCGGCGGGGCTGGCGTTATCCTCGCGTTTTGTGTGCTGAGCTGGGTGGTATCCGCCGCGGTCTTCGGGCCAGGCCGGATCACCTATCACCGCATCCAGGGCGCGCTGGTTCTCTATCTCAACTTGGCTCTGATGTTCGCCGCCTGGTTCCGGCTGGTCGCCGAACTCGTGCCGGGCGCCTTCACCGGCCTGCCCTCCGTTCCGGATGGGCCGCAGTTCGCATCCGCCCTGTTTTATTTCAGCTTCACGACCCTGACCTCGACCGGCTTCGGGGATATCGTGCCGCTGCATCCTTTCGCCCGCAGCCTCGCCAATTTGGAGGCGATCATCGGCCAGCTCTATCCAGCCACCTTACTTGCCCGGATCGTTACGCTGGAACTCGAGAACCGCCGCCGCTAGGGTGAGACGAGGGAGACCTTTCGATGCCCTCACGACGCGATGTTCTGAGAGGCGCGCTGGCGGCCTCGGCCTTCTGGCCGGACACAGCGCCGGGAAAAGCGGCGAGCGACGGCAACGCCTCTTCGCCTCCGGCCGTTCTGCGACTGCAACGACGCAGCATCGAGGTGAACGGCAAGCCCGCCTCGGTATTCGGCATCCGGCAACCGGACGGCACGCCCGGCATCACGACCGAGGTTGGTAAGTCCTTTCGCGTCCGGGTGGAGAATGGAATCGACAAGCCGAGCCTCATCCACTGGCACGGGCTCACCCCACCGTGGCAGCAGGACGGCGTGCCAGGCATTTCCGGGCCGCCCATCCCGCCCGGCGGCGCTGCCCTCTACGATTTTCCTTTGCGATTCGGCGGCACGTTCTGGATGCACTCGCATGAGGGCTTACAGGAACAGCTTCTGATGAGCGCGCCGCTGATCATTCGCGACCAGCGCGACCGAGCGGATGAGCAGGAAGTCGTGGTAATGCTCGCCGACTTCAGCTTTACGCCGCCCGAGCAAATCTTCGCGGAGCTGAGGAAATCGGCTCCGAGCGCGGCCGCCGCTCCGGGCATGAAACCGGCCCCACGCGCGATGCCGGCAACGACTCCGATGTCTGGCATGAAAATGGGCGCCTCCAGCGGGGCTCCCGATCTGAACGACGTCAAATACGATGCCTTCCTCGCCAACGACCGCACGCTCGCCGACCCGGAGGTGGTCAAGGTCGAACCGGGAGGCCGGGTGCTGCTCCGTATCGTCAACAGCTCCTCGATGAGTGCCTATCATGTCGACCTCGGTCAGCTTGACGGCCAACTGATCGCGGTGGACGGATTCGAGGTCGTCCCGCTGACCGGCCGACGGTTTCCGATCGCCGCCGCGCAGCGGCTCGACATTCGCGCTAGCGATTCCGCGTGAGCCGGCCGCCTATCCGGTGCTCGCCGTGCTGGAGGGCGAGCGCAACCAAACCGGCATCGTCCTGCTCGCCGGCCGTGCCCCGATCGCCGGAGTTGCCGAGCTTGCCCGGCGCCCTCCGAGGCTCTCACGCTCGATCTGGAGAGCCGCTTGCGCGCGATCGCGCCGCTGACGCCGCGCAAGGCCGATCGCGTTCATACACTGGAACTGACGGGCGAGATGGCCGGTTACGTGTGGTCGATCAACAATGTCGCCTGGAACAAGGACGTGCCGCCATTACCGATCGCGGCGGGCGAGCGCGTCGAACTCGTGCTGACGAACAAGACCATGATGCCGCATCCCATGCACCTGCACGGACACGAGTTCCAGGTGGTCGAAATCGACGGCCAGCGCTTCTCCGGCGCGGTGCGGGACACGGTGCTGGTGCCGCCCGGCCGGCGCGTGGTCGTCGCATTCGACGCTAACAATCCCGGGTGGTGGGCGTTTCACTGCCATCTCCTGTATCATCTGGACGCTGGCATGTTTACGACCTTCCGCTACGTCTAGCGGGAGACGCCCGCGACGCGAGATGCAGGCGGGCGGACTGTTCGGGTTGCGCGCGGAGCGGCAAGCAGGCACCTTCATCGAGCCATCCCACCGCGATTCCGAGTTCCTTCTCCGCGATGTTCCTTGCATGACCGCACCCCGAAAGGCGAGCCCGAACGGGGCGGCAGTCCGGCGCGGTAGGAAACGTGCATCGACCCTTGCCGATCAGCCGCCACAAACTCCCGCGGGTTTCGTTCCTCTCACCACCGAGCGGCTGACCTTGCGGCCGCTGGTGCCGGAGGACGCCGGCGCGCTGCACCGTCTCATCAACGACTGGGCCGTGACGCGCACCCTCGCAGCGGTGCCGTTCCCCTATCCGCGCGAGCTTGCCGACGAATGGATCGGCTCGACGCGCCAGCAACTTGATGCAGGCACTGCCTACAACCTGGCCGTTACCGGGAAGGAGGGCGAGGACGAGGTGCTGGTGGGGGCGGTCGGATTGCGCGTGGACGTGAAATCCCGGACTGCCCAACTCGGCTACTGGGTCGGCCGGCGCTTCTGGAGCCACGGAGTTGCGACGGAAGCCGCCGGGCGGCTGGCGCGATGGGCGCTCGCCAATCTCGATATCGACCGCTTGAAGGCGAACGTCGCGACCGACAATCCTGCATCCGCCGCGGTGCTGCGCCGGATCGGGTTCCGGCACACCGGAGAGGGAACCGAGGCCTTCCTCGCCCGGGGCGGCGAGCATCCGGTGCTGCATTTCGAGGCGACGCGCGACGACATCTTCGGCCATGCCGAGGCCGCGCCCGCGGCGGACGGGTCCAAGCCTCTGATGCTCGTGGCGGCGTGCGCGCTGATCGATTCCGACGGGCGCGTTCTGCTGGCCCGGCGGCCCGAGGGCAAGAAGCTGGCGGGCTTATGGGAATTTCCCGGCGGCAAGCTGCATCCCGGCGAGACGCCCGAAGCGTGCCTGATCCGCGAGCTGAAGGAGGAGCTGGGGATCGACGTCGCGACCGCTTGCCTCGCGCCGTTCGCCTTCGCCTCGCACGCCTATGAACGGTTCCACTTGCTTATGCCGCTCTATGTCTGCCGCCGCTGGAAGGGAAGGCCGCAGTCACGCGAGGGACAGGCGCTCGCCTGGGTGCGGCCGCAACGCCTTTCGGACTATCCTATGCCGCCTGCGGACAAGCCGCTGATCCCGCTATTGCGCGATTTCCTATGAGCCGAGACGCCATGACCGAGACGAACCCGACCGCTTGTCTGCTCGTGATCGGCAACGAGGTGCTATCCGGCCGCACGCAGGACGCCAATATCAAGTATATCGCGACCCGCTGCGGCGAGATCGGCCTCCCGCTTCGCGAAGTGCGGGTCATTCCCGACGTTGTCGAGACGATCGTCAATACCGTCAACGAGGTGCGTGCGCGCTTCGACCACGTGTTCACAACCGGCGGCATCGGCCCGACACATGACGACATCACGAGCGAATGCGTCGCTGCGGCCTTCGGTGTTCCGTGGGAGCCGCATCCTGAAGCCTGGGCGCGGATGGAGCGCCACTACAAGCCGGGTGAGTTCAATGCCGCCCGCCAGCGTATGGCGACGATGCCGCGTGGTGCGACGCTGATCGACAATTCGATGTCGATCGCACCGGGATTCACGATCGGCAACGTCCACGTGATGGCGGGCGTGCCGCGCATCATGCAGTCGATGTTCGAGGCGCTCGCGCCGACACTGCGCGGAGGCCCCCCGATCGCGTCGCGCGCCGTCCATGTCTCGGGCCTGCCCGAAGGCAAGATCGCGGAGGGCCTTGGCGCGATCCAGCGGCGTTTCCCGACCCTCGATCTCGGCAGCTACCCCTACTATCGGAGCAGCGGCAATGGCGTGGCAATCGTCGCCAAGGGCTCCGATACCGAAGCGGTCAAAGCCGCCATCACGGAGGTCAGCGCTCTGATCGCGCAGCTCGGCAAGACGCCGGTTCCCGGGGAGCCGCCCGACTGACGGCACAACAGGATACTCGGGCTTGCTCCTTGCGCCCTGCCTCGACGCAACCGGAGACCGTGGACATGCTGGCGACCTGGCAACCGGGCTTTACGCGGGGACGTTCGCCTCCCCGAGAGGAGAACACCCATGCGTCCGATTTTGCTGCTTGCCGCTGCCCTAGCCCTGCCTTGGGCGGCGTTCGCACAGACGACGGCCCCGCCGCCGCCGGTTTCCAATCCCGCTGCCGGGCCGGCCTTCACGCCGGCTCCGGTTCCATCGGTTCCGCCCGGCACGCCGCAGACCGGCGCGCCCACCATTCCGCCGGAGCAGATCGCCCCCGCCGACCGGGCTGGATCGCATACGCCCGATGCCGGGCCGGCGAACGCGACGCCATTCAGCGGAGCCCCGGCCACGATCACGCCGGGCACGGGCGGGACGGCGACGGACCGTGCGCCCAGTTCAGCTTCCGGCGCGCCGCCGCTGTCCAAATAGCCGCGATCTGCGCGATGCTGGTGTGCGGCGGGATGCCGCATCCGGCGCGTGCTCAGACCACCCTGCGTCTGGCCGAGACGGCGACCGTCATGGTGGCCCCTGATGAACTGGTGGCCAGCATTCGAGCCGAATCCGTCGCTCCGACGGCCACCCAGGCGCAGCAGCAGGTCAACGCTTCGATCTCCGCGGCGCTGGCGCGTGCGCGGCAGGTTCCCGGTGTGGCGGCCTCCACTGCCGCGTACAGATGTGTGGCGTTTCGGGCCAACCTCGCAGGACCGCGCCGGGCGATGGCAGGCGAGCCAAACCGTGTCCTTGCATAGCGGAGACGGTGCGGCGCTGCTCAAGCTCGTGGGCGAGCTGCAACAGATGGGGCTGGCCGTTAATCAGCTTGCTTGGCAGCTCGCGCCGGAGACAGCGCGGAAGGCGCGGCACGAAGCGACCGCAGACGCGCTGAGGGCGTTGCGCGGCCGGGCTGATGAAGCCGCGGGCCTGCTCGGGTTGCAGTTCAACTCCTTCAAGGAGGTCCGGCTGGAGAATCCGCCGCCCGCCCATCCTCCCCCGCATGATGGGGGCTGCGGCGATGTCCGCAGCCGCCCCGGCCCCTCCGAGCGCCGAGGCGGAGGACGTGGCGGTCAGCGCGACCGCCGAGGCCGATGTGGCGCTGAAGCCGCGCTGAGCCGGTTCAGACCGCCGTTCGGCTCCCGGTGATCGCGTGGTAAATCCAAAGGACGACGATGGCGCCGATGACGGCGACGAGCAAACTCCAGGCGTTGAACCCCGTCACCCCATAGGAGCCGAAGGCTCGAAAGATGAAGCCGCCCACGACGGCGCCGATGATTCCCAGCACGATGTCGAGGATCAAGCCCTGGCCCTGCTTGTTCACGATCTTGCTGGCGATGAACCCGGCGATCAGGCCGAGGATGATCCAGGCGATGATGGACATACTTCCGCTCTCCCGTGATGAGGCATCGCGCCACCGCGTTGAAGGCGGCACGATCCGGCGAGTCCAAGAGCTAAAACGGGGCACACCGGTTGCCGGGAGGCGCAAGCTTTATCGCCGGAGCGCCCCATCCCTGCCGAGTGTGGGGCGGATGTCACGCCCAAGCCTCCTGCCGTGTGAAGGCGCCGCTTCCTCGCGAGAGCCGCTTTACCGCGACGGCGCGGCCGGGGGCTCCGCCGTGTCGGTCGCGCGCCGAGGCGTGCCGTCGAGATTGAATTTCTCGATTGTCGCGTCGTTGCGGGCCTGTTGCAGCACCTTCTGCACGTCCTCCTGGATCATCTTCTGGCGCAGCTCGTCGTGCGCTTGCTCGTAGGTCGGCGGCTCGTCACGCTTGCGCTCCTCGACCTTGATGACATGCCAGCCGAACTGCGTGTGGACCGGTGTCTGTGTGAACTGGCCGGGCTGAAGGGCGAAGGCCGCGTCGGCGAAGGCAGGCACCATGTCTCCCTTCTTGAAGAAACCGAGATCCCCGCCCTGAGCCGCGCCGGGGTCCTTGCTGTGCTGCTTCGCGAGCGCGGCGAAGTCGGCGCCCTTCTTGAGTTGGGCGATGATGTCCTTCGCTTCGGCCTCGGTCGGGACCAGGATATGCCGCGCGTGCACTTCCTCCTCGCCGGGCTTGCCGGCGATTTCCTGATCGTAGCGGGCGCGGACCGCCTCCTCGGTCACTTTCGGGCCGACCTCCTTGCTTATGAGCGCGGTTTGGAGCGCCCGGTCGGAGGCCGCGGCCATCTGCTTCTGAACGGCGGGATCCTTGTCCAGCCCTGCCTTGCGCGCCTCGTCCACCAGCGCCTGCCGGTCCACGAGCTGGTCGAGCAGCATCGGATACAGCACCGATGGCGGCATTCCCTGCATTTGCGGCGGCAAGCCTTTGGCGGCGTCCGAGACGTCGGAAAGGCGGATCTCCTGACCGTTCACCTTCGCAACGACCGGATTGGCGGCCGCGGCGGCTTCCGGTGACACCGGAGCGGGCGCGGACGTACTAGGGGCCGACCTGGCCGGGGCCGGAGTGGGAGCGGGTGCACTGCCCTGGGCGAGCACGGATCCGGCCGCAGCGAGGGCGAGCGTGGAGGCGGTCAGGCTGACCCGACCGGCGGCCTCCAGGAAACGCAGCAGCAAACGCGGCATCAATAAACCCTGTCTTCAGGAAGGGGGCGGATCATGGCGGAAGCGCCTCCCGCCCACAAGGAAGCACCCCGGCGCGTCGTTGACCGGGACCCGTACGGGTCCTATCTGAGCCGTGCACCGTCCGGCCCTTGTCCCGGTCCTCCCCGGAGCCGGACTGTCCGTCCCCAGAAGGTCTCTATGTTCGCCAGCATCGCCCGCGCCATTTTCGGCACCGCCAACGACCGGTCGCTCAAGGCTTACCAGCGCCGGGTGCCGCAGATCAATGCGCTGGAACCCGCGATGGAGGCTCTCAGCGACGAGGCGCTGCGGGCCAAGACCGACGAGTTCCGCGAGCGGCTGGCGAACGGGGCCACGATGGACGACATCCTGCCGGAAGCCTTCGCGGTGGTGCGCGAGGCGAGCAAGCGCACGCTCGGCCAGCGGCATTTCGACGTCCAGCTCATCGGCGGCATGGTGCTGCACGAGGGCAAGATCGCCGAGATGAAGACGGGCGAGGGCAAGACGCTCGTCGCCACCTTGCCCGTCTACCTGAACGCGATCGGCGGAAGGGCGTGCACGTCGTCACGGTGAACGATTATCTGGCCCGGCGCGACGCCGAATGGATGGGGCAGATTTACGGATTCCTCGGCCTGACCGTGGGAGTCATCGTGCACGGGCTGGACGATCGAACAGCGGCGCGACGCCGTACGCCTGCCGACATCACCTACGGCACCAACAACGAGTTCGGCTTCGATTATCTGCGCGACAACATGAAGTACCGGCTGGAGGACATGGTCCAGCGGGAGTTCACCTTCGGCATCGTCGACGAGGTGGACAGCATCCTGATCGACGAGGCGCGGACGCCGCTGATCATTTCCGGCCCGGCTGAGGATAGCTCCGACCTGTATCGCCAGGTGGACGCGGTGGTGAAGGAGCTGGTGAAGGATCCCGGCACCTACGAGAAGGACGAGAAGTTCCGCACGGTCGCGCTGACCGAGCCCGGCTCCGAGCGGGTCGAGGACATGCTGCGCGAGGCCGGCATCATCACCGAAGGCAACGCTCTACGACATCTTCAACGTGTCGGTCGTGCACCACGTGCAGCAGTCGCTGCGCGCGCATACGCTGTTCACGCGCGACGTCGATTACATCGTCCGGCAGGACAAGGTGGTGATCATCGACGAGTTCACCGGCCGCATGATGGAGGGCCGCCGCTACTCCGACGGGACTGCACCAGGCGCTCGAGGCCAAGGAGCACGTCACGGTCCAGGCGGAGAACCAGACGCTCGCCTCGATCACCTTCCAGAACTACTTTCGCCTGTATCCGAAGCTCGCGGGCATGACCGGCACGGCGATGACCGAGGCGGACGAGTTCGCCGAGATCTACAAGCTGGAAGTGGTCGAGATTCCGACCAACGTCGCCGTCGCGCGCAACGACGAGGACGACGAGGTCTACCGCACCGCCGACGAGAAATACGAGGCGGTGGCGAAGCTGATCGACGAGGCGCGCGGCAAGGGTCAGCCGGTGCTGGTCGGCACCACCAGTATCGAGAAGAGCGAGCAGATCAGCCACCTTCTCAAGCAGAAGCGCGTCCCGCATGCCGTGCTGAACGCGCGCTTCCACGAGCAGGAAGCAACGATCGTCGCGCAGGCGGGTGCGCCGGGCGCGGTGACAATCGCGACCAACATGGCCGGCCGCGGCACCGACATCAAGCTCGGCGGCAATCTGGAGATGCGGCTCAAGACGGAGCTGGCCGGCATCGACGATCCCGGGCTGCGCGCCACGCGGGAGGCCGAGATCCGCGACGAAATCGCCGCGGCGCATGAGAAGTGTGAAGCAGGCGGGCGGGTTGTTCGTGATCGGCACCGAGCGGCACGAGAGCCGGCGCATCGACAACCAGTTGCGCGGCCGGTCCGGCCGGCAGGGCGATCCCGGCCGATCGCACTTCTTCCTGTCGCTGGAAGACGACTTGATGCGCATCTTCGGCTCCGACCGGATGGGCGGAATGCTGCAACGCCTCGGCCTCAAGGAGGGCGAGGCGATCGTCCATCCCTGGATCAACAAGGCGCTGGAGAAGGCGCAGAAGAAGGTCGAGGCGCGCAACTTCGACACCCGCAAGAACGTGCTGAAATACGACGACGTCATGAACGACCAGCGCCGCGAGGTCTACGCGCAGCGCAAGGAGTTCATGAAGGCGACCGATGTGTCGGAAACCGTCTCGGAGATGCGCGCCGAAATCATCCAGGCAATGGTCGCGCGCCGCATTCCCGAAAAGGCGTTCGCGGAGCAATGGGAGCTGAAGGAGCTTGCCGAGGACACGCGCCGCGTTCTGAATCTCGATCTGCCGATCGAGGAGTGGGGGCGCGAGGAGGGCATCGACGAGACGCTGATCCGGGAGCGGATCGAGCAGGCATCGGATTCGATGATGGCGGCGAAGGCCGCAAATCTCGGGCCGGACCTGATGCGGTTCATCGAGAAGTCGTTGCTGATCCAGGTGCTCGACGCGGTGTGGAAGGAGCACCTTTACGCGCTCGATCATCTGCGGCAGGGCATCGGGCTGCGCGCCTACGGCCAACGCGATCCGCTGAACGAGTATAAGAGCGAGGCATTCGCGCTTTTCAACGCTATGCTCGACGAGTTGAAGGAGCGCGTGACCGCGATGCTGGCGCGGGTGCAGATCAGCCCCGAGCGGCCGCCCGAGCCCGAATTCCAGCCGCGCCGGCAAGCGATGTTCGAGCTGCACCCGGAACCCATGCCCGCCATGGCGGGGGCCGAGCCGGAATACGAATTGGAGTTGGCGATGCAGGGCGGGCCGGTCGGGGCCGAGCCGGTACGTCTCAGCGCCCCCTCCGGCCGAACCGACGCCGTGGACCCGAATGACCCGGCCACCTGGCGCAACACGCCGCGCAACGCCCCGTGCCCGTGCGGGTCGGGCAAGAAATACAAGCACTGTCACGGGCGGATCGCTTGACGGCCCAGTCCACCGGTCGCGGTCTTAACAGAATTTACACTTCTTAATGGTTAACTGGTTAAGGCGCCTACATCATTGCGCGCGCTAGGCGCGATTCCGGCTGAACCGGAAGGGCATTTGTGAGTAATTGGGCCAACACCGGAACGCGAACAGGACACAGATCATGTTGGAACAGCATCACGAGGACGGCTACGACGATGGGCTCGTGCATGGCCATCGCTGGGCCACCGAGCCGTTCAGGCCGACGGCCACGCTGGAGCACCTTCTGACGTCCTGGCCGGAGGACGAGGCGTACGATGACGGATTGGTGCACGGTCACGCCTGGGCGATGCAGGACTCCTCGCTCTCGTAACCCTGGCCGCCCCTTCGAGAGGGTCATCTGCCAGAGGGACAGCAGCTGACCCGCATGAAAGGGTGAAACCGGCCACCGACATGATTTAGGTCAGCTAAGACCGCCCTAGCGGTTGTAATTAGGCCGGTCTGGCTGGCTGTTGTCGGGGTAGGAACGACGGTCCTCTCCAGATCGGTCGCTGTCTCTCCGGTTCTGGCTCCGCATCCGCGCCTCATCTTGCCGGCCGCGTTGATAGCCACGCTCGTAGGCGTCTCGTACGGCCTGGTCCTGTCCTTGATTGCCGCTCAAGAGCCCTTGCAGGCTCTGTTGCAATCCCGGGGCTTGCGCCCGGGCCGCAGCAGGAATCACGAGAGCGAGGCCAAGGAGCGACATTGCCAGTACGGTGCGCATCGTTGCTGTCCTAGATATTGGATCACTACACAACGCTGCAGCCGGGGTGAGTTTCGCGCGGTAGTCATCGAGGCGGATCGGCTCCCGAAAGCCGGCTACATCCAGTGGGCCGGGACCCATACATAACCGGAACCCTCCCGCCGCCAGTAGCCGTCCTGCCAAAGCGTGCCGTGTCCGGCGCGATCGACCCACCGCCCTGGCACCCAAAGGAAGCGCGCCCCATCCCAGTCGTAATGGCCGGGTTGCCAAATCAGCGGCACGGACGACCGCGGCGGCACCGGAACCAGCTCCGCCCGTGGAGCCGGAACGGCCGGATACGCGGTGGACGTCGCGGTGCAGGCTCCAAGCAGGAGCGTTCCCAAAGGAACAAGGAAAATTCGTCGCATCGTGGTTCCTTGCTTGGCTACAGGACCCCTTCAAGACCCCTCCGGTTCCCGAATGCGATCGCACGCGGCTGTGATGCGCGCGATGTAGTCCGCCTTTCTCGGTCAGCCGTATACTGCCGCTCTAAGAAGGGACAGGAGGGGAGGCCGGGTGATCGAGTCCTATCGGCCCCTGGCGTGGTTCTGGGCAGGCGCCGTGTCTTTTATCGCCCTAGGGGCGGCGACGTTGCAGGTCATCGGCCCGCCATCTCGTGGGCCCGAATCAAAGCCGACGTACGCGGCATCCGCGGTTCCGTCCCCTCCGGCGGGCCCCCTCGCCGCCCATGCCACGGTTCTTCCGGCACCGACACCGGCACCGAAACCGAGCGAGGATGCGGCAGCTTCAGCAGCGGCGCGAGCACCCGATCCGGCGGACAGTAGCCCTCTCGAACCACCCCGGCCAGCCGCCGCCTCGACGCCCGCGTCTCTGCCGCAACCCAGCCACTCGAAGGCGCAGGCTTCGGTCCGAAAGCATAGGGTCGTGAGGGAGCCGCTGAACCTCCCGGGCACCTATCCGGATATTGCTGCGGCCGAGCAGGGCCAGCTTTGGCTACCCCGACAAGGTAGCCGCCCGTCTCTGCCGCCGGTTGCGTCAAGTCCTCCCGCGCAAGCCGCTCCTTACCAGCGCTCGGCGAGCTACATCGGCGTTTACACAACCGGCGGAGACGGTGTGAGGACGTTCAGGTCCACTCCGTAACTGCGAGGATCGCGATGAGATTGATCTATCCGTTTTTCACGGCGGTCCTGCTCGTGGCGCCCGCGGTCGCGCAGCCGATCATCATACCGCTTTCGCCGCAAAAGAAGGACGAGTCTCCGCCGCCGCCCTCGCCAGTTCCGGTAGCGCCGCCGCAGGCCAATCCCACCCTCGGTCCGAACGGTTCGGAGCCGGAAAGCACGAACGTCCCCGAAAATTCCGCCGCTACACGGGGTGCCCCGGTACAGGAGCCCGCGGGGCAGGAGCCGTTGGGTGCGCGGGCGCGACCACCGAGCCGCTGAAAACATCACTCCTTCCGCTCATCCCCGCGGAAACGCGGAGGAGGCCATCGCTCGCCGGCGATCATGCTCAGCCAAAACGGGTTTAAGCCGCCCGCGCGCTTATTGTAGCAGATTGCGGAGCGGGTAAGCGTTGGCGTCCGCGTCGCCGACCGGAGCGGCCCCGAAGCGTAGTTCGATCGTCCTCAGAATCGAGCCGAAATCGTAGGGTGTGTGATCGACGAAACCACGTCTCACCATCGGGCCGATCGCGATCAGCGGAATACGGGTTCCTGGCCCCCATCTATCCCGGCGAGGTGGCGCCACATGGTCCCACTCTCCGCCGTTCTCGTCATACGTGATGAGGATCAGCATGTCCTTGTAAGCCGGGCTGCTCTGTAGCTTGGCCACCAGTTCGCCGATGTGGTTGTCGCCCTCGGTGACGTCGGTGTAGCCGGGATGCAAATTCTTCTCGCCGATCGGCTTATAGAACGCGACCTGCGGCAAAGTGTTCTGTTCGATGTCGCGCACCAAGTCCTGGTAGTCCTGCAAATGCGCCTTCTGCGCCGGCGTGCCGGGGGCGAGATCCTCGAAATAAGCGAGCGGCTGGTGATGGAATTGGAACAGCTTGTCCGGGTGGCCGGCCATCGCGGCGTCATACCCGCCGGCATACCACTTCCAGCTCACACCTTTTGCATCGAGACGATCGCCGATGTGGGGCACGGTCTGCGGGGGCAGCAGCTTGGAGGGATCGGTATTCTCAGGTGGGTGCAGGTACACGGATAAAACCGTGTTCACCGCGAAGCCGTCGGGTGTCACGTCTCCGTCTTTCAATAATTTCCCGTCCGCATCCACCTTCGCGATAGCGGATGCTGGTGCTTCCGGCCACTTGAATGCGCAGGAGCAGACCAGCCAAACATGGTTCAGAAAGGACCCGCCGAAAGCCGAGTGGAACATATTGTCGGCAAGCGCAAACTCCCGCGCGAGCCGCCATTGATGGCTATCGTGCATGTCGTAATAACCCATCACGAGTCCGCCGACTTCCGAGATCTCGGCGAAGCGGTTCATCGCTCCGCCGTTGATCTGCATCTGCTCCTGATAGAATTTGTGCGTCGGATTGCCTGTCTCCTCGTCCGGCGGGGCATAGGGCGTTATGTCGAAGGGCCCGTTGGGAATCTCCGCCGGGAAGCGCGCGTCCACCACGGGCGGCCGCGTGTCGTTATCCTTCAATGGCGGCAAGAACTGATACGGGGCGCCGTCCGGTCCGATCTGGCGCGCCGCATCGCCGGCATTGGCGCGTCCGTTCGCTCCGGGAAAGTCACCGAACAAATTATCGAAGCTGCGATTCTCCTCGAAGATCACGACGATGTGCCCGATCTTCGCGAGAGGATCGCTCGGCTGCGCCCACGCCGCGCCGGAACAAGCCGCCATGAGGGCCAAGGTTGTCAGGGTCACGAGACGATTTCTTGTCCGCATCGCGATCACTCTCCCTCCATCCTGCTACGGATCGTAACGGGCGCGATGGAGCGTTTGCGCTCCCGGGCGGACCGTCGCAGCGAGTCTATGCTGGTGCCTCGCGGCCCATTTCGAGGAACTTCTCCCGGCGTCGCGCGGTGAGCGTCGGGCCATCCAGCCCGAGCAGCGGCGCCAGCGCCTCCTGAATCGCGTCCCCTACCACGTGGACTGCCTGCGCGGGGTCGCGATGGGCGCCGCCGATCGGCTCGGCGATAACACCGTCGATGAGATTGAGCCGCTTCAAATCTTCCGCCGTCAGCCGGAGCGCCTCCGCGGCCGCGGGGGCCTGAGCAGCGTCGCGCCAGAGAATGGAGGCGCATCCCTCCGGCGAGATCACCGAATAGATCGCGTGTTCCAGCATCAAGACCCGATCCGCGCAGGCGAGCGCGATCGCCCCGCCCGACCCCCCTTCGCCGATGATCGTCGCGATGAACGGAACCGGCGCTTCCAGCCCGGCTTCCATGGAACGGGCGATCGCCTCCGCCTGCCCCCGTGCCTCGGCGTCGATGCCGGGAAAAGCACCCGCGGTATCGACGAAAGTGAGAATCGGCAGGCCGAAACGCCCGGCCAGCTCGAACAGGCGACGTGCCTTGCGATAACCCTCGGGGCGCGCCATGCCGAAATTGTGCTGCACCCGGGTCTCGGTATCGTCCCCCTTCTCGGTGCCGATCACGACCACCGAGTGACCGTGGAAGCGACCCATTCCGCCGAGCACGGCCGCATCGTCGGCGAAGGCGCGGTCGCCCGCGAGCGGGGTGAATTCGGTAATAAGCCGGTCTAGATAGTCCTGCGCCTTCGGCCGGTCCGGGTGGCGGGCCACTTGCGTCTTCTGCCACGGGGTCAGCTTGGCGTAGGTGGCGCGCAGCTGGCGATCAGCCTTCTCGGTCAGTTTCGCGACCTCGTCGGCGATGTTCAGCCCCTCGGGCTCCGACATGCGCCGGAGCTCCTCGATCTTGCCCTCAAGTTCGGCGATCTGCTTCTCGAAATCCAGAAAGTGACGCATGGCGGGCGGGTCTAGCACAATTCCGGCGAGGCGAAACCGGCCGTCCGCGGCTGACACCATGAGCCCATAAAGGCCGAACTTCGGAAAGGCCGGAACGCCGCTCCGCTCAGAACCGCCGCTCGTACACCGTGATAACGTCCCCTGGCTGCACCAGGGTCTGTCGTTCCGCCCGGCCCTCGACAGCCCCATCCGGGGTCGTCCGCACGATCGAGAACGCATTGTCGACGGCTCGGTACGTGAAGCCGCCGCCGACCGCCACCGCGGTCACGACCGTCATGCCCGGTTGGTAGGGGTACTGCCCGGGATGGGTGACTTCGCCAAGAATGAAGAAGGGACGATAACCGGTTACCTCGGCCGTGACACTCGGCTTCGTGAAAAGCTTCTTCTGCTCGAGCGTTTGCGCGATGGTGGTTTCCAACTGCCGCGTGGTCAGCCCGGCCACATGCACGCTCCCAAGCAATGGCAGCGCGATATCGCCGCTCGCATCCACCTGGAACTGACCGGTCATCTGCTCTTCGCCGAACACGATGATCCGCACCTGATCGCCCGGTCCGAGGCGGTATTCATCGGAAGCCGGGGCTGGCACCAGCGGCAAATTCGCGGCCGGGGAAGCGCAGCCGGCAACCCCAAACACGCCGGCGAACCCGACAAGGGCGACCGGCGAGAATGCGAGCAGCCTCCGGCGCGTGAGCGCATCCTGGTAGGACCTCAGCATGGAAGGGTTCTGTCGAGATCGGCGTGCAAGCTTTGTCCTCCTACTCGCGCCATCTAAGAGCGGCCGGAACTTAACCACGGCTCGCCGTTCAGGCAACTCGCGGTTGCATTCGATGGCCAGAAAAGCTCAACGCCCTACTGGGGAAGCAGCAGCCTTCCACGCGTCAGTCGAATGTCTCGTCCCCGGTGGGTTCCACATGCGGGGTCTTGTTCATCTCCTGCCTGTAGCGTGACAGCTCCCAGTACATCCGCCGCCGCGCCCGGCTTTGATTGCCGAGCGGCCGGTGCTCGGGCAGACAATGCCAGGGATTGTAGGACAGCCGGTTGGCGAATGCGATCTGCGCAGGCGAGTCAAACTTTTGCCGTGGAATGTGCAGCCGGGCTGCGGGAACGAACGGCGAGAGCCTCTCCGGCCAGCGCACGGCCGCGTTCTCGATGGGCATGAGGAACGGGTCGGTCTGTAGCTGTAGCATGAGGTCGAATTCGACGTCCTGCTCGCCCAATGTCTTCACCATGTTGTCGCGCAGGTAATTGTCCGGTGGCCGCAGCGGCAGGCGCGGGATGTGCTTGTAAACACGCGAACGGGGGTAGACCGAATACATCATGGCCTGCCCCTCGCCGAGCAGATAAGGCACGCAGCTCCAGTACCGTTGACCGAGCGGATTGGTTTGGGTCTCGTTCCACCAGGATTGCATGAAGAAATCCAGCCAGTGCGAATCCCTGGGATCGGTGAAGTAGTAGAGAGGCGTTCCCTTCAGGATCCAGGCTTGCAGCTTGGCGTTCGATCGGGTGTCGGGCGTGACGAAAGTGGGCGTGCAGATCGACAGGAAATCCTGGGTGAACTTCTCGTCCTCCATCAGCTTGGGGCCGGGCACGCCCATGACTTTGATCGAGCAACTGACGAAACCGACATCATCGATGTCTTTCGGCCAGTCGGGACCGGGACCGGAAAAGCGGACCCAGGCACGGTAGGTCTTCGGCTCGGCGAACAGGCCCCGGCGGAACTGCGCCGGAAGATCATCCCGGATCGTGAGCTCGGCGCGCACCACGCCGTGGGTCTTGGTGTTGCCCGCCCGTTGAAAATTGCCCGGCGGCCAGTGCCGGCGCATATATTCGTGCATCGTATCGATCATCGACTGGAGGTGTTCCTCCTCGTCGGGTTGCGGCTTTTCCTCGGCGATGCGCAAACCCTCGTCCCGGCGCTGGCGATTTATGAGATATTGGATCAGGGCGGCCGCGGGCTCGCGGAACACGGCATCGGCCGCCGGGCGGAAGAACGGCTCGAAGCGGCGTTCGACGTGCAGGAAGAAGCTGACCACGTCGTGCAATCGTTGCCAGAACATCGGTGCGTCCTCTCGGTCGGGCGGCGTGGCGCGAGCGTGCCGCCGAGGCAACGAAAGCATCGTCGGCGGTCCTCCCGCAAGGAAATGATGGGTGTTCCGGCAGGAACGCCGGCGACGGGCGGTTCAACGGTGGATTATCCTTGAGCCAGCGACATGGTTGCGCCAGTATCGTTCCGGATCTGACCGGCGCCGTGCCGAAACCTATTCGGCTCCGGTTCCGCCTTGGACCGAACCAAAAGCCAGGATCGGGGACGCCATGCCGTATGATGTTCAGCAGCTGCTCCGCATGTCCCAGAAGGAGCTGGATGCGCTTTTCACGCAGAGCGACGCGGGCCCGATCCCCGAGGGCCAGGCGGACGGCACCGCGATCATCGCGCCGGGTACCGTGTTCAGCCGCGAAATCGCCTCCTTCATCAATCATTTCGCATGGCAGGGGAAGGTGTTCGATCCAAAATCGGGCCAGCTCAAGAACCGGATCGGACCGCTCGGCCTCAACGCGATCATCGCCAAAGTCTACAAGGCGCCGAGCTGGCTCGACAACAAGGAGTGCATCGTCCTCGACTATTCCGAGACCTCGCTCGTCGCGCATTGGATACGAGACGAGATCCGCCTGATCGAGCCGCCTGGGCTTTATCTCGGGAAGGTGTACTGGGACAGGTCCAGACTGATAGACTTCGCCCTGCAATTCTGATCCGGCCCCGGCCCGAAGGCTCGCCGGCATGACGCCGCAATCAAACTTCATGATCGCCGCGCCGGTCCTGCCCGAGCGCGAAGACTCGCTCCGCGCCCTGCTCGCGACCATGAATCTCCGGCCCGGCGTCGCCGATCCGGACAACGCGCTGTTTCCTTTTGGCCAGTTCGAGCGGCTGCACTTCGCCCGCTTCGTCATTCTCGAGGACGATACGTTGGATGACCTGGCGCGCTACGGGGAATCCTTTCCGGATGCGCCGGTCTGGCTGGCATTCCTGGGCGACTGCGACGGCCCGGCGGAACGCGCACTGGAAGCATTCGCAGCGCGAGCCGGGGCTGGTTTGCAGCAAGTCTTCCGGCATTGCGCCGGCTTCTCCCCCGAAAGCGATCTGCTGCGCTGGATGCAGGCCCACGCGGTGCTGCCGGCGGCGCAGTACGTCAACTGGGTCGGACGGACCGTGCGTCAGGCCCGCGAAGAGGCGGCGCTTCATGTCGAGTTGCGCGCTTGCCTCGAGCGGGATTCGGCGCAGCTCCTCAATCAGCCGGCGACCGCGATCCGCGAGCACCTCATCAGCTTCGTGCGGCGGAACGGCCCGATGCTGACCAAACCCGCGCGGACGCCGCTTGGCTGGCGACTGCGGCATTTGTTGCGCCTGATCGGCGTGCCTCTCGTGCTGCTGCTTTTGACGCCCTTCCTGGTACTCTACGCCCCATTCTTCGTTTGGGAGTTGCGCCGCCGAGAGGCCACCGACCCGGTCATCACGCCGCGACCTAATCCCGCGCACGTTTCCGCCCTCACCGCGATCGAGGATCATGATGTCAGCAACCAGTTCAGCGCGATCGGTAGCGTGAAGCCGGGCTGGTTCCGGCTCTCGACGCTGATCTTCCTGTTCTGGGTGTTGGATTTCACCACCCAGTGCATCTACACGCGCGGCCGGCTGGCCCGAGTCGGAACCATACATTTCGCCCGCTGGGTATTTCTCGATAACCGGCGCCGCCTCCTGTTTGCGAGCAGCTACGACGGCAGCCTCGACAGCTACATGGATGATTTCATCAACAAGGTGGCATTCGGGCTGAACCTCGTGTTCAGCAACGGTGTCGGCTATCCGCGAACGAAGTTCCTGATCCTCGGCGGAGCGAAGGACGAGCTGGCGTTCAAGAACTTCATCCGACGGCATGAGGTGCCGTCGCAGGTTTGGTACAATGCGCATCCCGGGCTGACCGCCGCCAACCTTATCACCAACTCGGAGATCCGGGCGGGCTTCGAGCGGAGAACGATGACCGAAGCGGAGGCTCGCCAATGGCTGGCACTCCTCTGAGCAGCGCGACCACATCGCCGCGCGCCGATAGGGCCGACATCCAGGGCCTCGTCCGTTCGGGTTACGATAAGACACTCCCGGAGGCGTGCTACTTGCTCCTGCGCGTGACCGATGCCGTCGCGGCGCGGCGCTGGCTCGCCGAAGCGCCCATCACGTCCGCCGCGGATCTGGACCGCCGCGTCGCCACGGCGCTTCAGGTCGCGCTGACGGTATCGGGCTTGCGCGCGCTCGGCGTTACCGACGCGGTGATCGCGGGCTTCTCCCCCGAGTTCCTGTCCGGAATGGCCGGCGAGGACGGGCGATCGCGCCGGCTCGGCGATGTGGAGGCGAACGCACCACCGCTCTGGCGCTGGGGTTCGACGTGGGTGCCTGATGTCCTGATGATGCTGTACGCCGAGCGCGACCTCGCGTCGTGGCGCGCACGTGTCACCGGCGGGAGTTTCGAGTCCGGCTTTGCGATCGTGGAAGACCTCGCAACCGGTGACATGGATGGGCGTGAGCCGTTCGGCTTTGTGGACGGGGTGAGCCAGCCGCGTCTTGACTGGGCCGGAGAGCGAAAGCCGGACAAGACCGCCGACCTCGAATTCGGCAATCTCGCCATGCCCGGCGAGTTCCTGCTCGGCTATCCCAACGAGTACGGACTCTACACCGAACGCCCGCTCCTGGCCGCAACCGATTCTGGCGCGGCGGAGCTGCCCGCGGCGGAGGACGATCCCGGCTTTCGCGACTTGGGCCGCAACGGCGCCTACCTCGTATTCCGCGAGCTGCATCAGGATGTGCGGGCGTTTTGGCGGTTCCTGATCGAGCAAGCCGGATCGGTCGCCGAAGCGGTCGTGCTCGGCGAAACCTTTGTCGGCCGTCGCATGACCGGAGAGCCGCTTGTCGCACCCGACCGTCGCGTGATCCGCGGCATTGGGCCGAACGCTGATGAGATCGGGCGCAACCAGTTTACCTACGAGGCCGACCGCGAAGGCCTCCGGTGTCCGCTCGGTGCGCATGTCCGCCGCGCGAACCCGCGCACCGGTGACATGCCGGGCGGCCGGCAGAGCCTCCTCTCGCAGCTGATCCGGACGGTCGGGCTCGGTCATCCGAAGCTGAGCGAGGATCTCGTGGCTTCCAGTCGCTTTCACCGCCTTTTGCGTCGTGGGCGCGAGTTCGGGCGGCTGCTGACGCCCGAGCAGGCCTCTGAGCCCGGCGCGGCCGACCCGGCAAGCGGGCTTTTCTTCATGTGCCTCACCGCCAACATCGCGCGCCAATTCGAGTTCGTCCAGAATGCCTGGTTGATGAGCGCCAAGTTCGACGGGCTGGATCGCGAGGGCGATCCGCTGACCGGCAACCGCGCGCCGCTGCCCGCGACCAACTCGACAGACGATTTCAGCTTACCGCAGCCCGACGGCGTGCGTCGCCGCATCACGGGTCTGCCGCGCTTCGTCACGGTGCGGGGCGGCGGCTACTTCTTCCTTCCGGGATTGCGGGCGCTTCGATACATCGCAGGCGGGGCCGAGTCGGGTCGGTAGTCTAGCGCATTTGGGAAGCTAGCCCTTGACCTATAGGAGACATCGCCAGTTGACGTGCTACATTCGCTCAGAATTGGTGATGACCGTCGATGGTAAGACCTGTCGCGCGATGACAAGAGTGGGCTCATGAACCGTAGAATGCTGCTGATTTCGTTGCTGTTGGCCGTGCTGGGACCTGCGGCCGCAGCAGCGGAGGATAATCCGTTGCTTGGAACATGGAAGTTGAAGTCGTTTGTCCGCGAGGTCGCGGGCACCGGCGAACATTACGACCAAATGGGCGAGCAACCCGATGGATATCTCAGCTACGCCGCCGACGGAAGAATGCTCGCATTCTTCGTTTCTGGAAGTCAACTACATCCACGCGCCGAGCCCACCGATGAGGAACGGGTTAAGCTGCACAAGGGGATGCTTGCATATGGCGGCACCTACGAGCTGTCGCCCGGGAAGGTTGTTCATCACATCGATATCGAATGGGACGGACGCCGACTTGGCACTGAACAAGTCCGCTTTTACACTATCGAGAGCGATAAGCTTGTGATCAAAACCGAACCAAACAAGAGTCCGATTGACGGACGCGAGGGAGTGGGGATTCTGACGTTCGAGCGCATCAAGCCGGCGCCTTAGTGCCGCCTCGACTCTAAACTCGTTTCAGGCTGACTGGACGCGTGGGCTGGCAGAGCCGCTCAGAGTCGATGCAAGACGAGTTCAGCGTCACAGCCCCGTACCACCCGCATCGCGCAGAATGACATCCGCCGCCTTCTCCGCCGCCATGTAGACCGCGCTCGCGACAAAGAAACCGGGGATGCGCGGGAACACCGATGCGTCTACCACCCGCAGGCCCCTCGTTCCATACACGCGAAAGCCGCTATCGAGCACACCGCCCGCCTCTCGTGGACCGATCGCACAGGAGCAGGATGCGTGATGCCCCCACGCGGTGTCACGGACGTATCCCGCAAGCTGGTCGTCGCTGTCCAGTTCCTCGCCGGGCAGTTCCTCCTCCGCGATGAGCCCGTCCTGCTTTAGCGGCGCTGTCATTTTACGGACAAAGCGGATCGCCTCCACCACGGCCTTGAGGTCATCGCCCGCGGTGTCGCTTCCCTCCTCGAAATAGCGAAACGCGACGGCGGGTGGATCGCGGGGATCGGCCGAGTTCAGCGTCACCGTCCCGGCACGATTTTCGGTGTGCGCCTTGAGAACGGTCCAAGTGAGATAATCGTGACTTGCCGCCACCTCGCGCGAATAGCCCGGCTTGTATCCCGCAAATCGTGCCAGCAGCGCCATGCAGAACAAATCCGCCGTGGCGCGCTGCGAGTCGGAGCGCAGCGTGACGGCGAGAGCCGCGCCGTTGGACACGTACATGCCGCTCCGCCGGTCTCGCCACGCCTCGAACGGCTTGTCGCCCTTCTCGAACCGGGCACCGTCCAGGCTGAGCCAGGGCCGGGCCATGCGGTTCACCACGGCCACTTCGTAGCGATCCTGCAAATTGCGACCGACGCCCGGGAGATCGACGCGGACCGCGATCCCATGCCGCGCCAGCGCGGCGCCCTCGCCAATTCCCGAAAGCATCAGCAATTGCGGTGTGTTGAATGCTCCGCCCGCTATGATGACCTCGCCTCCGGCGCGCACTTCGCGCATCTCTTGGGGAGTCCCGTACGGTTCGCGCGCCGCACGATACAACCGGGCGCCCTTGAGATACTCGACCCCGACCGCGCGATCGTCGTCATCGAACATAATGCGCGTCGCCAGCGCATCTAGCTCGATCCGCAGCCGGTCGGGATGACGCGTAGCGACTTGAAGCAGTCGCTCGCGTGTGCCGGTGCGCCGCCCGCCGCGTGTGGCGAGCGGCGTGTAGCAGAGGCCGATTCCCGCTCCGGCGGTCGCGCGGCGGTCGTTTGGGTCGGCCTGGCCTTCGATGAGGCGGAGCAGGCTGGCCAGCATTCGCGGCGTTCCGCGCACCGCCGCGAATGCCGAATCAAGCACGGTCCGCAGCAACCGGTCATCACGGAACACCTCGGGGGGCATGGCCCGCTCGGGTACTGAGCCAGCCCTTCCAACCGTGCCCCGTGCGATCCAGGCCGAAGCGGGAAAGCCAGCGCCACACCGGGCGATGGCCGCAATTCTCGAGCAGCCGCCAGTAACGCCGCATCTCGGCAGCGCGCCATGACGAATCGCCCGTGAGCGTGGCGATGCCGTTCCAGTCGGCGTCCTGCGGCGAGACCAGGATCATGGCGTTGTGCGCGGTGCAGCCGCCGAGAGTTCCGCCGCGCGGATAGTAGATGCCGCGCGGCGTGCATTTCGGATCGCGCCGTTGCTGCGTTTCGTCCTCATAGTGCCGGACGAAGAAATCCCAGCTCATCGCCGGATTTTCCGCGGCGAAGGGATGGAAGGCCGGAACCTCGTAGTCTTCCGGCAGCCTGCCCCCGCTCTCGCCGAGCGGATCGCGGCCGGCTTCCAGAAGGACCACGCGCTTGCCCGCTTCCGCCAATCGCGCTGCCAACGTGCCGCCACCCGCGCCGGAGCCCACGATCACGTAATCGCACGCGGCACCCGTCACAGGCATGGTGCTGTCCGGTCAGAAGGTCTTGATGAACTCGATCAACGCGCGCTTGTCGTCGTCGCTCAACGGCTTCTCCTCGTTCTGAAACGTGGTGCCGAAATAGTGGCCGCGGTTGACCACGAAGTCGGGGCACTTGTTCAGTGCGAGCAAAGTGGGCGTAAGGTTCGAGAAGGTCTGCTTGATCTGATCGTTCGAGGGATTCTCGGGCAGGGCCGCCAAATCGTGCTTCACTTTCACCAGCAGGCGAAGCACGTTGGCGACGTGCTTCGTTCGCGCCACGAGGCCGCCGCCCTCCGGCAATGGCTGGATATTCGCGAGCAGATTGACCGGGATGCCGGACGGGATCGGTCCGATGGTGATACCGCCATCGGCGTCAAACAGCTTCGGCATGAGCGAATGCAAGGGTCCCTTCAGCGGGCGCAGCGTGCTCGGCACGAATCCGGCGGGGATTCGGATCCAGCTCACCGCATCGGTGCGGTCGATCCAGCCCGGCACCGCGTCTCCGAGCACCTTGTCCTTGCCTCGCTTCTCCGGCCAGAGCAGTTGCTCAATCGAGGCATTGAATACCCGCATGCGGGCGTCCACTGACGGGTCCTGCTCGAATGGGCCGAGAGCGTTGTTCAACAGGAACGGTGCGGTGGACCACACGCTGATAAGCGATGGCGGGCGGGTATAGCCGCGGCCGCCGGCGGGCATCTTGTACGTTCCCGGCTTCCCGGTGAACGGATCGTGTACCGTGATCGTGCCGACCGAAGGCAGCGCTTTATACGATTGCGAGGAGAAATTATCCCAAATATTGTTGGCGAGGGCGTTGGTGGCCAGCGGGCTGCAAGCATTCGTTTGTAGCAGCGTGACCGGTACCCGGGCTTCGGTCGAGAGAAAGTTGCCGTCGAGGAAATCGGGCGCGTGTACGATGTCGCGCATTTGCCGCTTGTAATCGTCGGTCTTGGTCCAGGCCCAGTATTTGTTCCAGCACGTCATGTAGCCCGGACCGGCGCACCCGGCCGGATCGAGACCGACCGCTGGCTTCGGCGCCTTGCTGGAATGGCAGCGGGCGCAGGTCTCGGCGAACACCGTCTTGCCGCGATCCAGCACCGCCTCATCCGTCGTGAGATAGCGGTCTCCGCCCGGTGCGTCTTTCAGATAATCCGGCTGCGCCGCTTTCATGAAGAATTGCGCCATCGACGGCGTTCCCGCCTCGGTCGCCCGCCAGTAGCTTGAATTCTTCTCGGCGGAGGCGATCGTAATGGGCGAGATCGGCTTACCCCCGGCGATCGCGTTGAAGTGCAGCAGCCATTCCTCGCTGAACAGGCCGATATTGATATACACCCGGTTCAGCGCGCCGAGCACACCGACCGAGTCGGACGCATCCTTCAGGACGTGCGTCGTCCAGACCGTGTTCGGCTTGCTGAAATACTGCGTAAACGGCCCGCTCGGCACATAGTCGTTGAACTGTTTGTTGTTGAGCTCGCCGCCGGCCAGCGTCTCCCGGCCCCAGCGGCGCGCGATGTCGAGCCGCGGGCCTAGGTTGTAGATCGCATTCATCGTGCGCGGGTTGTTGATATTGTCGGTCGAAACCAGCGACGTGTCCATCGCGCCCGGACGATAGGTGTGCACGAGCTGGAACATGAAGTTGTCCCGCCGCGCGCTGTAGACGAACAGCCGGTCGACCCACATGTATTGCGCGCCGACGCTCGAACTGAGATCGGCCCATTGCGGGTTGGCCGGGTCCGCCGGGGGATAAATCGGGCTCGGTCCCACATGGCAGAACCCGCAGGACATGCCCACGCGATAGGGCCGGACCAGCTTGCGGTCGTTGTAGTAGTCGGGATCGTTGAAATAGCGGTCGGCGTCCCAACGCTGCTTCGCCGCGTCGTCGAAAGCCGGGTTGGGAAATAGCCGGAGCCCGACGATGCCCGAGGCATAACCATAATAGGAGCCCACCGGCACCGTCTTGCCGCGCGCGCCGATCGCGACGCCCGGATACTTCGCCTCGTTCTCGAACGGATCGGCGGGGCAGTCCGGGCGGCGAACATCGAGCATCAGGCCGAAGCGGTCCGGATCGGCCTCTTTCGGCGGGTCGAAGCAGGGCTCGTTGACGAGTCCGAGATAGCTCCAACGCTTTGTGCGGTCGACCGGCTGTTTCGGATCATAGGCAATGATCTTCAGCAGGTCGAAGGCACCGAAGGTGGAGGCGGTCATCCCGTCCCAGAACCGGTCGTCGCCGCCGGTCCAGACCACCCACATATTGCGGCCCTTGACCTCGTCCTCGGTCAGCTGAAGGCCGCGGTCCATGTCGTGGAAATAGTCCTCATCCGCCATCGGAAACGATTCGGGAGCGCGGCCAGCGCTGCGCGCTTCGTCCTGCACGCGACCGGAAGTGGGAGCGTCGCCGAAGCCCGCCAGCAGCATGACGCAGCCCAGGAGCGCCGCCCTCGTCGCCAGCCAGCGGTATCGCGCCATCGGATTCTCCTCTTCCTCCAGGCCACGATACGTGGCAACCGGCCCGCAGCGAAGATATCGCCGCGGCGTCACGCTATGTCAGCTTCGCTTTCTCGAGATACGCCTTCATCGCGCCGATGGCGTAATCAGCGACGTGCCGCTGAGTCGCGTGCGCGGCGACCCAGCCGAGCGCCGCCTGCATGAAGTCGCTCGAGAGCTCCAGCTCGAAAATGGCGCTGAACCGCGCCTCGATCCCGTTGCGATAGTGCTCCGGATCGAGTTTCCCGGCCGGCCAAGGGTCCAGCGCCTTGGACACCGCCGCGCTGTCGAGGAGTGGCACGATCGGAAGCAGCTCCTCCGGGTCGCTGGTGCGAAACCGCGCCCGCTGGTCGGCGGTCCAGTTATTGAACAGCGGATTCGCCCCGCTGAGTACAAACTCCTCGCGCAGAAACTTCTGACAGTTCGCCCGGCCCAGCAGGTAGTCAAATCGCATGAACGCCGGGCAGGCAAAACCGATGAATGCCCCCACGCCGCCACTCGCGATCGCATCTCCGCCGGTCAGCTCGCCGCGTGCCGGCGAGAGCATGAACCGGCTGAACACGTTGGGATCCGTCGCCATGAGAAGGTCGGCGGAATCGTAGCGGGTCTGCTGTGTCAGCGTGGTGACGATCGCTCCGAGTTCGCTCGGGAAGGGGGCCTGACCTTGCGGCCCGAGTGCGGCGCGGCCGGCGAAGGGATCGATCAGCCAGACGGCGCGATTCGCCTTCGCGGGATCGCGCGGATTGCGGTTAAGCAAGCCAGCGAGCGCCGCGCGGGCCAGCGCGATCGGCTCGTTGTCGGTCGCCCCGCCATCGACGGCGAGGAAGTCCCAGTTATCCGGCACGTCGGCCGCGCCGGAAGGGACCATCGAGTTCCAATCCGGCACGCGCACGATATAGGTGGTGGCACTCCCTGGCCCGGACGGATAAGCCACGACGCGATAGCGATAATGGTCGGTCGGCCGGGTCAGCGCGCGCGCCGGAAAGCCCGCCGGAAACGCCGCGGTAGCCCGCGCGAACTGGCTGAACTCGTCCCAGCTGGTCGCCTGCGGCAAATGCTCGGCGCCAAAACAGAGGGTCTGCTCGTCCGGTCTCGGGTCGCCGAGTTGTTGGCCGGGGTAGACGAAGGCGAATCGTGCGTAATCCGCGTGGTCGACGTAGGTCTGGCCGAGCTTGTTGCCGAGATCGGTGAGATACGGCACGCCGCGCAGGCTGGTCACGGTCAATATCGCACGCAGCGGGGCTGCTACCCACGGGCGCGCGCGCGAGGCGCCGGGAGAGAAAGCGACGATCTGCGCCGCGCCGTCGTCGATCGCGGCTCCGTTCAGCAGCGACTTCACGTTGCCTTTCACGTCGGAGGGATCGAGGAAGCGATCGAGCCGCAGCGTGTTGATCCACACGTCGTAGAATGGGTTCCCGGTATGCTGGGCGCTCGCCGGCGTGGCCTGTTCCACATGCGGAAAGTCATAGGCGAGCGCCCGGGCGGCGATGGCGGCATTGACGCCGCCGCCGGAGGTCCCGGTGATAAGCTTCAGAACGACATCATGCCGCGGTCCGTCACCGCGCGCCTTCGCCGCCGTGAAGCAGTCGAGCGCCTCGATGAGGAAATCCACCGCGCCCGCCGTGTAAGCACCGGCCGATACGGTTCCACCGAGCACCAGCGCGAACTCGAAGGTGCCATCCGGCACGGTCGGAGCGTCGATGAACCACCGGTTGATCTCCGCTTCGCCGGGCGGATTCCTGTTGAACGGCATGTCAGACAACCTCGCTCATGCACGACCCGACGCGAGGCTAGCTCGTTTCGCATACGATTGCGAATAGTTTCGGACGGGCTCCGGCCGGATGAGGCCGCGTCAAGCCGCGGCGGCTGCCTGCAATGCCTCCTCGGCGGCGAGCCACGCTGCTTCGGCGGCCTCGGTCTCGCGCCGGATCGCCGCCAGGCGTGCATTCGCCGAGGCAACGTCGCCGGCGCGGCCGGGCGCGTAGAGCGCCGGATTCTGCGAGCCGCGCCTCGATCCGCGCCTGCTCCTCAGCGAGCTTCGCGATGCGTGCCTCGGCATCCTTCGCCTGCTTCCTGAGCGGCGCCAGCGCAGCGCGCGCCTCCGCCCGTTCGCGCCGCTCCTCGCGCCGGCTCGCGCCGGCTTCCGGCTTCAGGGCAGGTCGCGATCTTTCGGCGAGCAGGCCGCGGTAATCGTCGAGATCGCCCTCGAACGGCCGCACCGTGCCGTCCGCCACCAGCCAGAGCCGGTCGGCGATGAGCTCGACCAAATGCGGGTCATGCGTGATGAGCAGGACCGCGCCCTCGAAATCCGCCAGCGCCTTCACCAGCGCCTCGCGGGCGTCGATATCGAGATGGTTGGTCGGCTCGTCGAGAATGAGCAGTTGCGGTGCATCGCGCGTCGCTAGCGCGAGCAGCAGCCGAGCTTTCTCGCCCCCGGACAGATTGGCGATCTTCGTCTCCGCGCGGTCCGCATCCAGTCCGAAGCGGGCGAGCTGCGCGCGAAGCTGCGGCGGTCCCGCCTTCGGCAGCGCCCGTGCCATGTGATCCAGCGGCGTTTCATTCAGCGCGAGCTCGTCCGTCTGGTGCTGCGCGAAGTAGCCGACCCGCAGCTTCGGGCCGCGCCGGATCTCGCCCGACAGCGGCTCGAGCCTGCCAGCCAGAAGCTTCGCGAGCGTGGACTTCCCGTTGCCGTTGGCGCCGAGCAGCGCGACCCGGTCGTCCATGTCGATCGTCAGCGACAACCCGCGCAGCACCGGCTGGCCGTCGTACCCGGCCGAGGCGCGTTCGAGCGCCAGGATCGGCGGCGCGATTCGGGCCGGCTCCGGGAAGGCGAAGCGGGTGGGAGCGTCTTCCACCACGGCCTCGATCTGCGGCAGCCGCTGCAATGCCTTGATGCGTGCCTGCGCCTGTCTTGCCTTGCTCGCCTTGTAGCGAAAGCGGTCGATGAAGGACTGAATGTGTGCCCGCTCGCGCGCCACCGCCTCGGCTGCGCGCGTCTGCTGCAAGGCGCGTTCGGTGCGGATACGCACGAACTCCTCGAAGCCGCCCGGCGTGAGGCTCAGCTTGCCCCGGTCCAGATGCGCGATGGCCTGCGGCACGCGATCCAACAATCCCCGGTCGTGCGAGACGATGAGCATGGCGCCGGGAAAGCGGGCGAGCCATCCTTCGAGCCAGAGCGCGGCCTCCAGATCGAGATGATTGGTCGGCTCGTCGAGCAGGAGCAGGTCGGGGTTGGCGAACAGCGCCGTGGCGAGCGCCACCCGCATCCGCCAGCCGCCGGAGAATGACGACACCGACCGGGCTTGCGCGCGCTCATCGAACCCGAGGCCGGCGAGGATCGTGGCGGCACGTGCGGGGGCTGCGTCGGCGCCGATCGCCCGTAGCCGCTCGTGGATCTCGGCCAGCCGATGCGGATCGGCGGTGTCGGCCTCCGCTAACAGCGAGAGGCGCTCGGCGTCGCCCTCCAGCACGGTTTCGAGCAGGCTGGCCTCGCCGGACGGAGCCTCCTGCTTCACCTGCGCCACGCGGGCGCGTGCGGCCACCCGGATCTCCCCGCCATCGATCGGCAGATCGCCGCCGATCGCGCGCAGCAGCGTGGATTTGCCGGCGCCGTTCCGGCCGACCAGGCCGATGCGCCGCCCCGGTTCCACCGTGAGGTCGGCGCCGTCGAGCAGCGTGCGGCCGCCGAGGCGGATGATGAGGCCGGTGACGGTGAGCAGGCTCATGGGGGCGGATTTACGGCTCCTCGCGGCCGGGTGGTAGGGGTTGCCCCGTCCGGAGGCGTGATCTAAAGCCGCCGCGCAGCCCGATGCGAGGACCGACAGGATGGCGACCGAGCGCACGCTTTCGATCATCAAGCCCGACGCCACCCGCCGCAATCTGACCGGCCGAATCAACGCGCTGTTCGAGCAGGCGGGGTTGCGGATCGTGGCGCAGAAACGCCTCCGCCTGACCCAATCGCAGGCCGAGGCGTTCTATGCGGTGCATCGCGAGCGGCCCTTCTTCCGCGACCTCGTCGCCTTCATGCTGACCGGTCCGGTTGTGGTCCAGGTGCTGGAAGGCGAGAACGCGGTCGCGCGCAATCGCGAGATCATGGGCGCGACCGACCCGAAAAAGGCCGATCCCGGCACCATCCGCGCCGAGTTCGCCGAAAGCATCGAGGCGAACTCCGTGCATGGCTCGGACAGCGCCGAGAATGCCGCGACGGAGATCGCCTTCTTCTTCGCCGACATCGAGATCGTGGGATAATCTGCGATCAGCATGACCCGAGGCTCGGATCTCATCGCGCTGGCGGGCAGGATCTTGCTTAGCGCGATGTTCATCGACAGCGGCTGGGGCAAGATGATGGCTCCCAACGCGACCATCGCGACCTTCACGCATCTCGGCGTGCCGATTCCCCCGGTCGCGTATTTCGTTGCGGTGCTGGTGGAATTGGTCGGGGGCTTGTTGCTCCTGATCGGCTTCCGCGCTCGCTGGATGGCGCTGATCCTGGCGGCTTGGTGCGTCGCGACGGCGCTCATGGTGCATTACCACCCGGGAGACCGCGCCCAGATGCTCTACTTTTGGAAGAACATCGCGCTGACCGGCGGCTTTCTTCAGGTGGTTGCCTGGGGTGCAGGCCGCTGGAGCGTGGACCGGCGGTAGTCGCGGGTGGCACTCCCGGACCCCGCCTACCTCGACCCTCGCACGGGCGAGACCTTTCCTCTGGATAGACCGCGCTGGTGCGGAGCCGATCACGCTCCGCTGCTGCTGACTCCGCTGCCCGGCATTGGTCGAGAGGACATCGACACAGGGACGCGCAGCCTATGGCGCTATGCCCCCGCCCTGCCGCTCCAGCCGGCTGATCGCATCAGCATGGGCGAGGGCTGCACGCCGCTGATCCCGCGCACCCTGCATGATGCGCCCGCGCTGCTCAAATGCGAATGGCTCATGCCGACCGGCAGCTTCAAGGACCGTGGCGCCAGCGTCATGCTGTCCCTGCTGCGCGCCCAAGGAATCGAAGCCGTGCTGGAGGACAGCTCCGGCAATGGCGGGGCGGCGGTCGCGGCGTACGCCGCGGCGGGCGGTATGCGCGCGACGATCATGGCGCCGGAGTCGACGAGTCCGGCCAAGACGTTGCAGATGCGGGCGCACGGGGCGGCGCTCGAGCTGGTGCCGGGAACGCGCCAGGATACGGCGGAGGCGGCGATCCGGCGCGCGGAAAGCGTGTTCTACGCCAGCCATAACTGGCACCCTTTCTTCCTCCAGGGCACCAAGACGCTCGCGTACGAGCTGTGGGAAGACCTCGGTTTTCGCGCCCCGGACAATGTCATCGTGCCGTGCGGCGCGGGATCGAACGTGCTCGGTTGCGAGATCGGCTTCTCCGAACTGCTCCGCGCCGGTCAGATCGAGGACGCGCCGCGGATCTTCGCCGCGCAGCCGGCGAACTGCGCCCCGATCGCGGCGCGCTTTCTCTCCGGGACAGGAGAACCGGAAGACATCACGATCAGCCCGACCATCGCCGAAGGAACCGCCATTGCGCGGCCGATCCGTGTCCGGGAGGTGCTGGGGGCCTTGCGCGAGACGGAGGGCGGCGCCGTGATGCTGAGCGAGTCCGAAATCGCGGAGGCAACGCTCGACCTCGCCCGCATGGGGCTGTTTGTCGAACCGACCGCGGCGCAGGTGGCGGGTGCGTTCGGGAAGCTGCTCGCCTCGGGGGCCGTCACGCCGGAGCAGACCACGGTTCTGGTGCTGACCGGCGGGGGCCTGAAGGCGGCCGCCCGCATCGCCGAGCTGCTGGAGTAACCAGGCGCGCATGAGACTCCAGGATTTGCCGACCCCGTGCCTCGGTACTGGACCGCACCGTTCTGCTCCGCAATCTCGACCGGATGGCGCGCGCGCTCGCCCGCCACGGCGTGCCGCTCCGGCCGCACATGAAAACCGCCAAATCGATCGAGGTGGCGCGCCTTGCGCTGACCGGACAGCCGGGCGGGATCACGGTCTCCACGCTCGCCGAGGCCGAGTATTTCGCCGCCCATGGCATTCCCGACATCCTCTACGCTGTCGGCATCACGCCGCAGAAGCTGGATCAAGTGGCGAAGCTGAACGCGGCCGGCGGTGAGGTCATGGTTCTCACCGACGACCGGGACACCGCCGACGCGATCGCCGCGCACGCCGCCGCGTTCCGCGTGCTCATCGAAATCGACACCGGAGAGGGACGCGGCGGGCTCGCGCCGGGCGATCCGCTGCTGCTGGAGATCGCGGACCGGCTGGGTAGCCGTTTGGCCGGCGTGATGACCCATGCGGGCCATAGCTATGCCGCGCGCACTCCCGAGGAAATGGCGCGCATCGCCGAGGCCGAGCGCGCCGGCGCGATCGAGGCCGCCGAGCGGCTCCGCGCCGCCGGACACTCCGCGCCGATCGTTTCGGTAGGCAGCTCGCCGACCGCCGCTCACGCCCAGTCGCTCACGGGGGTCACCGAGGCGAGGGCCGGCGTCTACATGTTCGGTGATCTGTTCCAAGCCGAGATCGGAACGCACGAGCAGAACGACATCGCACTGACGGTGCTCGCGAGCGTGATCGGCCGCCGCCCCGGCCGGGTTCTGGTCGATGCGGGAGGGCTCGCGCTGTCGAAAGACCGCAGCACCGAGGCCGCGCCGAAGGATTACGGCTACGGTCTCGTGCTCGATGAGCTGGGACGCCCGGCATTCGGCGACACGATCGTGCGCCGGGCCTTCCAGGAACATGGCGTCATTCAGCTCGACCCTGGCGGCCACCCCGACCTTCCGGTGGGTGCCCGGCTCCGGATCGCGCCCAACCATGTCTGCATGACCGCGGCCGCGCATGACCGCTACTACGTCACCGACGGGACGGATGAGGTGGTGGCCGTCTGGACCCGCGTGAACGGCTGGTGAACTATTTCCCTCGCCGGCCGCGCTCGCTCCTACTCGTCGGCTCGGCCAGGCAGCGACGGCGCGCCCTTTTGCTCTCCTGCATGAAGACGCGCAGAACCCCGTTGATCTTGGTCTGGTAGCCAGCTCCCTAATTCTTGAACCAATCGATCACTTCGTTATCGAGCCGAAGCGAAATCAGCTTCTTGCCCGAAGGAATGACCGCCGCTGCCCGCTCAACCCAGTCGTGGGGGATGTCGCTCCAATCGGCGTCCTGAGCGATGTCGCGCTCTAGCTGCTCCTCGGACTTACCACGGATGCGGGCCAAATCCGTCCGGCTCTCTCCCGCCGCCCGGAGCTTCTGCAGATCAGTCCTTGAAAACCTCGTCATATCGCCTTCGCTCCTCCCGTCTAGCGCTTCGCAGCGAAATCAGACGGATTGCCCGGCCCCGCCGGGTGTAGATGGCCGCCGCGTATTCGTCCCCGATCAGGCCGACAGCAAGCCACCGTTCTTCGCCCATTTTTCTAGCCGGAGCCGTGAGATGCTGGTTGTCGAATAGTGCTACCGCATCGATGAAGTCGAAACCGTGCTTTTCAATGTTTGAGGCCCGTTTCGCCTCATCCCACTCGAACTCTTCTTCTTCGCCCATGAATAGGGTTCCCGTGAATCCTATGGTAGCGCATTTGAGTCTCCTGGGCCGAAGTATAGCTACGCGACGTAGCTACATCTAAGCGGTGCTTCCCGAAAGTGCAAGGGCGGTTCCGGAGGGTGGGGGCCTCGATACTCAACTGCGAAGAGCAGAATGCGGGGGCTTCCGAATCCACGGCTCTCGGCCACATCATCCACCTATGCTGCACCTCGCAAAACTCGCGGTCGGCGCCCGCGATATCCGGCACCTCCGCACGATGCAGGCGGAGCGCGCGGAACGGCAGCCGCCGCTGCGTCACCGGACCCGCAATTTTCCCCGGCGGGCGGCGGAAGTGATCGATGGCGGGTCGATGTACTGGGTCGTGGCTGGGGCAATGATCGTGCGTCAGCGTATCCTCGGAATCGTCGAGGACACCTTGGAGGACGGCTCGGCCTGCGCCGGGATCATCCTGGACCCGAAGCTCGTGCCGGTGAGCGCCCGCCTCATGCGGCCATTCCAAGGTTGGCGCTACCTGAATATCGAGGACGCCCCGGCGGACTTGCGCGATAGCCCGGCCGCCCGTGGGGAATCCGGCCTGCCGCCGGCGCTACGGCGGGAATTGCGGTCGTTGTGCCTTCTTTGAAACCAGCGTGGAAAAAACGCAATTCCGCAACAAAGTCACTTGCCAGGATTCGGCGTGCGCCTTCATAAATGATGCCAGGCGGTTAAGGATTGATTCTCTCCTCCCGTCTAAACAGCGCTTTCCCGTATCCGCAATTCTGGAGTCTCCTCGTGAGCATTTCGCGCCGCACTCTGCTCGCCAAGCTCAGCCTGAGCTTGCCCGTCGCCGCCGTTCTCGTCGTCGCTTCGGGCGCCCAGGCGGCAACGACCGCCAGCTCCCACCATCACCATCACAAGCACCACACCAAGACCGCGTCACACAAGCACAACAGCCACACGGCCCAGAACCACCATCGCCGGACCACGACGGCGACGGGCTGAGCCTGACACGCTATCTGCGCGCGTTCGCTTCCAGGAGCGCGCGCAGTCCGTTCAGCAACTGGGCCGGAGGCGGCGGGCATCCGGGGATGACGAGGTCTACCGGCACGACCGCGCCGACACCGCCGGCGATCGCGTAGCTCGCCTTGAACACGCCGCCATCGACCGCGCAATCGCCGACTGCGACCACCCATTTGGGATCCGGCGTTGCGTCCCAGGTGCGTTCCAGTGCCTCACGCATATTGAGGGTCAGCGGCCCGGTGACGAGCAAGACGTCCGCGTGACGCGGACTGGCCACGAAGCGCAGGCCGAAACGCTCAAGGTCGTACACGATATTGCTGAGAGCATGGATTTCGAGTTCGCAGCCATTGCAGCTCCCGCCATCGACGTGCCGGATCGAAAGGCTGCGTCCCAATCGGGTTTGCGCGGTCGCCTCAAGCTGCGCCGCCAGCGCCGCGATCGTTTCCTCACTGACCGGCGCGGCTGCTTCGGTCGCCGGACTATCCCGAAGATTGCGTGCGAGCCGGCGCCACATGGCTAATTAGATCCCTCCCCTGACCCCCTCTCCCGCTTGCGAGAGAGGGTCGGAGTGAGGGTTGACTGAGCGAGTGCTCGCATTCTGTTTCAGAATACCAGCAATTTCGCGACGTCTTTTCCACGCTCGGCCGGCGTTTCGAGATCGAGCCTTGGCCCGACGGGAACGATGCGGGTCGGATTTATGGCGACATGAACTCATATAGTAGTGCCGCTTGATGTGAGTGAAGTTCACGGTCGCCGCTATCCCCGGCAGTTGGTAAATGTCGCGCGTGAAGGCCCACAGATTACGGTAGTCGACAAGCCGCCGGATATTGCACTTGAAATGTCCGTGGTAGACGGAGTCGAACCGAATCAAGCTGGTGAACAGCCGTATATCGGCCTCGGTCAGCCGGTCCCCGCAGAGGAAACGGTCCTGCGAGAGGCGTTCTTCCAGCCAGTCCAGCGTCTCGAATACCGGACCGACCGCCTCCTCGTACGCCTCCTGCGTCGTTGCGAACCCGGCCTTGTAGACGCCGTTGTTGACGGTCGCGTAGATGCGCTCGTTCAGTGCGTCGATTTCGTCGCGCAGCTCTTGCGGATAATAGTCGCCTGGTTTCGCGCCCGCTGTGTCAAAGGCGCTGTTGAACATCCGGATGATCTCGGCGGATTCATTGTTTACGATCGTCTGAGTGTGCTTGTCCCATAGCACGGGAACGGACACCCGCCCGGTATAGTCGGGGTCGGCCCTCGTATAGACCTCATAAAGAAAGCGGCTGTTGAACAGCGGGTCGGGAATGACGCCCTCGGCGGGCTCAAAGGTCCAGCCCTTCTCCGCCATGAGCCAGTGGACCGCCGAGATCGGGATGATTTCCTCGAGACCTTTGAGCGCGCGGAAGATCAAGGTGCGGTGCGCCCAGGGGCAGGCCCAGGATACGTACAAGTGATACCGGCCAGACTGGGCCGAAAATCCGTCCGAGCCCGATGGACCGGGGCGGCCGTCGGGCGTGACCCAATTCCGGAAGGCGGTCTGCGGGCGAACGAAGCGGCCGTCCGTCTTGGCGGCGTTTGGCACCTGCTCGTGCCAGACCCCATCGATCAGCAAGCCCATGCGGTCTCCTGTCCTTCAGTCCAGGGCAGGATGGCCCAAATGGGCAGCGCGCTCACTTGAATTCTTGGCGCGCTCGGCCGTCTCGGGGTCCGGAACATCCTGCCGGGAGGCGAGACGGGGCAGGGTGCGGAGCGCGGCGATTTCACTCACCAGCTTGCGGGTCATCGCCTCGCCGAAGGCGCTGAAATCGTGCACCTCCAGCACGAAACTGCCGGGTCCCCCGGTGACGTTCTCGCGATAATAGTTCGCCAGACCGCCAGGCGGCTGGACGTGCGCATAGGTCCAGGACATTGGATGATCGTTGATGATGGCGAGCCCGTTGATCGTGACACCGGCCTTCACGGCGTCGTCGCGCGCCGCCGTGATCTCTCGGCCCGCATTGTTGGTCCCGTCCCCGCAAACGTCGATCACGCGACGGGTGGCTTCAAGCCCGCTTTCGGCCAGCGCCTCGACGGCATGATCGACGCCCGCGCTAATCGCGGTCCGACCGTAAAACGACCGCGGCGCCTGGGTGAGGCGGTCCGCGAAAGCGCCTGCTGACGCCTCGTCGCGCAACACTGTCCAGTCGAGGACCGTCCGAACCTCGTAATTGCTGGCGAACTCGATGTAGGTAACGGCGATCGCGCCAACCGGGCCACCATGGATGGCGGCGATCACCTGCGGACTGGTGAACGCGGCAGCATACCCCTTTTTCTCCAGATCGAACTCGCCGTCGTCGATGCTGCGCGAGACGTCGGTGACGAGCGCTAGGGCGACATCGACCTGTTCCGCCGCCCGGGCCGACGGAACCCAGAGCACGAGAGCCGCCAGGATGAACGGGATCCGGCGCATGGCCACCACCTAACAGCAATCAAAATGCCGGGTCGCATGTTCGGCCGTTCGCGGCGGAGTTCAAGCAAGAAAGGGCGCCCGCGCTCAGCGGATGAAGCGCGCCAGCCGAACGGCGGTGTGCCCGCGACTGGGCCGCAGGCTAGGCATCACGAGCAGGCAATCGTCGTGCGGCGTTCGGATCTCCAGGCCCCCGTCCAGGGCGATCAGGGTGTTTCGCTGCGCTATGACGTCGCCGCCTCGGAACGGCTGAAGGAAGGCGAAGCTGCCGGTTGCGGCCGTTACGGCCATCGTGACTTCCGCGAAGCGCGGCTTTCCTCCCGCGGCGGCCGGCGCGGGAAGGTTCGGGCAGTCGCGGACCAGGCCCAGGTGATGGAGCAGGCCCCCCACGCACCCGAGAGTCATCTCGACGGCGGAAGCGTCCCAGTGCTGGCCGGCCTCGACCAGGGCGGCGGCGCAGCTCGTGTCGGGGTCGGTGAACCGATGGTAGTCGATGAGGCGCTTTCCGCTGGCGTGCCCGTGATCGGCGACGACCAGATCCGGAACGCCGATCCCAAGGGCGAGCCGCCGTCCCTTCTCCGAGGACCCGCTCAGCAACAATGGATCCGAGGGCCAAAGCATGGAATGGAGATCCAGCAGCACGTCCACGGTGTCTATGAGCGGGCGGATTTCGCGAGCGCGGTCCAGTTCCGCGGAGTGGCGCGGTCCTCCCAGCACGGCAGAATCCCAGAGGCGGTTCATATCTTCGTCAACGAAGCGGGAAGCGGTGGGCTGGCGCGGATCGAATCGGGCGAAGGCAGCCAGGTTGATGAAACCAAATGTGACCCTGCCGCGCGCCGGCCGGAAATCCTGACGCAAGAGCCGGTCGAGGACGATGGCGCCGGCGAATTCGTTCCCGTGCGTCAGAGCCGTGAGCGCCACATGCGGTCCCGGCAGCCCGCTGTCGCGCGTGGTGAAGCCCGGCACGCCGGTATTGCCTTCCAACCATGGGGTAAGATCCGGCGGGGAGAGGCGCACCTCGAACTGCGGAAACGGGGGCTGCCGGCCGAAGGCGGCTTCCATCTTCTCCATGCGCCGGATCAGACGAGCAGACGATCCGCCAAGCTTCGGACGAAAGCGTCGCAGGCGTCGAGCTGGCTTTGTTCGATCCATTCGTCAGGTTTGTGCGCCTGCGCGATATGGCCTGGGCCGCAGACGATCGTCGGGATGCCGGCCTCCTGGTAGAGCCCGCCTTCCGTGCCGTAGCTGACCTTCGCGGTGCTATTCGATCCGGTCAGCCGCTTGATGAGCGAGGTGAGCTCATGACCGGGTTCGAGCGACATCCCAGGAATCCAGCCCCCGATCTCGAATGTGAACCCCGTCTCGGGATCAACCTGCTTCATGGCAGGCTCGATCCTTTCCGCGACGAATGCCTTCATGCGATCGACCTCGCGGAAGAAGTCGTCAGCCGGAATCGTGCGCCACTCCATGACGAATTCGGCGCGCTCAGGGATGATGTTCAGTATGGTGCCGCCCTGGACGGTTCCGACATGGATCGTCGTGTGGGGCGGATCGAACCCCTCCTCGAACGGCCCCTCGGTCGCGAACCGCCGGGCCTCCCCGGCGACCCAGGCGATTGCTTCGGCGGCGGCGTGAACCGCGTTCACGCCCTTTCCCGGGTCGCTGGAATGACCCGCGAGGCCGCGTACCTTCACACGCATGGGCATGCGGCCTTTGTGCGCCAGGACCGGCGCCAAGCCCGACGGCTCGCCGACGATGCAGAACTGCGGTCGCAGGCCCGACTCCCCAGATCCTGGATCAGCCGCCGTGCCCCATCGCAGGTGGTCTCCTCGTCGTAGGTGATGAACAGGTGCATGGGGCGGCACAAGGCTTGTTGCCGCAAATGGGGTACCGCGGCGAGCGCCGAAGCGACAAATCCCTTCATATCTGCCGCACCACGGCCAAAAAGCCGCCCGCCCTCCTGCCTGAGCACAAAGGGGTCGGTGGTCCAGGCCTGTCCATCCACCGGCACCGTGTCCACATGGCCGGACAGGGCGACGCCTCCGGCTGATTGCGGCCCGATGATCGCGTGGATATTGGCTTTATTGCCTGCCTCGTCCGTGCTGATCCGGTAGGGCACGGCGTGCGCGTCGAGATAAGCGCGCACGAAGCCGATCAGGTCGAGGTTCGAGTTGCGGCTCGTGGTATCGAACGATACCAGCCGCTCCAGCATCTCCGCCGCCGAATAGCGGTGAGCCGCGTCACTGTGTCCAGCCATGGCCGACAGTGTATACGGCTCCCGGCACCCGGCAACCGCGGTTCTTCACGCGGGCCCGGGCCGGACGCGTTCCCCGGGCGAGCCTAGCCGGCAGGTTATCGCACGGCTATAAGCGCGGAGCGCCCGAAGGTGGATCTTGGAGATGTGCATGGTTCCGGACCTCCGGACAGTCCTGAAAGGTGCGATCGCGGCTTTTTGCACGGCCTGCTTCGCGGCGGGGTGCCCGTGCGCGCAGACGCTGACCCTCGCCGTTGGCGCGCCCGTTACCAGCATCGACCCGCACTATCACAATCTCACGCCCAATCTGGCTTTGGCCGCGCACATCTACGAACCGCTGGTGGATATGGACGCCACTTCCCGGCCCGTGCCGGGCTTGGCCGAGAGTTGGAAGCGCGTTGACGACCAGACCTGGGAATTCAAGCTCCGGCCCGCGGCATTCCACAACGGAGACGCGTTCACGGCGGAGGACGTCGTCTTTACGCTTGATCGCGTACCCCGGGTTCCGAACAGCCCAAGCTCGTTCACGATCTACACCAAGGCGATCGCGGCCGCGGAGATCGTCGATCCGCACACGATCCGTCTCACGACGAAGGGCGTCTATCCGCTGCTGCCGATCGACCTGACTCAGGTCGCGATCATCAGCCACACCATTGGTGCCAATCCCGCCACCGAGGATTTCAACAGCGGCAAGGATGCGATCGGCACCGGGCCTTTTCGTTTTATTGCATACAAACCGGGGGATCGCGTCGAGCTGGACCGGAACGAGTCCTGGTGGGGCAAGCCGCCCGCCTGGCAGCACGTCACGTATCGGATGATCACGAACGACGGCGCGAGGGCGGCGGCACTGCTGGCCGGAGACGTTCAATTCATCGAACTCGGTACCGACGGCGGATATCGCGAGACTGCGGACCAATGCTGCCCTATCGGTCGCGGAGACGGTCGGCCTGCGCCTGATCTATCTCGCTCTCGACCAGTCGCGCGACGGGCCGACGCCCTATGTCACGGGGCCGAACGGCGAGACCCTCGATCGCAACCCGCTCAAGGACCGCCGGGTGCGCGAGGCGCTATCCATCGCGATAAATCGGCCGGCCATCGTCGCGCGGGTGATGGAAGGCGCGGCAATTCCGACCGGCCAGTTTCTTCCGCCCGGGAGCTTTAGCTACGTGCCTGACCTTGGCCCCCCCGTCTACGACCCGGAACGGGCGCGGGAATTGCTGGCGGAAGCCGGGTATCCGGGCGGGTTTCGTATCACCCTGCACGGGTCCAATGACCGCTATCTGAACAACTCGAAGATTGTGCAGGCGATTGGCCAGATGTGGACGCGCATCGGCGTGCAGACGGCGGTGGAGACCCTGCCCTGGACGAACTTCGTCGCCCACGCCAACAAGCAGGACTACTCGGCTTTCCTGGGCGGCTGGGGAAGCGCGACAGGCGAAGCGTCCAATCCGCTGCGCGCCCTCATCGCAGGCTGGAATCCGTCCAAGGGTTTGGGTACGACCAATCGGGGCCGCTACGAAAATCCAGCGATCGACGCGCTGATCGAGCGTGCGATGGCCACTGCGGATGACGGCACCCGGGAGCGACTGCTTCAGGATGCCACGCGCAAGACCTTCGAGGACGTGGCGATCATTCCGTTGCATAACCAGAAGAACACCTGGGCCATGCGAGCGGGGCTGAGCTATGTTGCGCGGGCCGACGAGGAGACGCGAGCCGTCGACGTGCGGCCCGCCCCGTAGCGAGGGTTGGCGCCGATGGCGGTGTGGCTGATCCGGCGCATCGTTCAGGCGATGCTCGTCGTGCTCGCGATGACGGTCATCGTCTTCATCGGCCTGCACGTCATCGGCAACCCAATTGATATCCTAATCTCGCCCCAGGCGGACCAAGCGGAGCGGGCGAGGGCGATCGCCGCGCTCGGGCTCGATAAGCCGCTATGGGACCAGTACCTGTGGTTCCTCAAGGACGCGTTGCGCGGCGATCTCGGCCGGAGTTTCGTGTTCAATGAGCCGGCGCTGCGCATCATCGGGCAACGAATGCCCGCGACCTTGGAGCTGGCCGTCTCGGCCGTGCTGATATCGGTGATCTTCGGCATTCCTTTGGGCCTCTATGCCGGATTACGCCCCGACGGCGTGCCAGCCCGCGCCATCATGGCCGGCAGCATACTGGGTTTCAGTGTGCCCACCTTCTGGGTCGGTCTGATGCTGATCATGGTGTTCGCCGTGCAACTCGGGTGGCTGCCGAGCTCCGGGCGCGGCGCGACTGCGGAGCTGTTCGGCGTCCAGTGGTCCTTCCTGACGCTTGACGGGCTGCGGCACCTGCTTCTGCCGGCGCTTAATCTTGCGCTGTTCAACATCTCGCTTGTCATCCGCCTGACCAGGGCAGGGGTCCGCGAGACGCTGCCGCTTGATTTCGTGAAATTCGCGAGGGCAAAAGGTCTCTCGCCGGCGCGAGTGATCCTTGTCCACGTGCTCAGATTCATCCTGATTCCATTGATCACGGTCGTCGGGCTCGAGCTCGGGTCGACCGTGGCCTTCTCGGTGGTGACGGAGACCGTGTTTGCCTGGCCCGGTATGGGAAAGCTGATTATCGACAGCATCTACGTTCTCGATCGACCGGTGATCCTGGCCTATCTCATGGCCATCGTTCTGCTGTTCGTCGCCATCAATCTCATCGTGGACTTGCTCTATTTCGCGCTGGACCCGCGCGTCCGTCTGAAGTCGGAGCGTTGAGCGAAACGGTGCTGCTTGCTCCGGCGGATTCCGGCCCCACCGCGATCCGCCGATTGTCGGCCGGGTTCGCCGCCTCTCCTCTGGCGACGGCTGGTCTCGTGATGATCTGCCTCATCGCTCTGGCGGCCATTTGCGCGCCCTGGATCGCACCCCAAAACCCCCATGACCTGGCGCAACTCGACATCATGGAGGGAAGGCTGCCCCCCGGCTCCCCGAGCGACGCTGGTTACACGCATTGGCTCGGCACCGACGATCAAGGCCGGGACATGCTCTCAGGCATTCTTTTCGGGCTGCGGATCAGTCTGGGGGTCGGCGCGGGCTCCGCGGCGATCGCCTGCGCCTGCGGCACGGTGCTCGGGTTGATCGCGGGCTACCTGGGCGGACGGTCCGACAATCTCGTCATGCGCCTGGTCGATCTACAGCTTTCTTTTCCTTCCATTCTCGTCGCACTCATGATTCTCGCCTTCCTCGGCAAGGGGGTGATGAACGTGGTCCTCGCTCTCGTGATCGTCGAATGGGCCTACTACGCGCGAACCGTGCGGGCGAGCGCCCTGGTCGAGCGCAGGCGTGAATACATCGAGGCGGCGGAATGCCTCGGGCTGCCACGGCGTCGTATCCTGTTCCGGCATCTGCTCCCCAACTGCTTGCCCCCGTTACTGGTGGTCGGAACGCAGCAAGTCGCGCGGGCCATCACGCTCGAGGCGACCCTGAGCTTTCTCGGGCTCGGGGTTCCGATCACCGATCCCTCGCTCGGGTTGCTCATCGCCAACGGCTATCAGTACATGCTTTCAGGCAAGTACTGGATCAGCTTTTATCCGGGAATCGCGTTATTGATCACCATCGTTTCCATCAACCTGGTGGGTGACCAGTTGCGGGATTTACTGAACCCGCGTCTTCGGTGAGCGAACCCACGATCGAGGTACGAGAGCTTCGCACCCATTTCGGTGCCGGCTCCGGCGTGATTCACGCCGTGGATGGCGTCTCTTTCGCGATCGAAAAAGGCCGGGTGCTTGGGCTTGTTGGAGAGTCCGGCTCCGGCAAGTCAGTCACGGGCTTCTCGATCATGCGCCTCATTGACCGGCCGGGCCGGATCGTCGGCGGGCAAATCCTTTTTCGCGGGCGTGATCTGCTGACGCTCAGCGAGCGCGAAATGCGCGAAATGCGCGGAAGCCGTCTCGCGATGGTCTTCCAGGACCCGACGATGACCCTCAACCCCGTGTTGCGCATCGGGCCACAGATAACCGAGGCCATTCGCGCGCACGCGCCGGTGTCGCACGAGGAAGCCCGGCGACGTGCCCGCGACGCGCTGGGGCAAGCAGGAATACCGAGCCCGGAGGAGCAACTCTCCGCCTACCCACATCAACTCTCCGGCGGTATGCGACAGCGCGTGGCGATCGCGATCGCCGTCCTGCACCGTCCGGACCTGGTCATCGCCGACGAGCCGACCACGGCTCTCGATGTCACCATCCAACGGCAGATCCTCGGTCTGGTGCAGAACTTGGCGGCGGAACACGGAACCGCGCTGCTCTGGATCACTCACGATCTCTCCGTGGTCGCGGGCCTGGCGGACGATATCGCGGTCATGTACGCGGGGCGGATCGTCGAAACGGGCACAGCGCACTCCGTGCTCGACAATCCTATGCACCCTTACACGCGCGGGCTCATCGAGAGCGTGCCCAGCCACAACCGGCGCGGCCAGAAGCTGCGGCAAATTCCCGGCACGCCGCCAAATCCGCTGCACTTGCCCTCGGGCTGCGCCTTCCGTGTCCGATGCGGCCGCGCCGATGCGGCCTGCCGGCAGGAGCCGCCGCGTTCCGCGCCGCTACCCGGCCGAACGGTCCGTTGCTTTCATCCGACCTTCGACGGGGTCGGATGACTCGTCCGCCCAGGATCGAGCTGCGCGGCATCCGCAAGCATTTCGGGCGCGAGCCGCGGCTCGGAAACCGGCTGGTGCGCCGCATGTCACGCGCCCTCGTCGCTGGAGCCCCCAAGCTGGTGCGCGCAGTGGAGAACGTGGATCTCGCCATCATGGAAGGCGAGGTGCTCGGCCTCATCGGCAAGTCCGGGTGCGGCAAGTCGACGTTGGGCCGCATCGTCGCCGGCGTGACGCAGCCTTCAGCGGGTGAGGTGCTGCACCGGGGATGCGACCTCGCCCGAGTTCCGCGTAAGGAAGCGAAGCGCGCCCGGCTGAACGTGCAGATGGTGTTTCAGGATCCCTATGCGAGCCTCAATCCGAGGCTCCGCGTCGACGACATGATAGGGGAAGCGCCGCTTACGCATCGGATGGTCCGGCGCGGGGAGCTGGCGGCTTATGTCGACGCTCAGCTTCGGTTGGTGGGACTTGATCCGGCCCTGAAGCAAAACTATCCGCATCAGTTCAGCGGCGGACAACGGCAGAGGATCTGCATCGCCCGCGCGCTCGCGGTTCAGCCCGACATGCTGGTCTGCGACGAGGCGGTCGCCGCGCTCGATGTTTCGATCCAGGCGCAGATCCTGAACCTGTTCATGGATCTGCGGCAGCGGCTCGGCCTGACCTATCTTTTCATCAGTCACGATCTTGGCGTGGTCGGGCACCTGTCGGATCGCGTGGCTGTGATGTATCTCGGGCGTATCGTCGAGCAAGGACCGACGGTCCAGGTCTTCGCCCGGCCGAACCATCCTTACACACAGACGCTGCTCGCCGACGTGCCGCGGCTCGATGCGCGCAAGCGCCGGTTTGCCGCGACGGCCGGAGGCGAACTGCCGAGCCCGCTCGACCCGCCTCCGGGCTGCCACTTCCATCCCCGCTGTCCCTACGCGATGCGGCGCTGCGCGGAGCAGGCGCCGTCCTTGCGCGAGATTGCGCCCGGACATCGCAGCGCCTGCCATCTGAACGATCTCGCCTGACGCGCCTCTTGCCCCCGCTCGGCCGTCCCGGCAGGGTCCGGCCGCATGATGGCTAGCTCGGTCGCGCCGCGCCTACCCCCGCTGCATCGGCTGTGGCGGATGTTCCCCGCCCGGCAACGGCGGGCGCTGCTGTCGCGGACCACCGCCATGCTGGCACCCCGGCCGTCACAGCCGCCCCCGCCCGCGCGTGAGGGGCTGGCAGTAGCCGGGGAGCTTTCGCGCGCCTCCGGTCTCGGCGAAGTCGGGCGGCTGATGCTCAAGGGACTGGAACGGCTCGGAGTGCCCGGTTGGCCGCTCGATATCGGGGCGGTGGGGGCCAAGCCCGATCTCCCGCCCTTGCCCCGGCGGATGCCGCTCGCCGGAGCGCCGCTGCTGATTCATGTCAATGCCCCATCGCTCCCGCTCGCGCTGCTTCGCCTGCCACGCGACATGCTGCGCGGGAGGCGAGTGATCGGGTACTGGGCCTGGGAACTGCCGGTCGTCTCCGACGACTGGCGTGTCGGCGTCCCGTTCGTTCACGAGAGCTGGGTCCTGTCCCACTTCACCGCGTCCGCGATCGAACCGCTGCTGCCCGGCCGCGTGCGTGTCGTTCCACCGCCGCTCGCCATCGCGCCTCCGGTTCCCTCCGCGCTCGACCGGGCCGCCTTCGGATTACCGGAGAAGGCGGTCGTCGTGCTCGTCTCGTTCAACCTGGCCTCGTCGTTCGAGCGGAAAAACCCGTTACAGGCGGTCGCGGCATTTCGCGAGGCGTTCGGAACCCGCCCTGATCAAATCCTGGTCATGAAGATCGGCAACCCAGCCGACTTCCCCGAGGATTTCATGCGGCTGCTCGAGGTCGCAAGCGACGCGCCCAACATCCGGCTGGAGACCCGAACCTTGCCCCCGGCCGACAGCCACGCCCTGACCGCGGTCGCCGACATCGTGATGTCGCTGCACCGAAGCGAGGGGTTCGGGCTGATCCCCGCGGAGGCAATGCTCCTCGGGCGGCCGGTCATCGCCACCGGTTGGTCGGGCAACATGGATTTCATGGACGCGGATTGCGCGAGCCTCGTTGGCTATCGGCTCGTTCCGGCACGGGACCCGCGCGGCGTGTTCGAGGCTCCGGACGCGGTATGGGCGGAGCCGGACGGGCGGGAGGCCGTCGCTGCCTTGCGAAGACTTCGCCGACGATGCTGAAGGCAGATTCGCCCTGGGAAGGCGGGGCCGGGATGCGGCCGCGGGGCGGCTGGGAATAGGGCCGCTCGCCGCCGCCCTCGATGCGATCGGTCTCCTGCCGCGGCAATGAGAGTGCTGGTCTGGCAGTGGGGGCGGCGGGGTGCAGGCCCGCGCGTCGCGGTGGAACTCGCCGAAAGCATTCGCCTCGTACCGGGCGCCGAGGCGGCGCTTTCCCTCTCGACCGAGGCCGAGATCCTGCGCGGCTCGGTTCCGCCGCGCTGCGAAATGCCGGCCCATACCTATAAGAGTCTTGCGGGCTTCTTGCTTCGGCTGGTGACGGCGCCGTTCACGGTTGGCGCGCTCGCGCGGAGAGTGCGATCTCTGGATCCTGACCTGGCGATCTGCGCCATGCCGGGTCCGCTCGACCTCTTACTCGCTGCGGCGCTGCGGCGAGTGCGGGTTCCATTCATCGTGACGGTGCATGATGCCGATGCCCATCCGGGCGACGGACTGCCGTTCCAGATGGCGTTGCAGCGCCGGCTGACCCGCCAGGCCGACGCGCTGGTGGCGCTGAGCGGGCACGTTGCGGCGCAGCTGCGCAAGCAGGGGCTCGCCGGCGTGCCCGGTTCCAAGCCGCTATTCATCGCTTCGCTTCCACCGCTGGTGTTCGGGCCGGTCCCGCTCCCTCCCCGCGCCCATGGCGGCCCGTTGCGGCTGCTCTCGTTCGGACGATTGCTGCCATACAAGGGGCTTGATCTGCTGGCCGACGCGCTTCGCGTGATGGGTCCCCGGCCGGATCTGCAAGTGCGCATCGTCGGCAGCGGGCCAGAAAGCGAACCGCTCGCCTTGCTTCGAGGCCTACCGAATGTGCGGGTCGAGAATCGCTGGGTGCCCGAAGAAGAAGTGGGGGAGTTGCTCGCATGGTCCGACGCAATCGTGCTCTCCCACAGGGAGGCCAGCCAGAGTGGCGTGGCCGCGGCGGCCATCGCGGCGCGCCGGTGGGTTGTATCGACCCGCGTCGGCGGTTTGACCGAACAACTGCAAGCGGAGCCGCTAGCGATACTGTGCGAGCCCGATCCGGCAAGTCTGGCAGCCGCGCTGCTTCAGTTGCTGGATTCGTCTCCCGCCGTGCCGCTGAAAGCCGAGGAAGATCCTCGCGCCGCTTGGCGCAATGTCGTGGGGCGGTTGCTTCGCGAGGTGCGCGAGGCTCTGCTGTCCTGTCCCGCTCCGTCTCGATCTGAAGTGCGGACCCGCGCCACGCAGGGCGGCACCGGAAATCTCGCCCCGGAGTCGCGTTCAGGTGGGAATGAGCAGCAGCAATAAACTCCCAATGGCCGATCCGACTCCGGCGGCACTCGTCCCAAGCGGCTTATCTCCGTCCGACGAGGCGGCCTTGCGTGCTGCGCTCCGACGATTGCAACGTAGCCGCGGCGTGGTGGTGCGCGCGGCGGATCTGCTCGCAAGTATTCTGGGTCCTGCGGCGAGCCTCGGGCTGCGACGGCTCAGCATCCCGCCCGCCCTTGTGGACAAAGGCCAGGCCCTCGCGGAGGCGGCTCTCCGCCGCGCATTCGATGTCGCCGTGATCGGCGTTTCCTCCGGCCGGAAACGGCGTTTGCGAGTGGGCAAACGGATGACCCGGGTGATAGCTGCCAGCTCGGGAGCGGTGGGGGGCTGGGCTGGGGTAGCCGGCTTCGTGCCGGATATGATGTTGACAACGATGCTAATCATGCGGCGCATCGCAAGCATCGCACAAGAAGAAGGAGAGGATTTGTCGACCGAACAGGCGCGCGCCGCCTGCCTCGAAGTATTTGCGTTCAATTCCTCTCTCAAGGGTAGCGGTCTGGAGGAGGAAGCGGAAGGCAACCCGGAGGTCCGTTACTGGACCGCGCGTTTCCTGCTGCAAGGAAGACCTCTCGTATTTTTACTTTCTGAGGTGGCGGCCACTTACGGGTTGCGCGTTTCACAGAAGATCGCGCTCCAGGCCGTGCCGCTTGTGGGGGCGGCGGGAGGCGCCCTGGTTAACAGTGTATTCCTCGACCACTACCAAACGCTCGCACGGGTTCATTTCGTTACGCGGCGCCTGGAGCGCACCTACGGTTCCGCGCAAGTACGCGCGGCATGGGAGCAGGCGCGCGAAAACCTACCGGCGTAGACACGCAACACTCCCAGGTTCGCGGCTCGAGCGCCTTCGTTTGGGCTTGAAATCGCAAGCTCTCCGTGTAAGACACTCCCAAATGCGTGTAGACAATCGCGATGCACACCTATAGGATGTAGAACACCAACGCTTCCGCAATTAGGCCACTCCTGGCTCTAGCGTGTCGTGTCGCGACGAGAGCACCGCGGCCACACCTAATTGCATTCCTCGACTGAAAACCTCCCAGACAATCGCGCTCCCTCGGAAGGGTCTGAATACTGATGGCCACAGTGACTGTCGCCGGTGCGAGCGGCACAATAACGCTACCGTTCAAATCTCAGGCAAACGCCTCCTTGGCCCAGCAGTTAGCGGATCAGATATCCGCTGCCATAACCGGGGGCGGTCTTATCGCCGCCTCTTACAATGCGGCGCCGCTCCCGCCATCGCCGAGCGTCCCTGGCGGCTCGCTAGGGGAGCAAGTGATCGGAGACAACGCGCCCACGGCCACATCGCCTGCCTCAATTCAGAATTCCCTCGGGTTATCCGGCCCTCGTCGTCAACGCCTCCAATCCGGTTACGGTCAACGGAGCGCCCTCTCAGGGCCCCTACTCGATCATCGGAGGCAACGGGGGCCTGACATTCTACGGTCAGGGATCGTTCCAGGGCGGCTCGATATTCTTGGGCGGCGGGCAGAACGTCCTGACCGGTAACGACTCACCCACGGGTGCGATGGACGCCACCAATGGCGGCCTGATCGGGGACTGGACGATCGGGATCGGGGCGGGCGCGACGGGGACAGACCTGATCCGCTTGGCCTCGGGCAACGACACGATCTTTGTCGGTTCGCAAGACACGGTTGCGACCGGCGGCGCGAACACGCTCATCATGAGCTCCGACGCCGACCCTCGGAATTCAACGGTCTTCCTGGGAACCGGCAAGGTTACATACTTCGGCGGCTCCGACTCCGGCGACCTGATCCTGGGAGGCGGCGTCGCGACCGGTGATGACATCATCGTCCTGGGCCGCGGAGGAAACGGCACGGTCGTAGCAGGGACCGGGAATACGACCCTGGTTGGCGGCGGGGATGGCGACCTCATGTTCGCAGATACGAACGGGGCGCGTCAGCAGCTTTGGGCGTCAGGAAACGAGAACTCTGCTGGGCGGTGGAACGTCCTCCGATACGTTCTTCGGATTCAGCGGCATTTCGACGACCGGTAATGTGTTCATGACGGCGGCGAATGGCACCGGGAGCAACGAGTTCTGGGCAGGGTCCGGCAATGACACGATCTGGACCGGTCTTGGGAACGACACGGTTTTCTTTTTCGCGGATCATACAACCCATGCCGACTCTGTTGCGGCGGGCAATGATGTCATCCTCGGCTTCAATCCCAACAGCACGCTATGGATCTACGGATACGCCAACGCTACGTTCGGTAGTTCCGCGGCAGGTGTAACGCTCACCTTATCCGATGGGACGCAGCTGACGTTCCAGGGTATAACGGATCCGACGACCATCAAGGTTGTCTGACACCGTCCGGCGACTTTGCATAATGCGCAGCCCGCTCCGCCGTGCTGCGTCACTCGGTCAATGAGCCTCATCGTCTGTCCATATGGAGTGGGCCGGCGGTGGGGTTTTTCCGTTATTTCCGCCGGCCCGGTTTTTAGCTCGGAAATAACGGACTATTTGATAAGAAACGGCTTCCCAGGACCGCGAACATGCTATTGTAGGTGTACTCTCTCCCCGAAAGGAGCGATTGGGGGAGATTTGAGAGCGAGGCGCCTGATTTCGAGCGGTCAGAACGGGCGCAGAGGACGTGAGCCAGGCCGTACGGACGAACGCTAATGCGGCTATCCACGCGCCTACTTCTGCTCGTCCTGCTGTGCCTCACTCCGGTCATATCCGTTGAGGTTTTCACGCAGCTGGAGCTGCGTCAGAAGCGCCAATCGGAGCTCGGCGAGATTGCCTTGCGCCAGGTCGAGCTGTGGAACGGTAGTCTCGCGAGCATCGTCGAGGGAGCGCGGCAGCTTCTTATCGCCGTCTCCGAGTTTCGCAACGTGCGCGCGTTGGACCCGGGATGCGCCAATCAGCTCCGGGCCATTCAGGCGCATCTTCCGGCGTATCGCTTCATCGCGGTCCTGGCAGCGGACGGGCACCTTGTCTGCGCATCGGTGTCCGAACCGGCTCCGGAAATCAGCGAGCTCGCGTGGGGTCCGGAAGCGTTGCAAGCCAGCGTCTTCAGCACGGGGCGGTACGAGAATGCGCCAGGCGAGTCCGGCGCATTCCTGCCCTTCTTCCTGCCGCTCGGCGGCTCGGATTCCCGCGCGGGCGTTCTTGTCGCCGCACTGGATCTGTCCTGGCTCGGCACGCACATGACAGAACTGCGCTCTCGCTCCGCCCCAGGACTTCCGAACTCCACTCTCCTCATCGCGGATCGTGAGGGCACCATCGTATACCGGTTTCCGGATCCCGACCGCTGGATTGGCCGTCCCGTCCGGCCCGAGTCCCTTTCCCTTGTGCACGCATCCCATTCAGGTGTCGCTGTCGCGACCGGCTTCGATGGGAAGGAGCGCATCGTAGGCTATAATCCCGCTACCCAGGATCCGGCGGGACTGTTCGTCGCCAGCGGGCTCTATATACCCGATGCAACCGCCGACATTGACGCGACGTCGCGACGCGGCGGACTTCTCATCTTCGCTGCCTTGGTACTTGCGTTGCTCATTGCGTGGCTTGTCGGGCGGCGTTCGATCGGGATGCCGACGAGGCGGTTGCTGGCGGCCGCCCGGCGCTGGCGAGAAGGAGATCTCGAGCGCCCGCGCCGAACTGTGCGACGACACTTCGGAGTTCGGCAAGCTGGCGCAGGCATTCAACGAGATGGCCGCTGCGCTGAAGACCCGGGATGCGGAACGCATCCAGCACGCGCACCTTCTCGAAACGCGTGTCGCCGAGCGCACGCGAGAACTGTCCGAGTCGAATAACCGGCTGCAGGTTGAGATCGCTGAACGCGAGCGGACCGAGGTAGCGCTGCACCAGGCGCAGAAGCTCCAGGCCGTAGGTCAGCTCGCCGGGGGTGTCGCTCACGATTTCAACAACATGCTGGCGACCGTGCTGGGCAATCTCGAGTTGATGGAGCGGCGGCTCCCATCGGGAGATGATCGGCTGCGGCCCTGGATCGAGCGTGCGATCGGCGCGGTGCAGCGGGGAGCGCAACTGACTTCCCGCCTGCTCGCCTTCTCGCGCAGGCAGCGCCTCGCCCCGCAGCCCACCGATCTGAACCGGCTGATCGGAGAACTGGCCACCCTCGCCGCTTCCACGCTCGGACGCCGCATCCAGATCGCGACCGACTTGTCGCCCGATCTGTGGCTGGCGCTCGTGGATCGCAGCCAGATCGAGGCGGCGATCTTGAATCTGGCTTTGAACGCGCGGGACGCCATGCCGGAAGGCGGGATGCTCACCATTGCCACCGCGAATGAAACTATCGCCTCCCGCGTCGGCGGGGACGACGCGGAGCCCGGCGACTATATCCGGGTCGCGGTCGCCGACACCGGCGCCGGGATGCCGCCCGATGTGATGCGACGTGCATTCGAGCCCTTCTTCACGACCAAGGGGCCTGGCGGCTCCGGCCTCGGACTTAGCCAAGTCTACGGTATGGTCCGTCAATCGGGCGGCGCGGTGCGAATCCGAAGCGAAGCGGGCAAAGGCACGGAGGTGGCCCTGCTCCTCCCACGGGCTCAGCCCGAGAAGGCCGGGCGGGCCGAGCCAGCCGCCCTCACGGAACTCCGCCTGGCAGCGAGTCGCCTCGTGCTCCTCGTGGACGACGATCCAGGTGTGCGGCAAGTCACCTCCGAGATGCTGACCGATCTCGGCTGCCGCGTCGTTGAAGCGTGCGGCGGAGAGGAGGCGCTCCAGATACTCGAAACCCAAGGCCCGACGATCACGACCTTGGTGGTCGATTACGCGATGCCGGGCATGACTGGTTTGCAGCTCGCTTCAGTGGTGCGGAAACGCGGCATCACGGCTCCGATCATCCTGGCCACCGGATACGCCGAGCTCGCAGACCCGTCGGAGGGGAGCGAGTCACTGCTCACGATGATTCTGCGCAAGCCTTTTACTTTGAGGCAACTCAAGGAGGCGCTCATTCGCGTTCGCGATCCGCAGCCGCTCGAGAGAACGCCCGAGCCGAGCTGATGTAAATTCCGGTCATCCCGGCGGAAGACGGCGATCCAAGTCTCGCAACCAAGCCCTGCACTGTTTCGCGGGCCTGGGTTTCCGCTTTTCGCGGGGGACGAACGGGACGGGATGCGCCAGGCTAGCTCCGTCGAGCGATCGCGAGCCCAAGTCCGGCTCCGATCAGCAGGCTGCCCGAGAGACGGTTCAGCAGGCGGCCGTTGCTGGCGAGTAGGCGGCGCGCTCGGCCGCCCAAGAGGGCCCATCCACTGTCGAGCACGAGGGCGAGCGTCAGGAACGTCGCCGCCAATAGGACCAACTGCCGCCTGGGCGGGCGATCCGGCGCTATGAACTGCGGCAGAAAGGCGCCGTAGAACAGCAGTATTTTCGGGTTTGTGAGCGAGACAAGAAACCCGCGGGTTATGGTCCTTGCGGCGGAGCGCGGTTCCGCGCGGTCCGGGCCGAGATGGACGGCCCGCGCCCGCCAGCGGGCGATGCCCAGCCAGACGAGGTAGGCGACCCCGGCCCAGCGAATCCACTCGAACCAATCCGCCAATGCTCCCAGCACCGCCGCCATTCCGAGCACGGTCAGGCCAAGCTGAACCGCGACGGCCGCCGAGGTGCCGGCTACCGTGAGTAAGCCGTAGCGCGTACCGTGCCCGACGCTGTTGCCGACGATGAGAGCGACATTCGGGCCGGGGATCAGGATCAGAAGGCAGGCCGCCAGCACGAAGCCAAGATAGAGTTGCGTGTCGATCATGGGTCCCCGGAGCCGCCCTCTGCCTTCGCGTTTTGGATCATCGGCGGGAAGCCGATCGAACAATCCCGGCTTGCCGTTGACTCCCGCGCCGCCGCACGCCCAGTCTTCGGCGCTTCTGGAGGAGGCAGCAATGGCAAAGGACAACGGAGGCTCTGGCCGGCTGCGCAGCCGGCGCTGGTTCGATGATCCCGCCGACCCTGGCATGACCGCGCTCTATATCGAGCGGTACATGAATTACGGGATCACGCGCGAGGAGCTCCAAGGCGGCAAGCCTATCATCGGCATCGCGCAGACCGGTTCCGACCTCGCGCCCTGCAACCGCCATCATCTCGAGTTGGCCAAACGCGTCCGCGATGGCATCCGCGACGCCGGCGGCATCCCGATGGAGTTTCCGGTCCATCCCGATCCAGGAGACCGGCAAGCGGCCCACGGCCGCGCTCGACCGCAATCTCGCCTATCTCGGGCTCGTCGAGATACTGCACGGTTATCCGATCGACGGCGTGGTGCTGACCACGGGATGCGACAAGACCACGCCCGCCTGTCTCATGGCCGCGGCGACGGTGAATATTCCGGCGATCGGGCTCACGGTCGGGCCGATGCTCGACGGGTGGTGGAAAGGCAGGCTCACCGGCTCGGGCACGATCGTCTGGGAGGGACGCAAGCTCCACGCCGAGGGCAAGCTCGACTACAACGAGTTCATGGAGATGGTCGCTTCCTCGGCGCCCTCGGTCGGCTACTGCAACACGATGGGCACGGCCAGCTCGATGAACAGCCTGCAAGAGGTGCTCGGCATGTCGCTGCCCGGCTGTGCCGCGATCCCCGCGCCCTACCGTGAGCGCGGCTGGATGGCGTACGAGACGGGCAAGCGCATCGTCGGCATGGTGCAGGAGAATTTGCGACCGTCCGACATCATGACGAAGCAGGCCTTCGAGAACGCCGTGGTGGCGGCCGCCGCGCTCGGCGCGTCCTCGAATTGCCCGATTCACATGATCGCGATCGCCCGGCATATCGGAGTCGAGCACACGCTCGACGATTGGCAGCGCCTGGGACCGGAGAATCCCGCTCTTGGTGGACCTTCAGCCCGCCGGGCGCTTCCTCAGCGAGCGCTTCCATCGCGCCGGCGGCGTTCCCGCGGTGCTGAAGGAACTGCTCCAAGCCGGCAAACTGCATGGCGACGTGATGACGGTGACGGGACGTACGCTGGCGCAGAATCTGGAGAGCGCCCCGGAGCCGGATCGCGAGGTCATCCGGCCCTACGATCAGCCGATGAAGGAGAAGGCGGGGTATGTCGTGCTGAGCGGCAATTTGTTCGACAGCGCGGTGATAAAGATGAGCGTGATCGACAAGGCGTTCCGCGACCGCTTTCTCTCGGACCCGGGCCATCCGAACGTGTTCGAGGGCAAGGCGATCGTGTTTGAAGGCCCGGAGGATTACCACCACCGGATCGAGGATCCGGATCTCGGTGTCGAGGAGCAATCCGTGCTGGTGATCCGCAACTGCGGCCCGGTCGGATATCCCGGCGGGGCGGAGGTGGTGAACATGCAGCCGCCCGCCGCGCTGCTGAACCGAGGCATCGAGACGCTTCCGACGATGGGCGACGGCCGGCAGTCCGGCACATCTGGCAGCCCTTCGATCCTGAATGTTTCGCCGGAAGCGGCGGTAGGCGGCGGGCTCGCGCTGCTGCAAACGGGGGACCGCATCCGCATCGACCTCAACACGCGCAAAGTGGACGTATTGCTGCCCGAGGGCGAACTTGAAGTCGCGCCGCGCCGCCTGGAAGCCGCCGGAGCTGCTCAACATGACTCCCTGGGAGGAGATCTCGCGCAACACCGTCGGCCAGCTCGGGACGGGCGGCTGCATGGAGCTCGCGACCCTCTATCTCAACATCATCGAGACACGCGGCGAGTCTCGCAACAACCACTGACAGGGCAGCTGGGGGGCACATGGCTGGTCGTCTCGCGGGAAAGACCGCTTTCATAACCGCGGCCGGACAGGGAATCGGCCGCGCGAGCGCGCTCGCCTTCGCGGCCGAGGGCGCCACGCGTGATCGCGACCGATCTGAACGAGGAGCTCGTCGGTCAAATCGCGTCGGAGCGGATCCGCACCGCGAAGCTGAACGTGCTGCACGCGGCCGATATCGCCGATGCCGCCCAGAATGCCGGGCCGGTGGATATCCTCTTCAACTGCGCCGGATGCGTCCATCAGGGGACGATACTCGAAGCGACGGAGGAGGAGTGGACCTTCGCCTTCGAGCTGAACGCGCGCGCGCAGTTCCGCACTGTCCGCGCCTTCCTGCCCGGAATGCTCGAGCGCGGCGGCGGCTCGATCGTGAACATGTCCTCGATCGCGTCGAGCGTGAAGGGCGTTCCTGGCCGATTCACCTATTGCGCCAGCAAGGCGGCGGTGGTCGGGCTGACGAAATCGGTCGCCGTCGACTACGTACAGCGAGGGATTCGTTGCAACTGCATCTGTCCGGGCACGATCCAGACGCCGAGCCTCGACGAGCGCATCGAGGCCAACGCCGCGAAGGCCGGATCGGTCGAGGCCGCGCGTGCAGCCTTTCTCGCCCGCCAGCCTATGGGCCGTCTCGGCACGCCCGAGGAGATCGCCGCCCTTGTCGTGTATCTCGCGAGCGACGAGGCGAAATTCCTGACCGGCCAGGCCATCGTCATCGATGGCGGCTGGTCGGTGTAAGTCGTTTCCTCTCTCGCGCCTGCTGATTTCCCTAACGAACCGAAAGCAAGGAACGCCATGAAACTGCTGCGCTATGGCCCGCCTGGGGCCGAGAAGCCGGGACTTCTGGATTCCAGTGGCGGGATCCGAGACCTTTCCGGCGTGTTGCCGGACATCAACGGCGAGGCGCTATCGGACGCGGGGATCGGCAAGCTCGCCGGCATCGACCCGAACAGCTTGCCGAAGGTGGAGGGCTCGCCCCGCCTTGGCCCTTGCGTGGCGCGGCCGCTCAACTTCGTCTGCATCGGCCTCAACTACGCCGACCACGCGGCGGAGAGCAATCTGCCCATCCCGAAGGAGCCGATCATCTTCCTGAAGTCGCTCAGCGCTTATTCCGGTCCGAATGACGACGTGAAGATACCCCGGGGCTCGAAAAAGACGGACTGGGAGGTGGAGCTCGGGGTCGTGATCGGCCGCAAGTCGAGCTACGTGGAAGCGCATGACGCGATGAACCATGTCGCTGGTTATTGCATCTGCAACGACGTGAGCGAACGCGAGTTCCAGGCCGAGCGCGGCGGGACCTGGGACAAGGGGAAAGGCTGCGACACGTTCGGCCCGACCGGCCCGTGGCTCGTGACCAAGGACGAAATTCCGGACCCGCAGAACCTCGCCATGTGGCTGGAGGTGGACGGTCGCCGAATGCAAGACGGCAACACCAAGACGATGATTTTCGATGTCCGCAAGCTGGTCAGTTACGTCAGCCACTTCATCACGCTCTATCCCGGCGACATCATCAGCACCGGCACGCCGCCCGGCGTCGGGATGGGGAAGAAGCCGGAACCGGTGTACCTGAAAGAGGGCCAGACGATCCGGCTCGGGATCCAGGGCCTGGGCGAGCAGACGCAGCGGGTCGTGGGGCCTTAAGCCGGTCGGTTCCGGGGGGTGCCTGGGCAGGGCTTCATGCAGCTGTCTGGGCAGGACGGCACACGGCCTCTCCCTTGGCTGAGCACGCCCGCGGGCGTTGTACTGCTTCTGATCCTCGGCACAGGTCTGCTGCGGATCATAGTCGGCTACCTGATGGGGCTCGGCATCGACGAAAGCTACATGGTTGCCGCCGGGCGCACATTCCGCTTCGGGTATTACGATCATCCTCCCGCTTCCTGGTGGCTGGCCTGGGGCGTGCAGCAACTGACCGGAAGCGATGCTGCTCTCGTCGTGCGGCTTCCGTTCATCGCGTTGTTCGGGCTTTCGACGTGGCTGATGTTCCGGCTGACCGCGCTGCTTTACGAGCCGGCCGCCGGGCTCTGGGCGGCGGTCACCCTCAATCTCGCGCCCGTCTTTGGCGTAACGACCGGCGGATGGGTGCTGCCCGACGGACCGCTCGTTTGCGCCCTCCTCGGAGCCGCGCTCTGTCTGGCCCATGCGCTTTCGGCCCGCCGGCGGTCGGCGCTACTCTGGTGGCTGGGCGCCGGAGTTTGCGCAGGTCTTGCCCTGTTTGCGAAATATTCCGCGCTGCTGATCCTTGGCGGCGCGTTCGTCTACCTGGCTACGCAACACGAGGACCGCCGCTGGCTGCTCCGGCGGGAGCCTTATCTCGCGGCGGCGATCGCTTTGCTCATCTTCGCGCCGGTTCTTGCCTGGAACGCGGCGCACGGCTGGGCGTCGTTCGCATTCCAAGGCGCGCGGATAACCGAGATCCGCTTCCGTCCGCTCGCGCCTCTTGCGACACTGGGCGGCGAGGCGCTGTTTCTGCTGCCGTGGATCTGGCTTCCGCTGATGGTGTGCTTCGTGCGCGGCTTGTGGCGCGGCCCTTCGGCACGGCGGGAGTGGCTGCTCTGCTGTCTGGCCGCCTTTCCGATCGTGCTGTTCGCGGCGGCGTCGGCCTGGTCCCGGCAGAGAGTATTGTTTCACTGGGCGGCGCCCGGCTATCTCATGCTGTTTCCCATGCTGGGGGCGGGCGTGGCCCGCCGGCTCGTGCACCGCGATCTGCTCACGCGCATCTGGCTCGGCGGCAGTGCGCTGATCGTCTGCATCGGGGTCGGAATCGTAGCGACCGAAATTCGCTACAACTGGCTTCCCGCCGTCGTCCATGACTTCCACGGCAGCGCGGACCCTGACCTCGAAGCGGTGGACTGGACCTCCGTGCGCACCGACCTGGCGCAGCGGGGTCTGCTGGATCGACCCAACACGCTGATCGCGGCCACGAACTGGCGCGATGCCGGCAAGCTCGGTTATGCCCTCGGTCCCGCCGCGCACGTCCTCTGTCTCAACTCCGACTCGCGTCAGTTCGGGTTCGGACAGGATTTGTCCGAGGCGATCGGTCGCGACGTGCTGATCGTCGCGCCTCGCGAGTCTCCCGAGGCGATCCAGGCAAGGCTGGGCGGTGTCTTCGAGCGTATCGAGACGCTTCCCCCCACTCTGATCCGGCATGGCGGGGAAGCGGTACCGGTTCCGCTCTATCTCGGTCACGCAATGCGCGCGTGGCCCCTGCCGCGGCCGGGATAGCGGCCGGCAGGGGAGCCGAGACTATGCCGCGCGCGCGGGAGCTTGCGCGACCGGTACGCGCGCGCGGATCAGCTTTTCGATGTCCCGCAAATACGCGCGCTCCTCGGCGTCGCAGAAGCTGATCGCAATTCCCGCCGCGCCCGCGCGGGCGGTGCGGCCGATGCGGTGGACGTAGCTCTCCGGTACGTTCGGTAGGTCGAAGTTGATGACGTGCGTGACCGCGTCCACGTCGATGCCGCGCGCCGCGATGTCGGTTGCGACGAGCACCGGCGTCCGGCCGGCGCGGAACGCGGCGAGCGCCCGCTCGCGCTGCGGCTGGCTCTTGTTGCCATGGATGGCGGCGGCGGGCAGCCCCGCCTGCTCCAGATGCTTCACCACGCGATCCGCGCCGTGCTTCGTGCGTGTAAAGACGAGCGTACGGCCCATCTCGCCCTGGCGGAGGATCTCGGTGAGCAGGCCGCGCTTGCGGGCCGTCTCGACGAAAATCACTTGCTGATCCACACGCTCCACCGTGGTCGCGACCGGCGCGACGGCGACATGCACCGGATCGCGCAACAACTGCGCCGCGAGCTGGCCGATCTCCTTCGGCATTGTCGCCGAGAAGAACAAGGTCTGTCGCTGCGCCGGGAGCATCGCGGCGATCTTGCGGATCGGCACGATGAAACCGAGGTCGAGCATGTGGTCGGCCTCGTCCAGCACCAGAATCTCGGTACGGTCCAGCCGCACGGCGCGATCGCCGATATGGTCGAGCAGGCGGCCGGGTGTCGCGACCAGCACATCCACCCCGGAAGCGAGCGCGCGGGCCTGACGCGGCTTCGGCACGCCGCCGAACATCAGCGCCGTCCGCAATCCGGTCTGGCGGCCGTAGGTACGGAAGCTTTCTTCGATCTGGCTGGCAAGCTCGCGCGTCGGGGCGAGCACCAGCACCCGGCAGGATTTCGGGGCCGCGGGGCGGCGGTCGGCGGCGAGGCGGTGCAGGATCGGCAGCGCGAAAGCGGCCGTCTTGCCCGTGCCGGTCTGCGCGATCCCTTGTAGGTCGCGGCCGGCCAGCACATGGGGAATCGCCTGTGTCTGGATCGGCGTCGGCGAGGCATAGCCTTCGGTCGCGAGCGCCTTCAAAAGCGGCGCGGCGAGGCCGAGGTCTTCAAAACGGGTCATCAATGGTCTTTCGTATGACGCGACCCGCGCCACCCCGATCCTCTCGGGAAGGGGCGCGACGCAGGCCCATCGCGATCGGCAGGATCGCGAACCGGCGCAGAGATGCGAGTGAGAAAGGAGCTACCGGGAAAACAATCGGCCGGATCGGCCGGGCAGCGCACAGAAACACGGCAGAGCGCGCAACCGCCGATGTAGGGGATGCGGCTTGCAAAGTCAACCGCACGGACAGATGCCGCCCGTTGCGGCGGCCCGCCGCCGAAGCTAGCTTCCGCCGACCCTACGGAGACCCGTCCGCATGATGGCCTTGTTCTGGCTGATCGACCGGCTGATCAGCCTTTATATCTGGGCGGTGATCCTGGCCGCCGTCTTCAGCATGCTGGTCTCGTTCGGCGTGCTGGATACCCGCAATCGGCTGGTCTGGACCATCGGCGACTTCCTCTACAGGATCACCGAGCCGGCGCTCCGCCCCATTCGCAACCTCCTCCCCAATCTCGGCGGCATCGACATCAGCCCGGTCATCCTGATCCTGCTGCTGCAAGCGGCGCGCATGCTGCTCGGCGAGCTACAGGTGACCGTCTATCGGAGCATTCCCTTTTGAGGCCGCCGTGACGGCCCGAATCATCAACGGAAGCGCGCTCGCGCTGGCGCTGAGGAAGAAGGTCGCCGGCCGTGTCGCTTCCATGCCGTTCCGTCCCGGCCTGGCTGTCGTGCTGGTCGGCGAGGATCCGGCGAGCGCCATGTATGTACGCAGCAAGAACCGCGCGGCCGAGGCGGCGGGTCTCGCGACCGAGAATGTGCGGCTGCCGGCCACGACCTCCGAGGCAGAGCTGTTGGCTGTGGTGGCCCGGCTCAACGCTAACCCGGAGGTGGACGGCATCCTCGTCCAGCTGCCGCTGCCGCCGCAGATCCGTACGCGCGCCGTGACCGAGGCGATCGACCCCGCGAAGGACGTGGACGGGTTCCATCCGCTCAATGTCGGTCTTCTTGCCGAGGGATTGCCGGCGCTCGCCCCGTGTACTCCCCGAGGGGTGATGAAGCTGCTGGAAGCGGCGGGGGCGCAGCTCGAGGGCGCCCGCGCTGTGGTCATTGGCCGCTCCGCCATCGTCGGCAGGCCGATGGCCTCGCTGCTGCTCGCGGCCAACGCTACCGTCACCACCACGCATTCCCGCACCCGCGACCTGGCCGCCGAGTGCCGCCGGGCGGAAATTCTGGTGGCGGCAGTCGGCCGGCCGGAGATGGTGCGCGCCGACTGGATCAGCCCCGGTGCGGTGGTGATCGACGTGGGGATCAACCGGCTCGCCGATGGCCGGCTCGCGGGCGATGTGGCTTTCGCCGAGTGCGCCGAGATCGCCGGGGCGATCACGCCGGTTCCAGGCGGCGTCGGGCCAATGACGATCGCTTGCTTGTTGGAGAACACGGTTATCGCGGCGGCGGCGCGGCGGTTGCCGGAGGGTTAGACTCGGTTTGGGCTGACTGTGAGCGGCTACCCAACCCCCGTTCGTTCCCGCGAAAGCTGGAATCCAGTGCCGCGAGACAATACCACCATTCATAATGCGAGATCTGGCTCCCCGCCTTCGCGGGGATGAACGGAATTTTTGCGTTAACGCGTTCCAGTCAGCATGAAACGAGTCTAGGTTGGAGCTTAAGCCGTCGGCTTGGCCCGAGCCAGCAGCCTCAGATCGCGCTCTCGTTCGCCCGGAACAACATGATTTGAGCAAGATCCGGGTTCACGCCGCAAAGCTCTAGGCCGCCCTGGCGACCGACTCGGACGTAAGCCGCAAGACTGTCCCGCTGCTTGGACAATGGGCACGGGCTGGGACCGCTGGCAATTGGTACGGAACGGCGCGCCGCATGGCGACGGTTTTCACTCAACTGACGCGGGCTTGTCATCATCCTGCAAATGCGCCGGGCCGATAAGTGGCGTCCTCATCTGCAGTTCGTTTCGCCCTGATGCAATTGGTGCACGACGTTCCGGGTCGGTTTCGCTTTCGGTCCGCCAAGCTCAAGGGGGACGGCCGCAACGCGGCGATCTTGCGCGGTCGGGTGCGAGCGCTGAGCGGGGTCACGGAGGCCAGCCTCAACCCGGTCACAGGCAGCCTGATCGTGAACTACGAAACGACCGAGGGAACCAGGGAAGCGATCCTCCGTGACCTGGAGGTGCTTGTGCAGGGACCGATCGCGGCTGCGCGCGCCCGGTTCTCCGTCGCGCGCCCGCGCGCCCGCCCCAGCCGGTGGAGTTCCCGGAGATCATCGCCGACATGCTTGCCGAGCGTCTGGTAGCGTGGGCAGTGCGGATGATGGTGACCGCCTTGATTTGATCGGTTGGCACCGATGCGGTGCCGGTCGTCCGGGCAGCGAAGTCTAGACTTGTTTTACGCTGACTGGAACGCGTTAACGCAAAAATTCCGTTCATCCCCGCGAAAGCGGGGAGCCAGATCTCGCATTATGAATGGTGGCATTGTTTCGCGGGACTGGATTCCCGCTTTCGCGGGAACGAGCGGGGGTTGGGTAGCCGCTCACAGTCAGCCGAAACCCAGTCTAGCCTCGTCCCTCAGGGACAACCTCATTCGGCTAAATCGTTGATCGCGTCAGGGATTGCTTGGTGCGCAAATATCCAGGCTCATCGAGCGATCCGGAGCATCAGGATCTCGGAACGAACGCGATAAGCGGTAACTGTGCGACGAGCCGGCGGCGACTGTGCTCGGAGCCGTCGTATCGCCAGCCGAGTAGCCAACTCAACACGAAGCGGATGAGGGGTAAGATGAATCGGTTCCGCCGCTCGTAGGCGGCGATCACCCTTACCGCCTCATCCCCATCGAGCCGGCGGTGGGCTGCGATGAAGCGCCGTGAACCGATGACCACCTCGGGGCTTGGTGTCGCCTCGATGTTGAGAAGCCAATCGGCCTTGGGACCGAAGGCGCTCATCACGACCACTTCGGGGCCGTCTTTCCGATACTCCATGACTTCCAGCATGGTGTGACGGGGTAAGCCAGTCCGACGCCCAACATGGTTCAGCAGCAGGAATCGCCGTCCGAACAGCCTGCCGTGCGTCCAATGGTGCAGATACGCCGGAGCGCGAAGGAGCCAGCGTAGAGCAGCGTTCGATCTGATCGCGGCGGTCAGATATTGTACTGCATGTCGGCGTCGATGCTGATCGCCTGACCGCTGATCGTCGCGCCGAAAGGGCTCGCGAGATAGAGGGCCATGTTGGCGATGTCCTGCTGGGTCACGAAAGAGCGCAGGCTCGTCATGGCGAGAGCCCGCTCGGTCATCGCCTCCTCCGTGATCCCGGCGGCTTCGGCCTTCGCCTTGAGCACCGCTCGGATGCGGGGGCCTTCCACGGGGCCGGGCAGAATGGCGTTGACGCGGATGCCGTCCGGACCAAGCTCGATCGAAAGCGACTTCGTGAAGCCGATCACGCCCCATTTGGCTGCGGAGTAGGGCGCACGCAGCGCAAAGCCAAAGCGTCCCGCGGCGGAGCTGAGATTGATGATCGCGCCGCCGCCGGCCGCACGCAAAGCCGGGATGGCGCGGCGGGCGCAAGCGAACATGCTCGCCAGATCGACCCGCAATGTTGTTTCCACCTGCTCCGGCGTCAGATCCTCGACCCGCGCGGTCGGGCCGGCGATGCCGGCATTGTTCAGCAACACGTCGAGCCCGCCCAGATGGGCGAGGGCGGCATCCACGAAAGCCTCCATCTCGGACGCGCTCCCGGCATCCGCGCGCATCGAGGCATGGCCGCACGAACTGAGCGCCGCTTCGTCAATATCCGAGATGAAGACTCGCGCGCCACGCGCCGCGAAGCTGTCGGCCATCACGCGGCCGATGCCGTTCGCACCCGCGGTGATCGCAACTCGTTGCCCCGTAAGATCGGCGGTAAGCGGGCTCGCGGCTCCGGTAACCATGCGTCGCCTCCGTATCAGTAATGGGGGATCATCCAGGGGAGCAGGAATTGCTGGATCGCGACCAGCACGCCCACGAGGAAGGTTAGGAAGATGCTGTGCTTGAAGGTGCGCGCGAAAACCACGCCCTCCTGGCCGCGCAGATCCGTGACCGAGACTCCAGTCGCGATGTTCTGCGGCGAAATCATCTTCCCCATCACGCCGCCCGAGGAATTGGCCGCCGCGAACAGGACCGGGTTGAGGTTGAGCTGCCTCGCCGCTACCACCTGGAGATTGCCAAACAGTGCGTTGCCCGAGGTGTCGCTCCCGGAGAGGAACACCGCTACCCAGCCTAGGAAGGGCGAGAGCAGAATGAACAGATGCCCGACCGAAGCCACACCAAGTCCAAGCGTGTAGTTCAACCCGGAGTAGTTCATCAGATACGCCAGTCCGACAATCAAGCAGACGGTGATAATGGCGATCCAGATCTGCCGCACCGTGTCCCCGACACATGCGAAAAAGTCACCCACACGCATCTTCACCGCCAACGCCGTTATGATGGCCGAAAGCAGGATCGCGGTGCCAGTGCCGAGCGGCTCGAAAGTCCAGACGGCGGCGTAGGGCTTGTTGTTGTAGAGCGTGATCGAAACGGCATTATGCAAGCCCGGCCAAGGGATCGGCGTCTGACCCAGCGCGAATACGTGCAGCTCGGTCCACAGGATAACCACGACCACGACGATGATCCATGGCAGCCAGCCACCCCAATTGGCGCCTCCGTGATGCGGGTGGCCCGGCGCGTCACGTACAGCAAATGCCGGATCGGGTGCCGGACGCCAGATTTGCAGGAACAGCAGTGTGCAGATCAGCGACCCCATCGACGAGAGCACGTCCGTCAGGGCGTAGCCAAGATGGTTCGACGCCAGATACTGCATCGCTGCGAAGCTGCCCCCAGCAACAAGCAGCAGGGGCCACAGTGCGCGTACCGAGCGCATCCCGCCATAGATGCCCATGACATAGAAGGGCAGCATGACCGCGAGAAACGGGAGCTGCCGCCCGACCATCGCGCCGAGCGCCGTATCGGGGAGGCCCGTTACGACGCCGAGCACTGTGATCGGGACCCCGAGCGCGCCGAAAGCAACCGGCGCCGTGTTGAAGATCAGGGTGAAGACTAGAGCTTCGAGCGGCGGATAACCGACCAGGATCAGCAGCGAACTCGTGATTGCGACAGGCGTGCCGAATCCGGCAATGCCTTCGAGAAGTGCGCCGAAGCAGAAGCCGATGACGATCAGCACCGCGCGCCGGTCATTCGGCAAGTGGTTGAGAACCCAGTCGCGGAACGCGTCGAAGCGGCCCGACTTCACCGCGATGTTGTAGAGCAGCAAGGCGTTGAGCACGATCCACATCACCGGCCAGAGCGCGAACACTGCGCCGGCGAGCACGGAGTTGAGTGCGAGCCCGACTGGCATACCCCAGATAGCGACGGCGATGATCAAGCCCACGATCAGGCCCGCCAAAGAAGCTTGCCACGCCGGCCGCCGGAAGACACCCAATAGGACCAGCACGGCGACGATAGGGAGCGTGGCCACGATGAACGAAGCTGGCAACGAGCCGGCGACCGGTGTCAGCAGTTGTTGGAACACGATGTTCTCCCTTTTTTGCCCGGATTGACGCGCCGGTTTCCGTCGTGTTCTGGGATTGTAACGGGGTGCTTGGCGGCGTCTACCGCTCGGCGTGAAACATTCCTCGCCGCAGACGGTAATCCGGGCGTCGGAACACGATTCGCCGGAAACCGAGATCGCGCAGCATCGCTTCCATGCAGGCCCGGTTGGGCGCCCACCAGTTGGTGGGATCACCGTCGAGTTCACGGCCTGGATAGAACCGCATGAAGGGCCGGCAACTCAGGGGCGCGATAATCCGGCTTTCGACAACCAGCATTTCCTTGGCCAGGGCCGCGACCTGCTCGAGAACCTGGAACGGATGTCGGAGGTGATAAAACACGCCGAGGAAGAGTACGATATCGAACGTGCCGACCCGCTCGACCGAGAGTTCGGTCACGTCGATGTCCATGTCTTCGATGGAGGGTGCGAGCTGGGCGCGGGCGAGCTCGAAACAGCGGCGGTCTCCCCAGCCCTCATGCCAGACGAAGTGGTCGGTGGCCAGGACCCGGCCCGCACCCCGCCGCACGGCTTCGATGCTGTACGCACCGTCCCAGCAGCCGATGTCGAGCACCGACTTGCCGGCGATCGTTCGATCATAGATCAGGCCGGCCATACGACGGATCTTGTCGGCCCGGATGCGGCCTGGGCTGAGCAGGCCGTTGCCGAAGTCGATCTGGTGAAACCAGGGAAGCGCGTTCACCTGCTCGGCCAGATCAGCGGGCGCAATCGGCGTTCCGGACTCGCGCATCTGTTGCGGAATTTCGGTCCGTGCTCAGGTCGAAAGCGCGACTGACTGGACCGGTCGCGAGCGGAGCGGCGTTTCGCTCCGGCCGCCCGCGCTCCACTGAACACTCCCGAGAGTCCCGCAGACCGGGCAAGCCGCCTTCCACTCCGCCTGCGGCGTTCCGCAGGCGGTGCAACGCCAGATCGGATCGGGATCGCCGATCGCGGCCTGCCGCAAGGCGTCGCGCTGGGCGGCGTGACCCTCGTCGGTGTCGCCGTGTTCCGCCTCTTCGATGTCGGCGAACAGCATCCAGAGACGCCGCTGGTTGAGCCCGGCTGCTCGCGCGGCCTCGGCCTGGTGCCGGGCTTCGCCGGTCAGTCCCGCGGCCAAGGAGGTTCGGGCGAGTAGCAAATGGCTCTCGGGATGATCCGGATTCTCCTGCGCCAGCCGCTTCGCCGCTTGCGTGCGGGCAAGCGGGTCCGAAGTTTCCGCAAGCGCGAATTCGGCCAGCGCCGGATGCGGATTGACGGCCCAGGTCTTGCGAATCACCCCCTGCGCGCGCGTTTCACGCCCGGCCGCGCGCAGACGGCGGGCATAGGCGAGAGCGGCGGGGACCAGCGCCGGGTCCTCGTTCCAGGCCTGCCGGGCGAGACGCATGCCCATGGCGGCGTCGGGCTCCGCTTCAGCGGCGGCCGTGGCGAGCGTGGCTTTGGGCGCGTCAGGGTCCGCGAGCGCCAGCGCTTCGGACCAGGCGCCGGTCCGGATGGCAAGCTGAGCCCGCTCGCCTCGTAGCCACTCCGCCCCGGGATGCGCGGCCTCAGCCTGCCGAGCCAGCGCGGCGGCCTCAACCCAGTCCTCCTTAGCCATGGCTTGGCGGAGTAGGCCGCGGTAGCCGAGGAATGCTGCATCCTGCCGGCTAGCGAGGGCGCGGAAAGCCGCTTCGGCTTCGGATTCACGGCCTGCCAGGCGGCCCGCCTCGGCGGCCAGGAGCAGGGTCTGCGGCGTGTCGCCGAGCAACCGGCGTGCGCGCGCGGCCTCGCGCCGGGCGTCCCCGGTCTCCCCGGCGGCGATCGCGACGAGAGTGCGCGTGATGGCGAGATCGCCCGACTGGCGGCGCCGTCCCGCCACGCCAGCGCCGGAGCGTATCGGGCAGGAAGATCAGCTCCCCGAGCAGCCGCACGATAACGTAGAGCACGATGAAGGAGGCGAGCAGCGCGAGGGCGACCACCGGGGTCGCCGCCTCAAAGGAGATGCTGCCGATCTCCGCGTTGACCGTGCCGGGCAGCAGGGCGAGCCACCACGCGGCGAGAACGACGATCGCCGCGACGATGAGGACGAGCAGGGCGCGGCGCATCAGGCTTGCGCCGCCATGTTGGCGAGTGCGGTCCGGGCATCCAGGAGCGACTGCGCCTTGCCCTTCCACTCCGCCATGGCTTGCGCCGCCGGCCCGTCCAACGCATCGAGCGCGGCGACCGCCCCGTGGAGATCGCCCACGTTCAGCGCTTGCCGGGCACGGGCGATCACGCCGGCGGCCGGATCGCCGACGATCACGCGGTCGCCCTCGCGCACGGTGACGAGGTCCTGGGCGCGCGTCCAAAGCCGGTCGAGGAAGGGCTGCCCTTCGGTCGCGGGCTGGCTCGCCTTCTCGGCCGCGCGCGCCGCGCTCGGGAAAGCCAGGCGCAGCTCGGCCTCGGTGGGCGGCTTCGCGGTCGCGAAGCGGGCAAGCGCGGGGGGCGCGTTCGGGATTTGCCCGAGCGGCTGGCCGGCCTCCAGAGCGGACTGGGCCGCTTGAATTCGCGCGATCCGCGCGGCTTTGTCCGCGAGTGAGGTGACTTGGCTGGCCGCCTTCTCCGTCGTGACCAGGCGCTGGTCCATCGTCTGCACCTGTCCGGTGAGCGGCTGGAGCTTCGCTGCCTGCTGCTGCAACGTTCCGAGCTGGTCATCCAGCTTGTCCATGCGATTGGCGAAGCCCGTCTCAAGCCCCTGTTGCCGGGCGGCGAGCTGATCCTGTCGCGTCGCTACCGCGTCCACCCGCGTCGCGAGCGTCGCGAAGTCGGCGTGTGTCGCCACGTCGCGCGGGAGCTTCTGCTCAAGCGCGGTGACATCGGCGTGCGTCGCGGAATTCTGCTCCAGCGCGTCGAGGCGTGATTCGAGCGGCTTCGAGATCCACGGGAGCGCTCGGCGCAGACGAGGGCCGCTGCTCCAACGCGGCGATCCGTGCCTCCAGCGGCTTGAGGTCCTGGGTCTGCGGAACCGGCCGCTGTTCCAGCCGGCCGAGACGCTGTGAAATGGCGTCTACCTGCTGGGAGAGCTGGGCGAAGGAAGCGGGATCGACCGTCGGCTGGGGCGGCGGGAGAGCAGGATTCCGCCATACATAGATGAGGCCGGCCGCGAGCACGGCGAAGCCGATCAAGCAAAGGATGGGCAGGTAGGACAGGAGGTCCCGGCGCGGCGATGCGGCGACGGGCTCCTCTTCGGGCGGCGGCAACGCTTTCGTGTCTGTCATCGCAGCAGCGCCAGCATCTCATCTTGGGTGGGGTGCGCGGCAACTCGGATGCTGCGCCACGGGAGCGACTCTAATGCCACGGCTGCGGGCTGGCCGATAGCCAGCGCGTCTACTTCCGCCACGGCATTCGCGAGACCCGCGCTCTGCACCAGGCGCACGAAAGCCCGGGCCGTATCCGCCGAGAAGAACAGGGCGGCCTGGAGCGTGCCCTCCTGCAAGGCGGTGCGAGCCGAGTCCGGGAGGCTCGAAACCGGCGCGACATTGTAGACGGAGCGGCGCAGCACGCTGAAGCCGCGGTCCTGCAAGTCGAGTTCCAGCGGCTCCCCGAGACCTTCGCGGCCGGCCAGCAACAACGGTCCGGCGGCCGGATTGAGCAGCCGCGCGGCAAGATCGGCGAGCGCCTGGGCGTCGGCTCCGGCACTGTGCACGGTGGCGAAGCCGGCCTCGCGGGCACGCTCGGCCGACATGTCCCCGACCGCAAGCAGAGGCAGTCGGTGGTGCGAAGGCGGAATGCCGGGAATCGCGGCGGCGCTCGTGACCAGGATGGCCTGCACGGCGGAGGGTTCCGGCAGCCTGGCCGGGACGGGGCAGATATCGAGGATGGGTGCGATAACGGGCTGTAGGCCCCTGGCCGCCACCCGCGCCGCCGTCTCCGAGGCCATCGGCTCGGGACGGGTGACCAGCACGGAGTTTCTCATCGGATCACTCCGCTTTCTGTCAGAAGAAAATGTCGGGAGGGCTGTCTGCGCGCAGGCTGGCGCCCAGCTCAGCGCCGATCTCGGCGGCTTCGGCCGCGGGCCCGCGAAGTCCGCGCCTCAGCAGGAACGATCCATCCGTCCGGGCGACCAGACCGGTGAGGCGCAGTTGCCCGTCCGGCAACAGGCGCGCGTGGCCTCCGATCGGGGTGCGGCAGGAACCATCGAGACGCGCCAGCAAGGCACGCTCGGCGGTGGAGACGGCTCGCGCCTCGGGGTCCTCGATGCCCGCCAGCAATTCGCGCAACTCGATGTCGTCCTCCCGCACCGTGATGCCGATAATGCCCTGACCGGCGGCGGGCACCATCACTTCCGGGTCGAGGGTCAGGGAGGCCCGCTCCGCCAGGCCGAGGCGCGAAAGACCCGCGAGCGCCAGAAGCGAGGCGTCACAGTCTCCCTGCGCGAGCTTGTCCAGCCGCGTCTGCACATTGCCGCGCAGCGTGGTGATCCTGAGATCCGGGCGCGCGTGCAGCAGCTGGGCCTGACGACGGACCGAGGAAGTGCCGATCAGCGCGCCTTCCGGCAAGGCGGCAAAAGGGTCCGCCGGATCTGGGTTGGTGCAGGCTGAACCAAGGATGAGCGCGTCACGAGCATCCTCGCGCCGCATCGTGCAGGCGAGCACGATGCCGGGGGGAAGCTCGGTTTCCAGGTCCTTGAGGCTGTGCACGGCGAAATCGACCCGGCCATCCATCAGCGCCTCGTGGATCTCCTTGGCGAACAAGCCCTTCCCGCCGATCTCGGCGAGGCGGCGGTCCTGCACCGCATCCCCCGTGGTGCGTATCGGATGCTCCTCGAACACGTCCATGCCGCGCAGCACGGGGCAGAACCGGCGGAGGACGGCCAGAAACGCCCGGGTCTGCACGAGTGCGAGCGGGGAGCCTCGGGTGCCGACCCTGAGCGGCAAGGAACGGCCATGCGGCTTCACCGCGGCGCGGCGAGACGGTGGCGGCGGCAGGATCTGGGCGGCGGTCATGCTCGTGTCCTATTACCGCCGCGTGCCGAATGGAAGATGAGGCGATACGGACTTTGCGATGAAGGCTCTCCCGTGAAGACCTCACGATGAAGGCGGGGCCGGTCCTTGGCATCGAGAGCTCGTGCGACGAAACCGCCGTCGCCGTGCTGGATGCGGATGGGCGGGTGCTGGCCGATCTGGTGCTGAGCCAGCAGAGGGAGCACGCGCCTTACGGCGGCGTCGTGCCCGAGATCGCGGCGCGCGCTCACCTCGCGCATCTGCCGGATCTCGTCCGCGAGGCGATGACGCGGGCGAATATTGGGTTCGGGGAACTGGCAGGCGTGGCCGCGAGCGGCGGGCCGGGGCTGATCGGCGGGTTGATCGTAGGAAGCGGCGTCGCCAAGGGGATCGCACTGGCGGCCGGCATTCCCTACCTCGCGATCAACCATCTGGAGGCGCACGCACTCACCGCTCGGCTGCCCGGCCTTGTGCCCGGCGGCGCCGCATTCCCGTACCTGCTCCTGCTCGTCTCTGGCGGACATTGCCAATGCGTCGCGGTGGAGGGCGTTGGTCGGCACACGCGCTTAGGCGGCACGCTGGACGACGCGGTGGGCGAGGCCTTCGACAAGGTCGCGAAGCTGCTCGGCCTGCCCTGGCCGGGTGGGCCGGCGCTGGAGCGGCTCGCCGTCGCGGGCGATGGGGCGCGCTTCGCCTTCCCGCGGCCTCTGCTCGGCCGGGCGGGTTGCGATTTCAGCTTCTCGGGGCTGAAAACGGCGGTGGCGCAGGAGGTGGCGCGGCGGCCGGCGGGCGCGCTCGACTCGCAGGACGCGGCCGACATCGCCGCCTCGTTTCAGCGCGCGGTCGCCGAAGTGCTGGCCGACCGGGCCGGAAACGCGATGGACGTGTTCGCGGAACGGCATCCGGCCGGCCGGCTGCTCGTGGTCGCGGGCGGCGTCGCCGCCAATGGGGCGGTTCGCACGACGCTGGAAGCCGTGGCGGGGAGTCGCGGCTTCCGTCTGCTCGCGCCGCCGCCACGCCTCTGCACCGACAATGCGGTCATGGTGGCCTGGGCGGGAATCGAACGGTTGCGGCTCGGCCTCGCTGACCCGCTCGACTTCGCCCCACGGCCGCGCTGGCCGCTGGAGTTGGCGGACATGCTTCCCCATTGATGATAGGCTGTCCCGATGACCGTGGCCTTGCGCAAGCCGATGACTCTCGAAGAGTTTCTTGCTTGGGAGCGGAGGCAAGAGCTTCGCTACGAGTTCGACGGAGTTCAGCCGGTCGCGATGACCGGCGGCACCGTCGCACACAGCGTGATCGCGACCAATCTCGTCCGGGCGCTCGAGGACAGGTTGCGCGGCAGCCCGTGCCGGGCTTTCCGGGGTGACCTGAAGATTCTGGTCAACGGCCGCGTGCGCTATCCCGACGCTATGGTGACGTGCTCCGAGGTTTCGCACCATGCCGATATCGTTCCAGATCCGGTCGTGGTCTTCGAGGTTTTGTCGGCAGGCGCGGCGAGCATCGACCGGATCGAGAAGAATGACGATTACCGGCTGACGCCTTCGATCCGTCACTACGTCATGCTCGAGCAAACGTGCGGCCGCGGCCACCATCTTCTCCCGCTCCGGCGATGATTGGACCGGGCGACTCGTAGCCGGAACGAGCGCGCTGAGCTTTCCCGAGCTTGGGATCGAAGTGCCCTTCGCCGAGATTTACCGCGATGTCTTCCCCGCTAGTCGAAATGAGGATGCGGAAGCTGATATGGGCCGGTGAATTACCGCCACGCATTCCACGCCGGAAACTTCGCCGACTGCATGAAACACGCGCTGCTCGTCTGGTTCGTGCAGGCGCTCGCGCGCAAGCCGGCGCCGTTCTTCGTGCTGGATACGCACGCGGGCGCCGGGCGTTATGACCTGAGCGCCGGACCGTCGCAGCGAACCGGCGAATGGCGCGACGGCATCGCGCGATTGCTGAACGATCCACCCGAACCGTTGGCCGCGTATGCCGGGCTGGTGTCGCAGCTCGGCCTGTACCCCGGATCGCCTGCGCTCATTCGATCATTGTTGCGGCCCGGCGATCGTATGGCGTGTTGTGAGTTGCATCCCGAGGACGCTGCGGGGTTGCGACGACTGTTTGCGCGCGATCCTCAGGTTTCGGTGCATCATCGCGACGGGTGGGAAGCGCTGCGCGGCCTGCTGCCACCGAAGGAGCGACGCGGCCTCGTGCTGATCGACCCGCCATACGAACGCGCGGACGAATTCGCGATGCTCGCGGCGGGACTGAGGAGCGGTTACGCGCGTTTCCGAACCGGAGTGTTCGCGGCATGGTATCCGATCAAACACCGTGCGCCGGTCCGCGCGTTTCATGGCGCGATCGAGGAGGCCGGCATTCGAGATGTTGTCGCGGCGGAGCTGTGCCTGCGCGAGCCCGTCGATCCGGCGCGGCTGAACGGATGTGGGATGGCCATCGTGAATCCGCCATTCCGCTTCGAGGAAGAGGCGGCGCCGGTCCTGGCCGCACTCCTCGAAAGGCTGGGCGATCGTGAACCGGGCGAGGGAACCGCACTGATGCGGCTCGCGAATGAGTGACGTCGCGGTGATCGGCGCGGGCGCGTGGGGGACCGCGCTGGCATTGCAGGCGGCGCGAGCGGGGCGGCGGGTGGCGCTCTGGGCCCGCGATCCCGAACGTGCCGCGGCGCTCGACGCAGGGCGGGTAAACCCGCGCTTGCCGGGCATCTCCCTCCCCGGCCTCGTACGCGTCACGGGGACGCTTCCGCAATCCGCGGGAGCGATGCTGCTGGCAGTACCCATGCAGCATTTGCGCGAGGTCGCTTCGCGTCTGCCGAGTTCCGGCGTGCCCCTCGTGAACTGCGCGAAGGGCGTGGAGCAGGCCACGCTGCGCCTCCCGCTCGAGATCCTGGCCGCCATTCATCCTGGAGCGCGCACGGCCGTTCTTACCGGGCCGAACTTCGCGCACGAGATCGCCGCCGGTTTGCCGGCCGCTTCGGTTATCGCGGCTGCGGACCGGGACGTGCGCGAGCAGGTCGCGGGATTGCTGGCGACTTCCGGATTCCGTCTCTACGGCAATGACGACCCGGTCGGGGCGCAGCTCGGCGGAGCCGCGAAAAACGTGGTCGCGATCGCGGCTGGTGTCGTGACGGGAGCGGGCCTCGGCGAGAACGCCCGGGCTGCGCTCATCACCCGCGGGCTCGCTGAGTTGGGCCGGCTCGCGACCGCTCTTGGCGGCCGGACCGAGACGATGATGGGGCTATCCGGTCTCGGCGACCTGCTCCTCACCTGCACCGGCCCGCGCAGCCGGAATTTCAGCCTGGGCCTCGCTCTCGGGCGCGGCGAATCGCTCGCGGACGTGCTCGCCGCCCGCACCAGCGTCACCGAGGGAGTCGCGACCGCTCCGGCCTTGGTGGCCCGCGCCGCGGATGTGGATTTGCCGATCTGCCGTGCGGTTGCTGCTCTGCTCGCGGGTGAGGTCACGGTGTCCGACGCCATCGCTGCGTTGCTCGCACGGCCGCGACGGGACGAGTGAGGCGGTTCGCCCGACCGCTTGCGTCACAGCTTGCCAGGCTGCCAGGACGGTTCCTCCTCGGGGTACGGTCCGGAGGCCTTTACCTCGGCAGGTCGGGTCTCGGGCATAAAGAGCCAGAAAAGCCCCGCACCCGTGACGGCCACCGCCGCAAGCGCAAGGAATACGCCGCTATAGCCGGCTTGCACCGCAATCCACCCGCCCAGCACGCCACTCAGGATGCCGCCGACGGTATGCACCGTGCCGACCGCTCCCTTCGCGGCATTGAAATGCCCGGTTCCGCGCGTGAGGTCGGCGACGACGACCGGGAATAACGCGCCAACCAGCCCCGCGCCGACCCCATCGAGGAGCTGCACGGTCACGATCCAGATTGGATTCTCGGCAAGTCCAAACAGCGCACCGCGCAGGGCGACGGCCAGGAAGGCCACGAGCAGCAGCGGCTTGCGGCCCCAGGCGTCCGCGCGTGCCCCGGCCAGCGCTGCCGTGGGCGCCATTACGATCTGGGCGGCGATGGCGCAGGCCGCTGTGAGCGCCGTGCCATAACCGGGGTTCGCCAGCGTAAGTTTTTGCGCGACGAGGCCCAGCATGGAGGCGTTCGCCATGTGGAACAGGGCTCCGCATCCGGCGAAGGCGAGCAAGGGTCTGGATCCGAGAAAAGTCCGCCAAGAGGACGGGCGGATCCCGTGCTTGGTGGCCCCGGGAACGAGGCCGCGGGCAACGTCGTGGTCGATGGCGCGCCTTGGGATCGCGAGCACCGCCGCCACGCTGGTCAAGGCCGTGGCGGTCAGGGCCCAGAATACGACTGGGGTGCCCAGAACCGGGGCCATGGCCAGGATAATCAAATTCACGCCGGCGTTGCCGAGGTGGAACAGGGCCTCGTTCCGCCCAGCGCGGCGGGCGAACCGGGCGGCCCCGACAAGGCCGAGTGAAATGGCGTCGAGCGCCGGTGACATAGCCGATCCGAGCAGAGTTCCCAGAACCCCTGCCGCCGCAACGGGCCAGAACCGGGGTGCTAAAGGGATCGCGAGACAGGCCGCCGCTGCGGCCAGCACGGAGCCGGCGAGAAGGGCGCGTTTCGCCCGCACGGCATCCACGAGCGCGCCGACAGGCGTCTGACATAACAGGGAGACGACGCCGCCGAACGAGAGTGCGAAGCCGATGCTTGCCGCGTCCCAGCCCTGCTCAAGCAGGTAAACGCCGAGATAGGCGCCGAGCCCATAACGCACATCCGAGAGGGCGAGGTTGAGGAGATCGAGGGCGCGCTCGGCCCGTCGGTGTTCTGTGCTTTCCGGCTCCGGCCCCGCAGGCCGGGACATCCATTGAGCCAGCAGCGCAGGTTTGAAGGCCACGCGCGGCCGGGTCATCGATCCGCTTGCCCGGCGAACACTTCGGAGCGGCCAGGGGTGAAATCACGCGCCGCGATCGCGTCCGCGATCGCCGCCGCGATTTTCGCGCCGCCCCGTATGGAGGGCTCGATCGGATTGGCGAAATCCTCGTCCCCGCTGCAAACGGAACGCAGGTCGATCAGCCGCAGGCCACGCGTGAACGCTTGCCGGGTAATGACGTCATTGAAGGCCGTCAGCCCAACCGCGGCCACGCGCTGGCGAACGGGATCGGCGAATTGCGGCTCGTAGATCGTGCACACCGTGGTCGCGAGCCCGCGAGCGAGCACCCGGTCAAGCATTGTCCGGTACTGCTGCTCGAAACGCAGCCGGACACCCGCAAGCACACCAAGAGCTTCGGCCACGCTACGGACCGGCTCTCCGAGCAGGTGCTCGTTACGCAATGCATCGTTGCCGCCGACACTCACAAAGAGGCGGTCCGCATCCGCCGGAGCGCGGTCGAGCTGTCGCGCCACATCGCCAGTGACGGCCCCGTCCACGGCAACCAGCGTCACGCGGCAATCAGAAAGGAGTTGGCTTAGCTGTGCCGCGATGTCAGGTCCCCCCGCGACGTAGGCGCGGTTGTCGAAACTTGAATCCCCAAGAAGGACGACATGCCTGGCCGCGGCTCTCTGTCGCCTCGGAGCGGCGGAGGCGGTGCTTCGAGCTAGCCCCCAGAAGGGCAGCCGAGCGGAAGCGGCTGTCATCAGTCCGATGCCGAACGCGGCACGTCTTTGCGACTTCGCGACCACCTCTGCGGCCTCCGAGAAGGCGAATCCACCTCCACGCTGTAGCACGCGGAACGGAAAAGGTTCCGCGCCGGGTTGGGAGCGCATACCCGGTGATTCGCGGTCAGGTTCTCGCGGCTGAGATGAACGGTCGTATCGCGCCCGAGCTTTGCGTCCTTGCCGCTTATCGCGCTAGGGTTCGGGAACCGGGCGCTAGCCCGCGCAGAGGAAGCGCAAATGCTCAAGCGGGGCCGTGCAGTCTTGCTGCTTTCGTTTCTAGCCAGTCTCGCCGCGAGCCTGCCCTCCGCTCAGGCCCGAATTACCCGGCCCGAGATCCTCCGCACCGAACCTGCTTTCGTGGGCAAAACATTCGGCGACACCGGCCGCTACGAGCACGTCACCGCAGGCGCTGAACAGGGGCGGGCTGGCATTTGGACAGGACCCTGACAACGCGAAGAACGGCATGAGCTACGACCAGTTCTGGTTGCGATACCTTCGGGCCCATGCGCGGCCGCAGACGCGCTTGCTGCACTATGCCGGCAGCCTGCTCGCGTTGGCGATGATCGTGCTCGCGATCGTGCAAGCGGACTGGCGCTGGCTCATCGGCGCGCCTGTCATTGGCTACGGATTCGCATGGGCCGCACACCTTGGAATCGAACACAATCGGCCGGAGACGTTCGGGCATCCGCTCTGGTCCTTCGCGAGCGATTTCCGGATGCTGGCGTTGTTCCTTCTCGGCCGGCTGGGGCCGCATCTGCATCGCGCCGGAGTTCTCGTGATCCGGAATACCCGTTTAAGATAGAGGCACCCACGACGTTTCGGGAGAAAGCAGAGCCGATGTGGCAACCGAGCGAACGTTATCCCGACCCCGCCATCAGGGTTCTGGATCCGGCTTTCGACAAATACCGCATCCAGCTCGGAGCGGTGGAGCGCCTTGCGACCGGCTGCCGTTGGTCCGAGGGGCCGGTGTGGTTCGGCGACGGACGTTTCGTGCTGTGGAGCGATATCCCAAACAACCGCATCATGCGCTGGGACGAAGAGACGGGCACGGTGAGCGTGTTCCGCAAGCCTTCCAACAACGCGAACGGCAACACGCGCGACCGTCAGGGGCGACTCGTCACCTGCGAACACGACGCTCGGCGCGTCACACGGACGGAGTACGACGGCAGCATCACGCCGCTCATCACGGAGTTCGACGGCAAGAGGCTGAACTCACCGAATGATATCGTGGTGAAGTCCGACGGCTCTGATCTGGTTTACCGATCCGCCTTTCGGGATTCTGGGATACTACGAGGGCCACAAGGATCAGCAGGAACTGCCGGCTCACGTTTATCGCCTGGACGGCAACACGGGGCAGGCATCAATCGTCGCGGACGACGTGGAGGGGCCAAACGGGCTCGCATTCTCCCCGGACGAGTTCGAAGCTGTACATCGTCGCGTCACGCGCCAGCCCGCGCAAGATTCTGGCCTTCGATGTGATCGAGGACGGGACGAAACTTGGGCGAAGCAGCGTCTTGATCGACGCCGGGCCGGGGACACCGGATGGCTTCCGCGTGGATGTGGAAGGCAATCTTTGGTGCGGCTGGGGGATGGGCGACGCGGAGCTGGACGGCGTGCGCGTGTTCACTCCGGAAGGCACGCCGATCGCGCATATCGGGTTGCCGGAACGATGCGCCAATCTGTGCTTCGGCGGACGTTATCGCAACCGGCTGTTCATGGCGGCGGGGCAATCGCTCTATTCACTTTACGTGAACACGCAGGGTGTGGCGGGCGGCTGAGGATGCTTGCACGCCTGTTTGCATTGCGGGAACACGGGACGAGCGTCCGCACCGAGTTGTTGGCCGGGATCACGACCTACCTGACCATGGCGTACATCGTCGTGGTCAATCCGGCGATTCTCGCCCAAGCAGGCATCGACCACGGCGCGGCGTTCGTCGCCACTTGCGTTGCGGCGGCGATCGGATCGGCGGCGATGGGGCTGCTCGCCAACCTGCCAATCGCGCTCGCGCCCGGTATGGGACTCAACGCCTACTTCACTTTCACCGTGGTGAAGGGAATGGGCGTGTCGTGGCAGGCGGCGCTGGGCGCGGTATTCCTGTCCGGTATCCTGTTTCTTGCGATCAGCCTGTTTCGCGTCCGGGAGTGGATCATCAACGCGATTCCCCTCTCGCTCAAGCTCGGGATCGGCGCCGGGATCGGGCTGTTTCTCGGTCTGCTCGGGCTGGAGGGGATGGGACTCGTGGTCGCCGATCCGGCGACGTTCGTGACCTTCGGGCATGTGCGGAACCCGGCGACCGCGCTCGCCTGCATCGGCTTTCTGCTCATCACGGGGCTGACGGCGAGAGGGGTGACGGGAGCTATCCTCGTCGGGATCGTGATCACGGCGGCGCTCGGCGCCCCGCTCGGGTTGACACGGTTTCACGGCTTGATCGACATGCCGCCCTCGCTCGCGCCTACGTTGCTGCGGATGGACGTCGCCGGCGCGCTCGCGCTCGGCATTCCCGCCGTGGTGCTGACCTTCTTTCTGCTCGATGTGCTGGACAATGCCGGCACGCTGATCGCGACCACGCAGCGCGCCGGCCTCATGCGCCCGGACGGAACGGTGCCGCGTCTGCGTGAGGCGCTGCTCGCCGACAGCGGCGGCGCGATATTGGGCGCGGTGCTGGGGACCAGCACGACAACCAGCTACATCGAGAGCGCCGCCGGCATCCAGGCGGGCGGGCGGACGGGGCTGACCGCCGTTGTCGTCGCCGCGCTGTTCCTGCTGACCTTGTTCTTTGCCCCGGTCGCGACAGCAATTCCGGAATTTGCAACCGCGCCCGCGCTCGTGTTTGTCGCCTGCATGATGATGCGCGCGCTGCAACAGGTGGAGTGGGACGACCCGACGGAATACGTGCCTGCCGTCATCGTGGCGATCGGCATGCCGTTCAGCTTCTCGATCGCGACCGGCATCGGCCTCGGCTTCACGGTGTACGTCGTGGCGAAGCTCGCAGCCGGGCGGGGGCGCGAGATCGCCGGGGCCGTTTGGGTGATCGCGGGATTGTCGGTCCTGAGATTCGTCTGGTTATGATGCCGGAGGGCGAGTCCGAAGCGCGGACGCAAGCCGCCGAGCTGTATCGCGAACTTGGGCGGCACGGCTTGTGCCCCGCAAGCGCGGGGAATGTCAGCTTGCGCACGTCCGCCGGGATGATCGTCACGCCTTCGGGAGTGGTCCCAGAGGGGGTGACGGCGGAATGCCTCGTTTCGATGAGTCTCGACGGGCGCGCGCCCGCGGGCGCGGTGCCGTCGAGCGAATGGTTCATGCACGCGCGGATTTACCAGGCCTGTCCGCAAGCGCAATGCGTCGCGCATACTCACGCCGAAGCCTGCACCGCGCTTGCCTGTCTCGGCGAGAGTTTGCCGGCGTTTCACTACATGGTGCTGGCTTTCGGCGGCGAGGACGTGCGTTGCGCGCCCTACGTCACGTTCGGCACCCCCGCGCTGGCGGAGGCCGCGGTGAGCGCGCTGAAGGGCCGGACGGCCTGCCTGCTCGCTAACCACGGCATGATCGTGTATGCGGCCGACGCGGCCAAGGCGCTGGCGGCCGCGCTGCTGCTGGAGACGCTCGCCCGGCAATACCTGCTGGCTCGCTCGGCGGGAACACCGCGTCTGCTCACGGCTGAGGAGATACGCGAGGCACAGGAGCGCTTCGCGAGCTACAACGCGGGACGCGGGTGATTATGGCACTGACGGTCAGGTTAGAGAACGCGGTCGGCGGGATATGGCTGAAACCGAGGTCATGCGCCACCGCCGCGTGCGTCACCTGACCGGCGTGAACGTTCAGCCCATCGCGTAGATGCGGATCTTCGCGCAGCGCCTGCTTCCACCCCTTCTCGGCCAGCGCCAGCACGAAAGGCAGCGTCGCGTTGGTGAGCGCGAATGTGGAGCTGCGCGCGACCGCGCCGGGCATGTTGGTGACACAGTAATGCACCACGCCCTCCTCGACATAGGTCGGCTGCGAATGCGTCGTCGGCCGGCTGGTCTCGAAGCAGCCGCCCTGGTCGATGGAAATGTCCACCAGCACCGATCCGGGACGCATTTGCCGCACCATATCGCGTGAAACCAGTTTCGGGGCCGCCGCGCCGGCCACCAGCACCGCGCCGATCACCAGATCCGCGTTCACCACCTCGTTCTCGATCGTCTCGACGGTGGCGTAGAGCGTGGTGGCGCGTGGCCCGAATTGCAGGTCGAGTTCCTTGAGGCGCGGCAGCGATCGGTCGATGACGACGACGCTCGCTTCCAGACCGACCGCCATGCGCGCCGCATTGGTGCCGGAGACGCCGCCACCCAGAACCACCACGCGCGCGGGAGCGACGCCGGGCACGCCGCCGAGTAGGATACCGGCCCCGCCCTGCTCCTTCTCAAGGCAGTGCGCGCCGACCTGCACCGACATGCGCCCGGCCACCTCGCTCATCGGCGAGAGCAGCGGGAGCGCGCCACGCGCGGTCGGTAACGGTTTCATACGCGATGCAGGTCGCACCGCATCGAATCAGACCTTCCGTCTGCATCCGGTCCGCCGCGAGATGGAGGTAGGTGAACAGCACCTGCCCTTCGCGCAAGCGCGCAATCTCGTCCGGCTGCGGCTCTTTCACCTTCACGATCATCTCGGCATCAGCGAAAACGGCCTCGGCGTTCTCCAGCACGGTCGCGCCAGCGGTCCGATAGGCGTCATCGGAAAAGCCGATCCCGAGCGCGGCGCCGTGCTCCACCACAACCTGATGGCCGTTCCGGGTCAGCTCCCGCACGCCCGCGGGCGTCAGCCCGACCCGATACTCGTGCGTCTTGATCTCCTTCGGAACGCCGATCTTCACGACATAACCCTCCCGTTGTCCCGATCAGCCTAGAGGATCAACGCTCGCCATTCGAGGGTTGGCCCGGATTGACGCGCCAGGCTCGCGGGGATGAAGCTGCGACGGCCGCGGAACGACAGGGAGGAAATAAATCGTGACCCAGACCACGAGGCGCAGCTTCACCCGGTTCACGCTGGCGCTGCCCGTCTTGTCCGTGCTGCCGAGGGTCGCGGCGGCGGCCGATGAGCCGGTCCGGATCGGCGCGACCTATCCTTTCACCGGCGTTGCCGCTTCGGCCGGCACGGCGCTCAGAGAGGCGGTGGAGGTCGCGCTCGATATCGTCAACAACCCGCATCCCGAGCTCGGCGAGTTGCCGCTTGGCCCGACTGCCGGCTTGCCCAATCTCGGCGGCCGCAAGGTGGAGGCGTCCTTCGCCGATCATCAGGGCAACCCGGCCACGGCGCAGAATCAGACGCTGCGTCTGATCTCGCAGGACCGGGTCGTGGCGATGGTCGGCTCCTACCAGTCGAGCTGCACGCTGACGAGCAGCCAAGTCGCGGAGCGGTACGGAATCCCGTTCGTCGCCGGCGAGGCGAGTGCGCCCAGCCTGACGCAGCGCGGGTTCAAATGGTTTTTCCGCCCGACACCGATCGGCACCGATTTCGGCCGCGCTTACGCCGATTTCCTGAGCGGCCTGAAAGGGAGGGGCATCAAGGCCGACAAGATCGCGATGGTGAACGAGAACACCGAGTACGGCACCTCGACCGGGGATGCGATCATCAAGGCGCTGAAGGACAAAGGCCTGAACCTAGGTCTGCGCATACCCTATGCCGCCAACAGCGCCGATGTCAGCGCGCAGGTGCTGCAACTCAAGAGCGAGGGGCCGGACGCGGTGATCTTCGTGAGCTACACCTCCGACTCGATCCTGTTCGTGAAGACGATGCGAAGCCTGGACTACAAGCCCGCTATCGTCATCGGCGACGAATTCGGGCTTTTCCGATACGTCGTTCATTCAGGCGGTCGGCGATCTGGCGGAGGGCGCCATCAACCGCAGCTCGTTCGATGTCGGCAAGCCGGGCGGAACCAGTTACAAGGTGAACGAGATTTACCGGAAGAAGGCCGGCCACGATCTCGACGACACGAGCGCGCGCGGGATGCAGGGCTTCCTCGTGCTATGCGACGCGATCAACCGCGCCGGCTCGACCGAGCCGGCAAAGATCCAGGCTGCCCTGAAGGCGACCGACCTTAAGCCGGAACAGCTCATGATCGGCTATGACGGCGTGCGCTTCGACGCCAATGGGCAGAACGAGCTGGCCTCGACGCTGCTCGTTCAATTGCACGACAAGAAGTATGTCGCGATCTGGCCCGAACGGGCTGCGACGATGCAAGCTCAACTGCCGTTCAAAGGGTGGAGCTGAGCCGCGCACGAACGTCAAACGGCAAAGCTCATGCCGCGCATCAGCGCATCCGGCAAGGTGGTCGCCAAACTCGGCATCGCGCTCTCGGCGTTCAGCTGGGGTTACACCCGCTGTTCCAGATCATCGGCGGCTGCCGATGAGGCCGAACACGATCGACGTGATGATGCCGGGGACTGCCGCGCCTGCATTGAGAATGCCGCTCCCAGGTCAACGGGCGTAGTCCGGCGCGAATCCATCGGGGGCGTCAGGGCGTAATGCTCTGTACGAAACCGCGCGCTGCCCGACCGAGGGTACAGCTGCTGAGGGCGCGGGCGGAGGCTGAGCAGAGTTCTCCGTCGCCGCGCCGAGCGCGAGTCTGGACGGCGAACAGCGAAGCGAGGCTGCCGCAAGCGTCAGCCGCGGGCCGAACCGATCGGCGATCCACGGGCCGGCCCTTTGCCGTTGCATAAAATACACGCTCTCTCGCAAGAATCGCGGGCGCTATCTGTTCCTTTACGACTTTCGTCCCATATTCAGACGAAAGCGAACCGGGAGCGCAATGAAAATGCCCACCGAGCACCAAGGCTGCGTTCGTCACCTGAAAGCCGAGCCCACATGGTTTGCCGGGGCTTGGATCGGACTGACTCTGTCCACCCTCGCAACCACAGCCGCGCTCATGGGTGCCGGCGTGGCGCTGGATACCGCTGGCCTGCGGCCCGATGATACAGAGACAGGCGGCCCGTCGGTGGTGTCCTAGTTTCGCCTGATGCACGCTTGGCGTGTATCGAGCGTCTTGCTAACTCTCGCCGAGCAACGGCAGAAGCGAAGCCACGAGCAAGACCGCCATCACGAGATTGAATACGCGTAGCGCGCGGTTACTCCGCAGCAGACGCGCAGCGCCGACCCCCGTGAAAGTCCAAAACGCGAGGCTTGGCAGCGTCACGATGAGGAAGATGATCGCGAGGACAAACGCCTGAGCAAAGACACCATTAGCCGTCGTGTAAGTCGCGACGCCGCCTACGGCGACGACCCACGCTTTCGGGTTGAGCCACTGGAACAGAGCTGCCTGGAGGAAATTCATGGGCTTTGTCCGGCCCTGGCGTGAGCCCGCCACATAAGCGCGTTCAGCGTCCACAGCCGAAGGCCGAGCTGTGGCGATCTTGAACGCTAGCCAGATCAGGTAGGCGGCCCCGATCCACCGTAGAATCTCATGCACACGAGGATTACCCCGCATCAAGTCGCCCGCACCTAACGCGACGGCGACGATCATTATGGGAAAACCGACAGCCACTCCCAGGATGTGCGGCATCGTGCGGGCAAATCCAAACGTCGCGCCGGACGATGCGACCATGGCGTTGTTCGGTCCCGGCGTGGCGGACATCGAGACGGCAAACGCCAATGCAGAGAACAGCCAGCTGGACGTCTCGTTGCCTGAAATCTGAAGATCTCCCATCCCCGAGAAGGGTTCGAGCAGCGATAGCGCCCCTACCCGCGGCGAGTCGCCCGGAGCGGCAGGACCAGCATCGCCGTGCCCAGGACCGATGGCTCCTCCGATCAGCGTCTCCCAGCCGCGCGAGAGCAGCAGCAGAGGCGAGCTCTCTCCACCAGCCGCGAGCGTCAGGATGAGAGCGAAAGCGTACGCTCCGCACGCGATGTCGTAACGCTCCGGGAGCGCCATCGCGTAAATAACCATCGCGATCGCCGCGGCCATCCAGACCAGCAACTGGAACTCGACCGCGAACGGCAGGCAGGCAAGGCCGAGCGGCACTCCGATCGCGGTCCCGATAATTCGGCGCCGAACCCGCTCGATTGTGGCGGATGTGGTGCCGGCAATCACATAGGTGCAGGCCGTTATGGCCCAGGCCAACTCCTCGAGGCCGATCGCGCCGTTCAGACCCACGATGACCAGTGCGGCGGCGGCGGCTTGCAAGCCCATGCGCAGCTCCGGCGAGCCGCTGGTGGCGACGGCGGCGGCCGAATCAGGCGCCAACGAAGCCGCGACCGTCGGATGCTCGGCCGGGCCGCTTAGAACACGCGGCACGACGGCCGCGACCGCCGCGATCACGCCCGCGACGGGAAGCATCGGCAAATCCGCTCCGGTCAGCTTGGCGCCGTAAGCCAGGAGCTGCCCGATATAGATTTGCGATCCGAGCCCCGCCCCGAGCACACCAAATCGCTTGAGATAGCCGACCAGAAAGGCCCCGGTCACAAGCGTCAGCTCGGGACCGGCCCGTCCGGCGATCGCCAGCACAGGCGCTAGGCCGATCATCATGGCGGCGCCGATGACGGCTGCCAGGACGAGCAACACAAGATCGCGGGTCGAGGCAGCACGTGTCCTCTGTCCCTCGGACACGCTTGCCCAAAGAGCAAAGCCGGCAGCGAGGGCGCCGAGCGAACCCCGTCCGGGGCCATGCGCCGGCAGTCCCTGCAAGCTGCCCATCATCCAGGCCAGGCCGAACGCCGTGACCAAACGCAGGCCCTTGATCCGGCGGTGCGTTCCCGGATCGATCCGCTCCAGCCAGCCGAGGACGGTCACGGCTGCGGTCGGGCCTAGCTAAGCCGTCGCGCGGGTTCGTATTCGGGACGACGGGACCGTCCGGCTCCTCCTGCGCCTCCGGCAGACGGCTGCCGTCGAGAGGCAGGATTTCGCCCAGCCAAAGCGCGTGTTGCAGATGATCGTCGCGCGGCCGTTTGGTGTTCGGGTGAACGAACACGGCGAGGCCGTCGCGGTTGAGCATCAGCCAGGGGACAAGAGTGGGGAACAGCGCCGTATCGAAGGCGATCTGAAACATCGGCCGGGCGTGCGGTCCGACCGGCTGATCGTGCCAGCGGCCCAGTTGCACGCGAAACGTGTCCGCCACGCGCTCGCGCAGCCGCTCGGCTACCGCCCGCGTGGTTCCGGGGTCGTAGTAGATATGCGCGTGATAGCTCGTGATGGCCTCGATCCCGTGCGGCGCCTCGCCCTGCCTAGTTGCTTCGGGTGGTGCCGTTCACCGGACCGCCTCGAGAATCGAGACGTAATTCGCGACCGCCGCGCCTCCCATATTGAATACGCCCGCACGATCTGCCTTGGGCAACTGCATGGCTCCGGCCTGGCCGGCCAGCTGCATGGCTGCGATCGCGTGCATGGAGACGCCGGTTGCGCCGATCGGATGCCCCTTGGCTTTGAGCCCGCCCGACGGATTGACGGGCAGCTTGCCGTCCTTCGCGGTCCAACCCTCCAGCACCGCGCGCGCGCCTTCGCCGGGTTTCGTCAGTCCCATGGCCTCGTATTCGAGCAGTTCGGCGACGGTGAAACAGTCGTGGCTCTCCACGAAGGAGAAATCCTCGAGCTTGAGATCGGCGTCTTGCAGCGCCCGCCGCCACGCCTCGGCCGCGCCCTCGAAGCGGGTGATGTCGCGCTTGGAGATCGGCAGAAAGTCGTTCACTTGCACGGCCGCACGGAAGCGGATCGCCTTGCCCATGCTCTTGGCCGTCTCCTCGTCGGTCAGCACCAGCGCGGCAGCGCCGTCCGATACCAGCGAGCAATCGGTCCGCTTCAGCGGCTGAGCGACATAGGGATTTTTCTCGCTCAGCGTCCGGCAGAACGCATAGCCGAGATCCTTGCGCATCTGCGCATACGGATTATCGACGCCGTTCCGGTGATTTTTCGCCGCGATGGCCGCCAGTGCGTCCGACTGGTCCCCGTAGCGCTGGAAGTAGGTCTCGGCGATGCGGCCGAACACGCCGGCGAATCCGGCAGGGATGTCGCTCTCCTCGCGACGGTAGCTCGCGGTGAGCAGGATGTCCCCGACCTGCGGACCGGGAGTCGCGGTCATCTTCTCGGCCCCGATCACCAGTGCGAACCGTCCCCGCTTGGCGGCGAGGAAGTCGCGGGCCCCGTGCACCGCGGCGGAGCCGGAGGCGCAGGCGTTCTCGTAGCGGGTCGCTGGTTTGAACCGGAGTTCGGGCAACACCTGCAACACGAGGGAGCTGGGAAAATCCTGCTTCGAGAATCCGTTGTTGAACAGCCCGACAAAGGTGGCGTCGATATCCGCCGTCGCGATGCCGGCATCCTCGATCGCCGCGCCCGCGACCCGGCCGATCAGGCTCTCGACATCGGGTTCCTCAAGCTTTCCGAACAGCGTGTGCGCCCAGCCGACAATGCAGACATCCGACATCGATCTACTTTCCTCTTCTCTCGGTAACTGCGGCGAATCCGCAACAGGACGCGACAAGATCGCGAGCACTTAGCCGCCGCGTTTGCGTTATGAGTGGAACGAATCCCCGTAACCTGATACGAATCCTAGCCATAAAAGGCCAAGCTGGGCTGCATCCAGGGGAGCCGTATGCCGTCCATCCCTCGCGCCGTCCTTTGCCTGGCGCTGCTCGGCACGGTCTCGGCCTGTGCGTCGCATTCCTCATACCGTTCGGCACGCTATCATCCCTCGGACCGGAACTATACCCCGCCCGGTCCGGCCGGCGATCCATGGGGTCCTTATATTCGGGAAGCCGCCGCGCGTTTCCAGGTGCCCGAGCTTTGGGTTCGTGAGGTGATGCGGCAGGAATCCGGTGCCGAGCAGTACCTCGGTGGCGGACTGACCACTTCCTCGGCCGGCGCCATGGGGCTGATGCAGGTCATGCCTGCCACATACGACGACCTTCGCCAACGCTACGGCCTTGGCGACGATCCGTATGATCCGCACAACAACATTCTCGCGGGCACCGCCTACATTCGCGAGATGTACGAACGTTACGGCTCACCGGGTTTTCTCGCGGCCTATAATGCCGGACCGGGCCGGGTCGATGATTATCTGGCGGGCGGCAGCGATCTGCCCGGCGAGACCGTGAACTACCTGGCCTCCATCGCACCGCGACTTGGTAACGGTGTGCCGATGAGCGGGCCTCTATCGGTTTATGGCGGGGCGGCCGGCGGTCGCGGGGATTCGTTCGCGCCCGCCCCGGCACGGGTTGCCCCGGCCGTGCAGGTCGCCATGGAGCCGATCGTTTCTCCAGGCGATTACGCCTCACCCGCTTCTGCGTCACCGCCTTCGCCCCCAGCCGCTCCGATGCAGGTCGCGATGGAGCCGATCGTCTCGCCAGGGGACTATGCCGCCCCGGTCGCCACACCTCCGCCGCAACCTCCCCCCTCACCCGAGCCGGGCTTTCGTCTCGTGGCGATCTCTCCGCGCAGTAACGGGTTCCGTACTGTGCCAGCTTCAGGCGCTTGGGCGATCCAGGTCGGTGCATTCGGCAACGCCACCCAGGCGCTCGCAGCCGCGGAGAACGCACGAGTCTTGGCAGGCGGGCTGCCGCGCGCTGCACAGGCGTCGGTCGGCACGACGACCCGGCCGGGCGGCGCGATCCTCTTCCGGGCACGGCTGGTCGGACTGTCCGGCACGGCGGCGGACGAGGCTTGCCGCCAAATCCGGGGACGTGGACGCGATTGCATCGTGGTGCCGCCGGATGGGACTTCCTGATCACACCCTGCGGCGGGCACGAAGGAGGGGTCGGCGTCTCCCTCAAAAGAGACCTGGAACACCTATATGGAGACGCGCGTCTAAAGTCTGCGCCGGCTTTTTAGGCCGGCTTGATGCCTGAGAGGGTGCCATGCTTCGCCCAACATCTTCCATCGTTCTCGCCGGTGCGCTGGCCGTCGCGGGCTGCGCCGCTCCCTTGCCCCCTGGTCCGAGCGTGATGGCGCTTCCCTCCCAAGGGAAGGACTTCGCTCAATTCCAGCAAGAGGATGCGAGCTGCCGTTACTTCGCGGGGCAGCAGACCGGATCTGTGAATCCGAACCAAGCGGCGACCCAAAGCGCGGTCGGCAGCGCCGCGATCGGAACCGCGGTTGGCGCGGCGGCCGGCGCCGTCATCGGGGCGGCGGCCGGGAATCCGGGTGCGGGCGCGGCCATCGGGGCGGGAAGCGGATTGCTGGTCGGCAGCGGCGTCGGGGCCAACAATGCGTACGCGACCGGCGCGTCGCTACAGCAGCGCTATGACATCGCCTACACGCAGTGCATGTACGCGAACGGCAATACGGTGCAGGCATCGGGTCCTCTTACCGGACCTGCCTACGCCGGAGGTTGGGGCTATCCCGCTTATTACGGCCCGGCATTTGGCGGCACGACGGTCGCGTTGGGGTTCGGTGGAGGCTGGGGCGGCTGGGGCTGGAACCGCGGCTGGGGAGGCTGGCACCGCGGCGGCTGGGGCTGGCGACGTTGGTGAAACACGTCACGGGCTCTGAAGTCTGGTCATAGCTCGGTCGCGCATTCCGGCGATCAGCGCAGCTTCTGATTTAGCGCATCCCGCAGACCATCACCAAGCAGGTTGAAGGCCAGCACCGTGACGAAGATCGCGAGCCCTGGGAACCAAGTCAGCCAGTCCGCGACGCCGAGATAACTGCGTCCGTCCGCCAGCATCGCGCCCCATTCCGGGCTCGGCGGCTGTGCTCCGAGACCGAGAAAACTCAGGCTCGCGGCGGTGAGGATGTTGTTACCGAGCCGGAGTGAGCCATTGACGATCACGCCCGGCAACGCGCCCGGCAAGATATGGCGCAGCATCAGCATCGCGGGTCGCACGCCGATGCTGCGCGCCGCCTGCACATAGACCGCTCGTTTCAAGGCGAGCGTATCGCCGCGCACCAGCCGCGCGAAGGCGGGGACGCTGAACACCGCCGTCGCCCAGATCACGTTGGAAATGCCGGGGCCGAGCACCGCCACCACACCGATCGCGAGCAGCAAGCCCGGAAACGCGAACAGCACGTCGCAGAAGCGCATGATGAGGCTGTCGAGCCAGCCGCCGAAAAAGCCGCTGATGAGCCCGAGCACGATGCCGACCGCTCCGCCGACCAACACCGAGATGACGCCGACGGAGAGAGAGATCCGCGCGCCCCAGATCACCCGGCTCAGGATGTCGCGCCCATAGGCGTCGGTGCCGAACCAATGCAACGCGGAGGGCTCGGAGAGCACGTTGTCGTAGTCCGGCGCCGCCGGATCGAACGGAGCGATGAGCGGCGCGGCGATGGCCGCGAGCACAATGAGCAAAATCACCGCCGCTGCCGCGAGCGCGATGCGCTTGCGCCGGAACCGGCGCCAGAACTCCGAAAGCGGCGAGTCGATCCGGGTCGGCGCGATAGCCTGGGACGCACTCATCGCAGCCGGATCTCCGGGTTGACCACCGCGTAGAGCAGATCGACCGCGAGATTGATGAGGATGAACTCGAACGAAAACAGCAGGATCTCGGCCTGGATCACCGGGTAGTCGCGGTAAGAGACGCTATCGACCAGCAGCCGCCCGAGCCCCGGCCACGCGAATACCGTCTCCACCACCACCGCCCCGCCGAGCAGGAAGCCGAATTGCAGCCCCGTCATGGTGATGACCGGCAGCAGCGCGTTGCGCAGCGTGTGCTTCCAGACCACGATCCGCTCCGGCAGGCCCTTCGCACGCGCGGTGCGCACGTAATCCTCGGACGCGACTTCGACAAAGGCGGAGCGTGTGAAGCGCGCCAGCACCGCTGCGACCGCGACTCCGAGGGTGAAGGATGGCAGTACGAAGTGCTGCCACGTGCCGTATCCGCCGGTCGGCAACCATCCGAGCCGCACCGAGAACACGTCGATCAACAGCAGCCCCAGCCAGAATGCCGGGAACGAGATGCCCGAAACCGCGAGCACCATTCCCGTCTGATCCTGCCATCTTCCGCGTTTCACGCCGGAGATGACGCCGATCAGCATGCCCGCGAGCGTGGCCCAGACCATCGCGGCCATGGTCAGCAACAGCGTCGGCATGAAGCGCACGCCGATCTCGGTCGCCACGGGCGCACGTGTGCGGCTGGAACGGCCGAGATTGCCCTGCAGCGTCTGGCCGACATAACGGCCGTACTGCACCCAAATCGGCCGGTCCAGACCGAGTTCCTGCCGCACCGCCGTTATGTCTTGCTCCGATGCGTCCGGCCCCGCGACGAGCCGCGCTGGATCGCCCGGCAACAGTCGCACGAAGCCGAACACGAACACCGACACGGCGATTAGCACCGGGATCATGCCGAGCAGCCGCCGCAGGAAGTACGCGAGCACGGCGTCAGGCCATGTAGGAGCCCTCGTCCAGCAGCAGCCCGCCGTCCGGGATCTGATATACGCCCGAAAGCCTCTTGGAGTGTGCCGCGAGGTTGCGGTCCACACCCAAGAAGATCCAGGGCGCATCGTTCCAGATGCGCTTCTGTGCGTCCGCGTAGAGCTCAGCCCGCTTCGACAAGTCGGCGGTTTGCAGGGCGTCCTCCAGATCGTTGTCCACGTCGGGATTGTGATAGTAGCCGACGTTGTACAGCTTCGGGGGGAAACCCTGGCCCCAGAACAGCGGCCGCAGAGCCCAATCCGCGTCGCCGGTCGAAGACGACCACGCGCCGAAATAGGTTTGCAACTGGCTCTGCTCCGGACCCGGGACCGTCCAGATCTTCTGGTCGAGCAACCCGGCCTCCAGCGGCGTCACGGTGAGCTTAATGCCAACAGCGGCGAGCTGCTGCTGCATGAACTGCATCCCGCGTTGCGTGATCGTGTTGTTGTTGCCCCACATCTCGGTCTGCAAGCCTTCGGTCACGCCGGCTTCGGCCAGCATCTTCTTCGCCTTTTCGGGATCGTGCGGCCATTCGCCCTGCCTCTTGTAGAACGCGACTTGAGGCGGCAGGGGTAAATCGAGCGGGTCCTCGTAGCCGCTCCAGACGACGCGGGAGAAGGCGGCCTTGTCGGTTGCATAGTTGAGCGCCTGGCGGACCCGAAGGTCGTCGAACGGTTTTTTTGTCACGTTCATCGCCACGTAGCGCGCGTAGATCGAAGGTGTGTTGATGATCGTGATGTTCGGATTGCGCTCGATCGCCTTCATCATCTCCGGCGGAACCGGATAGATGAACTGCGCCTCGCCGGTCTGTAGCATGGCGATACGGGCGCCGTTCTCCGGCGCGCTGCGGAAAGTGACGCTGTTCAGCTTCGGCCACCCCGGTTTCCAGTACTTGTCGTTGCGCGTCACCTTCAGCGTGTCGGCGCTCCAGCTCACGAACTTGAACGCACCGGTGCCGACCGGATTGCGGATGATATCGCGGCCGAACTGTTTGATCGCGGCCGGGCTCAGCATCATGGCCGAAGGATGCGCCATCGTCGGCACGAAGGCCCCGAAGGGTGTCTTCAGCACGACCCGCACGGTGCTGTCGTCGATCACGTCGACATGGTCGATCATCGAAAACAAGCTGGTGCGTTTGAGATGGTTCGCCGGGTTGCTCACCCGCTCCAGGTTCACCTTCACGGCCTCGGCGTCGAACGGCGTACCGTCGTGAAAGGCGATACCGCCGCGCAGCTTGAACGTGAATTCGGTCGCGGAGTCGTTCGCCTGGTAACTCTCGGCGAGGACGGGGATCAGCTTCATATCCTTGTCGAAGCCATACAGCCCCTGCATCATCAACCGGCAGCCCGATTGCGAAAGGGTATCGTTCACATCTGCCGGGTCGAGCCCGGTCAGGTTCACCGGCACGCCGACTGTCAGATCGTCGTTCTCCGCGGCGCGCGCTGCGAGTGGCGGAAGCGCTGGCGCGGCGGCGAGGCCGAGCGCACCGCCGATGAAGAAGCGGCGTGGAATTGGTATATTGTGCGACATGATGTGAGTCCCTTCTCTCAGTAGAGACCGCCGACGGAGTGCCGGGCGACGTAGTGATCCGGCCCCACCTGGACGAGTGGCGCCACGCTGGGCGGATCGTTGACACCGCGCAAGGGGGAGGGCACCTCGCTTTCATCGAGTTCGCGCTCGTGCCCGCGGCGGCGCGGATCCGGCACCGGTACCGCTGCGAGCAACCGGCGCGTGTAAGCGTGCTGGGGATCGTTCAACACCTGTTGGCGCGGCCCGATCTCGACGACCTGGCCCAGATACATCACCGCGACCCGATGGGCGATGCGCTCCACCACGGCCATGTCGTGCGAGATGAACAGATAGGCGATGCCGTGGTCCCGTTGCAGCGCCATCAGCAAGTTCACCACCTGCGCGCGAATCGACACGTCCAGCGCCGCCACCGCCTCATCCGCGATGATGAGCCTCGGCTCGCTCGCGAGTGCGCGCGCGATGCAGACGCGCTGCCGCTGCCCGCCCGAAAGCTCGTGAGGATAGCGGCGGCTGTGTTCGGGAGGCAGCCCGACCTGCCGCAACAGCTCTTGCACGCGCGTCTCCACCGCCGTTCCACGCGCCAGACCATGGGTCGTGATCGGCTCGGCCACCGAAAAGCCGACGGTCAGGCGCGGGTCGAGTGAGGCGAACGGGTCCTGAAACACGTATTGCACGCCGCGCCGGAGCAGGCGCTCCAATTCGCCCTCAAGCCGGGTCACGTCGCGGCCCTCGAACCGGATCTCGCCCTCGACCGGCTGCTCCAGGCGGATGATGCTGCGTCCGGTCGTGGACTTGCCGCAGCCTGATTCGCCCACCAATCCCAGCGTCTCGCCCGGCCGGATCTGCAAGCTGACATGCTCTGCCGCATGAATGCGCGCGAAGGTGCGCCCGAACAGGCCGCGCCCGAGGTCGAAGCGCGTGGTGAGATCGTGGACTTCCAGCACCGGCCTCGCGTCGCCCCGCACGGTATCCTGCGCCGGAGGCAGCGAGCCGGTGGACGGATCGGCGAAGGGAGCCGGCAGGCTCTGGTTCGCGAGGCTGCCCAGCGCCGGCACCGCCGCGAGCAGCGCACGTGTGTAGGGCGCGGCGGGATGATCGAAGATCGTAAAGACGTCGCCTTCCTCCACCTTCTCGCCGCCGCGCATCACCAGCACGCGGTCGGCGATCTCGGCGACGACGCCCATGTCGTGCGTGATGAAGATCAGCGCCATGCCAAGCTCGCGCTGGAGCCCGCGCATCAGCCGCAACACCTGCGCCTGCACGGTCACATCGAGCGCGGTGGTCGGCTCATCGGCGATCAACAGGCGCGGGCGGCAGGAGAGCGCCATCGCGATCATCACCCGCTGGCGCATCCCGCCCGAGAGCTGGAATGCGTAGCGATCGAGTTGTCGCGCCGCTTCCGGTATCCGCACGCGTTCGAGCATCCGTTGCGCCTCGGCCCGCGCGGCAGCGTGGTCGCGACCCTGGTGCAACTCGATAGCCTCGGCGATCTGATCGCCGATCCGGAGCACCGGATTGAGCGATGTCATCGGCTCCTGAAAGACCATCGCCATCTCCGGGCCGCGCAGCGCCCGCATTCCTTGCGGGCTTTCGCGCGCGAGGTCGCGCACGACACCCGCACGATCGCGGAAGCGGATCGCCCCCGAACTCGATCCGGCCGCCCCCGTAATCGAGCAGTCGCGTGATCGCCATCGCCGTCACCGACTTGCCGGAGCCGGATTCGCCCACCACCGCCAGCGTTTCGCCTTCCGACACCGCGAAGCTCAAATCCCGGACGGCGGTGAACGAGCCGCGGTCCCCGGGGAATCCGACGGTCAGGCCCGCTATCTCCAGAAGCGCCGTGCTGACGGGTGGTGCCATGCCGATAGCTTAGAGACCTTCGCTCCGGGGCGTGAAGTAGCGCTGTCACCGCGACCTTCCGGAACCTCTCGCGTTACCGGCAGGCCCGAGCCGGACCACAGCGCCATGCCCGCATTCCTGACCAAGCTCCTGATCGGCCGGCCGCTTGCAAATCGCGAGGCCGGCGATACCAAGCTCAGAATCCTCGAAGGCGTTCCGGCCATGGGCCTGGACGGTCTCGGCTCCGCGGCCTACGGGCCGGAAGCGGCGCTCACCGTACTCGCGGGCACGGGCGCCGCCGGCCTCGCTGCGATCGGTCCGATCACCTGGGTGATCCTGCTCCTGCTCGCCATCCTCTATTTCTCGTACCGGCAGACCATCGCCGCCTATCCCACGAGCGGCGGCTCCTACACCGTCGCCAAAGAGAATCTCGGCACGAGCGCGGGTCTGCTCGCGGCGGCGGCGTTGATGCTGGATTACATGCTGAACGTCGCGGTCGGCATCTCGGCGGGCGTCGGCGCACTCACCTCCGCGGTTCCGCCCCTGCATGCCTACACGCTTTGGATCTGCCTCGTAATCCTGCTTGCGATCACCGTGCTGAACCTGCGGGGCACGCGCGAATCGGGACTCATCTGGTCGGTACCGACCTATCTTTTCATCGCGAGTTCTCGGCTTCGTGCTGGCGTGGGGCGCGTGGAAGTCGGTGCAAGCGGGCGGGCATCCCGAGGCCGTCATACCGCCGCCCTCGATCCCGCCCGCGACACAGCCGCTCGCGATCTGGTTGCTGCTGCGCGCCTTCGCGAGCGGCTGCACGGCGATGACCGGTGTCGAGGCGGTCAGCAACGGCGTATCCGCGTTCCGCGAGCCGAAGGTGCGGCACGCGCACGGCACCTTGACCGTCATCGTGGTGGTGCTTGGTCTGCTGCTGCTCGGGCATCGCCTATCTCGCGCAGGCATACGGGATTGCGGCGCTCGACCAGACGAAAGGAACCTACCAGAGCGTTCTCTCGCAACTCGTGAGCGCGGTTTACGGGCGCGGCTGGTTCTATTACGTCACGATCGGCAGCGTTCTGACGGTACTCTGCCTTTCCGCCAATACGAGCTTCGTCGGGTTTCCCAGGCTCTGCCGGATGGTCGCGCAGGACGGGTTTCTCCCGCGCGCCTTCGCCATGCCCGGACGCCGCCTGGTCTATTCGGTCGGCGTCCTGTTCCTCGCAGTAGGGGCGGGTCTGTTGCTGATCGGTTTCGGGGGCATCACCGACCGCCTCATCCCACTGTTCGCGATCGGGGCCTTCTTGTCGTTCACCCTCTCCCAGGCCGGGATGGCCGCGCATTGGCGCCGGGCGTTAAATCCGGGTGCTGCGTCATCTGACCGCTCGCGTCGAAGGGCGTGGCACGAAACCAGCCACGCGAGTCGGGCCCGACTCGTGGTCAACGGCGGCGGCGCGCTCGCGACCGGCATCGCGCTCGCGGTGATCCTGGTCGCCAAATTCACCGAAGGTGCCTGGATCACGCTGCTGGTGATCCCGGCCACTCTGGGTCTGCTGCGGTTGACTCGCCATTACTACGACGACGTGGACCGCGAAGTGCTGACCGGCAGCCGCCGCCGGCTCGCACTTCGCGACCATGTGTCCCCCGTCGTGCTGATCCCAATTCAACGCTGGGACCGGGTGGCGCAGAAGGCGGTCGCCTACGCTCTTCGCCTCTCCGACGATGTGACCGCGCTGCATTTGACGGAACTGGAGGGTCCCGAAGCCGAGGAACACGAGGCGGGGCTGCGGCGGGACTGGCGGCGTTTCGTCCAGCAGCCAGCGCGCGAAGCCGGACTACCGCCACCGCGGCTGATCGTCGCATCTTCGCCCTATCGCAGCGTGCTGGGTCCGCTGCTTCGGGCGGTTCAGGCCGCCCGCGAGCAACACCGAGACCGACCGATCGCCGTCGTGCTGCCGCAGCTGGTCGAGGCGCGCTGGTGGGAAACGCTGCTCCATACCCACCGCGAGCGCCGGCTTCGCGCCGCGCTGCTTCGTCACGGAGGACCGGATGTGGCGGTCGTCACCGTCCCCTGGCAGCTGGCGCCGGCCGAGCCGGAGCAGGTCATCGCCGCGGAAGAACCCGCCGCGGTGTGACCCGCCCTTGGCGCGGCTAATAGCGCCAGCGCCCCGGGCGCCAATCCCAGCGGTAACCATTCCAGCGCCAATGGCCGGGCACCCAGTGCCAGCCGTATGGTCCCGGTGGCGGCGGGGGCCGCCGCTCGTACGGCGGCGGCGGCATTGGCGGCCGGCCGTGAGGTCTCGGCGGCGGTCCCGGCGGAGGATAGCCCGGAGGAGGACCGTACGGCTGGGCCCGTGTCTCGGCTAACGGGGCGGCAACGACCGAGAGGGTTGCAAGCCTTAGAAACTGCCGACGCTGCATTCCTTGCTCCTCCGGGGCGCGCGGCCGATCCTGCCGCAGCCCTCTCGAAACCGCTACCCCGTCGCGCGCCTCCGTTCAGGCGGAGGACCGGCTAGGCACCTCCCTGCCGCGGCCTCCAGGTTCAGGTCCCTTGCTGCGATGGCGAGCCCACGGTCAGGTGCACGGTTTCGTTCGCGTACAGTGCGGACGCGACCGAGCCGTAATGCTGACCGTCGTAATCGATGGAGTTCACGTACAGATTACGATCCGTGTCGTAGGAGCCGCCATAGGCGTCGTTCAAGAATGATACGGCGATGTCGTGCTGCCCCGGTCCAAAGTCGCCATTGAAGGTGAACGCCTGAGATTGCCCGGCGCTGGCGACCGCGGTCACAGTATTCACACCTCCGACCTGCACGCCATCGACACTCACGGTGAACTCTGGGCCGCCGTTCCACATATCGCCGCTCATGTTCAGCACGAGGGTGTCGTCTGATGCGCCGGTGGGCGAGGAGGCCGGCGATGTACTGGAAGCTGGATCTGGTGTCGCCGTCGGGGTTGCGACAGGAGTTGGATCTGGTGTCGCCGTCGGGGTTGCAACAGAAGTTGGATCTGGTGTGGCCGTCGGGGTTGCGGCAGGAGTTGGATCTGGTGTCGCCGTCGGGGCCGCGACGGGAGCCGGGTCTGAAGTATCGCTCGAGACCCAGGGCGCGGCCGCGCTGATCTGCGGAAGGCTGCTAAGGAAGTTCGTGCCCGTGACGTTGGCCGGTCCGCCTTGCACGAAGTGGGCGGCTGTTAAGCCGTAAACGGTGTTGTTGCTGACCTGGATGGTCACGTCCGCGCCCGCCTGGTAAGCCCCGTTGAAAATCCCGATCCCGCTCGATCCATCTTCGTTGATGAAGGTGTTGCCGGTGGCCGTCAGGCTAGAGCCCGCATGCCAGGGAACGACGGAGTCTATGCCATAATGAACCATGATCGGGTTCGTCGCGCCGGCGGCCTTCTCCAGCACGTTGTTCTGCAGAACGACGTTGCCGCCGGCCGGAAGGTCGATCGTGTAATTATCGGCGTTGCCGTTATCAACAATTCTACTATTGGTGATCGTCGTGTTCGCGCCGCGGCTGCGGAACTCGCTGCCATTCCCTAGCACATCGTGGATGTAGCTGTTATCCACCACGGTGGTGCCAACGTTGTTGATATAGACGTTGTGGGAGTACCCGTCGCTGCCGTTATCCGCGAATTCGGAATTTCTGATGGTGATGCTGCCGTTCGGGTCGTCGATCGCAAGCAATCCCTCTTGGTTGTCGTGAAAGTAGACATTGTCCAAGGTCAGATTGCCACCCTGATAACGTACCTCCCGCACCGTTAGCACCGCTCACGGCCACACCCGACACTTCGATATTCTGCAGCGTCACCGTGCCCTCAGTCACGAACTGGGCCTTACCGTTGTCAGGTGAGTCGGTCGCGACGAATCGCGCCATGCCACCGACGCCTTCGATGGTGAGGTTCGTAAGCTTGCTCGGAAAATCGTTCGTATAAGTTCCGGCTTGAACCTGAATCACGTCCCCGCTGCTCGCCGCATCCACGGCTGCTGCGAGCGAGCTGAACTGCTGTGTCGGACCGACCGTAAGAGTTGCCAACTTTTCGTCCCCAATCTGTTGCCAAACGAGCAGGCGCAAGGAGCCGAGCAAGACTGCACTGTCAATTCGGAATCAGACATGCGGGCCTGATTCAACCGCTCGAAGAAGAGCGCTGAGCGGTTTTCTTAGAAACGCGGCGCCTAGACAGCGCAGAGTTAGGAATGACATCCTGACGTAAGTGTTAGCGATTGTATGCGGCGCGATCCGGATCACACGGGGCAACCGGGTCTGGATCAAACGGCCATCGACGCTCTGAATGGCGCTCTTGCGGAGCGGACAATGTGGCCTCACGCAATCGGTCTCACCCACGTCTCGCCAAAACCGGATACGGGCCGTTTCCCGGGCCGAATGGCTCATTCGCCGCGACGCGGCTCCGCGCCAGACTAGTGTGGTGAACGGAGAGCCTCGGAGCGCGTGCGCATCCTTCTGGCCGGAATGTCGAACATGCTGGTAAACGTCGTAACGGCTGTACTCGCCCAGATTCCCGACATGATCGTGGCCGGCTCGATACGAGACGGCGACGATATCGCGTCGCAGATCCGCGTAACACGCTCCGACGTCGTCATGATCCAGGCGACTCAGCCCGGTAACGCCGATGCTTTCCTATCGTTGCTGCGCGAATTTCCCACCCTGAAGGTGGTTGCGGTTGCGGGGGGCGCCAGTGAAGGCTTCTTGCACGAGCTTCGGCCGCACTCGATGAGGCTGCCGGATCTATCCGCCGAGGTCCTGCAAACAGCGCTGCGCGCCGTTCCGGCGCCGAGGCCGCACTAGATGCTCGCGCAACGGCAACCTCTTTGATCGCGAAGGAATTGCCATGGCCATCACGCCCACTTATCCAGGCGTCTATATCGAGGAGTTGCCGAGCCTCGCCCGCCCGATCGCCGGCGTCGCCACCTCCATCACCGCCTTCGTGGGCTACACGTCGCGCGGGATTGATAATCGCGCCGAGCTCATTTTGAGTTTTTCCGATTACGAGCGCCAGTTCGGTGGCATCGCGCCCGATAGCGAACTCTCCTACGCCGTGCAGCAGTTCTTCGCGAACGGCGGCTCGCAGGCTTACGTCGTGCGGGCACCCCGGGTCGACGCGAAGGGCTCATCGGTCACTTTTGATAATATCAAGTTCGCCGCACTCAGCAGCGGTGACTGGTCCGACGGCAAACTTCTCATCGACGTTGACTTCAACGGCGTCGATCGGACCAAGGCCTTCAACCTGACCGTGACCAACCTGGATGACGGGACGGTCGAGACATTCCCGTCACTCTCGGTCGAACTCGACTCTAAGCAATTACCTGGTTGGAGTCGTCAACGACCCGGACAACGGATCGCAACTCGTCAACGCCACGGCACTCGGTGCGCTGTCGGCAATACCCGCAATTACCGGAACTGTGGGCACCACCATTACAAGCTTCGACGTTACATCGGCGATCGGCGGAACCGTCCTATCAGGTACCATCGCGCTTACCACCGGTTCCGCTTCAGTTACCGGAACCGGCACGCATTTCACGACGGACCTGCAAGCTGGCCAGTCACTGGTATTCGGCGCCGACACAAGCCACACCGTTTATCAGATCGCCGCCGTCGCGAATGACACAAGCTTGACTCTAACGACGCCGTACTCCGGAACGGCGGCGCCGAACTCCCCGATCACGCGCTGGAGCACGACGGCGCTGAAAGATTACGGGCTCGTCCTCTCGGTCTCGCAGCCGACCACCATACCGAAGCCCCTGCCCCTCACGATCCGCGTGTTCGCGAAGGATGGCCCTATTCCGCAAACCGTGGCGGGTCTAGCGGCGCAGCTCGAACGGACCATCAACGCAGCGCTCGCGGTGCAATGGCCCGGCGCTTCCGTGCGTTGCAGCGTCGATACGCAGACCAGCGGCACAACCACCACCTGGGCCATCCGGATCAATGGCCTACTGCCCAGCCTGCCAACCGCGATCCTGAGCGATGCCGGTACCTGAGCTTCGCAGCTCCCCCATCACCGCTGGGCGATGCCGCCGGGGCACTCGGACTGAGCACGCCGGCCGTCAGCAATGTCGCCCACTACACCCTGGGCAGCGGGAATGCATTTGGCAGTCAAACCGCGTCGGTCGCGGGCAAACCCGGCAACGGACTGCCCGGGGCGACCCAGCTGATCGGCGACGAACTCGCCTTCACAGGAATCTACGCGCTACAGAAGATAGATCTTTTCAATCTCCTGAGCATTCCGGACGCGACGCGCGCCGCTCCTGGAAATCCCTCGGTCCTGGATGCGGGCATAGCGCCAGGAGACGTGAATGCCATCTACGCGGCGGCGATCAGCCTTTGCCAGGAGAGGCGAGCTATGCTGCTGGTCGACCCGCCGCCGTTTGTCAATGACGTGAGCTCGGCGGTGGACTGGAAGACGAGCGGGCTCGGCGTTCACAACGAGAACGGGGCCGCATTTTTTCCGCGACTGCGTCTGCCCGATCCGGCCAACAACTTCCAGCTGCGCACCTTCGCGCCCAGCGGCGTCGCTGCCGGGCTTTATGCGCGAATCGACAGCACGCGGGGAGTCTGGAAGGCACCGGCCGGAACCGAGGCCACGCTGACCGGCGTGCAAGCAGTGGTCTACAAGCTGAATGACCTCGAAAACGGCGTGCTCAATCCGCTCGGACTGAATTGCGTCCGCGTCTTTCCGATCTACGGCCCCGTGATGTGGGGCGCGCGCACGCTGGTCGGCGCGGACGCGGAAGGCAGCCAATGGAAATACGTACCGGTTCGGCGGCTTGCCCTCTACATAGAGGAAAGCCTGTACCGCGGAACAAAATGGGCGGTCTTCGAGCCGAATGATGAGCCGCTGTGGGCTCAGCTCCGGCTCAACATCGGATCCTTCATGCATGATCTGTTCCGCCGTGGTGCTTTCCAAGGTCAGACACCGTCCGAGGCGTACCTGGTCAAGTGCGACAAGGACACTACGACCCAGAGCGACATCGACCTTGGGATCGTGAACATCCTCGTCGGCTTCGCACCGCTGAAGCCGGCGGAATTCGTCATCATTCAGATCCAGCAGCTCGCGGGCCAATTGCAGACTTGATGCGCGCCGAGCTAACGAAAGGCCAGGTCAATGGCAGAATTCACCGTTAATCCCACTCGCTTCGACCCATACAAGAACTTCAAGTTCCGCGTCCGTTGGGATGGGCGTTACGTCGCGGGAGTTAGCAAGGTTTCCTCGTTGAAACGCACGACGGAAGTGGTGAAACACCGCGAAGGTGGCGACCCTTCCACAAGCCGCAAATCACCCGGACGCACGGAGTACGACGCGATCACGCTCGAGCGCGGCGTGACGCATGATCTCGAGTTCGAGAAATGGGCGAGCAAGGTGTGGCAGCTAGCCGCCGGGCTCGGCAGCGAGGTGTCGCTGGCCGATTTCCGTAAGGACATCCTCATCGACTTCTACAACGAGGCGGGCCAGCTCGCGATTTCCTACACGGTGTTCCGCTGCTGGGTCTCGGAATACCAGGCGCTCCCGGATCTCGACGCCAACGCCAACGCCGTGGCGATCCAGCACATCAAACTCGAAAACGAGGGCTGGGCGCGCGACGTCGCCGTGGTCGAGCCCACTGAGCCGACGTTGAATCCGTAGCCGGGCGGCATCGAAGGGTCCTCGCCGATGCGTTCGCCCCCCAACCCCGAGCGATGCGGCACGGTGCGCCCGTTGGCTGGCGAGGTGCTGCTCGAAGCTTGGGAGTGCGGCAGCGTCCAGTCGCAGCCGGGGCGCGCGATCACTCTACTCATGGCCGGTTGCCCGCATCTCTCGCCCGCAGATGCAGCAGCGGTGACGCTGCCCGCCCGTGATCTGGCGCTGCTCGATCTGCGACGCCGAAGCTTCGGGGCCACGCTCGCCTTGTTCGCGGAGTGCGCAAGCTGCGGCGAGCGGCTGGAGTTCACACTGCCGGCCGACACCGCCGAGGCGGCGCTGGAGCGCGCCGCTGGGGCCGAGTCAGCGCTCTTGCACGAGGGATGCTCGTTGCGGCTGCGGCTCGCGGATACATGCGATATCGCTGCGGCGGCAGCCGAGCCGGATCTGGACGCGGCCCGGACGCTACTGCTCGACCGCTGCCTGGACGCGACCGACGCCGACGGTAATGCGATCCCGCTGGAGAAGCTGCCGGAAGCGGCGCGCGACGTCGCGCTCGCAGAGCTCGCGGCACTCCACGAACCGGCGGATCTGTCCGTCTCTCTGCTCTGTCCTGCTTGCGAGAAGCGGCAGGCGCTCGCGGTCGACCTGCCCGCCTTTCTGTGGGCCGAGGTGCGGCACGCCGCTCGCCGCCTGGTGGACGAAGTGCATGAACTGGCCTGGGCCTACGGCTGGTCGGAGCAAGCCATCCTGGCGATGAACCCACGACGCAGACAAGTCTACTTGGAGAGGGTGCGCGCGTGAGCGACAGCCTGACCCGGCTCGTGCTGCGCGCTCAGGGCCGGCTCCCGATAGCCGAGCCGCTGCTGCCGTCTCGCTGCGCGCCCGTCCTCGCGCCCGACCCGGATGACACCGCCGCGGGCGAAACAACGGCCGTGCAACTGCTGCCGCGGTCTGAGCCGCAACGAGAACAGCTCGTGCCGAGGCACACTCAATCGCCGCTCAGGCTCCCAGTGACGAGCCCCTCGGTCCCAAGGCGCGCCGAACGGGAGCCGCCGCCTTCGCCGGAACCGGGTGCGATCCCACCGCCGACGCTCGAACCGATCCGCGTCACTCGGGAGACACCAGCGGCGGTGCCGCCCTCGTTCGCGCGGGAAAACCAACACGACGATACGCCTTCGGACCGGAGGGCTCCTGGGCTCCCGTCGGGACAACTGGAGCGCCCCGCACCCCGGCCCGCGTCGGACGTGCTCGCGGCCGAAACCTACACGCCGCCCCGCCCGGGCGATCGTGCGCCGGAGCTGCCTTTGCGCACCGTTCGAACCGCCCCGCAAACGGCCGTCCTCCCGCCCGCGTCGTCCGGCGTTCCGCTGCGAGCCGTGGCTCCCGAGGTACGAATCAGCATCGGAACGGTGGAGGTCCACGCCGCCCCGCCGCGGCCTTCGCCGGTCCGGCCGCCCCCGGCGCGGCGGCCCACGGTCTCGCTTGCCGATTATCTCGCTCAGCGTAGCGGCAAACGATCGTGAGCGACTTCCTCGCCGTGGCCGGCGTGACCTCGGTGCTGCGCTGGATTCTGATCGACGCGCTGACCGGCAGCGGCCTCGATACGGTGTTCGGATCGACCCCCGGAGTCACGGCCCTGCCGCCCGACCGCATCGCCGTCGGCGATACCGAGAACCCGCAGCTCAATCTTTTCATGTATCACGTCGGGCGCAACGAGGCGTTTCGCAACGTGGATCTGCCGGAGCGGGACAGCAGCGGCAGGCTGCTCTCAAGTCCGCCGCTCGCGCTCGATTTGCATTACCTGCTCTCGGCTTATGGGCGGAACGAGTTGGACGGCGAAATCCTGCTCGGCTGGGCGATGCAGATCCTGCACGAGAATCAGATGCTGACCCGCGACATCGTGCAGAACGCGCTGATCGCGTCGCGCGGGGCACCGGGCGCGAGCACCGAGATCCAGGCGGTCGGCCTCACCACGCTGGCCAGCCAGTCCGAGCTCGTGAAAGTCACCCCGCACGCGGTCTCCACCGAGGATGTCTACAAGCTCTGGACCGCGTTTCAGGCTCGCTATCGCGCGACAGCAGGCTACATCGCGTCGGTGGTTCTCATCCAGCGGAGCAGGGCGGCGCGCGTTGGCCTGCCGGTACAAGTGCGCAACATCCTGGTCGAGCCGCTGGACCGGCCGGTGATCGACGACATCTCGCCGGCGACGGCGACAGCGGGCACGGCGCTCACCATTCGCGGCCGCAACTTCGTTGGTGACTCCGTCGCCGACACGATGGTCAGCTTCGACGGCGGAGCGCCGGTCTTGCCCGATCTGGTGCAGAGCCAGACGGTACGCATAACCGTGCCGTCGACATTGCTGGCCGGCGTTCGGGCGGTGCAGATCGCGCGCAATATCCGGTTCGGGACACCGCCTGGTGATCCCCATGCCGGGCTGCTCTCGAATCCGGTCACGTTCAAATTGCTGCCCACGATCGAAACACCGCCGGCCAGCGTAGCGGTCGGAGCAACGCTCGCGCTCAAGATCAACCCGCCGGTCGGACGCCAGCAGCGCGCGGCCGCGCTGATCGGCAGCCAGTCCGTCGAGATCGATCCACGTCCGCTCTCCGCGCCGGCTACGCAGGATACCCTGAACTTTCCGATCCCGGCCGGCTTCACCCCGGTACCCGCGCCGGGCGCACCGCTTCGTGTGCGCATAGACGGCGCGGAAAGTCCCGTCACCTTCAACTCCTCACTCGGCCGCTACACCCCGCTCATCGTGGTGACGCCGTGAGAATGCAGCTGCCGGCTTGGCAGGCGACGAATCAGGCGGCACTGGTCGCCGCGCTGCGGCCGGTGTACGCGGCCCTCTGTCGTGTGGCCGGACGGGACTCTCCGGAAGAGGAGCCCGCACCGGACCCGGCAGCCGCCAACTCAACTTCAGCACTCGACGTGTTGTGTGCCTTGTTCGGCCTGACGGCCTTCGAGCGCGACCTTCTGCTATTGTGCGCCGGAGTGGAATTGGAGGGCCGCTTCGCCGAGATCTGCGCGCTCGCACACCGCGAACTCGAAACGGACCTCGCCTACATTTGGCTTGGCATTGGCGGCCCTGCCCGGCGCGCATTGGAGCGCGCTCACACGAGACCGGCCGCTCCGCTACTGGCGCATGCTCGAAGTGCTGCCGGGCGAGACGCTGGCCGGCAGTCCGCTCCGGATCGATGAGCGAATTCTGCACTGCCTCGCCGGCGTGGAGTGCGTGGACGAACGGCTGGAGGGTATCGTGTTCCCGCTGGCCGGTCCCGCCGCTCTGCCATCCTGGCTGACGGACGCGGCCCAGGCCGGGGCGCGTGCTGTCCAGGCCGGCGAGCATGTCGCCCTGACCGGGCGGTCCGCGTCCGACCGCGAACTGGTCGCGACCGCGGCCCTGTCCGCCGCCGGCCTCAGCCCGTTCCGGCTGCGCGCCTCTGATATCCCCGGTCATCCGGCCGAGCGGGAGTCGCTGGCCCGATCCTGGAATCGCGAGGCGCTGCTCGTTGCCGGAGGTCTCTATCTCCAGACGGACGCGGCGGAGCCGGGCGGCGATACGGCGCGGCTGACTCCCGCCTTCCTGGCGCGCGTTCGCAGCCCCGTCGCGGTCGACGCCGGTGAAACGGGAGGGTCGGACGGCCTGACCGCGGTGCGCATCGCGTTGCCCGAACCATCCGCCGCGGAACGCCGGCAGGCATGGGCGACCAGTCTCGGTCCAGCAGCCGGGCGCATGAATGGCGCGCTGGATGCGATCGCCGACCAGTTCCGGCTCGACACGCCCTCCATTCGTTCGGCCAGTGCGGCCTTGCGCCAACTCGCGACCGAGCGCGAGGGCGAGGCGCTGGGACGTGAAGCTTGGCGCGTCTGCCGCGAACACGCACGGCGCTCGATGCAGCAATCGGCACGAAGGATCGAACCCAAGGCGGATTGGGACAGCCTGGTTCTGCCCGAAGCGCAGATGCGCATCCTGCGCCAGATCGCGATCCACCTGCGCCAGCGGGCGACCGTGCATGAAACGTGGGGCTTCGCCGCGAAGTATTCGCGCGGTCTCGGCCTGACCGCTCTCTTCTCGGGAGCAAGCGGCACCGGCAAGACGATGGCGGCGGAAGTCTTGGCGCACGCACTCGATCTCGACGTTTACCAGATCGACCTGGCCGGGCTCGTGAGCAAATACATCGGTGAAACCGAGAAGAACCTGAAGCGGGTGTTCGACGCAGCCGAGGATAGCGGCGCGATTCTGCTGTTCGATGAGGCGGATGCGCTGTTCGGCAAACGCACCGAGGTCAGGGACAGCCACGATCGTTACGCCAACCTGGAAGTCAGCTACCTGCTGCAACGGATGGAGGCGTATCGCGGCCTCGCCATTCTGACAACCAATATGCGTCAGGCGATCGACGCGGCGTTCCTGCGCCGCATCCGTTTCGTGATCGAGTTCCCGTTCCCGGACGCCGCGCACCGGGCGCGCATCTGGCAGAACGTGTTCCCGGCGAGCACGCCGATTTCCGGGCTGGATCCGGAACGGCTCGGCCGCCTGAACGTCACCGGCGGCATCATCCGCAACATCGCCACGCACGCCGCCTTTTTGGCCGCTCACGATGCGGGACCGGTGCGCATGTCGCACGTACGGGAAGCGACCCGCACCGAGTACGCGAAGCTTGAGCGGCCGTTCGGCAGCATCGAAACGAGTGTCTGGCAATGAGCCCGCGAACACCGTCCCGGAGAGGCCGGCGCTTCATCCCTGCCGTATCGTCGGGCGCGGAGGTGCAGGTGCGCATCGAACGCCTGCTGCTGCACGGCGTCACGCAAGCGGAGGCGGGTCAGATCGCGCAGGCGCTGGCGTCGGAGCTCTCCCGCCTCGTCGCGGAACCCGCGCAGGTGTTCGCGTCTGTGAGTGCGCCGCGTGCGCCGCTCGTACATTTCCAGGCAGCGGAGGGGCCGGAGCGCATCGGCCGCGCCGCTGCCGCCGCGCTCTGGTCGGGCGTGCAGAAGACCCAAGGAGCGCGCTCATGACCGCACCGGTTTCTCCACGGGTGATGAAGGGCGGCATCGTGATGCTGGATCCCGACACCGGGATCCCGCGGGGCACAATCATGCTCCAATACAACCCGGACACGCTGACCCGCCGTTTGCAGCCGCAGAGTGTGGGCGAGCAGGCCGATCGTTCGGAAATCCTGCGCCTGAAAGGCCCGCCGATCGAGACGATCAGCGTCGCAGCGGAGATCGACGCGACCGATCAGCTTGCCGCTCCGGCGGACAATCCACTCGCGATAAGCTTCGGCATCCAGCCGCAACTCTCCGCTCTCGAGATGCTGGTCTATCCATCGAGCGTGGACCTGATCGTGAACGAGGCGCTGACCCTGCTGGGCACGATCGAAATCCTTCCGATGGAGTCGCCGCTCGCGGTGTTCGTCTGGAATCCGAAGCGGATCACGCCGGTGCGCATCAACTCGATCGAGATCGCCGAGGAAGCTTTCGACACCAATCTCAATCCGATCCGCGCGAAGGTGACGCTGGATATGCGCGTCTTGAACGTCAACGACACCGGGTTTCTTAATCCCGCCGGTGCGCTCTACATGGTGTACCAGATCGAGAAAGAGGCGCTGGCGATCGCCAACGCCATACAGACATTCGGAACGCTGGCCGGGACTGTGTCGCTATGAGCAGCCCGATCGACACCTTCGTCGCCGCGGGCGGCACGAGCGGAGCGCCTACCGCCCAAAACAGCCGCTATTACGGTCTGGCCACCACGACCTGGACGCAGCCGGACGGAACCGTGGTGCGCTACCTCCAGCGGCGCATAATTCCCCAGCCCGACCAGTACACCACGGTGCGCCTGTACGCGGTTATTCAGGGCGATCGCATCGACACGGTGGCGAACGCGCAGCTGGGCGATCCGCTCCTCTACTGGATCTTGTGTGACGCGAACGCCGCGATGGACCCTGAACTCGTTGACGGAAGAACCCGGTCGCGTGGTGCGCATCACCTTGCCCGCGGGGATCGGGGGGGCGGGAACGATCGGCAGCACCGGGGGCAGCAGTGGCTAGCGGCCTTTACCTCACCTTGCTGGTCGGGCCGATGGTGCCGCTGCCCGCGCCGAAGCCGGTCATCGATGCGCTCACCTCGGTCGAGGTGACGACATCCGCCACCGGGCGCAGCGTGTTTCAGCTGAGTTTCACGCTGAGCGACCGCTCCGTCCTGCAAACGCTTTTCCTGCTTGCGACCGGCGGCCCCGGCGTGGAGCTGCGCGTCATCATCATGGTCACGGTGAATAGCCTTCCACAGGTGCTGATGGACGGAGTGATGCGCCATCACGAGATACAGCCCTCGAGCGGCACGGGTCATTCCACGCTGACCATTTCCGGCGACGATCTGACAGCGCTGATGGATTTGATCGAGCTGCCCGGCTTGCCATATCCCATGCCGCCCGAGGCGCGCGTTGCAGCGATCCTCGCGAAATACGCCGGTTTCGGCATCATTCCAGGAATTCGTGCCGAGCGTGATTCCCGACATTCCCATTCCGGTGGAGCGGATCCCCAGCCAGAAGGGCACCGATTTCTACTACGTCAATCAGCTCGCCGAGAAGGTCGGCTACGTCTTCTATCTCGATCCCGGCCCGGTGCCGGGCATCAGCACGGCCTATTGGGGTCCGCAAGTAAAGTTCGGCATTCCGCAGCCGGCGCTCAGCGTCAACATGGACACTTGGACGAATGTGGAGTCGCTCAGCTTTCGCTACGAGCCGCAGAAATTCAAGCTGCCGATCGTGACCATTCTCGAGCCGACGACGCACGCGCCCATTCCGATTCCCATTCCGCCGGTGACGCCACTCAATCCGCCGCTCGGGGTGGTCGTTCCCTTTCCCGTTCCGCCGTCGACGGTCGCGGTGAACGAGGCGGGGAAATTGGATCCCGGACAGGCACTGATGATCGGCATGGCGAAAGCCTCCGCCACGGCGGATGTTGTGACCGGAACCGGCTCGCTGGACGTCCTGCGCTACGGACGGATTCTGAACGCCCGGCAGCTCGTGGGCGTGCGTGGCGCCGGCCCGGCTTTCGATGGGCTGCACTACGTCGAGAGCGTGACACATCGGCTTCAGCGCGGCGAGTACAAGCAAGATTTCACGCTGACGCGGAACGCGCTCATCTCCAACACGCCCGTGGTTCCTACCATCGGCATCTGAGGAAAACGGAACGCAGGTTGACGCAGTATTTCGGCAAATATCGCGGCACGGTCGTGAACAATATCGACCCCATGCAGATGGGGCGCTTGCAGGCGATCGTGCCAGATGTAACGAGCGTGCTGCCGACGAGTTGGGCGCTACCCTGCATGCCGATGGCAGGCCCCCAGGCTGGCCAGTTCGCGGTGCCTCCGATCGGGGCCGGGGTCTGGATCGAGTTCGAGCAGGGCGATCCCGATTATCCGATCTGGACCGGCTGCTTCTGGGGCTCGGCCGCCGAGGTGCCGGCGCTCGCCTTGGCGACTCCGCCGCCGCTTCAGACGATCGTTCTGCAAACAATCGGTCAGAACACGCTCATGATCAGCGACTTGCCCGGACCGACCGGCGGGATCCTGCTCAAATCCGCGACGGGCGCGCTCATCTCGATCACCGACGTCGGCATCACGATCAGCAACGGCCAAGGCGCTACGGTCATCCTTACAGGTCCGAGCGTGACGATAAACGAAGGCGCCCTGGCCGTCATATGAAGCGAGAGGGGGAACAGCGATGCCGGGCTTCCTGTTGCACGTGGGCGCGACGGTGATTTGCGCGCATGGCGGTCAGGCGCAGCCAACGGTGCCCAATCCGCGGGTGCTGCTCTCGGGCCAGCCCTCGGTTCTGATGACGGCGCCGTACGTGATCGCCGGCTGCCCGCTGGTTCCGCCGCCGTTGCCGCCGTGCGTCACCGCCCAGTGGGTAACAGGAACGGTGCGCGTCACCTCGAATGGCCAGCCGCTCCTCGTGCAGTCGAGCCAGTCGATCTGCGTGCCAAACGGCACGCCGCTCTTGCCGCTCGTGATGCAAACCCGCGTCAGCGCGGAGTGAGCGAGAATGGACCTCGCCTTTCCCTATGCATTTGACAGTACGGGGCACACGGCGAGCGCCGATCCGACACGGCACATCGTGGATCTGATCGAGCAAGTGCTGCTAACCAACCCGGGTGAGCGCGTGAATTGTCCCACGTTCGGCACCGGCACCGGGCAGCTCGTATTTGCGCCGAATAGCGACACGCTCGCCGCCGCTCAGCAGAAAGATGATTCAGGCCGGTTTGCAGCAATGGCTGTCCGACCTGATCCAGGTTCAATCCGTCACGGTGGAAAACAACGAGGCTACGCTGCTGATCACGGTGCAGTACACGGTCATCCTCACGCAGCGCAAGCAGGCGGCGCAGTTCGTCGTCGGGGGCGCGGCCGGATGATCTATTTCTGCGCCCAGCGCAACCGGCGGACGGCGGTGCTGGCGAACCCGCCGCTGAACGGCATCGACTATCTAGAGGTTGCCGACGAAACCGACCAGAAACTCTTGCTGCTCACGCTGCTACGCGACGCCACGCCGCTCGCCCTCGGCCCGGCGCAAGTGGAGGTGCTCGGCGGAGAAAGCGTGACCGGCATCCAGGCGCTCACGGTCACAACGATGCCCGATGCGCCGAGCACGCTCGGCATTCGGGTCGATCGGGCGGGCGACTTCTCCACTTACACGCTCGTGCTGCGTGCTGATGACGACAGCGAGGAGCCGCCGCCGGGCGTCGATCCGGCGCTGTCCCGCGTCGAGTTTTCCTTCAAGGCCGGTTGCCCGGCGAGTGGTGACTGCCAGCCGATTTCCTGCTGTCCGGCGCCGGTTACGGCCGAGCCGGACATCAACTATGTCGCCAAGGATTATCCGGGCTTCGTGCAGGTCATGCTGGACCGGATGGCGGTGCTGGCCCCGGGCTGGACGGAGCGGCACGCCGCCGATCTCGGTGTGGCGCTCGTCGAAGTCCTGGCCTATGTCGCCGACCATCTGAGCTACCGGCAGGACGCCGTCGCCACCGAAGCCTATCTCGGAACCGCGCGCAGCCGCATTTCGTTGCGCAGGCACGCCCGGCTGGTCGACTACCGCGTGGACGAGGGCGAGAATGCACGCGTCTGGATCCAATTCCAAGCGGGGGAAGAGGGAGTCGTGCTCCCCAAGGGTACGCAAATCGTGCCGCGCATCGCGGGTGTGGCGCCCCGCCTCGATCCGGATAGCACGCTCGCGTCAGCAAGTCCTGCAAAATGCAAGCGTGGTATTCACGACACTGACTTGCGCGACACTCAGCAAGTCTCTCAACAAAATCTACTTTCATACCTGGAGCGATGAAGCCTGTTGTCTTCCGGCCGGGAGCACGACAGCCACGCTGAAAGGGTATTTCGATAATGAGACGCTGCCTGTAGGAAGCGTGCTGCTATTTGAGGAGATCCTTGGTCCGCAGACCAACCAACCCGAGGACGCCGACCGTACGCATCGCTGTGCGGTGCGGCTGACCGGCGTGCATTCCACCGATCGCTTCGGTAACGCCGTGACCGACCCGTCACAAAAGAGGAGGTGACGGACATCGAGTGGGACGCAGCGGACGCCCTGCCGTTCACGCTTTGCATTTCCTCTCAGATTGGCGAGGGTCCGGCGGCGCAGGTGATCGACAATGTCAGTGTCGCACTCGGCAACATGGTCCCCGCCGATCACGGTGCGTGGACAGCCTCGAAAGACAAACTGGAGCAATGGGAGGTACTGGGGACGGTGCCGGAGCCGCCCCTCGCGCCGGTGAGCGCACCGGGCGGGGATTGCTGCAACATCACGGCATCGGTCTCGGCGCCTCTGCCTTTGTTCTTTCCTGCCCTTGAGTCCGCACCGCTCACCTTCGCGCGCGACTTCGACGAAACCAACCCCGGCCCCGCCTCGGCGCTTGGTGATCCGACCCCTCTCGACGCGAGTCCGCCAAGGCCCCGGATCGAGGTAGTCGACGATCATGACAATGAGTGGGCACCCGAACAGGATCTGCTCAGTCTGCACGAGTTCGATCTCGGCTTTGTCGTCGAGATCGAGCGTGACGGAACAGCATATCTCCGCTTCGGAGATGGGGAATATGGCGCGGCCGTTGCTCCGGGAGAGAGTTTCCGGGCGCGGTATCGCGTGGGGAACGGCACAGCCGGAAATGTGGGGGCGGATACGCTCGGCCATGTGTTGACGAAGGAGAGCCGCATCTCGGGCGTGACCAATCCGCTGCCGGCGAGAGGCGGGCGCGATCCCGATACGATGGAGACGATACGCCAGCTCGCGCCATTCCGCTTTCGGACGCAGCTGCGCGCCGTGACCGAAGCCGATTACGGCGAGGTCGCCACTCGCGATCCGGAAATTCGCTCTGCGCGGGGCACGCTGCGTTGGACGGGAAGCTGGCACACGGCGTTCGTGACCCTGGATCCGGCCCCGCAGGCCCCCCCGCCAGCCTTGCTGGCGGCGACGACCGAGGCCCGGCTCGATTTGCTCCGCATGGCCGGAGTCGATCTGGCCGTGGAGCCTGCCGCCATCGTCGGGCTGCGTCTCGCACTCTCCATTTGCGTGAAGCCATACTATTCTCGTTCGGAGGTGGAGCTCGCACTGCGGCGCGTGTTCACGTCCGGTCCCACTTGCGATGGCACGCCCGGCCTGCTCGATCCGAGCAATTTCAGCTTCGGCCAGACGGTCTATCTCAGCCCCTTCATCGCCGCCGCGCAGCGTGTGGAAGGCGTCGCGGTGGTGCGAGCCACCGCTTTCCAGCGCGTGGATGATCCCACGAACGACGCGACAGCCGCCGGCTACATCACGATGCAGCGGCTCGAGATCGCGCGCATCGACAACGATCCGAGCCGGCCCGATCGCGGCTTGCTCGAACTTTCCCTGGATGGTGGCGCATGAGCGACACCGAAACCCCGCCCTGCGGCTGCTGCGCCGGCACGAGCCGCGAGACCCCCGCGCCGATCTGGAACCGGCCGCGCCTATCGCAGATCGCGTACCGGGTCGGGACCCATACCAGCTTCAAAGCCAGTATGCTGGCCGCGCTGTCCGATTCAAACTTCACCGGCACGGCGCCGCTCACGACCCGCGATGATAGCGACTTTTCCATCGCGCTCCTGGATGCGTTCGCCGTCTCCGCCGACATCCTGACCTTCTACCAGGAACGGCTCGCAAACGAATCCTATCTGCGCACGGCGGTACAGCAGCGGTCCGTATTCGAGCTGGCGCGGCTTGTCGGCTACCGGCCTTCGCCTGGCGTGGCGGCATCCGCGCCGCTCGCCTTCACGCTGAACGACGCGGCGGGCTCGCCCGACCCGGTGGCGATCGACGCCGGGACACGGGTGCAAAGCGTGCCGGCGCCCGGCCAGCAACCCGTAACGTTCGAGACCGCCGCCCAGCTCATCGCGCGAATCGCGCACAACGCGCTCCCTGCTATCACGACCAATCCGGTGGACTGGACGACGGTCAGCACCTCGCTGTGGCTGACCGGGACCGCCACCGGGCTGAAGCCAGGTGATTCGATCCTGTTCGTGGACGCCGGCCGCGTCAAAGATACGACGAGCGACATATGGGAGCTCCGCACGGTCACGGCCGTCAGTCCCGATCCGCCGAATGGCCGCACGCGAATCGACTGGGACCAGGCGTTGTTCGCCAAGTTTCAGCAAGGCGCGCAGAGCGTGCAGCTCTATGCGATGCGGAAGCGGGCCTCGCTATTCGGCGTGAACGCACCCGACATTCACATTCTTCCGAAGAATATTGGGATTCCCAACAAAGGCGCCAACGACTGGAATTTCCAGCACGTCACTGAGCACGTCGACCTGGATTCGGTGTACCCGGACATCGCACCTGGGGACACGGAGCACGCGGACTTCGCCAGCTCGCCGGATCAGTTCGCCTGGCTCGTTCTGTCACGCGCCCGGACGCTCCACCCGGTTCGCAAGCTGTATCTTATCACAGCCGCCGCCGATCACGCGCCGCTGCTTTACGCGCTATCCGGCAAGGCCACCGGACTGACCCTCGATACCGACGAGTTTCTCGAGTGGTTCGTGACCGACACGCGGGAGACGACCGCCTTCGTCCAGAGCGAGCCGCTGGCGATCGCCGAACAGCCGATCTTCGGCACGGTCGATGGATACGCGCTCGGACCTGGGATGCTGAAGCCGGTTGCCGGCACCAGCGAGATCGTGCTCGGCGGCGGCACGCTCGTTATCGGGCAAACGGTCGCCGTAATCGGCAAACGTGCCCGGCTGCAATTGGGCGACGATCCGCACGCCTCGCTCGTCGGCCCGGACGGGCGGACAAAGATCCAGGTCGCGAAAGGGGACGTATTTCTGGTGGATGCCTATCCGCCGGCACCGGTCCCGGCTCCGGCCGCAACCGGGACCGTCGCGTGGAGCGTGCTCACGACAAAGGGAGTCGCCGCAACGCTGACCGCGCTGGCCAGCGCCGTTCTGTTGTTGCCCTCGGACACCAAAGCCGACGCGGATGTCAGCGAGGCGGCGGTGATTGCCGATGCGACCGCACACGCGGGGCGGACCGAGCTTGACCTTCAAGGACGCGCTTCAGCGCATCTACGACCGCGCCACACTACGCCTCAATGCGAACGTCGTGGATGCGACGCACGGCGAGACCGTGAAGGAAATTCTTGGCGGCGCGGATTCCTCGGTTGCCAACCAGAGCTTCGCGCTCAAGCAGTCTCCGCTGACCTATATCAGCGTCGCCCAGGGCCAGGGCGCGCAGTCGACTCTGCAAGTCTGGGTCAACGATCTGCGCTGGCAGGAGCAGCCTAGCCTGCTCGACGCCGGCCCGCGCGATCGGGCCTTCGTCACCCGACGCAGGGACGATGGCAGCGTCATCGTTCAGTTTGGCGATGGCAAGAACGGCGGCCGGCCGCCGACCGGGCAAACCAACGTGCGCGCGACTTACCGCAAGGGTCTTGGCGCGGCGGGAAATGTCGCGGCGGGCCAGCTCAGTCAGGCGATCGACCGGCCAGCCGGGCTCAAAGGGGTCGCCAACCCCGCGGGCGGGACAGGCGGGGCGGATCCGGACAAGCCGGATGACGCACGCCAAAGCGCGCCGCTGCACGTACGGACGCTGGAGCGCGTCGTTTCGTTACAGGACTACGAGAACTACGCGCTGGCGTTCGCCGGGGTCGCCCGCGCCCTGGGTACCTGGACCTGGTTCGGACGCACGAGGGGCGTGGTGGTGACGGTCGCCGGGGCGGGTGGCGCGGCGTTGGATCCGAAGGGCGACACGATCGGGAACCTGGCCAAATCGTTGCGGGCGTCCGGGAATCCGTACGTGCCGTCTTCTGTGCTTCCCCATCGCACGGTGCTGTTCCAGGTGGGCGGCCTCGTGCGCGTCGATGAAGAAAATTACGACCCGGACCAGGTACTGGCGGCGGCGGGGGACGCGCTCGCAACGGGGTTCGGATTCGACGCTCGAACGCTCGGTCAAGGCGTGACCCAGAGCGAGGTGATCGCGGCGGTGCAAGCGGTGCCCGGTGTGATCGCGGTCCGGCTCACGTCATTCACGCGCGAGGACGTCACGAGCGTGCTGCCCGACTTCCTGATCGCCGCTTCGCCGCAGACAGGTACGCGCGGCACGGTCGAGGGCGCCGAACTGCTGCTTATCGACCCGCTCTCGCAGACTCTTCTGGAGCGCTGGTAATGACCCTCAGCGCCGATCAGATCTACGCGCTGCTGCCGGCGATCCACCGTACGCGCGACGTGGCGGCCGGCGGCCCCTTGCAGGCGCTGCTCGGGATCGTTGCCGAGCAGGTGGGCGTTCTCGAGCAGGACCTTCGCGGACTCTACCAGGACGAGTTCATCGAGACGTGCTCGCCTTGGGTCGTGCCGTATATCGGCGATCTGATCGGCTGGACCGGGCTGCTGCCGGGCGTGCCGGGAACGGCGGGCGGCCGCGCGGAGGTCGCCAATACGATCGGCTATCGCCGCCGCAAGGGCACGGTCATCGCGCTCGAACAGCTCGGCGCCGACGTCACCGGCCGTTCCGTCCGCGTGGTCGAGTATTTCCGCCGGCTCGCCGTCAATCAGAGCTTGCACCACTTGCGCCCGGATGCGGGCGGCTTCGCCGATCTGCGCAATGGCAGCGCCCTGCTGCAACTCGGAGGACCATTCGAGACGGCGAGCCGTACCGTGGACGTGCGCCGTATCGCCCCACGCATCCGGGTGGCGGACAACCCCGACCGCGTGGCGCTCGATATCGCGCTGCACGGGGCGGGACGGTACAACATTCCCGACGTTGGCGCGTGGATCTGGCGCTGGATCAGCTATCCAGTCACGCAACAACCGGCCTTCGCCGTCGATTCGCGCCGGTTCATGTTCAGCCCGCTCGGCGCCGACATGCCGCTGTTCAATCAACCCGCAACACGTCAGCCATTCGATCACCTCACCACGCGCGCCGACGTGTCGCAGCCGATCGGCAGGCGGGAATTTCATGACGAACTCGCGACCGGCGACGCGCAAGCGAGCTTCTATGGACCGAACAGAAGTATCCTGATCGTCGCTGACGGCGTCGCCGTGGATCGCGCGAACATTTGCGCCTGCGATCTCTCGGACGTGTCCCCCGCTGGGGACTGGGCCGCAGGCCCGGCAGGCAAGGTCGCCATCGACCCCGTGCTCGGGCGCATGGCCTTCGCGCCGGATATTCCGGCTCCGGCTCAGGTCACGGTCAGCTACTGCTACGGCTTCCCCGCCGATCTCGGCGGTGGTCCTTACGACCGGACCGAGCACCTGCTGACACCTTCCGGGCCGCTCGACCCCACAAGTATCACCTGGCAACGAGTGGTCGACTTGAGTATTGCCGACGCCCTCGAAGAGGCAGTCGCCGCCTTCAACGCCCAGCCTGCCGGCACGGTCGGGCTGATCGTGCTGTCCGGCTTCGGCGTGGCAGATATCGACCTCACCGGCCCCGGCGCCATCACCATCCAGCCCGGCTAGCCAATTGTGGATCATCGCCGCCGAGACGCACGGCGCGGATGGCGCCGGCGGCTGGAGCCCCGTGCGCGCGCGCCCCACCCTGCGGGGGAATATCGACATTGTCGGTCTGAAAGATCCCGACGACAAAACGGATAGCGCCCCGGAAGGCCAGGTGTTCCTCAGCGGCGTGCTGCTGGCCGGCGGCATACGCGCGAGCGGAAGGCGAATGAGCCTCGGCTTGCAGGACTGCACCCTCGTGCCGGGAGGATGGCTGACGCGTGACGGGTTCCCAGGGGATGCTTGCGCGCCATCCTTCGTCATCGAAACCGCAGGCAGCGCGCTCACTCTGGACCGGACGATCACCGGGCCGGTGCTCGTCCACGCTGCCGCCTCCGCGCGCATCACCGATTCGATCGTGGACGCCACCAGGCCTCGGCTCGTCGCCTTCGCGGGGCCGGACGCGACCGGCGAGGGTGGAACGTTGCATATCGAGAATAGCACGGTCGTCGGCAAGGTGCGCACGCATCTGATGCCGCTCGCCTCGAATACCGTGTTCCTCGCGCATCGCCCGCCCTGGGACCCGTGGAAGGCCACGATCTGGTGTACCAGGCGGCAGTCCGGCTGCGTACGCTTCTGCTTCGTCCCGTCGGATGCGCTCACACCGCGGCAGTATCGCTGCTTACCCGGCAATCCGGCGCTGGAAGAAGCGCTGGCGCCCAAATTCATCAGCCTCCGCTACGGCCGCCCCTCCTATGGATTGCTGAGCGGCGACTGCCCGGTCGCGGTGTGGCGCGGCGCTGACGACGCCAGCCAGATCGGGGCCTACCACCTGCTGTACGAGACCCAGGGGGTCGCGAATTACCGGAGCCGCCTGGACGAATACCTGCCCTTCAACCTGGAAGCCGGGATCTTCCTGATCCCGTCCCGACCCGAGCCGCCTCCGCCGCGGCCCCTGGCGTACGGCGGAGGCCGGCCGTGGACGGACCAAAAGGACCACGCGGATCCGATGCAATGGTTCGCGATCGGGGCGGCGCTGATCTGAGCCCCCGGAAGCGATCGAGGAGGACGAGATGAAAGCGGACTTGAGCCGGCTCCGGTTCGATCGGGCCAGGAATTACACCTCGGTTGTCGCACAGCAAGGGCGGGTGCAGCTCGATTCGGACGCGAACGAACAGCGCGCGATCGACGAGTACCCTGCGCTCCACCGGCCTCACGGACATCATCGGCCGCACCGGCGCGCCTAAACACGACGCAGGCTTCGAGATCACCACCGACGGAAGCCGGATCACGATCGGGGCCGGGCGCTACTACGTGAACGGATTGCTGTGCGAAGCGACGCAGCCGGTCGACTACATGCAGCAGGCTTGGCTCATCAATCCGCAGCCGAGCGCCGCGACGTTGCTGTCCGGACTCCGGCTGAACCCTTCGGGAACCGTGCAGATCTGGCTGGAGGCATGGCAACGGCTGGTGACGCCGATCGACGATCCGGGAATCAAGGACGTCGCGCTCGGCGAGGCAGACACCACGGATCGCGTGCAGACCGTCTGGCGCGTCGTGGCCGCGGCCGCGCAGCAAGTGCGGGGACTCAGCTGCTGCGACGCCATGCGCCGGTCGTTGCTGACCGGGCCGCCCGGCCGGATGACGGCGGGAACCCAGGACGCCTCCGGCCAAGGCACCTGCTTGCCGTCGCCGCAGGCCGCGTATCGAGGTCTCGAAAACCAGTTGTACCGCGTGGAGGTGCATGATCCCGGTCCGATCGGCCAAGCGACGTTCAAATGGTCCCGCGACAACGGCTCGGTGCTGACGCAGATCACCGACGTGAACGGGCCGGTCGTCACGGTCGACAGTCTGGGGCCGGACGCGAATCTCGGCTTCGCGCCCTTGCAGTGGGTGGAGATCACCGACGATGCCGACGAGTTCGGCCAGCAGCCGAATCAGCCCGGCCAGCTGCTCCAAATCAAGAGCGTGGACCCTGACCATTTGCAGATCACGCTCACGCAGCCCGCGCCCGCGGTGAACCACGCGACGGGTCACGCCAAGCTGCGCCGCTGGGACCAGGCGGGCACCGACGCCAGCGCGAACGGCGTGCCGATGAACGCCTCCGGGCCGAACGTGTTGGAGAACGGCATCACCGTGCAGTTCTCCCCCGACGCACCCTTCAAGAGCGGCGATTATTGGACGGTGCCGGCGCGAACCGCGACCGGCTTGCCGGAGTGGCCTCCCACCGATAGCGATGGAGCGGAGTATCAGCCGGCTCGCGCCACGATCGTGCATCGCGCGCCGCTCGCCTGCATTCACTTCAACGCCTTGACCCAGGGTTTCACGGTCGAATCCTGCCGCGATGTTTTCCCGCCGCTCACCGAGTTGACTCCGGCGGCGGTTCCGCAGGCGCTGCACGTCAGCGCGATCAGCTGGGTGAATGATGACGTTGTCACGCTCGACCAGTTCTTCGTCCAAGGGTTGACCGTTTCGCTGGACGCCCAGCCCGATCCCGCGATTGATGCTGCAAGCTTTGTCGTGGAAATGGAGATTCCCTTCGGCACCACCGGAGTTGGGACGGCGGCCTTCGCCGCTCTCCCGCTAACGACCGCTGTACGGTTACCGGTGGTCCTTGACGGAGGCATAACGACCGATCCCACCGCCAATACGATCAAATGGGCGATGGGCAGGACCATCCTCCGATTCTTATCCCAATTCGCGACCGGACTGGGGAGCTTGGCTGACACCGGGGAGTTCATGCGCGCGCGCGTCACCCTGAAGGGCCACACAACCCGAGGCGCCGATCCCCGCACGCCGCTTTTCCTTGATGGTCAATGCTTCGGAACGGCGGCCACGCGAAGCGGCGGCGCACCTCGGACCGATCTAATCTTGCCTTCCGGCAACGGCGCGAAAGCAAGCGACTTCGAGAGCTGGTTTTATCTCGCGCCGGCGCAGCGCATCGACAACATGACGATCACCCCAAGCGCGGTGGCCTTCGTATTCTCGAATACTGGGGTCAAGCTGGTCGACAACACATCGGGAACACCCGACCCTAAGAGTCCGGCCGTCAGTCCAACGCTGAGCCTCACGCTGCATTACAACGCGCTCGCCGATACGACCATCGCGCTCTCGGTCTCACCTGATGCCGGCGCCGTTCAGGTTCCGCCAAGTCTCAAGGTCGCGCAGGGCGCAAAAAGCCCGGCACCGCCAGTCCCAGTCACGGTATTCAATACGAGCAACCAGCAGGCGGAAACGTTCACCGTCACGGCCACGCTGACTCTTCCAAGCGGCTTGGTCGCGAATGCGAGCGCGAGCATCGCTGTGACGGGTATTGTCATAATCGAATAGCTCCGCCTCACGCGGCGGACCTGAAAGGCGGTTAGGCCGTGCGTGCTGTCTGGTCATTCTGGAGTGAGCCGTTCCGAACGCATTACGGGGGCGTCTGGGGCACGCCGCTCAATCACGCGCTGGCCTGGGTTGTCTCGGTCATGACGGCATCCCGGCACTACTCGGACACGTTGCTCGTGACGGATAGCGCCGGGGCGAGAATGCTTGTCGACCAGCTCAGGCTGCCTTTCGCCGAGGTATCGACCGAACTCGACCGGCTGCGGGGTTATGATCCGGGCTGGTGGGTGCTCGGCAAGTTGACTGCATACCGGTTGCAGACCACTCCGTTCGTGCATGTCGATAACGACGCATTCCTGTGGAAGCGGCTGCCTGCGCGCCTGGAAACCGCTCCGGTGCTGGCCCAGCATCCGGAGATCTACGCGCCCGGCCAGGACATCTATCGCCCGCAGGATGTGGAACACGCGTTCGCGGAAACCGGCGGTGTGCTTCCGGTGGAATGGCAGTGGGCGCGTGCGCAGGGGCCTGGGCTCACCGCGGAGAATTGCGGCATTGTCGGGGGGTGCGACGTGGCGTTCCTGCGGCACTTCACGGAGACCGCGCTGGCATTGGTCGAGCGGCCGGAGAACGCGCCGGGATGGATGCGGCATCCGGACAAATGGCGCTTCGTCTACATCGTCGAGCAATTCATGCTCTCGGCGTGCCTCGGTTATCACCGCTTCAATCCCACCTCTCCCCACAAGGGGGTGAGGGTGGAGTATTTGTTCCGGTCGTGGGACGAAGCGCGTAACCCGAATCAGGCGGCCCGGCTCGGCTTCACGCATCTGATGGCGTATTCCAAACGGGCTCCGGACGTGATGCGCCGTTTGTCCGAGCGCGTGCGCCGGGACTGGCCGGATTACTACAGGCGATGCGAGCGCTCAGCGGGCCTGCTGCCTTCGAGTTGAGGCGGCACCCCAATGCGAGCTCATGTTCCTGCACGCGCTGCTCCGGTTCCAACAGCATCGGTCGCAACGCCGATCATTGCGGCAGGTTCGGCGCGCGCTGCCCCGATGCGCCAGACCCACAGTCTCTCCTCCATCGCGATCGATGCGCCGGTGCTGCAACGGAAGCTGATAGTGGGGGCGACGGACGACCCGTTGGAGCGGGAAGCAGACCAGGTGGCCGAGCGCGTGATGCGCATGGCGGAACCTGCGGCGGCCGTCTCGCCGGCTCCCGTCCGGCTGAGCCGGAAGTGCGCGGCCTGCGAGGAGGAGGAGCGGGTCTCGCGCGCGCCTCTCGGTGGCCCCGTTTCTGGAGCAAAGGGCCCCGAGGCTCCCGCCATTGTGCACGACGTATTGCGCTCGCCGGGTCAGCCGCTCGATGCTGTGACACGCGCTTTCTTCGAGCCGCGATTCGGCCTCGATTTAGGCCACGTGCGAATCCATTCGGATGCCGCAGCCGCGGAGTCAGCGCGCGCAGTCGGTGCTCTAGCCTATACTGTCGGAAATCACGTGGCTTTTGGTTCTCCCGGATACGACCCGATTACGCCTGGCGGCAAATCCGTTATCGCCCATGAGCTTGTCCATACCTTGCAACAGGCGAGCCCCGTCCGCCCCGTGATCCGGCGCCAAGCTCCAGGGAGCGGCGCCGGTGGCGGGGGCGGGGCGGGTTGCGCCGCGAAAGCTGATTGCCCATCGGATTTCTGCGTGCCGATGGCCAGCGTCGCGGAAGCGAAAGACGACCGGCACAGATGGGCTGGCATCCTACTATCAGGAATCGCCACTGCCGTGAGCCCTCGAGTGGTGCCGGTGTGGCTCACTTATGTTTCTGGAGGATCCAGTCCTCAGGATTTCACACCCAAATTCGGGCCGGACTTCGCCAGCGCATCCCAAACAGAAAAAGCAACCAAGTTTCTGGCCAGTGAGCTGCGCGCCAATCTGGAAAAGGCACCCCCGGCCTTTCCCCCAGGCAGCTCCAAAACGACGGTCGATATCGCACCGCGTATTCCGAGCGCCATCGCCCAGCTCGGGGCGGCCGGTGATCCCAAAAGCATGAACTTCAGTGGAGTCGGCTCGATACCGGGCAACCTCGCGGGCGACATCGGCAAAGACCAGACGACGTGCAAGGTCGGCGCCAAGCCATCACCGTTCGACGATGATCGCACGGCCACGGGTACTGCCGACGTAGTCCGAAACCCGGACGGGACTTTGACAGCGACGACCGCAATCCATTTCGCCGTGCAGGATACCGTGGACCTCTGTCCCGGGGATTGCGGCGCTCCGCTCGAACATATCGCTACGATTCCGTTCTCTCGCTGGGAAGCAACCGGGATCGCGGGAGACGTGCCCTTCACGGTGAATTTCGATGGTCCTGCTCAGACCGTCACCGCGAAGCCTCCGCTCCTTCCCGCCCCGGCACCCGCACCGCCGGTCTTCCCACCATCGCCGCCTCCCCCGACGCCAACGCCCGCGCCCACTCCGACTCCCCCCACGCCCACTCCGATTCCCACGCCCACTCCGACTCCCACGCCAGCACCAACCCCGGTGCCCACGCCGGAGCCCGGCTGCACGCCCAAGGGTCTGGGCAAGAATGCGTTCGGCTCACTTTGCGATGCAGCCACGCCCGTGTTCATCAAAGGACCGAAGCTGAAGTACCTGTGTCGATTCCGACGACCTGCTTTCCGGCCAGACCGGTCTCGTGGAGAAGATGATTACAGACGCAAAGTCAGCCAGCACCGTGGAGTTGCACGGGAACGCCTCGATCGAGGGTCCGCCCGGCGACTACAATCTCAACCTCTCCTGCTGGCGAGCCGTGGCGCTTGCGAAGATGTTGGCTTCCCGCGGCGTGACTACGACGCCAAAGCTGTTTGCCCACGGTCCCACCAGCGTGTACGGCAGTCCCGATTTCGAGAACCGGAACGTAGTTGTGGTCCTAAAATAGCCTATCGGACAGGAGACCGGCATGCGCGCTCAAGTTCGGCTTACCTCGGATATTCGCAGGACCACGTCCCTTGCGTCCTCGCGCGCGACTCCGGCCGGGCCACAAATTCCGGCGCACGCTGCGCCCGCACATCAGAGGCACAGCATCTCGGATGTCGCGATCGACGCGCCGGTGCTGCAACCGAAGCTGACAATCGGCGCGGTGGACGATCCGGCGGAGCGGGAAGCCGACGATGTCGCGGACCGCGTGATGCGCATGGCGGAACGCGGCTGCCCCCTCGCCGGCCTCAGTCCAGCTTCGCCGCAAATGCGCCGCCTGCGACGAGGAAGGGAGGGCGTAGGCCGGGTGATCCGCAATCCAGCGATTCTCCGCATGGTGTTCGATACCAAGCGGATCAGCCGTGAGCCCGACGCGATCGCGCCGGACGGCTCCGAGGTTCGAATCCTATGTCAGGTGCCAGGAGGCAGCATGGCTCATTTCATGTTGCCGTCAGAAGCCGTTTCCCGGGCGGTGGCGCATCGGACCGTGGCGGAGGTCTGGTACTTCATCTCGGGCCATGGGCTAATGTGGCGGCGGATCGGGGAGCACGAAGAGATCGTCGAGATCGGTTCTGGTGTGTCCGTCAACATCCCGCTCGGGACACACTTCCAGTTCCGCTCCGACACGCGCGAACCACTTTCGGCGGTGGCCGTAACCATGCCGCCCTGGCCGGGCGAAGGAGAAGCCTACGCTGTCGAGGGACCTTGGGAGGCGACGGTTTAGCGCCCAGCTGCAACGCATGACGATGCATTTCATCTAGACGCAGTTGGAGGCCGTATGAACCGTGGTGATTGAATTGTCGCCTCTGGCGAATACAGGACGCCGGCCCGCCCTTGCTCGAACATCAAGGGCGGGCGACACCGGGTTGAGACTCACATCCGTGCAGCCCGCCGCCTGATGATCCCGGTCGGGAACCGGTGTCGCACGTCGGATCCTAATTCGCGCCGATGGCGCCGTTGAATGTGCTCCACAGTGGCTTGGTCTTGGGCACGAGATCTTCTTTCCCGTACCACCAGAAATGTCCTCCTACATAGGTTTGGACCGGCACCTTCATGCTGTAATAGCGTTGAATGTAGCTCTGCTTGCGCGACTTCACCTTTGTACCCGTTCTCGCCAAATCCGATATACGAATAGGGGAACATCTGAGCGAGCTGCTGGAACACGCTGGTCCAGTTCGGCTGGATTCCGTTGCAATCATCCTCGTAATAGCTGACGAGCACGTAGTCGAGATGCTGCTTCATCTCGCTAGGGATATTTGCCTGCGCCCAGTTGAACATCTGGTGATCGGCGCTCGCCCAGCATGACGCGCTGCCATCATCGAGTGGGCCGTTGTAATACAAGGTCAGCGCAGTTTTCCAGCCGCGTTGTTTCACCTGCATGTACGCGTCGTATATCTTTGCTACGACGTCGGGAGTCGAACCGAGCCATTCGCCATTCACCTCGTTCCCAACCTCCCAGACGTCCACATATGACCCGAGCGTGTTCAGATAGGAAGCGGTTCGGCTTGAATAATCGGCCACGCTGTAGGTGTTGACATATTGGGAATCGAGGATTTCGCCCATGATGAAGCTGACAGGATAGATCTGCCGCACGGCGGTCACGTACGAGCTGGGGTTCACGCCCTCGTCGAATACGACCCTCGTCGTCGGCTTGTGGCTCAGGCTCCGGAGCGCGTCAGTGATGTCGGCGAGATGGTCGATGCCATCGAGCGTTAAGCCATAGATGGGCCGCGGGATGGCGCGCGGCTGAGCGGCTGCCGGAAAAACGGCGGCCAGCCAAATAGCAGTCGCCACAAAGGCTTTCTCGAAAGTTCGCATTAGAGCGGGATGAGATCACCCTAAATCGGCTTTTTTAGGATTCCGCGACGCGGGCGCGATCTGATTCAAGATGCTGGCTGGGCGGGAGGCCAGCATTGATGGCCCGAGCTTACTCGAATGACCTGCGCGAACGTGTGGTGGCGGCGGTAGAACTGGATGGGATGTCCTGTCGCGAGGCGGCAGCTCAGTTCAGCGTTGGCGTGAGCACCGCGATCCGGTGGTTGGCCCGATATCGCGGGAGTGGCAGCGTGGCTCCGGCCCAGATCGGCGGCTATAGGCCGAAATCGATCTCAGGCGCGCATCGAGACTGGTTGATTGAACGCTGCCGGGCCAGCACTTTCACGCTGCGCGGGTTGGTGGCGGAATTGGCAGAGCGCGGGCTCAAGGTCGACTACCGCACAATGTGGAGCTTCGTGCACGCCGAGCAACTCAGCTTCAAAAAAAACCGTGCTGGCTGCCGAACAGGATCGCCCCGACGTCGCGCGCCGTCGGGCGCAGTGGCGAACGTATCAGCCGCGGATTGACCCCGACCGCCTGGTCTTTATCGACGAGACCTGGACCAAGACCAACATGGCGCCGCTGCGCGGCTGGGGGCCACGCGGGGCACGGCTGCGCAGCAAGGTTCCATACGGACACTGGAACACCATGACCTTCGTCGCGGCGCTGCGCCGTGACCGCATCGAGGCGCCGTGGCTGCTGGATCGGCCAATGAACGCTGACAGCTTCCGCATCTATGTCGAGCAGGTGCTCGCGCCGACCTTGCGGCCCGGCGACTTGGTCATTGCCGATAACCTTGCCAGCCACAGACGACCCGATATCCGCGCCGCCATCCGCCGCGCCGGTGCGAAGCTGTTCCTTCTGCCGAAATACTCTCCCGACCTGAACCCGATCGAACAGGTGTTTGCCAAGCTCAAGCACCTGCTGCGGAACACCGCGGCTCGGACCAAAACCGCCGTGACAGAAGCCATCGGCAAACTTCTGGAAACCTTCACTTCGGACGAATGCAACAACTACTTCAAAGCCGCCGGATACGCTTCAACCTAAACCCATCCCGCTCTAAGGGCCTATTCTTCCAGGGTTGAGAGTAACTCGATCGCCCCCAACCGTAGGTTGAAGGAACGCCACCCCTAACCTCTCCTAATGCGCGAGTCAACCGCCGTAAAAAGCACCCGTAGGTAGATATTAGCCCGCCACAGCGCGCTCGGCCCCGTCTCTCCGCCGCCGATACCCGAAAATGGGCCAGGTCTCGCGTTACCTCCTGTTTGGTCGTGGTTCAGGTCTGCCGTCTGCACGGGCACCGACCACGCGCTTTCCGCGCGCTCCGCCGAACCGGCGTGTCGTCCTACCAACCCCACCTTAATGCCTATTCCATTCATGGCTCGATCTAGACGTTGCGATACTGGACGAGTCGGTTGCCATCCTTAAAGTCCGCCGCCGAACGCTTCGGCCGCGAGGTCCCGCCATGCCTGTGGATGCGCGCCGACCTGTGGGGGCGAAGGTGGGACTAAGCGCCTGCGCGTGCGGCTTCCCGAGGGGGTTCGGTTAGATGGAAATCATGACAATCTTCGGGACGCGTCCCGAAGCAATCAAGCTTGCTCCGGTGCTTCGGACCCTCGCTCAGGCCGATGGTGTTCGGAGTACCGATCTGCGTGACCGGGCAGCATCGCGAGATGCTGGATCAGGTCAACGAACTCTTCGGGATCAGGCCCGATCTGGACTTGCAAGTGATGGCCAAAGGCCAGTCACTGACCCATATCACCACCACTGTGCTCGAGAGACTGGAGGACGTTCTCCGCGAGCGGCGGCCGGATTGGGTGGTAGTGCAGGGCGACACCACCACGGCCTTCGCAGCAGCATTTGCAGCATTCCTGCAGCGGATTCCCGTGGCGCATGTGGAGGCCGGGCTCCGGACTGGCAACGTCCTTTCACCCTGGCCTGAAGAGATGAAATCGGCATCTCACTGCCTGCCTTACCGAATGTCACTTCGCCCCGACTCCTGGAGCCAGGACGAATCTGCTGAAAGAGGGAATTGCCCCAACGAAGATTCACGTGACCGGCAACACTGTCATCAACTCGTTGCTGCAGGTCCGCGATATCCTCGTCGAAAATACCGCCTTGGCCGAGCAACAGCGCAACCAATTCGATTTCCTCGATCCGGATCGCCGGATCATTTTAGTCACCGGGCACAGGCGCGAAAACTTTGACGGGGGATTGGACCGAGTCTGCGCCGCTCTTGCCCTGCTCGCAGTGCGCGAGGATGTGCAAATCGTCTACCCCGTGCACCTCAATCCTGCTGTGCAAGGCGTTGTCAAGACGAAACTGTCCGGGGTGCAGCACGTGCACCTGCTGCCGCCCCTGGAGTACCTTCCGTTTGTCTATCTCATGGATCGCTCCTACCTGATCATCACCGATTCCGGAGGAGTGCAGGAGGAGGCACCCTCTCTAGGCAAGCCTGTGCTGGTTACCCGGAACACGACGGAGCGGCCTGAGGCCGTCCAGGCCGGCACCGTTCGCTTAGTCGGCACCGACCCCGCACGGATCGTCTCGGAAGCGACAAGGCTGCTCGACAGTCCGGCGGCATACGAGGAAATGGCTCGCGCGCACAACCCCTACGGGGACGGGCGGGCGGCAGCCCGCATCGCCGCTCGGCTGCTCGACGCAGAATCCGGCGATCGAGCCGTACACGGCCCCGTCGAGCAAGACCCCGCCGTGGTCGGTCGCTGCTCGAAGGGTTCGTAAGCGGGTCCACGATGCCCTACCCGGCCGCAAACGGGGTGCAGCTGGCGGAAAACGGAGCAGGCTAAGCCCCGGGCCTGACCATCACAGGCTTCCGCCGGACACGCCTCATCGTTCCGTATGCTGCCGCCTGACTTCGTCGAGCTTCCAGCGACTGAGCACGCGAAGCGGCTCGGCCGCTGAGCTCGCCCCGGCGTCGACCGCTTGCTGGTACCAGCGCTGCGCCAGCGCGGGATCGGGCTGGATGCCGCGCGCACCAATGTGTCCGAGGAAGACGGGATCGTAAGTTCGCGCCAAACCTGTCATCCCGCCCGCGCTGCCGGACGCGGCTGCACGCTGGTACAGGAGTCGCGCGGCGGATATGTCGCCCTGGACGAGAGCTTGGTCTCCGCGCCTGATCAGGGCCGCGACAACGCCCGTCGCGTCGGGCGACCGGTCGACCCCTGCGGGTTGCGGCGACGCCAACTCGGACAGGCCCGCTGGGCTGCTGCCCGGGTCGGGGCCAGGAGCGGGTGCCGCGCCCGAGGGAGTCTCTGTTTTCGGGTCATGTGACCCCGGCGTGTTGTCCGTCCCGAAAGGGTGCGCCGTGAGGTCGGGCCCCTGACCGGGGGCAGCGGCATCTTGGGCCGCTGGTTCGGCGACCGCCGCCGATGCGTCGGTGCCCGAGGAGTTCGGAGCGGCACGATCCGAGCCAGACCGGCTCGCGGCGGCATCCGGCGGCATCGGGGGAAGTTCCCCCAGAGTGGCCAGTGACTGGGCTTGAGTGACGGAATCCTTGCGGGGCTCGAGATGAGGGAAAGCAAACGCATCCCGAAAAGCCCGGAAACGCGCGGCCTGCTCGGCATCACCGGCCGCCTCGGCGGCGAGGGCCCGCTCCTCGAATCGCGAGGCCATCCGGTCAATGACGTCCCTAGCGGATTGTGGTGCGAGGACCGCTCGTCGCAGAACGGCTTGCAACGTGTCCGTGGCATTATCGCCTACCGGCGCATTGAGATGCCCGGCCGCTATTTGCGATTCCGCAGTCATGAGCAGGCCCGCAATGTCCCGGTCGGGAGAAGGGGACGAGGGGGCGGCGATTCCCGCGCTGGACGCACCCTCGCCGCCCGACGCGGAACCTGCTTCCGCCGCTACGACGACATTCGCGACCAATGTCGCCGAGATCAGCGCTGCGCCCGCCCCGATCACAGAGCGACTGAACGGAGAGCGGGCTGGCATTCGTATCCTTCGCCACATCGCTGAGACGTCCCTAGCAGGACCGTACGGCAATTGAACTGCTCCTCCTTGCGGGGCCTGGGAAGCTGAGCGCGTCACTAGCTCAAGCTGCATGTTACAATAGCAGAAACGCACTATGAACGCACGTTGAGTCAGCACTGGTCGAGAACGTCAGAGCGGCCTTGACGGTCTAGATCTCACCCGGTCGCAGATGTGCATCCTCGGATGGAGGACAAAACTCGGGACATGCTAAAGTTGTCCATCGTGCTGGCGCAGAATCAAATAGGCGGCATGGCCTCCAGTCCGCTCGGGAAGACGTTCCAGGGCGGCATTGGCATCCGCGTCCACCCCTTCCAACAAATCCCGCTCTTCTTATGGGCAGAGCGCATGATCAAGCTGGGTGGAGAATTGCAAAACAACTGGCTTTTGCGTGCGACAGCGGGCTGGGATACCGGGACGGCTTGGCGCGCCGGTGGCACCGATAGCTTGCGGCACGGATGGGAGCCGTACGCTTCGGTCTACGGGGACGTCGCCCGCCTGCTACAAGTGAACCGGGACTGGCTCGTTGCGGCCGAAGGCCGCCTGGGCGGGAGCATCCAACCCCGCGAGCAGCTCAAGCTCATCCCTTATGCCTTCGTGCGCTATGAACTGGATAGCGCGAAGAACGGCAGCGATTATTCGGTACAGGTTGGGGCGGGGCTTTCGCTGCGTCTTCGCTTCTTCGATGACCCGTTGCTGGGCTATCTTTTCGAGCCTGAGCTATTCGCGCGCGTCGCGCAGGACGTCGCTCGAAGCGGGGGAAACACCGGAACCCGGTTCCTGTTCGGGATCGTGTCGCGGTTTTGAAAGTATGAGGCGATGGTTTTGGGCAGCCCTGCTGGGAGGCGCCTCACTCACTGCCGTTGCCGTATGGCTGTGGACGGCTACGCCGGAAGCTTGCCTGGCCGCCCGCTTCCGGGGCACGATTTTCCAACTCCTGCGAGGCGATGCGGCCAACACGCCTGAGGCATGGCAAGGGCTAATGCAGGAGATGAGCGCCTTCGGAATCGAGGAATTGTTCCTGCAATGGACCTCGATCGATAGTTTGGATTTCTATTATGGGCACGCAGGCGCAGGCGAGACGATCCCACTTCTGCCGGAGATCGTGCGGGCTGCCGAGTCCTCGCATCGGCGCCTATGGATAGGCCTGCAACAAGACACCGATTTCTGGTCGGTGCTCAAGCGGCCGACACCGGAACTGGAGGCATACTTCCAGAAGCGCGTGTCGGATCTGCAAGCCCGCTTGCCGGCACTGAAGGCGGTGCTTGAGGAAGCCTCACCCGGCCTCATCGCCGGCTGGTATCTCCCGGAGGAGATTGACGACCTGAATTGGCATGACCCGGAGCGAGAGGCCGTGCTGGGACGATACCTGGCCAACACGCATTCCTTATTGAACCAAGCAATTCCCGGGCTACCGGTTGCGGTTTCGGTCTTCTCCAGCGGGGCGCAGCAGGGGGAGGCATTCGGCATGCAGCTGCGCCGCCTTGTTCTGCAAAGCGGCATCGACCGGGTGCTGATCCAGGATGGTATCGGCGCCGGCAAGCGCACGCCCGCTGAAGCGGCGCTCACGGCGCGGGCTGTCGCGCGATCGCTGCGCCGGTCGGGCGCGCAATCCGGGATGATCATCGAGCTGTTCAATATGCGGCAGAAGACTGCTATCGACGCGGCGGCGACCGAGCCCGCGTCGATAGCGCAGATCCTGGAGCGCCTGGCTGCGACAGCGGGAATTGGCACCTTGCCGCCCACAAGTTTCTCGCACGTACATCACCTGACGGCCTTCGGCGGCCCCGAGGCCGCGGAGCGTGGGGCCGAGTGGCGTCAGCTGCTGGCGGGTTGCAGGTAGAGCAAGCACGCGGGCGAGACCGGGTCGTCTCCTGGAATGTGGCGCCTCGGATTGCACAGGTATACGATCAGGTCCGGTTGATTTCGCTTGGTGTGAAGGGCGTTTCGTTTGCTCGCGTGGCCCGTTCTCATGCCGCTGCCTAAGCCGAAGGCGGCGGCGCAGCTGTTCGCAATGCGCGCGGAGTTCGTCCGTTAACATGGCGATCCCCCCTGCCTCGTCGCCGCGCGAGCGGGCCCTTGCCGTGGGCGTTACGCTCCTTGCCTTGGCCCTGATCTGGTTCGCTCTCGTCAGCCCGGTCCTCGGCTGGTACAGTTATCGCGCCGAGCGGCTGGAAGACCGGCGAACGCTAGCCCACCGAATGGCGATTTTAGCCGGCACGCTTCCGGAGCTTCGCCGTCAGGCGGAAGCCGGGTCCGGAGGTGGTCCCGTGCTGAGTGACCTCCTGAGCGGCGACACCGACGCCATCGCCGGGGCCGCGCTCCAGGAGCGAGTGCAGGCCATGGCGGCCCAGGCGGGCGCGAACCTGTCAAGCGTGGAGGCCTTGCCCGAGGCGCGAGCCGGCGCCTACCGGCGGATTGGCCTTCGCGTGTCGCTGACTGCGCCGTGGTCGGTACTGGTGCGGCTGCTCGAATTGATCGAGCAGGCGACGCCGCGCATGCTGACCGATGACCTACAGGTGCATGGGCCGCGCTTCGCGCTTCGCCAAGAGGGGGAGCCTCCCCTCAATGCTGAGCTTACGGTCTTCGGCTTCCGGGCCGACGCGCCCGAGGGCCGGCAAGACCAAGCGCGGGGGCAGCCGTAAGGCGTTGTCAGGTTGTTGAGTGACGGCCCATGGTGAGCCACTCCATGCGGAGCCGGATCAAATGGCGCACGGAGGCGTCAACTTCCCCCGCTTTCCGTGACGGATTTGTCGAATACGATGAGCTTCGACACGAAAGCGATCATCTCGCGGGTATGTGTCAGGCCACAGCTTCCTGCGATCTCAGCGAAGTCTTCCTTCGTATAGCTCGCAAAATAGGGCTCGTGGAAGTTCTGCGGGAATAGTTCGAGCATGCCGTCGTAAGCCGGCACATCGCCGCTCTGAAGCGAATCCAGAAGAATAAGGCGTCCGCCAGGCTTCAGCACGCGGGCGAACTCGCTAAAGACGATGCGGCGCACCTTGGGCGGCAGTTCGTGAAACAGGAACGTGCTCGTCACCGCGTCCTGGCTCGCGTCCGGTACGGGGATCGACTCCGCATTGGCAACGATGAATTCAACCCAGGACCTGCGGCTCAAATGGCGCTTCGCCTCGCTCAGGTAAGCTTCCGAAAGATCGAGGCCAAGGACGGGAAGCCGCGGCCACACCTGCTTGACCGAATTGAGAAAACGCCCCGTACCGCAGCCAACGTCGAGCAGTCTCAGCCGGCGCTGATCGCGCCCAGCGAAGACCTCTGCAGCTGCGGCAGAGCCTGCCGACGCATCGCATTCCCTGTTCCATTGAAAACTACCTCGACCTGCGTGTCGTAGCGCTGGGCCGAGTCGTTCGTCATCCAGCCGCCCGACTGGAAATGGAAGTTCTGAAGATAGTAGCGGGGCCGCTTGCCCCGGGTCTCGTCGGTTAGCACTTCGCTGTGCAAGCCGCGCTCACGGCGGCGGTGGACCTCGGGCAAATCCCTAAAGAAAAGCAGCGAGCGGTTCAGCAGCATCGGCAGCGAGCCATCGTGGTCGGCCGGGAGTGGGTAAATCCCGGCCTCGATATTGGCGATGTCCCGCTTGAGAAGCGTCGCCATGTCGGCATACAGCCGGCTGCGATCCGGCACCGGCTTATCGGTGTGGGCGCGAGGCCGCGTGCTGTCGCCCAGTCGTTCCCGTGCTGCTTGGGAAAGTCGGCGCATGGCGAGGCCGTGCCCGATGTACCAGGCAAGCCGCGGGAGTTGGCTCGCGCCATAAGCCGCACGCGTTGTGAGGCGAGTGACAAGAGTGGTCATGACTGCTCCGTCCAGCGACGGATATGGTCACCGAAGCTGGTTCGTCCACCGGCGCAAATCCGCTACCCTGGAGCGGATGCACGTGAACCCAAAAGGGATAGGCGATGCGTGTGCTGGTTCTCGGCGCAGGCGGGTTTATTGGCGCACGAATTGTCGCTTGTCTGCTCTCTCGCGGGCACGCCGTCACCTGCGCTGGCCGCTTTCCTACTATCTTGCTTCGCAAATTCCCGACCTGTCAGGTGGTGGCAGCCGATCTGCTGCTTGACGATCGTCCTACTTGGCTGAGCCGGCTGGTCGGCATCGACGCCGTGGTGAACGCGGCGGGCGTGCTCCGTGGCGACCTGGAGGGAGTTCATTCTCGCGGCGCTGTCGTCCTGTTCGCGGCCTGCGCCGAGGCCGGCATCGGCCGTGTTCTGCAACTCTCTGCCCTGGGAGCTGGCGAGCAGCCCGAGTTACGCTTCCTCGCGACCAAGCATGCGGCCGATGAGTGCCTGATGCGCCTGGCCCGGGACCTCGGCCAAACCGGCTGGTGCGTACTGAAGCCGTCGCTCGTCATCGGCCGGGGCGGGGCCAGCACGGCGCTGTTCTGCTCGCTTGCCGTGCTGCCGCGACCGATCCGGCTCGGCCCCGGCCTCTGGCGCGTGCAGCCCATTCACATCGCGGATCTCGCCCGAGCCGTCGCCGATCTGCTCGAGGGCGGTCCGGTGCCACCGCGCCTCGAAATGGTCGGCCCCGAGGCGATGACGACGGACGGGCTGACGCTGACGTTGCGGGCCTGGCTGGGACGGCCGCCCGCGCGTCCACTGACCGTTCCCGAGACCGCGCTGAAGATCGCGGCCCGGCTCGGTGACGCGTTTCCGCTGTCCAGCCTCACGAGCGAGAGCCTGTCCATGCTTGCAGCCGGCAACACCGGCGATCCGGCACCCATGGCGCGGGTACTGGGCTGGAGCCCTCGTCCCCTGGCCGAGGCGCTGGCGGCTGAGCCGGCAGGTCGGGCGGATATGTGGCACGCACGGCTGCTCCCGATGCGTGGGCTGCTGGTTGCGGCGCTGCTCGCGGTCTGGGTCGGCTCCGGCGCGGTCTCCTTCCTGGTCCCGGCAGCCCAGAGCGATATGCTGCTATCCGGCCTCGGCCTCGGCGGACGAGCCGCGATCGCGGTGACCTGGGCGGGCGCTTCGGTCGACGTGGCGCTCGGCCTGGCGTTGCTGTCCAGCAGATGGCGAAGACGGGCCGCGATGGCGCAGCTCGCGATCATGGCGCTCTATACGGTCCTCGCGAGCGTCGCCCTGCCCGGCCTCTGGCTCGACCCGTTCGGGCCGCTGCTAAAAAACTTCGCAGTGCTCGCGGCCATCCTCGCGTTCTTGGCAATCGAGGACTGAGCGATGAGCTACCAGCTGCTCCTCTGGGTGCACATCCTCAGCTCCACCCTGCTGTTCGGGACGGGGCTCGGCACGGCATTCCATGGCTGGATGGCCCACCGCAGCCAAGACTTGGCAGCGATCGCCGTGGTCAGCCGAAATGTCGTCCTGGCGGATTGGTTGTTCACCGCCCCGGCCGTGGTGATACAGCCCCTGACCGGCATCTGGATGGCGCGCATCGCCGGTCTCCCCCTTACGATCGGCTGGCTGGCGCTAGCGATCGGCCTCTACCTGCTGGTCGGCGCCTGCTGGCTCCCCGTGGTGTGGCTGCAAATCCGGATGCACCATCTGGCCAGCGCGGCGGCACGCGCCGGAGTGCCATTGCCAGCACGGTATTTCGCGTATGCGAGGTGGTGGTTCGTGCTGGGCTGGCCGGCGTTCCTCGGCGTCATCGCGATCTTCTACTTGATGGTGTTCAAACCCGATTTGTGAGCTGTGCTCGTCGCAGTCGGACCTGGCTCCGCTCGCTTGGCCTTCAACCCGCCCCCGGCGGCGGAAACGCGAGCACCTCCCCCGTATAGGTCTCCACCACCTCCGAGAACGGGATGTGATCGCGCGTGTAGAGGATCGCCTTGTGCTCCAGTACGTGATCCGGCGCTTCGAGACGGCCGGTCGGCCCGTCCGGCGGGGCGGGTCGCATTTCCCAGCCGGGCGGCAGCGGCGACCATAACAGAGTCGCGGACAGCGTCTCCCGATTGAAGCCGAGCGGCTGGACGGCGCGACCGAACGGCGTGTCGGTCTCGTCGAGCAGGCGGTTCATCTCTTGGGTGAGCCGGCCCGGCACGTACCAATTGTCGGCCTCGGAGAGCAGCCGCTCGCCACAGAACAGTTGTACCCGGCGATAACGCACAGGCTCGGAGTTGCTCACGGCCAGCCGCTTCCTGTCCTCGGGCGGGAGCGGCTTGTCGGCTCCCCGCACCAGACGCGCGACGATCCGTGCCTCCGGCGCCAGATGATGCGCGCCGCACCAGCGCTCCAACGTGAGCGTGGCGCTCGGATGGCTGAGCAGGTCGGCGTTGAGCGTCTCCAGAAGCGCGAGCGCCTCGACCCGGCTCAGGAAGCTGTCGGGCCAAGCTACGGGAGCGGCGCCCCCCAGCACGGGAGCGACGAGCGAAGCCAGGACCGGCGGCAGCCATCGTCGCATGCATCGCACCTTCTCGCTCGGGCTGGCTGGGGCGGGAGGATTCGAACCTCCGCATGGCGGAATCAAAATCCGCTGCCTTACCACTTGGCGACGCCCCAAACCGCGACGCCGTGAATAGGTCGGCCGCGCCGGGGCGTAAAGCGCAGCTTCCGGCGCGAGCGGAGCGGCTGCTATCGTCTGGTTGTGATTCGCCCCGCCCCGACCGCGCCCGCTCCGGCGCTGACCCCCTGACCGCTCCAGCCCTGTCGCTGCTGGCGTTGATCGTCGCGGCTCTGCTGATCGTGGGCGCGGGGGCCGCCGTGCTGCCCAGGAGGAGGGTGCTCTTCACCACGGCGACTGCGGCGTTGAGCGGGCTCGGCATCCTCGCCTCGCTCATTGGCCTCCTCGGCGGGGCAGCCCGGGCTTCGCTCGCGATCCCGCTCGGGTTGCCGGGCGGCACGATTCTGCTCGCCCTCGATCCGCTCTCCGGCTTCTTCCTGCTGCTGCTGTTCGTGTCCGCCACGGCCTGCGCCGTGTTCGCGCTCGAGCCGCACGGAGCGGAGAGCACGCGCAGCACACCCTTCTTCCCCGTCTTTATCGCCGCGATGGCGCTGACCTTGCTCGCGGGTGACGCCTACGCCCTCGTCTTCGGGTTCGAGCTGATGTCGCTCGCCTCCTGGGCGATGGTGCTGGCCCGGCACGAGGAAGCGGCCTCGCGCGACGCGGCTCTGTTCTATCTCGGCATGGCGGCGTTCGGCGCGGCGTGCCTGATCCCGGCGCTGGCGCTGCTCGCCCCTGCGGCGTCCTCGGGCCTCGATCTCCGCTTCACGGCGATGCGCGCTGCACCCCCGGAGGGTTGGCGCGCCGGCGCGGTGCTGGTGCTCGTCCTGCTGGGCGCGGGATCGAAGGCCGGGTTGGCGCCGCTGCATGTCTGGCTGCCGCTCGCGCACCCCGCCGCACCGAGCCACGTCTCGGCGCTGATGTCCGGTGCGATGACCAAGGTGGCGCTCTATGTCGTCATCCGGCTGGTCCTCGATTTGTGCGGGCCGGTGCAGCCGCTGTGGTGGGGCGTGCCGCTGCTCGCGATGGGCGCGGCTTCGGCGGTATTGGGAGCGCTGCGGGCCAATACCGAGCCAGATTTGAAGACGATCCTGGCGGCCAGCACGATCGAGAATGTCGGTTTCATAGCGATCGGCATCGGCCTCGCGGTGGTCGCGCGGGCCGCCGACCTGCCGGGGCTGGCGGCACTGGCGCTGGGCGGCGCGATGCTGCACGCGCTCAATCATGGCGTGTTCAAAACGCTGCTGTTCCTCGGCGCGGGAGCGGTGCAGCACGGAGCGGGCAGCCGATTGCTGGAGCTGCTCGGCGGGCTCATCCACGCCATGCCGGTGACGACCTATTGCGTGATGGCGGGATGCGTCGGGTTGGCCGCGCTCCCGCCGGGGCCCGGCTTCGCCAGCGAGTGGCTGCTGTTTCAGGCGGTGCTCGCCGCACCGCGCGCCGGCGGACTCGCCTTGCAAACCGCCGTTACGGTCGTCGCCGCGCTGATGGCGCTGGCGGCGGCGTTGGCGGCGGCGGCCTCGGTGCGGCTGATCGGGGTCGCATTCCTCGGCCGGCCTCGGACGCCCCGCGCGGCCTCCGCCCTGGAAGCGGGGCGACCGGCGCGGTTCGCCATGCTGGGAATGGCGGGATTGACGGCGGTGCTCGGGTTGTTCCCCGGCCCTGCGCTATGGCTGGCCGAACCGGCTCTGCGCGCGCTGACCGGGGCGGCGCTGGAAGGCCGCGCCGGAGCGCTGACGATCGCACCGATGATCGAGTCGCCCGGCTACGCGGCGCTCGCAATCGCGCTGCTGCTGGCTATTGTTGCCGGCCTGACACTCGCGGTCATCCGGCGCTGGACTGTGCGCGGACATCGGCGTGGTCCCGCCTGGGGCTGCGGCTTCGCGGCGTCACCGCCCTGGCTACCGTTCGGCGATCCGCTGACGCAATACAGCGGCGCCTCGTTCGCGCAGCCGCTGCGGCGCAGTCTCGGCGGCGCGCTGCTGGCGGCGCGCGAGCACGTCGATCTGCCAGCGCCTGCCGATCCGCGCCCGGCGCGGTTGGCCGTGGAGGCGCACGATCCCGCCGATACGTGGCTGTTCCGGCCGCTGCGCCGGGTGCGCGAGGTGCTTGCCTTCCGGGCCGATCGTATGCAGTACCTCGACGATCCGCCGCACCCTAGCGGTGATCTTCGCCGTGCTGGTGTTGTTTCTCGCCGCGATCGCCTGGCTGGAGGCATCTTGAGCGGCGGTCCGGCGCAAGCAGGGCGGCCATGACCCTACTGTCCGGCATCGCCACGCAGATTCTCCATACCGCGCTCATGCTGGCGGCGGCGCCGCTGCTGGTCGGGTTCGTCCGCCGGATCAAGGCGCGGCTGCTGGGCCGGGCCGGACCCGCGGTTTTGCAGCCCTGGCGCGACCTGATCCGGCTCGCGCGCAAGCAGCCGGTGCTGGCCGAGAATGCGTCGGATTTGTTCCGCGCCGCGCCGGTCGCGAGCTTCGCCGCCATCGCCGCGGCAGCACTTCTCGTGCCGTCATTCGCGCTCGGCATGCTTCTGGGGCCGCTATCCGATCTTATCCTGATCGCCGGGCTGCTCACGCTCGCACGCTGCGCGCTGGCATTGGCCGGCATGGATATCGGCACCGCCTTCGGCGGAATCGGGTCGTCGCGCGAGATGACCTTCGCCACCTTCGCGGAACCCGCGCTGTTGTTGGTGATCTTCACTCTCGCCCTGCTCGCGGGCACGACCAATCTGGACGCCATCGCCACCTTGCTGCGCGAGGGCACGCTCGGCCTACGCGTCTCGCTCGGTCTGGCCCTGGTCGCCGCGATCATGGTCGCCCTCGCGGAAAATGCCCGCATTCCGGTCGACAACCCGGCCACTCATCTCGAAGTGACAATGGTGCATGAGGCGATGGCGCTCGAGTATAGCGGCCGCGACCTCGCGCTGATCGAGGGCGGCGCGGCGTTGAAGCTGCTGCTCTGGCTTACGTTGATCGGCACCGTGTTCCTGCCGTTCGGCGCCGCGCCGCCGGGCGCCAACCCGCTGCTATGGATCCTCGGACTCGCGACATGGGCGGCGAAGGTGCTGGTCCTCGGCACGGGTCTGGCGGTGATCGAAACAGCGATCGCCAAGATGCGCGTGTTCCGCGTGCCGGAGTTCCTCGGCATCGCCGTGCTGCTCGGTCTGCTCGCCGCGGTGTTCCTGTTCGTCAGCACGGGGTTCGTTTGATGCCGGACGGCTCGCATGTCGGATTCGGCGTGCTGTCGTACGACGTCGCCCATCTGCTGGGCGGCGCGGCGCTGGTGCTGTCGTTCGCGCTCCTCTACCAGCGACGCGTCACGGCGGTCATCAATATCTTCGCCATGCAGGGCATCGTCCTGGCCGCCGCGGCGGCATGGCAGGGCTGGGTGCAGCACGCCGCGCATCTCTATCTTTCGGCACTCATCGCACTCTCGGCGAAAGGCATCGTGATTCCGGTCGCGCTGCACCGGATCGTGCGCCGGCTGGAAATCCATCGCTCCGTCGAGACGGCGCTCGGCATCTTCCCGTCCATGGTTCTCGGTGTCGGCCTGGTCGCGCTGTCGATCCTCGTGGTGCTGCCGACGACGTTGCAGGCCGCGGCGCTGACGCGGGAGGATTTGGCGCTCGCCCTCTCGGTCGTGCTGCTCGGGCTGCTGATGATGATCACCCGGCGTAACGCGCTGACGCAGGTGATCGGCTTCATGTCGCTGGAAAACGGGTTGATCCTCGCGGCGGTGAGCGTGGCGGGGATGCCGCTCCTGGTCGAGTTGTCGGTGGCCTTCCTGGTGATGGTGGCGTTCATCGTGTTCGGCGTGTTCTTCTTCCGTATTCGCGAGCGATTCGAGACATTGGATGTGAGCCAGCTCGACCTCGTGAGCGAGACCGAACGATGAAGCTCGCGGCGCTTCTGGTGCTGGTGCCGTTCGTCTCCGCCGCCATCCTCGCCGTGATTCCGTCCTGGCGAACCGGCATGTGGGTCAATGCCGCCTCGTCCGTGCTCGCATTCGTGCTTGCTTGCGCGTTGCCCTGGCAGGTGGGTAGATCGGGCGCGCTGCTGCTGCTCGATCCGCTGGCCGCGCATTTCGCCCTGCTGACCGCGTTCGTCGCGATGACGACGTCCTGGTATAGCCTCGCCTACGTGCCGGTCGAGATCGCGCGTCGCAGGCTCAATCGCCGGCGCGTGCGGGTGTACCACGTCGCGTACCAATGCTTCGTCGGCGGGATGTTCCTCGCACTTCTGTCGAACAATCTCGGCGTGACCTGGGTGGCGGTCGAAACGGCGACCATCGCGGCCGTGCTCGTCGTCGGGTTGCCGCGCACCGCGGAGGCGGTCGAGGCTTCCTGGAAATTCTTCATGGTCTGCGGCGTCGGGATCGCACTCGCCCTGTTCGGTACCGTGGTGCTCTATCTGGCGGCGCTTCCCGCTCTCGGTCCCGGCTTGCCGGCGATGAGTTGGAGCACGCTGCTGCCCGCGGCCGCACGATGCGATGGGGCGGTGCTCAATCTGGCCTTCGTTTTCCTGCTGCTCGGCTACGGGACCAAGGCGGGGCTCGCTCCGATGCACACCTGGATGCCGGACGCGCACGCGGAAGGGCCAACGCCGGTTTCGGCCGTGCTCGCGGGCTCAATTCTGAACGTGGCGCTGTTCGTGATCCTCCGGCTGCGTACGCTGATGGCGGCGAATCCGGACGCGATTCCGCCCGGCCCGCCCATCATGGCGCTCGGGCTGCTCTCGCTCCTGCTCGCCGCCTTTAGTCTTTGGCGCCGGCAGGACGTGAAGAGGTTCTTCGCCTATTCGACCATCGAGCAGAGCGGGGTCGCGGCCTTCGCTTTCGGCTTGGGCGGCCCCGCGGCGGTGTTCGCCGGGGTGCTGCACATGACCCTGCACACGCTCACCAAGGCGGCGGTCTTCCAGTGCGTCGGGCGTGCGGCCCAGCTCAAAGGGGGGCAGAAATTCACCGATATCGGCGGCCTCATCGCCTCGCACCGCCTGCTCGGGCTGACGCTGGCGGCGGGAATCGTCGCGATCGCCGCGCTGCCGCCCTTCGGTCTGTTCACCAGCGAGTTCCTGATAGCAACCGAAACACTGAGACGCATACCGCTGCTATCGTTGCCGCTCGGGATCGGACTCGTCGCGGGGGCCTGGGCGCTCATCATGCGGTTGCAGACGCTGTGCCTCGGCGCGCCGACCCGGGACCGCGGTCCCGCGCCGGGCGCACTGGCGCTCGCGCCGATATGGGTGCAACTGGCGATCATGCTGGTGCTCGGCATCGCCATGCCGGAGACGGTGGTGGAGTGGATGCGCGGAATCGCGGCGACCTCCCGATGACCGCCTCCGCCCTCATTCGCGCCGCGCCGCAGGAAGCGTGCCGCCCGTGGCCGCGCCGCGTCCTCTCGCTCGCGGGCTGGTCCGCGATGGCGGACGCGCTGGCTGGACAGCCGGCGCTCGGTCTGCTCGCGCTCTGGGCCGATACCGCGCATGTCCACGCGCTGTTCGTCGATGAGGGCGCACACGACGTATTGCCGGTTTCGGTGGTGGTGGAAGACGGCCGGTATCCGGCGCTGTCGCCGAACCGTCCGGGCGCCGCGTGGTTCGAGCGGATGATCCGCGACCTATGGGGACACGAGGCGGAAGGCGCCCGCGACCTGCGGCCCTGGCTGGACCACGGACGCTGGGGCGGTCTGCATCCGCTGGCGTTGCGCCCGCTTCCATCCGCCGGCAACCCGGAGCCGCCCGAGTTCCTTCCCGCGGAGGGCGAGGATCTGCATCAGATCCCGATCGGCCCGGTTCATGCCGGAACGATCGAGCCAGGCCATTTTCGCCTGACCGCGCACGGCGAGACGGTGGTGCGGTTGGAGGTGCGGCTCGGTTACTCTCACAAAGGGCCAGCTCGCGCTGATGCGCGGCAAATCTCCGCGCGTCGCGGCGCGTTTCGCCGCGCGCGCTCTCCGGCGATTCGACCGTTGCGCATTCAATCGCCTTCGCCCGCGCGACCGAGGCCGCTCTGGACATCGACGCTCCGCCCCGAGCCCACTCTCTGCGCGCGGTCATGGGCGAGTTGGAGCGGATCGCCAACCATCTCGGCGATGTCGGCGCCATCTGCAACGATGCGAGCTTCGCTTTCGCGCTCGCCCGTTTCGGCTGGCACCGCGAAATGGTGCTGCGCGCCTGCGCCGCCGCGTTCGGGCATCGGCTGATGATGGATTGCGTGGTGCCCGGCGGGATAGCCGTGGACATGACACCGGAGGGTAGCGAGCGGATCCGCCGCGCGCTGGACGATGTGGAGGCGGAGCTGACGGAGTTGGCCCGGATCTACATCGAACACGCGAGCTTGGCGGACCGGATGATGGGCACCGGGATCGTGAGCGCAGAACTGGTCGCAGGCTTCGCGGCCGGGGGTTTCATCGGGCGAGCCGCCGGACGCGGCTTCGATGCGCGCCGGTTCCCTGGATACCCGCCGTACGACGCGCTGGACGTGAGGGTGCCAGTGCTGACGGAGGGCGACGTGAACGCGCGCGTGGGCATCCGTCTTGCCGAGATCAAGGAGAGCGTGCGGCTGGTTCGGGCCTTGCTCGACGGGTTGCCCGCTGGCGCGCTCTCGGTGCAGTTGCCGCCCTCGAGCGGCGAGGGAATCGGAGTCGCCGAGGGATTTCGCGGCGACATATGGTACTGGCTGCGTTTGGATGCCGGCTCGATCGCGGCCGTGTTCCCGCGCGACCCGAGCTGGGCGCAGTGGCCGTTGCTGGAAGACGCGATCCGCGGCAACATCGTCGCGGACTTTCCCCTGTGCAACAAGAGTTTCAATTGTTCTTACTCGGGTGTTGATTTGTAGATGATTGGAAGTCGTCCCCAGCCCCTCCCACAAGGCGCTACCCGGGCTAGCCCCGTCTCGCGGTGACTGGAAACGCGCCCGCAAATTCCGTTCATCCTCGCGAAAGCGGGGATCCAGTCGCGCACAAGGCTGGCGTTGCTCTGCAAGACTGGGTTCCCGCTTGCGCGGGAATGAACGGAGGGTCACACAGGGCCGCCTACAGTCAGCCCAAAACGGCTCTAGCCTATGGGGAGGGCCCCCGCCTCCACATATGGAATGCGTGGCAGTTGGGCTTCGCGTCCGCAGATAACGGAATCTGCGCTACCAGACGGTCTAACTTAGCCACCGCTTGCGGCGGCGGTAAGACTTTACGTCACGAAAGGATCTGCGCGTTCCCTCGGCGATGCCGAGGTAAAACTCCCTGACATCGTCGTTCTCTCGCAGGCTCGCGGCGTCGCCGTCCATCACCACCCGCCCGGTCTCGAGAATATAGCCGTAGCGCGCGTAGCGGAGCGCCAAATTGGTGTTCTGCTCGGCAAGTAGGAAGGAGACCCCCTCGGTCTCATTGAGGGTGCGAACGATCTCGAAGATTTCTTCCACGACCTGGGGCGCCAGACCCATGGATGGTTCGTCCAGCAGGATCATGGTCGGACGCGACATCATGGCGCGGCCGATCGCGCACATCTGCTGCTCTCCACCTGAAGTATAACCGGCGAGCAACTGTCGCCGATCCCGCAGCCGGGGGAAGCTGCCGTAAACGCGGTCGAGATCGCGACGGATCGCCGTCCGCCCGTCACTGCGGGTGAAGGCGCCGGTCAGCAGATTGTCCTCGATCGTCAAGTGCTCGAAGCAGAAGCGGCCTTCCAGCACCTGAATGCACCCGCGCCGCACCAGTTCGTTGGGCGAGAGCCGATCGACGCGCTCACCGTCGAAGGTGATCGAGCCCTTCGTCACTTCGCCGCGCTCCGCGCGCAGCAGAATTCGATATCGCCTTGAGCGTCGTCGTCTTTCCCGCGCCATTCGCCCCGAGCAGCGCCACGATGCCCCCGCGCGGGACCGAAAGAGACACGCCCTTCAGCACGAGGATCACGTGATCGTAGACGACCTCGATGTTGTTGACCGCAAGGATCGGCTCGGCCATTCGTTCACGAGGCCTTGTCGCAGGTCTCCGTACGCTGCGGCCAGCCCGTATTCTTCTCTACATAGTCCTTCGCCGCGGCCTCGATCAGCGGGCGGATCACGTCGGTCATCGGCGTGACCTGTTCACCGACCTTGACGTATTTCGTGCCGTCCCACTCCTGGAGAAACAGGGGACCGTGACCGTTATGATCGGCGCAGGAAAGACGGAGCGGCGGAGCGAAGCCGTCGAAGCCCAGTTCCTTCAATCGCGCGGGTGTAAGCTCGATTGTCTCGAGGCCCCGCCGCACGTCTTCCCCGGTCACGACCTTCTTGCCGGTCAACATCTGCGCGTTGTGAATCGCCTCGGCAATCAGCAGCGAGTTATAGATGCCCCGATTGTAAAGCACCTCGCCCACCTTGTCCTTGGGCGTCTGGCTCAGCCCCTTATCGACGACGTATTTCTGGACATCCTGGATCGCGGGGTAGCCGGCGCCAAGGCCGTGCCAGTTGAGCTCCTTGAATCCCTTGGAGCCCTCGCCGGCGCCTCTCGCGTCGTCCTCGGTTGGCCACCAGATCGAGAGGAGGTGGTTCATCGGATAATTGACCTTGACCGCTTCCTTGATGGCGGTCGGATTGAACGCGCCCCAGCCATACATGACCATGTAGTCCGGACGATCGCGCCGCACGCTGAGCCATTGCGACGACTGATTCTGCATCTCCGTTGCCGCGACCGGATAATATTTGACCTCGAAGCCGGTACTGCTTCGCGAACTGCTCAAGCAGCGGTATCGGTTCCTTGCCGTAGGGGGCGTCGAGGTAGATGTAGCCGATCTTCTTGCCTTTCAGCTTATCCAGCCCGCCTTCCTCGGACGCGATGTGCTTCAAAATAGCCGACAAGCCGTCCCAATACGTATCGGGCGGGTTGAAGATCCAAGGGAAAGTGTCGCCCAGCGCCGACGCGGTAAGCCCGTAAGCCATGGAGAGGATCGGGATCTTGTCGACCGCCGCACGCGGGATGATCGTGAGCGTAATGCCGGTGGACCATGGGTTGATCATGACCGGCTTCTTGCCCTTGACCGCCTCGTAGCACTCGATCCCTTTTTTCGTGTCGTAGCCGGTCTCGCACTCTTCGATGGCCAGTTTCACACCGCCGATCCCGCCATCGCGCTCATTCAGCATCGCCAGATAATCGTGCATCCCGTTGGCAACCGGGATGCCCGAGCCCGAGAAAGGGCCGGTGCGATAGGTGAAGAGCGGGACATAGATCGTGTCTTCGGCCAAGGCCGGCCGACTGCTCGCGGTCAACGCGGCCATGAAAGCAGCGAGTGCAATCGCGGTCAGCTTCATATCGGACTCCCTTCGATCCGGGGGCCTCTGCGGGCCGCGCCGGTCCCCATCATAGCTCGTTCCGGCCTAGTACGGGAACGGCCAGACTCGCAACTTTTGCTTGCCCGTCTGCCACAACCGCGCCAGCCCGAAGGGCTCGGCTATCAGGAACAAGATAATCAAAGCGCCGACGATCATGGAGGTAAGGTGCTCCACCACCGACGCGTGAATCGGGACGCCGAACGCGGAAGGCAGGCCGCGCAACAGGATCGGGAGCACATGGATCAGCGCCGCGCCGAAGAAACTGCCGACGAGGCTGCCGAGACCCCCGATGATGACCATGAAGAGCACGAGAAACGACAGCTCGATCGAGAACACGTCGGGTTCGGCGCTGCCGTACCAGAGAAACACCATCAGCGCCCCGGCTACACCACAGTAATAGGAAGAGACGGCGAAGGCGAGCAGCTTGGTCGGCATCAGCCGGATCCCGATCAGCTCCGCGGCGATGTCCATGTCCCGCACCGCCATCCAGGACCGTCCGATGCGCCCGCGCACGAGATTGGATGCTGCCGAGAGTCATGAGAGCGACGATGCCGAGGACCAGGTAGTAGCGCACCACCGGCGATGCCGTCGGCCCGGTGATCGTCAAGCCGAGTAGGGTGCGTGCGGGCACCTCGATCGCTCCGGACGTGCTGTAGTTGTAGAGCCAGGGCACGCGCTGGAAGCACCATTGCAGAAAAAACTGCGCCGCCAGCGTGGCGACGGCGAGATAAAAGCCCTTGATGCGCAGCGACGGCAACCCGAACAGCGCTCCCACCGCTGCCGAAAACAGACCCGACACCAGGATCCAGACGATGAGATTCACCCCGGGGAACGCGGTCGTGAGCTTGTAGCAGGCGTACGCTCCGACTCCCATGAACGCCGCGGTCCCGAGCGAGATCAGTCCGGCATAACCGGTCAGCAAGTTCAACCCCATTGCGGCGAGCGCGAAAATGAGAAACGGGGTCATGACGGCGTCGAGAAAAAAGGCGCTGCCTTCAACCGGGATCAGGCCGAAGGCGATGCCAAGGATGATGAGGAAACCGATGCGGTCCTGTAGCACCGGAAACAAAGCCATGTCGGCCGCGTAGCTCGTCTTGTACTGGCCCGCTTCGCGGTAGAACATGGTCTAGATCCGCTCGATGATCGCTTCGCCGAACAGGCCCTGCGGCCGGAACAGGAGCACGATCAAGGCGATAACGTAGGCGAGCCAGCTCTCGATGCCGCCGCCGACCAGCGGTCCCCAGTAGAACTCGCCGAGTTTCTCGCAGACGCCGATGATGAGGCCACCCACGATCGCGCCCGGAACCGAAGTGAAACCGCCCAGGATGAGGACCGGAAGCGCCTTCAGCGCGATGATCTGAAGCGCGAACGAGACTTCCGAGCGTGCGCCCCACATGATTCCGGTTACGAGCGCGACCACGCCAGCCGCGAACCAGACGATGACCCAAATTTGGTTCAGCGATATGCCAACGGAGAGAGCCGCCTTGTGGCTGTCGGCGACGGCGCGGAGCGCACGGCCGATGCGGGTGCGCTGGAACAGCACCGCCAGGACCGCGACCATCAGCGAGGCGATGACCGCAGCCGCGATGTCGAGCTTTTGCAGCGAGACAAGTCCGCCCAGGATATGCAGATCGATGGAGCCCTCTGGCAGGAAAAGCTCCGACGTGATCATGCGTTTGGGATTGCCGCCAAAAGCGAACTCCCCGAAACCGATGAGGAAATAGGTTAGCCCGAACGTCGCCATGAACAGGATGATATCGGGCCGGTTCACCAGAGGCCGCAGCACCAGCCGCTCGATCCCGACCGCGAGCAGGAACATGACGCCGAGCGCGAGCACGAGCGCCAGCAAGGCAGGGATGCCCAGATCGTGCAGGCCGACCAGGGTGAGCGCGGCGAACACCACCATGATGCCCTGCGCGAAATTGAACACGCCGGAGGCCTTGTAGATCAGCACGAAACCGAGCGCGACGAGCGCATAGAGCACGCCTGAGACCAGACCTTCCCAGATGGTCTGAACCAGCAGATCGGGCGCACCCGCCATCTGCACGAATGGATCGAGGAGCACCTTGTAGAGCAGGTCCATCCCGCGCCGCCCTTAATGCGCGTACGCCGAGATACGCCGCTATGACCCGCTCGTCCCGCTTCACCGCGGCGGGAACGTCGTCGGCGATCTTGCGTCCATATTCCAGCACGACGACCCGGTCCGACAAATCCATGACGACGCCCATGTCGTGCTCGATCAACGCGATCGTCGTGCCGAACTGGTTATTCACGTCGAGGATGAAGCGGCACATGTCCTCCTTCTCCTCCATGTTCATCCCGGCCATCGGCTCGTCGAGGAGCAGCAGCTCCGGCTCCATCGCCAGCGCGCGGCCCAGCTCCACGCGCTTTTGCAGGCCATAGGGAAGCTTGCCGACGGGAACACGCCGGATCGCCTCGATTTCCAGGAAGTCGATGATCTCCTCGACGAAACGGCGATGCGCGATCTCCTCCCGCAGCGCGGGGCCGTGGCGCAGCAACTGCCAGAACAATCCGCGGCGCATCTTCAGCGTGCGTCCGGCCATGAGATTGTCGAGCGTCGTCATTCCTTTGAACAGAGCAACGTTCTGGAACGTGCGCGCGATGCCCTGACGCGCCGCAACCGAGGGACGCATGCGCGAGCGCGCCCGGCCCTTGAACGTGATGCATCCCCGCTGCGGATGATAGAAGCCGTTGATGACGTTCAGCATGGAGGTCTTGCCGGCGCCGTTCGGACCGATGATGGCGCGAATCTCGCCACGCCGGATGTCGAAGGAGACGTCGGTGATCGCCTTCACGCCGCCGAAGCGGAGCGAGACGCCTTCGACGGCCAGCAACACCTCGCCAGCCTCTCCATCTCCCCTCATGCGGCTTTGTCCAGCGCGGTTGGGGAATGCGGCGACAAGTCCCTGATCCGGACACGGGCGGAGATCATGCCCTTGCGGCCGTCCTCGAACGTCACCTCGGTCGCGATATCCGCCTCGCCGGCTCCGCTGTATAGCGCCTCGATCAGCTTGGCGTAGCGCTCGGCGATGAAGCGGCGGCGTACCTTCTGGGTGCGGGTCAGCTCGCCGTCATCGGCATCGAGCTCCTTGTGCAACACGAGGAACCGCCGGATCCGGAGGCCGTTCATGCCGGGTTCGGCGGCAAGATCCCGGTTCACCTGTTCGATATGCGATTGCAGCAGATCGTATACTCGCTCATTCCCGGCCAGCTCCTGATAGCTGGCATAGGTGATGCCGTGCCGTTCGGCCCAATTGCCGACGGCGGTGAGGTCGATGTTGAGAAAGCAGGTCACGCAGTCGCGCCCATCGCCGAAAGCGACGGCCTCGCGGATGTTGGCGTAGAATTTGAGCTTGTTCTCGATGTATTTCGGGGGAAACAGCAAACCGTTCTTTAGCCGGCCCACGTCGCGGGCGCGATCTATGATCTTGAGCTGGCCGCTTGCGTCGAAAAATCCCGCGTCCCCGGTCCGGACATACCCGTCCGACGTCACGGCCTCGGCGGTCCGCTCATCATCCCTGAAATACGCGATGAACTGCCCGGGCGACTTGAACTGTATCTCACCGTTTTCCGCGAGCCGAATCTCGACTTCTGGCAGAACCCCGCCGACCGTATCGGGACGAATCTCGCCATCGGCCTGCGCGGTCAGATACAGAAAGCTCTCGGTCTGGCCATAGAACTGCTTCAGGTTCATCCCGAGCGAACGATAGAAAGAAAACAGGTCGGGTCCGATGGCCTCGCCCGCGGTATAGGCGACCCGGATGCGTGAAAAGCCGAGCCTGTTCTTCAGCGGCGCATAGACCAATAGGCGACCGACTCCGTAGAGCAGCCGTCCGCCCAAGCCAACGCGCTGGCCATTGAGGATGCGCTCGCCGTAGCGCCGGGCGACCTGGATGAAGAAGTGAAACATGCGCCGCTGGAGCGCGCCGGCGTCCTCCATTCGCACCATCGTCGCGGTCAGCAGGTTCTCGAACACGCGCGGCGGAGCGAAATAGAATGTCGGACCGATCTCCCGCAAATTCTCCTGAACGGTTTCGACGCTCTCCGGACAAGCGATGCACCAGCCCGCGACCAATCCCTGCGCATAGGTCATGTAGTGGTCGCCGACCCAGGCGAGCGGCAGATAGGCGAGCACCTCGTCACTTTCAGTCAGACGGTCGAACGCCACCGTGCTTTGCGCGGCGCGCACGGACCGCTCCGCCGAGAGAAGCACGCCCTTCGGACGGCCGGTGGTGCCCGAAGTGTACAGGATCGCCGATACATCCTCTCCACTGCCACCGGCGATTTCCGCGTCCAGCCATTCCCGCGTCCGTGCGTCCGCGGCCAACGCCTCCGCTCCGTCGGCACTGACCGTTTCAATCGAATGGAGACGCGTATGGTCGTAATCGCGCAGTCCCTTGCGCTCGTCATACAAAATCCGTTCGAGCTTCGGCAGGCGTTCGGATACGGACAGAAGCTTGTCGACCTGCTCCTGGTCCTGCGCGATGGCGAAGCGCGCGGCGGCGTGCGACAGGACGAATGCGATCTCGTCGGCGACGGAATTGGCGTAGACCGGCACCGGGGCGGCGCCGAGCGCCTGGACCGCCATGAAAGACCAGTAGAGCCGCGGCCGATTTCCGCCCAGGATGGCGCAGGCATCGCCGCGCCGAAGGCCGAGCCGATGGAGGCCGACGGTCAGAGCGCGGACCGCCGCGTAGACCTCCTCCCAGGTCCAGCTCTGCCAAATACCGAGGTCCTTGTGCCGAAAGGCGGGACGGCTACCCCGGAGCGCGGCATTTCGCGCCAGCAGCTTAGGAAACGTGTTCTCGGTCTGCGGAACGTGGGTGCTCAGGCCTTACTCCTGCCGGGCCGCTCTGACGCCAAGGCGTATCGGCGCAATTGAACGGCATAGCAACGAAGGGCGGGAGGCGCCAGCACCCACCGGATGCGATCCGGCTTGCGTTGTGTTCCGATCCCCTCGCGGCTATGACCGGCTGCATGACCGACGCCGCTCTTCTTGAACTCGCAGCCGATCTCGCGCTTCGCGCGGCCGCGATCATCCTCTCGGTGCGTCGCGGCGGATTCGACGTGATCGCAAAGGCGGACGAGTCTCCTGTGACCGCGGCGGATCACGCAGCGGAGGCAGTGATCGTCGCGGGGCTGCGGGAAGCGACCGACTTCCCGGTTATCGCCGAGGAGGAAATGGCAGCCGGCCGGATGACCGAAGCCGTGCACACGTTCTGGCTTGTCGACCCGCTCGACGGCACGCGCGAATTCGCGGCAGGCCGCGACGACTTCACCGTGAATGTCGGTCTGGTGCGGGACGGGCACGCCGTGCTGGGCGCCGTCGCTGCTCCAGCCCATGGCGAACTGTTCGGCGGCATTGTCGGCCAAGTCGCGTGGAAGCGCGCCGGCACGCGGGAGCAGAAAATCACGGCGCGGACGGCCCCGGCCGAGGGCATCGCCGTGTTAGCCAGCCGGCATTACGGCAACGATCCGCGGCTGCGGAGCTTCCTCGAAGGACGCCGGGTTGCTTCCGTCACTCATATGGGCTCCGCGCTTAAGTTCTGCCGACTGGCGGAGGGCGTCGCGGATCTGTATCCGCGCTTCGGCCGCACGATGGAATGGGACACGGCGGCTCCGCAGGCGGTACTTGAGGCCGCGGGAGGGACAGTGAGCCGGTTCGATGGAAGCGAGCTGACCTACGGCAAGCCAGGCTGGGCGAATCCGCCCTTCGTCTGCACTGGCAGCCCGGCTCCCGACCGACTCTAGGCCGCCGACCCCGCCTCCGCCGCCAGGATGTAGTTCACCGAAACGTCCCGACCGATGCGCCATCGTCGCGCCAACGGATCGAGCGTCATCCCGGCGATATCCGTCACCCGGAAGCCAGCCGACCGGAGTGCGCCGCCCAACTCCGCGGGGGTGATGAACTTCCGCCAGTCATGCGTGCCGACCGGCAGCCAGCGCAACACATACTCAGCGCCCACCTTCGCCATCAGGAAGGAGCGCGGCGTGCGGTTCAGGGTGGAGAGGAACAAAAGCCCGTCCGGCTCCATCAGCCGCGCGATGGCGCGAAGAAAGGCATGGGGGTCCGGCACGTGCTCGATCACCTCGAGCGCCGTCACGACCGGAAATCGCAGCCCCCCGGCGGCGAGATCCTCGGCGATGGCGGTCCGGTAAGTCACGGAAAGGCCCTGCCCCGCTGCATGGGCGCGGGCCGCCTCGATCGCCTCGCCGGCGGCGTCGATCCCCAGCACCTCGAAACCCTGCCGGGCCAACGCCTCGGCCGCGAGGCCCGCGCCGCAGCCGACATCGAGCAGCCGAACCCCGTGGAAATCCGGATATTTGCGCCGGACCCGCTCGGTGATCCAGCGGATGCGGACCGGGTTCATCCGGTGCAGCGGCCGCATCGGCCCGTCCGGGTCCCACCACCGCGACGCGAGTGCGTCGAAGCGTAAGACCTCTTCGGCCGAAACGGAGCGACCCGGTTCCAGCTTCGCGAAACTGTCCTGCATTGAGTTGCCCGCCCTGCCGGGGGCCAGTATGTGTGCCCGCGCCCGGCAAGACGCAATCCTGCCGGATGCCCGGCCTCGTTCGGGCTCTCGAACAAGCAGCCGCTGGAGCCTCATGTCCCGCATCGTCATGAAATTTGGCGGCACCTCCGTCGCGGATCTCGATCGTATCCGCCACGTCGCCGCTCGCGTGAAGTGCGAGGTCGAGGCGGGAAACGAGGTCGCAGTGGTCGTCTCGGCGATGGCTGGTGCAACCAACCAGCTCGTGGCGTGGTGCCAGTCCCTCTCGCCGCTGCATGACGCCCGCGAATACGATGCCGTGGTCGCGACGGGCGAGCAGATCACGACGGGCCTGTTGGCGATCGCGCTCCAGGAAATCGGTGTCGAGGCCCGTTCCTGGCAGGGCTGGCAGATCCCGATCCAGACCGACAACGCGCACGGCAAGGCACGCATCATGTCGATCGACGGCGGCGAACTGGCCCGTCGTGTAGCCGCCGGGCAGGTGGCCGTGGTGGCGGGATTCCAGGGTGTCGGCCCCGATGACCGCGTGACGACGCTCGGGCGCGGCGGGTCCGACACCTCGGCGGTCGCGCTCGCCGCCGCGCTGCGGGCCGACCGCTGCGATATCTACACGGACGTTGATGGGGTATACACAACCGATCCGCGCATCGTCCCGCGTGCCCGCAAGCTGGACAGGATCGCCTATGAGGAGATGCTGGAACTGGCCTCGGTGGGCGCGAAGGTGTTGCAGACCCGCAGCGTCGAGCTGGCGATGAACGAAAGAGTGCGGGTCCGGGTGCTGTCCAGCTTCGAGGACGCGCCGGGCGGCGAGGAAACCGGCACGCTCGTGGTGGATGAGGACGAGATCGTGGAACAGCAGATCGTGACCGGGATCGCCTATTCCCGTGACGAGGCGAAGATCACGGTGCGCGGGGTACCGGACCGGCCCGGCATTGCCGCCTCGATCTTCGGCAGCCTGGCGGAGCACAACGTCAATGTCGACATGATCGTGCAGAACGTGTCGGCCGAGGGCCTGACCGACATGACCTTCACGGTCGGTAAGGCGGACCTGCCCCGCGCGCATGCTGCGCTCGCCGAGACGCAGGCCCAGATCGGTTACGCTCAAATCCTGGCCGACCACGACGTGGCGAAGATCAGCGTGGTTGGGGTCGGAATGCGCAGCCATGCCGGCGTCGCGAGCATGATGTTCCGGGCGCTGGCCGACAAAGCCATCAATATCGAAGTGATTTCGACCAGCGAGATCAAAGTGAGCGTGCTGATCGCCGCCGAGTATACGGAACTCGCGGTGCGCGCGCTTCACACGGCCTATGGTCTCGATGCCGCCTGACATCACCCCTCCGGACCCGGACCGCCTCGCGGCTCGGGCGGAGCTCGATAGGCTCTGGGAGAGCGGCACGCGCTTCCTCGGCTGCGAGGTCGCGTTGATGGGCGGCGCGATGAGCTGGGTCAGCGAGCGGCACCTCGTCTCCGCCATCTCCAACGCGGGCGGGTTCGGAGTCATCGCCTGTGGCGCAATGGGACCCGATCTCCTGGCCGCCGAGATCGCCGGGACCCAGGCGCTGACGGACAAGCCGTTCGGCGTGAACCTCATCACCATGCACCCCGAGCTCGACGCGCTGATCCGGGTCTGCCTGGAGGCGAAGGTCGGGCACATCGTCCTGGCGGGCGGCATTCCACCGGGCGGAGCCGTGCGCGCCGTCAAGGAGGGCGGCGCGAAGCTCATCGCCTTCGCACCCGCGCTCGTCTTGGCCAAACGGCTGATCCGCTCGGGGGCGGATGCACTCGTGATCGAGGGCTCCGAGGCGGGCGGGCATATCGGCCCGGTGTCGCTGACCGTGCTGGCGCAGGAGATCCTGCCGCATATCCGCGAGGTGCCCGTCTTCGTCGCGGGCGGGCTCGGACGCGGCGAGGCGATCCTCTCTTATCTCGAGATGGGGGCGTCGGGCGCCCAGCTCGGGACCCGCTTCGCGGCGGCGGCGGAGTTGATCGCGCATCCCCGCTTCAAGCAGGCTTTCATCAGGGCCGCCGCACGCGACGCGGTGCCGTCGGTGCAACTCGACGAACGGTTTCCGGTGATCCCGGTCCGCGGTCTCGCCAACGCCGGGACGAAGCGGTTCCTCGAGCACCAGTCGGACACCCTTCGCCGCTTCCAGGCGGGCGAGCTGTCGAAGGAGGAGGCGCAACTCGACATCGAGCATTTCTGGGCCGGCGCCCTGCGACGCGCGGTGATCGAGGGCGATGTCGAGCAAGGTTCGGTGATGGCGGGGCAATCGGTCGGCCTCGTGACCGCCGAGCAGCCGGTAGCCGCTATCGTCGCGGAGCTTGTCGACCAGGCGATGGCGGCCCTGCTCGCACGGCGGAACCTCCGGGCGGGTAGCGGCCCCCCGGCGCGGCGCGCCTGAGAGAGTTCGGTGTCTCCCCCGCGCCGGCTGCTCACCCGCCTGCGCGAAACCTTGGCGCACGGGCCGGCCTCCCTGAGCGAATTGGTCCAGCTGGTCGGATGCCGAGCTCCTGACCGAGGTTTGCTCGATTTACGCGATGCGCCCCGGCGACACACTGGAACTGGTCGCGACCGAGGGACTTAACCCGGAGGCGGTCGGGCGCACCCGGCTGCTTGTGGGGGAAGGCATCGTGGGGCGCTGCGCCGCCCTCGGCACGGTGATGAACCTGCCCGATGCCCAGAACCATCCCGCTTTCGCCTATCGGCCGGAGACGGGGGAGGAACCCTACGCGTCGCTGCTGGCCGTCCCGGTCCGGCGCGCCGGCCATACCCTCGGCGTCCTCACGGTACAGAACCGGGCCCCTCGCCTCTTTACCGAAGAGGAGGTCGACGTTTTGGAGACGGTGGCCATGCTGCTGGCCGAGGTGCTGGCGGCGTCCGGGGCGTTCGATGGTGCGGAGGAAGGCGTCGGCTCGACCATTCCTCGGGTCTTCTCCGCGACGACGCTCGTGTCCGGCATCGCGGTGGGACCGGTGGTCCTGCACGGCACGCGCATCGTGGCGCATCGTCTGCTGGCCGACGATCCCGAGGCGGAAATGCGGCGGCTCAACGATGCCCTCTCGCGGATGCAGCGGGGACTGCACGAGCTCATCGAGACCCGCGCGCCGGACCCCGAGGGCGGCGCGAACCCGGACGCATCCGCCTCGCGTGAGGTACTGGAGGCCTACAAGCTGATCGCGGCCGACGCCGGCTGGCTCCGCCGAGCGGCCGACGTCATCGCGGGCGGGCTGAGCGCCGAGGCCGCCGTGCAGCGGGTTGCCGGCGAGCTGCGCGACCGCATGCGGCGTATCGCGGACCCTTATCTGCGGGAGCGGCTGGCGGACCTCGAAGACCTCGCCGCACGCCTGTTCAATGCGCTCACCGGTCAAGCACCGCAGCCGGCGGTTTCGCCCGGGGCAATCCTCGTCGCCCGCCGGCTTGGCCCCGCCGAGCTGCTCGCATGGCACGGCCGCGGCATCGCGGGCGTGGTGATCGAAGAGGGCAGCCCCGCCGGGCACGCCGCGATTTCTGGCGCGCGCCTTGGGGCTTCCCGCTCTAAGCGGGGCGCGTGGGGTGCTGGACGCCGCCGAGCCGGGCGACGAGGCGGTGCTGGACGCCGACCAGGGGCAGCTCATCCTGCGCCCGGAAGCCGAGGTGAAGCAGGGCTATGCGCTCGCCCTGGAGACCCGCTCGGAGCAGCAGGCCGGTTGGGCGGCATTGCGCGACCGCCCGGCCGTTACGGCGGACGGCGTCCCCGTGCGCCTCATGCTCAACGTGGGTCTCAGCCTCGAGCTGGATCAGCTCGACATTACCGGAGCGGAGGGCATCGGCCTGTTCCGGACCGAGATCGCGATGCTGGCCCGCGGCGCGGTGACGGACACCGCCGAGCAGGCGGCGGTCTATTCGCGCGTCCTGGATGCGGCGGGCACGCGGCCCGTCATATTCCGCACGCTCGACCTCGGCGGCGACAAACTGCTGCCTGGTATGGAGCTGGAGGAGGAAAATCCGGCGATGGGCTGGCGCTCGATCCGCGTGGGCCTCGACCGGCCCGCGCTGCTCCGCCGCCAGCTTCGGGCGCTGCTGCTCGGCGCGGCGGGCCGGCCGCTCTTCGTCATGTTCCCGATGATCGCCACGGTGGCCGAGTTCCGTAAGGCTCGCGCGCTGCTGCTGGCCGAGGCGGGGCGCGTTCCCGAGCGGCCAGAGCGGCTCTCGATCGGGACGATGCTGGAGATCCCGGCCTTGATGTGGCAGCTGCCGGAATTGTTCAAGCTCGCCGATTTCGTTTCGGTCGGGTCAAACGATCTGCTGCAATTCCTGTTCGCCGCGGATCGGAGCTCGCCCGCCCTCGCCGGCCGCTACGACCTGCTCTCGCCGGCGGTGTTCGACCTGTTGGAAGGATTGCTGTGCGCGGCACGCGCGGCCGGGATCGAGGTCTCGGTCTGCGGCGAGGCCGCCTCCCGGCCGCTGGAGGCTCTGGCCCTGGTCGGCCTCGGCCTCACCAACCTATCCATGCCCTCACCCGGAATTCTGCCCGTCAAGGCCATGCTTGCCTCGGTCGATCTGGGAAGCTTTCGTTCGGTGCTCCACACCATTCGCAAGAACGCGGCCGGGGAGGCGAGCCTGCGCGAGCACATCGAGGCGTGGGCGCGCGAACAAGACTTGCCACTGTGACCTCGAAACCACACACGCTGGACTATCCGCGTCACAACACGCGAGTTGACGTGGCGCCCGAACCGAGTCACTATAAGGTCGTTCTGCCGAGCAGACAGGGGGTGCTTGATACCCGCGGTTGCCGAGGCAACTCGACCGCACCGCACCTTCCGGGTCTTGCAGCAGGATCATAGGTCGAGGCTGGCGGAAAGCCGGGCGATGGTGCCCTCAGTCGAACAGGAAACAGGAGCCTCTCGGGTCGGCGCCGATCTGCGGACCGCCCGTCGGCGGCTGGGCTGGGAGTTGCCCGACATCGCGGCCGCGCTGCGCATTCGCCTTGCTCATCTGGAGGCGCTGGAGGAAGGCCGCATCGCCGACCTCCCCGGCATGACTTACGCGATCGGCTTCCTGCGCACCTACGCTGCTTCGCTCGGTCTCGATCCCGATGAGATGGTCCGCCGCCTCAAAGCTGACGCGGGCCAGGTGAATCGCCCCACGGAATTGAGTTTCCCCGCGCCGGTCCCCGAACGTGGCGTCCCCGCCGGGGCCGTCGTCCTGTTGGGGGTGGTGCTGGCGATTGGTGCTTACGTCGGATGGTACCGTCTTTCCGGGCAGGGCAAGCTGCCGGCCGAGGTGGTGCCGCCGGTTCCCGCACGCCTGGCACCTCTGGCCGATCAAGCGCTGCCGCCGCCTCCTCCGAAAGTTTCCGCGCCGCCTCCGGCCGCCCCCTCCTCCGTCCCGGCTCCCGCACCTGTCCCGGGTCCTGCGCCGGTGCCGCAAGTCGCCTCGGTCCAGCCCTCGGTTCCGCCAAGCTCCGCAGCGGCAGCCATCCCGACGCCTCCGGCCCCGGAGCCATCCTCCGGGCCAGGGGCCGAGGGCCAAACGCCCGCGACGCCCGACGATGATCGGATCGTCCTGCGTGCGAAGAGCGACGCCTGGGTCCAGGTGCGGGACAAGACCGGACAAGTGCTGCTCAGCCGCGTGTTGCGCGCGGGAGAGAGCTGGCCGGTTCCGCCCAAGCCGACGCTGCTGTTGACCACGGGCAACGCCGGCGGAACCGAGTTGGTGGTGGACGGGGTGGTCGCTCGTCCGATCGGCACTCCGGGCGCGGTCCGTCGTGACGTGCCGCTCGATCCCGACCTCATCAAAGAGGGCAAGCTGCCGGCTCAGGCGGCCTCCGCAACCCCGGGCTCCGCCTCGCGCAACCCGCCGCAGTAGCGGCGCGAGCAGAAAACAGCCATTCTAAGGCCGGTTCGCAGTCGCGCGCCGGCGTGCATCGGGAAGAAAGCACCGCATGAACTATCGACCGTACCAACAGATCACGCGCCGCGTTTCGCGCCGGATCCATGTCGGCCGCGTGCCGGTGGGCGGGGACGCGCCCATCTCGGTGCAGACCATGACCAACACGCTGACGACCGACGTGGCTGGCACCATCGCGCAGATCCGGCAGGCGGAACTGGCCGGCGTGGATATCGTGCGGGTCTCCTGTCCCGACCGGGAGAGCGCGCTCGCGCTCAAAGAGATCGTGCGCGAGGTGAATGTGCCGGTCGTCGCCGACATTCATTTCCATTACCGGCGCGCGATCGAAGCGGCCGAGAGCGGCGCGGCCTGTCTGCGCATCAATCCGGGCAATATCGGCAGCCAGGAGCGCGTGCGCGAGGTGATCCGCGCCGCCCGCGACCACGGCTGCTCGATGCGCATCGGCGTCAACGCGGGCTCGCTGGAGCGGCACTTACTCGAGAAATACGGCGAGCCGAACCCCGAGGCGCTGGTCGAATCCGCGCTCGAGCACGCGAAGATTCTCGAGGACAACGACTTCCACGAGTTCAAGATCAGCGTGAAGGCGTCCGACGTGTTCCTGGCCGTCGCCGCGTATCAGCAGCTCGCCGAGGTTTGCGACCACCCGCTGCATATCGGAATAACCGAGGCGGGCGGCCGGCGCACCGGCACGGTGAAATCGGCGATCGGGCTCGGGAGCCTGCTCTGGGCCGGGATCGGCGACACGCTGCGGGTCTCGCTGTCCGCGGAGCCCGAGGAGGAGGTCCGCGTCGGCTGGGAGCTTCTAAAGGCGCTCGGCATTCGCCACCGGGGCGTGAAGGTGATCTCGTGCCCGTCCTGCGCGCGGCAGGGCTTCAACGTGATCGAGACGGTGCAGACTGCTCGAGGAGCGGCTCGCGCACATCGAAACGCCGATCACGCTCTCGATCATTGGCTGCGTCGTGAACGGGCCAGGCGAGGCGCTGATGACCGACATCGGCCTCACCGGCGGCGGCAACGGGCGGCACATGATCTATCGCGCGGGCAAGACCGACCACACGATCGAGGCCGGCGGGATGGTCGATCACATCGTGGAGCTCGTGGAAGCCAAGGCGGCGGAGATCAAGGCGGGAGCGCCAGAGCAGATGGCGGCGGAGTAGCGCGCGCACGTGCCGGATACGCCAGCCACAAATGACCAGCCTTCCGGAGGTGCGGTTCTCGAAGAGATCGCCGGCGCGACGAAGGCTGCGAGTTGATCGGCTTGATCGGCGGATCGAAACGGTCGAGCGGCGGCTTGATGGCATCGCTGCCGGAGACTTCGTGACGTGCGAGACCGACAAGACCGTGATTTCCGCTGGCTGATCGGACTATATCTGGCCGGCTACGCGAGCCTGCTCGGGGTCATGGCGCACGGTTTCCATTGGCTGTGATGGTACGGGAAGACGAGGGTAAGTGACTGAACTCCAGCCGGTCCGCGGCACGCGGGACCTGATCGGCGAGGAGCAGCGCCGGCATCAGCACGTCATCGACACCGGCCGCCGGATCGCAGCAACGTACGGCTTCGACGAATGGGCGACGCCGGTATTCGAGGACACCCGCGTCTTCGCGCGCACGCTCGGCGAGACCTCCGACGTGGTGACGAAAGAGATGTACACGTTCGAGGATCGCGGCGGCGACTCGATCACGCTGCGGCCCGAGAACACCGCAGGCGTCTGCCGCGCCCTGGTGAGCAACGGGCTTACCCAATCGTTGCCGCAAAAGGTGTTCTACGCCGGCCCGATGTTCCGCTACGAGCGGCCGCAAAAGGGACGTTACCGGCAATTCCATCAAATCGGTGTCGAGCTGATCGGCCCGGCCGAGCCGCTGGCGGACGCCGAGGCGATCGCTTGCGGCTGGGACATTCTGCAAGCGCTCGGCGTTGCCGAGGACACGACCCTGGAAATCAATACGCTCGGCGACGACGAGAGCCGAACAACCTACCGCGCGGCGCTCGTCGCCTATTTCAGCGCGCGCAAAGCGGGGCTGTCAGAGGACAGCTTGACGCGGCTCGAACGCAACCCGATGCGCATTCTCGACAGCAAGGACGAGCGCGACAAGCGCATCGTCGCGGACGCGCCGGCTATCCATCCGTATCTCACGGAACAAGCGGCCGCCTTCTACGCGGCGCTCCAGCGATATCTGCGGCAATTCGCCGTGCCGTTCGTGGAGAATCCGCGCATCGTGCGGGGGCTCGACTACTACAGCCACACGGCGTTCGAGTTCGTGACCGCCCGCCTTGGCGCGCAGGGCACTGTGCTGGCGGGCGGGCGGTATGACGGACTGGTCGCGGAAATGGGCGGCCCGCCGACGCCCGCCGTCGGCTGGGCCGCCGGAATCGAGCGGCTCGCGATGCTGTTGGGCGAGGCGCCCGCGCCATCCGCGCCGGTCGCGGTGGTGCCCGTGGGAGAGGTGGCCGAAGCGGCCGCATCGAGGTGCTGCGATCGCTCCGCCACGCCGGAATCCGCGCCGAGATGGCCTATCGCGGCAATCTCAAGCGCCGGATGGAGCGCGCGAACCGCAGCGGCGCGCGGGCCGCCGTCATCCTGGGCGAGGCGGAGGTCGCGCGGAGCGTGGCGCAGCTCAAGGATTTGGCAACGGGCGAGCAGCAGGAAGTGGCGCTGACGGAGCTCGTCGCGCGTCTCCGATGAGTTTCTCCCTCAAGCTCGACCGCATCGCATCGCGCGCCGAGGAACTGCGCGCGATGCTGAGCGAAGGCCTGTCCGGCGAGGCCTATTCGCGTGCATCCAAGGAGCTGTCCGACATCGAGCCGCTCGTTGCCCGCGTCGGCGAGTTGCGCGACGCGGAGCGCGCCCGAGAAGAGGCCGAAACCTTGCTCGCCGACCCGGAGATGCGCGAGCTCGCCGAGGCCGAGCTGCACGCGCTCAAGGAGCGCATCCCCGAAACTCCAGCACGAGATCCGACTTGCGCTGTTGCCGAAGGACGAGGCCGACGAGCGTGCCGCCATTCTGGAAATCCGCCCCGCCGCGGGCGGCGATGAGGCAGGGCTGTTCGCGGCGCAGCTCTTCGCGATGTATCAGCGGTATGCCGACGCGCGCGGCTGGCGCTTCGAGATCCTCGAATACGACGACACCGAGCTCGGCGGGCTGAAGGAGGGCATCGCCGAGATCACCGGTCGCAACGTGTTCGCGCGGCTGAAATACGAATCGGGCGTGCATCGCGTCCAGCGCGTTCCGGCGACCGAAAGCCAAGGCCGCATTCACACCTCCACCGTCACCGTCGCGGTGCTTCCGGAAGCCGAGGAGGTGGATGTGCGCGTGGACGAGTCCGACTTGCGCGTCGATGTGTTTCGCGCTTCGGGCGCCGGTGGCCAGCATGTGAACAAGACCGAGAGCGCGGTCAGGATCACGCATCTCCCCACCGGCATCGTGGTCGCGATGCAGGAGGAGAAGAGCCAGCACAAGAACCGCGCCAAGGCGATGAAGATCCTGCGCGCGCGCCTCTACGAGCAGCAGCGCGCGGCTTTGCACGCAACCCGGGCGGCCGATCGCCGCGCCCAGGTCGGTACCGGCGATCGCAGCGAGCGCATCCGGACCTACAACTTCCCCCAGGGAAGGGTATCGGACCACCGCATCAATCTGACGCTCTACAAGATCGATCGGGTGATGCAGGGCGAGCTCGACGAGTTCATCGACGCGCTCACCGCCGAGGATCAGGCAGCGCGTCTGTCGGCGGAGGGATAGGCTGAGAGTCCACTGCCGAGCGAGCGAGCGCCCGAAACCCTCCGCCCGCGCGCGACGTTGGTTCGGAATGCAAGCAAAGGTGGGACACGCCATGCGCACGGCTTCGCTTACAGTCGCCTCCTTTCTCGCCGCCGCGCTGATCGCACCGGCGGCGGCCCAGCCCGTCCAGCCCCAGAGCCCGCCTCCCTTGACCTACATGCAGCCCCTGGCGCCGCAGGCGGTGCAGTTGGTCCAGCAGAATCTGCAACGTCAGGGCGTCTATAACGGCCGGATCGACGGCGTTTGGGGTCCCGACAGCCAGGCAGCGTTGGAGCGGTTCCAGCAAACGCATGGACTCCAGGTCACGGGCCAGTTGAACCAGGCGACCGCCGTGACGCTGGGCGTCCCGACGGACCAGTTGCTCACCGCCGGGCAGCCGACGCCGCCACCGGGCGCCGCTGCCCCGGTCGCCGCGGATACGCTGAGCCGCGCGTCCATCAGGGCGATCCAGTCCCGCTTGCACGATCTGAACTTCTATCGCGGCCCTGCGGATGGACTCTGGGGCGGCGCGACTCAGCAGGCGATAGAACGGTTCCAGCAGGGACGCGGCTTGCAGGCGAACGGCCAGCTCAACCCGGCGACCATCGCGGCCTTGGGCCTCGACCCGAACATGCTTGTGCCGTCCCGTTAAGCTCGCCGGGTCAAGGCCCGGCTGACCGTTAAGCCGGGAAGCCGCCAGGATTCTCCCCGGCCTCCACCTGCCCGTCCGGCGTCATGCGGTCGATCACGCGGGGCAGATGGCGGGCCAGTTTCCAAAGGAAGTCGTTCGGCGGCAGACCCGTTGCGGTCGCGAAATCCTGAGTGCGCTCCTCGCCGAGAACGACCCGGAGTTGATCGGCCGTGATCGGCAGGTTGGGGCCGTTGTGAATCCAGGAGGCCATGATGCGGCCGAGCCCGGCGGCCGTGAAACGGTCGGCCAGATCGGGCAGGGTGCCGCGCGGCCCTCCGAGCAGATCGCGAATGACGCCGCCGAGGGGCTCGAAGTCGCTCCCCAACTCGTTGCGGAGTTCATCCGAGACCTCATCCACTAGCCGCATTCCGAGCCTCCCGCGTCACCACGGGTAAACCGTTCGCCCGGCGCTCGGTTGCAGCCACGGGAACGGCCTCGCCGGGCCTGCGTTCGCTCTGGCGCACCTTTCCGAGCAACCCAGGAGACAGCGATGAGCGAAACCGGGAGCGTCCCGGGCAAGGCGGGCCCGGAAGTCAGCGCAGCGGTCGAGGAAGTCCGAGGAATCTTCCCGAGCAACTCGGCGCTACAGGACGCGGTCTCGCGGCTCGGCGTAGCTGGGTTCGACCGCGCGGATATCAGCATTCCCGGCGTGGCGCCGCTCACGCAAGAGGCGACCCCCGAACAGGGGGCGGAGAACCCGAACACCGAGGAGGATTCACAGCAAACGCGCACCCTGCACAGCAGCATGGCCGGTGCCGTTGGCGCACTCGCGGCGGCCGGGGCGGTGATAGCGACAGGCGGGGCCGCGGCGCCGGCCGTCGCGGCGGCGGTCGCAGGCGGCGTGGGTCTCGGAGCGGCAGCGGAAGGGGCGACCAAGGTTGCCGACACGATGCAGCACCAACAGCGCGAAGAGGCGGCGGCGAGAGGCGAACTCGTGCTCTCCGTCCGTCTGCGCCAGCCGGATCGGCGCGACGCGGCCGAGGCGGCGATGCGGGAGGCCGGAGCGACCCGGGTGGAGGGGGTCGTGCGCACGGGGGTCTCCGCCTCCGGCTGGACGGGGTAGGCGCGAGAGCCGCGCCGGGCCGAGCCGCGCGCCTCGCTCATCATTCTCCCGTGCTTGCGCGATCAACTCACGCCAATTCACTCGGCGATACGTTCGAGCGCGGCGCTCAGACGCGCTATCTCGTCACGCGCTGCCTGCAAGCGCTGACGATTCTCTTCCACGACCTCCGCGGGCGCGCGGCTGACGAACTCGGCGTTGTCGAGCTTCTTCGCGATCTTCTCCGCTTCCTGCTCCGCCTTCGCCCGCTCGCGCGAAAGGCGGGCGCGTTCCGCCGCGACGTCGATCACATCCGCCAGAGGGAGAATCAACGTCGCCTCGTCCACCACCACCTGCGCCGAGCCCCTCGCCATTTCGCCGGTCAGCGGCTTCACCTCGCTCACCCGCGCGAGCCTGCGAATCGCGTCCAGCCATGTGCCGGCCCGTGCCAGCGTCTCAGGCGTCGCGTCGCGCAGCAGGATTGGCGTGAGCGTCGCGGTCGGGACATTCATCTCCGAGCGGACAGTACGAATCTCGGTCACGAACCGGAGCAACCAGCCGAGTTCAGCACCCGCCGCTTCGGCCCCGGTGACGTGGACGGGCGTTGGCCAGGCGGCGCGGATCAGGCTGCACGGCTCGCCATAACCGAACCGGTCCCAGAGTTCTTCCGTCACAAACGGGATCGCCGGATGCAGCAGCCGGAGGATCGTGCCTAGCACATACGCGGCGGTGCGGCGCACCTCGGCTGCGGCTTCGTCGCCGCGTTCCAGCAGCGGCTTGGCGAGTTCGAGGAACCAGTCGCAGAAGCTGTTCCACACAAACCGGTAGCAAGCGGCCGCGTACTCGTTCATCCGATACGCTTCGAGGGCGGCGTTCGCCTCGGCGATGGCGGCGTTGGCTGCGTCGAGAATCCAGCGGTTCAGCGGCAGGGCAGCGCCCGCGGGATCGAAAGCCGGGTCCGGGCGGATGCCGTTCATCTCGCAGAACCGCGCGGCATTCCACAATTTCGTGACGAAACTGCGATGGCTTTCGACGAGCTTGGGGCCGAGCTTCACGTCGCGGCCCGGCCCGGTCAGCGAGCATATCGTGAAGCGCAGCGCGTCCGCGCCATACGTGTCGATCAGCTCCAATGGGTCGATCACGTTGCCCTTGGATTTCGACATCTTCTGCCCGCGCTCGTCGCGCACGAGTCCGTGGATGTAGACGGTGCGAAACGGCACATCCCGCATGAAGTGCAGCCCCATCATCATCATCCGCGCGACCCAGAAGAAGATGATGTCGAAGCCTGTGACCAGCACATCGCCCGGATAGTAGCGGGAAAGTTCCGCGGTACGTTCCGGCCACCCCAGCGTCGAGAACGGCCACAGCGCGGAGCTGAACCAGGTATCGAGCACGTCCTCATCCTGCGTCAGCGTCTCCGCACCTCCGTAATGCGCACGCGCCGCCTCCCGCGCCTCCCGCTCGGTGCGCTCGACGAACACGGCGCCGTCCGGACCGTACCAGGCGGGAATCCGATGGCCCCACCAGAGCTGCCGGCTCACGCACCAGGGCTGGATGTCGCGCATCCACGCAAAGAAAGTGTTCTCCCATTGCTTCGGCACGAACACCGTGCCGCCGCTCTCCACGGCGGCAATGGCGGGCTTCGCCAATTCCCCGGCATTGGCGTACCACTGGGTTGTCAGGCGCGGCTCGATCGGGACGCCCGAGCGATCGCCGTGCGGAACCTGGTGCGTGTGCGGCTCGGTCTTCGCCAGCAGGCCGAGACGGTCCAGTTCGGCGACGATCGCGCGGCGCGCGGCGAAGCGGTCCTGGCCTTCGAGGCCGCGCACGAATGCCGGATCGGCCACGCCGTCCAACTCGGCCATCGCGTCGACGATCTCGGCGAGCGCGACCCGCCCCTCCCGGTCCAGCACCGAGGGCATCGGCAAGCCATGCCGCTGGCCGACGCCGAAATCGTTGAAGTCGTGCGCGGGCGTGATCTTGACCGCCCCGGTGCCCTTCGCCGGGTCCGAGTAGCTGTCCGCGACGACCGGAATGCGGCGGCCGACCAGCGGCAAGATCGCGGCCGCGCCGACCAGATCCTTATATCGCTCGTCGTCGGGGTGAACCGCGATCCCGGTGTCGCCGAGCATCGTCTCGGGGCGGGTGGTCGCGACCGTGATGAACCGGCCCGGCGCGTCGGCGATCGGATAGCGGACGTGCCAGAGACTGCCCTTCACCTCGCGGTTCTCCACCTCGAGATCCGAGATGGCGGACTGGAATTTCGGGTCCCAGTTCACGAGGCGACGGTCGCGGTAGATCAGCCCCTGTTTGTAGAGAGTGACGAACACCTCCCGCACCGCCGCCGAGAGTCCTTCGTCCATGGTGAACCGTTCGCGCGGCCAGTCCAGCGACGCGCCCAAGCGGCGCAACTGGCGCGTGATCGTGCCGCCCAATTCCTTCTTCCACTGCCACACACGTTCGAGAAACGCCTCGCGGCCGAGCGACTGGCGTGTGATGCCCTGCTCCGCGAGCAGGCGTTCCACGACCATCTGGGTCGCGATGCCCGCATGATCGGTGCCGGGCTGCCAAAGCGCATCGCGCCCCTGCATGCGCCGCCAGCGAACCAGCACATCCTGGATGGTGAACGTCAGCGCATGCCCCATGTGCAGGCTGCCGGTGACGTTCGGTGGCGGGATCATGATGGTGAAGGGCGCGGCGTCGGACGCCGGATCGGCCGCGAACGCCCCCGCGCGCTCCCACCCTTCGTAGAGACGCGGCTCTACGTCGCGCGGCGTGTAGGTCTTGCTCAGCATGGCGGACCCTCGATTGCGGCCTCGTTCCGAAGCCGCATTCCCGGTCCCGCGGCTTCGCGCAGATTCAGAGTTCGGCGCGACCTACGACGCGCTCGATCTCGGTCCGGACGAGGCGCTCGACCAGCGGCGGCAGATTGGCGTCGAGCCACTGCTTGAGCATCGGGCGAATTTCATCGCGCACGATGTCCTCGAGCGTCGGACCGCCGGCATGGACCTGCGCCGTGCGGGAGGACAGCGTCCGCACGAGACTCCCGACCGAGGAGGCGGCAGCGGCGGCCGCCGCTGGAGCGACCAGCGGAGCGGGAGCGGATGCCCCGCTCGCCTGGACATGCGCCGCGTCATGCGGCTGGGCTTCGTGAGGGTAGGTTTCGTCTGAATGCACTGGATGCTGCTCATCAACCATCATGGAAGGGTCGAGGATGAACACGTCTTCCTCCGCGGCAGGGGCGGCCGCGTTCGGGCCGGTCGCGTTCGGGCCGGTCGCGGGGGGCGCTTCCTCTTCGCTGAGAATGCGGCGGATCGACGCGAGGATATCCTCCATCGAGGGGTCGGCCGCCGCTGAAGGCGATTGGCCGGGCGGGTGCTGATCGGTGGGGTTGGATTGGGCGCTCATGTTCTGCGGTCCAGCATCTCACCGGCCGGGTTGGTCGGTGGCGAAATCCCCGGTGCCGGCCCATCTGTTGCGCACGGCATTGTAATAGGCCGTCTCGTCGTAAAGCGGGACGGGCAGATTGAGGTCCCGCGCCGTCAGACGTCCGATCGCGGCGGCCACGGTATAAGATGCCGTCACCAGGTTTGCGAGATTCTGAACCAGCGTGACTTGTGAGTTTAGAAGTTGCTGTTGCTGGTTCAGCACATCCTGCGTGGTGCGGCTGCCGACGATCGCCTCCCGCTCCACGCCTTCTAGGGCGATCTGGTTGGCGCGGATCGCGGATCGCGTGCTATCGACCGTGGCGCGAGCGGCGACGAGCGTTTCCCAGGACTGGATCGCCTGCTGGATCGCGGCGCGGCGCGTGTCATCCAGCACCTTGCGGGTCTGCTGTTCCTGCTGGCGGGCCTGCCGCACGGCCGAGTATTCCGCGCCACCCTGGTAGAGAGGTACCGAGAGGGTCGCGAGGACCTGATACCCGCTCTGCTGGCTATGAGGGATCAAGGTGTTGTTCTGCTGGAACGTCTGGCCCTGTAGGCTGAGCTGCGGCATGAGCGCGCTGAACGCCACGTCCACCGCATCCTTGGCCGCGGCCTCATCGAACTGGGCGGCGATGACATTGGGATTGTTGGAGGAGGCGAGCGTGACCGCCTGCCCCTCATCGCGGAGCGGCAGCTTGAGGGGCTGCGGCTCGACAAGATCGCCCGGCGGGAGATAGCCGATGACCCGCTGGTACGTCGCGCGGGCGGTGGCCAGGTTGCCCTCGGATGTCTGGCGCTGCGCCGTCGCCCCCGCTAAAGCCGCCTCGGCCTGCGCCACGTCGGTGCGCGTGATCTCACCGACCCGAAACCGGTCGTTGGTGGCCTGTAGCTGACGGGCGAGCACGCGCTCGTTGTTGATGTTCAGAGTCAGGAGCTGCTGCGCCTCGATCACGCCGACATAGGCGTTGATCGTATCGGTGAAGGTCGTCTGCTCCTGGGCGATCAGCCGCGCCCGCTGCGCTACGACCTGGCTCTCGGCGCGGTTCGTGGTCGCCCGGGTGCGGCCGCCGCGATAAATCGGCTGCGTGACCGTAGCCTGGGCGGTGCCGATGTTGCGACCCGTTGGGCTGCTAACGTTTGCGGTTCCCGGAACGCCAGTCGCACTGGTGACCGAGGTCAACTGGCTCGACGTGCCGCCGGCGTAACCCCCGCTCCCGGCCAGCACCACGGTCGGGCGCCAGCCGGCGAGAGCCTGCGGCACGTTCTCGTCGGTTGCCCGGAGCTGGGCGCGCGAAGCCTGGAGCTGCGGGTTGTTGGCATAGGCGGCGGCGAGCGCCTCTTGCAACGTGCGTGGCCCAAGGCTGGGCGGCACGGCGGGAGTCGGCGGGGGCGGCCTAGTGGCGAATGCCTGCGCCGAGCCCTGGGCGGCCGCACGGGATTGGGCCAGCGCGGCGCCGGACGCCACGCCGAATCCGAGGACGCCGAACGCGATGATCAGACCTTGACGCAAATCCCCCACCCAATTCTCGTGCCGTCTGCCATACTCGGGACCCAACCGGGCCGTGTCCGCCGGACGCGTGACGGGCGACGTTTGCCACAGGCTCGCTTGAGATGCCATCGCATTTCGCGCGTAGCGTGAAATGCCCGTTCAAAAAACGAAGCCTGGTTCCGGGAGCAGCCCGGGAATGAGCGGAGTGGCGCAGTCGAAGATCGGCCGCGCGCGCAAGCCCGCCGGGGTCAGTTCAGCGAGCACGCCCTTGCCGGTGCTGCCATGGCCTGTCCGCACCGTCACCAGCCGGCCGCGACCGGGGCGGAGTTGCGGCCCGAGCGCCGCCGGGATGTCGCGCACGGCTCCTTCGATCAGGATGATGTCGTACGGCGATGCCTGAGGCCACCCGGCCGCCAGCGGGCCGGACACGAGCGTCACGGAGGGCGCGACGGCAGCGAGGGCGGGGCGCGCGACAGCGATCAGCTCCTGGTCCTCCTCAAGCGCCGTGACCTGCGCCCCGCAGGCCGCGAGCACGGCCGCGCCGTAGCCGGTCCCCGCTGCCACAACCAGCGCGTGCTCCCCGGCGGTTGGGGCCGCGAGCTGGATCAAGCGGGCCATCACCATGGGCTCCATCAGCGCTCGGCCGCGTCCGAGCGGGACGTCATCGTCGACATAGGCCAAGGGGGCGAGTTCGGGCGGGAGGAAGCGTTCGCGAGGTATCTGCCGCATTGCTCTGAGGATGCGCGGGTCCGAGACCTTGTTGGGCCGGATCTGGCTATCCACCATGCAGTTGCGGGCCGCTTCGAAGTCGAGGGGCGCGGAGGCGATGCTGGAGATGTCCATGACGGGCTCGCGCGAAGGAGATGCGCCCTTATAGAAGGGAGTGCACCCAGCCGCCAAGCCGAGCTGGGTCGCAGCCTTGACCGCCCCGGCACGTCCGCCCGATATACCGCACGGCAGGTCCGGTCCGGTGGCAGAGTGGTGATGCAGCGGACTGCAAATCCGCGAATGTGGGTTCAATTCCCGCCCGGACCTCCACGGCTATCTCGGAACACCGTCTCTCGTGTTAGCGGTCACATTCGCGAATTCCAGGAGCTCCGCATGGCCCGTCGCCCGTCCCTGATCCTGCTCGCCGGCATTTTCCTCTCGCTTCCACTTGCGGCGGAAGCGCAGATCAATCCGTTCCGTGGAACACGCGCGGGGCTCACCTCCGAAGATTTCCGAATCATGGAGAGGACAGCCCGGCAGCTCGCGGCTGAGGGCAACGTAGCGGACGGAGCTTCGAAGGAGTGGAGCAACCCCCGCACGGGGGCGAGCGGCTCCGTTACCGTCGCAGGCACGTTCCACAACAGGGGCATGATCTGTCGCAAGGTGGACTACACCGCGACCACGCAAGGCCGGCAGAGCCCGAGCACCACGACCGTCAACTGGTGCAAGACCGCCCGCGGCTGGAAAATGATGTAGAGCCGAAACGCTTCAGGCGTGCACCAGACCGCAGCCGGTCTGGTTGAGCGGCCGCACTGCCTCCGCCGCCGGCGTTGTGGAGACCAGCTCGTAGAGATCCCAGGGCCCGCGACTCGCCTCCGCGGTCTTGACCTTGAACAGATAGGCGGGAAATAGGCCGCGCCCATTCGCCGCGATGCTGCCATTGCCGAATGCGTCATCGTCCGTGGGTGTCTGCTTCATGCGTGCGACCGTTGCCGCACCGCTCTTCTTCGCCTCGGCCGGCCCCATGGCGGCCGCGACCTTCAGATAATGCAGCACGCCCGAATAAACGGCGGCGTGCGCCTGATTGGGATAGTTACCCGGGGTTTTCGTACGCACCCGGTTCAAGAAAGCACGCGTCCGGTCGTTGAGATCCCAATAGAAGGTCTCGGTTACGTATACGCCGCTGGCGGCCGGCAGTCCCAGCGCGTGGATGTCTGTGATGTACATCTGCAACGGCGCAATTCGTATTCCCATCCCGGGCAGGCCAAGGTCGTGCGCCTGGTTGAAGCAGTTGATCGCGTCGGTTCCGGCGTTCGCGAGACCGAGCACCTTCGCTCCACTCTTCGCCGCCCGCTCCAAATAAGGGGCGAAGTCGAACGTCTCGGGAAACGGATATCGTGCGGCGCCTAGCACCTTGCCGCCGGCGTTCGTCACGATCCCCGAGGTTTCCTCTTCGAGCGAACGGCCGAATACGTAATCGGCCGAGATGAAGAACCAAGAATCCCCGCCATTCTTCACGATCTCGCCACCCGACGATCTCGCGCCCGTGTACGTATCGTAGCTCCAGATGATGCTGTTCGGACCGCACTTGGCGCCGGTCAGCTCAAGCGCGGTCGCGCTGGCGTCCAGCAGGATTTTGTCCTTCTCCTGGCAGATCTTGGCGACCTCAAGCGCGACGGCGGAATTCGGCACGTCGGCGATAACGTCGACACCCCAATTATCGATCCAGTCCCGGGCGATGCGGGCCCCGCGCGCCGGATCGTTCCGATGATCGCCGCTGATTACGGCGACATCCAGGTCTCCACCGGCGCGCGAATCGTCAACCGCCTGTTCAGCGCAGATGATCGAGGTCGGGCCGGTGACGTCGCGGTATGGCCCGGACAGATCGGTCAGCACCCCGATCTTGATTTGCGGCTGCTGCGCCCGAACGCGCGTCGCCGTGAGGGAAGCCGCGGCGGTGGTGGCGACGAAAGTTCGGCGAGACAGTGGCATAGCTTGGCTCCCCGGTCGTTGTTGGACGCCTCCGGGGAGAACGCTACACTTGAGGGGAGACGGACCGCAACGGGCTGTCCCCGTCCGCACTGCTTCGTTGGGGAAGAGATCGATGTCCAGGAAACCGCCCCGCTCACAGCGCGGCTCACCAATCAGCTTCGTCCGTAGGTGTCCTCGAGCCGGACGATGTCGTCTTCGCCGAGATAGGCGCCGGACTGCACCTCGATGAGCGTGAGCGGGATCTTCCCCGGATTTTCGAGCCGGTGCACGCAACCGAGCGGCAGGTAGATGCTCTCGTTCTCGCGCACGAGCATCTTGTCGTCGTCCCGCGTCACCAGCGCGCTGCCGTTCACGACGACCCAATGCTCCGCACGATGATAGTGTTTCTGCAATGAAAGCTTTTGCCCCGGCGAAACCACGATGCGCTTCACCTGGAACCGGTCGCCATTGATGAGGCTCTCGTAGAACCCCCATGGCCGGTAGCAGCGATTATGCGCGACGGCTTCGTGCCGTCCGGCGGCGCGCAGCCGGTCCACCACTTTCTTCACGTCCTGCGCATCATCGCGATGCATCGCGAGCACCGCATCCTCGGTCACGACCACCACGGCATCGGACAGCCCGACGACCGCCGTAAGAATGCCGTCGCTCCGTACGTAGCAGTCGCGGGCATTTTCGAGCAGCACGTCGCCGACCGCGACATTCCCGCCCGAATCCTTGCCGCCCAGCTCCCACAGCGCGCCCCAGCTCCCGACGTCGGACCAGCCGAGATCGGCGGGAACGACGGCGGCCCGTGTCGTGCGCTCCGCCACCGCGTAGTCGAGGCTGATATTCGGGGTCTTGGCGAAGGCCGCCGGATCGAGGCGGATGAAGTCGAGATCCTGCTTGCGTTGTGCGACGGCGCGTCCGACCGTCTCGAGCACGTCCGGCGCATAGGCGCGCAGCTCATCCAGCATTGTCCGCGCGCTGAACACGAACATGCCGGAGTTCCAGAGATGCCGGCCGGACGCGACGAGATCCGCGGCGCGCTCGGCGCTCGGCTTCTCGACGAAACGAGCGAGCGCATGAACCCCGGGCGCTTCGGCCAGCGGCTGCCCCACCTCGATATAGCCGTACCCGGTCTCCGGCCCGGTCGGCTTCATGCCGAACGTGACGATACGGCCGGCGCGGGCCGCCGTCAGCGCCGCGTCCAGCAGCTCGTGCAAGGCGGATACGTCCGTGATCGCCGCGTCCGCCGCCATCATCCAAAGCACCGCGTCCGGCATCTCCTCCGCGACCAGCAACGTGGCCGCGGCGATAGCCGGGGCGCTGTTGCGCCCGACCGGCTCCAGCACGATGCGGGCGTCCTCGATGCCCGCCTGCCGCAACTGCTCGGCGATCAGGAACCGGTGCTCCTCGTTGCAGACCACGACGGGTGCCGCGAAGCCTTCGCCGCGCGCGCGGAGCGCGGTCTCCTGAATCATGGAACGGTCGGAGATCAAGGGCCAGAGTTGCTTCGGAAAGCTCCCGCGTGACACCGGCCAGAGCCGGGTTCCCGACCCGCCGGACAGGATGACAGGGACGATCTGCTGTGCGTGCATTGCGGCTACCTGCGGTGGAACCGGTGCTATAGCCCCTCTCGCGTTCGGCAACAAAGGGGAACCAGAAGGTGCAGGACGCACGTGCTCACGAGCGGCACGCGGCGAGGGGCCAAAGGCGAAGGAGCGACGCGGCGTGGGCAATCTGGGCTTCCGCCCCGAGATGGAAGCCGTGAAACAGGATCAAAACGGCGAGCACGATCGCACCGAGCCCCGCGACGGGCAGCCGTTCCGGGGCCGGGCCCGCAAGGCGAGTGAGCAGCAGCGCTCCGAGGGTACCGACCAGCCCGCCGACGAGGTACTTCCGGGACCGAGTGCATGGCGAGAGCGACGCGCGTGACACCCACGACGATAGCGGCTCCGAGCGCCCATGCGAGAACGTGTCCGCCCCGATTGTTGCCCCGGCTGAGAAGGGCGGCCAAGCCGCCCGCCGCGAGGGCCGCGGCCGCGGTATGTCCGCTTGGCGTGTGAACACCGATCGACGGAAGCACCGTGCCGCAGGCAAGAAAGGCGAGCTTCAGCACCAGCATCGTGCCGAGTGTCGCGCCCACGGCGAGCACCCAGGCGGCCGCTCCGCGCCGCCAGCCGAGAGCGGCCAACATCAGAGCCACGGCGAGGACGAGAGGCAGGATGACCGCCTGATCCGCGAAGTCGGTCAGGAACCATTCCGCGCGAAGTCATGCGAAGCCGGCCATGTGCCGCACTGCCTCCGGCTTGGCCCCGCGACGCCGCATGTCACGCAGGGTCATCGCCTCGTCCCGCTTCGCCAAACGCCGACCGGCTTGATCGGTCAGCAGCGGATGGTGGGCGTAGCGCGGCTCCGGCCAACCCATCAGCACTTGCAGCAGCCGATGCAGATCCGTCGCAGGTTTCAGGTCGGCTCCGCGGGTAACCAAGTTGACGCCCTGGACCGCATCATCGTGCGTGACGCATAGATGATAGCTGGCGGGGGAGTCCTTGCGCGCCAGCACGACATCGCCGAAGCGCTCGGGATGACAGGCGTGCCGGCCCTCGCCTTCCTCGAAGAACGTCAGAGATTGCGGGACCCGGGCGAGCGCACGCTCGATGTCGAGCCGCAGCGCGTAAGGCGCTCCGGACGCAAGGCGCTCCTGCTGCGCGGCGGAGTCCAAGCCGCGGCACGTCCCCGGATACAGAAGGCTCCCGTCGGGCGTATGCGGGGCCGAGGCGGCATGGTCGATCTCGCGCAGTATCTCGGCCCGCGTGCAGAAACAGGGATAAAGGAGCCCCTGCGTCCGCAGAGCATCAAGCGCCGCGCGGTACTCCTGCAAATGGGCCGATTGCACGCGCACCGGTCCGTCCCAGTCCAAGCCGAGCCACGCGAGATCTTCGAGGATCGCGCCCGCGTACCTCCGCCCGGCACCGCCCCGGGTCGATGTCCTCGAGCCTGAGCAGGAACCGGCCCGCTCCGGCGCGGGCGCGTCTCCAGGCGAACAACGCGGCGTGGGCATGGCCCAGATGGAGATATCCCGTTGGACTGGGGGCGAAGCGGGTGGTGATTGGCATCAGTGCTTAGGAGGGGATCGTGGACCTCGGCTGATGCCGGAGAGGCGCCCCTATCGGGGCGTCAGCACCATGACCATCTGCCGGTTCTCCATCCGCGGCATCTGCTCCACCTTGGTGAGCGGGTCCATCTCGTTGCGGATGCGCTCGAGCACCCGGACCCCGATCTCCTGGTGGGCCATCTCGCGGCCCCGGAAGCGGAGCGTCACCTTGACCTTGTCTCCCTCCTCGATGAACGACTTCATGGCGCGCAGCTTCACCTGATAGTCGTTCTCGTCGATGTTCGGGCGGACCTTGATTTCCTTGATCTCGATGACCTTCTGCTTCTTCCTGGCCTCGTTCTTCTTCTTCTGCTGTTCGTATTTGAACTTGCCGAAATCGAGTATCTTGACCACCGGCGGCTCGGCATTGGGGCTGATCTCCAAAAGATCGAGCCCGACCGAATAGGCGCGCTGCAACGCGTCCCGGGCGGTCATCACGCCCTGCATCTCACCGTCCTGGTCGATCAATCGCACCTGGGGGGCTCGAATCTCCTCGTTCACGCGAGGCCCGTCGCGGGTTGGCGGAGCGGGCAAAGGTCCTCGGGCTATGGCTGTCTCCTGTCTCTGTGGCTAGGGGTTTAGGCCGGAACGCCTGCGCCGACCGGCGGTTAGTTTGCCGGGCGGGCTTCGGCCGATCAAGCGAACTCCTCAGGCGAAGGCCGTCTCGGCCGGTTCCAGCCTTCGCAAATCGGGCGGCGTCGCCTCGCGCGCAAGCCGGGTCACGGCGTCGCTCAAGCTCACGACCTCCTGCCCGGCGCCGCCAAGCCGGCGCAGCGCGACGGTCCGGGTCTCGGCCTCGCGCCGCCCGACGACCGCCAGCACCGGCACATGCGCCAGACTGTGCTCGCGCACCTTGGCGTTGATCTTCTGGTTCGAGAGATCGAGTCCAACTTCCAGCCCAGCCGCCCGTAGCGCCGCCGCCGCATCGCGCGCGTACTCGTCGGCGTCGGATACGATCGTGGCGACGACGACCTGCACCGGCGCGAGCCAAAGCGGAAAGCGTCCGGCGTATTGTTCGATCAGGATGCCGAGAAACCGCTCGAAGCTGCCGAGGATCGCCCGATGCAGCATCACCGGCCGCCGCCGCGCGCCATCCTCGCCCACGTATTCCGCATCCAGCCGCTCTGGAAGCACGAAATCCACCTGCAAGGTGCCGCACTGCCAGTCGCGCCCGATCGCGTCGCGCAGCACGAATTCGAGCTTCGGGCCGTAGAACGCGCCCTCGCCGGGATTGAGCGTGTAATCGACGCCCGCCGTCGCGCAGGCCTCCTTGAGCGCGGCCTCCGCCCGGTCCCACACCGCGTCTTCTCCCGCGCGCACCGGCGGGCGATCGCTGAACTTCACCACGAAGTTCTCGAAGCCGAAATCGCGATACACCGAGGCGAGCAGCTCCACGAACTTCACCGTCTCGGGCGCGATCTGTTCTTCGGTGCAGAAGATGTGCGCGTCGTCTTGGGTGAAGGCGCGCACCCGCATGATCCCGTGCAGCGCGCCCGATGGCTCGTAGCGATGACAGGAGCCGAACTCCGCCATGCGCAGCGGCAGCTCACGGTACGAGCGGAGACCATGACGGAAGATCTGCACGTGGCACGGACAGTTCATCGGCTTGAGCGCGAGCGTCTTGTCCTCGTCCTCGACGGTCGCGATGTACATGTGCTCGCGAAACTTCTCCCAGTGCCCGGAGCGCTCCCACAACGAGCGATCCACCAACTGCGGCGTCCGCACCTCCTGGTACCCGGCCGCGTCCAGCCGCCGCCGCATGTAGGATTCGGCGGTGCGATACAAACGCCAACCCTTCGGGTGCCAGAAGATGCTGCCGACCGCCTCCTCCTGGAGATGGAACAACCCCATTTCTTTGCCGATGCGACGATGATCGCGGCGCTCGGCTTCCTCCAGCATGTGGAGATAGGCGTCGAGCTCCTTCTGGTCGCGCCACGCGGTGCCGTAGATGCGGGACAGCATGGCGTTGCGGTGATCGCCGCGCCAATACGCGCCCGCCACCTTCATCAGCTTGAAGGCGTTGCCGACGTCGCTCGTCGCACGCATGTGCGGGCCGCGACAGAGATCGACCCACTCGCCCTGCCGGTAGAGCGTGATGGTTTCGTTCGGTGGCAGATCCTCGATGAGCTGCGCCTTGTATTTCTCGCCGCGGTCCTGAAAGAACCGGATCGCCGCCTCGCGGTCGATCACTTCGCGCCGGAACGGTGCGCCGCGCGCCACGATCTCGCGCATCTTCGCCTCGATCGCGGGAAAGTCCTCCGGCGTGAACGGCTCGTTGCGCGCGAAATCGTAGTAGAACCCGTTCTCGATCGCCGGGCCGATCGTGACCTGGGTGCCGGGATACAGCGCCTGCACGGCCTCGGCGAGCACGTGCGCCGCATCGTGCCGGATCAGCCCGAGCGCATCGGCGTCCTTGCGGGTGACGAAAACCACGTTCGCGTCGGCGTCGATCGGCGTGTCGAGATCGGCCAGCTTTCCGTCCAGCTTCATCGCGAGCGCGGCGCGGGCGAGGCCGGGGCCGATCGCGGCCGCCAGATCCGTGCCCGTCACCGGCCCGTCGAAGCGGCGCACGGATCCGTCGGGCAGGGTGATGGCGGGCATGGTTTCGCTGGTTCCTCGTCTTCAGGGAGGTGGTCTATGGCGTCACGGCAGCGCGGCCGCAACCCTTTCGACGGGCAAATCAGCCAGATCGGGCGCGCGCAGCACGATGGGCCAGCCGCCGTCGGGGTAGCGCGGCGCGGTCAGGTCCGGGTCGCTCGCGTCCGAGAACAGTACCACGCAGGGACAGCCGATGGCGGCCGCGAGATGCATCGGCCCGGTATCATTGCCGATCGCGACCCGGGCGCGGGCGGCGAGGGCGGCGATATCGGCGAGCGCGGTCCGGCCGGTCAGGTCGACCGTCGCGCGGCAGGACGCGGCGATGGTCCCGGCGAGCGGGGCTTCCGCCTGCGTGCCGAGCACGACGGGGGTGAGGCCGCGCGCATCGAGCTCCCGCGCCAGGGCCGCGAAGCACTCGGCCGGCCATCGCTTGGCGGGACGGTGCGGGGCCGCGCCGGGCACCAACAGTGCCGAGGCAGCCGGGAGATCGGGGACCGTCCCGCCTTCGGTAAGCCAGGAGAGATCGGGCGAGGGGAACGCCGCGATGCCGGCCATCTCCAGTTGCTCGTGCTGGCGCTCGCGCGTGTGCATGAAGTCGCGCCGGGGATTGGCGTGTGGATGCGAACAGCCGGGCGCGATCCCCGACCATGGCGGCCGTCCCGCCAGCCGGAAATACCGCGAGGACCGCGACGAGGTCTGCAAGTCGTACACGAAATCGAACCCGCGCAGCGTGCGCGAGAGCCGCGCGAGCCCCGGCAGATCCCACCAGCGGGGACGCTGATCCAGCAGCACGTCGTCGAACCACGGCGCGCGCCGGGCGAGGTCGAGGAACGGGCGCGTGGTCAGCAGCGCGATCCGCGCTTCCGGATGATGCGCGCGGATCGCGGCGAACGGGCCGAAGGACTGGACGAAGTCGCCCAGCGCCCCGAGGCGGATGACGAGAATGCGGCTCAACCGAGCAGCTCGCGATACACCGCGAGCGTCGCTTCCTGCATGGCTTCCGTCGTGTAGCCCTGCTCGACGGCTTGACGCGCCCTGAGCCCCAACGCCTGCAACGCCTCTTCCGGCAAGGCCAGCGCATAGTCCAGCGCCGCCGCCAGCGCGTCCGCGTCGCCCGGCGGGACGCGCCAGCCGGTGAGCCCGTGTTCGACGGTCTCGACGGGACCGCCGTGATCGGTCGCGATCACCGGCCGCGCCATGGCCTGCGCCTCGATCACCACCCGGCCGAACGGCTCGGGCGCGGTGGAGGCATGGACGACCACGTCGGACAGCATCATCGCCGCCGGCATGTCGTCGCACTCGCCGGCGAAGCGCAGCCGCCGGGCGACGCCGAGCCGCTCGGCCAGGCGGACGAGCTCCGCCGTGTAGCGGCGGCGGCCCTGGTCCGCGCCCACCAGCACGCAGCACACATCCGGGCGGGCGAGGCGAGCCATCGCGTGGATCAGGATTTCCTGCCCCTTCCAGCGCGAGAGCCGGCCCGGCAGTACGATGGTCCGCATTCCGTCCGGCAGCCGCCATGCCTGGGCGAGGCGCGCGATCCGCTCCCCGCTTACGGCGTCGGGGTCGAACGCGGCAATGTCCACGCCGCGCGGGATCACGCGGATGCGGGCCGGATTGACGCGATGCCGGGCCATGATGAGACCCGCGATGAAGTGGCTGATCGCGATCACCCGCTCGCCCTTGGCCATCACCGCGTTGTAGTGGCGCTTGAGGGGCAGGTTTTCGCTGTACGCGCCGTGATAGGTGGTGACGAAATGCGCTCCGGTCCGGCGCGCGGCGAGCCAAGCGGACCAGGCCGGCGCCCGCGAGCGGGCGTGCACGATGTCCACGCCATTCCTGCGGATCAGGGCGGCGAGGCGGCCCGCGTTGAGCCAAATGTTGAGCGGGTCCTTGGTCATCAGGGGCAAGGTGAGGTGCCGGCCGCCGGCATGGGTGATGGCGGAGACCAGCCGCCCGCCCGCGCTCGCCACCAGCGCAGTGCCGCCCGCCGCTGCGATGGCCTGGGTCATTTCGATGGTGCCGCGCTCTACCCCGCCCGTGACGAGCGAGGGGAGGACCTGGAGGACGACGGGGGAACGGCCGGGCGGCATCGGCGGGGCTATATCCGGATGGGGCGGGGCGTTGAAGGCTTTCTGGCGCGGGCTTGAACGAAAGCGCTCTCAAAGGATATATTTAGCTCATGCTGATTACCCCTGAGCAGATCCGTGCTGCCCGCGCTCTGTTGCGTCTGGAGCAGGCTGAGCTCGCACGCCGAGCCCGCGTCTCAGTCGTTACCATCCGGCGGCTGGAAGGGGCTGAGAGCGGTAAATACGTGGGGGCTGAGACGCTTTCGGGCGTCCGGCAGGTGCTGGAGCAGGCCGGAGCAGAGTTCATTCCGGACGGAGTTCGCCGGCGCCGCGCGGCCCGAGCGGAGGCCGACTCCCTTTTTGAGGATCTGCGGGCGATCAGCCTGCGGAGCGCCGCCCGGCTGCAAGGTCGCGAACTCCTTACGGATGCCGACCTGTATGATGAGAACGGTCTGCCTCGGTGATCGTGGTCGATAGCTCGGCGCTGATTGCGATCCTCCGTCGCGAGCCGGAAGCTGACATCTTCCTCCGTATCATTTCCGGAACTGGAGAGTGCGTAATTTCATCCGTCAGCTTGCTCGAAACCAGCATGGTACTTGCCGGGCGCACTGGGGACGCAACGTCCTGGATTGAGTTGGACGCCTTGATCTTGCGGGCGGGGATACGGATTCAGGCACAGGATTTGGAGCTCGCCGCGACGGCGCGGAACGCGTTCGTTCGCTACGGGAAGGGCCGCCATCCCGCCGGACTCAATCTTGGCGATTGCGCCGCTTATGCCGTCGCGAAGAGCCTCGACCTGCCGCTGCTCTTCAAGGGCGACGATTTTTCCAAGACTGACGTAGCAGCCGCCTCGACATGATTCGCGGCGGAGGCGCGAGCGAGCGAACCAGGCGGGCGCGAGCGAGAGTGCACGATGCCGACGCCCTCGGCCCGGATCAGGCGCGCGAGCCACGCCCGCGTTGAGCCAGATGTTGAGTGGGTCCTTGGTCATTAGCGGCAACGTGAAGTGCCGGCCACCGGCATGGGTGATCGCGGAGACCAGCCGCCCGCCCGCGCTCGCCACCAGCGCAGTGCCGCCCGCCGCTGCGATGGCCTGGGTCATTTCGATGGTGCCGCGCTCTACGCCGCCGGTGACGAGCGAGGGGAGGACCTGGAGGACGACAGGTGGGCTTGGCATCGCGGCGGGCTATACCATGAGCCGCTCAGGGTCAGGAGTTCCTGGCCTACTCCCACGGGTCCTACCGCGGCGGCAGCCGGGCCGGCGCTGTGCGCCGTTGCTGGCCGCCAGCCGGTGCGCGTACTGGGACGACAGATTGTAGCCGAACACCCCGTTGCGCGCCGGCATCTGGTTGAGCCGCACGACGCCAGCCCCCGCCCGGTCAACGGTCACGGGAGCACCCCCGACCCAAGCCTGCCCAAGGGCGCGCAGGACTTGGGCACTGCCTGTGACGGGCAGGGTGCCCTCCAGCAGCTGCGTGTCGAACACGAACGGCAGCCCCGTGGCGTCGGTGAACGACGACGACGGGGCGTCCGCCACCTGAAAGTGCAGGTGCGGCTCGTCGCTGTTGCCGGAGTTGCCGACGAGGCCGATCAGGTCGCCTGCGCGCAGGCGCGCACCCGGGCGCACCGAGGCCGGGATCGAGCCGGGCTTGAAGTGCGCATAGCCCACGTAGCGCCCGCCGCCGATGTCCTCGACGATGCTGTTGCCGGGCGCGTTCACGGAGGGGAAGTTATTCGTGATCGTGCCCACGCGCGGTTGGTCCGGGATCCCGTCCACCACCGAGACGACCACGCCGGGCGCCGCGGCCAGGACCGGGTTGCCGTAGCCCCACCAGGAGCTCGGGATCTGAGGCGGCCCGTGGCAGCAGGTGTTGTCGGGCCCGATCTGGTTGTAGTCGATGGCGAACTGCTCCCCCGCCTGTGGAAGGCCGTTGACCGGCAGGACCGCGTCGCGGTGGTAGGCCGCGACGGTGCAGCAGCCGTTGAAGGCGGCCCAGCCATGCCCGACCAGGGGCGGGCGCAGCACGGCCAGCGTCTTGCAGCCCACCGGCACGGGGTTGGTCAGTCCGGGGGCGCCGGGCCCACTGCCGTCGGGCGAGGCCAGCGTGATCGCGTGGGCGAGCAGGCGCGGGATCCCGGCCGGGTCGGTGTAGGTCACGTCGAAGTACATCAACCCCGCGTTCCTGGCCGGCACGCGCGACGAGAAGCCCGGCACGGGCTGCGCGGCCTCGGCCCCGACGCCGTCGTCCGGCGGGACGCCGCCTGGCAACGTGAAGAACGGCGCCACCTTGCCGGCCACGTCGTTTCCTTGCTCATCGGTGATGAGGTTGCGCCCGGTCGGGGCGAAGCCGGCCAGCGGGTCGACCGGGACAACGCCGACAATGTTGTACGACGTCCGTTGCGTGTTGGTCACCTGCGCTACATAGGGGAGGTGGATGAGCCCGTCCGTGGCCGGCACCGGCTCGACCGAGGGCTGTAGCAGCTGCAACGTGAGCGGAGTGCCGTTGGCCGGCGGATGCGCGTAGCCGGGCGGGATCCTGGCGCACCAGCTGCCGCCGGCGCCGGCCGCCTCGGCGGCTGCCGCCTCGGCTGGCGCGGCGTCCCCGGCCGCCCGCGCGTGCGGCACGGCGGCGATCAGCGCTCCGGCCGCGAGCGCGGCGGCGGTCATGACACAGGCGAGATGGCGGCAGCGGGAGTGGCGCGTCCACGGCGTCGTCATTAGGACCTCCTGAGGCATCGGGCGCCCTGACCCGGGTCCGGAGGCTGGCGGGCACGCGACGCTCTCATGGAAACGTTCCGCCAGCAAGGTAAAGCGGCGCACGCGACCTGATCAGAGAGCCGTTCTCCACTCGGAAGCAGCCGCACCGTGAACTGTGGGGCAGCCTCCGTCATGACTTCGGCGTTTGCGGAAGTTCTACCCTGCACCTCCCGGTAGGTCACCCGCCACGAGCCCCCGGCGTCCTAACCCCTCGGTGCCGTCACCGTGGCTTCTCGAGCTGCCAGGTCAGATGCGAGCGCACGGTGGGCCACTCGGGCGCCGTGATGCTGTAGACGCAGGTGTCACGGAGCGTGCCGTCCCTCATGCGCTGGTGGTGGCGCAGCACGCCGTCGAGCTTGGCACCGAGGCGCTCAATGGCGCGGCGGCTCGCGTGGTTCATGGAATGCGTGCGGAACTCGACGGCGAGGCAGCCGAGCCGGTCGAAGGCGTGCGCCAGCAGCAGGAGTTTGGCCTCGGTGTTGAGCAGCGTGCGCTGGACGCGGGCGGCGTACCAGGTCGAGCCGATCTCCAGGCGCGGCCCCGCGGCGTCGATGTTCATATAGGTGGTCATGCCGACGGGTCGGCCACCCGGGCCGTCCAGGACGGTGAAAGGAAGCATGGAGCCCGCCGCCTGGAGGCCGAGACGGCGGTCGATCTCGGCCGGCATCGCCTCGGGCGAGGGGATGGCTGTGTACCACAGCCGCCAGAGTTCGCCGTCACGCACTGCCTCGGCGAGAGCATCGCGATGCTCTCGCGACAACGGGGTGAGTTCGACATGCCGCCCAGAAAGGGTAACGGGCTCCAATGCCATCGGTGCAACCTTAAACAACGCGCGCCAAAGTTATCCAGAACGGTGCCGGAAGGCACACCTCCTGTCTCTCGATCGGGTTCTTTTCAACCGGTGTGCTCGTTGCAGAAATCGTTGAGATTCGCACCGCATCCTCATGTCACAAACGACAAGCGGCCCGGTCTACGGAGCCCGTGGCAACGGCCCTCACACCCTCCGACGATGCGAATGTCGCGCTCGGCTCCGCCAGCGACCACAGCCAGCGCTTCCTGATAGGCGGGGCTGTCTCGCGCCGCCCGAGCCTTCTCCACGCTGTCGAACTCGATGACCAGCGTGCGCTGCTGCAGGCCCGTCTCGTAAAGTTGCGCTGGCATTCCGCTCACTAGCCGGCCAGCCCATCCGGTTACTAGCCGAACGATACATAGCCATCGAATAGGCTTTGGCCGTCGGTGGCCGTTCTCCTCGGGTCGCCGGTCATCAACCGCTAGTGAGAAGAACCCTGTTGCCACACCCGTTCTGGTTGCTGTATACGGTTTGTTCCATGAGCGGCTCTCCCACCGACCCGGCGGCTTGTTTCGCCCTGATCATCGAGCGGCTGCTCGAGGTGATCGGGATGCAGGCCAGTCGGAACGTGATGGCGAGGCCGCTCGTCCACCTGCTCTGTTGCCGGGTGCACGGCCTCGGGAAGCGCCTGGCCCGTGTGGTCGAGCAGATCCGCGCCGGCACGCTGCCCAAACCGCGCGTGCGCAGCGGCGAGGCGTCGTCGCGAGAGGCATCAATCCGTGTCGCCGCGCTACGTCCGCCGCATCCTTTCCCGTACTGCTTAAGGGGCTGGCTGCTCCGGGTACTTTCGGTCGGTCGGCACGAGGCGGCGTGGTGCGGTCTTCAGGTGGAGCGGCTTTGCGTGAGCCGGAGATGGCGGCGTTGATCGCCGCGGCGCCGCGCCAGATGGGGCCGATCTTGCGTTCGCTCTGCTGGATGCTGAAGGTCGATGTCAAAGACCTGCTCCCGCCGGCGCCCAAGCGCGTCCGCGCGCCCGCCCCGGCCCCGGCGGCTCCGCTACCAGCCGGCGAGGCGGAACCGCCGCGCTATGCCCACGCATCCCGCCGGACGGAGACGAGCACGCCATCCGTGCGAAGGCCGGAGTGGCCTCCCGAGTTTACGCCCGAAGATGTGGCGTTGATTCATTTCCTCCTCGCCGGGGAGGGGCTGCAACGGGCTTGAGCGCCATGTCCGACGCACGGCCTAATCGTTCCGAGTTAGCAAGAATGTGGCTTGTTGGCCGCCCCAAAAGCCTTGAGCTCCCAGTCTGGTCGGAACCAAGCTAGTTCTTGGCCCTCATCATAATGAGCGCCGGCGCAGGACGAGGGAGCTGGCATTGCAAGGCCAACTCGGCCATCCGGCTCGGACTGGTTCCTCCATCCGCCAAGGCCCGAGCTGGCCGCTGAGGGGCAGAGTGCGCGTGGTGCAACGGCTCCCGAATCCTGCGATATTGTCGCGATGGACCGCAGCGAAGTTATAGCCAGGCTGAAGGCGCACGAAGCGGAGCTGAAGCACCTCGGCGTCCAGCACCTTTATCTGTTCGGCTCGACCGCGCGCGGCCAAGCCCGTGAGAACTCGGATGTCGATCTGTTCTTCGACTACGAACGGGGAGCACTGGGGCTTTTTTCAGTTGATGGAGCTGAAGGAGCGCGCGTCCAATATCCTGGGCCGGAAGGCCGACATCACGACGCGCGACAGCCTGCACAAAACTTTGCGGCAGCACATTGAAGCTGGTGCCGTGCTGGTGTTTTAGTCATGGCGCGTTCGCTCGTACCGCGTCTCATCGACATGGTAGAGGCTATCGAGCGCGTCCGTGAGGCGATCGGGGATGTAACGCTTGAGGAGTTCGAGGCCGACTGGCGAAGACAATGGCTCGTTGAGCGCGGCCTCGAGATCATCTCCGTGGCAACCCGCCACCTCACTGACGAGCTGAAAGCGCGCCATCCAGAGATCCCATGACCGAAAGTCGCTGGTATCGGCAACATCCTCCGTCATGACTACGGGCGCATCGCCCCGCCTATTATGTGGAGCCTCGTTCGCAACGAATTGGCCCCTTTGGAACAGGTCTGCCGTGAGGAGCTTGCAGCCAACGCCAACTCGAGGAAATAAGCAGAATGGATCGGGAGCTGAACGGCAAACTGGATCGCGGCGACGGCGTGATGCTGGCCTGGGCCAGGCGTGAGGGCCGCCGGCCGACCGTCGTGTTCCTGCCCGGCTTCCAGAGCGACATGGGCGGCACCAAGGCGATGGAGCTCGACGCCTTCTGCGCCCGGCGCGGCCAGGCGATGCTGCGCTTCGACTACTCGGGGCATGGCGCGAGCGGGGGACGGTTCGAGGACGGCACGATCGGGCGATGGGCGAACGACGCGATTCTCGCGATCGACCGGCTGACCGAGGGCGAACTGGTGCTCGTCGGCTCCTCGATGGGAGGCTGGATCGCGCTGCTCGCGGCGCGCGCCCGGCCGCACCGGATCGCCGCCCTGCTCGGCATCGCCGCCGCCCCCGATTTCACCGAGGCGCTGATGTGGGAGGCGATGACCTTCGAGGAGCGCCGGACCCTGATGCGCGAGGGCGTGATCCATGCGCCGAGCCAGTACGGCGAGCCGACCCCGATCACGCGCCGGCTCATCGAGGACGGCCGCGATCACCTCCTGCTCGGCGGCCCGATCGAACTCGGCTGCCGCGTGCGCCTGCTGCACGGCCAGAGCGATCCCGACGTGCCCTGGGAGATGTCGCTCCGCATCGCCGAGCAGGTGACGGCGGAGGACGTGCAGGTCACGCTCATCAAGGACGGCGATCACCGGCTCTCGCGCCCGCAGGATCTCGCGCTGCTATGCCGGACCCTCGCCGCCCTCCTCGGCGAGAATGGCGCGTAGCCCTTCGCGATAGGTCGGGTAGCGCCAGCCGAGGCCGAGCGCCGCCTTGGTCTTGGCGTTGGCCACCTTCCGGTTCTCGGCCCAGAAGCTCTGCGCCATCGGCGTCATCGCCCGCCGGGCTTGCTCGAACGGAACGAGGGGCGGCGGCTCGATTCCGAGCAGCCCGGCCGCCTCCTCGATCACTCGCGCGGTTTCCGCGGGTTCGTCGTCCGCGAGGTTGAGAACCCGCACGCCCGGCGGGCGCTCCTGCCGCATGGCGGCCAATACGGCTGCCGCGATGTCGTCGCGATGGATACGGCCGAACTGGTGGCCCGGCTTGACGATCCGGCGCGCGGTGCCGGCGCGGAGAGCGTCGAGGGCCGAACTGCCGGGGCCGTAGATGCCCGCGAGCCGGAAAACGTCCACCGCGCGGCGGTCCGCGAGGCGTGACCAGGCCTGCTCCGCCGCGAGCCGCTGCCGGGTGCGGGCGGAGCGGGGCGCGGGGGGCGTATCCTCGTCCACCCAGTCGCCGCCCCGGTCGCCATACACCCCGGTCGTGGACAGGTAGCCGATCCAGCACAGCCTTGGCGCGCCGTCGATCGCGGCGGCGTAGCGCGTCAGCACCGGGTCGCCGGACGGGTCGGGCGGGGCCGTCGCGAGCAGATGGGTCGCGCGGGCAATGGTGTCCGAGGCCGCGTCGAACGGGACGCGGACGATCTCGGGCGGAGCGGAAACGCGCTCCGGCGTGCGGCTGGTTCCGGCGACGGCGAAGCCGAGGCGGGCGGCGGCGAGGGCGATCGCCGTGCCGGTATAGCCGAGACCGAAGACGAGCAGGTGCGATCCGGTCGGCTCCATCGCGGATGGTTTGCCCGAGGCTTCGGTGGAAGCATAGAGTGCGCCGCCATGAAGAGTTCTGTCGCGGCCCTCGGCGGCGCCGCGCTCCTGATCGCCGCCGGGTTCTTCGCGGGCGCCGCGACGCCGGTTTCCGCCCAGCGGGAGAGCGCCGCTCCCTCCGAAGCCTTACCCGTACCCCCGGTGCCGCCCCGCATCGCGGAGGGCGCGGATTACGAGCGGTGCCTCGCCATGTTGTCGACTGACCCGAGCGGCGCGAATGCCTTCGCGGACGCCTGGGAGGCGACCGGCGGCGGCGAGGGGGCGATGCACTGCCACGCGCTGGCGCAGATCGCGCTCGGCAATCCGGGAACCGGCGCGGACATGCTCGAGAAGCTGGCTGGCGCGAGCAGCGCCCCGGCGCTGGCCCGCGCCTCGCTCTACGGTCAGGCGGTGCAGGCCTGGCTCATGGCTGATGACCCGGCCCGCGCCTACGGCGCCGCGACGCTCGCGCTTGTGCTCTCGCCCAACGACCCGGAGGTGCTGATCGACCGTTCCGTCGCCGCTGCCACGATGGAGCGCTACATGGACGCGATCGATGATCTGAATCGCGCCCTCGAGCTCGACCCGCGCCGCACCGACGCGCTCGTATTCCGCGCCGCGGCGTGGCGTCACGAGGATCGGCTGGATCGGGCGCGGAACGACATCGACCGCGCGATCGCGATCGATCCCGACAATCCGGAGGCGCTGTTGGAGCGCGGCATTTTGCGCGAACGCCAGGGCGACCGCACGGGCGCACGCGCCGACTGGGAGCGCGCCATCACGCTCTCGCCCGATACGGCAACGGCGGATCTGGCGCAACAGAATCTCGCCCTGCTGGAAGCGGGGCCGGAGCGGAAGTAAAGGCCCCCTCGGCTGCCTCGTTCCGCCGAGAAGGGATCCGCGATATGTGCAACGATTTCTCTAGTCGGCCGGCATGACGCAAGCCTGAAACTGCTTGGACCGGGGTCGGCATTCTGAAGACCTGTTTCTCGGTTCGGTTGAGCGCCGTTTCCCTGTCCCGGCCACAGTTCGTCTGGCCGCGGCGCGCAGCTGGGTCGGTGCCAGCCCAAACGCGGCGCCTACAGCCTTGGAGTTGGAGAACCGCGTCGGCACGTCCACCGCCGTTCGGTAAGCGAGCGCCACGACCGGGCCAATCCCAGGTACCGTCATCAGCCGGCGGCAGACCTGATCGGCGCGAACCACCACGAGCAACTGCTGATGCAGGACATTGAACTGCTCGCGGAGCACGCGACGAGCCGTCAGCAGCGGCTCGACGTAGCTCGCCAGGTCTGCATGTTAGGTCTTTTTTCAGCGTCAGCCCGAGCCGGGCCAGTGTGTTCCACATCAGGTCCATGCTGACCGAGACACCATGCGTCTCGCGCAACCAGACGCGCAGCTCGTCCAGCGTCGCGTCCCGGTGACGCCGCACATGCGCCGCGATGGCGTCGTGCAGCCCGGCCAACAATCGCGCCGTCCGCGAGCGTTGCGGCCGAGCCGCCGTGCCCGGCCTGTTCCGCGATTGGGTGCGTCCGGACGCTGGTGTGATCAAGGCTATTTTGGAAGTCTGACTGTCCAGGCACGCCGCTGTGCATTCCATCGAGAGCAGAAAAGCGTGAGGCCGGACGTCGGGGGCAGATAAGCCACTCGCCCAGGCCGCACAGTTCAAACCTGTGCTGTCCACGAGCAAATGCACTGAATGGGTTCTCGCCGAGGTTCAAGCCGCAGCCGCAGCCGACGGCGCTCCCCTTGGCCTCGCGATGACCTCAAATCTCGTCCCGACCGGCCGTCCGAAACGTGACCGTCACCAGCAGGCCCGATCCAGAGCTGCCGTCGGACAGCTCGATGCCGGCCCCGATCCGGTCGCAGACGGCGCGCACGATCGCAAGCCCAAGTCCGGTTCCCGGTCGGCCCTCATGCGACGATCCACGATAAAAGCGCTCAAACACGCGCTCTCTTTCAGCGACGGGAATGCCTGGCCCATTGTCTTCGAGTTCGAGGCGTATGACGCCAGCTTTCGGCTTGATCCGGGCAAAGACATGGCCCCCTGGATTGCCGTAGCGGATTGAGTTATCGAGCACATTGGCGATGAGCTCACTGATCAGAACTTCGTCGCCCAAAGCGAGAACCGGCTCGTCGGGCCGATCAACTTCGATGGTCATCCCCTTTTTCCGGGCCTCCGGAAAACGTTGCGCGACAGTCTCCTCCAGGACATGCGTGAGGTCGACTGGCACGGCTTCGGGGAAGGCCTCCGGGTGTTCGTCCGCGCGCGCAAGCGCGAGCAGCTGCTTCGACATTCGCTCGACACGTCCGACGCCATCGGCGATGTCGGCCAGCGCAGATCGCCCCGCGGCCGACTCGGGGCCGTGCCGGCCAAGCAGCGCCAAATGCGTGCGGATTACCGTCAAGGGCGTGAGAATTTGATGGGACGCATCAGCAGTGAACCGCTGGATGGCGCCCATTGATTGACCTAATCTGTTCAGAAGCGCGTTCAGCGCCATTGCTGGAGCGAGCGCCTCGCCCGGAACACGCCGCAGGTCGAGCGGCTGCCAAGCGACTGCGTGGCGGACGGCGCGCTGGTCGATCTGCTTGCTCAATTCGGTCAGCGGGCGAAGTCCGATGTTGACGGCCCGCCAAGCGAGCAATCCGACCACGGACAGAAGAATGGCCTCAAGCACCGCCAGCGCCGCCAGCATTTGCCGTTGCAGGAGGGCGCGCGCGCGGGTCGTCTCGGCCACCTCGATGAGCACCGGGGTCGGCTTGCCGTAGAGTTTCCGCGCCTCCGCTACTAGGCGGACTTCGCGGCCTTTGTAGGAGGCGCTCCAGTGAATGCGAGCGCCTGGCGATAAGGTGGAACCGGGCAAGGGCAAGTCCGGATAGCCGGTCACCAACTCGCGGCCGTATCGGATACTGTAATAGATGCTGTCCTGGGCTTGGCTCTCCAGCATACCTAGAGCCGCCGGAGGGAGATCGACAGTGATTTCCCCTCCCTCGGCTCCAAGCCGATCCGCAATGGCGAGCAACGAGCCATCAAGCAGACGGTCGTGCGTCCTTTGCACGATGCCGTAAATCATAAAGCTGCCGCTGACCGCCAACGCAGCGGCGAGCACGGCCCCCGGAACGAGCAGGTTAAGAAGGAGCCTTCGTCGAAGCGAGGCATGGCGTGAACGCGTAATCACGTGACTTCGAGCAGGTAACCGACGCCTGGAACCGTTACGATTTTCGGCCCCTCGCAGCCAAACTTCTTTCTAAGCCGCGCGATGTAGAGCTCAAGCGCATTGGGTCCGACTTCTTCTTCGGACCCGAACACTTCGGCAATGAGCCGCGTCTTTGGCACGACCTTCCCTGCGCGGGTCATTAGCGCGATCAAAACCGCTTGCTCGCGTCGGCGCAGCGGGAGCAATTCTCCGTCCAAGCGAACAGTGATGGCGGAGCGGTCCCAAGCGAGAGGTCCGCATTTCAGGACCGGGAAAGGCGCTCCTTGCGAACGGCGGACAAGCGCCTGCACCCTCGCTTCGAATTCTGCCAGGTCAAATGGCTTCACCAAATAGTCGTCGGCACCGAGATTGAGGCCTTTCACTCGGTCCTGAATCGAGTGCTGCACGGTCAAAATCAGAATTGGCGCGAGTGAGCCGTGCTGGCGTATGGAGCGGAGAATGTCGAAACCGGAGACCTTCGGCAGAATGAGGTCGAGCACGATGAGGCTGTACGGCTCGGACAGCGCCACCTCCGCGGCGCCTAGCCCTGTTCGATGGTGATCGACTGCGAAGCCCAGGTCTCGGAGCGACTGCGCGAGGCCGCGCGCCAATGGAACATCGTCCTCAACAATCAGCACTCGCATCGCTTGCTCTTTTTCGGCCGCGGCTCGCTCAATCTTCCCCGCCCGGCGTCATGACAGGACTGTGACAGGGGTTTCGGGCTAGGTTAGCTCCGCCGGCAAGCTTGGGTCCATAACAGAGCCGGCGACAGGGAGGCGTCCGTTTTGGTGCGACGACGCTGTTTGACGCCCGAGTTCCCACGGCGCTGCTGCGGGAGACGATTGGTTTGACCAGCCCAATGCGAGGGTTGACGCGCCGGACGATCGTGCGCCTGACGGGGGGTGCGATTAGCGCCGCCACGGCACTCCCAACCCGCGGCCTGGCGCAAGACTATAGGGTGGACGACACCCGGGGCACGGCGGCATCGCCCGATGAGCTCCTCATCTACGCGAATATCGAGGAGGAGCAGGGAGTAGAGCTGATCAGTGCGTTTACCTCGCGCTGGCCTGGCGTGAAGGTCCGCTACAGGAGGCAGCTTTCCGAACAGCTCTACGACCGCTTTCTGGAAGATGTAGCGGCGAACAGGCGTACGGCGGACCTCATGTGGAGCTCCGCAATGGACCTGCAGATGAAGCTGGTCAATGACGGTTACGCGCAGACCTATGTTTCGCCCGAAGCTGAAGCGTTGCCGTCGTGGGCGATCTGGGCGAACCAGGCCTACGGCATCACGGCCGAGCCGGTCGTGATCGCGTTCAATAAGCAGAACCTTCCTCCGGATGCCGTTCCCCGGACGCACGCAGATTTCACGCGATTGCTGGCAGCGAACGTCGATCTCTATAAAGGCAAGGTAGCGACCTTCGACCCGGCGCGTAGCGGCGTAGGATTGCTCTTCCTCTCGGAAGACGTTCGGACAACGCCGACGACTTGGGATCTGGTCGCTGCCATCGGGCGGACGACGCCAAAGCTCTTTGCCTCGACGAGTGCGATGCTCGAGGGCGTATCGTCGGGTGAGGGACTAGTGCTTGCGTACAATGTTGTCGGCTCGTACGCGAGAGAGCGGGCCATGCACGATCCCGCGCTCGGGTTCGTGGTTCCAGAGGACTACGCTTTGCTGTTGTCCCGCATTGCATTCATCCCGGCCGCGGCTGTGCAGCCGAGGCTAGGCAAGGCTTTCCTCGATTTTCTTCTCTCGCGAGATGGTCAGAAGCTGCTCGCAGCACAGTCACTCGGTTCGTACGCGTCGACATGCCGGGAGGATGGGCGATCGCCTCGGACACCGTACGGCCGATCCATGTTGGTCCGGAGCTTCTCGTTTATCTCGATCAGGCCAGGCGGGCGAGTTTCCTGCGCCAGTGGCGGCGCGCTTTGCAAATCTTATGAGACGGCGCTCGCGGCGCGCCGTTGCCAGGAGGAAAGACCATGCAGATCACCGGCATGCTTTACGGCTCCAGATTGCTGGAGTTCGCGGGCTTCCCGACAGCCGAGGTGTTGGGACCCGATGCGAGCGAGGAGGAGATCAAGGCGCTGATCGAG